>QOQW01000013.1 GCA_003327425.1 Candidatus Ozemibacter sibiricus
CGCCCTGGGCGACGGTCTTCGGGTCTACGTTCGACCCGCCCTGCGCATCGAAGGTTACCTGGTAGGTGGTCACCGCCTGGGCCACCCATTTGGCGTAGAGGGTCAGGTTGGACGTGACGGTGTCGGTGGCGAAGTTCCAGGCGTTGGTGCAGGCCGCTTCCTTGTACCAGCCGGCGAACGTATACCCGGTGCGGGTCGGGTCGGCCGGGGGCGTGACCTTCTCGCCCTGGGCGACGGTCTTCGGGTCTACGTTCGACCCGCCCTGCGCATCGAAGGTTACCTGGTAGGTGGTCACCGCCTGGGCCACCCATTTGGCGTAGAGGGTCAGGTTGGACGTGACGGTGTCGGTGGCGAAGTTCCAGGCGTTGAGGCAGGCCGCTTCCTTGTACCAGCCGGCGAACGTATACCCGGGGCGGGTCGGGTCGGCCGGGGGCGTGACCTTCTCGCCCTGGGCGACGGTCTTCGGGTCTACGTTCGACCCGCCCTGCGTCTCGAAGGCCACCTGGTACGTGGTCACCGACTGGGCTACCCATTTGGCGTAGAGGGTCAGGTTGGACGTGACGGTGTCGGTGGCGAAGTTCCAGGCTGTGGTGCAGGCCGCGTCTTTGTACCAGCCCGCGAACGTATACCCGGGGCGGGTCGGGTCGGCCGGCGGCGCGACCTTCTCGCCCTGGGCGACCGTCTTCGGGGCGACCTCTGACCCGCCCTGCGTCTCGAAGGCCACCTGGTACGTGGTCACCGCCTGGGCCACCCACTTGGCGTAGAGGGTCAGGTTGGACGTGACGGTGTCGGTGGCGAAGTTCCAGGCTGTGGTGCAGGCCGCGTCTTTGTACCAGCCCGCGAACGTATACCCGGGGCGGGTCGGGTCGGCCGGCGGCGTGACCTTCTCGCCCTGGGCGACCGTCTTCGGGGCTACCGGTGACCCGTCCTGCGTGTCGAAGGTCACCTGGTACGTGGTCACCGCCTGGGCCACCCACTTGGCGTAGAGGGTCAGGTTGGCCGTGACGGTGTCGGTGGCGAAGTTCCAGGCGGTGGTGCAGGCCGCATCTTTGTACCAGCCGGCGAACGTATACCCGGGGCGGGTCGGGTCGGCCGGCGGCGTGACCTTCTCGCCCTGGGCGACCGTCTTCGGGGCTACCGGTGACCCGTCCTGCGTGTCGAAGGTCACCTGGTATGTGGTCACCGACTGGGCCACCCATTTGGCGTAGAGGGTCAGGTTGGCCGTGACGGTGTCGGTGGCGAAGTTCCAGGCATTGAGGCAGGCCGCTTCTTTATACCAGCCGGCGAACGTATACCCGGTGCGGGTCGGGGCGGCCGGCGGCGTGACCTTCTCGCCCTGGGCGACCGTCTTCGGGGCTACCGGTGACCCGTCCTGCGTCTCGAAGGTCACCTGGTATGTGGTCACCGACTGGGCCACCCACTTGGCGTAGAGGGTCAGGTTGGACGTGACGGTGTCGGTGGCGAAGTTCCAGGCTGTGGTGCAGGCCGCGTCTTTGTACCAGCCCGCGAACGTATACCCGGGGCGGGTCGGGTCGGCCGGCGGCGTGACCTTCTCGCCCTGGGCGACCGTCTTCGGGGCTATGTTCGACCCGCCCTGCGCATCGAAGGTCACCGACACGTAGGTTGTCTGGGCAGAGCCCACCACGATGGGCAGATGCACACGGCAGAAGCCCCGATCCGGGGCGCTGATCTTGACGCTGACGGTCGCCAGCCCGGTCGAGGGCGCGATCCAGACGGCGGAGTCAAGATTGCCGGGAGGGGGCGAGAAGGTTCCGCGACCGGGATCCCACTCGAAGGTGAGGCCGGGCGTCGTCCGGGTGATGTTGATCAAGGTCAGAGCGATGTCGACCCGATCGCCGGGCCTCACGGTATTCGCCTCCGAAATCGGCTTCCCGCCTTTCTGCGCGATGAATGACGCCCCGATCGGCGGGACCTGATCGGGGGTTCCCGGAATCTGGATCTCGACCGTGGTCGGTTCATCTGTCGAGACCAAATGCACCGTGACCTTCGGCCGCTCATTCGGGGTCGCCCCGGTCACGACAATGATGATATCGGCGGCCTCGACGTCGTTGGGCAGTTCGGGCGAGGTAAACCGGCCGTCTTCCTGGACGTAGAATTTCTCTCCCCAGAGCATGAGGACCGTTCCCGGCGGATAGAACGCGCCGGTCGGATCGCGGAGGACCCCCGTGACGATCTTGGCCGCGGCGGCCAGCATCAACTCGAGCGCGGCCGGCTGGGCCGCGGTCGTTGGGAGGTTTGTGGGTTCCGTCGGTTCAGACCGGACCTTGAAGGTCTTGCCCGAGCGAACCAACTTGGCGACGACCCGGAATGTTCCGTTCGGAAGCCCGGTGAAGCGGAAGACCCCGGACGCATCGGTCACCTGGGCGGGCAGATCGGGAAGCTCCTCGATCCAGACGAGGGCGCCGGCGGCAGGGGTGCCCGAACGGCCGGCGGCGGCGCGCCTGGCCGGGTCGACCTCCCGCAGGCCGGCGGGGACCTCGGCGAGGGAGTCGGGCAGGATCACCTTCCCCGTCAGCTCGAGACCAAGGCTTTCGACCAAGGTTCCATCATCGGAGGGCCCGGTGAGCCGTCGACAGCCGACGAAGGAACCGATGAGCATCACGCTGAGAATCAGCGCCGGAAACAGCCACCGCCCACGCCATAGCCAAGATCTTTTCATACGACTCCTTTCTCGGCTGCATCAGCAGATCGGTTCGACGAACCAGCCGCCGTCTGGATGATCCCCGCGAGAACGCCTTCAGGCGGGGCAAGGGGCGTTCTCCCTTCGCCCTTTCAGGGCACAGGCCTTGGGCCCCGCTTCCCTGCCGGGCAACGGTTCACGTTTCCCGGGCGGCCGGCGAGCGGCGCAGGCCGACGAAGGCGTGGGAGCGATTCCCCCATTTCAAAGATAAGGGGAGCGAGGTTAATTTTCGGTTAAGGATCGCGATCTTTTTTCACCCTCGGCGTGATGGGCCTGGGTCAGCCGTCGTTTTCCCCGAACCCCTTAAGGGGAAGGCCCCTGACCGCAGGCCCTTTTGAGGGATTCCAGGAGGGCCGTTTCTCCTTCAGATCAGAGGCTCCCTGCCCCCATCTCGATGCCAGATCGAAGGAGAAGCAAGACCGCTCCTTTCGGCGGATCATCTGACCGAAAGTGATTGTGGGTTGAGAGCCGACGGAGGATCTGATCAGGCTGTCACATCGAGAACGCCATCGGTGTCTTGTCAAAAAAGCCCGAGATCGCATCAACGGAGACAAGAGACTCCTGGCCAGAAAACCTTCTCCCCCCTCGACTAGACCTCAACCAGCCCCGACGATTCATCAATAACGTCATCTTCTGGTGCCCCAAGCCAGTTTTGGGCCTCGAGGCCTCGTCCCGGGAAACACTGAGGAAGGGAGGTGGCGATCCTTGCCCTCCCTCTCCCTCGCGATGCTGCGAGGCAAGGATCACCTGAAAGTTATCGGAGGATCGCCCTCTTCATGGCCAGAGCAAAGCGGGCGGAGGGGGGTCAGGGGGTGGTCGGCGGCCGGGGCGAGGGCTGGCGCAGGACTTTGGCGATGAAGCGTTTCGTCTCGGGGAAGGGGGGGATGCCGCCGTGGTTCTGGACGACGGTGGGGCCGGCGTTGTAGGCGGCGAGGGCGCGGTGCAGGTCGCCCTGGAAGCGATCGAGCATCATCGCCAGGTATTTCGTGCCGCCGGCGATGTTCTGTTCGGGGTCGAAGGGATCGGTCACCCCCAGCTCGCGGGCGGTCTCGGGCATCAGTTGCATCAGGCCCAGGGCGCCCTTCTTGCTGACGCTGCGCGGATCATAGCCCGACTCGGCCTCGATGACCCGTTGCACCAACTGCGGGTCGACGCCGTTGGCCTGGGCGTATTTCCTGATCAGGTCGGCATACAGGGCCGACCGGCTGGTGGCGGCCATGGCGCCCAGCGAGGCCGGCGAGGGAGCGGCCAGCGGGGCGACCGCCGACAGGTTGGGCCGCGCGGACTGGCCCTGGTCGGTGCCGGCGGCGCCGCCGGGCGTGCCGGGCGCGCCCGGCCTGGCCAAAGGAGCCTGCTGGGCCTCCTGCAGGGCGCTGGCGAAGGTGGCCTTCTCGCGCCGGATCCGGCGCGGGGCCATGCCCCGGAACGAGGTGTTGAGTTCGTCGATCCGTTCCATGATCTCGCGCATCCGTTCAAGCATTGCCTTCCTCCTCCCGGTCGAGCTGGTCGCGCCGCGCGATGAACCCATCGAGGCGCTTCTGGTCGAGCCGCTGCTGGGCCTGCCGATAGGCCTTCTCGTCGCGCTCGCGGAGCTTTTCGTAGATCTTGCGCTGCCGCCGCTTCTCGGCCAGCTCGGCGACGATCTTCTCCCGCTGGGCCTGCAGGCGGGCCTTCTCTTCTTCATGGTACTCGCGGGTCTTCTGCAGGCGCACCAGGTAGGGGTGGAACAGCCGGATGGTATCCATGCGGCCGGCCAGCAGCGCCTGCGCTTTCTCTTCCATGGCGGCGTCGTATTCGGCGGTCAGGCGGGCGATCCTGGCCTCGACCTCGTTGATCTGGCCGTCTTTGACGGCCAGCCGCCGCTTCACCTCGTCTTCTTCATGCAGCGCCAGGGTCAACAACGACTGGAACCGGAACGCGAACGCCATGCGCGATCACCCTCTCCGCCCGCCGTCGGCCAGGCCGCTCATGCCAGAATGGCCTCGAGCAGCTTCACGCTCTCGTCGAACGGCACGACCTCGCGGATGCCCTGCCGGATGAAGGCCTGGATGCGGGGCAGCCGTTCGACGGCATCGTCGATCTTGGGGTTGGTGCCTTTCTTGTAGGCGCCGATGTTGACCAGGTCGGCGGACTGCTGGTAGGTGGCATAGAGATCGCGCACCTTCCCGGCGATCTCGAAATGCCGCTTGGACACGATGTCGGGCATCAGACGCGAGATGCTGGCCAGGATGTCGACGGCCGGGAAGAGGTTCTGATGCGCCATTTCGCGCGACAGCACGAGGTGGCCGTCGAGGATACCGCGCACGGCGTCGGCCACCGGTTCATCCATGTCGCCGCCTTCGACCAGCACGGTGTAGATGGCGGTGATCGAACCGGTGCGCGAGGTGCCGGCCCGTTCGAGCAGCTTGGGCAGCAGACTGAAGACGGAAGGCGTATAGCCGCGGGTGGTGGGCGGCTCGCCGACCGCCAGGCCGATCTCCCGCTGGGAGAGGGCGAACCGCGTGACCGAGTCCATCATCAACATGACATCTTTGCCCTGATCGCGGAAGTATTCGGCGATGGCGGTCGCGGTGAAGGCCGCCTTGACGCGCACCAGGGCCGGCTGATCGGAGGTGGCGACGACGACCACCGACCGCCGCAGCCCTTCGGGGCCGAGATCCTTCTCGATGAACTCGCGCACTTCGCGGCCGCGTTCGCCGATCAGGCCGATGACGTTGACATCGGCCTTGGAACTGCGGCAGATCATGCCCATCAGCGTGCTCTTGCCGACGCCGGACCCGGAAAAGATGCCCAGGCGCTGCCCGCGCCCCATGGTGAGCAGGGCATCGAGCACCTTGACCCCGGTCTCGAGCGGAGCGGTGATGCGGCGACGGGCGAAGGGGTTGGGCGGATCGCGCGTGATCGGCACCCGCTCGAGGGTGGGCGGCAGGTCGCCCTTTTCGTCCTGGGGGTTGCCCAGGCCATCGATCAGCCGACCGAGCAGCGCATCGCCGGCCGGCGCGGTCAGGGGCCGACCGAGCGGCACCACCTCGCTCCCCTGGCGAATGCCGGCCGTGCTGATGAGGGGCATCAGCAGGATCGAACTGCGGCGGAAGCCGACGACCTCGCAGGGGGCCGGCCCCAGGCCGGTCATGACGTGGCAGACCTCGCCGACCGGCACCTGCGGCCCGGTGGCTTCGATGAGCAGGCCGATGACCTGGGTGACCCGCCCATTGACCCGGATGGGATCGGTCTGTTCGATGACGTTGACGTACTCGGAGAAGGGGAAGTTCATCGTCCCGCCCCCTGCCAGGTTCCGTCGCGCCCGCCCTGCACGCCCCTCACTCCGGCCGCTTCAGGTATTTCAGCATCTGGTTCTCGAGTTCCTGGGCCTGGGTCTCGAGGGTGGCATCGATGGTGCCGACCCCGGTCTCGATCTTGACGCCGCCCGGCGCCAGGGAGGGGTCTTCCACCACCTTGACGTCGGCGACGGCATGAAGCCGGCGCAGGAACTCCTGTTTGTGCGCTTCGGTCATGCTCTTGTCTTTGAGGTTGATGCGGATGACGATCTTGTCGACCTCGGAGATCTTGTTGAGGGCGGCGTCGATGTTCTGCAGGATGATCTCGGGGCGCACCAGCGGTTCGGTCTTCAGCACCCGTTTGGCGAAGGCGATGACCAGCTTGACCATCTCTTCTTCGGCCGCTTTGAGCAGCCCCATGCGGCTGGTCTGCAGTTCGCTGATCAGCAGCTCGGTCTCCTGCATCAGATTCTGCCAGTCGAGCCGGATCTCTTCGAGCCCGGCCTTCTCGCCGGCCGCGATGCCTTTCTCTTCGCCGAGGGCGAAGCCTTCCTTGTAGGCTTTCTGCTTGATGGCCTCGAGTTCGACGGCCAGGCCTTTGCGCAGGGTCTCGGCTTCGGCCCGGGCGGTGGCCATGATCGTCTCGGCGCTCTTGCGCGCCATCTCGAGCTGCTTTTTCGTCTCTTCTTCGACGGTCTGGCGCCGGGCCATCATCTCATGATGGAATTTCTCTTCTTCTTTGAGCAGGGCGCTCTCGCGCTCGACCAGGGACTGCTCCCATTCGCGCAGACGCTGTTCGAGGGCCATCAGCTCGAGGGCCTTGCGTTTGACCGCCGACATGGCGCTGCCATCGCGCGCAGCCGTGGCCGGAGCGGAGAGAACGGCCTCGATGGCCCCCGGCGGGAGGGGCCCGGCCTGGCCGCCGCCCGGCCGCGCGGCCCCGGGCCCGCTACCGGGGCTGGGCCCCGCCCCAGGCCCGACGCCGGGGCCGGCGGCGGGGGCAGGAGCGGCACCACCGGTGGGAGGACTCGCCGCGGGGCCGCCCGGTGGGGCCCCCGGGGCGGTTTTCTCGGGGCCGGCGGGAGCCCTGGCCTCGGGGTCGACCGTTCCTTTGGCGCCGGTACCGGCCAGGCGATCGGGCGAGAGTTCCCGGAAGAGGCCTTCGATGTCCTCCTCGGTCTCGGCCGGCGGGGCCGCCGGCTGGTTCGCGGTGGGAATGGCGACTTTGTGGTCCTTGTCGATCTTGACCTGGAAGGCTTTGTAGATGCGGGCCATGGCGGAGTCGGGGGTCAGTCGACCAGCCGCTCGTCAGGGCGGCCGCGCTGGATGAAGAGTTCCCGCTTCTCGACGAGCTGGCGGGCGGTGAGGAGGATGCGGTGGCGGGCTTCCTCGATCTCGCTGACCCGGCGGGGCCCGAGATGGGTGATCTCGTCGCGCAGGTCTTCGATGGCGCGCTGCGACATGTTGGCGGCCAGAGCCTGCAGCACGGCCTCGCTGGCGCCTTTGAGCGCGAGGGCCAGATCGCGCAGCGTGGTCAGTTTGAGCAGGCGCTGCAGGCCACGGGCATCGCCGTGGGCGAGATCGTCGAAGGTGAAGAGGCGCTTGCGCAGCTCGCCGGCGACGGCCGGCACGCTCTTGGCGAGGTTCTGCAGCAGGGTGCGCGAGGCGGCCGGGTCCATGCACTGCATGATATCGGCCAGGATGTCGATGCCACGGCGGGCGACGAAGGGGCTAGCCAATCAGTTCCTCCTCTCCGGGGCGGGCGATGATGATCTCGCCCTTCGCCTCGAGGTTCTTGACGACGGCGACGATGCGCTGCTGCGCCTGATCGACATCGCGGATGCGCACCGGGCCCATGTAGGCCATCTCTTCCTTGAGCATCTCGGCGGCGCGCTTCGACATGTTCTTGTAGAATTTCTCCTTGACCTCGTCGGTGACGCCCTTGAGCGAGATCGACAGATCTTTCGGGTCGATCTCCTTGAGCAGGCGCTGGATGCCGCGATCGTCGATGAGCACGACGTCCTCGAAGACGAACAGGCGTTTCTTGACCTCTTCGGCCAGGCTCGGTTCCTGCACTTCCATGGTCTCGATGATCGTCTTCTCGGTGGCGCGGTCGACCTGATTGAGGACGTTGACCAGGGCATCGATGCCGCCGGCGCTGGCCAGATCCTGGCCGAGGACGGCGGACAGCTTCTTCTCGAGGTAGTTCTCGACCTCGCGGGTGATCTCGGGGCTGGTGCGGTCCATGAGGGCGAGCCGCTTGGCGATCTCGGTCTGGGTGTCGGGCGGCAGCGACTGCAGGATCATGGCGGCCTTCTCGGGCTGCAGGTAGGCGAGGATCAGACAGATCGTCTGCGGATGCTCGTTCTGGATGAGGGTGGCGAGCTGGCTGGGATCGGCGGTCCGCGCCGCTTCGAAGGGCCGCACCTGGAGCGAGGTGCCCATGCGGGACAGGATCTCGAGCGCCCGGCCGGGCCCGACGGTCTTCTCGAGGAGGCCCTTGGCGTAATCGAGACCGCCTTCGGAGTAGAACTCGCGCGCCATCATCAACTGCTCGAACTCGAAGAGAACGGCTTCCTTGGCCTCGGTCGAGATCTTGCGCTGCCGGGCGATCTCGATGGTGAGCATCTCGATCTCGGCGTCGTTGAGAGACTGGAAGATGGTGCCGCTGGTCTCGGGGCCCAGGAAGATCAGGAGGATGGCGGCCTTGGTGCGGCCGGGCAGATCGAGGCGCGGGGGCTCGGGCAGGGGGGAACCTTCGGTCGCCGGCGAACGGGGATCGGCCATGGCGCGTCACTCCTCCAGCCAGATGCGCAGCACCTGGACCGCATCGTCGGGCTTGGCGGCCACCATCTTGCGCACGCGTTCTTCGAGCTTGGCGCGGGCCTCGGCCTCCTGCTTGAGGCGCGCCAGTTCGTCTTCGCGGGCCCGATCGCGCTCGGCGATCAGCGCCAGCAGGCGGTTGATGCCCTCCTCGAGCGTGCCATCGGCCTTGCGCTTGAAGGCTTCCTTGTAGAGGTACTGCTCTTCGGGGGTCATCTCATCGAAGTCGATGGGCAGGGAATCATTGTCACGCGCATACAGGTAGGCCTTGTAGCGCAGGTCTTGAACCTTGCGGCGTTTCTCTTCCAAGTCGGTGATCTCCGGGAAGAAGTTGTTGATGTCCTGGAAGCGGCGTTCCCACTCGGCTTCCTGCTGCTCGCGGAGCTTGGCCTTGCGCAGTTCTTCGGCCTTGCGGATGGCTTCGGCCTCGCGCGCGGCCTCTTCCAGCATCTTCTGCTCCTGGGCCAGCACGCGGGCGCGGGAGACGCGGACGAAGATGTAGACCAGGCCCAGCAATACGGGGATGGCCATCAACAGGCCGACCACCATCATGAACATCGTTCTCTCCTGCCGCTGCCGCTCTTCCAGTTCACGCCGCGCCCGCTCCTCGAGGTCGCGATTGAAGGGCATGACCATCAGGGTGAGCACGTCGCCCCGACGCTTGTTGAACCCGACCGTGGCCTGGGCGATGGAGCGGAGCTGCTCCTCGGCATCGGTGCCCAGCTGGCGCTGGTCGGCATCGAGGATGATCGAAACCGTCAAGCGTTTGAGGTTGCCTTGCTCTTTGACATATTTCTCTTTGGAGCGGGTGAATTCGTAGTTGCGAATGGCGGCATTGCGCTTGTATTCGTTCCAGGTCTCGTTCTCGGTGCCCGGATAGGCCGGGGCGCCGGGCGGAAGGTTGGAATTGACCCCGGGCTCGCCGTCCTGCACCAGATCCTTGCCGCGGTATTCCTCGTTCTCGAGCTTCTCGGAGATGGTCACCCCGGTCGAGCTGCCCTCGACCGGCGGGATGACGACATCGCTGATCGCTTCCTTCTGGTCGAAGTCCATGGTGCAGTCGACCCGCACCACCGCCTTGCCATAGCCGAAGACCTGTTCGAACTGGCTCTGCAGCTTCTTCTGCAGATCGCGCTCGACTTCCTTCTTGTGCTTGAGCTGCGCCGACTTGATGCGATCGAGCGACAGCTCCTCGTCTTCCTCGAGCATGCGGCTGAGATCGCGGGCGTTGCTGTCGGTGATGCGGATGTTCTCGGGCTTCAGACCCTCGACCGCGGTGGTCACCCAGTCGCGGATGGCCCGGATCTGCTCCTTGGTGATCTCGTAGCCGGGTTTCAGCTTCAGGAAGATGCTGGCCGTCGGTTCTTTCTGGTCTTCCTTGAAGACCTCCTTCTTGGGCTTGACGATGTAGACCTTGGCATTCTCGATGGGCTCGAGGCGTACCAGCCCGTTCTCGAGTTCTTCTTGAAGACCGCGCACATAGTTCAACTCGAACTCCTGCTGGGTGGTGCCCGCGAAGATCGAGCGTTCGTCGATCAGTTTCTGCCAACCGGGCCGGGCCTGGGGCAGGGTCTTCTCCTGGGCGAGTTGCAGCAGGATGTAGGACTTGTCGGTGAGGGGCACCAGGATGTCGGTGCTGTCCTTGCCCAGCTTGTAATCGATGTTCAGCTCGCGCAGCTTGGCGACGACCTTGCCGGCATCCTCGATCTTGAGGGCCTCTTCGAAGAGCTGGATGTACTCCTTCTGGGAACCCCACATGGTCGCGAGGATGATCCCCGCGAACACCAGCACCGTGATCACGCCCAGCGCGATCTGCTGACTGCGCGGTAGTCTGGCGATCGGTTCCCATAGCTGCCGCAGAAACTCCGTCATACCCCTTACTCCCTGCCCTGTGGTCTTCTCCCGCTATCTCTTTTTATTCTGGTGGCGGGACGACCGGTCCGGTCTCTCTGTTGGCGGTCCGGGGGCTACCCGGTCAGTTCACGCTCAGAACTGCATGCGCATGATTTCCTTGTAGGCTTCGATGACCTTGCCGCGCACCTCGAGGGTCAGGTTCATGGCGGTGCGCGCTTTTTCGGCGGCGATCATGACATCGTGCAGGTTGTCGACCCGCCCCAGCACGGCATCCTGGGTCAACCGCTCGCTTTCCTTGCCGAGGCCGTCGACTTCGTCGATGGCCCCCTGCAGCTTCTCGGCGAAGGCGTACCACTGTTCCTTGGCATTGGTCTGCGCCGGCCGCAAACGACCGGGCAGATCGACGAAGGGACTGCGCTCGAGCACTCTCATGGTCGGTCATCACCTCCTGCCGCCGATGCCCAGCGCCGCGTTGAACATGTCCTTGCTCGCGTTGATGCAGGTGACATTGGCTTCATAGGCGCGGGTGGCGGTGATCATGTCCACCATCTCGTGGACGATGTTGATGTTGGGCATGCGAACGTAGCCATCCTTGTCGGCATCGGGGTGGTTCGGATCGTAGATCAGCTTGAACGGCGCCTGATCGGACATGATGGCGCAGACCCGCACGCCGTAGCCGATCTCCTGGGGTTTCTTGCGATCGAGCAGGGGCCAGCGGGCGAAGGGCTTGCGGGCCTGGAAGATGCAGAGCTGGCGCCGGAAGGGGCCGCCATCTTCGGTGCGGGTGGTGTTGACGTTGGCGATGTTGTTGGAGATGACGTCCATCCGGAGGCGTTCGGCGGTCAGGCCGGACGCGGAGACGTCGATGGCGCGGAACATGCCGATGCCCATCAGACGCGCCCTCCTCTCGTGATGACGTCGTTGAGCCCTTCGAACATGGCGGCGAGACGCGCGCTATGGACCTGATAGGTCATGGTGTTCTTGGCCAGGTCGCTCATCTCGACGTCGATGTCGACGTTGTTCTTGTCGTTGCGCATGACGTGGGCGCGATCGGTGATGGTGGTCGGCTGCACATCCATGTAGTTGACCTGTTCGATCGGGATGTGCCGGTCATCGAGGCGTTTGCCCACCAGCTCGACCTTGCCGTCGAAGACCTTGGCCATCTCTTCCTCGAACGTGATGATCTGCCGTTTGAAGCGGGGGGTGTTGACGTTGGCGATGTTGTTGGCGATGACGCGATGGCGGCGGGCCGAGACCTCGAGGCCCTTGGCGAGGAGGTTGAAGGTCGCGGTACCGGTGATGTCCCTAAACATGACTGGTCCTCCACAGGATGGATCCGCGGCCGGGCAACCAGCGAAACCGCACCAGCGGCAGGGTTTCGGGGGGCCGAACGACGCGGGGAGACCGTTTCATGTCGCACTCCTTGCTCACAGGATGAAGCGGGCCAGATCCTGGTTCTGCAGGACAGGCGCCAGGATGCGCTCGACCAGTTCGGGGGTGATCTCGACCTCGCCCTGGCGCTCGGCGGGGGCCTGGAAGCTGATCTCGTCGAGGAGCAGCTCCATGATCGTGTGCAGACGGCGAGCCCCGATATTCTCCTGGTTGGCGTTGGCCTCGCAGGCGAAGCGGGCGATCCGGTCGATGGCGTCGGGGTGGAACCGCAGGGCGACCCCATCGACCTCGAGCAGCGCCGCGTACTGCTTGACCAGGGCGTTCTGGGGCTCGGTCAGGATGCGCTTGAAGTCATCGACGGTCAGCTTGTCGAGTTCGACGCGAACGGGGAACCGCCCCTGCAGCTCGGGGATGAGATCGGAAGGCTTGCTGACATTGAAGGCGCCCGCCGCGATGAACAGGATGTGGTCGGTCTTGACCATGCCGTACTTGGTGACCACGGTGGTGCCTTCGACCAGCGGCAGCAGGTCGCGCTGCACGCCTTCGCGAGAGACGTCGGGCCCCGTCTTGCTGACGTAGGAGGCGGCGATCTTGTCGATCTCGTCGAGGAAGACGATGCCGCTGTCTTCGGCCAGGCGGACCGCTTCGCGCTGCAGTTCCTCCTGGTCGAGGAGGCGGTTGATCTCTTCATGGAAGAAGATCTCGCGGGCCTCGGCCACCTTGACCTGCCGTCGCTTGTGGCGGGGCGGGAACAGGTTGCCGAGCGCCGACTGGAACCCCTGCAGGTTGAAGCCCATCTCTTCGATGCCGCTCTGGGTGAAGACTTCCACCATGGGGGTCACCGTCTCGGTCACGTCGATCTCCACCATCTTGTCGTCGAGGTCTCCTGCGTCGAGCCGGGCCGCGATCCTGGACCGGGCGTGCGACTCGGAATCAGTCTCTATACGGTCCATCGGCAGGCCGGGCGTTGCGGTTGAGTCTTTTTCGAAGCCGCTGAGCGGATGCCGCGGGCGCGACGGCGGGAGGAGGACGTCGAGCAGGCGTTCGCGGGCCCGCTGGCGGGCTTTCGGAGTCAGGGCTTCGAGCTTGCGGGTGCGCAGGAGGCGGATGGCGACCTCGACGAGATCGCGGATCATCGAATCGACGTCGCGGCCGACGTACCCGACTTCGGTGAATTTGGTGGCCTCGACTTTGAGGAAGGGCACCCCGGCGATCTGGGCGAGGCGGCGGGCGATCTCGGTCTTGCCGACCCCGGTGGGCCCGATCATCAGGATGTTCTTGGGGCGGACGTCGTCGCGCAGGGGGCCGGTGATCTGGCGACGGCGATAGCGGTTGCGGAGGGCGACGGCGACGGCCCGTTTGGCCTTGGCCTGGCCGACGATGTAGCGATCGAGTTCGGCCACCGTTTCCTGGGGGGTGGGTTCGCCGCGCGGCAGGTTGATGACGGGGGAATCGGTCATTCCAGGATCTCCAGGGTGATCTGGGCGTTGGTGAAGATGCACTGCTCGGCGGCGATCAACAGGGCCTCGCGGGCGATCTCCTCGGCCGACAGCGAGGTATGCCGGAACAGGGCCCGCGCCGCTGCGAGGGCGACCGGGGCGCCCGAGCCGATGGCGGCGATGGGCTCATCGGGCTCGAGAATGTCGCCCTGCCCGGAGACCATCAGGATCTGCTCGCGGTCGCCGACCAACAGCATGGCTTCGAGGCGGCGCAAGGCGCGGTCCATGCGCCAGTCCTTGGCCAGGTCGACCGCGGCGCGCTTGAGGTTGCCCGAGGCGGCCATGATCTTGGCTTCGAACCGTTCGAAGAGGGTCAAGGCGTCGGCGGTATGGCCGGCGAACCCGCCCAGGATGCCATCTTGATAGAAGCGGCGGATCTTGCGGGCCTTGCTTTTGACGATCTGCTGGCCCAGAGTGACCTGGCCGTCGCCCGCCATGGCCAGACGGCGATGGCGCAGCACGGCCAGAATGGTGGTGGCACGCATGTTCATTTCCGACCTCCGGCCCGGGGGTGAGACTGAAGGTAGACCGTCTTGAGCTTTTCTTTGCTCAGGTGGGTATAGATCTGGGTAGTGGAGAGGGAGGCATGCCCGAGCATTTCCTGGACGGCCCGCAAGTCGGCGCCGCCGTCGAGCAGATGGGTGGCGAAGGAATGGCGCAGGGCATGCGGACGCACCGTTTTCATCAGGCCCGCCCGGCGGGAATGCTTGTCGAGGAGGCGGGCGATGCTGCGCGCGGTCAGCGGCGTGGCGAATCGGCTCAAGAACAAGGCAGGGTGCCCGGCGGCCTCGGGTTGTTCGGCGCGGCGGCGGGCGAGGTAGGCCTCGATCGCCTGCGCGGCGGCCGGGGTGAGGGGCACCACGCGGTCCTTGCGTCCCTTGCCATGAACGCACAGGGTGCGCCCGGTCAGATCGACGGCGACGAGCGTCAGACCAGCCGCCTCGGACACTCGCAACCCACTTCCATAGAGGATTTCGAGGATGGCGCGATCGCGCAGGCCCAGCAAGGAGTCTTCGGGGGCGGCGAGCAACCGCTCGGCTTCCCCGGCCGTGAGCACCTGCGGAAGGGGCCGCCCGGTCTTGGGGGAGTCGACTCCTTCCATGGGGTTGCGGGTGAACCACTGCCGGCGAAGCCCGAAGCGGAAGAAGGCCCGCAACGCCGACTGGGTGCGGCGGAGGCTGATGGGGGCCAGCCCCTCCTGGCGGCGCAGCGACAGGAAGCTGCGGATCTCGGCCGGCCGGAGGCGCTCGAGGCGGCGCGGGTCGAGGCTGCCGAGGGAACGGCGGGCCCAGTGGAGGAACCGTTCGAGGTCGCCCCGATACCCCCGCACCGTATGCGGCGAGAGGGATCGCTCCTTTTCGCACGCCTGGAGGAATTCCAGGATCATCGCTTCCAAAGGGGGTGACCTCGTTTGGTTCAGGGATGGCCCAACATAGCATAAGGGGGTGGCCCCGACAAGAGGGTGTGCACGAATTTTTTTACAACGTTCGAAACCTCGCGAAGATATTGATGGATTGAGCATCTTAGGGCATACGGCGGGGTGGCGGATCGACGTCCTGGTGCCCCGACCCGGGGAAATGGAAGGTGCCCTTCGGTCGGGGGCATTCTAAAGGGCACGTCAATCGCGGGCGGGCGGATCGCGAAACCCGCGATCCGAACACGGATGAGCGCCTCTCGCATCGGCTTTCCTTGACTTGTACAAATATGGGCGGTATACTGACGAGGCGGTCGAAGATGCGATTCCGCCGCCGAGAGGAAGCATGCAACGCATAACCCTGGAGGACGGTCGCGAGGTCCACTGCCAGCCTGGGCAGGAGCAGGACATTCCTGGCATCATCCGCTTGTATGAGCGGGTCTACAAAGGTCGTTACACCCTGCGGGATGTCTCAGACCCCGCCTCGATGCGGAAGAAGCTGAACGATCCCAACTACTTCTGGGTGCTGGCCCACCTCGGCGAGGAGATCATCGGCTCGGTCATCTTCGCCATCGACCCGGTCAACAAAATCGGCAAAGTCTATGGCGCCGTCGTCCTCGAGGAATTCCGCGGGCAGGACATCATGCGCACCATCGTCAAGCATGGCCTCGAACGTCTGACGAAACGCACGCGCACCTGCGATGTCATCTATGCCACCACCCGGACGGTCAGCGTCGCCCCCCAGGTGGTCCTCGAGCACCTCGACTTCCGGCCGATGGGCATTTTCCCGAATGTCCGCAAAGTCGAATCGTTCGAGACGCACGGCCTCGAGATCTACTTCCGCGAGGGCACCCTGGCCGCGCGGCGGCGCAGCCCGCAGCTGGTTCCCGAGGTGCGGGAGTTCTACAAGATCGTCCGGGATGTCCTGTCGCTGGAGGCCGAGACCCCCGTCGACCTGCCGTTGTCCGACCCGCGCCAGATGGGAGAGCCGCTCGAATTCCGGATCGAATCCGACGAGAACCGTCTGCGCAAGCGGTTCGACGACCTGCAAGACCGCGATCTGATGGACAAGGTCTTCTTCCCCTTCATGGAGCCCAACCTGCTGGTCACCACCCCCGACCAGACGGCCGAATTCTTCGTCCATTTCAACGAAGCCGATGGCAACGGCATGATCCTGGGCTACCGGATCGGTTCGGTCGACCTGCGGCGGGCGCTGATGTGGTTCAGCGAGGCGGCCGCCCGCTCGGGGATGCGCTACATCGAACTGCTGGTGAACGCCTTCCGGCCTGATCTGCAGCGGATCGCCGTCGATGCCCGCTTCCTGCCGACCGCCTATTTCCCGGCCATGCGCATGACGCCGGAAGGCCTGCGCGAGGACTACGCCGTCTTCTCGCGCTCCTTCGAAAGCCTCGATTTCATGAACATCCATTTGATCGACACCAACCGGCGGTTCCTCGATGCCTTCATGAAATGCTGGTACGAGATGCTGGTGCGGTGCCAGCCCGATTTCGACGAGGTGTGGCGGATTGGCTGAGCGCAACGTCTTTCAGGCCTGTGGACGCTTGTTCGCCCTCGCCGACGCCTTCGATCACACGCCGGCCACCGCGCGGCTGTTCGATGAGGCCATGGCCGAGGCGCTGCGCTGGCACTGGGAGCGCTGCCCCGACTACCGGCGGTTCCTGGAACGGCATGGGGTCACGGCCGAGCGCCTGCCCGAGCGCCCCGAGGAGATTCCTCCCGTCTTCGTGACGATCTTCAAAGAGCACCGCCTGATCTCCATTCCCGAACACCAGATCGACATCGAGCTGACCTCGTCGGGCACCGGCGGGCAGCGCAGCGCCATCGTCCTCGATCGCCGCTCGCGCCGCCGCATTCTGCAGATCGTCGATCACATCTTCGGCTCGCTCGGCCTGATCGACCGCGAGGAGACGGCCAACTACCTGTGCTTCACCTATGATCCCCGGGTGGCCCGGAACGTCGGCACCGCTTTTTCCGACAAGATCCTGACCGGGCTGACGAAACGGCGGCGGGTCTTCTACGCCATCCGTTGGAATTCCGCCAAAGGGGAGTTCGAATTCGATCTGGCCGCCACCGTGGCGCAGGTGCGGCGGTTCGCCCGGCGCCCCGAGCCCCTGCGCATCCTCGGGTTTCCCGCCCACCTGTGGCAGGTCTGCGACGCGCTCGAGCAGGCCGGAGAGCGCCTGGCCCTGGGCCCCCGGTCGTTCGTGATCACGGGCGGCGGCTGGAAGGTGCACAAAGACCGCGAAGTCACCAAGGAAGTGTTCCGGGAGCGGGTCTGCCGGGTGCTCGGCATGCCAGAAGCCAACCTGCGCGACACCTACGGCATGGTCGAGCACGGCATTCCGTATGTCGATTGCGAGCACGGGCGGCTGCACGTGCCCATCTATGCCCGGGTGCGGGCGGTCGACCCCGAGACGCTGGCGCCGCTGCCGGCCGGCAGCCGCGGGCTGCTCCATCTGATGACGCCGTATCTGTCGAGCTATCCGTCGATTTCTCTGCTGTCGACCGATCTGGCTGTGGTCGAATCCGGCTGCCCCTGCGGACGTCCGGGCGACACCCTGCGCATTCTGGGCCGGGCCGGGCTGGCCAAACACAAGGGCTGCGCCATCACCGCCCTGGAATTGCTGAAATGAGGGCCCTGACGGCGATGCACGGCACCACGAAGCTGCGCGGAAGGGACGGCCGGGCCAGCCGGGGCGCGGCACCGGCGAGGAAAGCGAGGCCACGATGATCGGGTATACCCTGGCCTTCGGCCACAAAGTTCCCCCCACCCCACCGGTCGAAGACGGGCTGCAGAGCCTGCTCGCCGAGGCCCGAGCGGCCGCGCGGCGCGCCGCCGACACCCCCATCGAGAAGACCCTGGAAGTCCTCGATCGGGCCAGTCGCCGGTGGGCCGACCCCGCCGATCCCCTCCGGCGGAAGGCCCTGGAAGAGCTGCCCGACCGGATCGGGTTCAGCCGCGCCATGGTCGAGGAAGGGCTGGCGACGGTGGCGGCGATCTGTTCGCGCGCTTCGCTCGAACGTCGCCTGCTGGGCGAACTGGGCGGCAAGCACTTCCGTCAGACCTGGCAGGCCCGCCCCGGACTGGACCACGACGTGCTGGCCGTGCCGCGCGGCGTGGTGGTGCATCTGGCCGCGGGCAACGTCTTCGTCGGCGCGGTCGACAGCCTGGTGGCCGGCATCGTCACCGGCAATGCCAATCTGTTGAAGATGTCGAGGGTCGACCCGCTGTTCCCGATCCTGTTCCTGGAAAGCCTGCGCGAGTGCGATCCCGAGGGATACGTCTGGCCCAACCAGGCGGCCTTCCTCTGGCGAGGCGGCGACCTGGCGGTGGAAGGGCCGCTGTTGAGCGCCGACCTGACCGTGGTCTTCTGGGGCGGGCAGGAAGCCCTGGCCGCCGTGCGGTCGCGCCTCGGCCCGGCCACCCGGCTGATCGAGAACGGGCCCCGCTATTCGTTCGCGGCGGCCGAGGGCGAGTATCTGGAACAGGCGCTCGACGCCCCGCTGTTGCGGGGGCTGGCGCTCGACCTCTGCCGCTGGGATCAGCAGGCCTGCTCGTCGCCGCAGATGGTCTACGTGATCGGCGGCCGGCCGGGCCTGGTGCATACCCTGATGGACCGCCTGGCCCCGGTGCTCGACGACCTCGAGCGCACGCTGCCCCTGGGGCGGCTGTCGTTCGACGAGAAGGTCGAGATCCGCCGGGTACGGGAGCTGGCGATGATGGCCGAGGCCAAAGGCCAGGGCCGCCTGGTGGCGCCGGCCCCGTTCATCTACACCCTGATCGCCTCGAACGATCCTGCCTTCCGCATCTCCTGCCTGAACCGCACGCTGTTCTTCGCCCAGGTGCCCAGTCTCGAGGCCCTGCTCGAGCAGGCGGCGCCGGTGGCCTCGTATCTGCAGACGGTCGGCCTGGTCGTGGCGCCGACCCACCGGGCCGAATGGGAACGCCGCCTGCTGGAGATCGGCGTCAAGCGCCTGACGGAATGGGGCGGGATGAGCCAGGGCAGCGACGGAGCCCCGCATGAAGGCGCCTACCTGCTCGGGCAGCTGGTCAACTGGGTCAGCCGGGAACATCTGCCGGAAAAGCGGCTCACCAAGCTGCTGCGCGAGATCCGGGCCGCCCCCTACTACGCCCGCCTGCTCGCCGATCTTCCTGGCGAAACGCCGGATTTCACGGCCATTCCCCTGCTCGACCGGGCCACCTTCTATGCCCATTGCCCGCCGAAATCGCACGACATCCTGACCGGGCCGATGCGCGATGCGTATGTCTACACCTCGGGCGGCACGACCGGCGATCCCAAGGTCACCTTGTACTCGAACCGCGAATATCGCACCGCGACCGACGTGCTGGCCTTCATCTACCGCACGGCCGGCCTCACCCCCGACGACGTGGTGGGCAACCTGTTCATCGCCGGCTTCCTGTGGACCAGCTTCAACGTGGCCGGCCGGGCGCTGGAGAACATCGGCTGCCTCAATCTGCCGATCGGCGGGGCCACCGAATTCGCCCAGACCATCAAGTATCTCGAGATGTTCGAAGCCACCGGCGTGGTGGGGCTGCCCTCGATCATCGTCAAGCTGGCCGAGGAGGTGCGGGCGCGGGGGTCGCCGCTGCGGATCCGCAAGATCTTGTACGGGGGCGAGCACATGCGGCCGCAGACGGCCGAGTTCCTGAAGCAGACGCTGGGGGCGGAATGGGTGCGCTCGGCCGGCTACGCCTGCGTCGATACTGGGCCGATCGGCTTCCAGTGCCCGCACCTGACGGGGGCGGTCCACCACGTGCTCGAGGACTACCAGTTCGTCGAGATCCTGCATCCGGTCGATCAGCGGCCCTGTTCGGTGGGCACGGTCGGCGAGATCGTGGCCACCAACCTCGATCGGGTACTGATGCCGGTGGTGCGCTACCGCACCGGCGATCTGGGCCGCTGGGTGAGCATGGCCGAGTGCCCCTGCGGCTTCCGGGGGCGCACGTTCGAGCTGCTGGGGCGGTGCGATGATCAACTGGTGATCGGCGGCATCAACCTGCTGCCGCCCGATGTGGCGGCCGGCCTGGCGTTGCTGCCTGGGGTCAGCCCCAATTTCCAGGTGGTGGCCCGCACCCAGGATCGTCACGACCTGCTGGTGGTGCGCCTAGAGGCGGAACACCCCCTGCCCGACGCGACGGTCATCGAGGCGCTGAAGAAGGGAAGCTACAAGATCGCCGAGGCCTTGACCAAGCGCTGGCTGGTCATCGAGATCGAGTGGTTCAAGCCGGGCGGCATCCCCCGCAACCCGCGCACCGGGAAACTGAAGACGATCATCGAAGAGCGATCGTGATCGGGAGCCACCGCTGGTGAGCCGCCACCGGCCGAGGGTTCCGGAGGCTGCCCTGGCCGAACTGGCGGTCAGCGTTGTTCGAGCGCCTGCTTGAGGGCTTCGCCGGCTTGACGCAGGCGGCGAGCGGCTTCGACCCGCTCCCGGATGGAAGGCAGGCCGATCTTCTGCAGGAGGTCGCCGTCGCCACTGGGTTCGGGAGGGGCCTGGTTGAAGGCCAGTTCCGACACCCAGCCCTGGTAGCCGACGCCGGCGCTGTCGGTGCCGACCAGGCGGAACCAGCGCACGCCGTCGATGATGGCCCAGTCTTCCCCGCGCGGGACCGCCACCGCGGCCGGGCCGGCGGCGGGACGCCAGCGTTCCCGGACCAGGCGATCGAGCGAGATTCCTTCGTGCAGGCAGAAGACGAACAGCCCGATGACGCCGCAGATCACGGCATACCGCCCCGCCGCGAAGGATGAGCGGGGCGACGCGACCGCGAATGCAGCGGCATCCGGTTCTTCGGCGACCCCGGGATGGGCGGAGGCGGCCTCGGCGGCTCGCTCGCGGACGGCGGCCCGGACGGCTTCGCCGAGGGCGGCGGCTCCCTCGTCGGCCATGGCCTTGAACCGCGCGAAGAAGAGACGGCCGAACGCCATGCCGAAACTGACCACCAGCAGGACGAAGAACAACGGATCGATGTCGGAGAGCGGCATGACTGGCGCTTCCCGGGGTCAGGGGTGGGCGCGGCAGACTACGCGACCGGACGGGTCAAGGGTATAGGAACAGGGGCACCCTGGCGGGGTAGGCAGACCGCCGGGGAACAGCCGCCCCAGATCGAGCTGCTTCATCGGTTCGTTCTGGATGGCATGGAGCTGCAGCGCCTGTTCGATGGCGGTACGGGTGGCCTGGCAGCGCGCTTCCCAGCTGCGGTCGATGGCGGTACGGGGGTCCTGGCCCGTCGTGGTCACCCCTTGCCGCGCGAGCTGGGCCGCGAGAAAGGCGATGACCAGGATGCCCAGCACCAACAGGATGATGGATGATCCTCTTTTCATAGGTTCGATGATAGAACAGCCCAGCCTCTCCCGCAACCCTCATTCCCTCCTACCCGATTCATCGGTGAGTGGAAGAAGACGAGGCCGGAGTCAAGCGCAGCCGCATCAGCCGATGGGGGATGCCTGCCTCGAAGAAGCGATCCCCTTCGGCCTGGAACCCGAGGCGGGTATAGAAGGGAATCACCTGTTCCTGCGCATGCAGGAACACCTCGACATGGCCGGCCGCCCGGGCGATGGCCAGCACCGCCGCCATCAAGGCCCGGCCGAGGCCCTGGCCGCGCCAGGCGGGCAGGACGGCGACCCGCCCGATCTGGCCGTCAGGGAGCAGGCGGGCGGTGCCGATCGGCCGGCCGGCGGCATCGCAGGCCAGGACATGCCGGGCGGTGGGATCCAGACCGTCGAGTTCCAGTTCGCGGGGAACCTGCTGCTCCTCGACGAAGACGGCGAAGCGAACGGCGGAGAGCGCGGCGGCGTGCGTGGCCCACCGCACCTCTTCGATCCGGCACTGGTCCATGACCTTCTTCCTCCTGGCCAACGGGCTTTTCCAGGTTGACATTTCCCGGGCGTGCTTCAATAATAAGCCCGAACCCACGGGAAGGAAAACTGCCATGATCGATACCCTGAAGATCTTTGCCGGTTCTTCGCATCAGGCCTTCACCGAGGAGATCTGCCGCCATCTCGGCATCATGCCTGGCCGCCTCGAGGTCAGCCGGTTCTCGAACGACAATCTGTGGATCCAGATCCGCGAGAACGTGCGCGAGCGCGATGTGTTCGTCGTGCAGTCCTTCACCGAGCCGGTCAGCGACCATATCCTCGAGCTGTTCATCATTCTCGACGCGTTGCGCAGCGCCTCGGCCAAGCGGATCACCGCCGTCATCCCCTACTTCTCCTATGCGCGCTCCGACAAGAAGGACGCCCCGCGCATCTCGATCACCGGCCGGCTCGTCGCCGATCTGCTGCGGACGGCGGGCGCCGACCGGGTGCTGACCATGGATCTGCATTCCGATCAAGTACACGGGTTCTTCAGCATGCCGGTCGATCACCTGACCGCCATTCCCACCATCGCCAGCCATGTCCGCCGGCAGTATCCCCTCGACCAGGCCGTGGCGGTGGCCACCGATGCGGGCGCCGCCAAGCGCGTGGGCCGGTTCGCCGAGTATCTGAACATTCCGATGGCCATCATCGACAAGCGGCGCGTGAGCGACACCAAGGTCAAGCACGGGCTGGTCGTCGGCGAGGTGGCCGACCGCGATGCCTTCATCTTCGACGACGAGATCGCCGCCGGCAGCACCGTCGTCTCGACCGTCCAGATCCTGCGCGACGCCGGCTGCCGGTCGATCTACGCGGCCGCGACCCACACCGTCCTGTGCGGGCCAGCGGTCGAACGCTTGCGGGAATGCCCGGTGCAGGGCATCATCGGCACCAACACGGTGGCCCTGCCCGACAGCAAGCGGCTGCCCAAGCTGACCACCCTGAGCGTGGCGCCGCTGTTCGCCGAGGCGATCAAGCGCATCCACACCGGCGAAAGCGTGGGAGCCCTCTTCACCTGACCTCCTGCCTACCGGCCCCGCCGCGCGGAAAGCGAGCCGAGAACGACGGCGCTGGGGCCCGGACGGTGACAGGGCGCTTCGCCCCGCGCGGCAGATCAGGCGACGACAGGCCCCGGGCGCACCTCAGGCCGGGCAACGACAGGAAGGGGCCGGCCGGTCTCGCCGGCCGACCACCACCGAGCAGAGGAGATGACATGAACAGCCGAGCGAACCCCATCGACCGAGAGGGACGACAGTCATGACCCGTGGCGTGCCGTTCCATTCGATCTATGCCCATGATTTCGTGCGGGTGGCGGTCGCCGTGCCGGAGGTAGCCCTGGCCAACCCCGCCGCCAACCTCCGGCAGACCCTGGCGCTGGCCAGACGGGCAGCGCAGCAGCAGGCGGTCCTGGTCGTCTTCCCCGAACTGGGATTGACCGGATACAGCCTCGACGATCTGTTCCAGCAGGAGGTGGTGCTCGGGCGCGCCGCCGACGCGCTTCTCGAGCTGCGCAGCGCCAGCACCGACCTCGACCCCGTGCTGGTGGTGGGCCTGCCCTGGCGGTGCCAGGGCCGCCTGTTCAACTGCGCCGCCGTGGTACATCGGGGCCGGATTCTGGGCTTGATTCCGAAGACCTACCTGCCCAATTATCGGGAATTCTACGAGAAACGGCAGTTCTGCCCGGCCGCCGCCGCGCCGGCCGCCGCTGTCGAGATCGAGGGGGAACGGGTGCCCTTCGGCAATCATTTGCTGTTCCGGGCCGTGACCGTGCCCCACTTCGCGTTCGCTGTGGAGATCTGCGAAGATCTGTGGTCGCCCATCCCGCCGAGCACCTTCGCCGCCCTGGCCGGCGCCACCGTGCTGGTCAACCTGTCGGCCAGCAACATCACCATCGGCAAGGCCGAGTACCGGCGGGCCCTGGCCGCCTCGCAATCGGGGCGGTGTCTGGCCGGCTACCTGTATGCGGCGGCAGGGTTCGGGGAATCGACGACCGATCTGGCCTGGGACGGCCACGGCATGATCTTCGAGAACGGCCGGCTGGTGGCCGAGACCACGCGGTTCGCACCGCAGGCCGAGCTGGCCCTGGCCGACCTCGACCTCGGCCGCCTCGTGCAGGAGCGGCTGCGGGTGACCAGTTTCGCCGACACTGCGGTGGCGCACCAGAGCCAGGTCGGGTGCGTGCAGGAGGTCGCGTTCGAGCTGGCGCTGCCGCGCGGCCGGGTGCCGCTGCTGCGCCCGCCCGAGCGCTTCCCCTATGTGCCGAGCGACCCGGCCCAGCGCCACCGACGCTGCGAAGAGGCCTACCACATCCAGGTGACCGGCTTGCAGCGCCGCCTGTGCAGCACCGGCTATGACACCCTGGTGGTCGGCGTGTCCGGCGGGCTCGATTCGACTCAGGCCCTGCTGGTGGCCGCCAAGACGATGGATCGCATGGGCCTGCCTCGCTCCCAGATCCGGGGCTATACGATGCCGGGCTTCGCCACCAGCCGCCGCACCCACCACAATGCCCTGGCCCTGATGAAGGCGCTCGGGGTGCATGCCGAAGAGATCGACATCCGGCCGGCCTGCCGCCAGATGCTGAAAGACCTGCGGCACCCGTTCGCCCAGGGACAGCCGGTCTATGACCTCACCTTCGAGAATGTCCAGGCCGGCGAGCGCACGTCGCACCTGTTCCGGCTGGCCAACCAGCATCGAGCGCTGGTGCTGGGCACCGGCGACCTCAGCGAGCTGGCGCTCGGCTGGTGCACCTACGGGGTGGGCGATCACATGTCGCACTACAACGTCAACGCCTCGGTCCCCAAGACGCTCATCCAGCACCTGATCCGGTGGGTGCTCGCCACCGGCCAGTGCGGAGAGGCGGCGGCGCCCGTGCTGCGCTCGATCCTGGACACCGAGATCTCCCCCGAACTGGTGCCCGGCGCCGGTCGCCGCGGACGGGCCGGCGAACGCCAACCCGCCCAGAGCACGGAGAGCATCATCGGGCCTTTCGACCTGCAGGATTTCCACACCTACTATGTGACCCGGTTCGGATTCCGTCCCAGCAAGGTGGCGTTCCTGGCCCATCAGGCCTGGGGCGAGGCCAGCCCCAGCCCCTGGCCGGACGACCTGCCGGCCGCGCACCGCCACGTCTACGATCTGGCGACCATCAAAAAATGGCTGCGGGTGTTCCTGCAGCGGTTCTTCGGGTCGTCGTCGCAGTTCAAACGATCGTGCGTGCCGAATGGGCCCAAGGTCGGGTCGGGCGGCTCGCTGTCGCCGCGGGGCGACTGGCGGGCCCCCAGCGATGCCGAAGCGACCGCCTGGCTCGAAGAGCTGGAGGAGAACGTTCCCGACCGGTGAGGCCGGTGTCGGGGCGAGGGGGGCGTCGCCACCCATGGCGAGGCTTCCGGCGAGGGGAATGCCGCAGGCATCCCGACGGCCGGTCTGACGTGACCGCCGGGCCGCTGTCCGTGCGCCGGCAGCCATTCGCGCCACAGGGGCAGTAGCCCGCCGACGGCGTTCAGACGAGCGTTCGGGGGGGGTGGCGGACGACCGACCTCAGACGGCCGGGCGCCGAGCCGTCAGCTCAGGGCGCGACGGGCTTCCTCCATGGTCAGGATCTGGCTGACCAGGTTGAGCAGGCCGGCGGCCTCGAGGATGGCTCGCAGGTCGTTGCGAACATCGACGAACCACATCTCCGCCCCGGCATTGTCGATCAGATCGAAGGTATCGATCAACTCGCTCATGCCCAGGCTGTTGACCCGATTGACCTCGGCAAAGGAGATGACCACGTTCTTGTTGCCCTGTGCGAGCACGGTCTTGACCGCGTTCTTGATCGCGACCCCGAGGTCGCGCTCCAGATAGCCCGATGGGACCAGCAGAACGCTGTTGGTGGTGAAATCTTCGATGCGTACGTTGTCCATAGAAAATGGAATCCCTGAGGTTCCGGAAGCACTATACCATGTTTTCTTCCCGGATGCACCCCCGAGCCGCTCCGACCAGCCACCTTCACGCCGCGGTCTGAAGCTGTCTTGGGGAAGGGGGTCCGGCGGGCTCCTCATCGCCAACCGCTCTCATCCTCATTCGCTCGCGGCGGCGGGCCGCAGGGTCAGAGCGTCGATGGGCCGGGCGTGCCATCGTCAGCGCCCGCGGCCGCGGCCGAGGAGCTGGCCGAGCGGCTGATGACCAGGACGGTGAGGTCGTCCTGACGGGGCCCGTGGCCGGTCCATTGCCCGACCCGCTCGAAGATCGCGGCGATGATGGCCTCGGGATCGCCCGACGGCGGCGGATCGAACCAGGCCTGGAACCCCTCGTAGCCGAGCAGGCGACCATCGGGGCGAGTGGCTTCGATGACCCCGTCGGTGCAGATGATCAGGGTTTCTCCCGGCTGGAAGAGGAGATCGTCTTTCTTGTAGGCGCGGTTTTTCAAAGATCCCAGGGGGAGGTTGATCTGCTTGAGGTACTGCGAGCCGCGCCCGGGGGAGATGAGCAGAGGATAGTTGTGGCCGGCATTGGTATAGGACAGGACTCCGGTGCTGGGCTGCAGCAGGCCCAGGAAGGCGGTCATCATCTTGGTCCGTGACAGCAATCGCAGCAAGGTCTCGTTCATCTGGCGGGCGATCTCATCGATGCCGATCGGCTCGGCGGCCAGGACCAGCAGACCGGATTTCAGCATGGCCATGACGATGCCGGCCGGCAGTCCATGCCCGGCCACATCGCCGACCACGACCAGGATGCGATCGGGGCCGGCCGGCAACAGATCGAAATAATCGCCCCCGACCTGGGACATCATGACCGACTGGCCGCGCAACGCGAATTGGCCGGCCTGCAGCCCGGTGGTGGGCAGCAGGTTCTCCTGGACGGTGCGCGCGATGTTCATCTGCCTAAGCTGATCGAGCGTCTGGTTGAACAGGGCGGCCACCGCGCCCATTTCGCCCAGGGCGATCGACGCGCGGCTCGCCGCCGTTTCTCCGCGCCCCATGGCCTGGACGCAAGAGCGCAGATCGGCCAGGGGGGCGAGGAAGACGCGCCGCAGCAGGACCACCCCACCGCCGCCCAGCATCATCATCAGTAGCAAGCCGACATGGAACCAACGTTGCAGGCGTTGGGCCCCGGCCACCAGGTGAGACAAGGGCAGGGCCGCGAACAGGACATGGGAAGTCAGGCGAGCGCTGCGGCGAGCCAGGATCAGATGCGGTTCCTGGGGGAACGACGGCGGAATGATCTGGGCCGGCTGCTCGATCTCGGTGATGGTGGCCCGCATGAGGGCGGCCAGGGTCGGCGGCAGCTCGGGGCCATAATCTTCCTTGAGGGGGTCGAAGGACACCGCCCCCAGGAGATACGGCCCTTCTCCCCCGACGGCCCGACATCGCAACCGCAGGAACTGATCAGCCAGGTTGGTCACCCGATGGAACAGCATCACCACCAGTTGGCTGACCCCGTGGCGATCCCGTACCACATCGACGAACGACATGCCTTCGAAATTGGCCATGCGGAACGTCGACAGGGTGCCGAGGCGAGCGAGCAGATCGTTGAGGAATTCCAGTTCGCGGCCTTGCAGGGCGAGGTTCAAAAGAACGCCCGATTTCGACGCTTCGATATCGCTGGGACGGATGGTGGTACGGCGGTCGACGGCCTGGCAGAGCATGCGCGAAATGACCGAGAAGATGGCGGGATTGAGCAACCGGCCGCTCCGGCGTCCCTCGCGGAACAAGATGCGGCGCACCGCCCGCTCGGCTTCCACGGGCGAAGAGGCCGTCATCCCGATCATGTCCAATTCATGCTGGAGAAGGTATGCCCCCCGCGGGATCCGCTCCTGCAGGAACGCTTCCCGGCGCGCCGGCGGCATGCGGAAGATATGGTAGGCGGCCCACGAGTACGGCCCCCGCGTCATCAAGCGCTCGCCATCCGCGCGCAAGAGGTAGCAGGCATTGGCTTGATGCAGGCCCGCCAAGCGATCGAGGAAGCGCCCGCCGCGGATGGGATCCCACGGGTAAGGGAACTTCCGGATCTGCCGGCGGTAATCCACGGCCACCTGCTCGAGGTAGCGCTCGAAATCCTCTTCCAGGCCCCGCAGTCCCTGTTCCATCAGGACGAGCGAGGTCTGCAGGTCGCGGAAGAAGCGGGCGCCCACCATCCCCTGCGCGATGACCAGCGCCAGCAGCAGAGGGAATCCGGCGCCCAGCATGATGCCCCATCCCAAGCGCCGCCCGACCGACAGCGGCCGGCCGGTGGGCGGGCCCAGCCACCGCCAGGCCACACCGGCCGCCGCCACGCTCAAGGCCAGGTTGGCCACCCAGGCCAGGCCCCAGATCGTCCACAGCTCCAGCGGCAAGGTCGAACGCACTTCCAGAATGCCCTGCTTCTCATCCAGTTCGGTGAGCACCAATTCCCGCCCCTGGCGCTGCAAGCCGCCGATCTCGGGACCGTCCCCGGCCGCCTCGCCCCGCCCTCCGCTCGCTCTGTCCTCGGCGGCCTCGCGACGGGACGTGCCGTGCCGGTAGAGGGCGACCGGCAGGCCCTGCCGCCGGGCTTCTGTCAGCGCCATGCTCTGCAGGACGGCATCCGGCAGATGCTCCCGATGGAACGTCAGCAGATACAGCCATCCCGGACAGCCTGGCACCCGGCCGAACGCGGCCCAGGAGTTGCGCGGCGTGTTGGCTCCGAAATAGACGTAGTCTGCTTCCCAGGCCCGATCGAAGATGCGGTTGGGCATGCCCGGGAAGATCGGCAGGGCGATCCAGCGGAACTTGGCGAACCGCTCGTGGCCGCTGTAGTCGAAATCCTGGCGCAGCCGGACCATGGCGGCGAACATGCTGGCCACGCTGCCGGTCGATTCGGCCTTCATGGTGCAGGTGGCCAGGAACCCGGCCAGCGGCCCCGGATCGAACCCGGGCGCCGGCGGCAGGATGGTCCGGCCATCGGTCAGGAACAGGTCGAAGGCTCCCGGCGGCACGGCCAGATTCGAGACGACGCGCTGGCGCCACATCTCCGGGGTGGTGGCGCCGGCCGCCGCCGCCCGCGCCGAGCGCCACACGCAGGTCAACGCCGTGGACGGATTCAGCAGTTGCCGGAACCGCAGCAGGGTATGCCCCATCTCGCGCTGCCGCAGGGCGGTGTGGGCCGCCAGCCAGGCTTCCTGCGACAAGTGCAGGCCGTACAGGAACAGCAGTTCGAGAGGCAGCCAGATCACCACCAGGGCGAGCCCCGCGCCCAGCAGCCGCCCTCCTCGCGTGATCGGTGTCGACTCAGACATGGGTCGGCTCCTCCGCCGGAGGCCGGGCGCGGGTCACCACCATGATGCTGCGGTCATCGCCCTCCCGGTCGGTGAATCCGGCCATCACCAGCTCCTGGCGGAGCGCCTCGATCATCGCGCCCGGATCGGGGCGCTGCGCGCGGCGCAGGCAGGCGGCGAACGTCGCGAAGCCCAGCGGATGGCCCTGCTGGTTCATGGTTTTGATCCAGCCATCGGTATAGAGGATGAGAGTATCGCCAGGGGCCAGGGTTTCCCGGTAGGCCTGGAATGGGCGCTGGCTGCCAGCGCCCAGGGGCGGATGGCCCGCCGGCAGGTACCGACCTTCGCCCTGGCGGATGAGATAGGGCGGGCAGATGCCGGCCCCGATCCATTCCAGACCGCCGTCGCGCCGATCGAGCAGGCCCAGTCCGAAGGCCATGTGCTTGACCACGCTGCGCACCTGCAGGAAGTGCCGGCGCAGGGCCTCGGCCACCTGCGGCGCCGCCCGATCGGGAGCCCGCTGGACCTGAAGGCGCAGGGCCACCCGCATGGCCGCCACCAGCAGGGTGGTCTGCCACCCCTCGCCGAAGACATCCCCCACCGCCAGCACGTAACGCTCGGCCCCGATGGGGAACGCATCGAGGAAATCGCCCCCCGGGTCGGATCCGGCATCGAACCCGCCGGCCAGGAACCATGCCGGCCCGGCCAGCGGCTCGCATCGCACCAGGGTTTCCTGGATGGGCAAGGAGGAATAGACCTCTTCCAGAGTGACGGCCGCCCGTTCCAGGCCGCGCGCCACCTCGCCGAACTCGTCGCCGTCGGGGCAGGCCACGGTGATGGCGGGCCGATGCGCCGCGATCTGATCGATGCCGCGGGCGACCTCCCGCAGCCGCCACAGCAGGTACTCGACCAGCGACAGGCCGACCGCCAGGGCCAGCAGGATGCCGCCAGCCAGCGAAGCGACCATCCAGGCCCGCAGCCGGCGCGCGGTCGCCTCCACCTGTTCGGCCTCCACCGCCCCGACCAGCAGGAATTCGCCCAGATGGCGGCCTTGCAGACACGTCACCAGATAGGATCTCCCCGAGGGAGCGGTCAGCCGGGCATCGATGGTCTGCCCTTGCCGCAGCACCTTTTCCCCGAGGCGCTGCCCCTCGAGCCAGGATCGGAACGCGCGCGGCAGCGCTTCCACCAGGGTTCCCTCGTCGCACGCCACCAGGGCGAACGCGATCCCGCCCCGCTGGCGGGGATCGCTCAGGATCTGCCGGCAATAGGCCTGGACGGTGGGCCCTCGATCCTGGGTGAGGAACAGGCTGGTCATGCCCTGGGGACGCCGGGGGTCGGGCCGCAGATCGAGGATCTGGAAGCGGCGGGAGTGCAGCACTTTGTTCTCGACGAACCACCCGAGGTTCCGCACATAATGCACGAAGAAGTTGTCTTCGACATCGGCCATGGCCCGCGTCCCCTGGATGTAGCCCATCAGCTTGCGGCCGGTCTCCAGAGCGAGCTGCTGATCATTGGCCGGGTTCTGCCGCGCCGCATGCAGGGTGCGAGCCCGCGACGCCGCCTCATCGATCAGGTAGGCGCTATAGAGCCCCTGGGCCCCCGGCACCTGACGCAGGGCCTGGGCGATAGCCGCATCGCCCGTGGTCAGATGGCGATGGAAGGCCTGCTGGTAGCCACGAGCGATCCGTTGCAGGAAGAGCGAGAAATTCTGGTCGATCTGGCGCAAGCGGGCTTCGATCCGGCGATGGGTCTCGTAGATGTCATTGTCGACTTGCCGCCGACGGTGCTCGGTCATGGCCAGACCGAAGAAGACGACGATGGGCAGGGCGATGGCCAGCAGGAGACCAGGCACCACCCACCGCAGGGAGATGGCGCGGGGCGGCTCGAACACGATCAGCCGCGCCAGGCCGAGGCTGGTCAGGGCGGCCAGGGCGAAGATGACCACCTGCCCCGCGTCCCGCTGCGGGAAGCGGCCGGCCCCGCGCCGCTGCCAGGCCACCAGATACCCCAGGCGACCCGCCCGCCGCACCACCCCGTGCCAGACGGGGGTCAGCACCTCCCCCTGCCCGCCTGGCAGTCGGCGGATGGCCTGCTGCAGCGGCCGAGGCAGACGCCGGTAGGAAGGCGAGCCGATAGGGCCGGTCAGCGCCAACCGGAACAGCGGTCGCACCCGGCCCGCCACCCGGACCACCCGCGACCGCAGCAGATCGCGCCCGCCGCCCCACCGACTCTTCAACAGGACCAGCAGATGGTACCGAATGGGCGCCAGCCGGCTCGGCCCGGCGGCCGACCGCCGCGGGCCGACCCGCAACCGCCACCAGGCCCCATGCGAGTAGCGGGCCGGAGTGCCGAGGGCCCGGAAATGGCCTCGGCTCTCCGCCAGGATGGACAAGCCCGCCTCATCGCCCAGAATCTGCTGGGCGAGCTTTTCGTCGACCTTGCCGGGGGGCAGCCGGTCCTGCCGGCACCGGAGCAAGGCGGCGAACAGGCGACGCCACGCCGCCGCTTTGGTCACGGGGTGACCGGGCAGGGGCAGCGGCCGGCCGGCGGCATCGAACAGCACCGCGTCGATGGCGGGGCCCAGCCGGGCCAGCACCCGCCGCAACGCCCGCTCGGGCGGAATACCGCGCCGGATGCGGAAGAGCGTCCGTTCGACCAGGGCGCGCACCCGGCCTTCCGGGCGGCTCTCGACCAGCAGCCGATGCAAGACATCTTCCATCTCGCGCCGGAAGCCGGCCGCCTGCCGCTCGCGATGCTCGTCGAACGAGGCGTTCCAGAGCCAGGTGGCCCCGATGGCCGGCAGGATGACCAGCAGGGCGACGCCGAGCAGGGCGCCGCGCCAGGTGCTCACCATCGGGGCCTCCGAACCGGCCATCGCTCCGTTTCGACCTCGGGTGGTCTGGGATGGGGTCTCGCTGCCATTCTAGCGCATGTCCCCACCCCTGCCAACGGGCCGGCTCGGCACCCTGGGGAACCGCGAAAGGGCGCGCGCCACCGAGAAACGGGCGCAAGGGCAGAGGCGGCGCCCAGGGGAACCGACAACCGTCAAGGGCGCCCGAAAGGAGAGGGGCCACTCCACACGGAGAGGACCACCAGGGGCTGCCGGCCCCTGGACCCCGCGGCGGACGCCCCGCCGAACGCTCCGCGGTCGGCGGGCGGACGGTTCCTGCGCCGATGGGAAGGCGGAGGCGTCACGGCGGACAAGGCAGCGTTCGTCCCTTTATGCCTCAGCCCGCCGAGGTCCTCGTTCTTCCACGCCGGAAACGAGGCGCCCGGCGGCCAGGCCACCGGGTGGGGCGAACGATGACAGCCGGGCTGGTCGGGGTCGCCCGGGCTCCATCGCCGTCGGCCCCCGACGCCATCGACGTCAGAGCATTGGCGCCGCTTAGAGGGTCGGGTCGGCCTGGCGTTGCGCGAGCCGGCGGCGGGCCTCTTCCAGCCAGGATTTCTTCAAAGAGGCCGGCGAAGGGAACCCATCGCGAGCCGGCGCGAGCGCCGGTCGCTGCATGCCGGCCGGCGCCGCGGCTGGGGCCGGGGCGCGGTCGGAGGCTTTCGACGGGCCAGGGGCACCCTCCACCCCTGCCCCGTTGCCCGATCCATTCGGCCCAACGGAGGCGCCCGACGGGGAGGAGGTCGAATCGGTCGCCGAAGAGGGGCCGTTCTCGCCTTCATGGAAGAGGATCAGCACTTTGACGTCCTGGCGATGCTCGAGGGCTTCGCTTTCCACCGCGAGATCCGCCAGAGAACCGCCGGGGCCGGACGACGCCGCCGCTTCGATGGAGACGGGGGCAACCGACGGGGCGGCAACGGCCGGAGCCGGCTTCGCCCCGGCGGCTTCAGCACCGCCTTCGGATCTGATCGCGTTCGCCGCCTGCGAACCGGCTTTCTTGGCGGCAGCGTCCCCCTTGCCCTGGCGGAACTGCTGGAGGCGATCCCGCAGCGCCTGGATGCGCTGGGCAATCGCCTTCGTGTCGTCATCCGCCTGGGCAGGACCTGTCGCGGCCAGCAGCAAACCAACTCCCATCAGAACCAGCCATTTCTGCTTCATTGTGCGTTGTCTCCTTGCCGGGCCACCCGCTTCTTGGTGCGGGGGCAGTTGATCCGTATCTCAGCTATCGGCAGGCCTGACTTGGGTGATTACGGGAGAGACGGGTTCGGCCAGCCTGGCGAGGTCTCCGCCCGCCACCAGAGGCCGATACTGGAGCCTGGGATGACGCTGAGGAGGCCTGTCCGCCGTTTCGCAACCAAGGAAGACCGGCCTTGTCCCTCATAAAGCGCAGGGTGGACCGCCACTCGCGGACGGAACAACGGCGCAACCTGAGCCGGTGGCTGTCGGCGTCAGTCCTCGGTCCAGCCGTAGGCGCCCATTTCGCCGCCGTTGTCGGCGGCCCGCTTCAGCACCGAACCATCCTGCAACCGGTAGTCGTAGGTTTCGCCGGTTCCCCCGATGAACAGCGGATCGGTGTTCAGGATGGGCGCTCCCTCCTGGGTGCAGTTCTTGGTGACCAACGCAAAGCCGAAGATGTTGTTCCAGGGATAGGCCCGGCCGGCGATGCGCTCTTCGAGACCGATCCCCGTTCCGGGCGCGGTGCGGTTGACCAGGATGCAGTTGCGCAGGTCGGGTTGATCGCCCCCGTCGATCAGCACGCCGGCCGGCGCATCGACCGTCAGGAACTGCACATCGGCCCGCCCGCCCTTCACACTGACGCCCAGACGAGACGCCGCCACCACACCGGCCCGCACCGAGGCCGACGCCGTGTCCTCCAGGCGCAAGCCGGTATCGAGGGCGCCACGCACATCGAACCGGCGCAGGGTGAAGCGCTGGTTCCCCCGCAGCCGGATGCCGGTCTCGCCGCCCCGCACCGTCACGCCAGCGACCCGGCAGTCGGTGGTGCCTTCGGCCGCCAGGCCGGTCTGGCAGTCCTGGCAGGAGAGACCATCAAGCACGGTGCCGCTGGCTCCTTGCACCAGCACCCCCGTTTCGCAGCGCCGGACGGTCAGATCGCTCGTGAACAGCCCCGGGGCGTTGATCAGCACTCCGGCTCGCGCGTTGTTCACCTCGAGACCGATCAGCTCGGAGACCCAGGGACCGGCCGGCGTGCGCAGGCGCAGACCCATCCAGTCGGTGCGCCCGGGCTGCGACGACGACGAGAGGAAGCGCACCGGCGCCGAGTCGGTGGCGCCCGCCCGCAGCACCCCGTCGACGACGATCTCGACCGTGTTGGGATCGTAGCCGCGTTGCGCCAGATCGGTCGGCGAGACGCGCACCGTCACGCCGGGCTCGATGGTGAAGACGCGCCCCGCCCCCACCTCGAGGTCGCCGCTCAGGTCGATGGGGCTCCAGGCCGCGCGCCAGGTCACATCGCCGGTCAGCGCGCCGGCCGGAAAGATCGTCACTTCCGCCGTGCGCGACGAGACGTTGTCATCGAGATCGACCGCTTCGAGGGCGAAACGCAGACGCACGCCGGGCGAGGCGAATTCATCGACCACCGACCGCTCGGCCCCGAAGACGAAGGTCTCGTCGCGCCACAAGGTCAGCGGCTGGTCTTCGATGCCGCGATAGATCCGGAAGCCGCGCAGCGGATCGGTCCCCGTGTAACTCCAGGTCAGGCGGGGGCCATCGCGGGTCTGGACGACCGCGACCGCTTCAGGCGCGGGCGGCGGCCCGGGTTCGTCGCCGGTGGGCAGCGGACGGAACGTGCCGCTGGCGGCGGCATAGCGCCGCCCGTCCGCCGTTTCCCCCCACACCTCGAGGCGATACGCAATATCGGGGATCAGCGGCGACAGCACGAAGCGGTGCTCGAGGCCGAGCTCGCTGGGCGGCGTCCGGATGGCGGGCAGATGTTCGCCTTGGTAGGTGATGGTGCAGCGCATGGGTTCGACGCTGGTGACATCGATGGTGACGGCGGTGCGCTCGCGCCGGAAGACCTGCCAGCTCAGGCGGTCGGGCAGCGGCGTCAGCCGGAAATCGACCGACGGCAGCACCTGCCCGAACTCGAGCGTGATCGTGCGCGAGGCCGAGAGATAACCGGCCCGTTCGACCAGCAGCCGGTGGGTGCCGGCATCGAGCGAGGTGAAGGCGAACCGGCCGTCCTGGCCCGTCACGGCCTCGTACAACGAGCGGTGCGAAGTCACGCGCGCTCCGACCACCCGGTGGCCGTAGGTATCGAGCACGTAGCCCGAGACCACGCCCCGCTGGATCTTCTGCTCGTTCTCGCACCCCCACAGGCCGACCAGCAAAATCAGTCCCAGCCACAGCAGAAGCGCGCGAGGGCCGCGGCCCGGCACGGATGCCGGCGGCGGGGCGGCCCGGCGCGACGAAGAGGCAGGCCGCCGGCCGCGCAAAACGCGGACGATGTCGCGGCGCAGCCGTTCCTGGAAGGATACGCGGGTCACCCGATGAGGCGAAACGTTGTTCATGGCGTCACAAGAAGCTCTTGCCGTAGCGCCCGATCTCGAGACCGTAGCGGTCAGCCCGTTTGAGCGGCGAGGCGGTTTCCAGGTGCCAGTCGAAGGGCGAACCACCCACGAAGGCCGGCGGCCAGGCGGCGGCGCCGGTGCCGGGATTGCACCCCTCGTAGGCCCGCCCGAACCCATAGACATTGTTGAATTGGAAGGTGAGGGCATTCGGTCCGGTGACCTGGATGCCGTAGGTGCCCTGTTCACGGAGGTTGACGATCAGGTTGTTCTCGATCTGCGGCGCCCCGCTGGCGATGCGGATGCCGATCTGCGCATCGATGGTGCAGTGGTCCACCGCGTTCTCCTGGCCGGTCGCGGTCAGGAAGTCGAAGCCGACCCCCTCGGGGCAGACCACCAGGTCGTTGGCGAACACCGACCGGCTGAAGCGACCGGCCACGCCCTGCCGGAGCGCGAAGAGGTGCGTCTCGCGCATGGTCAGGCGGTCTTCGGCGGCGACCGCCTCGTGCCACAGCCCGATGGCGGCCGCGGTGACGGTGCAGCGCTCGATGTGGAACCGACGACAGCCCCGCACGCTGATCGCGGCCGAAGCGATGTCATCGAACCGGCAGTCGACGAGGGGCGGCGGGTTGCGTGTATTGGCGTAGCGAACGCCGCCTTCGGCGTAGCGCACGGCCAGGTCGTGCAGGTTGGCTTCGACGCCGTCGACGTCGACCGCCCACGGCGCACCGCCGAACAGCTCGACCCAGGCCAGTTCGGAAGCTCCGGTGCCGCCCGCCCGCAGCCGGATGCCGCCCCAATGGGCGCGCGACGACGCCCCGTCGAGCGCGGTGAACCGGATCGGCCGGTCGACGGTGCCGGTCATGACCATTCGGCCTTGGACAAGAATCTCGACCTTGTCAGGGTCTTCCCCCAGCCGGAAGACATCGCCGCTGGCCACGCGAATTTCGACTCCCGGCTCGACGAAGAGGGTGACGCCCGCCCCGACGATCAGGTCGCTGACCAGCACGTAGGGCGAGGCCGAAGCGGTCAGGCGCAGGTCCTGCAGCAGGAACCCGGGCATGAAGACAGGCGCGGTCACCGTCTTGGCCGAGGCCGCGCCGAACCCATCGACGGCCGTCACCCCATACTGATAGAACCGGCCGCCCTGGGCCGTGGCATCCCGAAACTCGCGGGTGGTGCGATCGAGCCGGTCGGTGGTCATCAGCTCCCAGGGCCCGTCGTCGGTGCGCCGCCAGACATCGTAGCCGACGGCCGAGGTCGAGGTCGACAGATCCCAGCCCACCACGATCACGCCGTAGGCCGGCAGGCTCTGGAGGCGAGCGATCGGGGGCGGGAACGGCCCGTCCCCTGTGGCGGTCTTGAAGGGCAGGTCGTAGGAATACCAGGTGATCGACGATTCATCGGTGAACCGGATGCGGGCATGGTAGACGGTTTCGGGCAGCAGCCCGGTCAGGGTCAGGCGATGGTCTTCGGCGGCTTCCCGCTCGGTGGCGGTCTGGCCGTAGCCCATCGTCGTGCCGTACTCGACCTGGCAGAGCAGCGGGCGATAGGTCTTCCAGGTGAGCGTGGCGGTCGAGGAGCCGACCGTTTCGACCCGCACCGGGCTGATGAACTGCGGAGCGGCGCCCTGCGACAGCCGGATGGCCTCGAGCCGCGTCACCTCGTTGGCGGTGATCATCACTTCCCGTTCCTCGAGCCGGAACTTCGGGTGCGTGATGACCAGCCGGTTGCGCCCGGCCGGCAGTTCGGACAGGTAGAAGACTCCATCGTCGCCGCTGAAGACCTTCTCATACTCGCGATGGATGGAATAGACCTGCGCCCCGACCACGACGTTGCCGGCGGCGTCGAACAGGCGGCCGTGCAGACTGCCGGTCTGGGCCTCGCGCAGGCCGCAGCCGACGGCGCCGACGAGACCGGCCAGCAGCAGGAGCGCGACGCCGCGCACCAGGGCGGCGCGGGCGGCGGCCCGACGGGCGAGGGCCGCCCTGGCACCGACCGCGCGACGGTCAGGGGACATCGTAGGCTCCGATGTCCTCGCCGGCATACCCTTTCCCCTTCAGGTTGCTGCCGACCGGGCGGTAGTCGAAATGCAGACTGGGGAATTCGACGAAGGGATTGCCGCCCGCCAGTTGCGGATCGAGCGACCAGGGATTGCCGATGCCGGTGAGGGGATTGCCGCTGGCGTCGATGTAGCGGCGGCGATCGGTGCTGGGCAGGTTCCAGACATCGTTGGCATCGATGGTGTGCGAAGCGGCGACGTAGAGAGCGTGGCCGTTGTAGAACACGCCGATGGCGTTGCGCGCCTGATCGGCCAGGATCAGATTGCTGCGGATGATGGCGCGGGCATTGCCCCTGATCTCGACCCCGACCTGGCCTTGCAGGGTATTGCGACGGAGTTCATCGTTGCCGCGCAGCACGACGGCCGTCCCGTTCGAGCCGGGGGCCACCACGTTGCGGGAGGCCAGCGCCGTCCCGGCGGTATTGCCCAGGTCGAGCCCGCTGACGCTCCAGAACTGCACTTTGTTGCCAATGATCTCCGACTGGCCGTTGTCACGCGAGACGATGCCATAGAAACAGCGCAGGGCCGTGCAAGAGGCGACCCGCACCAGCACGCCGGTATTCGAGGCGAGCAGGAACCCACTGGTGCAGCTGTCGGCGGTCACCCCGGCGAGGCGGACGTCGGTGCGCGCCGCCCGGCACTCGATGCCCGACTCGCTGCAGAAGGCGAAGGCCGAATCGGTGATCGGCGGCACCCCCCGTTCGCCATGCACGCCATCTCTGGCGAACGACAGAGTCAAGCCGGTCAGACGAGAGGTATTGAGATTGGCAAGGGCGTCGAAGGTGATGCCAGCCCAGTCGCCGGCGGCGGGGTGAGCCGCCGCCGAGGTGATGGTCACCGGGTTGGTCTTTTCGCCCTGCACGATCAAGGCCCCCGAGACTTTGATGCCAACCTTGCGATCGGAAGCCGGGTCGGCATCCCAGCTATCGCTGGCCGCCACCTTGACCACCACGCCCGCCGTGATGGTCAGGCTGTTGGCATCGCGGATCCAGAGATCGCCGGTCAGCTCGTAGGGGTTGTTCTCTGGCGTCCAGACGAGATTGACGCGAGTGGTTCCCGGCAGCAGGAACGCTACGACCGGGCTGGGCGGGCTTTCCTCGCCCGACCCCGCGACCCGGGTGACCCGGTAGTAGACCTTTTCGCCAGGCGTGACCGCGGTATCGATGTAGGTGGTCTGGCGGGTAGGACCGGCATCGACCGGGGTGAACGGCCCGCCCGCGCTGGTGGCCCGGTAGAGGCGGTAGCCGGCGAGATCGGCGGCGGTGTCGGCCGCCCACGAGACCACCACCGCATCGACGCCCGGCTCCTTGCGGGCGGTCAGCCCGGTCGGGGGGTTGCCCCGGGCGGTGGCCGCGGTGGTGAAGGTCGTGCCGGCGCCGGTCAGCGAGCGCCCCTTGTGATCGGTGGCCCGCCCGCGCACATGGTAGGTGGTGGCGGGTGTCAGATTGGCCAAAGTGAACTGGTGCAGCATGGTTCCCGAGGCGGTAGGCGGCGTCGACGTCTCGTAGAGCGTGTTCGGGCCATACTCGAGCCAGCCGGTGGAGGGATTCCTGGTATAGAACGCAACATTGGCACCAGTCGAAGTCACATCGGTCACCGTCAGTCCGTAGAGGGCGCCTTTCTCGAGCAGGGCGAACAAAAGATTCTCGACGATGGTGCCCGACAGCACCTCGACCTCACGGCTCTGCGACTCGTAGCCTTCCTTCTCGGCAAGCACCGAGTAGAACTGCGGCTCGAGGTCGTCGAGGGCGAACGCCCCAGCGCTGTCGGTAAAGGTGCTCGCCCCGCCGGCGGTGACCCTGACCCCGCTGAGGCGCTTGCCCGCCACGTCGGTGACGACCCCGCGCAGCCCTCCCCGGGCCGGCGTGGAAGACGAAAGACACCCCTGCAACCCCCAGAGCAGGAGGGGAAGGGCGAACATGACGAGGAGGCGCCGATGGTTCATTCCCTAAGTAGATCGGAAGAATCGGCCGCAAACCTTAATCCCCGTTCGCGGGAAGACGGCACGGATCGGTTGCATTCTGCCGCGGAGGGAGGTACCCTGACCGGGTGGACATGGCGCCCCCGACCGAGGGCGACCGCGCATCACGCCTGGAACAGGAAGGATTGGACAGATGAAGAACCTGGCTCTTTCGCAGCGGGCCACCCGCATGCCCGCCTCCCCCATCCGCAAACTGATCCCGTTGGCCAATGCCGCTCGCAAGCGCGGCGTGACGGTCTACCCGCTGAACATCGGCCAGCCCGACATCCATACGCCGGAACCCGTTCGCGAGGCGATCCGGTCGTTCGATCAGAAAGTGCTCGCCTACAGCCCTTCCCCCGGCGAAGACTACCTGCTGGAGGCGTTCGCCACCTACTACAAGCAGAATCAGATTCCGCTCGAGCCGGAAGACATCATCGTCACCACCGGCGGCAGCGAATCGATCTTCTTCGCCTTCCTGGCCATCTGCGATCCCGGCGATGAGGTCATCGTCTTCGAGCCGTTCTATACCAACTACAACGGCATGGCCTACGAGACGAACGTCACCCTGAAAGCCCTGACCACCTATGCCGAAGACGGCTTCCAACTGCCACCGGTCGATGTCATCGAGAAGGCGATCACCCCCAGGACCCGCGGCATTCTGATCTGCAACCCCAACAACCCGACCGGCACCATCTACTCGCGCCAGACCCTGGAAGGGCTGGCCTACCTCGTCAAGAAGCACAACCTCTATTTGCTGGCCGACGAGGTCTATCGCGAGTTCACCTACGACGGGCTGACCCACACCTCGATTTTGCAGATCCCTGGGCTGGGCGAGCATGGCATCCTGCTCGACAGCATCTCCAAGCGGTATTCGGCCTGCGGAGCACGCATCGGCACGATCTGCAGCAAGAACAAGCAGATCATGGACGCCTGCCTGCGCTTCGCCCAGGCCCGCCTCAGTTCGCCGACCGTCGAGCAATGGGCGGCCCGCGCCGGCCTGCTGATGGATCCCTCGTATTTCCGGCCCATCCTCGAGGAATACCAGCGCCGGCGCGACGCGGTGATGGCCGGCCTCGCCGAGATTCCAGGGGCGGTCTGCAAAACCCCGACCGGCGCCTTCTACGTCATCGTCAAGCTGCCGATCAAGGATGCCGAAGCCTTCGCCCGCTGGCTGCTGACCGACTTCCAGCACCAGAACGAAACGGTGCTGGTGGCGCCGGCCGCCGGTTTCTACGCCACCCCCGGCCTGGGGAAGGACGAGATCCGCATCAGCTATGTGCTCGAGGTCGAAAAATTGAACCGGGCCATGAAGGCCCTGGCCATCGGGGTCAAGCAGTTCCAGAAGATCGAGGGCCATCCCCGGGCCGAGAACGTGGCGGTGGCCTGAGATGGAACGCCGCCACGCCAGCGCCGACGCCCACCCATCAGGAGGGGGGCGGCCGCCCGCCTGGCCGCCGGCCGGCGGCGCCAGATCCGATGGCCAGGCCGAGGCGGCGGCGCCCCGCGCCGCGCCGCTCCGAGTGGATGTCGAACGGCTGGAAGGCCCCGGCGCCACTCTGCCGCTGCGGGCCACGGCGGGCGCCGCCGGCTACGACATCTGCGCCGCTGAGACGGTGACGCTGGCGCCGGGCGCCTTCAGCAAGGTCCGCACCGGACTGAAGCTGGCCATTCCCCCCGGCTTTGAAGCCCAGGTGCGGCCGCGGTCGGGCCTGGCGGCCAGGCACGGCGTGACCGTGCTCAACGCGCCGGGCACGATCGACAGCGATTATCGCGGCGAGGTCTGCGTGGTGCTGATCAACCATGGCCGCGAGCCCTTCGTCATCGAGCCGGGCATGCGCATCGCCCAGCTGGTCTTCGCCCCCGTGACCGCCGTCACCTTCCGGGATGTGCCGACCCTCGATCCGACGGCGCGCGGCGCGGGCGGGTTCGGATCGACCGGCCGCTGACCGATAGAAAGAATGGCGAGACCGCCAGGACCGCCCCCACCGGGGTGAGAAGGAGCGAGCGAGATGGGCAAACCACGCGTGTGTGTGATCGGATGCGCCGGCAAGATGGGTCAGGTGATCTGCCGCGGCCTGCTGGCCAGTCAGGACTTCCAACTGGTGGCGGGCGTCGACGTGGCCCGGGTCGGCGACGATCTCGGACAGGTGGTCAACGTCGGTCACGTCGGCATTGCCGTGACTTCGAACCTGCAGACCACCCTCGCCGAGGCGCGGGTCGACATCGCCATCGACTTCACCACGCCGACCGCGGTGACGAACAACGTCGCGCAGTGTCTGCAAGAGAAGGTGTCCGTGCTGGTCGGCACCACCGGGCTGTCGCCCGAAGATATCGAGAAGCTGCAGCATCTGGCCGCCAAGACCGGTACAGCGGTGCTGATCGTACCCAATTTCGCCATCGGGGCGTTGCTGATGATGGAGTTCTGCCAGAAGGCCGCCCGCTACATGCCCCACGTCGAGATCATCGAGCTGCACCACCCGCAGAAGCTCGACAAGCCTTCCGGCACGGCCAGGCGCACGCGCGAGTGCATGATGCAGGCGATGGGCCGCACCGACCTGGAAAACCCCGAGCAGGTGCCGATCCATTCGGTGCGCCTGCCTGGGCTGGTCGCGCACCAGGAGGTCATCTTCGGCGATGTCGGGCAGGTGCTGACCATTCGTCACGATTCGTTCCAGCGCGAGTCGTTCATGCCCGGCGTGCTGCTCGGATTGAAGCAGCTCGGCAAGACGAAGGGCCTGAAGATCGGCTTGGAATTGTGAGCAGAATTGTGTGCTGATCCGACGCCGCCGCCGCGCCCCGGCGGCGGCTCTGTCTCAGGAGGAGAAGGCATGCCGGTCGATTCCGATTTCGGGGGCTGTTTCAAGGTGGTGGTGATCCTGGCCGTGATCCTGGTGGTCTTCGCCTGGATCTTCGTCCAGAGCGGCACGCTCGAAACGCGCCAGGAGGTCTTCATCAAAGACGGTATGCCCTACACCACGACCCGCTACTTCTTCCACTGGGACCGCTTCTTCGGCTACATCAAGGCCCTGCCGGGCCGGGCCAGCCGTCTGTTCACCTCGACCCCCGACCCTCTGGCGCCGATGAAGTGAGGAGGGCCCGCCGCCCCGCGGTCAGGGCGCCCCGGTGGCCAGCAAACGCTTGATCCGCTCGGCGATGCGGGCGTAGAACGCCTTGGTGAGGGGCCCCTGTTCGTGCCAGGCGAACCGGCCGGACCGGTCGATGGCGATGAGGTTGGGCGTGTCGTAGCAGATACGCAACGAGCGGCCAACCAGGGAATGCCAGTCGAGCAACACCGGGACCGGCGGTTTGAACTGTTGCCACAGTTCCTTGGCGTGGTGTTTTTCCACCGTCCATGGGTACCGGCTCAGGTTGTGGACCCATAGCAAATGAATCTGGCCGGACCGGCCGAACTCGGCATTGAGCGCCTCGGCCCACTTGCGCAGATCGTAGCGGAGGTCGCGGTGGGCGGTCAGCAGGATGACGGGCTTGCCCCGCAGGCCCTCGAGGCTCCAGGCCCGATCGCCCACATCGTTGATGACGAAGGGGTGGAAGGGCTGCCCGGGCGAGATCTTCTCGATCCAGAACGGCGGGAAGTCGCCCACCCCGGCCCTGCTGGCCATCGGCAGGGCGACCAACGTTACGGAGAAGAGCGCCCCCGCCAGGCGCCCCCACCAGGCGTTCCTTTTTTCCCCATGCGTTGGCCATCGGCGGCGTGCCATTCCTTCCCTCCACTTCGGGTTGCCATGAGTATCCCAGATGCTTCCTCCCCCGGTCAATCCTGGCCGGCCGGCCACCCCCACCTCAGGCATGGTGGTTCGCACAGATCGTACACCGCTTATCCTGAGGGGCCCACCAGGGGCCCCGGGCCTCTGCCCCCCCTTCTTGCGGCCTTTCGCATGACACCATGGCCCTGGCCAGCACACGGGTTGCCGGAAGGGCAGGGCTCTGGTACCATCGGGTCGAGACTACCAGCGGAGGCGCATGGCGTGGAGAAGAACGAAGGACTGTCGATCCAGTTGGCGCAGCGGGTCGACCAGATGCCGCCCGACGCGCAGGGCGCCTGGCGCGACCTGGTTCGGGCCCTCGAGGCCGGCCATGACAAACGGGTCGAGCTGGCCCTCAAGAAGGCGACGGCCACCGACGTGTTCACCATGCCCACCCCCGAGCAGGCGGTCCCGGTGGCCCAGTTCCTGTTTTTGGCGGTACGCGAGACCTACGCCCGGCCCCACACCGGGCAGTTCGAGCTGTACACGACGCTGCTGCCGGCCTTCACCGAATTCCTCTGCCGTCAGGCCCGGCACCCCGACCTGAAAGACCACCCCAAGCTGCTGCTGACGCTCGGCGATCAGTTCGCCCTCGCCTTCCACGATCCCGCGCAGGGGCGCACCGTCGCCTACGACAATTTCTACGAGTTCCAGATGCAGAACGTGCGCGACTTCCTGGCCTCGCCCGGGTTCAAGGGGTGGCGCGCCCAGCCGGGCACCGACGAGTTCTTGAAAGCGATCGTCGGCCGCTGGCTGGTCCATCTGGGCAACTTCGCCCGCAACCGCCGCGAGAAACCCTTCCTGAACCTGCTCGACACCGCTCTGCTGCTGTTGCGCACGGTGCCGGAGCTGCTGCCCCAGTTCCAACCGATCGTCCTGGTGCTGCCCGGCGCCAAGAAGACCTTCCACTACCTGTATGCCGAAGGCGAAGACGCGATCGCCAAGCTGCTCGGACGGGCCAAAGCCGCTTCGAATGCCGAGCTGCAGGCGGTCATCCGCGAATGGATCGATCTCTACACGATCGGCGCCCTGCCCGAAGTGCCCCGCACCGGCGAGATGGAGGAATCGCCCGATCTCACCGTTCCCTTCGTCTACCGCTCCCTGCTCGAAGAGGTGCTGGGCGACGGCGTCATCTCGGCCGAAGAGGAGTGGGTGGTCAAGAACATGCGCGACTTCGTCGAGATCTCCAACGAGCGCTACCAGAAGATCTTCGACCAGGTGCAGGAAGCGCGCTCCCTGGGCAAGCTGCCCGTGCTCGACCGCGACTTCTCGCCCCGGGCCTTCCTGCACCGCATCTTGACCAAGACGGTCGAGGACGGGGTCATCACCAACGACGAGAAAGCCCTGATCGGCCAGGTCGCCAACGCGCTGCTGCTCGATCAGGCCACCCTGGCCGAGGTGTTCGCCCAGGTCAAGGAGGAATTCAAAGCCAGGGGCGGGCCGCCGCCCACCGTCGGCCGCGACCTCGAGAAGCTCCACGACCTCGTCCGCTACACTGCGATGGAGGAGCGCATCCGGTCGGTGCTGGTGTCCGATCGGGGCATGAAGATCTACCACAAGGCCGGGAAGATGCTGGCCCAGCTCCGCCAGGAGGCGAAACAGCGGGCGCCCGACCGCGCCGCCGAGCTGCTGGGCCAGTGGCCGGTGGTCTGCTTCTTCTTCGAGCCGCAGGTCTACCTCTACCCGGTCATCATGCTGTTCATCGAATCGCCCAATGTCCATCCCGCCCGCCTCGCATTCAAGGGCGGCCGGATCGACGTCGAATTCCTCGAAGAGGTCGCCTCTCGGAAAGGCGAAGATGTCTGGGTCGCCGACCGCCCGCTCATCCGGTTCGTCAATGAAGGATTCGAGGCCGAGATCCCCGTCAAAGGGGTGCTGGTGGGCGACAGTTTACAGAATTTCATCGAAGGCTGCCGGGAAGAAACGCACGGCCGCTACGCCATCATGATCATGCATCACTCGCGCATGGCGTCCATTTTGGCCCTGCAGAAGGCCGGTGATCTCGATTTCTCGGGCACCTTCGCCGAAGCCCGCCGCCTGCTGGCGAGCGCCCGGCACCAGGAGGCGATCACCCTGCTGTCGGCGCTGCGACAGCGGTCGCCGGCCATGCACGAGATCGCCTACTGGCTGGGCGTCGCGCATGAACAGATGCTGGCCCGCCTGCCCGACCAGACCGAGCTGCGGGCCCGGGCCCTCGCCTTCTACCGGCAGGAGCTGGCCCTCAATCCTGCGTCCGACAAGGCGATGCGCGCTATCGGCCGCCTGCTGGCCGAGGAGGGCCAGGTCGACGAGGCGGTGACCTGGCTGCGCCGGGCCTGCGAAGCCGCCCCGGCCAGCATCCTCAACCTCGTCACCCTGGTCGAGATCTCCTTCAAGCGCGACCTGGCGGCCGGCCACCACCTCGACGCCCCGCCCGACTACATTCTCAAGACGCTGGGAGAGGCCTTCCACCTGCACCCGACCCATCCCCGGGTCAGACGCCTGGTCGACGAGTTCTCGGTGCGGTTCGGCCTCGATCTGGCGGCGCACTTCCGTGGCCAACCCGTGGCCACGCTGTACCAGTGAGAACCGGCTGCGGGCGCCCTCCCACGTCCTCCCAGGGAGCCAGCCTGGTTCGCCGACCACCCGCGGGCGCCGGCCGGCGGCCAGCCGATCGCCGTCCGAATTGTACCACAAACTATTTTAGTGCTAATTTGTACAATGTTATCATTTGGAGGGAACGGCGATGCGCCTCATCACTCTGACCACCGATTTCGGCACCCAGGACTGGTTCGTCGGCGTCATGAAAGGCGTCATCATGAGTCTCAGCCCGCAGGCCATGTGCATCGACCTGACCCATGACATCCCGCCGGGCGACGTGCGAGCCGGCGCCTTCGCCCTGGCCTCGAGCTATGCCTACTTCCCGCGCGGCACCGTGCACCTGGCCGTGGTCGACCCCGGGGTCGGCACCGACCGGGCCGCCATCGCCGTGGCCACCGACTCGTACCTGTTCGTCGGCCCCGACAACGGCGTGCTGTCGCTGGCGCTCCAGCGCGAGACGGTGCGGGCCTGCCATCGCCTCGAGAACCCCGATTTCTTCCGCCAGCCGGTCTCGACGACTTTTCATGGCCGCGACATCTTCGCCCCCATCGCCGCCCACCTGACCCGCGGGGTTCTGCTCGAAGAGATGGGCCCCCCCCACCCCGCGCCGGTCCAGATCGAGTGGCCCCGGCCGGTGTTCGGCCTCGATCGGGTCACCGGCGTCACCGTCTACGTCGACCGGTTCGGCAATTTCCTGACCAACCTCCCGGGCGAAGAGATCGTGCAGCGCGGCGGCCAGCCGCGGGTCAAGGTGGGCCGGCGGATCCTGCCCCTGGTCAGCACCTTCCAGGGCGTGGCCGAAGGCGAGCCGCTGGCCTACATCGGCTCGACCGGTCTGATCGAGATCGCGGTCAATGGTGGTTCGGCCCGGCAGGTGCTGAAACTGAAGCTCGACCAGCCTGTCGAAGTGACCTGGGAGCGGGCCCGATGAGCGACCGATCGCTCCAGCGCCCGCCGGCGCCGGCCATGCCCCATCACCACGCGCTTCGGGGTTTCTCCCTGGCGCTGTTCGTCTGGCCGAGGCGCGCTCAACCCACGGGCCTTTGGCCAACTCCCGTCTGGCCACGGCTTGCGCCCTCTCCCGGTGCGGCCTCGGCCAGCGGCTATCCCACCACCAGAGCCAACCTGCCATGACCACCTACCTCGCCACCGTCTCGCCGTCCGCCGTCTGGCGCGGGGTCATCTTCGATCTCGACGGCACCCTGCTCGATTCGCTGGCCGACCTGGCCGATTGCATGAATCGGGTCCTGGCGCGGCAGGGGCTGCCGATCTGGCCCCGTGACGCCTACCGCCAGTTCATCGGCGACGGGCTGCGCATGCTGGTGCAACGGGCCCTGCCCGAAGACTGGCGGCATCCCGAGGTCGTCGACGCCTGCACCGCCGCCATGAATGCGGAATACGCCGCGCACTGGGCCGATCAGACCCGGCCGTACGACGGCATTCCCGAGATGCTGGACGGCCTGGCCGCGCAGGGGGTGGTGCTGGCCGTCTTCTCGAACAAGCCCGATGAGTTCGTCGCCCCCACCGTGCGGCGGTTCTTCCCCGAGGTGCCGTTCGTGGCCACGGTGGGCGCCCGGGCGGGCGTTCCCCGCAAGCCAGATCCGACCGGGGCCTTGCAGATCGCGGCGGCAGCCGGCCTGGCCCCGACCGAATGCCTGTATCTGGGCGATTCGGGCATCGACATGCAGACCGCGGTGCGGGCCGGCATGCTGGCGGTGGGCGCCCGGTGGGGCTTTCGCGACGCCGCGGAACTGCAAGCCCACGGCGCTGCCGTCCTCATCGACCATCCGACGCGGTTGTTGACCGATTTCCGCTTCGCGGCCAGCTCCTCGCGGGCTTGAGGTCGCCGGACGAACCGGCCGTCTCACCAGCCGCGGCCCTGGCTTGGAGTTCGTGCCCTCTTCAGGTCGCCGCCAACCCGACCTGGCACCAGAAGCCGCCAGAACCGCGAATCGTCAACCGGTCGGCTCGCCCGGGGAGGAAGCGCCAGCAACCCCGATTTCGCCCTCGACCGGCCGGTCTTGAATGCCCAAATGCCGTTCGATCATGTATTCCATATAGCGCAACAGATCGCGATCGACCTGACCGGTGAGAAGGTCGCGCCGCAATCCATTCTTGAGCAGAACATGGAGAGAAAACCGGGTGCTCTTGTCCCCATCGCTGTCGGTGGTGGTTTCGGCCCGACAGAACAGTTGATCGAGCTGCTCGACGGATAGCTCGATGTTCCCTGTCGTCGGAATCGGCCCGTGCCGAACTCGCAAGGACTGTCGATCAACCGTGATGGTGGTCGAATTGAACAGCACCGTCAGACAGGAATACAGAAGAGCCAGACCGACCGCGACATGAGCGAGCGGGAACACGAGCAACAGCCAGGCCAGCGGATTGGACAGAGGAACCTGCGTCAGCGAGAACCCGTACCAGAACACCAGGAAGCCATTCCAGGCGATGGTGAAGGGAATGAGGAAGACCAGAACCGGCGACCGCCAAGAGAAAGTCATGGTCAATCGGGCAGGCGTTTCGTCCACCGACAAGGAGGAAGGCCTGGGCGGTACCGGCTTTTCCCGCCATCCGCTCCTGCTTCCCGACGAACCGGCGGCAGGAAACCGATCAGCGAACGAGAACACCTCTTCGCAGGATCGACAAGTCGCCACCATGTGTGCGATGTTGATATCGGCCCCGGCAATGCGCCGTCCGCAGGTCGGACAATCCATTCCCCCACCTCCTTCCAAAGATTCGGACTAGAAGCTCTTTCACGGTCTCATGGGATGGCCGATCCACCGCACAAAGAAAGAATGGTGTTGATCATGGCCTTCAACTCGGAGCATAAGCGGATAGCGATGATAAGGTCATTTTCCCTGAGAATCCGTCCGGCATCGCGCGCTTTGACGTAGCTGTCACGACACTTGCCGATTTCGAAAATTTCCTTTATCCGTCGAGCAGGCGGCTTTTGGTGGTTCACTGTTTCCGGGTTCCCACGAGGTGCGCTCTTATTATGCTTCGCCAGCTTTTGAATCGTCGGCCAATAGGGCAACAGCCAGGCTTCGAAGTCATATTGGGCCGCATGGGGATGAAACCTCGGTTCTGGTCCTACCCATTGCCTCATTTTTTCCTTGGCATCTCGAGCATCGGTGAAATCGGGGGGAGTCGTTCCGGTGTATACATCGGTCAGCGCAATCACATGGTCCCTGGGGTCCTTTCCCCCCAACAGGAATTCCACGATCTGTTTGAGTTGGTCCCCTTTCGGGATACGTCCGTGATATGGGATCGGGTCGATGCGCGGCATTTGGCCAGACAGGCGATTTTTCAGGAACGCCTCCAAAGAGGGTAGGAACGCCTTCTCGGTTTTTCCTTCCACGATGAGCGCGATCTTCACGATCTCCCTCCCAGGCGGCCCATCCGCCAGACCTCATCCAAGCTGTATTCGGCCAGCCATTTGTCCAAGTCCATGGAATCCGCCCAGGCCGCAGACGCACCCCCCTCTTCGTCGATGTCCATGACGACTACTTCACGCGGATCCAAAAACCGAATGAACCGATCGGAATGCGTGGCCACGACAATTTGGGTTCGCCTGGAGGCCTCGCGCAGGAGATCGGCTATCAGGCTGAGCAATTCGGGATGCAGACTGACCTCCGGTTCGTCAATCATGGTGATGGTGGAAGGATGGGGGCTTTGCAACAACGCCGCAAGCCAGAGGAATCGCAGAGTCCCTTCAGAGAGTTCATGGATGTAGATCGGCTGGCGCAACTTCTTGTCCTTCCATGTCATGGACAACATTCCCGCCGCTACGGGAGGGAAACTCAGCTCCTCGAAATCCGAAAAAGCCGTTTTCAATGCGTCCAAAATGGCTTCATACCGATCGCGTTCCGTTTCCCGGAGATAGTACAGGTAGGGAATCAGTTCGGCGCCGTCTGGCCCTGGCAATGTTGCGGGTTTCATGGGTTGGGGCATTTTCACGGGAGCACGGGGGCTGACATCCAGAGCATGGTATTGGGTGGCGGTCGTCAGGATGCGCCTCAGCTCCTCGGGCTGCCGAAACGTTTTCGGGACCTGCGAGAGCGAGGTTTCCAAGGGGTTGTGCTCCCAATCAGGACGGACCAAACGCCTTCTTTCTGTTTCGTAATATCTGATGTCGCCATCGGACGAATCGATGTGCTTGAAAGGCTGAGGGTGACCAGACTGTCGCTGGAATAACAATTCTCTACAGATAGAGTAGCCCTGCCCCTTAGGGGCAAGGCTAAGTTCATACTTAAGAGGCTCATGGCCGGGAACTGTCATATCGACCAGGAAGGAAAGGTTTTCGCTTTTTCCACGGCTCAGGAGGCTGGCGATACCGCCGAATTGCGACAACGTCCGGTTCAGATTGCCTGATGCCGAGGCAGAAAGGATGGAGAGGGCATCCAAAAATGAGGTCTTCCCGACGCCATTCGGACCGATCAGAACCATGAGCGGCCTGATTGCGAGGTCCAGATTCATCAGCCTCCTGAATCCGGTTATCTTGATTCGGTTGAAATTATACATTGGTATTTTATTCACCTCTCTGCAGACCAGGAGCTTCTACCTTTGCGGAAAGAGCATTTTCGGGCAAGTAGCCTGTTAGGTATTGGAAAGATGGACCGCCCCTTACATTATTGGTGGATGATCGTAGCAACATTTGGTTGGGAGAACGGCCTTCGCGGATTTTAAACGGCTAATTCCGCCTTTGGCAAGAACTTTGGTTCATCTGAAAACGCCGGCATTTGACTGGGGGTTGACGTTTCCGGTCGGACCGGTCACAATCTTCTCATCGCCAGCCTCTTCCCCATCTTGTCGCCACCGAGGAACGACGTGCCCAGGGACGACGGACCGCGCTGCATCATGCATCTCGACATGGACGCCTTCTACGCGTCGGTCGAGCAGGCTGATGATCCCACCTTGAAAGGCCGCCCGGTGCTGGTTGGCAGCACGACGCGCGGGGTGGTCTCGGCCGCGTCGTATGAAGCACGCCGCTACGGGGTGCGGTCGGCGATGCCGATGGCGACCGCCCGGCGCCTCTGCCCGCAGGCGGTCGTCCGGCCGGTGCGCATGGATCGCTACCTCGAGGTCTCCGAGCAGATCATGGCGATCCTGCGCGACATCTCGCCCCTGGTCGAGCAGACCTCGATCGACGAGGCCTTCGTCGATCTATCAGGCACCGCGCGCCTGTTCGGCCCCCCCGCCGAGCTGGCCCACGACCTCAAGCAGCAGATCAGGGCCCAGACCGGGCTGACCTGTTCCATCGGGATCGCCCCCAACAAATTCCTGGCCAAGCTGGCTTCGGAACAGAACAAGCCCGACGGCCTGTTCATCCTCGAGGAGAAGCGGGTGCGCACCTTTCTGCGCTCGCAACCGATCGCGCGGCTGCCGGGCATCGGCCCCAAGGCGGAAGAACTGCTCAAAAAATTCCAGGTGTACAAGGTGGAAGACCTCTTCCGCTTTCCGGCCGAGTTCTGGGAAACCCATCTCGGCAAGCTGGGCGCGCTGCTCTACGAGCGGGCCCTGGGCATCGACCCCTCGCCGGTGGAGCCCGACAGCCAGCCCAAGTCGTTCGGCGCCGAGGACACCCTGCCGCACGACACGCGCGACTGGCGCGTGCTGACCATGTGGCTGCTGGCGCAGGCCGAGCGCCTGGGCCGCGAGCTGCGGCTCGCCGACTGGCTGGCCGGCAAGGTGACCCTCAAGCTCAAATTCGCCGATTTCACGCAGAAGACGAAGACCGCCTCCCTACCCGAGCCGACGCAAGCCACCCAGACCATCTTCGAGACCGCCCGTCGCCTCCTGCAGGAGACTCCCCTGCCGCTCGACGTGCGTCTGATCGGCATCGCGGTCAGCCACCTCTGCCGCACGCCGGTGCAACCAGCCCTCTTCCCCGATCCTGAGCTGCGGCGCCGCGAACTGCTCGACCGTGCTCTCGACGCCATCCGCGAGAAGTTCGGGCCGGGCGCCATCCAGCGCGCCCCTCTGACGGAGGGCGAGCCGGGCCGAGGGGCGCCGCGTGCGCCGGTCTCCCGCTTCGGAAGCGGTTCCGCGAACAAGCGCTAGGCGACCGGCACGCAGCAGCTCGGATCGACGCGCAGGGCAGACGGCTCGTCAATGCACCGCCGCCCATCGATCGGAGCGCCCATTACATACAAGTCGGCGCCGGTTCGAGCGACAAGATCCCCGCGCTGGCAGGCGGAGACGCGGCGCGGCCATCCGGCACCCTGCCTGGTGCGACGGTCTTCAGCGGGTTTCGGGAGATGAGAGGGGCAGCCCGTCTTGGAGGGGCGGGGCGGGTCAGAAACGGGCGAGAGCGGTTCAGGAGCGGGCGAGAGCGGCGAAGAGGCGCACCAGCAGCTCGCGCAAGCCATCGCGGACGAGGGCGTCGAGGATCTCCTGGGTGAGGAACTCGACAGGCGCCCGGTCGTCGGTCAGCACCAACGGCCCCGGCGGCTGCTCGACCGCCAGGGCGCGCACCTCGCGCAGCAGGGGGGCCAGGGCGTGGTCGCGAGGCCAGGCCTCGACGTGGGCGCGGAAGGCTTCCCAGGCGTCGGGATGGCGCGTGGCGAACAGCAGCGAGTTCATGTTGCCCGGCACGTCGAACCGCCGCACGCAGGGGAACACGGTACGCATGGTCTGGGCGAGGTGGGCGAGCAGGCCGTCACGCCCCTCGAACCGGAGGTTGACGTTGGCGACCAGCACGCCGTCGGCGGCCATCCGAGCGGCGACCTCGGCGAAGAACTCGCGCGTGGCAAGGTGGAAGGGAACGGTGACATCCTGGAAGGCGTCGAGCAGCACGACATCGTAGCGAGCGGGGTCGGGCCGCCGCAGGAAGGCCCGGGCATCGTCGATGACCACCCGCGCGGCCTCGGTGGCCAGATCGAAGAAGCGATGACCGACCTGGACGATGGCGCCATCGATCTCGACGCCGGTCAGCGTCGCCCCGGGCAGGAAGTGACGGGCCTGCCGGGCGAAAGTGCCGGCCCCGAACCCGAGGATGAGGCCATGCCAGGGCTGGCCGCGAGCGAAGCCCGGCCGCAGCAGCGCCGCCGCCAGCGCGTATTCCCAGTAACTGCTCGACAGCTCGTGATGCGGGTAGAACACCGACTGATGGCCGATCTCGACGTGGGTCGAGAGGGCGAGGCCGCCGCCGGCAGTGCGGGCGACCTGGAGGTAGTTGTAGAGGGATTCCCCTTCGAACAGCGGATCCTTCCAGAAGGCGAACGAGGTGGGCAGCGGCGCCAGCAGCAGCCCGACGAGCAGCAGGGTGACCGCCGCCAGGCGCGGGCGGCCGACGGCCCGCGACAGGAAATGGACATCGGCGATCAGATTGAGCACGACGGCGAAGAGCAGGAAGGTGCGGGCCGTGCCGAGCAGCGGAATGGTCAGGAAGGTCGGCACGAAGGTGCCGATGATGCTGCCCACCGTCGACAGGGCGTACAATTCCCCGGCCACGCGCCCGGTGCGGTCGAGGTCGGGCAGACAGAGCTTGACCAGACAAGGAGTGGTCGCCCCCAGCAGCAGGCAGGGCACCCCGAAGATGGTCAGGCAGCTGAAGATGGTGCCGGCCAGCAGCAGCGAGTCAGGAAAGACCAGAGCGAGCAGGAAGAAGGACCCGGTAATGACATAGCGACCCACCAGCGGAATCAAGGCGATCCAGAGGGAGGCGACCCAGATCAGTTTGAAGAGTGTATCTTCGGTGCCGGGACGGTCGGCCAGGCGCCCGCCCAGGACGTTGCCCAGACTGAGAGCGAGCATGACCAGGCCGATCAGCACGGTCCAGGTGATCATCGAGCTGCCGTAGTAGGGCGCCATCAGACGGCTGGCGCTGAGTTCGACCGCCATCACCGTCATGCCGCAGATGAACGTGGTAGCATACAGGAACAGGTTCCGACCCATGCCATCCCTTTCTTTCACGGCGCCGCCGACGTCCCACCATGGTGCGGGAACGCCTGCGCCCTGTCAAGCCGGCGACGCGCCGGCCCTGGTCGGCCGGCCGCCAGATCCAGACCCGGAGGGCCGCTCACCCGTGGCGCAGCGCGGCCGTGGCCGTTGGGGCTGCCTGGGGGTGGCGCTGCTGGTGGCGCTGCTGGGCTGGTGGGTCGGCGCCCGGATCTGGCAGACCTTGCGCTGGGGCTGTGCCGAGGCGATGCCGTGGTCGACCGAGCGCACCGCCCGCCGGTGCGGCCTGCCGCCAGCCGTGACCGACGCCGTGCTGGCCGCCGTGCGACCGGTGGCCGACCGCGTCCAGGACGGCCGGCTCGATCTCGCCGCCGGCCTCGCCTTCTTGCGGGGCCTGGAGAGCCGCGAGATCCTCGCCCCCTGGATGGCGGCCGGCCTCCTCGAGCTGCTGGCCGAGCAAGGGCCGGCCGCCACCACGCTCGGGGAGGCCTCCTCGCCCGAGGGAGCCGCCGCGGCGACCGACGGGCTGGCGCCACCGACGACGCCCCTGGCCGCTCTGGCCATCACCTTTTGCGAAATGTACAAGAACGGGAAGATCGGCCCCGTGTCGTGGTCGGCCCTGGAAGAGCTGGTCGTGGAAGAGCGGGAGGTGCCGATCAGCCGCCCGTCCGGTCTGGTGATCACCGATCGCGTGCGCCAGATGAAACGCACGCTCACCGAGGAAGAACTGGCCCGGTTGTCCGGCCTGCTCACCGCCGCCGTGGGACCGCCCCCGCCCGGCGGGTTCCACCCGACCGCCCCTGATCCCATGGCGGCGTTGCATGCTCTTCTCAGGCGGGTCCAAAACGGCGTCGAACGATGATCTTCCGCTAAGACGGCCCCCAGGCCCGCCTCCAGCCCTGGCCCCCAGCCTCGAATGCTTCTCGCCAGCCCGCGCCGGCCCGCCTGGTTCCGCCCGGGGAACGGCTCTTCGACCGGGCCTGAACCGTTCCTAACGGCCAGCTTCGACCACGCCGGTGGGCAGGGAAAAGCGGACTTTGCTGTCGATGAGGTGCAGACGCAGGGGGAAGAGGGCCACCGACTGGCGCGGGCCGGCCGCATCGGGCCAGGATTTCCACCGCGAGGCAGCGCGGGTCTGGGCCTCGCGCGAATCGATGATCAGCACCGACGCCTGCTCGGTCATCGGTAGCGGCGTCAGCCAGCCGGCCGCCTCGACTTCGGCCTTGGCCCCGCGATCGAGCAGCACGCCGACCTGCCCCGGCTGCTGCGACAGGGCCCAGAAGACGCCCCCGATGCGGTTCTCGATCAGCTCGGGCGCCGCCGCCATGTTCGGCATGAGCACCGCCCACGGCACCGTCCGTCGCCCGGCCACGCGGTGCAGCAGGCCCAGTTGCAGGGCCAGCGGCTCATGCGTATGCTGCAGGATCTGCATCTCGCCCGCGGCGGCCGCTTCTTCGCGCGAGCCATCGATCGTCCAGAGCGTCCAGGGCGAGGCGGGCGGCGGATCGGGAAAGGCCGGCACCGCTGAGGACGGCGTGCTCACCACCTGGGGCCCGGTCAGGTCGACGACGAACCCTTCGGTCAGCAGAGCGGCGCGCACATCGGTGAAGACCGGCGGCCGCCGCGGATCCAGGCGCACCACCGACGAAGCGGAAGGAACCAGGAACCAGACGGTCCCCTCGCCCAGAACGGTGGCCGGCCCCCCGGCCTCCATGACCAGCGCCGTCCGCTCATCGAGACCGAGGCCGAGCAGCGGTCCACGCCAGGCGAGCCCGCGGTCTCCAGGCCGAGCGGCCGCCCTGGCCCTCTCAGCCGTAGCCCCGTCAGACGTGGCCCCGTCAGCCGTGGCCCCGGTGGCCGGGCCGGGCATGCCCGACGGTTCCCTTGCCAGGCCCGGCGAGCCCCATCCTCCCTCCCCTGGCCACCTGGTCGCTCCGGCCTGGCGAGCCGCCAGTCCGAGCAGCAGGGGGGGTAGGCGTCCTTCGCGCAGGAAGGCGGGCTCGATCAGCACCCCGGGCAGCACCTGCAAGAAATCGTCGGTAAAGGTCAGGCGCGGCGGGCGCGGGCACCGCAGGGCTTCCGAGGCGGTCAGCACGCCGAGGCGGCGGTCGGCCAGCGGACTGCCCAGCAGCATGGCCCCGGCGCCGAAGCCGGCCAGCACCTTCCCGGCTCGCCAGTGGTCGCGAATGGCGCTCTCGGTGCGGGTGCCCCGCCAGGTCGTCACCGTCTTCCACGGCGCGACATCGGGGAAGACGAGGGCGTCGGCCCCGGCGATGGTCCGGTAGAGGTCGGGGGCATCGGCCTGATAGCGGGTGGGGATCTCGACCACCTCGGCCGAGGCCGCCCCCAGGTGCAGGAAGTAGCGGGCCAGTTCATCGACCAACGGCTCGGGCGTCAGCACCAGCACCCGCCCCTGCCGCGCCTGGCGCAGGATCCAGCGGCCGACGCCCTCCGACCACGAGCCGGGCCGGAAATCGGGACGGGCGCTGCCGACGAGGGCCACCGGCGCCGCCGCGGCCTCGACGCGACCGCCGGCCACCCAGCCCAGACAGGCCATGACCAGAACAACCCCGCTCATCCAGCGCCACCGACCGTGGCGCCTCCCCTTGCTCCCTTTCAACGATCGCTCCGTCTTCTGCGTGATGAAAGCCTGATCGGGCGACCGCGGGGTTTTCCGAAGAGGTGGACCATCAGGCCATGACCGGGTTGGAATGCCAGGAACCGCCTTCGCCATGGCGACAAGCTGGTCGACGCGCACCGGGAACGGCGCTTTTCTTTTCATCGCCGGACAGGTTATACTCAGTCGGCCTCGGAAAGCCTCGCCTTTCTGGGGTAACGAATGTATTCAGGAGACACTCTAGCATGGGTACAGATAGCCTTTCCAAGAAACATGAGTCGCTGCTGGCTCAGGTGCCAGAGCATCTCGAACATCGTGGCCAGGTGGGCTTTCCCCAGGAGGTCGAGGGCAAAGCGTTGGCGAAGACAGGTCGTTGGCCGGGCACGGTCCATCACCCGCAGCCTTTTTCATCTGTAGGGTTGCTAGAGTGTCATTCAGATACGCCATGAGTCACCCACCTTCCCCAACTTCCACCCATCCCTCCCTGCACGGGTTGACCGCCGCCCAGGTCGAAGAGAGTCGCCGTCGCCACGGGTCGAACCTGATGACCCCGCCCGAGCGCGACCCCTGGTATATCCAGTTCCTCGAGAAGTTCGAGGATCCGATCATCCGGATTTTGATGATCGCCGCCGTCATCGCCATCACCGTCGGCTTCATCGACGGCCACTACCTCGAAGGGCTGGGCATCGTCATCGCCATCCTGCTCGCCACCACGCTCGCCTTCCTGAACGAATACCGGGCCAACCAGGAATTCGACATCCTGAACAAAGTTTCTGACGAAGTGCCCATCAAGGTCATCCGTGACGGCCGGTATACGACGGTCCCCAAGTCCGATCTCGTGGTGGGCGATCTCGTGCTGATCGAAACGGGCGACGAGATTCCGGCCGATGGCGTGGTCGTCGAAGCCGTCTCGCTGCAGGTCGACGAAGCCAAGCTCACCGGCGAATCGCACCCGGTCAATAAATTTCCGGTGCCGGACGGCGACCTCGACCGGTATGCCGAGCATGCCTATGCCCCCAACCGGCTCCTGCGCGGCACCATGGTGGCCGACGGCCACGGCGTCATCGAGATCACCGCGGTCGGCGACCACACCGAGATCGGCAAGACGGCGCGCGCCGCCGCCGAGGATCCCAAGAGCGACACGCCCCTGAAGCGCCAGCTCGAGCGGCTCAGCAAAGTCATCGGCGTGGTCGGCTTCGCGGTGGCGCTCGCCACCTTCCTGGCCCTGGTCGGCCGCGACATGGTCAATGGCGAGCTGCCCCTCACCGATCAGCAGTGGCATTTCGCGCTGATCCTGGGCGCGGCGGTGATGACCGGGCTGATGAAGGTCTGGGTTCCGATCGTCGGCGACGCGTTCGAGCTGGCGGGCCGCCGGCTCGACCTGCCCGAGTGGCTCGAGGCCGAGGGGGTCGGCCCGTGGCTGAAGTCGCTGGGGTACGGCGCCGCCCTGTTTGTCGGCGCGGTGCTGCTGGGCACCCTGACGGGGGTCGTTCCCGCCTCGCCGGCCGAATGGCTTCCCCTCGCCGCCGCCCAGGAATTTCTGAAGTTCTTCATGATCTCGGTGACCATCATCGTGGTCGCCGTCCCCGAAGGGCTGGCCATGAGCGTCACCCTCAGCCTGGCCTACAGCATGCGGAAGATGACAGCCGCCAACAATCTGGTGCGCCGGATGCACGCCTGCGAGACGATCGGCGCGGCCACCGTGATCTGCTCGGACAAGACCGGCACGCTGACCCAGAACAAGATGCAGGTGCAGGCCGCCTTCTTCCCCTCGCTCGAGAAGGCCCTGCTGGCCGGCCGGCTGCAGACCGAAGGGCAACGCCGCCTGGCCGAGTCGATCGCGGTCAACAGCACCGCCAACCTGTCGCGCCAGCCCGGCAAGGAGACCACGGCGCTGGGCAACCCCACCGAAGGGGCGCTGCTGCTCTGGCTCGAGGCCCAGCAGCACGATTACCTGCCGCTGCGCCAGGGCTTCGCCATCGAACGCCAATGGACCTTCTCGACCGAGCGCAAGTTCATGGCCACCCTGGGCCGCTCGGCGCTCGACGGACGGCGCGTGCTGTATTTCAAAGGGGCCCCCGAACAGTTGCTGGCCCGGTCCACCCATATTCTGACCACCGACGGCGTGAAACCGCTCGCCGACGAGCGGGCGACCATCGCCCGCGACCTGCGCGACGCCCAGGCCCGCGGCATGCGCACGCTCGGGTTCGCCTACCGCGACGATCCGCAGATCGCGCCGGACGCCGACGCGCAGGCCATCGGCCAGGATCTGATCTGGCAAGGGTTCGTGGCCATCGCCGACCCGTTGCGCCCCGAGGTGCCCACCGCCATCAAGGCCTGCCGCGCCGCCGGCGTGCAGGTCAAGGTCATCACCGGCGACAATTCGGAGACCGCTCTCGAGATCGCCCGCCAGATCGGGCTGGTCGAACCGACCGACGGGCCCGAGGTCCACATGACCGGTCAAGCGTTCCAGGAGCTGCCCGCCGAGGAGGCCCGCGCCGCCGCCCAGCGGCTGAAGGTGCTGTCGCGGGCCCGCCCGGCCGACAAGATGCGCATGGTCAAGCTGCTGCAGGAAGCCGGCCACGTGGTGGCGGTGACCGGCGACGGCACCAACGATGCGCCCGCCCTCAACCACGCCAATGTCGGCCTGGCCATGGGGCAGACCGGCACCTCGGTCGCCAAGGAGGCCAGCGACATCATCCTGCTCGACGACAGCTTCCCCAGCGTCGTCAACGGCATCATGTGGGGCCGGTCGCTCTACGAGAACATCCAGCGGTTCGTGCTGTTCCAGTTGACCATCAACGTGGTCGCCCTCGGCATCGCCCTCTGCGGACCGTTCATCGGGGTCAAGCTGCCGCTCACCGTCATCCAGATGCTCTGGGTCAACCTGATCATGGACACCTTCGCCGCCCTCGCCCTGGCCACCGAGCCGCCGCACTGGAAGGTCATGACCCGCCCGCCCCGCCATCCCGAGGAGTTCATCGTGACCCCGGCCATGGCGCGCGGCATCTTCGGCACCGCCGGCGCCTTCTTCCTCTTCCTGATCTGGTATCTGCGCTCGATCCAGGCCGATGGCGTGACCACCACGCGCGAACTGTCGATCTTCTTCAGCGTCTTCGTCATGCTCCAGTTCTGGAACCTGTTCAACGCCCGCTGTCTCGGCCTGAACAGCTCAGCGTTCAAAGGGCTGCGCCGCAACCGCGGCTTTCTGATCATCGCGCCCACCATCTTCATCGTGCAGATCCTGATCGTCCAGTTCGGGCAGGAGATGTTCCGCACGGTCCCGCTCTCGCTGGAGGAATGGATCGAGATCATCGCCGGCACGTCGGTGGTGCTGTGGATCGGGGAAGTTCTCCGCTGGTGGCGCCGACGTCAGGAGCCGCCCCGCCCCGCTCCCGCCCCGACCCGCTGACAGGCGGCGTCGCCCAGGCAGAAGGACAAGAGAGAAGGCCGAGCGCGCCGCTGGCGCCCCCAAAAATGACGCATCCCTCGGCTGGGAAGGCCGAGGGATGAGGTCGTCCACCGCACGGGACCCCGCCCCCTGGGAAGATCGACGGGCGCGGGCCGCCGAGCGGAACGATCAGGTCAAGAAGGCGTGGCCCCCCCGATCAGGCGGCGACCTTGCGGGCGTCGGCCGGGCGCAGATCGATGGCCCCGTGACTGGCATCATACAGCATCTGATGCACCCTGGCCTGGAGCAGATCGAGGCCGTTGGGCAGATCGAGCAGCTTCAGATCGGCCGGCGACAGCAGATCCTTGAAGGTGGTGCGGATGTGGTGAATCATCCGGATCCGGAACTCGGCGTCGGTCTTGGAGTTGTAGAGGGGGGTGTCGGGCAGGATCATTCGGGTGCCTCCTGGTTGTTCGTCTTGGAAGATCTCGAGATCTTCATCGGCCGAATCCCCGGCATTCCGAACCCCTTTTCGCCGAACGACCGACCGATTTCGTGGTAAACTGCAGAGGCTCTTCTCGACCGCCGTTTCCCCCTGGGGCAGAAGATACGCGCCCGCATGTCCGCTCCCGACCGCCATCAGGACCGTTCTTTCCTCACCAGCGACCGCCTGTTTCTGCTGGCCGTGGTGCTGCTGACGATCGCCGCCTATGTTCCGACCCTGGCCGGCGGCTTCGTCTTCGACGAGCACAATCTGGTCCTCGGCAATCCCCGATTGTCGAGTTGGGACGAACTGCCGCGCGCGTTCTTCCGATTGGAGGAAGAGACCACCACCCTGACCCAGGAGGCAGGAACGGCCGGCCGCTATCGCCCGCTGCCGACCTGCCTGGGCATCCTGGCCTGGCAGGCCTTCGGAGCGAATCCTTTCTGGTGGCGGCTGATCAACCTCGTCCTCGCGCTGGTCATGCTCACCGCCGCCACCTCGCTCTTCCGGCGCCTCTGTCCCGATCCGTGGGTCTGGCGGCCCGCGGCCCTGTTCTTCGCCCTGCATCCCGTCCATGTCGAGGCGATCTCCTGGGTCAGCCTCTTCGGGAACACGCTGCTCGGGGTGTCTTTCGTCCTGGCCTTGCACTACCACATCGCGCATCAGGACACCGGCCGCCCGACCGCCCGCTTCGCCTCGCTGGCAGCCCTGCTGGCCGGCCTCTTGTCGCGGGAGGGAGCGTTGGCCATTCCGGTGATCTTGCTCGCCTGGGAGCTGATCTTCGGTCGAGACCCGACGCCAGCTCTTCCCGCCGCGGCCTCGCCGAACGTCTCGCCACCGGAGGGCATCTCCACCGACCCCTGTTCAGAGGCCGCCTCTCTTCAGGATACCAGCCGCCGGCCGAGCGAGCCGACGTCGCCCCCGGCACCCAGCTTCTGGCCACGGATCGGCCCGGCCCTCCAGGCCATCTGGCCGGCCCTGGCCACGGTGGCTCTCTATCTGGCCATCCGCTGGCTCGCCCTGGGCGGCACGCTGCGCGTGACCGCCGACCACAGCCCGCTGCCGTGGAATGTCGCCTGCTATACGCTGCCGATCATCCTGCTGGAGTACCTCCGCCTGCTGTTCGTGCCGCTCGAGCTGTCCCCCGTCTATCCCGTCGCCTGGGTCGGAACCGCGGCCGATCCCCGCTTCTGGGGAAGCCTGATGGCGGTCATCGCCAGCCTTGTCCTGTTCGTCCACCGCGCCCGCCTGGGAGCCGCCGGCCCGCGCCCCGTCTGGTTCGGGCTGACGACGATGGGGGCCGGCCTCCTGCCCTACCTCCACCTGCGGGCCCTCGCCCCCGAACTCCTCATCCAGGACCGCTACCTCCTGCTGGCTTCCTTCGGATTCTGCCTGCTTCTGGCGTTGGCCATCCGCGGCGCGACGACCCCGACCACCCGGCGTGGGCCAGCCCTGACCATCATCCTAGGCCTCACCCTGGTGTATGGCGCTTTGACCTTCCGCCAGACCCGCTTCTGGCAGGATGATCTGGCGCTGTTCACGCGGGCGGCCGCCATCGCGCCGACCTCGGGCCTGGCCAACCAGAACCTAGGCATGGCGCTGCTGCTGCAGGGCCGGCTCGAGGAAGCCGAAGAGCGGTTCCGGCGCAGCCTCGCCCTGGGACAGCCAGCCGCCGGCCTGGCCGGGCTCGGCGACGTGGCCTTCGCGCGCGGCCAGTTCGCGGCGGCGGTGGAGGCCTATGAACAGGCCCTGGCGAGCTGCTGGAACGCGCCCGCGACCTTGCTGCGCAACCTCGGCCTGGCCTATGTCAGGCTGGGGGAAGACGACCAAGCCCTGCGCACCTTCGATCTGCTGGCCGCTCGCTTTCCCGATCATCCGGGGGGGTTCCTGAACGGGGCCTTGCTGCGATTGAAACGTCAGGAGCCGGCCGCGGCCCTCGAGAAGCTGGCCCGCGCGCGGGCTCTCGCCCCCCACGACCACGTGATTCCCTACTTCATGGGGGAGGCCTATGACGCTCTCGGCGACCGGCGGGCGGCTCGCCAGGCATATCGGGCCGCCCTGCGTCTCGCCCCCGGGTTCGAACGGGCGGCGGCCCGGCTCGCCGACCTCGACCGGATGGAGACCGAGACGGAAAGCGGCACCGGCACCGGGACCGGGATCGCCCCTGCCCCCGCCACGCTCCCGACCGGGCCCTGACGGCGCCGCCCGCCTTTCCTCAGCAAGCCAGACATGGTAGGCTGAACGAGAGAGGAACCCATGCCCCACTCGTACCATACGCATACGGCCTGGAGCGACGGCGACACCTCGCCCCGCGCACTCTGGGAAGAAGCCGTCCGTCGTGGCCTCGACGAACTCGGCATCTCCGACCACCTCGCCCTCCATCCGGCCTATCCCGACCTGGCCTGGTCGATGACGCCCGACGAACTGCCCGCCTATCTGGCCGAACTGGCTGATTTGCAGGCGCTGACGGCCCAGAGCGGGGCGGCGCCCGCGACCGGCGGCCCCCCTGGCCCGCCGCTGCGGGTGGGGCTAGAGGTCGATTTCATTCCCGCCACCCACGACCGGCTCGTGCCTCTGCTCGCCGCCCATGCCTTCGATTTCTTGATCGGCAGCGTCCATTTCGTGGGCGATTTCCCGATCGAGGCCCCGCCGCCGGTCTGGCAGACCCTTTCCGAACCCGCGCGCAACGAGATCTGGCGAGGGTACTGGCAGGCCATCCGGGGCCTGGCCGAGAGCCGAATGTTCGACATCGTCGGGCACCTCGATTACCCCAAGAAATTCACCCCGCCGCCGACGGTCGATCTGCGCCACGAGATCGCCGCCGCCCTCGACGCCATCGCGGCGGCTGGCCTGGTCCTCGAGCTCAACACCAACGGCTGGGACAGCCCCGCCGCGGAAGCCTACCCGGCGCCCGCCCTGCTGGAAGCGGCCCACCACCGTGGCATTCCGCTGCTCATCTCGGCCGATGCCCATCGCCCCGCCGACCTCACCCGCCATTTCGAGCGCGCCGGGGCGCTCGCCCGCGCGGCCGGGTATCGCGAGACGGTCCGCTTCGCAGGCCGCCGTCGGCGCGCCGTGCCTCTCTGACCGCCCCCCGGATCCATCGAAAGGAAGGAGCCACCATGGGATTGATCAACATCCAGGCCTTCAACCGCATCGCTGTCTACGTGGACGATCTCGCCCTCGGCCTGCGCTTCTATACCGAAGTCCTGGGGTTCACCAAGGAGCGCGAGCTGCCGCCTGGCGTGCTCCTGCGCGCCACTCCCGACCTGGTGGTGTACCTCGAAGGCGGCCGGCGGCCGGTGGCCGAACCCGCCCTGCAGGCCCGTACCAGCCTGTGCTTCCGTACCGGCGAGGGCATCCGCGCGTCCTATCAGCGATTGCGCGAGGCCGGCGTCCGGATGATCGGGGAATACCTGGCGCTCGCTCCTGACCTTCACCAGTTCCGCATCGCCGATCCCGCCGGCAACGTCATCGAATTCGCCGGCCGGCCCTGACCGCCCGGCCTCGTCCTCGTCCTTTCATCGTCCTTTGGCCATCAGCCATCGGGGTAGCCAGAGAGCCGAGACCACCGGCGCGCGGCCCCCGGCGGCCGGGGTCGACCTCAACCTCCCCTTGCCGGGTCACACCGGCCTCGGTCACCGCCCAGCTGGTGCGAGGACCCGCCGTTCACGGGCATCAATTTCCGCAGGCTTGCTCTCACCGCCCAGCTGGCGCGAGGACCCTCCCCCTCCTCCTCCTCCGACCCCGGCGCGCGATCGGCTCAGGGCGCCGGGGCGCGACCGGCCTCGGCCAGCCCCTGCAGGTAGGCCAGGCGACGTTGGTGGTAGGGCCCCCCGTCGGGGCCGAACGGCACATACTCGCTGACCGCTGCCGCCCCGCCGCAGGGGCCCCACGATGTCATGGCGGTCATCCGCGAGATCTTCGATCGGGTCCGGTTCTTCCTGACGATCGGTACCATCGCGCTCTACCTCAAGAAAGGCAATCGCACCCTCACCGCCGATCGCGTCTGCTTTCGCGCCATCCAGCACGGCTTGCTGTCGGTCAACACCTTGCAGCTGCTGCAGGCCCTGGCCCCCGCCTTCCCCGAGCCGGCCGGCACCGGCGACCTCTTCCCCCTGGTGCTGTCGCGCTTCTGCCGCCTCGACGAAGACGAGGTCGTCTTCGAGCCGTTCCTCTCCCTGCAGGAAGGATGCGCCCTGCTCGACGACCACCCCGAGGAAGTGGGCAACTTCCTGCCCGCCGCCAGCGACAGCCTGGCCCTGCTGTTGCGGAACCTCGCGCCCGCTCTCGGCCCCAACCGCCTGCTGGTCAAACGCATGCTCCCCGAAGGGACCAAGGTCTTCGACTTCTTCGCCCCTGTGGCCACCGCCATCGATCCCAAGGCGGTGCCGGCCATTCCCCTACCGGCCAATTTCGGCGTGCTCGTCAGCCAGGACTCGCTCAACAACATCGTCCTCGGCCCCTTCCTGCGCTACGACGAGACGAAGGCCGCCATGGTGTTCGGCCTGGTCGAGGAGCAACCGCTGTTCGACTTCCTCAAAAAGTACGAGGCGCACGAGGCGTATCTGTCCTACCTCTCGGAAGCCGGCAACGACTGAGATCGCTTCGGTCCCAGCGCCCTCCGCTTCTTCACTGGCACCGCACGAGGCTGACCCGCGGTTCGGACGGATTGCCGGCCTGGTCGTAGACGATCAGCGAGAGCAGATGCAGGCTGCCGCGCTCGAGCGGAGCGGGCGGCATCACGGTCAGGTGCAGGCCGGTGCCGTCGGCGGCCACCTGCTCGGGCGAGATCGCGATCGGGCGACCATCGAGGGTCAGCACCAGCCGGGACAGGTCGATGCCGCTGTCGTCGTCGTGGAAGGCAGCGCTGACCCGGATGGCCATCGGCGGCACCGAGTCGTCGGTCTCGGGCGACAGCCGGGTGATGACCGGCGGCACCGTATCATCAGAGACCCGCAGGTCGATGACCTGGTCGGCAGTACGATGCCCCTGCCGATCGGCGACCGAGACGACGACCGTGCGGAAGCCCGCCGCCAGCGGCCCGGTCACGGCGAGGGGCACCTCGAGCCGGGCGACGCGACGGCCGGCCGGGTCTTCCCAATGCCAGCGATAGCCGTCGAGGGCCGGCGTGGCCGGGTCGTCGGGCCAGACGCGCCGGCCGTCGATGGTCACCCGGGGCGAGGCCTCGTCGAGCCCGGCCCCGCCGGGGTCGATCCAGCGCATGACGAGGCGCTCGATGCGCGTGCTGATCACCGCGCGCGGCGGCGGCAGGGCCGAGGCCAGCACCGGCGGCCAGGTATCGGGCCGGCAGAAGAAGGTGGTGACGGCCTCGGCCGAACGGTTGCCGGCCCGGTCGAAGACGACCAGGCTGACCAGGTGCTGCTGGTCGGGATCGAGATCGATGGCGGGGGTCCAGGTCAGAAGACCGGTCGCCGCCTCGAAGGTCAGCTCGGCCTGATCGACCCGCTCGCCGTTGCAGAACAACCGGATGTTCTCCTTGGCCAGCCCGCTGCCGCCGGTATCGGTCAGGCGGGCGCGCACCACCGGCCGGCGGTCGGTGACGACGGTCTGATCGGCCGGTTCGAGGCTGGCGATGTCCGGCGGCCGGGTGTCGAGCACCACCTTGAACTTGACGGTGGGCGAGCGCACCGGGTTCCCCTGCTTGTCGCACGCCTCGAACGAGTATGAGTACCAGGCCGTCTTCTCGTCGAGCGGCTGCACGGGGCTGAACATCACCTGGCCGGTCAGCGGGTTGTACAAGACGACATCGCGCTGGTAGCTCCACCAGTCCCAGTCTTCGCCGCTGCGGCCGGGAATGTAGTAGGTGACCTGATTGGCCACCTTCTGTCCGTTGAGCCAGAAGCTGATGGTGGTCGGATCGATGCCGGCCTCGGCATCGAACAGGCGGCAACTGATCAGGGGATTGGCGGCATAGACCGTCTGCCCGTCGGCCGGCTCGAGGTCGGTGATCTGGGGCGGGCGCCGATCGCGGAAGGGGATCTCCTGGCCGGCGGCGTTCCGACCCGGCGGCAGCTTGACCTCGAAGCTGACCGCTCCCGGCGGCGCGGCATTGCCCGCCTGGTCGTAGGCATAGAAGATGGCGATATGGACGCCTTCCCCCAAAGAGGTGCGCGGCGTGAAGGTGACCCGCCCGGTGACCGGGTCGTAGCTGTCAACCTCGGTGGTCACCTCGTCGATCTTGAGGCGGATGCCGGCGGTGGCCACGTCGCCTGGGCTGCAGACGATCACCGCCGACAGCTCGGGCAGGCCGGTGGCCAGGCGGGCGCCGTTGGGCGGAGAAACCTTGGTGATCTGGGGGGCCACGCGGTCGACCATGAGCTGCCCGCGGCGCGCTACCGAGGGCGTGCCATCGAGGTACTCGGCCTCCAGCAGGTAGCGGTAGGTGCCGTCGGGCAGCGGTTGCCCGCGATCGTCGTTGCCATCCCAAGGCTCGTTGTACAAAGCCGTCCGCACTTCGACGCGATCGAGCAACGTGCGCACCGGCTGTCCGCCGCGATCGAAGATCTTCAGCGAGACGAGGCCCGGTTCGGTGACCTGGAAGGTGATGACGGCGGTGTCTTCGATGCCGTCGCCGTTGGGCGAGAAGACGGCCGGCAAGGCGAAGACCTCCTGGCAGAGGCCGGCGTCGAGCCGCACCTGCTGGCTGATCTGCAGCAGCTCGACATCTTCGATGGCGGCGAAGACGCGCAGAGTATAGAACCCGTTGCCGACCACATCCTGCCGGTCGTTCTTGCCATCCCAGACCAGGGTGGCCGGCCCGGCCGGGTAGGGAACCCCTTCGAGCAGGCGGCGCACGACCCGGCCCTGACGGTCGATCACCTCGGCGCGCAGGCGGGCCGGCCGCTCCAGGCGCCAGGCGCAGGTCAGCACGTCGTCGAGCCCGTCGGCGTCGGGGGTGACCACCGCCGGCTCGCACCGCACCTCCTGCACGATCAGATGGCGCAGCTCGACGTCGAGCGCCGCGCTGGCCGCGGCGCCGGTCGCGGTTCCGCCCGGGGCGACCGCGGGCAGGCCGATGCGGGTCTCGGGGAAGTAGCCGGGCCGGCTGAACCGCAGATCGAAGGTGCCGGGGGTCAGCCCGGCGAGCCGGAAGGCGCCGCTGGCGTCGGTCAGGGCGGTGACCGTGGTATCGAGCGCGGTCACCAGCACATCGCCGGCGGTGGTGCGGTTCTGCAACTGGACCCGCCCGGCCAGCTCGCGATCGGGCTGCCTCGCCACGTGGATCCGGCACTCGCGGGGCGCCGCCGCATGCCCGCCGAAATCGGTCATGGTGGCGCGACAGACGTAGGTGCCGTCGGGCACGCGCTGCCCGCGATCGTCGGTCAGATCCCACAGGGTGCGGAAGGTGTTGTTCGAGAATTCGACGTCGGTGGCCAGCCGGCGGACGACCCGCCCCTGCCCATCGAGAATGAGCACGCTGGCCAGACCGTTCTCACTGGCCCGCAGCGTGATCAGGCTGCGGTCGGCGGCGCCCGCCCCCAGCGGGTCGGGGCCGTCGTCGAGGCCGGTGATGACCGGCGGGGTCTGGTCGATCATCAGGGCGTAGACCGAGAAGCTGTTCGAGCGGGCGACCGCTTCGCCGGTCTGCGGATCGATCGCGGTGCGCAGCGGCACCCAGGCCTGGCTCTCGGCATCCCAGCGTTTGACCACCACCGAGCGGGAACTGATTCCCCCCAGCAGCTTCTCATCGAAGGCGAAGCGCATCTCGGCCAATGGGGTGAACTTCGTCCCTTCGGGGCCGAAATCGATGGCATGGCCGCCCACCACGGCGTCGCCCGTCACCCCCGAAGCGATGGCGATCGGCTGCGCCGATACGGCGAGCGGCCCGCCCACCGCCCCGTGCGGAATCACCACCTGGCCGGCCACCCCGGGGCTGGCCGTGAACGAGGCGGCTCCGCCCGCCGCGGTCACGGTCTGGGTCGGCACCGCGATGCGGAACGCCCCGATCCCCGAGCTGGCGCCGTACCTGGCCCCGACGTCAGGGAAGGCGGGTGAATCGCACCGCACGCGGAAGTACCAGACGCCGTTGCCGAGCCGATGGTTCAGCTTGGCGGCCTGCTCTGCTTCCGACAGCACCTTCCCGAAGTCGAATTCGAGCAGGGTGCCGTGCGGAATGGGAATCTCGCGCGCCCCGACGAACTCGATATTGTCGGCGTAGAGCAGGGTGAACTTGAGCTGCCGATCATCCTCGCCGCCCAGCAGCCCATTGGCATGCCAGCTGATGCGCGGGGCGGCGGTGGTCAGCACCGGCAGCGTCGAGCGCGGCGTCTCGAGCCGGATGACCGGCACCAGGCCCAGCGCCAGGAAATCGGACAACTGATCGGCGAACAGCTCGGCCATGACGCTGACCGGCATGTACTTCGGCGAGACGGCATTGAGAGCGTACGAGCGCAAGTTGGTCAGGAACAGGCTGCCGTAGGTCTCGAACAGCCGCCACATCATCAGCGACCAGGCCAACTCGCAGTTGAGGCCGCGGCCGGGCTTGTCCTGCAGCTCGTCGAGCCAGCCGTAGGTACCCGAAGCGTCGGCCTCGAGCGTCACCTTCTCGGCATACGAGCGGTAGAGGGCCAGGGGATCGAGCGGGCGGCGATCGGCGGTCTGCACGTGCGGCAGGGTGGCCGCGCCGCGCACGGCGTAGCTGAAGAAGGTATCCCAGCCCTGGTACCAGGCATCGCGCAGGCCCAGCGGCGTGCTGCTGTGCCGCTGGTCGAGGCGATACTGGGTAATGCCGGGTTCGAGCTTCTCGAAGATGCGATGGCGAACGAACGCGCCGTAGGCCCGGAAGAACAGATCGTCGTGCCAGACGTCGGTCCGGTCGACATGCACGCCCAGGCAGGGCGCTCCGCGCTCGGCCTTGTACAAACCATAGTGCGGATAGCTGACCGGGCGATCACCATGCGCCGGCGAGAAGGGGTAGTAGATCAAGGCGCCGCTGATGTCGACCACCCGGCTGGGCTCGCGCCGCACCGTGCTGCGCCGCGGCGCGGCCAGGGCCAGGGAGACGGCGGTCTCGACCCGGCGGGCGGCGGCCTGGCGGGCGGCCGCGTCTTCCTCCAGGCGCGCCACCGCTTCTTCGCGGGCGAGGCGCTCGCGGTACCACGGATCGAACTCCTCAGCCACCTCTTCTTCTTCCGCCGGCGGCTCGACCAGCACTTTCATCTTGGGCGACAGGGGCGTCGTTTCATAGAAAGCTGGCGGCGGCGGCAGATGCACCCCCATATCGACCGACGAGGGCTCGGCCAGGCCTGACAGGCGACCCCACGGGCTCTGCCCGCGATGGAGGAAGGCGACCTCGCCGGCTTCCCGCCGGGCGGCCAGGATGTCGCCATCGGGCGTGACATGGAAGGCGGCCAGGCCGGCCAGGGAAACTGGCGGCGGGGCGGCAGGCGCGCCGAGAGAACCGAGCCCGGCCCCCGAGCCAGGCCCGGCCCCAATCCCGGACCCTGGCCCCGACGGGCCGCCAGGGCGGGCCGCGCCGGGCACCACCTCCTTCCGGCGCTCACCGTCTTCGCCGAAGCAGAGCAGGCGGCCGCTCTTCTCGCCGACCCACCATTCATCGCTGCCGGCCCGTCGATACAGACAGACCGGCTCGCGCAGCCCGTCGGCTTCGCCGAATCGCCGCACGATCTCGCCAGCAGGCGTCACTTCGAGCACCTGCCCCACCGCGCCGTCGAGCACCAGCGTATGCCCATTGCCGAGGCGCTCGGCGGCCAGCGGCATCTGCACCGGGCTCGAGGCAGCCAGCGTGTCCCCGCCCCACGACCAGATCATGGTCAGATCGGTCGTCAGCTCGAGCACGCGCCGGTTGCCGGTGTCGGCCACCAGAATGGTCGGTCCTTCGGCCACGCTCAGCGAGCGCGGGTCACGCAGGCCCGTGACCAGACCGTCATCGTCAGGGAACCAATCGGCCGCGGCCTTGACCTGCCCCTCGCGCCCGACCACCAGCATCCGCCGGCGACCGGCATCGAGGATGGCCACCTCCTCGCCCGGCAGGAAGCGCGCCCCGACCGGCCGGAACGCCTTGTCGTCGGGCGCGTAGGCCCAGTGCTGGCCTTGATCGAGCGTGTAGAGGGCGCGTACGCGGGCGGCCCCGGCCTCGGCGATCAACGTCAGACTGCGCGGCCGTTTCTCCTTGGCCGGCGGGGGCGGCGGCACGTTCTCGTCGACCGGCGGGGCGGGCGGCGGCGGCACCACGGGCGGCGGCCCTGGCGGCGGCGGCTCGCCGTAGACGATGTCGCTGGGCGGGTCCGGCGGCGGCGGGGGCTCGAACGTGCTGGTCAGGATGGGAATGAACGTACCCTCGGTGGCGAAGCTCGGAATACGCTCGAAGACCCGGATCATCTCGTTGGCGAAGGAATGGGCCTGCACCGCCAGGTCGAGCAGGTAGAGGGCTTCGGTGCGATTGTGCCAGTAGATGCCGGGCGTGGTGCCGACCACCCCGCTCATCGCAGGATTGCGCACGTTGACCAGATTGCCTTGCAGGGTGAAAGCGGCGGCGGCATCCATGCCTTCCTGCAGGCGGATGCCGAAGGGGCTGATGAAGCCTCCGGTGCTGAGTTCCCCTTCCCAGGTGATGAGGATGCCCTTCTCGGACCTGGGCCCGCCACCGGCGTAATGGTGATAGGGAATGATCTGATGGGGGGCTTGGTAGACGGTCTGCCCGATCACCTCGCCTTCGAGGTCGGCTCCCTCTTCGGGAGCGCTGAGGCGGAAGGCCTCGGTGATGCACCGGTACGGCCGTTTGCTGGGCGGGCAGGCGACGGCGGCGATGGCCCGCCGCACCTCGCGGGCGAGCGGAGTCGGGGCGGCGGGGGCAGCACCGGCCGCGGTGCCGGCCGCGCCGGCCGGCTGGCCTCCGCCCGCGCCCCCCGCCGCTGGACCGGTCGGCGGCGCGATCACCTCGCGCACCGTCTCGACGGCCATGGCGTCGGCCACCAGTCGGATGCGCAGCTCGCTCTGGTTGACCAGTTGCACGGGGATCCGGTAGAACCCGTTGTCATCGCGGATCTCTCCATACCCGACGAACTGCTCGACGAACTTGGGCATGTCGCCGCCGAAGGTCGGCATTTTGTAGATCTGGCTGATACGGATCTGGGTGCCGCGCGGCACGGGCCGGGTGCCGGTCTTGCGCCCTGCGGCATCGGCCGTCTCATAGGCGAGGGTGCCCTGCACGACGGTGGGCCGGGCCGCACCCTCGGCTTGCAGAACCACCGGCACGTTCAGCCGCCGTTCTGTCCACCCTTCGTTCGCCGAAGCGCCGCCAGAGCGGTATCGCAAGGTGTAGTGCAGGTCCCAGGTTCGGTTCTCTTTCACAAGGCCGACCTGGAATTTCTCTTTCTGCTGGCTCTGCTTCACCCCGACCCGGAAGTCGCCCCGCGCATCGGCCCGGGTCTTCCCCTCGACCCCCCGGATGACGATCTTCGGTTCGGTGGCGAGCCTGGTGAGCGGCGCCCCGGCCGGCAGCGGGTGGGGCGTGATCTCGATATCCGAGATCTCCATGAAGCTGAAGTTGGTGGCGGTGAAGCCAAGATCGAAGGTTTCGCTGCTGGTGAAGGCGATCTTGGCCGGATGGAACGTCGGCGTGACTCTCAGATCCTGGTAGGAATCGCCAATGAAGAACGTGTGATCGACCCCCATGGCCAGGCCCGCGCCATTGGTGGCCCGCACGGTCAGAATGTACAGACCTTCGGGCAGGTCTTTCGGCCCCTGGAAGGTCACCTCGGCCTTGGCGAACGATTCGTCTTTGGCCGAGCTGAACGCCCCCTCGATCCCCTTCCAGGCGACGCGTTCGGGGTCGTTGCCCCGATAGAGGAACCGCCGATCAGGGTTGTCGGCGGACGAGATGCAGAAGATCAGGTCTTTCTTGCGCACCCGGCTGATCGAGTCGCCCACTTCGACCTTGACCTCGAACCCCTGCCCGGCCTTGGCAGCCGGCCGGTCGCTGGGCGGGGAGCGCACTACGACAGTGGGCGGGTCGGGATCGTAGCGCAATTTGAAGGTCTTCTCGACGACATTGGAGGCATGCCCGGCCCGGTCGCGGATCCAGCCTTTGATGGTGTGCACCTTGGTCTCCGAGGTGGGCGGCGGCGGCGGCAGGACGACCTGGACCAGCCCCTGTTTATGCTTGGTTTCCTGGAAATAGTACTCTTCGTAGATTTGCGGAATGAAGCGGAAGGCGGGCAGGCGCGGGTCGTGGACGAGACGCTTGCCGTCGAGGGCGAACCACCACATCAGCGGGTCGGGGTTGAGCCCGGCATTGGCATCGGAAGCGATGAAGGTCAGCGGCACCGGCCGATCGTGGTAGAAGAGCATCTCGGCCGGGTCGTCGCTCTGCCAGGCCAGTTCGGGGTCGTCCAGATCCCATTTGCTGATGATGCGGGCGATGCTCTTGCAGATGCGGCCGAGGCGGCCCAGGTTCTTCTTCCCGACCTTCTTCTCGAGCCACTTGTAGGGCTTGTTGAGCCATTCCTCGTACTTCTCGTTGATCGAGTATTTCTTGATGAACTTCTGCATCTTCTCGCCGCCCCACAGCTCTTCGAGCTTGTCGAACTTCTTCTGGATCGTCTTGACGAACTCGTTGAACTGCTCGAAATCGACGAGATCGCGGGCGAAATTGGCCCCCATCGCGGCGAGGGCATCTTGCAGCTCTTTCAACTGGGCGTCGTCGGGCGAGGGCAGGACGAAGCTGCCTCCCATCTTGTCGCGGAAGATCGCGTCGAACCTGGCGATGTCCAATCCTTTGATGGCCGAGAGGGCGGCGGCGCAGCGGGCCGGCAAATGGCCGAACCCGCCGGTCAGGAAGTTGGTGATCGAGACCTTGAGGTTGTCGATCTCTTCGACGGTCGCCCCCCCGGTGATGATCAGCTTGCGGATGGTGGCGATGTCGTCCATGCGCGCTTCGAGGGCCTTCTTCAGCTCCAGGAAGCCTTCGGCCACCTGATCGAGCTTTTTGGCCTCCTCGAGGATCCCCTCGAACTGCTGCTTCTTCTCCTCGTAGTAGTCGCACAGCTTTTCGGCGTCTTCCCAGGCCTTCTCGACCTTGTCGATCCAGGCCGAGGCCTTTTCAGGCGTGAGGTCGATGTCGCCGAACACCTTGCTGCCCAGTTCCCGGCCTTTCTTGATCAGATCGGCGATATCCTGGGCGGTCGCGGCCCGCCGGATCATCTGATTGCGGGCCTCGTAGGTCTCGCCGATCTCCTTCTTGAGGGCCGCGATCTCTTTGTCGATGGCTTGGATCTGCTGCGACAGGTCATCGCGCCGGCGGTTCTCCCCCTCGAGATCCTGCGAGGATTCGTCGGCGGCTTCGGCTTTGCGCTCGAGCCGCTCGATATCGCGCCGCACCGCGGCCATCTCGGCTTCGAGGTCCTGGACAGCCGACTGGGCCTGCCGCAAGCCGAGCTTCTCTTCCTCGACCCGGCGTTTTTCTCGCTGGGCCTTGGCCAGCTCGGCCTCGAGCTGCCGACGGGCCTCGTGGTCGCGGGCGATTTCCTCGGGAGTGCGGGCGGCCAGCGGCCGGTTGTTCAGCTCATCGAGCCGGGCCTGCGCGGCGGTGAGGCGATCCAGCGCGGCTTCTTCGCGGGCCTTGACGTCGGCCACCTTCTGCAGCGGTTCCCACAGCTTCTGGCGCTGCGCCTCCAGGGCTTCGAGCCGCTTCTTCTTTTGCGTCAGCAGCTTGTTGATGTCGCGCCCCTTCTTCACCGCCAGGCGGTGCACGTCGCCGAAGGCGGCGTGGCGCTCGAGCTGCTGTTCGAGCTGGTTCTTCTTCCGGTGCAGGTGTTCGATCTTCTTGCGCAGCGTTCGAATGTCCTTATGCTGCCGGTCGATCTTCTGGCCGAGCTTGTCCTGCTGGGCGGCGTCTTTGAGGGCCGACCGCAGCGACGCGGCCATCTCCTTGAGCTTGTCGCGCACCTCTTTCTGCTTGGCCAGCTCGAGCAGGGTCTTGGCGATCGACTGTTCGCCCTTGGTGCGGTAGATCTGGGCCACCTGCTTGAAGGAGGTGCCGAATTTCCCGAAGAACTGGTCGGCGTGCTTGACGATCATCTTCTCGGCCGGCTTGTTCAGCGCCTTGACCATCTCGTCGAGCCGTACCTGCATCATCGTCGAAGCCCGGTCGATCCAGTCGACCGGTTCTTTGTCCTTGGGCATGGTCAGGAAATCCTGGATCAGCCCGGCCTCGGAGGTGAACATGATGCCCTGCACCGGCGAGGCGGCGGCCAGAGCTTCCTGCACCGCCGAGATCAGCGGTTCCCGCAGGATCTCGGCCCAGTAGCCGCGGGTGGCGTAGATGAGGTCGGCCGTCGCCTTGGCCATGATGTAGGCGTCTTTGGCCAGGGCGGTGGCGCTGGCCAGGCGATCCTCCATCTCTTTCAGCTTGGTCTCGTAGTCGAAGATGGCTCGGCCGAAGGAGGCGATGTTCTCGCCGACCTGCTCCTTCAGTTCCTGGATCTTGGCCTTGACCTTCTCGCGCGCCAGGGCGGCGGTCTGCCGGGCCCCCTCGGCCATGCCTTGGGCCAGGGCCTGGCCCAGCCGGCCGCCGGCGTCGAGCAGCGCCTCGGGCACCGCGCCCGCGCCGGCCAGGGCGGGCATGCCGGCCACTGCCGCGCTCGGAGCGGCCGCAGCCGCCAACGGCGCGGGGGCGGGAGAGGGGGCGGCGGGTGCCCCCCCGCCGGGCGGGTTCATGCGGCCGGCGCCGCGGCCCTGGGCCCAGGCCGCCGCCGGGCCGCCGAACCCCGAGCCGGGCCGCCCGGCCGCCGCAGTCGCAGCCGCAGCCGCAGCTTCGATCTCGACCTCGACGACCCGAGGCGCCGGTCGACCCGGGCGCGGCCCGGACCCGACCCCGCCGAACGGCACTAGATCGGCGCCGAACAGCGCCAGCAGCACCAGCCAGACCACCGCGCGCCGCGGCGACCGGCGCGGCCGGCGCGGCGAGAATGAGTGCAGGATCTTCGTCGCAGGCAGGTTCCGGTTCATCGCGTGCCCTCCTGATCGCCGGCGGCGGCCCGGCGGCTCAGGCGTTGCCAGAGGTGGCGCGCCAGGGCGGCGGTGCCGGTCGTGTACTCCCGCCGGAACAGGCGTTCGAACAGCTCGCGAGCTTTGGCGGTGTCGCCCTTGTCGAGGGCGAACCGGGCGTTGACGAACAGCACGGTCGGGTCTTCGGCCTTGCGGGCCAGGGCCCGCTGCCAGTGCAGCCGCGCCAGCTCGGGCTGCTTGAGGGCGTCATGGAGGCGAGCGCACAGCACGTCGGGCAGCGGGTCGGGGAAGCTCTCCGCCAGCGGGGTCAGCGCCGTCACCATCAGTCGGGCCTTGGCATCGTCGAGCGGGCGCTGGGCATACTCGGCCTCACGGAACCGCGCCAGGTGCAAGAGCCACTCCACGGCGGGGCTCGCCCCCGCCCGCTGCTGGGCCTCCCGAGCGTACCGAGCCGCCAGCTCGAACTGGAAGAGGCTGAAGGCTACCGCCGCGGCCGTACGCCAGGGCGCTGCATCTTCCGGATCGGCGGCCGCCGTCTCGAGGGCGGCGTACAACGAGCGAGCGAACAGATCGGCCAGCGCCTGGAAGACCTCGGGCGCCGCCGTCCGCCAGCGCGCCACCGCATGGTACCCCTGCGGCAGGGTGGTCCAGGCGGACAGGGCCAGGAACTCGTCGAAGGCGGCGCCGTGCTTCCCCTGCTCGAGCCTGGCCATCACCAGCTTCCAGCGGGCCGCCATCAACAGGGGATCGGCTTCGAGCGCCTGCCGGTAGAAGTCGGCGGCCGCCGCCGGCCCGCCCGCCGGAACCGCCGGAGCGCTGACGGTGGCCCCGGGCGGCCCCGCCGACGGCGCGCCCGATCCGGCAGAGGTACCGGCAGCGCCTGGCGGGGTGTTCGCGGGGGCGCTGGCCGGAGCGCCGCTCGGAGCAGCCGCCGTGGGCGCCGCGCCGGTTGGGGCACCGCCGGCAGCGGGCGGGCGGGCCGCCTCGGCGCCGGTGAGCCAGGCCAGGTCGCCCAGGGCCTCCCGCGCCAGGCCGACCCCCGCCCCGGTGACCCCAGCCAACCAAGACCGCGCCGCCGCCAGCCGGGCGGTCGGACGATCGACCCCGGCCCGTCGCACGATATCGGCCGGCCTGACGGCGAACCACTCGTCGGCTCGCCCATCGGGCCGATCGGTCAGGCTGCCGCCCCCGCTGGGAGTACCCGCTGCCAGTCCTCCTTCCAGCCTGGGCCGCGGTTGGTCGCCCCACAGCACATCGGCTGCTACCTGCTCCCGGTAGGCTTCCTCGGGGCGGTTCAAGTTTTGGCTGACCGACACGTAGGTCTGCGACACCCGCGGATGCTTCGCCCCCAGATTGATGGCCAGGGCCAAAGCGCCTCGTGCCTGCTCGAGGCGGCCGAGCCGGATCAACGTCAGCGCCAGCGGGAAGTAGAAGCGCGGATCTTTCTCCAGGCGCGCCAGGTAGCGATCGGCCTGCCGCACCACCTCGCCATCTTCGCGCAGCAAGTACAAGCCATGCAGCAGATCGACGATCTCGTCGGCCGTCAGGGCCGCCCCGCCCGCCGCCCGTTGCAGCCGGGCCGTCACCACGTCGCGCAGGGCGGTCTCGGGGTGCTGCCAGGCCCGCACCTGGGCTCGTCCGGCCCACAGCCGCGCCAGATTCCCCAGTTCGCCCGGCTGCCCGGCCAGGCCGCCGAACCGCGTGGCCGCCTCGTCATACCGCTGCTCGACGAAGGCGAGCAACCCTGCCTGCCATTCGGTCATCGGCCCGGCCGGCGCCGTGGCCAGGGCCTGCCGTGCCACCTCCCATTCGCCCTTCAGCAGAGCCACCGAGACCGGCTTGCCCACCGGTTCGCCCGGCTCGCGGTAGAGGCCGTCGAGGAAGAACAGATGCCGCTGCAACCAGCGCACCTCTTCATCGGCTGTCACCACGAACACCTTGTCGCGCAGGCCGCGCAGGGTCGCCAGCACCGAGGCCGCCCCCGCTGGCGGCGCCTCCGGCACCCAGGCCTGGCCGAACACCGCGGTCGCCCACAGTCCGGCCATCAAAAGAACCGCCACCGGCCAACGCCCTTTCCAAGGAAGCGCGACGGGCGTCACGGCTGGGGCACCCATCCATTTCGCCGCCTCGCGCGCGGCTCGAAGAGCCGGACCGCCCCCCCGTTGGGCCCCTTGGCCAGGGGCCGCCGGCCCCGACGCCGCCGGCGGCATCACGTGGTGCGAGCCAGTGCGACCGACGCGAGGAAGAGGGTCTGAGCGAAAGCGAAGATGCGAACGGCAACAGGTCATGGCTTCAACCTCGCAGCGAAGGGCGGGAAGGGTGGTCGCCACCACAGACAGTAGGCGGCGGCGACGAGCATGCCGATGAGCGTGCTCCACCAGATCAGGGCCTGCCACCAGGCCAGGAGGCGTCCCCGCTTGACCGAGAACTTCCCAGAGGTCGGGTCGATCCGGCTGACGGCGGTGAACCCGGCGGCATCGACCAGGGTCACCTCGAGCGACCCGGCCGCGGTAGCGGGCGGCAGCAGCACCAGCATCCCCGACCAGGGATCGTAGCGGTAGGGCACCGCCGTCTGGATCTGCAACCCCGGGCTCTCTTCCTGAACCTGGAGGGTGACGGCGCCGGCCGGCACCTGCCAATCGGGGCCGGGCGCCCGCCAGGTCACCTGCGGCGGGGTGACATCGACCGCGAAGGTGGCCACCGCCACCTGGACATGGCCGAACCGGTCCTCGGCACAGAGCAGCACCCGGTGCGGCCCGGGCCGGAAGCCGCCGGCCGGCTGCACGCGCACCTGGCCGAGCACCGGATCGTAGGAGAAGACATCGGTCACTTCGAGGTCGCGGCTCGGGCCCAGCAGATGACCATCGAGATCGAGCAGCAGCCGGCGCGGGTCGAGACCGGTGCCCCGGTCTTGCACGCCCAGGATCAGCGGTTGGTCGATCCGGTCGAGGGCGCGGCCGGGGGCCGGCTGTACCAGCCTGATCTCGGGCGGTTCGACATCGGTGCGGAAATCCCAGGTCTGAGCGACCTTCTTTCCGCCACGATCTTCGAGCTGCACCTGCACGCGATGCACCCCCGACGGCAGGCGGCGTGGCGGGTGGGCCACCAGCCGCCCGGCGACCGGATCGAACCGCACGGTCAAGCTGGCGCCGTCGAGGGTCAGGTGCGTCCGCTCGGGGTCGATCCCGCCGCCCTCGTCGGCCGCGACTACGCTGATGACCGGGCGGCCCACCCCGAGGGCGGTACCCGACGCCGGCAGCACCGAGGTGATGCGGGGCGGCTCGTTGTCGATGACGAACCGCCAGCGCCGCACGCTCTCGTTCTCGACCACATCTTGCACCCGCAAGGTGACGATATGCGCGCCGGGCGTCAGATCGGCCGGCGGGGTGTAGGTGAGCGTAACCTCGGTCGGATCCTCGGTCGAGAGTTTGAGGTGGGCCCGATCGGCCGGCATGCCGTCGATGTGCAGGGCGATCGGGTTCTCGGCGCCCTGGGCGATGCCGGTGCCTTTGTCGATGAGCCGGGCCTGGATGACCGGCCGGAAGGTCTTGACCGTGCTGTCGGGAGCGGGCGACAGATCGCAGATGGTGGGTGGCGTCCGCTCGGAGACCACAACGTAGGTGGTGATGTCGCGGGCGGGGGCGATGATTTCCCCCGTGCCGGTGCTGATCTCGATATCCTCGACGATCTCCCAGCGCCCGCGCTTGCCGGTCGGGGTCCGGCCCTCGGCCTCATCGCGGGTGGCAGGCACCCATTTGACCACCTTGAGGCGCGAGGCGAGGTAATCGACGTCGGCCACCGCCTCGGAGCCCAGCTCGGGCACTTTCAGACGCAGTTTGGGTGCAAGTTCCTTCAACTGGCTGAGATCGGCCTGGGTGGCGCCGGCTTTCAGCGACAATGGCTTCTCGGTGTTGACGTTGAGTTCGATGCGGTAGGGCGTGCCGATCACCTCGAGCGAGGGCGGCAAGGGGTCGGGTTCGCGCGGGTCGACCGGCGCCGTGGCCGCGGCCGGCCGCGGCCGGTCGGGGATGTTCTCATAGCGGATGAAGAAGAGGTTCTGGTAGCCGCCCACCCGTTGGAATTCGCCCGGCCCCTTGGGCACCACGGGCACCAGCCCGGCCGGGATCTCGAGCTGCACGAGCTGGTCGGCGCTCTCGACGCGGCCGCCGGTCTCGACCGCGACCGGCTTCGCCTCGAGGCTGGTGAGCTGCTGCACCTCGTTGCCCGCCGGGTCGGGCGAATGGACGACGATCTCGACCCGGCCATCGAACTGCCGCAGAATCTGGGGCAGCACCCGCCCCCGCCGCGGCGGTCCGCCGCCCGGCATCTGGATCTCCTGCAACTGGCCGGAACTGCCCCCGAGATCGACCTCCATCGTCTTGCCGCCCGGGAAGCGCAGTTCGATCCGCATCTCGGGCGGGGCCTCCTCATCGGCCAGGATGATGAAATCATCGCCGCTGGGCACCGCGGTGATCTTCAGCTCGGGCTTGATGCTGTCGATGAAGATCGACTTCGTTTCGGAAACCTCGCTCTCGTTGCCCGCCAGATCGAGCTGGGTGACGGCGTAGAACCAGTTGCCGTCGACCGGCGGGTCATCGACGATGATCGGAGCGTAGATGCCAGTCTTGACGGGGATCAGCCCTTCGCGGGTGGTGATCGGCGTCAGCGAGCGGTACAAATTGAAGCTGCGCGGGTCGCCAGGCCCTTCGGTCCATTTGATGACGGCGATGCCGAGCTTCTTCTGCTCGACCTGCAACCCGATGGGCGGCTCCGGCGGCACGCTGTCGATGGTGAAGACCCCGCCCGTGGTGGCATAGGATTCGAGGGTGCGGGCGATCTCGCCTTCTTCATCGAGCTTGCGCTCATATTTGCGCGGTTCGATGGCGGTGCTGACGTTGCCGATGCGATCGACCCCGCGGTAGCGGAAGCGCGCCGAGGCGCTGGCGATGCCATGGGGGATCTCCATCCAGCCCGACCAGAAGGCGCCGAACCCCCGCAGCGTGATGGGCTGCCAGTCGTCGCGGCCGTCGATGGCCCAGGCCAGCTCGGGCGGCTGGGCCAGCTCGCCGAGCGTCTCGACCGTCACCTCGATCGGCCCGCCGCGCACCGGCGCCACCACCACCTGGTTGGCGAGAGCATCGATCCGCATCGTATTGATGCTGGGAATGCGGATGCGCGCTTCGGGCCCGACCGTATCGATCCAGAAGGTGCGGCCGGCGGTGATGAAGGTGCCCACGGTGCCGTCGCGGCCGACCGCGCGCGCTTCGAAGGCGGCCTCGACCTCGCGGCCGGCCGCCTGGTCGATGACCAGGCGCCCTTCCCAGAGCAGGCCCGCCTCGGAAGCCGGCCCGCCCGCCCGTTCGGTCATCGGCACGGCCGTGCGGCTGGCCACCACCCCGGCCAGCTTCTCGTCGCGGGTGACCTCGTACCAGTGCAGCGTCAACGAGGCCAGCGGCTGCGACGAGCGAACCTCGACCCGGCACGGGCCACCCCCGATCCGGTCGACGGGCACCGGCCCGCCCACTTCGGTGAACAGGCGCACCACCAGGCGGGGCACCTTGGTCGACGACACCACCGAGACGACAGCCGACGGCGAACTCTCGTTTCCGGCCAGATCGCCAGAGGTCACGCAATAGTACCAGGTGCCGTCGTGCGGGGGCACATCGTGGTGGATGTATTCATCCATGTTCTCATACTGCACGCGCACGACCTGCACCGGCGCCTGCCCGGCCAGGCTGGCCATCGGCCGTTCGGAGCGGTAGATCCGGTAGAGGTGGGGCACCTCGGTCGGCCGGTCGGGCAATTTGGGCAAGTTCCACGTCAGGCGCACCGCCCCCGGCGTGTTGGCATCGTCGGGCACCACCTTCAGATGGCTGGGCGGCAGGGGGGCGGTGCGATCGATATGGAACAGCGGCCCACGCGAGATCTCGCGCCCCACGGTGTTGCCTTCCCCCTTGCCGGTGAACAGGAAGCCGCAGGTGCCCTCGGGAAGCTGATCATCGATGGTGAGCGTGGCCCGCCAGCGGCTGCCGGCGCCCGCGAACCGCAGCGGGAAGACGAGGCCCTTCTCGTGCTTGACCTCGACCAGCGGCGGCTCGACCAGCGGTTTCGAGGTGGTCAGATCGACCTCGTAGCGCCCGTTGCGCAGCCAGATGTCGGGATGGATGGTGAAGCTGGCGATCGGCAGCGTGCGCCGGTAGTCGACCTCGACGCTTTCGGAAGGCGCGCTCTCGTTGAGCGTGGCGTCGACGGCGGTCACCGCGAAATAGTAGCGCCCGTCGTCGTTGGGCGTGCCGTAGAGGTAGGTGAAGGGCACGCCGCGCGCATTGGGGGTCAGCCCCGCCGTCGAGACGATGGGGAAGGTCTCGAGGTAGACGTTGTAGAACGTAGGAGCAGGCCCAGGCGGCGGTTCCCAACTGACCTTGACCACGCCGGTCTCGGTGATGGCGGCCTTGACATGGCGCGGCGGCGGAGGCGGCTCGCGATCGATCGTGGTCATCACCGACAGGCTGACCGGGCCTTCGTTGCCGGCCTCGTCGACCGCGACGACAGCGTAGTAGACCTCGCGCGCCCCCTTGGGCTCGTCGAAGGTGCCGAGCGTGCGAGCGACCGACTGGATGGGCGTCAGCCCGCGCACATCGAGGATCTCCTGCGACGAACGATAGAGGCGGAACCGGTTGGCGCTGGCGTCGGGCCGGCCGGTCGCGGTCAGTGGCGGCGTCCAGTCGAGTCGCACCCGGCCGCCCGGGAAGGCCACCGCCCGCAGCCGGGCCACCCGCCCGGGCGGGGTGGTGTCGACCACCACGGTGCCGCCCTCGGCCAGGCTCGTGCCCTGGTTCCCCGCCGCGTCGACCGCCTGCAGGAAGAACTGGCCCACTCCGTCGCCGGTGGCACCATCGATCAGCAGAACCCCCTCCCAGCGGCGATCGGTCTGACGCGTCAGAGGCAGGTTCACCCGCTTGCCCGACGCGCTTTCGAAAGCCAGGGTGGGCGGACGGGCCGGCGGTTCGTCGAGCTCGAGGACGAACGGGTAGCGCCCGGCCCGCAAGATGGCCTGCCGATCGCGCCGCGGCAGATCAGGAGCGGTGAAGAGGAGGCGGCCCTCGGGGCCGGCCCGGTCGATGGCGAAGCTGGCGGGCCCGAGGAACTCGGTGCCGGTGTAGGTCTTGCCAGCGACCGTCACCTGGCCACGCCAGGCGAAATCGATCCGCCGCAGCGACGGCGCCTCGGGCAGGACGAACCGGCCCTGCCAGGTGGTGCCGCTGCCCTGCAGGACGATGGCGGTGGCCGACGCCCCGGGTTCGCCGAGATCGTCGAACCACTGCCAGGTGAGCTGCGGGGTAGCCGCCAGGGCGCGAGTCGTTTCCAGCGTGACCGCGACCGACCCGGTCGCCCAGGGCGGCGGCGGCCGGAAGGCCAGGGTGGCGGCGGGCGCCTGCCGCTCGTAGTGCACCAGGGTCGGCGGGGAAAAGGCCGAGGCGTGATCGAGGTGATCGAGGGCCCGCACCCGATACGAGAAATCGCCGCCGCGCAAGGGGCGGTGCAACGCCCGGCCGCCGGTGGCGGGCCCCCAGACCTTTTCTTCGACGGTCTGCCGGGTCACCGGATCGTGCCACGACACCCACACCTCGTAGCGATCAGGCGGCGTGCCCGCGGCCGGCGCCGGGTCATGCCAGGTCAGGGTGACGCCCTCGTCGCCAGGTACCGCGGTGGGGGCGGCGGGAACGGGAGGCGGCCTGCGATCGGCGAGGCCCGCCACCCAGGAGCTTGGGAGGCTCTCCCATCCGGCCTGGTCGACGGCGGTGACGGCGAAATACCAGGTGCCATCGCGCGGAATACCGCCATCTTCGAACGCGGGCCCGACCGCTTCGCCGGCCCGCACCGCGGCTGCGGTAGCGACCCCGGGGCGGTCGGCCCGATAGATGCGCCAGCGGCGAACATCGTCGGGCCCCGACCGTGCCTGGAAAGGAGCGGGCTGCCAGGTCAGGAAGACGCGGCCGTGCGGCCGAGCGACGGCCCGCAGATCGATCGGCGGCCGGGGCGGATGGTTGTCGATGAAGACCCGATCGGGGTCGGCCCGCGTGCCGACGTTCCCCGCCAGATCGCGGGCCGAGACGCGCAGGAAGGCCTGCCCATCGGGCAGGGTGGCGGGCAGGGTGAACGACCCGACGTAGACCAGGGGCGCCGCCCCCTCGCCCGCGCCGGCCGGGGCGGGCGGAGCAGCAGCCAGCGGCTGCAGGGCCACCGGCAACGGTGAACCGCCCTGCGGCGCGATGAGCACCTCGGGTGGCGCCGCTAGCAATTCATTGGGAGTGACCCGCACCGTCACCGGCCCGGTGCGCAGAGGCGCGGGCGGGTCGAAGGCCAGGCTCAGCCAGGGCGGCGTGGTATCGACGGTCAGGGTGGCCCCTTCGGTGATGACCGTTCCCGGCAGCCCTTCTTCAGAAAGGCCGCGGAACAGGAACCGCCCGACCCCGTCGCCGGTCTTCTCGTCGACCGCCAGAGCGCCGGTGAACCGGCTCTTGGAGCCGGCCTCGAGCGTCAACGCCACCGCCAGGGGAGCCCGCCCGGCCGGTTCGAACCAGAGACTGGGCGGTTCGCGCAGGGGCACCGTCGTCTCGACCCGCACCCGGCAAGCGCCGCGTGCCGGGCCGGGCGGTTCGACCCGCACCCTGGCCGCGGGAATCTTCGCCCCGATCGTCAGCGGCGCGATGGCCGGCGAGTCGCTGACGTTCCCGGCCGCATCGACCGCCACCACCGCGAGATGGATGGCCGGCCAGGGCTGCGGCACGAAGGAGCAGCGCGGTTCGGTCAGGCCGTCGGCGATCAGGGTCACGCCGGGGGTGGTCGACCCCGCCCCGGCCGGAATCGGCTCCGGCGAGGCCAGCACCCGCCAGGTGACCGGCTCGCCCGCCGGCTGCCCGGCCAGCGGGGCGACGGCGGCCGCGGCCGGCGCCGAGCCGCCGCCAACCGTGCCGGCGCCCGGCACCCAGGTCAGCTCGACCGTCGCGCCGACCTTGACTTCGACGCCGGTCGGGGCGGCAGGCGGCACCGCGTCGGTCACCACCGCCACGGCGGGCGTCAGCGAGCCGATATGTCCGGCCCGGTCGCGGGCCGTGGCGGCATAGTACCAGGTGCCGTCGCGCGGCGGCCGGTCGGTGAACGCGGCGTCTTTCAGGTCGGCGGCCACGAGCTGGGCGCTTTCCGAGGCGGTGAACGGCCGCTCGCTGCGGAAGACCAGGTACCGGGGTTCGCCTTCCGGCTCGGTGGCGGGCGGCGCCCAGGTCACCCGCACGACGCCGCCCGGGCCGGGCACGGCGGTCAGCCGGTTGAGCGGCGCGGGCGGCGTCGAGTCGAGCAGCAGTTCGGCCTCGGCGCCCAAGGGGCCAGCCGCATTGCCGGCCAGATCGGCCGCTTGCAGGCCGAACCGCACGTCGAGGTCGGCCCCGAGATGCGAGGGCAGATCGAGGCTTCCCTCGAAGAGCGTCGGCCCCCGGCGAGTCAACGGAACGGGACGCGGCACCTCATCGGCTTCGAGACGCCAGGTGAGCCCCACGTCGTCGCGCACCGGTTCGTCGAACTCGAGCGTGAGGCTGAGCCGGCCCGGGCGCACCACTTCGCCCAGATCGCGCCAGGTCACGCTCATCAGACCGTAGATGGGAATCATCCGGCGGCCGAACGTCGGCGCGAACCTGATCTTCGCCACCGGCGGCGTCAGGTCGTACGACAGCGTCGCGGTGCGCGCCGGCGGGCTTTCGTTGGCGGCGGCATCGAGGGCGTGCACGGCGTACACGAGGTCGCCGGTCAGACGCGGCAGGTCGTCGACTTCCCGCAGCGGCCCTTCGTAGATCTGGTCGAGCTGGCGGCGACCATCGCGCAACCGAGCTTCGCGCACCACCCGGTACCGATCGACCGCTTCGAGGCGCGGCTTCTGCCAGGCGATGCGCACCTGCCCGCCCGGCAGCAGGGTCGCCTTGACCTCTTCGGGCGGCGGCGGCGGGGTGGTATCGCTCGAGCCGGTGCGTGGCTGGCAGGCCACTCCTTCATTGCCGGCCAGATCGGTGGCGCTGACCCGGTAGGCGAACTCGCTGCCCAACGCTTCCCGATCATGGTACTGCACGTCGCGCACCTCGGTGGCGAGGCGGGCCGCCGGGGTCTGCGGCACCGCATCGGAGGCCCCCCGGTAGACCGAATAGAAGGCGGGGCTTTCTTCGAGCGGGGGCTTCCAGCGCAGCAAAATGCCTCCGCCCGGGCCCGGCCCGACCACCAGATCAAGGGGAGGGCCGGGCGGCACGCCGTCTTTGAAGAACCGCTCGCCCTCGCGGATGCGCGTGCCCTCGCGCCCGAACAGATCGCGGCCCGTCACCGCGAATGTGACCTCGCCATCGGGGGTATCGGTGGCCAGGAACAGCACGCCCCGCCAGGCATTGTTGCGATAATCGAACGTCAGAGAAGCCAGCACCTGGGGCTGCCCGCCGGGCGGAGTCCAGGTCAGGCGGGGGGCCTCGGGCAGCGGCTCGTCGGCCTGCACGAAGACAGTGACCGTGCCGATCGCGCTGGCATGGGGCGGGTCGCGCCAGATCTTCCAGGTGGGCGAGGCGGTATCGAGCACGTATGAGGAATAGTGCAACGTCAAGCCGGCGTTCCCTTCGAGGTCGATCGCCTCCCCCCGGAACTGCAGGAACCCGTCGGCCGCGGTGGCCGGCACCCGGAACGCCGCCGTGAAGAAGAGAGAGCCCGAAGCCCACTCTACCGCCCCGGTGGCGGTGGAACCATCGGCCAGCACCAGCGTCAGCGACGGCGGGCCGGCCAGCCGTTCGCTCAGGGTGGCCAGCACGGTGAAGGCGCCGGGCGGCAGCCGCCCTTCGACCGGGGCGGTGGCCGGCACCGGCGGCAGCGGCTCGGGGCGCAGATCGGCGATGACCAGCGCGGCCCGGGCCGGCGTGGTATCGACGACGATCCGGGTCGTGGCCAGGGGCCCGCGGTTGCCGGCCCGGTCGCGAGCCGCCACCCGATAGTCGTAGACGCCGTCGCCCGGCGCATCATCCGCCCGCCGCACGGAGGCGGAAACGGTGGTGAGCGGGCGGGCCCCGACCGGCAGTTCCTGGCCGGCCGGCGTCCGGAAGACCTCGTAGCCTGCCACATCGGCCTCGGCCACGGGTTCCCACCGCAGCGTCACCGTGCCACCCCGTCGCGTGGCCGCCAGGTTGCCTGGCGCCGCCGCGGGCGGGGTGCGGTCGGTGTCGACCGTCACCGGCGGCGACCAGGGCCCCTGGTTGCCGGCCGCATCGAGGAAGGCGAGGCGGTATTCCCAGGCGCCCTCGGTGGGCGGCTGATCGACATGGGCGAGCTGGTCGACCCGCGTCAGCCGGGCGACTTCCGAGGCGGGGCCGCCGGGCGCCGCCCGTCCCAGCACGTACCCGGCCACCCCGGCCTCGGCCGGCGGCGCCGCCCACCCCACCTCGACCCGGCCCTGATCGCGGGCCTGGGCGATCGGCGGAGCGCGCGGCGCCGGAGGCGGCACGGTGTCGACGGTGAACGGCACGGGCGGCGCCGCGGTCCCATCGGCGCCGGTGGCTTCGAGCCGGGCCGGCCCCTGCGGGGCCCCGGCTGCGATGCTCAGCTCGCCAGACCAGGTCTGCGGGCCGGCTGCCTGCAGGGCGATCTCCTCGCGCCGCCCGTCGGCCCAGACCACCGTCAGCCGCGGCGGGCCGACCGCCGGGCCGCTGACCAGCACGCGCTGCCGCCCCGCTCCCAGCGCCCCCGTCCGCTCGAGGAGGATGGTCAGCCGGGCGGTCTGCAGCCGGGTCGTGCCGATCACGAAGGAGGTCTCGGCAGCGGCAGCCACCGGCTGGCCCCGCCGATCCTGCACGAATTCCGGCGCGAAGCGCACGGTCACGGTTTCCCCATCGGCGAACGGACGCTCCGGCCGCAGCACCAGGGCATACCCATCGGGCTCGGCCGCCGCCTGACACGGCACCGCGCCGCTCTGGCTGCCTCGCACCTCGATCCCGCCCGGGCGATAGGAAGCGGCCTCGATCATTCGCGTGAAATTCAGGCGAATGGTCGTGGTCGGATGCACACCCATCTGCCCCGACCAGGGCTGCACGCCCGTCAGCCGCAACGGCCATCGATCGGCCCCAGCCGGGAAGGTGGCGACCAGCGAGTAGGCACCGACAGCGCCCACCCCATCGGCAGCCGAGACCCGGATCTGATACTGGCCGGCGGGCAGGGTCAGACGCTGCCGTTCGGGGAACCCGGGCCCGCCCCCACAGGTGGAATCGATCGCGATTCCGCGCTGGCGCGGCAGATCGAGCAGGGCGAAGACCTTCCAGAGCAGGGCGTCCTGGGCCTTCCCGCCAGGATTCTGCATATCGACGGCCAGCGTCCCCTGGCCCCAGCGCCGGAAGACCGTCAAGGCCCGCGTCGTCGTCGCCGCCTGGTGCAGCACCACCGGCGCGAACCCGGCCGCCGCCCAGTCTTCGATCCAGCCGCTGGCATCAAGCCACGGCAGCCCCTGCAACGGGCCGCCGGTCGGATCAGGCATCCCCGCCGCCGCGATGGCGGCCGGCACGGCCTGATTGGCCTCCCAGAGCTGGCAGAGACGCAGCCCGAACCAGCGCTTCTCGGAATCGGCGGTCAGCGCCTCGATCTCGCCGAGCTGCACTTCGCTGCCGTGCCCGTAATTCGAGGTGACCACCACTCGCAGCGCCCGCAGTGCGGTCGGCATGATCGGAATCACATGCGGGCCATCGGCCGCCGGCAGCGTCAGGCTGGCCAGCAGCGTGAACGGGCCATGCTCGCCAACCGTCGAGCCGTACAACTGCACATCTCGGGCCCGGGCCTCGCGCGTCTGGGACGTCGCATGCACCACCAGCCGATCGATCGGCCCCGGCACTCTGTCAGGGAAGACCAGGACGATCTCCTGCGGAGTCGCCACGCCGCCCGAGACGCAGCACCAGCCGCGCGCCCCATTGTAATGCTCGTTGCCGGCCATGCTCAGGCCGTCGATCAGGCGGTCAGGCTTCCAGGTATCGCTATACTGACTGGTGAAACTGGCGACCCGACCGCCACGCGCCTGGCGCAATTCGCTGAACGACACCGACGGCGCGGTCAGCAGCACCCGGCCCCCACCCTCGACATACTTCTGGATCTTCGCCTGCACGGCGTTCGAGAACAGATCGAACTGGTCGGGATCGGTCACCCCATCGATGATGACCGCCACGTAGTCATCGAGGCCATCCCAGACGGTGGCGGCCCGCGACGCGGTCCAGGTCACCCGCTCGACCTCGAAAGGCAGGCCGATCCGCTCGTGGAGGTTGTGGAAGTCGGCCAGGCCTCCGACCAGATACAGCACCCGGGCCCGCCCGCCCCGCGTCGGATGTTCCGGAATGACATGCACCTGCGCATCGAGATCTTCGGTCCCGACCGGATCCAAGGTCAGATCGAGGGTGCCCGTGCCCATCTCGACCACGAAATGATCGACATCGCCGTCAGGAAACACGCCGCCGGTCACCGGCACCCCGCTCTCCAGGCGGACCGCATCGCCGGGGCGGTCGTCGGGCTCATGCTGCACCGGCAAGGGAACGCGTTGCAGGGCCAACCGATAGGGAACGGTCGCCTGGTTCGGCGGGAAGGCATCGGCCACCCCCAGCCAGTACAGCCCGGTCGTGGTGGCCAGGGAATGACCGGCTTCGACCCCACCGAAGCCGACACGGCGCGAGCCGTCGAACGTTCGCGGCAAAGCCTGCTCATCGGCTTGGGATTTCACCGACAGCGAAGGATCGAGCGTGTAGGTCAGGGGCTCCAGCCACAGCCCGAGCCGGGTGGGCCGGTCGACCGCCACCCGCCACCAATCACGATCGCCGGCCGGGAACAGCTCGCCCTCGACGGTATCGCCGACCGGCAGCGGCACCGCCGCGCCGGGCGTCTGGTTGGGCTCGGCCGTGGACGTGGCCGCCCAGAAGGTCGGTCGCAGCACGAATGGCGCCGACGCCCACCGCCCTTCGGCCGCGGGCCGCACGGTCAGGCGATACCGACCGGCGGCCGACGCCCGGAACCATCCCCCGCCGCGCAGCGTCTGCAACTGGGCAGGGGGTACATCAAGGAGGTTGGCGATCTTCCAGGCGGCGGGCCGGACATTGTCGCGATACCCCAGCTCCTGCGTTTCCAGGATCAGGGTTCCCCGGCCCAAGGTTCGGCGCACCGTAATGCCGAGCTGCTCGGGATCGGCCGCATCGACGTAGGCCGCGGTGAAGCCGGCCTCCCGCCACCCCACCCAGCACCCGTTGCTCTCCGAGACCGGCCAGCCATTGGGATTGCCCCGCGCCCGCCCTGAAACGAGAGGGTCGCTGTCGCTGACCGCCTGCACGGTGTCATTGCGCCATTGCGACTGGTGGAAGACCCCGAACCATCCGGTCGGTGCATCGGGGCCATAGAACTCGCAGTCGCCCAGCCGGACCGCCTGGTTGCCGACGCTGGCCAGCACGGTCAGGCGAACGAACCGCGCCGCCACCGCCGGGAAGCGGGCTTCGGTCATCCGGCGCCCGGGCCTCGCCTCGAACTCGCCCACCGGCTGGAACGGCCCGTCGGGCCCGGCCATCGTTACCTCGACCCGGAACCGGCGCACCTGCGCCGCCGGGTCGGGGCTCGCCGTCTGCACCACGATCCGATCGAGCACCACCGGCCAGCTGCCGGGCAGGCCGAACACCACCGCGTGCGGCGGCGGCGCGCCGGCATAGGCCCCCTGCGAACCTTCGATCTCATAGCGCCCATCGAGCAGCTCCGGCAATCCGGTCCACGCCGGGCTGCCAGAGGCGATCCAGCCACCCCGGACGGCCGCGTTCAGTGCGAACGTGAAGAATTGAGGACAGACCACGACCACCCGCTTGCCCTGCTCGACCAGCGCTTGCAGCGCTCGATGGGTCTCGGGACGGTCGAGGAAGAACTGGCAGGGATGCGTGATCCCCTCGATGATGATGGTGTCGAACCGAGCAGCTTGCGAAGCCGCCCAGGAGACGGCGGGGGACGTCAGCACCGGCAGCCGCAGGGTCTGGGTGCCGGTCCAGGCTTCGAAGTCGACCGCGCCCAGCAAAACGTTCCATGAGGTTTCGAGTTCGACCAGCAGCGGCGCCCCCGCCGCCAGATCGGGCACCGGCCACGCCCAGTCGCTCCATTCCTCCCATGAGCGCAGTCGCCAGCCGGTCACCGCCTCCCCGTTCACCTTCACTTTCAGAGAGCGCTCATCGAGCGAAAGACCGCGCATGATCAACCGCCCTTCGCGAGTGGCGACGGGAACGGTCAGACGCGCCGACCAGGTGGCGCCGACCGGCGGCGGGAAGTCCCGCCGAGGAGAAGCGCCGAGATGCAGGCACGATTGCAACCAGAGCGGTGCATCTTCTTGCAGGCGCAGCGAGACCAGATGCTCGTTGGGCACCGCGAACAGATCGTAATCGCGCCGGCCGCCGACCAGACACAGCACCCGGCTCGGAGAAGCGACCTGCTCATGCCAGGTCAAAGCCAGATCGAGCCGATCGGGCGTGCCCCCTTCCAGGCCCAGCAAGCCGGCCCCCGGAACATCGATGGTGTACGCGGCCCATGCTCCTGCCGGCACCAACGGCGACGACAGCGGCGTCGCCACATCGACCACCGGCTCCGACGTCGTGGCGACGGTCGGTTGCCACCTGGCCCAGGCCGCCGCCAGCCAGTCGGGGGGCCCAGCGGCCTCCGGCTTCGCCCCGGCCTCGGCCACCGACCACTGCACGCCCGGGCCCGACCAGGCATGCAGACGGAAGACGGCTTGCAACGGCGCGCGGGCCGCCCGGTCGCCGCCCGACCGCACGACCGCATAGTATCGTGCTCGCCGGGGGAGCACCACCCGGCCCGCCTCGCGCGAGCGATTCGTCTGGTCGCAAACCTTCAGCGGCGCGGCCGCCGCATCCGTGCCGGCCTCCCTGATCTCGACGATGGGGTCGGTGTGGCCGTCGAGGGCGGTCAGATCGAGTTCGAGCAGCCCCGGCCCGATGTCGCCCAGGTCGATCCATTCACGATCGCCCTCGGGGTAGAGATGGAAAGCGAAGCTGGCGGGCAGGCTCACCGTGCGGGCCTGCGTGGCCGCCGCGTGGTCGAACGAAGGCAGGCCGACCGTCGCCGTTTCGGGCCAAAGCCCAACGGTACGCACGATCGCCTGGTAGGGCGTCATCGACTCGGCATTGTGGAATTGGTAGCCATAGCCGTTCTCGTTGATCCCATGGCCGCCATCCATGACCCGGAAGACGAACGACGCCGGTGCCTGCACCGTGAAACGCCCCACCAGAGGATCGTCGACCGGCGCGGTGAAGGTCTCGATGGGGTTGCCGTTGGCATCGAGCACCTCGAGCCGGGGGGCCACGGGCCCGGCCAGATCGGGAATCTCGATCTCGAGCATGGTCGGACCGCTTCCTGGCACCTCGACCCGGAAATGATCGATATCTCCCGCCGGGAAGATGGTGTCGGCCACGGGCTGGCCCAACGTCACCAGGAACGCCTGATCAGGACTGCCATGGGGAGCGGTCGGGGTGACGACGGGCGTATAGGTCACCCGCAGGGAATACGGCCCCGCCCGGTTGTTGTAGTGATAACTGTAGTTTTGCTCACCGGTTCCGGTTCCCCCATCAATCACTTCGAGCCAGTAGCGGCCGGGCTCTTTGAGCGACGCTTCGAGCCTGACCACATTGCTTTCGGGCCCCATGGCCGAGCCGATCTCCTGTTGCTGGGGATTGAACAGGCGCAACCGGGGGCAGGTCGGGCCCAGAACGGCATCGCATTCGATCTGCAGCCGCCCCCGGCCCGGCGTGGGCACTTCGAAGGTGAACCAGTCGTTGTCGCCAACCGGGAAGAGGTGCGCCATCATACGTTCGCCCAAGGTCAGCGACGTCGCCGAAGCCATGGTGTCGTTGGGCTCGCCCGGATCGGGCACCTCCTCGAACCGCACGAACCCTCGATATTCGAGCGGGGAACAGACGTTGTTGTAGTGGTAGGCGTAGCCCTGCTCCCCTTTCCCGCGCCCGCCGTCGATGACCCGCAGCCGGTAGGCGCCCGAAGCCACCGCCGCCACGAGCACTCCGGGCTCGCCCCGCGGATGATCGGCCGCTTCGAGATCGCGGCCGCTTTCGTCGCGCAACAGCAGATGAAGGGCGATCATTTCCGAGGGGTGGTCGACGCGAATCGTGACCCACCCTCGTTTCCCGGCCGGAATGGTGAAGCGGTACCAATCCTCGTCAGCCGTGGGGACCAGTCGCCCCGTGAAGGCGCGGTTCAGCTCGATCGGGCTGGCCGCGTCTGGCGACCCATTTGGCTCGTGCTCATCGGGCAGGGGGGTAACCTTCACGGTCAAACGATAGGGGGCCGTGGCCTCCTGGTTGTTGTAGTGATAGGCGTATCCTGCTTCGCCGATCCCGTGCGGGCCATCCTGCAAAAGAATGGTGAGACTGGCCGGGTCGCCGAGCCAGGCTCGATACCAGAACGGCTGCCCCGGCGGCGCTTCGTGGGTGAAAATGGTCTGGCCTTTGGCATCGTACCCGACAAGGCGGGGGTTGATATTGGAAGCCACTTCGTCGGCAGTCACCTCGACGGCGATCGGCACCCCGTTGCCCGGGACGGGAATGCGGTAGTAATCGTGATCTCCGACGGGGAAGATCGTTCCGATGATGGGAACGCCCGAAGCGACCACCGCGGCCTTTTCGAGAGCGTCGTTCGGCTCGAACTGGTCGGGGGCAGCTGGCAGCGGGCCACACAGGCCACCGACCAGCGCCAACAGCAGGCCCAGGAACAGCCGCAGTCCCTGTCTGGCAACCATTCCCATGACTCGTCGCCGCATCGAAGGACCCTTTGTGAAATCAGACTGCGCCAAACATCATCACGAAGCCCTGAATGCCATCCCAGCGATGGCCTCGGTACTATCGCGCTTATTTTCGCCCGAAAAGCGCCTCAATGCAATAGCGGGTCCCAGCCGACCGGGCCCCCCCTGAAGACCCCATAAAAACAACTGGGGGAGCGACAGCCTGTCCGAAGCCCCCACCAGGGGCCAGCGGCCCCTGGACCCCTTCTCACCGCCAGCCGAACGCGATGCGTCCGGCTGGAGAAGCGGCCGCTTCGCGGGCTAGAGCAGCCGTTCAGGCGATCAGCCGATCACCAGTCTTCGGCGACTTCGGCCAGGCCCCGTCGGTCGCGCAGGGCGATGGCATCCTTGGGGCAGACGGCCCGGCAGACGCCGCATCCGACGCATTGTTGCGGGGCGATCACCGCTTGGCCGGCCTCGCGGTCGAAGGCGAGCGCATCGTAGAAACAGCGACGCAGGCAGGCCCGGCACCCGATACAGCGCTCGGGATCGACCATCGCCACGTATTCGGCCTTCCACATCACCTTGACCGCCTGCTCCTTGAACTGGGTGCGCCAGGCCATGCAGTCGCGGTCGCAATTGCAGATGGCCCCGATGTACGGCGTGCCGAAGGTCCAGATGCTGTGAACGCACCCTGCCTGGTCGAGGTGCCGCACCAGAGTCGTCGCCTCGACCGGCGAAATGCGATCGAAATCCCGGAAGTCGGGCGCCTCACGCAGCACGTGGGTCAGATCCATGCCGATGCCGAGGCAATACCGCAGCTCCTTGCCGGTGGTCACCCGACGGCAGATGCAGGGCAGGCGCACGACCATGGTGAACCGCTCCAGGATGCGCTCGACATCTTCGAGCGGCACGATCTGCCCGAAATGGGCGCTCTTGAAATACCGGGTGGCCAGCGGCCAGGCCAGGAAGCGGTAGATCTTCGGATACCGACGCCGCCAGGCCATGGCCCGTGGCAGACTCTCGCGCAGCACACCCGGAAACTCCTGCAGGAAGGCCTTCAGTTTCTCTTCCGAAGAGACCTGCCGAAAGACTTCTTCCGTGTAGTTCCGGGCGTTCTCGTACCACTTGCCGCCCTCGCCATGCTTTGTACAAAACTCACACATGTGTCACTGCCTGGCTCGTGTCGTTGCAGGCATCCTACCGGAAAACGAGGTATTCGGCAAATGGGGCCGCACACCCCGGCTTGTTCTCGGTCAGGCGCGACGCGGCCAACGCCGCCGACCGGCGGGCGGGAAAAGGCACCACGGGTTCGAGCGCGCTCTGACCGGGCAGCGAAGATCCCTGATGCTCGATCGCTCAGAAGGCGCTCCCGACCTGGGCGTTGATGAACGCCATCGTCTCGGGAATCTTGCCCTGGGTCAGGCCATGGATCCGTTCGAGGTTGGGATAGGCGCGCAGCCAGCGGTCCGGTGTCTCCAACAGGTGGGTTTCATATTCCACCAATCGGGTGAGGGAGGGATTGCGCCCCACCGCGCTGTCTTTGATCCGGCGCAAGAACGCGCGGAACTCATCCTTCCCTTGCGGGCGGGTCGGGAGAACCGCTCCGATCCGGTAGAGGTCAATGAGTTTCAAAATCGTCTGCAGCTGGACCTTCCCGCCTTTGTAGCGAGCCAGATCTCTCTGGAGCAGGCTGTAATAGTAATACCGCGCCTGGATGAGCGAACCGACGAAGTATTCGTAGATGATGCGGAACATGCCAAAATCCTGGAGAATCGCACCACCCAACTGCGCCATGCTCTGCGGATTGGCCGCCAACCGACCTTGCTGTCGCAGCACGTCGAACTGCGGCACGAGATACGCCACCACCTGAAAGCAGGTCTTGGCCAGATCGTACCAGGCCTTGGCCACTTCCAATCGCTTCTCGTACTGGCGGGCCAGATCGATCGACGGGACCCGGCTCAACTCCGTGCGCAACTGACGGATCTTCTCTTCCTGGGTACGGAAATAGTCGGATGACACGAAACCGCGAAGCACCAGCGCAATGCGGCCCAACGCCCGCAGGGTTTCCACATTTTCGCCCAGGTCGGCGGCGATCTGGGCCAAGCTGGCGCCAGCCCGCCCCAGAGCGGCAGGAATCTGCGCATCGATGGCCGCTTCATCGACCGTATAGGCCAGATTGATTTTCCTGGGAGCGGCCGGCGAGAACAACAACAGCGAGGTCTGGGCTTCGCCCTGGCCGGTCTGAGCCGGCCACTGGAAGGTCAACCCGCAGTTGACCAGATTGCGCAGCTCGGAATCGCCCGAAGCCGCCAGCCGTTCGCCAGCCAACCGGAAGCGGAAGCGACGGATGGATTCATACAAGGGTTTCATCGATGGATCGAGCGTGCCATCGACATTCGGATCGATCACCCCCCAGGGGGGGCGGCGATCTTCGACCATGGAGAAGAAGACCGACCGTCCATCGGTGACATCCTGCCACCCGCCGGAGGAAGAGGTGTCGACTCCCAGGGTTTCTATGCCGTAGGGGTTGATCATCAGCTCTTCGATCAGATCTTCGGATACCTTCTGGGATAGGATGACCGCCTGAAGGTGTTCCGAGGTGAAGGTCACCTCTTTGCGGCCAGAGCGGATGAACGTCAGCAAGGTCGTCCCGATCAACGCGCAGAGCCCCACCGCCACCAGGATCTCGACCAGGGTGACCGCCCGGCCGCGACCAGGAATTCGTTTGGCCCTGGAATTACCAGTCGGGATTCCCATCATCGGAGTCCTCCCAGGTTCATCAACCCGATGTGGCCAAGGAATTGGAACTCGTTCCGATCTTGAACCACGGTCACATTCACCTGCACGGAATTTGGCGACAGACTGGTGAAGGAGAGAGAGCGCACCGATTCGAGCAGGACCTTCTCGTTGGACGCATTGTACGCCCCGGAATAATCGGTACGATAGGCCAGCAGGCGATACACCGGAACCTTCAGCCGTTGGGCCAGAGGATCGTTCGGCTCGAGGTAGAGGATGGTCACCCGATTGGTGATGTCTTTGAAAATCAAGTAGGGAAGGGTTTCCCCCAGCACGGGGCGAACGAGGTCGGTGCCCTCGCGAATGAGGGCCATGGTCTGGTCGAAGGCGCGACGGGCTTCCAATTGCAACTGGACCTGCTGGCTGAACGTCCGTTGGGAGAGGCTGAGATGCTGGATCAATCGAACCCCCACCGCCCCCAGGATCATCATGATGGCCAGCCCCACCATGACCTCCACCAGGGTCCAGCCCTGGGAAGGAGGTAGGTTGCAGCCCAAGGGCCGCCTTTCATGCCCATGCGCCCAAGACCAGAGAAGCGAGCGCTGAGACCACGGCGGCCGCTTCATGGCGTGGTGCCGGGCGGGGTCGTCAGGGGCGGCATCTGATTGGCCAGACGCGCCTCTTCTTCGGCTTTGAGCTCTTCATACCTGGCCTGAGCGAGAGAAATGGCCCGTCTCACCAACGGAGGAAGGGACGCCAGGATCTGCTGGGCGGCAGCCAGAGCAGCCTGGGTGGCCGGCGTCATCGCATAGTCGGCGATCGAGCTCATGATGCCATTCATGGTGTTGATTTCGGCCAGGAGATCGGTGAGGGCCCGGGTCCAGATGTCGACCACATTTTTGGCCGCATCTGATGTCGACAGCCCAGCCACGATATCCGCGGCATTGCGAAAGTGGGCGTATTTCCGTTCCAGGCTGTCGACGAGATTCTTGTACCCGCTCACCATGGTGGCGCTGACGGTTTCCTGGATCGATCTGGCGGCCTCCTCGCTGGGAGCGTTGCGCACCCGCTCGCCAGCCGCTGCCACCACCTCGTTCATCGCCCGATAGGTGGCGACCCGTGCTTGCGCATCCGCTTCCAGAGCGGCACGAACCACCGGGTCATCCCAGGAACGGTTGCCGAGTTCCACGGCGTCCATTCCTTCCTGGGCTCTAGCCAAGGATATTCGCGAATTCCGCAGAACCTCGTTCATCAGGTCGTCGAGACTGGACGTTGGGTTGCTACTTCCACCCGAGGTCGGGGGCAACCCCGGAAACCCCTCGGCAGGGGGAGTGGAGGACTGGCCGCCGGTTCCGGTGGTGGGGGGGGCGAACACGGGATTCGGCCCCGGGCCACCGGCGGTCGGCAGCTCCCCGTTCTGTGGCGGGAGGATGACGGGAGGCGAGGCCGCGGGGTTGGTCGGCCCGGACACGCCATCGGGCGGGATGTTCACCAACCCTGGCGAAAACGACCTTGGCCGACGCGCGTGCATTTTGTCGAGGATGCTGGGAAGGTCGCTCAACCCGACGAGTTCCCATCCCAGGTCATCGCTGCGCTTCTGGTTGGCCTCCCGCTCCTGCAGGAGGCGATCGACATGCTGCGAAAACCGGCTGGGGCCGGCCGCCGTGGGAAAATCAACAGGATCGCCCTGGCAGAAGAAATTGATGGAGATGCGATTGGAGATTTCCAGGAGATCGTCCTCGAAGGCCACCCGCCAGAAAAAAAGGCGGGTCTGCCCGCTGAGATGCGTGCGCACATAGATATCGGCCTGACGCTCCCGCCCAGGCGTGTTTTCGACGAACAGATCGTAGATACCGCCTTGCAGGGGAACATTGTTCTCGCGGTACGGGGCATGCGCGAACGGCCGGTCTGGCCATGGGAGGGAGTAGACACGGGCATGAAGTTTCGCCATGGCGGAATACGCCATCAGGAACGCCCAATGATTGGTAGTGGTGTGGTAGATCTGCGATTTGGCCCCTTGCTGCAAGGTGGCCACCGAGATGACCACGCCTGCCAGCATGATGAGCCCTACCAGCACCAGGGGAAGGGCCAGACCCGTGCGCCGCCCAAGGGAGGTACACATTATTTTGACCTCCTGCTTAGTAAACCAGGGGGAAGGTCTGGAAGTATCCTCAGTTAAGACATAGCACGAAAAATCCCTTACTGGGAAGACCGATCGCCAACTTCCTCCAGTCATTCTGAGCATTGAAACCCCCTTTTGGTGTCAGTTCTTGCCCAGGGTGACAGCTCGCTTCGGGTTTTTGTGACCAGGGCGGGAAAAAGCCCGTCGTCGGGCCGGTTGTACGCGAGGCTGGTCCGCCCTGGCCATGCCGCCGCAGGGTGCGCGGGGGAGGAACGCCCGCGGCTGGTCGATCGGATGCCCAGCGGCAACCGGGTTCGCAGGCTCCTGGCCTCCTCGCCCATCAGGGTCGCGCCTGGACCGCCCGCGCCACGGTCTCTTCGTACTGCCGGGCGCACCGACGATTGTGACGGCTCCAGGCTCGCGTGAGCCGGTGGTCGCGCCAGATCAGATCGGTAATACGGGAGCGCTCGGGACCACCATCTCCGAGGTAGGCGTAATTCATCAGGGCATGGATCGCCAGGCACCGGTAATAGATATACGCCGCCGGCTGGGCGGCATACCCGAGCACGCTCGGCACCAGCAATTTGCACATGACATACGGGAAGGTATCGTACTGGCTGACAAAGGCGAGATTCCAGGAGGTGTACAAGTCGGACCAGGCTCGCGGGCAGGCCGTGCGCAGCAGGATGGCCCGCCGATCGGCCGTCCAGATGCTCGGGCCTTCGCCGGTCGCCGGATTCTCGCGTGGCGCCCCGGGCGGATATCGGGCCAGAGTCAGGCCGGCGCGGGCATTGCCGGGGTAGCCTTCCACGATCTCCCAGGCCACCGCCTCCAGGATATTGAGAGGCAGCAGCACCCTCATGAAATCGGGCGGCACGACGCCCCGCCGGTGGCATTCGACGAACCGGGCGTTCAAATGCTCGATCGACAGCAGTTTGACATGATCGAACAGCCGGAAGTTCTTGCTGCCCCAGATGAACCGCCGCCCCTGCCGCCAGTGGTCCAGGGTAAATGCCAGGAACCGCCAGTCTTCGGCCATCAGGCGGGTCAGGGCCTCCAACGCCCAGGCGAAGGTCACCACATCGGGCAGCACCCGCGTCCCTTCCGTAGCCAGGCGGGCCGCCAGCACGGGGAAGCGGAGACTCCAGGCCCTGACCGACCGCGCACCGCCCGCTTGGCAGAACGGAGGTCGATCACCGGCGGCCTCCGCCCCGCCCCCGGGTCCGTCCTCCCCTGGTGGCGCCCCGCGGGGCGATTCCGATTCCTCATCGACCCTGTCGGCGCCGACCACCTGATCGAGGAACCCTGCCAGATAGGGATTGGCCGCGGCCAGGCGGGCCACCGCATCGACGAACCGTTCGAGAGCGGCCCGGTCGAGCCCGGGGGGGCGCAGCCGGTCTTCGGCCTTCGTCAGGGCGGCGGTCACCCATCGCCCCGCCCCGTCCAGCAGCCGCCATTCCCGATAATGGCGGACCAGCATCGCCTCGATCGCGGCCGGATCGAGCCCGGCCAGGGCGGCTTTGACCGCCGCCGCCACCCGCCCGACTCCCGCTCCCGCCGCCAGCGCCGTCATTCGCGCAACCGAGCCATGGTCGGCCTACCAGTTCCCCCAGGAACCACCACCGCCGGAGCTGGACCACCCGCCGCCGCCCCGGGAATCCCCCCCGCTGCCCCACGACCCCGAACTGCCGCCGTACCAGCGATGGCGACGGCGGCGAGAGCTGGAGGTCATGATGATGAGCAGCACCATCATGACCTTGACGAAAGAATCCACGAGCAGATACCCCCAACCCCCTTCGCCCGTCGTGGCGAGGGAATGCCCCAACGCCCCGAGAAAGGCCACCACCACGACGAACAGCACGGGCTTGAACCACGGCCGTTCGGTGAGAGGAATCGGCCGTTCGAGTTCGGCCGCGATTTCGCGCGCCCCGGCCAGCACCGCCACCGCCAGACGCCCGCTGCGCAGATGGTTCCCCACCGCGCGCTCGACCGCCTGCCGCAGCGCTGCCGCCCGCGACGGCTTCCACCCTTCGCCGAGGGCCAGCACGGCCCGGACATCATCACGACTGACCAGGAACAGCACCCCGTTGCGCGGCTTGGGATGGCCGATGCCCCAGACGAACAGGAAGTCCTCGGCCAGCTCCTGGGGATGCTTCGCCCCGTGCGCCGCAGCGCTCTTGACGGTCACCGCCGCCACCTCCACCCCCGTGCGGGCCTCGACGCCACGCAAAATCTGCCGCAACCGGCTCAGGTCCTCGGCCGACAGGATCCCAGCCAGGTCGTTGGCATGCGGGTCATCAGGGAAAGGCAGATTGAAGCGGGCCAGGCGCAGCCGTTTCCAGACCTCTTTGGCTTCGTAGCGGGCGAGCACCGGCCGCCCCGGCGGCAGGCCCAGCCTGTGGGCCAGCGGCTCCGGCCAGGGCACCCACCCGACCACCGCCAGCAGAACGCCCAGCAGCCACGGCCCGCACCGCGCCCGCGCCTGGCGCGGTACCCGGGCCACGGGGACGGGGCATCGCTCGATCTCTCCGGCCTCGGCCACCGGCGGGCCGTCCAGGCCGTCCCGGCCGCCCATGAGCCCCGCCATTGCGGGGCCGTCGGTGCGCTCCGTGACGCCGTCGGAAAAGCCGCCGACCGTTTCCCGCCGACCGCGACCGGTCCAGGTCGCGGGCCCAGTTCGCTCGCTCTGGCTCATCATCAGCGTTCTCCGAAACTGATCGTATCGGACAGCTCGTTGCGATCATCGGCCTGCCGGGGGAACCAGGCGGCAAGCTGCTCGCCGGCAGCACGCACGCCAGCCAGCAGACCATCCTTGAAACGGCCCTCCCGGAATTCGGCGATCGCTTTGTCCCTGATGCTATCCCAGAAGCCGGGGGGCACCTTGAGGTTGATGCCCTCGTCGGCCAGAATGGCAAAGGCGCGGCTGCCGACGGCCAGATAGAACAGCACCCCATTGCGCTGGGCGGTCTCTCCCATGCGCAGGTAGGCGAACACGATCTTGGCCCGTTCGAACGGATCGCCGGGGCAGGTGTCCTCGATGTGGATGCGGATCTCGCCCGAGGTCTTGCCTTCCGCTTCGCGAATGGCAGCTTCCAGTTCCTGACGCTCGGTTTCCCCGAATATGGACCGTGGATCCATGCATGAGCCTCCTTGCCGCGAGCAAATCGCTCGCTTCATCGCTCTCAGAGGGGAGCTGGTCGGCAGCGCCCCGCACGATCGGCCGACGACCGACCTCGATCTGCTTCGAGGGTACGCCCCCGTCACCGTCGAGTCAAGATCAGCCCGGGGCCGTTCCGGCCTTTTTGACGTCGGCCCGCACCCGCTGGAAAGAGGGCAGGCGGTCCCATTCTTCTTCGAGCCGGCCCGGACGAAACCCCAGGGCAAACGCCAGACGACTATCAAGGGACACATCGGGCGGCCGGGGCGCCGCCATCGGCAGATCGGCCTGCCGCACCGGCACGAGGCCGGTGGCCGGCACCCCCAGCCAGGCCGCCAGCCGCCGGCCCAGGTCGAAGCGCGACACCCGTTCGGGCCCGCCCAGGTGCAGCAGCGCGGGGGCCGACCGCTGGGGAGCCGGCCCGGGGGCGGCGGTCGGTCCTTCGCCGCGGTCGGGGCGGCAACCGCCAGCAGGCGGCGCCGGCCGCTCGCCAGGCGGCCAGGGCGGGGACCACGGCCGCCCCAGAGCCAGATGCAGCGCCAGGGCCAGCCCTTCCGCGGCCGCCATGGTGCTGATGGGCGTGCGGAACTCATCGATGAACAGACGGGCCGGCGGGCCACCCGCCAGCGCGGCCAGCACCGCGGCCAGGGTGTGGCGCCCCGCCGGACTGGGATCGCCATACATGAGGGGCAGACGACAGACCGTGGCGGCATCACCCAGCACCTCGTGCACGAGGCGTTCGGCCTCATGCTTCAAGGCGGCATACCGGCTGACCGGCCGCGGTTCGGCTGCCTCGGCGTAGGGCGGGTGGCGACCGTCGAAGACGAGGTCGGTCGAGGCGAAGACCAGCCGGGCGCCGAACCGCTGGCAGAGCATGGCCAGGCGGCGCGGCAGCTCGACGTTGAGCGCTCGCGCTTCGACAGGATGCTCTTCGCACCAGTTGGGATCGGCCGCCGCCGCCAGATGGATCAGGCCCGCCGGCGGCCGGGCGGCGAATTCCCGCTCCAGCCCGACGGCATCGGTCAGATCGAGGGGAAGCGGCTCCACCCCCGGCCAGCCCGGCCAGGAACCGAGCTGGCGGACCGTGGCCACCACTTCATCCCCAGGGAAGAGTCGCCCCGCCGCCCGCATCACCTGCTGGCCGACGAAGCCCGTTCCTCCCGTCACCCAGATCCGCATGCCGACCGCCTTTCCGTTCTCGACGGTAGCACGCCATCCCGCGTCCCGGCAACCGGCCCGATCGATCTCGGAAGTTCTTCTTCCAACGGCCCAGCCCAGGCAGGGTCCCCCTCCTCCCGCGAGCCGGACTCGCTCGCACCGGGCTCCGCCATGGAGGGCCGCGTCCAGCCGGGCTGGTCGGAGGCGCCTCTCGCGGGAAGCGCGCGCCATCCACCGTCGCCCGCGAATGCGAGGGAAAGCGACCAGAGATAGGGAGTTCGACGAGCCCACCACCGTCACCTGCTCCAGACCGCTGAGCGAGAAGGTCTGGCCCGCTGGGTCAGGTTTGCCAAACCCCCTGGAGATGGTCTAGCCTGGAAGTCTGCAGGTTCCTTCCAGGAGAATCGCCCCCAGCATGTCGCGCCCTTCCCTGCCCGCCGCCCCCCTGCCGGAAGCCTCCCCGTCGGGAACCCTGCGGTCGCGGCCATCGACCGCCTTCCGCCCCGGGATCTGGCTCCTGCAGGCGCTGGCGTTCATCGGCATCCCCCTGCTGCTCGGTCTGGCCGCGCTGGAACTGCTGGCCAGGCAGGCGACCGCCGAGGCCCAGCACGCCGAGATCCAGCTCCTGCGCGAGATCTTGACCCAGACGGCGGCCCGCGGCCACCTGCCGACCGCGCTCACCGCGCTGTTCGAACGGCTGTCGTCCCTGCCCTGGACCCCCGCTCGGTTCGCCCGGCAGGCGAGCGCTCTGCTGCGCCGCCAGCCCGGCGTCTTCGATCTCTTCCTGTTCGACGCTCAGGGCCGGCGGGTGTCCATCCCCGGCGTCCCCGACACCCTGGTCTTCGCCTCCCAGAAATTCCTCGAAGCCCTGCGGCGCGAGGACGCCCGCGTGCCCGCCAAGCTCATCCAGGGATTCGCCGGCAACCCGCGGGTCCCCGCCCGGCTGCGGGCCTCCCCCGGCCTGCTGGTCGACCTGCTCAACGGCGATCGCCGCACCTGGGGCGGCTGGTGGACCCTGCGCGACCGCCACGGCAAGGTGACAGGCCATCTCATCGTCTTCGCCCATCGGGCTGCCAGTCCCCCCGACCAGACGCTCGAGCAGGCGGTGGCGCGAGCGGCCAGCCAGGTCGCCAGCCGATTCCATCTCGGGTGGTACGACCCGCTCGACCCGGGCATCCTGCGCCCGCTCGGGGCCAGTTTCCCCGCCGATCTGGTCAGCACCCTGCCACGGCTCTCGCCGGCCCGGCCGGTGACCGAGGTCGATGGCCGCCCCCTGGCCGTGCACCTGACCGAGACGGGGACGGTGCTGTTCGGCCTCGCCCGCCACCCTCCTCGGCCGGTCACCGACTGGCGTCGCGGGCAAGGTCTGCTGCTCGTCGGTGGGCTCCTGGCGCTGGTCCTGTCCTGGGCCTGGTCACCGCTGCGATCGCTGCGCACCCGGCTGATCCTCCAGTTCCTGGTCGGGGGCGGTATTCCCCTGGCGGTCTTCCTCGGCACCGTTCTCGCCGACCGCGATCTGCGCGAGCGGCTGCTCGTCGCCCGCCTGCAAGACACCAACCTGGAGATCCTCATCCGCCTCGACCAGGATCTGCCCACCGTCTACACCCCGCTGCTGCGCCGGTATCGCGCTACCATGGCCGCCCTGCACCGCACCCCCCTGGCCAGCGCCACTGGGCATCTGGAGCGTCTGGCCGACTGGGCCAGCCGCCAGCGCGGCCTGGCCGTCTCGACCGGCCTGCCGCAGCACCGGGTGACCCGGGTCGGCGGGCGGCTCTATCTGGTCAGCGCCAGCCGCGGCACGTTCCTCGACGGCTACGTGCTGTTCGTCGCGCGGCCCTATGCCACGATCCAGGCGGCCGCTCGCGAACTCACCGGACAGGCGGCCCTCCTCGCCGGCCTGATGCTGGTGGTGTCCGGGCTGGTGGCTGCCGGCACCTCGCGCTTCCTGCTGGGTCCCATCACGAACCTGCAGCGCGGCCTGGAAGCGCTCCGCCAGCGCGATTTCCGGCACTTCGCCCCGCCGGGGCACCTGGCCGATCTCGCGGTGGTGACCGATCGGTTCAACCAGATCATGGCGCGCCTGGGCGAGCTGCAGGTGGCCCGCTCCATCCAGGAAGCCCTCTGGCCGCGGGCCGGCCTGGCCGGCCCCGGCTGGCGCGTCGCCGGCGCCTGCCGAACCGCCACCCACCTGGGCGGGGACCATCACGACTGGTTCCGCTGCCCGGACGGGTCGGTCTTGCTGGCGATCGGCGATGTCGCTGGGCACGGCATCCCCTCCGCCCTGGTGGGCGCCGCGGCCAAAGCGCTGCTGGCCCTGACCGCCCCCCTCGGCGACCCCGCCGCCATCCTGGCGGCGATGAATCGGGGATTCCTCGATCAGGCCGGACGGGCCAAACCCATGTCATTCTGGGTCGGCCTGTTCGACCCCACCACCCGCCGCCTGCGCTTCGCCAATGCCGGCCACAATTTCCCGCTGGCCGTCCGGCCCACGGGCGAGCTGGTCACGGCCGGCACGCCCGGCTACCCGCTGGGCACCCGGCGGCATCCCACCTACACCGCCGGCCTCCTCGATCTGACGACCGGCGGCCGCCTCCACCTGTATTCCGACGGGTTGATCGAAGCGCATGACCGCACCGACCAGCCCTACGGCTACGACCGGTTCGCCGACACCGCCAGCGACCTCCTCCCTCCCGGCCTCGACCGCCCCCGCGCCGAGCCGTTCGCTCACCAGGCCGCCCAGACCGGCGAACCGCTGCGACGGGCGGATGGCTCGCTGGTGGTCGTCTTGACCACGGCGGGCCCCCATGTCCTGCTCGGGCAGGTGCCGCCGCCCTCTCCCACCTTGCCGGTCGGCGCACTCGCCGCCTGGCTGCTCACCGCCAACCTCGCCCTGGTCATGCCTGCGCCGGGACGCTGGCCCCGCCCCGCGCTGGCCGCCTTCCTCATCGCCTCGCTCGGGGTGGCCGCCGGTCTGCCCATCCTCGTCACCGCCCTGTTCTGGATGCGCTTCACCACCACCTTGACCGCCACCGCGGAAGCCGAAGAGCTGGCCCGCCTCGGCGAGGCCCTGGTCCAGATCGACAACCGCTTCCCCATCCTGTTGCGGCGGCGGCAACGCGAGTTCCGCGCTCTCCTGCGGGAGTTCGAACGCACCCAGGCCCTCGGCCCTCTCCTCGATCGCCTGGCGATCATGGAACTCGGCTGCGAGTTCGACAACGGCTTCCTGATCAGTTCGGCGGGCGCCATGCTTCGGCAGTATTCCCGCATGGCGACGCACCATCGCCCCTTCGTGCTGCTGCCGAAAGACCGACGCCGACAGGCCCTGCAGGACCAGTTGAATGCCGGCCTCCGACCTCATCCGGCCGAGGTGGAGCTGATGCTCGAGATCGACCTGGCCACCGCCTCGCTGCTCCGCACCTGGAATTTCCACCTCAAGGACACGGAGGCCGTCAGCCATTTGATGGGAACCCTGGGCAAAGTGCTGATCACCGGCTACAACCAGGAGGTGCTCGGGCTCGCGCCTACGGCCCCCGATCAGCCGGAAGATCCCGCTTCCGTGCTCTACGGCGGTCTGTTCGAATCCTCGGCCGCCGACCTGAAATCGCAGCTGCTGGCCAACCTTGGCACGTTCGTGCGGGCCGGCAGCGGGCCCAGCATCCTCCACCTCTACTTCGACATCTTGCGCGACGCCCTCGGACATGGGGCCTACGCCCTCTACTCGTCCATCACACGCTCGGGGCCGAGATGGCCTTCCTGCGCGACCTGTTCCGGGAGGCGCCGCTGGTCGACGAGGGGGTCCGGTTCTACGCCCAGAGCGCCGCCGTCGGGTTCGCCTTCCCCCCCGGCGAGCGGCCTCCCCTGCTGGCGTCGTGGGCCAATCGCCTCGAACCGCCCCGCCGGCTGCGCGGCGAAGTCGCCACCCTGGACGGCGAGCGGGTGCTGGTCGCCGCGTTCGCCTGTCGCCACCTTCCCAACTACCGACTGTTCGCCGTCCGCCCCTATGCGCCGCTGGCGGCTCGTCTGCACCAGACGCGGGTTCTGATGGGAAGCGGGTTGTTGCTGGTGTTCCTGCTGGTCGGCACGATCGGCTGGCGGCTGCGCGAAGGGGTGTGGCGTCCGACCCGCGCCCTCCTGGCCGGAGTCCAGGCCATGGCCACCCGCGCCTTCGATCACCGCATCACGGTCGCCACCGGCGACGAATGGGACGACCTCCCCGCCGCCTTCAACCAGACCCTGGCGACCATGGAAGAACTCGAGGTGGCCAGCGTCATCCAGGCCAGGTTGTTCCCCGCCGGGCCGGTCACCACCCCGGCCGGCACCTTCCTGGGCCGCAGCCGCACCACGCAGGAGGTGGGCGGCGACTATTTCGACGCCCTGCCCGGCCCCGACGGCACGCTGTTCTTCCTGATGGGCGACGTCACCGGACACGGCGTCTCGGCAGCTCTGGTCGTGGCCATGGCCAAATCGGCCTTCGGCTACCTGGTCCGGACCGGCCCGCCCTCCCCGGCCGCCATTCTGGACCGGATGAGCGCTCTCTTCCGCGAGCAGCTCGGCCGCACCCTCGCCATGACCTGCCAGATCGGCTGCCTCCACCCTGATGGCACACTGCGCTTCGCCAACGCCGGGCACCTCTTTCCCTTCCTGCTGCAGCCGGGGCAGCCGATTCGCCGCCTCGAGCAGCCGAGCGTGCCGCTGGGTATGCGCGCTCGCCGCCCCTACGTCGATCTGGTGATCGACCTGCCGAGCGACGCTCGCCTCCTCTTCTGCACCGACGGCATCATCGAAGCGACCGACCCCGCCGGAAAGATGTTCGGGTTCACGGGGCTGACCGCTTTGCTCGCCGCGCTGCCGCCGGCGCCCCCTGCCGCGACCATCGAGGCCGTGTTCGCCGCCCTCGCCGCGCACACACGGGAAGTGCCCTGGGCCGATGACGTCACCGTGGCCATCCTGTGCCGGTCGGCAGGAGAGACGGCCTGACCCCGCGCGGCGAAGACCAAACCCTCTGAGCGAGGGCATCCGAGCTGGGCCCCGAACCCGTTGAAGGGCGGCCAGATCTGCGGTACACTCCCCACAGCCTCCCGACGAAAGGAACCACCATGCGTCCCTCTTTCCCCTTCATAACGCTGATCCTGGTGGGGCTGGCGGCCCTGTTCACCTGGCTGGGGGCCGGCCATCCCGCGGCGGCCAATGTGACCCGCTCCGTCTTTCCGGTAAACATCGCGCTGTCGGTGACCCCGCTCGGGCCCTGGTCGCCTGACCAGGGCGGCATCCTCAAAGCCCAGATCACTTCCCGGCTCGGCACCTTGCGACATCTTGAGATCTCCTTCGCCGCCTCGCCCGACCTGACCGTGCATCCGCTGACCAGCCAGGTGGCCGAGCTGGCAGAAGGGGCCAGCGAGAATATCCCCCTGCGGGTGGCTAGAGGGCCCGGCTTGCCCGACGAGATGGGCTCCTGGGTCCGGATGCGGGTCCAGTATCTGCCCGACTACGAACGGATCGCCCAGGCCGTCCGCGCCCCGGCCTCCTACCCGAATCCAGCCGAGCGGCAACGCCTGCTCGCGATCGTCGAACGCAACGCCCACCGCGCCGAGCGCTACACCGCCGCCTGCCGCTTCTTCGCCCGCTGACTACCGCGCGCACGCCGCAAGTCGCGAGGTTCTTCGTGACGCTCTTCGCTCGCGGCAGCGGCAAGCGCCCGCGCCTCTCCCCCCCGCTCTACCGATCTTCCTCGCCTGCCCTGATCGGGCGCCCCTCTCTCGCACGTGCGACAGAAGCCCCTCTGAGCAACTTCTCGGCTCCCAGGGCATGGCGCATGGCCATGGGCGCTCCGCCCGAGATGCCCCTGACAAAACAATAACCCCCACCCGAGTTCAGGTGGGGGCCAGGAGGAATCACCGAAAGGCCCTGGCCGACTGGGCGATCGGCGGGAGGCCGCTCAGTTCTTCTTCAATTCTTCTTCGATCTTCTCGATCGAATAGCGGAATCCCATGCCCAGCGTCTTGTTCGTGCCGGCTTCGAGCGGCCACAGGCCCTGGATCCCGTTGAGGAGAACCTTCTGCCCATCTTTTTCCACCAGGAAGAGCACGGCCTTCTTGCCTTTGGGCGGGAAGATGGGGGAGTCTTCAAGGTATTTCTCCTCGGTCCCGTAGGAAGTGAAAGACAGAGTGTCCTTCTCCTTCAGCGCCCCTTTGAGGACCCGTTCGACCTCGACGGTCGTATCGACCTTGGGATAGTCTTTCCCGGGAACGGGGCTCTGGGTCTGTTCCGTCACCGTGACGATGGCAATGATTTCGGCCTGCCTGACCAGTTCGGGGAAAGGAAGGGTGCGAATCATCGCGGAAGCGGACAGCCCCATGACCAGAACGAACACGAACACCATCGAAAGACGCAACATCATGTGATCTCCTTGCTTCCAGGTTTATCCAGGGCATCAAGGCCAACGGCATTATACTCCGTCGGATTGCTTTTTTCATGTCGGACTGAATGCCAGGCGAGACGGAACGGCCGCCCTTGCCGGGGCGGCCGTCCTATCGGGAATGAGGTTGATCGCCGGTTACTGTTGGGTAGTCAAGAACTTCTCACGCTCGTTGAGCATGTACTCGAGCTGGTAGCCCACATCGCGATAGATCCCGCCAGCCATTTTATAGGTGTCGGCAATGGCCCGGGCTTGAGCCATCTCTTCCTTGGTCTGGATCGAGGCGACCTCTTTGCGGATGGTATCCTGGGCCTCGTGAAGCTGCTTGATCTTGTCAGGAAGCTGGGGGTTGGTCCAGGGCTTGGGCATGCCTGGATGCATGACCATGTTCATCCATTCGGACGCCGCCGCATATTGATTGAGGGCCTTTTCCAACTTGCCGACGTCGAGGGCGAACGTCGAAGGGGTCACGAGCGCCAGCAGAGCCGCCACCAGAAGGACCATCAGGGTCTTGTTCATTTTCATTCTCCGTTTCGTGAATTGGTTTGTGTTCGCCTGTTCCGCAAGGACTGTGCCACCTTGTGGACTAGATGAAAACCCTGACCCCCAGGGCACTTTCCCGGCGCTCTTCGACAGCGCAGGCGGACCCAGACCTCCCGCTTGATGAATTTCCGGCGGGGGTCTGCCGGAAATTGCCCACCCTCCATCCGGTCACCCCAAAACGTATGGTCCGAGGCCTTCCGATGCCTCCCAGCCAGACAGGATGGTGGCGAAAGATGACCGGCCTTTCCTCTCGCCCTCAGTCGTGATCGACACGTTAAGAGCCCTCTGCTCCCCAGCCTTCAGCGAGGGGCACAGCCTGCCTCGCATCTTCCTCTTTGAATGGCACGAGATTTGCTACAAGCAGCGGGACGTATTCATCACCGAGGAGGAAGAAATGTTTCGATTGAGTTCCCTGCTCCTGGCTCTGACCGTGATCGCGCTTCTGGCGCAAGCCCCAACGGCTTTTGCCAACAAGGGGTATGGTCATGATTCGACGTCGATCACCGCCTTCGCGCATGGTTACCAGATTCTGGCCAAGAACAAAGACAAGAACACCGGCACGATGCCCGACTACCCGCCTGACACCGATGACCCCGACGGGACCGACAGCGGCTCGGGCGGCCACGACAGCGGACCCGATTCGACCGATGACGGCGGCGGCTGCGGCGGTTCGGGCGGCGGCGATTGGGGCGGCGGACCCGACGGCAGCGGCAGCGGCGTCGACTTCTGATCTGATCCTTCCCACACCCCCCTGGCGGGGGTGGTTCGTTTTAGGGGAAACCTTTTCCAGAAAACGCAGTAGAATGTGTTACAGGCAGCACCCTGAAAAGCGTATAGACGATAGGATCAGGGTTTGATACCCTGAAGACAGACTTCCCTTGCTAGATCGAGAGACGCATCAGGAGGTATTCATGCGATTCCCCACTCGCATCGTCCTGGCCGCCTTGTCCGTGGTCGTGGCCCTGGCCCCCGCTGTTTCGGCCGGCAGCCCCTTCACCGACGAAGAAATCAGCATTCCGGGCATCTCCAACCTCGACACCACCGAGAGCACGCCCACCGCCCCGGCCGTCCAGCCCACCTCCCCCGTTCCCCCGCTCCAGGGCGATCCGGTCGGGATGGGCCAGCCCACCGCCCGTGATGTGCGCACCAGCATCAAACTGATCAACGGCTACCTGTCGGCCGGCGACCTCGATGCCGCCATCGCCCGCGTCAAGAAGATGCGCGAGCAGGCCAAGGGCGTCAACGACCTGACCCAGGTCGACCGCTGGGACATGGACCTCGCCGAGAAACAGGTGATCGTCGGCATCACCACCCGCATCGTCGAGCGGCTGGCCCAGCTCGAGACCCAGGCGAAGAACCTCACCACCCCGACCAGCGAGCTGGTGGCCGCCATCGCCGAGCTGCGCAAGCTGCTGCAGGCGCTGCGCGACCTCGCGGGCAACAGCTACGATGCGTTCCTGGTCGTCATTCAGACCAGGCTCGACCAGATCGCCAGTTCGTTCACCTACCAGCGCGACCTCGCCCTGCTCGACCAGCAGATCAATCAGGCCCGCTGGGAAGAAGCCGAACGCACCCTGCGCCATCTGAAAGGCATCGTCGCCGCCAACCCCAATCTCAGCTCTCTGAATGACCAGGTCAAGCTCTACGAAACCCGCATCGTGCGGGCCATCGTTGGCGAGATCCGCACCGGGCTCGACGAGGTCGAGCGCCTGCGGCAGGGCGGCGATGTCCGACGGCTGGCCGCCGCCATCCAGAAGGTCGAGAAGTGGCTCCTGGTCCTCGAGCGCATGGATCTCCCCGCCTACCGCGACTTCGTGAAGCAGGCCCGCGAACAGCTCAACAAAGGCAAGAACGACCTCCAGGTCGACGCCAACCAGGTCAACATCCCCTACCTCAGCATGCACAACAATTCCTGGGTTCCCGACAGCTCCTGCCAGAACACCTGCCTGGGCATGATGTTCGCCGCCTACGGCATCAAGATCTCCCCCGACTATCTCTCGCAATGGGTCGGCTTCCGCCAGACCGCCACCCCGATGGGGGCGGCCGAGGTCTTCAACCATCACGCCGAGAGAAGCAAAGTGCCGGTGCGCGCCCGCGGCCAGATCGTCAAATTCGCCGAATTCGAACGCCTGGTCAAAGAAGGCAAACAGATGATCGTCTACGGCAACTTCGCCCCCAATCATGCCGTGATCATCAACCGTTTCGACGGCAAGGCCTACGACGTCATGGACCCGGGCGGCAAATGGAACCAGCAGGTCAACGGCACCCATGACAAGAATGTCTCCGGGGCTCACCAGAAGTACGACAAGGCGGCCTTCGACCGGGCCATCAATCGCGACGGCGAAGTCTGGGTCGTCACCTTCGAAAAGAGCAACTGACCACATTCTTCGACTGACCGATCCGACGCCTCCCCCAGCCCCCTGGGGGAGGCTTGGTTTTTCCGAAGGGATGCGCCACCGGCTCGAACTCCCGCCCAGGGAAGCCCCCCCCCCGTGGCCAGCCACTATCGCCAGCAAGGACCACCGGCACCCACCGGCCTGCCGCTTTACGAAGCGCCCAGGTTCAGGCAGAATCAGGGGGAGTGATCCCGACTCACGAAATGAACCCGGAGCATGAATCATGGGCATGGTCAACCGCCTCGCTGGCTTCAAGAATCTGCTGTGGAAGTTCCTCGGCCAGGATTTCTGGACCCTTCTGCGCAAACCGCCCCGCGACCCGCGCCGACGCTTGCGCCACGAGGAGGTCCGCTTCGTCCTCGTCCAGGCCAGGGACGACACGCCCGAAGACGCCGAACGGGGGGTCACCGCGCTGCTGCGGGCGGCGACCGCGCGCGGTCTCAGCGTCGAATACGTATTGTCGTCGCTCCTGTTCCTGACCCTGCCACGGGAAGACCCGCCCGCTCTCGCCGACCGACTCTGCCGCGACCTGATCCAGGCCTGTGCCGGTCGGGCTCGGGCGCTGTTCGGCCGCCTGCCTGCGCGCCGCGGGCTGTTCGGCAGTGCGAACCGGCTGCAGGCGGGATCGCTGATTCCCCGACTCCACCTCCCGCTCACGGCGCTGTTTTCTCTCGATTGGGGAACGGCGAGCGCCTGGGCGCCCCCGACCGCCGACGCCACGGCCGCCGCTGACGCCACGGCCCAGCCCCCCGCCCACCACGCGACGGCGGCCCCCCTCGCCGCCAGCGAGACGGCCCCTCCGCCAGCGCCCTCGCCCGCTCCTGCTCAGCTTTCGATTCAAACCAGCGGTCAGGAATGGTTCGTGGTCTGGGATGCCATCGGCGACGGCCAATTGGTCGGCATCTTCCAAGACCGCCGCACGGCCGAAGCCTTGGCCAACGTCAATCCCTGGTACTACAAGGTCATTCCCGCCCCGGCCAACCTGGTCCGGCGTTCCGCCCTCGAGTGGCTCGACCCGCGCCTGCAGGCCACCATCCGCCAGATCGCCGCGGTCACCCCTTGAGGATCGATCCATCCCGAACGAACCACGCGTCCGTCGCCCAGCCCCCTGGATGGAGCCCGGGCTCTGGCCCCGAACCTTCCGCCTGGGGGCCGGCAGGTCGCCCTGGAAGCGGCGACCTGCCCTTGACACGTGGGGCCAGACCGCGACGCGCCGCTGTTCGATTCTGACCCACCGGCCGGTTGCGTTCGCCACCGCGACATATTACAGTGCGAGCATCAGCCACCTCGAGGAAAGGAAGAACGTTCGCATGCCACAGCAGAAAACCATCGTCGTGTTGGGGGCCGGGATGGTCGGCGCCGTCATGGCCGAAGATCTGGCCCGAGAAAAGACCTTCGCGGTCACGGTCGTCGACCGCGATGCCGAGGCGTTGCAGTCCCTGGCCCGGCGCGTCCCGGTCAAGACCGTGGTAGCCGACCTCGCCAGGACCGCCACCGTCAAGCGGCTGATCGCGCCCGCCGACCTCGTGGTCGGCGCGGTGCCGGGGTTCCTGGGCTTCCAGACTTTGAAGACGGTCATCGAGGCCGGGAAGAATTTCGCCGACATCGCCTTCATGCCCGAAGACAGCCTCGAACTCGACGGCCTGGCCCGCCGGCACCGGGTCACCGCCGTGGTCGATTGCGGGGTGGCCCCAGGCCTGTCGAACGCGCTGCTGGGCAAGTACAACGCCGAATTCGACACCTTCGAGGAAGCCCTGATCCTGGTCGGCGGCCTGCCCCGGATCCGCACCTGGCCCTATGAATACAAGGCTCCCTTCTCGCCCATCGATGTGCTCGAGGAGTACACCCGCCCGGCCCGCTACGTACGCAACGGCAAGGTCGTGACCATGCCCGCCCTCTCAGAGCCCGAGCTGGTCGACCTGCCCGGCGTGGGCACCCTCGAGGCGTTCAACACCGACGGCCTGCGTTCCCTGATCAAGACGATCAACTGCCCCGATATGAAGGAGAAGACGCTGCGGTACCCCGGTCACATCGCATTGATGCGGGTGCTCCGCGAAACCGGCTTTTTCTCGCCGCACCCCATCGAGGTCAAAGGCGTCAAGGTGGCTCCGCTCGATGTGACCACCAGGCTGCTCTTCCCGATGTGGAAGCTGCAACCGGGCGAGGAGGAATTCACCGTCATGCGCGTGCAATGCACGGGGGTGAAAGGGAAGAACCGGCTCCGCCACACCTGGGACCTCCTCGACCGCACCGACCCGACCACGGGCTACAGTTCGATGGCCCGCACCACCGGCTTCCCCAACGTCATCATGGCACGGCTCATCCTGGACGGCACCTTCCGCGAGCATGGGGTCTTCCCGCCCGAACGGTTCGGCAGCGACCCCGCCATCTTCAAGGCGCTCGTCGCGGGGTTGAAACAGCGCGGAGTCACTTTCACCCACCGCGAAGAACGGCTCTGACCGCTGCGCTTCGCCCACCTCCGGCCGGGGTCGCCCCGGGCGACCCGGCCGGAGCTGTTTTCCGGCCTGCGGCAACCGAGCCCCGCGATCCACATCGGCCAGCCGGGCGAGGTTCCGCCCGCCGGTACGTCAATCGATGTTTCCCGGGAATCTCCGCGGGATGCGCCTCGGCGGCCGGCGCGCCAGGCCTCGCCCGGGATTTGTCCGAATCACCACTTGCGGACAGATCGGTCCGCAAGTGGTCATTGGCACCGAAGAACCGCCAACGGCACCCCGGGGCTGGTCAGGGCGCGTCGGGGGCGTTCAGGAAATCGAACATCCAGTCTCCAGAGCTCTCCCAGGCCTGGCCTTGAGGGCCGGTCCAGGTGTGGTCGGTGGTGAGCAGTCCGCCCTCGACCTGCCGGTCGGCCTGGTGGGTCACGGTCTTCCCGCGGTCGGTCGTCCAGGCAGAGTTGACCGAGCCCCCGTCGACCGTGGTCTGGCCGGTGACATGGCGCGTCTGGCCATCCGGCGTAGTATAGGTCTTGTCGGACGTGAAGGTCGAGCCGTTTTTGACGGTGGTACCGGTCACCGTGGTGGTCCGACCCTGGGGCCCCGTCCAGGAGCGGTCATAGGCGGCCTGGTTGCCGTCAACGGTGGTCTGGCCCTGGAAAGAGGCGGTCTTCCCGCCTTCGCCCCTCCAGGTCTTGTGCGTGGTCGTGGTCGAACCCTCACGGGTACGGGTTCCCTGCACCTCGACCGTCTGGCCGCCTGGGCCGGTCCAGGTGCCTTGCTGCTGCCAGGTCTGTCCGCGATGGGTCACCGTGCCATCGTAGGTCTGGGTGCGTCCCTGCGGCCCGGTATGGGTGCCCGTGGTCCACCATGTCCCCTCGCGAGCGCCGCCCGGGCCTTGGCTCTGGCCACTCACCGCTCCCTGCCATTGGGACGCGCGGCCGGCCGGCCCGACGAGGGCGCCCTGAGCGGCCAGGCCGCGAGGGCCGCCGGCCAACTGGTTCATCCGTTCGGCCAGCTGGGGGAAATCCCTCTGGAGGGCGCCGAGCTGGTCGGGGCTCATCTGGCTCCAGTGCTGACGCAACTCCTGGAGACGGGCTTGCCACGCCTGCGGATCGCCGCTGCCGCGAGCGGCCATGAACGCTTTGATCTTCTCCTGCAAAGCCCCCATCTGGGGATTGCCCTGGACTCGTTCCTGCCACTTCTGGCGAAACTGCTCCCAGCCCTGACCGCCATGGGGATCGCCCCAGCGGGCCCGCATCCGCTCCTGCCAGGCCTGCCAGCGCTCGCCGCCCCCCTGACCGGCTTGCATCCGTTCCTTCCACTTCTGCAGGAAGCCCGCGCCCGGCCCGCCCTCCTGGTTCCTCTCCCGCATTCGCTCTGGCCAGCGCTCCCGTAGGCGCTCCACCCCGGGCGGCAAGCGGTCGGCGCCTTCTCCCCCCGGGCCACCTCCTTGCTGCCGTCGCTCCTTCCACTGCTGGAACCGATCGGCCGTGGCCCCGCCTTCCTCACCGGCCTGGCCGCCCGCCCGGCGCTGCTGCCATCGCTCCTTCCAGGCGGCCCCCGCGCCCGCCCCCGTTCCGCCCGCCTCCTGCCCGGCCGGACGATTCTGCCAGCGGGCCCCGGCGCCCCCGGCACCGCCCTGCCCCTGGCCCCATCTGCCTTGGGCCGCCACCGCGACCGTCATGCCGAATAGCATCACCCCGCAACCCATTCCCACTAGCCAAGCACGCATCGATACTCTCCTTTTTTCCGACGATAGGGCCGCCTGGCAACCCAGGCCAGCGCCTCATTTTTCTTCTTCCATCTTTTGAATGGCTTTTTCTGCTTCTTCGAAATCCAACAATGATGGCCCGATCAATTCGGGCGACAATTCCAACGTGTTCAAGTCGGTGTTATATTCCACGCTGGGCAGAAGGTTGGCATTTCCCTTGATTTTCTGGTCGCTATATTCCTTCTTGGATTTGACCTTCTGAGCCCCATCAAACGCCGTTTTGGCGAATTTAACGGCTTTTTGCTGCCTGGGCGTCAATTTCCGAAACACTTCCGGCGTTTCCAGATGATCCAGCCATTTCCCGCCCAGATAGTTGTTCAGATCGTAGAGCAGACCTTCGTAGTCGGATTTCCCCAATTTCGCCAGAAGACCAAGCACCGTCAAAAACTCATCGACAAATTTCCCATAGACCGGAACTTTCTTGAGAAACTCCAGCATCAAGAATTGATCGGGCGTTTGCGCTTCCAGCGAGGAAACCAGGCTGACCAGGAAATGCTCAGGACTCTCCTTGGAAATGATGGCCAGGGCGTCAGATTGCACCAATTGTTCATCGATGCGTCCCAGATCTTTTCCGTCCTGGTCGGTCAGCAGCAACTCGCCGACGATCCGATAGCTATGGAACCCCTCGCTCATCATCTTTACGGCTGGGTAGGCGTATTTGGTGATGTTATAGACGGTCTCTTCGCCAGAAGTATAGGAAAGGACCGTCAGAACGTTGGTATCCCCCGCGCCCTGCCTGACCGGCGTGATTTTCGTGATCCCTTGAAATGCCTTGTCTGGAGGGAGATTGCCCGGTTTGTTCACCCATTCGAGGGAGAGCTTGATGCCGAGGGTTCTACCGTCCCAGACTTTTCGGCTGGCACTGCTGAAATACACCCCCAGATTCAATTTGGGGAAATGTCTGCTGACCAAGGAAAGCGTGAACGGATGGCGATCGCCATACGCGCCCTTGATGGCTTTGATTCTGTGAAAAGCCAGACCCAACCCCACATGGATGGTGACAGCATCTTTTTCTTCGCCCACACTGCACTTGACTTCATACTTGCGAGGCTGATCGAGTCGGCCGCCCGAATAATAGAATAAAGCCTTGGCCATGCCTTTGGCGTCGGCCTCGACCTGGACGGTCGTCCCGCTGGCGTTGCCGGCCACCAGATACGCGTCGGGCGGGCTTTTCGCGATCGCGAACGTGACCAAGGCGCGCGGCTGGGTCTGGGCCATGATGCACGCCGGCAGTTGGTTGGTGGCCGGCAGATACGCCACATGCCATTCATCGCCCAGGGCTGACGGCAACGCTGAAGCGGTAAGGGAGACTTTTTCGGCCGGCGGGCGCGCTTTCATCTCTTTCTTGCTCACCACCGCCTGCGACGCCTTGATATTGCCCAGAATGGCGTCGCGCAATTCTTTCAACATTGCCATATCGGGACCGGACAAATGCCCATACAGATTCCCGAAATGGAATTTCAGGTGAGCATTTCCGGCCTGGTCTTTCGCCCTTGTCAGATAGGAATATTCCGGAACGCCGAAATGATCCCTCAGCTCGTAATAGACCGTCCTTTCGGGGACAACGATACCGGTTTTTATTTTTTCAACGACTTCGGAAGCAATGTTCGTTTCATAATCCGTTATCTTATATTCGCACAGGAACCGATATAGCTCTTGCAGGACTTCACGATAGGCTTTGGTCTGAGAAATAAGTTTATTCTCGGCGACCATGCCGTCTCTGGCCAGGATCGCCGGGTCTTCTTTTTCTTCGAAGCGCCAGAATTCCGCCCGATACTCGCGGTTGTTGATAACGAAATGGTAGCTCAGCGAGCCGAAATGCTTTTGATCGACGGAAGATGCCAATTCCTGCTTTTCCTTGGGCAAGAGCGCATTTTTGTCATATTGCCGCAAATACAGGTTGTCTTCGATGACTTTCGGCACAAACGAAGGCGTGAAATCATAGATGGGCTTATCGAAGTAGGACAGACTCGTTGGCCTGACCGGCGACGCCTCCACCTTTTTGATGGCTCCAGCGTCAGGCGATATTTTCTGCGCGGCGTTGGTTCCGACTTTTCTGACCCACGCCAGATCGGGCGCTTCGATCTCCACCAGGATATTTCCCAGCCCCCAAGCCCCGCGAAAGACCTTATTCCCCGTGAAATTCTGCTCATTGATCGCGTAATAAATGCCGTTCACATCAGAATTCTGAACGGCATCGAGGTCAAAGGCGGCCCCAAACATGCGGTACAAGTCAGGGATGTTCGATTCAACCAGCTTGACTTCTTTGGGATACGTTTTCTCCATTTTGGAAAAGTCAACAATTCTTCCAAAAATGTATTTTTCGTATGGAATGCTCTTCCCAGTTTCTCGCTTTATGTCATCCAGGAAGAATTGCCGGTATTCGATTCGCCCAACGACCTCAGGCTTGTCGTTGGCAAAAACAAATTGATAATACAAGGGCATGTCAGGCCTTGCTTCCTTGTCGATTTTCAACCCTGTCACCGTAAGCCCTTCAACTGCGCAGTTCGAAAATCGATCATTCGATTCCGGCAATTTCTGGAATGTGAGCGCCTCGGCCGGAATAAAGTCGGAGAAATAGAGATGCGGCGGATCGTAGGCATCAAGGGGCTTATCGAAATATCTGGCCGATTGCCCACTGGCTGAAAAAACTGACAAGAAAAGGAATCCGAATATGAGCAGCAACTTCTTCATTGTCTATCAGCCTCCGTTTGAATGTCTTGCTCGACATCGAATACCCGAGGGAGACGATCTCACCTCGTTCACTTCAGGGGCGTAGCTCAGGCGAGCCCCCAGAAGATCGTCATCGACCTGGCCATGCCGGCCATATGGCGCGGCCAACGGCTCTGGGAGCGCAAACACGATCGATCTTCGCCACCATTCCAAAATGGATGAAATCGAGGTATCCTGATTCCTGGTGGAGCCTCCATTGGCTCCGAGGGCCGATCGGCGATTTGATCGTCCCGCGAGAAAGGCATACGGCATGGGCATTCAGATGCTTTTGCAGGCGATCCGTGCGAGAAACCCTGTCGCGATATGACTGACCGGTTTCCCTCCCCCAAAGGTACCGCTGACTGGTTGGTCAATCAAGCCCATGCCGAAGGCTTCCGCCCCTACCCCTGATTCGAGGAGGATCCTGCCCCATGCCTATTTTCCAACCCTTGTCGCGGCTGGCCCTGGCGGTCGTTCTGATCGCCGGCCTTCGGTGGCCCCCCGCGGCCCGCGCGGAAGAACTGATCGCCCGCTTGCCGGCGAGCGGGTCGGTGGTCATCTCGATCGATGCCGCCCGTTTGCTGGCCAACCCCGCCTGGAAGAACCTGATCGACGATCTGACAGGCTCGGCCAGCCAGGCCCTGGCGCCGATCATGGCCGAATTCGACGCCACCTGCAAGACCCTGGAGGTCAACCCTCGCCAGGACCTGCGCGACCTCGCGTTCCTCCTGCCCTTCCCACGGCCAGGCGGCCAGATGGAAGAGGGCCTGCTCCTCCTCCGGGGCACCTTCCAGAAAGAGGCCATGGTCGCCGCCCTCGAGAAAGACGAGTCGTTCAAGATCGACGGGAAGATCGACACCTTCGAGGGGCTGACCGCCATTCGGGCCGTCGGCAAACCCGATTTCACGGTGTTCCTGGCGTCTGATCTGCTGGCGGTCGGCAATGAATCCTGGCTGCGGGAAGCCATCGCCGTGCAGAACGGGAAAGGCCCCGCCTTGTCGACCTCACCCGGTTTCAGCGACCTGGTGAAGCGCGTCCCGGCCGGCACCCCAGTCTGGATCGGCGCCGTCCTGACCCCTGAGTCGCAGCAACAGATCGCGCAGGCCGCCTCCGACACTCCCTACGCCGCGTTCAGCCGGATGGTCGATCTGCTCCTCACCATCGATGTCACCACCGCCATCGAGGCTCGGCTGCAGGTGCGCGCCGAAACTCCCGAGGCGGCCGGTGTCATCGGCAGCACCATCGAAGGCACCATCGCCCAGGCCCGTCTCAACGCCACCGGCGCTCCAGCCGAATGGGTCAAGCTGCTCAACGGCTTCACCTTCAAATCCGAGGGAGCGATGGCCATCGTCAACCTGAGCTATCCACTGGCCGACGTCAAAGTCCTGGTGCAACGCTTCCAGGAAACCACGTCTCCGGGCGGGCCCGCGCCCGCCTCGGATGATGATCGCCTCGACCCGGGCCTGCCACCTGGCGAGAGCGAGCCTGAGGGGCCTCCGGACAGCGGCGCCACCGACGACCCTCCGCAAGAAACGAACGAACCCGGCTCCTGAACAAGCCTTCTTCGCTCCCTTCCCTGGGCCCGGCCCGTCATTGGCCCCCCGGGGGCCGCGTTCCTCCGAACCGTCGCGCGAGAGCGGACCCCAGCAGCACGAGGCCGATCACGAGCTGGACGCCGATCAGGAACTCCGTCCGCCAGGCGGGCGGGGTCGGTTGGCCTCTGGCCAGCCAGGCCTCATAGGGCACCAGAATGTTCAGCCGATCGAGCGCCAGAGGCAGGCTCACGCCGGCCACGCCGGTCCACCACAGCCACCCGGCGCCCAGGCCGGTCACCGGCGACTGGTTCGCCAGGCGAGGATAGAGAAGCCATGTCACGATCAGCAACCCCGCATAAGCTGCCGCGACGAGCCCGAGGGGCAACGCGGTATGCCCCGCCGGATTCAGCCAGGCATAGATGAGAAGGCCGTCCACGCCTGTCATGGCGGCCATGAGCACTCCCCAGACCAGAACGGTCACTCCCATGCCTTCCTCTTTGTCCTTCCCGAGGTGTTCACCTCCTCACCGGCCGCCCTTCCCTTGCAGAACGGCCGCCACGTGCGCGGCCAGATCCTGGGGAGTGAGCGGCTTGTGCAGGAGGATCCCCTGCTCGGGGGTCAGGCCCTGCTGGGAGAAGATGTCTTCGGTATACCCAGACATGAAGATCACTTTCATTTCGGGACGGCTTCCCTTCAACGCCTCGGCCAGTTGTTTGCCATTCATGCCAGGCATGATGACATCGGTCAGCAGCACGTCGATGGACCCGGCATGGCGCGCGCTCAGGTCGAGGGCCTCCTGGACGGTCGTGGCCACCAGAAGCTGGTACCCCAGCGGCTGCAGGGTGTCGCGAATCAGATTACCGATCGTGGGTTCGTCATCGACCACGAGAATCGTCCCCTGCCCTCGGAGAGCATCCGCCGGGACCGCCATCGGTCCTGGCACCGCTTCTTCGGTTACCGGGAAGAACACGTCGAAGGTGGTGCCCTGGCCTGGCTCGCTGGTGAATCGGACATGGCCGCCGTGCTGCTTGACGATGCCATAGACCATGGCCAGGCCCAATCCCGTGCCTTTTCCGGTTTCCTTGGTGGTGAAGAAGGGTTCGAAGATCTTGCCCCTGATTTCGGGAGGAATGCCCACCCCGGTATCGGTAACACTGATCACTACGTATTCTCCCGGCTGATCGAGACCCAGTTCCGACACCTGGCCCGGCGACACGTTCTGCAACCGCGTCGCGATGGTCAAACGGCCACCGTTGGGCATGGCATCGCGGGCATTGACCACGAGGTTCATCAGGATCTGCTCGACCTGGTTGTGGTCGGCCCGCACGTTCTTCATGGGCCCCTCTTCGATCATCTGCAAATCGATGTCCTCTCGCAACAACCGGCGGAAGATGCCATGCAGCCCTCGGACCACCTCGCGCAGGTCGAGGGGTCTCACCTGCAGGGCCTGTTTCCGGCTGAAGGCCAGCAGTTGCCGGGTCAGCAGGGCGGCCTTCTCGCCGGCCGTCTTGATGTTGACGAGATAGCGCCGGGCTGGCGCTCCCTCGGGCAGTTGCTTGGCCGCCAGTTCGGCATAGCCGATGATGCTGGTCAGGATGTTGTTGAAATCGTGGGCGATCCCACCGGCCAGGAACCCGATCGATTCCATTTTCTGGGCCTGGGCCAGTTCCTCGTGCAACCGCTGCTGAATGCGCTCGGCCTGGCGGCGTGCCGTCAGGTCATGGGCGGTGACCAGCAGGGCGGGGCCATCGCCCAGATCGAGGGGGGAACAGACCATCTCGACGGGAATCTCCGACCCGTCCTGGCGACGCAGCGTCGTTTCCAGCACCGTCCGACCCGCCGTCAAGGATGCGAGCAGGCGCTCCTGCACGGTTCGCCCGGGGTCGCCGCCAGCGCTTTCCGGCCCGCGATCCGGCCCGACGAACGTTGCCAGCGAGCGCCCGACCAAGCCGCCGGCCGGCATGCCCAGACAGCTCTCGGCCTGGAGGTTGGCTTGCAGGATCGTGCCGTCCGCGCCAAGCACGAACACCAGATCGACGGCCGTCTCGAAGAGCTTGCGAAACCGGCGTTCCGATCGGCCCAGCGCGTCCTCGGCCATCTTGCGACCGACGATGGTCAGCCCCAGAAGCAGGATGCCGAGCATCAGGAGGGCGATCACGGCGGCCGTGCCGATCACGAACTCCCGATGGGTCTCCAGCATCGATTGCGGCCGGTTCAGAATGATGCTGTCGGGCGGCAGCCGGCTGGGGTCGATCCCGAACCGGCGCAGCACCAGATGGTCGAACAGCCAGAAGGTCGATCCGGACAGATCGACGGGCAGACTGGCCACCGGCGTTCCGCCCAGGATGTCGAGCGCCATCTGGGCCATCCGCACGCCCTGGGCCTCCCCGCCGACGACCCGGCCGCCGACGACCCCGTACCCGACCCGCTCGGCGTGCACGACGTAGACGGGCACCGGCGCATGCCGGCCCAGCAGGCTGGCGATTCGGCGATGGTCGAAGATGGTGCCATCCCGATCCATGCTGAACGAGATCGCCAGCACGATCGTATCGGACGCCAGCATTTCCAGGGTATGCAGCAGCTCATCCATGGCGAGGTTGGGCGCGAACCGGATCCGGACGTGCCGCGCCATCCGCGCCAGTTGCGCCGCCGTCTCCCGCCGCGACGAGAGCCCCGTGATGGAATAGTCATGGACCACCAGCACCTCCCGGGTTCCGGGATGGAGACGCAAGGCCAGATCGAGGGTGCGGCCGGCATCGAGGATCTCGGCCACGCCCGTCACGTCACGGTGCCCCTCCAGGCGGGTCGGGTCGAATCCGTTGATCCCACCGAAGACGATGGGCACATTCGGAAACAGGTCAGCCCGGTGATCGAGGGCGAACTCGAGGGCCGGATTGTCGGCCGCCACCACCAACGCGATCTCCTTGCCGGCATACTTCGCCCGGAAGAGATCGATCAGGCGCGGAAAGTGCTCCATGCCCGGAAAGCGCTTGCAATCGAGATACTCGATGATCGGCTCGAGATAGGGCGCCCGATGGCGGAAGGTCTCGACCAGTCCCGCCATCTCGTTGTCCGACCAGGAATACCCGGGGTGGTAGGAATTCAGGATCAGCACCTTCCGCTTCGCCCCGGCCTTCATCGATTCCGCCTGGAACGGCGGATAGTCGAGACCGACGGCCCGCTCGAGCTGCGGTTCATAGAAGACCTGGGACAGCAGGGCCGCCAGCAGCCCTGACACCACCAGGACGAATCCCACGATGCCCAGGATCGCCAGGCGGGACACCCCTCGCCCGAACAACGACGGTCGAGCTACCAGGGACGGGTGGACCAATCGCAGGCTCAAGGCTCCTCTCCAGATTCTATCTGAGCCTTATGGTACCCCACCCTGAGGGAGGTGTCAAAATAGGCTCGGGAGGGCATGTCTCGCCTCCTGGCAAAATGGTACCATGCCCCCGCGAAGTCCAAGCCCGACGAAACCCGTCGACGGGAAGGGTCAAGGGGTCAGGAAGAAGCGCAGGCCTGAGGTTCTGGTCACACCATTCGAAGTGGTGGCCTTGATCTGGAAGAAGTAGGTGGTCGCCGAGGGCAGCGGGGCCCCATCGAGGAACAGGGTGACGGTGTGCGAGGACGTGCCAGGGGCGCCGACGCCAGGCACGTTGTCTTCCGCGATGCCTGCGTTGGTGGGCGGATTGGTACGGCCATGGGCGATCTCGCAGGTCGCCGGCACCGAGGTCTCCCACAGCAATGACGCCTGGGTGGCGGTGACGGCGAGCAACTGCACGTTCTGGATGAGCAGGAGAGCCGGCGTGGTGAAGCTGTAGTTGCCCGAGATCACCTCGTTGCCAGCCGCATCCTTCGAGCGCACGCGGAACTGGTAGGTAGTGAGAGGCGTCAGACCGTCGATGACCAACCGATGACTCGTGGTCAGGGCATCGGTGATCTGCATGACGCTGCCATAGGCGGTGGTCTTGCCGTACTCGATCCGCGAGGTGGCGGGCTCGTCGGTCGTCCATTCGATCGTGGCCGATTCTTCCAGGATGGTGGTGGCCGCCGGCGCCACCGTGATCACCGGCGGCGTGCGATCGAGCGTCTTGAAGGTGTACACCCCCGCCTGCGCGGTGTTGCCCGAGGCATCGGTCGACACCACCTTGAAGTAGTAGGTCTGATTGCCGGTCAGGAACGACAAGGCCAGCGCGTGGTCGCGGGTCAACTGGCCGCGGCTGACCGTCGTGCCCAGCGCCATGGTGGTGCCGTATTCCACGACGGTATCAGACAACTCGTCGGTGCGCCAGACGATGGTCGCGGCGTTCTCGGCGATAGACGTGACGGTCACCCCGCTGATCAGCGGCGGCAACGTGTCGAGGCTGGTGAAGGTATAATCGCGGGTCAGCGCGACATTGCCGGCCAGATCGGTGGCCCGCAGCCGGAACTTGTAGGTGGTGCCCGGCACGAGGCCATCGAGCAGCACGGTATGCGAGGTGCCCGTAGGTGCGGGCAGCAGGGGTCGGGTGGTCCCGTAGGCGGTGGTCAGGCCGTAATCGACCTGCGGCACCGCCGGCTCATCGGTGGTGAAGGTGATGGTGGCCACGGTGCCGGCCACCGCCACGACCGCGACGTTCGAGATGACCGGCGGCGTGCGATCGAGCGTCGAGAAGACGCCGATCGCGCTGGTCGAGGCGTTGTTGAACCGGTCTTTCGACTGGGCATAGAAGGAATACGTCGTGCTGGCCGACAAGCCGACCAGCGTCACCGAATGGGTGCGACCGAGCACGGTTCCCAGCGGGGTCGACTGGACCGGGTTGGAGCCCGTCCAGTAGAAGACCTGGCGATCGGCGTTCTCATCGGTCTTCCAGATGACGGTGGCGGTGGTCGTCCCGATGCCGATGACCTGCACTTCGGTGATGACCGGACCAGTGGTATCCTGCGTCGTGAAGGTCTCGACGGGGGAAACGCTCTCCAGGCCGGTGTCGGGGTGACGCGACCGCACCCGGTACTGATAGGCGGTCCCGCCCAGCAGGTTGGTGAGCGCCACCGCATGGGTGGTCGTGGCCGCGGTGCTGAGCGGGGTCTGGATGCCCAACAGACTGGTGGTGCCATACTCGACCTGCGAGGTGCAGGCCACATCGGTCAGCCAGTAGATGGTCGCCGAGGTGTCGGTCTGATTCACCGCACGCACCGAGGAGATGACCGGCGCCGGAACGCCGGGGGTCTGGAAGATCCGCTCGGTGGAGGTCGCTTCCCGCCCCTGGGCGTCGGTCGAGCGCGCGATGTAGTAGTAGGTGCGCCCGCCGCGCAGCCCGGAGAGCGTGACCCGATGCTGGGTGGTCAGGCCGCCGCCGTCGACCGCACGCATGGTGTAGCGCCCGGATTCGGTACCATAATCGACCACCGTGGTCGAGTCGGTGTCCGTCTTCCAGGATACCAGGGCCGAGAGCTGCGTGATGTTGGTGGTGATCAGATCGCTGATGATGGGCGGCGCCGCCGATTGGGGAGTCATGAAGGTGTAGTTCTTCGACACGACTTCGAGCCCGGTGATATCCCGACAGCGGACGCGGAAATTGTACAAGGTGTAGGGGTTCAGGCCGGTCAGGCTGACCGCATGGTTCTGCGTCAACTGGAAGGGATCGACGATGCTCGGCGCCTGGAAGCCATAGGCCGTGGTCGGCCCGTATTCGACGAGTGAGGTGGCAGAGGCGGTGCTTTCCCAGGTAATCGAGGCGGTCGTGGCCGTCAGGTTGCTGACCGCGATGGCGCTCAGGGTGAACGGCACGGTGAACGACCGCTCCTCGGAGACGCTGCGATTGCCCGCCGTGTCGGACGACCAGACGCGATAGTACCAGACCGGCGAGACGGTGCCATCGAATCCGGAAATCCGCACCACATGCGCACGAGTGAGCGTCGGATCGAAGGGCGAGGTGGCGGTGTACACTCCGGGGGTCGAGCCCCATTCGACCTGCGAGGTGCTGTTCTCGTCGGTCGTCCAGGTGATGACGGCCGTCGAGAGCGTCACCTGGCCGGCCGTCACCGCCCAGATCACCGGACCCACCGTATCGGGGGTGGTGAAGGACCGCTCGACCGACAGGCCGCTGTTGCGAGCCAGATCGGTGGCTCGCACGCGGTACCGATAGGCTCGCTGCGGCGTCAGGCCGGTCAACCCGACGACGAAGGTGGTGGTGGCCACGGCATTGGGCAGAGTCGAGAGGGCGAAATCGCCGAAGCCGTATTCCACGGTGGCGAAGGCCGGTTCGCTGGTGGTGAAAGTGATGGAAGCAGTGGTGCCGGTCATGGTGGCCACCTGCAGATCGCAGACCGTCGGCGGCACCGAATCGACGGTGCGGAAGGGGCCGGCCGCCAGGCTGGCGACATTCCCCGCTTCATCGATGGATGAAACCCGATAGTAGTAGTCGGTGTCCGGCTTCAACCCCGACAAGGCCACCTGGTGCCCCAGGACCATGGCGGTGTTGCGCGGCGTGATCATGCCGTAGGCTGGCGTCAGGCCATACTCCACCTGGGTGGTCGAGGGACGGTTGCTCGCCCAGACGATGGTGGCCGTATTGGCCGTGATCTGCGTGGCCGTCGCGTTGCTCAGCACCATGGGCGTGGGGTCGGGCGCGGCCGGCGTGCGGAAGCGCAATTCCCCGCTCATGGCTTCGTTCCCCTGGGCATCGATCGACCGCACCCGGTAGGAATACTGGGTCGAAGGGGACAGGCCAGTCAAAGACACCATGTGGCTCTGGGTCAAGGTGGGGCTGAAGGGGCTCGACCATCCGAAGCCGGCGCTGAGGCCATAGTCGACCTGCGAACTGCCCGGCTTGGAACTCTGCCAGACGATGGTGGCCGAAGTGGCCGTCACCTGGGTAGCTGAAGCGTTCGACACCGCGATGGGCGTCACCTCGAGCATCGTCAGCGTGGTGAAGGTGAACGCCCCGCCGACTGCTTCATTGCCGGCCGCATCTTTCGAGCGCACGCGTACGTGGTACAGGGTGCCGGGCGTCAGGTTGGTCAGGCGCATGCGATGCCCCTCGACCAGGGTCTGATCGATCTGGGTCGACCACCCATAGGCCGGGGTCAACCCCCATTCGACCTGGGAGGTCGAGGGCTCATTGGTCTGCCAGACGATGGTGGCGGCGGTCGCCACCACCTGAACGGCGGCCGGCATCGTGATGACCGGCGGGGTGACCTCGGTCGTGGTGAACTGCTCGAGATCGGACGTGGCGGTGGCGCCAGTGTCGATCCAGGCTTGCACCGTGAAGGTGTAGAGCGTGCCGCCGGTCAGGTTCGACAGGGTGAACGAATGGTCTTTCTGCAGGCGCAGGTCAGTACGAGTGGTGGTCTGGGTCGCCGTCTGGGCCTGATAGATGATGCGAGCGGCAGCGTCTTTGTCGGTCTTGAAGGTGACGACCGCCGACTGGCTGGCGATGCGACTGACCGCGACATTGAAGATGATGGGGGTGGGCGGAGTCGCAGACGCCACGGAAAGGGTGATGAAGGCCAATGGTTGCGACACCATCGCCGCCCCGCCGGCGGCCTGCACCGAGGCGCGCATCTGGTAGCCGGTTTGCGGAGCCAGATCGGCCAGGAGCGCGGCATGGAACCGCCCGGCCGAGCGGGCGGGAATCACCTGGCTCTTCCCGCTGCGGGCTTCGATCAGTTCGACCTGCCCAACACCCTCGGCCGCGGTACTCCAGATCACTTCGGCTGTCGAGGCCGTGACCGCCCGGATGAAGGGCCCCAGGGCGGTGGCAGGATCGGCGGGGATCTCAGCAACGATCTCGGCGCCAGGCTCACCTGTCAGGGTAGGAGTCGTGGGAGCGGGGGGGGACGCCGGCGTCGCGCTGGCGGCTGACGAATTGGTCGGTTCGACCACCACCCGGAACCCCACCGGTCGGATCCACCCCGAGCGGATGCGGAAGAACCCGTTCTCGCCCCAGGAAGCCGACCAGGAAGTCTGGCCGATCCAACAGCGCTGCTCGTCGTCATAGCCGACCAGCAGGAAAGCCAGCTCGCCGACGTCTGGACCGACCGTCGGCTCGTAGATCCCGCCGCGGTAGTAGAAGAAATCGGCCTTCACGGGCATGAGGCCGACCACCGGCCCTTCCAGGATGGCGGCTTTCAGAGCATCCTCGCCGAGGACGAGACTCCAGGAACGAGCGCGATGCTTGATCTGGCCTGCTTTGGTGACGGGCGGCGACGGCACGGTCGCATAGGGGCAGGCCTCTTCGGTGACGACGCCGGTGGTGGTCAGAAAATCGAGGGCCGCGGAAGGATACCATCCGCCCGGCACCGGAGGACGGCCGCCGGTGCCGTGGTACCAGAGGTCCCATTCGGACAGATCGAGACCGTTGGCCGCGGCCGCCTGATCGGTCAGCCGCAGACGCGCCTCGAAGGCCGCCAGGACCGCGAACGCGACGCCGGTTCCCCACTTGCCCTGGGCCTTGACAGCCGGCAGGAGCCGACCGCCTTCCTGTTCACGCCACGAAAAGCGAGCCGGAAGGGCGGGAAGCGGTAGTGCGGCGGCGGCCGCCTCAACCGCCACCGCCCCAACGGTCGAGGTGGCGGCTTGCCCCTGGGGCTGCTCGGCGTTCTCGAGGGTAGCAGAAGGCATCAGGGCCCCCGTCAGGACTGAGGCCGGCACCTGGGGATCGGGCAGGGCCCCGCACAGCAAGGCGGCTTCGGCCTGGGAGAAGCCCAACGTGACGGCGGTCTCGCCGGCGGTCCAGGATGAGCCGCTCGCTGTCTGCAAGGCGGCGGCGACCTGCGCGAGCGAAAGATCCCAGGCGGGGGGTTCCATGACCTGCGGTCCGACGGGAGAGCCGCTCCCTCCGCCTCGGCCAAAACAGCCGGTCAATGTCAAAGTGGCCAGAACCAGTCCACCACAGGCGAACCAAGGGATGATCCTGCGCAGGGCGCCCTTCATCGGAAACCCCCCAACGAAAATCTGCTTTCCCCGACCAACCGCCGAACGGTCTGCCGCTCGCGACCAGACGGCAAACCTTCGTCGCAGCTCGGAACAAAGCGATGAAGAGAAGATAATGATGGCGATTCTTTCTTCGGCCTTTCCCCTGGTTCTCTTTAGGGGGGATCTTCCCCATAGGCTGAGTAGTCATGTCTGAAGAAGGCAGAAACCGTGCGGAGCCCGACCCTTGGCGCGACGAGGAGGCTCCCCCCCTGCCGAGGCGGCGCTCGCACCGCTGCCAACGGTTGGTACACGGCGCCAAAAAGATCTTAAAAAATGCTTGCCTGTTTTGTCTTATTTTGGTATTATAATGCCAGAATATAAAAAGCCACGGAGCGACGAAGATGGCAGACCTGGTGAAATTCTCTGATGCGGCCAATCTGGCAATCCATGCGATGATCGACCTGGCACAGCACCCGGGCGAAGAGGTGCCGCTCAAAGAGATCGCCCATCGCCTGCAGGCCTCCGAGGCCCACCTGTCGAAGGTCTTGCAGCGCCTGCGCAAAGCCGGTCTCGTCACGGCGTGCCGCGGTCCGGCCGGCGGCTACCAGCTGGGGCGGCCGCCCGCAGCGATCACCTTCGCAGAGATCTACGAAACCATCGAAGGGCCCATGGAGCCGCATTTCTGTCTGTTCGGCACCCCCGTCTGCCAGAACCCCGACTGCGGGCTCGGCCACTTCGTCGGCTCGCTCAATCAGCAGTTGAAGGAGTTCCTGTCCAGGTTGACCCTGGCCGATCTGCCCCTGACCGCGGGCAAGCTGCGAAAGATGAAAATGGCGACGTCCTGACGCCCACAAGGAGGAACCCATGAAACGCAAGATCATCGAGATCGACGAAGAGAAGTGCAACGGCTGCGGCCTGTGCGTCCCCGGCTGCCAGGAAGGAGCGCTGCAGATCATCGACGGCAAGGCCCGCCTGGTCAGCGACGTCTACTGCGACGGGCTCGGCGCCTGCCTGGGCCAATGCCCGCAGGGCGCCCTGAAAGTGGTGGAGCGCGAGGCGCCCGAATTCGACGCGCAAGCGGTCGAGAACCACCTGCGCTCGCTCGGCCGCCCCACCCCGGCCGGGCATGGCTCACCCTCCGGCGCTGTCTCCGCGCCCTCAGGGTCAGCCTCTGATCAGGGTCATGTCCACGCGGGTCACCACCATCATCATCATCATGGTCACGGGCCGGGTGGCGGCTGCCCCGGCAGCGTGCTGCGCCGACTGACCCCCGCCCCGACCAACGCGACCATTACGACCGCCGCGGCCGCCACCGGTGGCGAAGGGGTGGCCGACGTTCCCCCACCCTCGCAGCTCGGGCACTGGCCGGTCCAGTTGATGCTGGTGCCGCCGCACGCTCCGTTTCTACAGAATGCCGATCTCGTTCTGTGCGCCGATTGCGTGCCGTTCGCCATCCCTGACTTCCACGCCCGCTACCTGCAGGGGCGCAGTATTCTGGTCGGCTGCCCCAAACTCGACGACGCCGCGTTCTACCAGCAGAAGCTGACGGCCATCTTCCAGCAGGCGCGACCGCGGCGCGTCACCGTCCTGCGCATGGAAGTGCCCTGCTGCGGCGGTCTGACTCAACTGGCTCAGCAGGCGCGCGCCCAGGCCGGCGTCGACGTTCCCCTCGAGGTTCATGTCATCGGCATCCAGGGCGGCATCGTGTCGCACCAATCGGCGACCTGATCGACGTTCATTCCCGGTTTTCCGTCACGCGCGGGGGCTATTCCCCGTTGTCCTGAACAACACATCATCAGGAGGATTCCATCATGGGTATGTTCTGTTATCAGTGCGAGCAAACGGTCCAGTGCAAGGGGTGCACCCAGGTCGGCGTCTGCGGCAAGGACGCCCAGACCGCCAACCTGCAGGATGTCCTGCTGCATGTGACCAAGGGCATCGCGCAGTATGCCCACCGCGCTCGCCAGTTGGGCGCCAGCGATCGGAAGATCGACCGCCAGGTCATCGAGAACCTGTTCACCACGGTCACCAACGTCAACTTCGACCCCGAGCGCGTGCGCCAGTTGATCGAACGGTCGGTGCAGACCCGAGCCGACGCGAAGGCCCTGTATGAAAAAGCCGCCGCCAAAGCCGGCAAACCCATCGAGAGCCTGCACGGGCCGGCGCAGTTCACGCCGGCCGCCGTCCTGCCCGACCTCGAGAAGCAGGCCGCCGACGTGGGGATCGAGGCGCGGAAGAAGCGGTATGGCGAAGACATCGCCGGTCTGATGGAGCTGCTCACCTACGGGTTGAAAGGCACCGCCGCCTACGCCGATCACGCCATGATCCTGGGCCAGGAGGACGAGGCCGTCTATGGGTTCTTCCACAAAGCGCTCGATCTGCTGACGCACGAGCAGCAGACGGTGGATGAGCTGTTCGCCGCCGCCATGGAATGCGGCCAGATCAACCTCAAGGCGATGGAACTGCTCGACGCCGGCAACACCAAGACCTACGGCCACCCCGAGCCGACGAAGATCCGCATCAGCGCAAAGAAGGGCAAGGCCATCCTGGTCTCGGGGCATGACCTGAAAGACCTGCACGAGCTGTTGAAGCAGACCGAAGGCACCGGCATCAACGTCTACACGCACGGCGAGATGCTACCCTGCAATGCCTATCCCGAACTCAAGAAATTCAAGCATCTGGTGGGCAACTACGGCGGCGCCTGGCAGGACCAGGCCAGGGAATTCGAGGCCTTCCCCGGCGCCATCCTGATGACCACCAACTGCATCCAGCGGCCGCGCGATTCCTACAAGGGCCGGATCTTCACCAGCGGGCTGGTGGCCTGGCCCGGCGTCACCCACATCGCCGACCGCAACTTCGCGCCGGTCATCGCGGCGGCCCAGGCCGCCCCGGGCTTCCCGGCCGACGAGCCCGAGAAGTTCATCATGGGCGGGTTCGCCCGGAATACCGTGATGAGCGTGGCCGGGCAGGTCATCGAGGCGGTGAAGAAGGGCGCCATCAAGCACTTCTTCCTGATCGGCGGCTGCGACGGGGCCAAGCCCGGACGCAACTACTACACCGATTTCGCCCAGGCCGTGCCCAAGGACTGCGTCATCCTGACCCTGGCCTGCGGCAAGTTCCGCTTCAACAAGCTGGAATTCGGCGACATCGGCGGCATTCCGCGCCTGCTCGACGTCGGCCAGTGCAATGACGCCTATTCGGCGGTGCAGGTCGCGGTGGCGCTGGCCAAGGCCTTCAACACCGATGTCAACAGCCTGCCCCTGTCGATGGTGCTGTCATGGTACGAGCAGAAGGCGGTCTGCATCCTGCTCACCCTGCTCTCGCTCGGCATCAAGAACATCCGGCTGGGGCCCTCGCTGCCGGCCTTCCTCACCCCGAACGTGCTGAAGGTGCTGGTCGAGAAGTTCGCCATCAAACCGATCACCACCGTCAAAGACGATCTCAAGGCGATCCTGCCCACCCACCCCGCCGTCGCCGCGCTGTAAGGATCGTCCCCTCCCCCTCACCGGCCGGGGCTTGACGCCCCGGCCGGATCCTTTGGCATGGCATGCTTCGAGGGTCATCGGCGAGAAGCGAGGGAGCGGGCGGCTCAAGAATCGCGGGCGGCCAGCAGCAGCAGGTGCAGGGCATCCTGGGACAGGGCGGCCTGGCGCAGCCCGAAGGCAGGGCCGCAGATACGGTCGGCCAGGGCGTCGAGACGCGCCCGGAAGTCCTGCCAGCGGGCCCGCCCGGCGGGACCAGGCAGAACGGGGACCTGCCAGCCCAGCTCCAGGGCAGGGGCAGGCCCCGAGGGCTCCCCTGCCACGAGATGCCGTGACGTGGCGCCGCCCGGGGCCGCGCGCCCACCGTCAGGCGGCCCATTGGCCCCGGTGGGGCCGCCGGGCGGACCCGCCCACCCATAGCGCGACGGATGCTCCCAAAGATCGGTACCGACCTCGGCCATCAGCGGAAACAGGTCGTAGGTCACCCCGAAGGGGTCGAAGGCCGGCCAGACGTCGGCCAGCAAGGCGAGGGTCGCTTGCTGGTCGGCCTCGTCTTCGCCCGGGAAGCCGGTCATCAGGAAGAGATGCACGGCCAGTCCGGCCGCCGCCATGTCGAGCAGGACGCGGCGGGCGGTGGCGGCGGTGATCCCCTTGCGGAACCGGGCGAGCAGGCGATCGGAGCCGGTCTCGAGCCCGACGAAGAGTTTGCGGCAGCCGGCGGCGCGGACCCGCGCCAGGCCGGCCGCGTCATGCCCGGGGTCGAGCCGCGTATAGGCGATCCAGCCGACGGGAGCGGGCAGCCCGCCGAAGACCTCGGCCAGCTCGCGCAGCCGGCCGGGCGGCACCGCCTCATCCACCACGGCGAACCACCGATGCCCTGCCGCGAACAGGCCGCGCACTTCGGCGGCCACCCGCTCGAGGGGGCGGGGCCGCCAGGGCGGACGGCCGTCGGGCGCGCGCACCGGGTGGATGCAGAAGGCGCAGCGTCCCCACGGACAGCCCCGCGCCGTCTCCACCGGCATGACCAGCGCCGGGGTCAGATACTCATCGAGCGGCAGCAGGTCGAAGGCGGGCGGCGGCCGCTCCGGCCCTGCCAGCACCGGCGCGGCGCCGGCCCGCTCGCCCCAGGCCAGGGCGTTGGGAGCCTGTGCCGGCGGGGTTCCCGCCGCCACCGCCGTCAGAAAGGGCTCGCCATCGCCCAGCACCACCGCCTCGACCCACTCGGCCAGCCAGCGGGCCTCGGCCAGCGCCGTCCGGCGGTAGGTGAGGGCGTCGCCGCCCAGCACGAGGCGGCGCTCCGCCCCGCCCGGCTGCCGGCGCAGCCAGCCCACCAGGGCGAGGCCGGCCGCCAGCTGGGTGTCGGCGATGAGGGACAGGCCGATCAGATCGGGCTGCCAGGCCAACAGCTCGGCCAGTTCAGGCCGCAGATGGGCGAGGAAGGGCATGGGCACCCGCCCGGCCAGCATGTCCTGCCAGGCCTGGCGCGAGCCGGCCGCCCAGGGCCCGCCCGCGGTGTCCCAGAACAGGCGCCATTTCCCCAGGGGGTCGGCCCGCTCGTCGAACACCCGCTGCGCGGCGGCGGTGAGCTGCAGGTAGGCGGCGGCATCTCGCAACGAGGCCGGATCGCTCAGGCGGCGCCGCAGGGCCTCCTCCACCCCGTCCCCAGGACACGCCCCCAGCAGGCGACGGTAGAGGGCCAGGTTGAGGTCCCAGACCCGGACTTCCACCCCGGCGGCGCGGGCCGCCCCCGCCAGCACCGCCAGGCCCAGCGGGGGCTGGCGCGGATCCCATTGCGGGGGGAAGACCAGGGCCAGCCGCATCGCCCGCGCCGGCCCGCCTCAGATCTCGAGGAGCTTGGCCGCGATGGCCAGCAGGATCAAGGCGCCCATCGTCTCGACCCGCTTGCCGAAGGCGATCGACAGCCGCCGCCCCAAAAACAGACCGGTCCAGGTCATGCCGGCCGCCGTGAAGCCGATGACCACCGATTCCCAGAACAGGCTGGCCGCCGCCATGCTCATGCCGAAGCCCACCCCCAGCGCATCGAAGCTGGTGGCGAACGAGAGCGCGACCAGCGACCAGCCGCGCGTCGGATCGCAGCGCTCGGCGGCGGCCGCCTCGTCGTCGGGGTCGGCCAGGCTCTCCTTGAGCATGCGCAAGGCGATGACCGCGAGCAGACCCGAGGCGATCCAGTGGTCGTAGTCGGCGATGTATGCGAGCACCGCCCGCCCGGCATACCACCCGCCCATCGTCATCAGGAACTGGAACAGGCCGAAATGGAACCACAGCCGGAAGCACTGCCGGCGGTCGGGGTCGCGCGTGCCGATGGCCAGGCCGACGGCGAAGGCATCGCAGCCGAGGGCCAGGGCGATGCCCAGCACCATCAAGGAGGAATCGAGGTTCATCGGCGAAACGACCGGGTCACCCGGACGGGGGCCTCAACGCCGCACCGGCGTCGACCGGACAAGACACTCTAGCATGGGTACAGATAACCTTTGCAAGGAACATGAGTCGCTGCCGGCTCAGGTCCCAGAGCTTCTCGAAACTCGTGGCCAAATGGGCTTCCCTCAGGATGGTCGAGGGCAACGCGTTGGCGAAGATCGGTCGTTGTCCGGGCACGGTCCATCGCTCGCTGCCTTTTTCATCTGTAGGGTTGCTAGAGTGTCCCGGACAACCTCTGGCCCTCGCGCTCGGCCGCCAGAACGCTCGCCACGTCGGCCTTCCCCATCTCCCCATCACCTTCCCCCGGCGCGGCCCTCCACCCCTGTCACCAGGTGGCGGGCCGCTCCTCGATCACCCGATAGACCCTGGCCTGGACGAAGATGTCGAGCAGTTCCTTCGACAGCAGCCCCTGGTTGACCTCATGGTACATGATATCGAATGCGCGATCGTACGGGATCGCTTTCTTGTACGGACGATCGCGAGCTGTCAAGGCATCGAAGATGTCGCTGATCGTCATCAATTTCGATTCGAGCGGAATCTGGGCCGCGGTCAGATGATTGGGATAGCCGCGTCCGTTGAGCTTCTCGTGGTGGGCGTAGGCGATCTCGGGCACCCGCCGCAGGTCGCGCGTCCAGGGGATGCGCGACAGGAAGTTGAAGGTATGGGTGACGTGCGACTCGATCTCGGTGCGTTCGGCCTCCGACAGCGAGCCCTTGCGAATCGACAGCACCTGCGTCTCGCGCGGGATCAGGAAGGGGATGCGTTCCCCCTCGCGGGTGACGTATTCCCGACCGGCGATGTCGAGCAGACGATGGAAATTGCCTTCCTCCATGACGGTGGGCTCGTTGGCGACGAGGAGGAACTCCAGGATCTCTTCGAGTTCGGCGAGCTGGGTCTGGTAGTTGGCCTCGAGGGCGGGCAGCATCAGATCGAAGGCCTCGCGGCCCCGCGCGCGCAGCTGCTGGTAGCAATCATGCCAGAAGTCGGCCTCGAGCGCCTTGCGCAGGTAGCGGAAGCGCGCGCGCAGGTTCTCCAGTTCCCAGGGGAAGAGCTTCTTGGCCTTGACCAGCACCTCCTCGCGGACGCCGACCTTGCCGAAATCATGCAGCAGCGACGCGTAGCGGATCTCGGTCAGGGCCTTCTCATCGAACTGGATCCCGGCGAAGGGGCCTTCCTTCAGGTCGGCCAGCGTGCGGGCGAAGGCGGTGGTCAGGGTCGCCACCCGCTCGGAATGACCGCTGGTGGTGGGATCGCGGGCTTCGATGGCCACCACCGAGGCCTTGACGAACCCTTCGAACAGGTTCTTGATCTCCTCGTAGAGCCGGGCGTTCTCGAGGGCGATGGCGGCTTGCGAGGCGAGGGCCTGCAGCAGATCGAGGTCATTGCGGTGGAACGGCACGATCACCGCTTCGTCGAGCGGCACGCCGGGCTGGAGCTTCTCGAAATCGCTGCGCTTGTTGATCAGCTGGATGACGCCGAGCACCTCGCCGGCCGGATTCTTGATCGGCACGACGACCATGGATTTGGTGCGATAGCCGGACTTGAGGTCGAAGGAGCGGTTGAAGGTGAAGGGGTAGGACGACGGCAGGAAATAGACGTCGAGCAGGTTGAGAGGCTGGCCGGTCAGCGCCACATACCCGGCGAGACTCTTGTCATCGATGGGCATGAGCTGGTTCTGGCTCATCTGCCAGTTCAGCGAAGCATTCTGGGTCAACCGGAACCGCAGCTGCCGCCCCGGTTCGATCAGATACAGACTGGCGGCATCGGCCTCGGCGATCTGCCGACTCTTGGTCAGCATCAACTCGAGCAGACGAGAAAGATCGCGCTCGGCGCTGAGCGCCAGGGCGATGGCGCGCAGATCCTTGATCTCGCCCTGGGCCCGTTCCAGCTGGCGCCGCATCTCCTGCATGGCCAGGCTGGTCTCGGCATCGACGGTGCAGTTGCGCAGCGTGTCGGACAACTGCTTGAGCCCGACCGGCTTGACCAGATAGTAGAAGGGCCGATCGATGAACACGGTCTGCAGATAATCGCGCGACAGATTCTCGCCCAGGATGATGACCGGCCGATTCTCGGGCGCCCGCAGGAAGATGTCGAGCAGGCCGCCGAAATCCTGCAGCAGGAACTGCTCGTGCAGCAGGTAGATGCCGGGTTGGCCGGCCGCTTCGTCCCAGCCGCGGAGGTCTTCCCGGAAGGGGACGACCTGGTAGCCCAGGCCCACCAGATCGGCATAGAAGGGTTCTTGCCGGATATGATCGGAAATATAGAGGTGGATGCGACCTGCAGGTTGGAGCGACTCAGTCATGCGTTCCTCTCGATGGATCGTTGGGAACGCCTGGATCGCCCGGGCGGGCGGCACCGGTCGCACCGGTGCCGCCAGTGGGGCCAGTGGCGCCGGCCGAGCCCGCAGGCCCGGCGAGACCGGCGGGACCGGCGGGACCGACCCGCGGGAAGGCCAGGGCCTTCCAATAGGCGAGATCTTCCACCTGATCGACCTGGATGCGTATGGCGAAGTGGCAACGCGGCCAGTACCGGCGGACCAGCTCGATATCTTCAGGCCGCGCCGATACTTCGCCGCGACCGTACAGCCGGTAGCCGGTATCCATTTCGCGGCTGGCCACCAGCACCCAGCACCGCGGATCGCGGGCCAGGTTGCGACGGGTCTCGACGTAGCGTTCCCCAGACAGGATGAGCGCCCCCTCGGAGGCGGGCAGCAGATTCCAGGCCCCGACCAGGTGGGGCGTGCCATCGGCGCGTAACGTGACGATGGCGGTGAAATCGGTCATTTTGATGGTCTGCAAGACCTCGGGGGGCAGTTCCATGCCCGCCAGTGTATCCCGCCAGGGCTGAGAACGCAATCCTCCACCGCGACCACGACCGCTTGCCCCTCCGCCGACCAGCCTCGCCGACCAGGCCGCTACGGACCGACCGGCGGACATGGCGGCTCGCCTGGGCGGAGATGCTTCGGTCGCGCTGGCGAACGAGGTTGGCGGGCGGCGGCGGCGCTGCCTCGGCCGGCCCTCCTCAGGTCGGGAAGGCCAGTGCGAGCAAGCTTTCTCGGGATTCCTTGTCCGGAGCGCGGCCACAGGGGCCGATCCCCTAGGATGCAGGCGGAGAGCGACGGCGACGGGCCGAGGGCGGCGGCGAGGGCGACGAGGGTAGGCCGGCGCCAGGGTCGTGGCGGTCGCGGCGGATCAGATACTTGTTGGGCACCACGGTGGTGAGATCGCGCTGCAGCGGGTCATCGCGGCGATCGCGCCAGAGCCGGAAGACCTCGACCGCCCGGCGGAAGAGCCAGGGCCCGGTGGTCGGCACCACCAGCGGCACCTTCCCCGACTCGAGCTCGGCCAGACCGAACCAGGCGAACCGGCTGCCGGCCATGTCATCGCCCGGCTCGATCGGGCCGCCTTCATACGCCATCACGTAGCTGATGCTGAGCATGAACCGGACGTTCTCGTCGTAGTGGAAGCTCGACGCATGCACCACGCCCACCGGCCGGACCCGGACCTGCGGCCCCGCCTCTTCGCGCGTCTCCTTGAGCGCCCCCTCGAGGATGGTCAGCCCGGCGTCGAGGCCGCCATTGACCACCTCCCAGCCGGCGCGCTGCGGATGATGGAGCAGCAGGAATTCCTCGCGGTCGTTGATGATGAAGACGACGACGGCGGCCGGAAAGCACGGGAAGACCCGCCGGCCATCGGTGGTCGTGACCGTGGGCGGCCCCGCCCGGGGGGAACCTGAACGCGCAGCTGTCATGATCTCTCCTTCCTCGCCGCCCCTGGACCATCGTGGGGAAGCGCGACCCGATCGCCCTCGACCACCGCCAGCCCCTGCCTGACCAGCCAGGCGATGCCGGCTTCGGCGAACGCCTGCAGCCGGGTGGTGACCCGCCGGTAACCCAGGCGGGAGGCCATCTCGCGCCGCAAGTCGATGTGGGGCAGACCGACCGCGGCCTGCAGCACCCGCAGACCGACCGCCGCCCACTCCTCGACCGGAATGTGCTCAGGATCGCGCACCTCGCCGTCGGGGGCCGGCCCGCGAGGCACCGGCAGATCGCCAGCTACCGCCCCTGCCCCCGCCGCTCGGCCGCATGACGCCTCGGTCGCCGTCTCGGCCGGCGCCCCGGCGGTCGCGCGGGGAGCGGCCCAGACGAAGCCATCGGCATACCGGCACCGGCCGGCGGCGGCCGCCGTCTCCACCAGCGCCTCGACGACCTGGCGGGCCCGCTGGCGCGGCTGCTTCACGCCATAGCAGGCGGCCAGCCGGCGCACCAGCAGGTCGAGATGCAGCGGCGCCTCCACCGCCAGGATGCGCTGGAGCAGGTCTTCAAGCACGGCTTGATGCCCGGGCCGGCCGAACTGGTCGGGCGTGCCCCGCACTTCGATCGGAAACGCCCGGTACGGGGGCAGGCCGAGAGCGGCTTCGGGGAGCGAAGAGGGCGGGGGTGGCGAGGGTGGCGCCGCGGTCGTCGCGGCGCCCCCGGCCGGCTCTGGCGCGGCTCGCGTCGCGGGCCCCATCGCTTCGTCGCCCTCGCCCTGGGCGGCGGCCGGCGCGGGGGCGCCCGGCGCAGCCTGGACGCAGGAATGGGCCCGACCGTTGGCCGCCCCGTTCCCCGCCGAGGGGCCGTCGTCTTCGACGACCACTACTTCCGGACGGAGGTCGGCATTGGCCCCGGGCGGCGGCGGCGGCATCGGCTCGGCCCGGGCCGCCGCCAGTCGGCTCCGCAGCCGGCGTAGCTCGCCCTCACGATCGTGCAGCCAGTCGAGCACATGGAGACGATGCAACCGCCAGCCCAGGCCGGTCATGACCTCCTGCCGCAGCCGCTCCCGGTCGCGGGCGGTGTGGGCGCTGGCGAAGGCGGGCCCATCGGTCTCGATGCCGAGCAGGGTCGCCCCGGTCGCCGGATCGCGCACCGCCAGATCGAGCCGATACCGCGAGAACCCCACGCCCCGCTCGACCAGCCAGCCGTCGGCCGCCAGAGCCGCCGCCACCTGATCGACCAGGGGCGACAGGGGCGCCGCCGGCGCGGCGTCCCCGGCCCGCACGACCGCCAGCTCATCCCACGCGCCGCCGGCATACCGCAGGAATTCCCGCAGATGGCGAACGCCGACCGCCCGCGTGCGCCCCAGATCGATCTGTTCCGGCGACAGGCTGGTGAAGACCTCGAGCCGGCGGCGGGCCCGCGTGATGGCGACGTTGAGACGGCGCTCGCCCCCCTCGCGGTTGAGCGGGCCGAAGTTCATCGGCAGGTAGCCGGTGGCATCGGCGGCGTAGGTAATCGAGAAGAGCATCACATCGCGCTCGTCACCTTGGACATTCTCCAGATTCTTGACAAAGACCGGTTCGGGGGCGCGCTCGCCGAAGTACGGTTCGATCTCGGGCCAGCGACTGCGGGCCTCTTCGAGCAGATCTTCGATCAGGGTCTGCTGGGGCTGGTTGAAGGTGACCACCCCGATCGAGAGCCCTCGGAAGCGCGGATCGCGCAGATGGGCCACCACTCGCGCCGCGACCGCCTCGGCCTCGGCCCGATTGACCCGGCCCCGCCCCCGCTCGAAGACCCCCGCGACCTTGATGAGAGCCACGCCGGTGAGGAAGTCTTCCTCGGGCGCCACGACGAGGGGATCGGACGCTTCGGCCCTGGCGGCCGGTTCGGCGACGCCGTTCGCCGCAGAGCGAGGGACCGCCCGCTCGGGTCGCGGGGCGCCCCGACGGGGGGCAGGGAAGGTCTGCAGGCGATTCTCATAATAATGATGGTTGCTGAAAGCGATCAGACGCTCATCGCGACTCCGATAGTGCCAGGCCAGCCAGAGGCTGGGCACGTTGGCGGCAACCGCCTCCTCCAGGATGCTTTCGAGATCATGGGTGAGGGGCTGATCGCTGTCGGGCAGGCCCTGCCCGTCTTCGGCCGCCTCGAGGTCGGTGGCGAAGAAGGTGGTCGGCGGCAGCTGCCGACTGTCGCCCACGATGATGACCTGCGGGGCGCGGGCGATGGCGCCGATCGCGTCATGGACGGCGATCTGCGAGGCCTCGTCGAAGACCACCAGGTCGAAGCGGTCGGCGGTCGGCGGCAGATACTGGGCGATCGACAGGGGGCTCATCAGCAGGCAGGGCTTGAGGCGCCCCAACAGCCGGGGGATCCTCTCGAGCAGGCGCCGGATCGGCAGCACCCCCCGTTTCTTGCGTGCCTCGCGCAGCACCAGGCCGGTCTCGGAGAACCCGTTGAGGACGATGGTCCCGGCGGCGGGGCGCCGCGCGGCGAGGGCGGCGGCCAGTTCGCGCCGGGCACGGCGGATCAGCTCGCGATCGCCAGTGCGGAACCGCTCGGCCAGCTGCTCATAGGCCTGTCCCGAGAACCGGGCGATCCGGGGTTCGCGGGCACAGAGCTGTTCATACCGATTCTGGCGGAACCCCCGTTCGAAGACGGCGGCCAGGTCGGCCAGCGGCCATTTCCCCTGCCACAGACCGGCCACCAGATCGGCCAGGCCGCTCGCTTCGGCCTGGGCTCGCGCCTCGCCCAGCCGGGCCCAGTCGCGCAGATCGCCCAGACTGGCCCGCCACTGGTCGCAGCGCGCCGCGAGCGCGGCGGGCGTGACCTGGGCCAGACCGGCCGGCCAGGCCTCTTCCAGGCACACCCGCAGGCCGTCCACCACCCGTTGCCAGGCCGTTTCGCAGGCGGCCCGGGCCGCCTGCAGCTCGCGCCCCACCGCCGCCGCCACGGCCGCCGGCGGAATGGGGATCGATCGCCCAGGGGCCAGCGGCAAGCGATCTCCCGGCCGGGTCGCCGCCGCACCGCCTGGTGGGGTCGAAAGGGGCGGTGGCGGAGAAGCTGAAGACACCGTCGCTGGGCCGAGACCGACGGGCATCGCAACCTGCCCCGAAGCCGCATCGGCCAGCGCTCCCCCAGGCGAGAGCGCAGCGGCAGGTCTCTGAGAGCAGGCGGGCGCCCACGCGCGGTCGGCGGGCAGGGCGGCGACCGCCGCCGGCCAGTCCCGCAGGAAGCAGACCAGGACGGCCGGACGCCGCTGATCGCCCAGGCTGCCGCGGACGGGTTCGCCATAGCGTTCGGCCAGCTCGGCTTCGGCCGCGGCGATGGCCCGGGTCAACTCCTGCACCCGGATGCCGTTGTCGAGCTCCTCGAGCAAGCGCGGCAGCTCGGGCAGCTCGCGCGCGGCGAAGGCGGACAGCTCGGCCCGCGGCCCCCGCAGGTTCCACCAGCGCCAGAGGACGAACGCCTCTCCATACGTGAAGAAGGCGCTCCGCAGGCGCGGCAGATCGAGGCCGAGCACGCCATCATGGAACCATTGGCGGAGGCGGTCCAGGCGGGCATCCCGCTCGACCGTCAGCGCCAGCAGCGCATCGAGACCGGCGATGGCCGCCGGCAGCCGGGCCGGATCGGCCAGCAGCTCGGCGGCGCCGGGCGGCACCCCTTCCGCCAGCAGATCGAGCAGGCGGGCCACGGCGGCCAGATCGCCCAGGCGCAGCTCCCAGCCGAGCGCGAGAAGGTCGGCCGCCCGCGCGGCGGCGGCCTGCAGGGCGCGCGCGGCCGCGGCGGCCGCGGTCAGCTCTTCCTCGCGGGCGCGCGCCGCGCCGGGGGTCCAGGTGGTGATCCGGCAGGGCCCGAACGGATGCCGGGCCGGCGGCTCGAAGCGGGCGGCCGCCACGATCAGATCGGCGACCCGGGCCCGGGCGGCGGCCCGCCGAGCGTCGTCCCAGGCGAGGGCGTCGGGCAGCTCGAACTCGGGGCGGGGCGGGAGCGGCGCGGCGCTCAGCCAGGCGGCGGTGGCATGGTGGGTTTCGCCGAGCGGGGTCGGCCCGTGCAGGAGGGCCACCACCGCGTTCATCTCGTCGCGCGCCGCCGCCACCTCCTGACGCAGGGCGGTGGCCGGGGGTTCGGCCAGCCCGGGGCCGAGCGCCAGCACCCGAGCCAGTTCGGCGGCGACCTCCCGCTTGTTGGCCCGGTTGCTGTGCAGTTCGAGGCAGGCATCGCCCAGGCCGGCCTGCTGCAGACGCCGGGCCACCACCTCGAGGGCGGCCCGCTTCTCGGCGACGAAGAGCACCCGCTTGCCATCGGCCAGGCAGGCAGCGATCAGATTGGCGATGGTCTGCGATTTCCCGGTGCCGGGCGGGCCCTGCAGGACGAACGTCTGGCCGCGCCGGGCGGCCTCGATGGCGAGCAACTGGCTGGCATCGGCGTCGAGCACGAGCGGCGGACGGCCGGGCTCGAACACCTGATCCAGCCGATCGGCCGGGATGGCGTCCGGGGGGGCGCCTCCCGGGCTCGTCGTGCCGTCGATCAGATGGCGCACCAGCGGATGCTGCGCCAGATCGGCGTGATGGGCATCGAGGTCGCGCCACATCAGGAATTTGGTGAACGAAAAGAAGCTGATCTCGGCCCGATCGATCACATCGAACCGGGGAACCCGCGCCGTCACCGCGCGCAGGATGCGCAGCACCCCAGCCAGATCGATGCCCGAATCGTCGAGCGGCATGGTCTGCAGATCGGAGAAATCGAGACCGAAGCTCAGGCGCAGCTTTTCGAGGAGGGTGTCGTTCAGGCGCGGCTCGTCGTCGCGCCAGCGCATGACGAAGCGCCCGCGCAGGCTGGGACGGACGATCTCGATCGGATAGAGCAGGATGGGCGCCAGAAGCGCTTCCGAAGCGGAAGGCGATTCGAACCAGCGCAGGAAGCCCAGCGCCAGGAACAGCGTCGAGGCGCCGGTCTCTTCGAGCTCGGCCCGCGCCGCCCGGAAGACGATGCGCAGCCGCCGGGCCAGCTCGGCCTCGTCGAGCGCGGTCAGCACCCGACGCTGGGCCAGCAGCCGCCGGCACTCGGCCCGAAACTGGTCGGCGCCGCCCGCCTGCTCGACCAGGGGCGCGGCCCGCGGGTCATCGGCGCTGGCCATGACATGGGGCTCGAGCACGAGGTCATGGCCGGCCGCCATCAGATCTTCGAGACCAGGCAGATCGTCGATGGCCAGGGGAATGGCGCGATCGCGCGAAGGCCGGTAATTGAGCAGCCGATTGCGCAGAGACAGATCGAGCAGCCGGGCTTTCCAGGCCCGCAGGCGGGCCGGCTCGGGCTCGCGACCGGCCCCCGTCGCCGCGGCGGCGCCCGCGCCGACCGCCGCCAGGTCCGCGGCCTCGACGCCCGCCCCTCGGGCAGCCGTGGACCCGCCCTCGACCAGCCACCGGTCCGCGGCCGGCCCCGCCGTTCCGGCTTCGGCGGCCGCGCCCGCCTCGCCCGCCGACCGAGCGGCCGCGCCCGTTCCCTTCCCACCGGAGGTGGGACCCAACCCGAGCGGCTGTTCCCACGGTAGCGGCAGGATGCGAGCCAGTCGCGAGGCGCGCACATCAACCAAACAGGCGATCTCTTCCATCTCGAGGCGGCGGTCGGCCAACTGTACGGCCTGGGCGAAAAGCGGCGGCGTGGGCTGCAGGGCAGAGGTGCCCTCGAAGAGGAGCAGATCTCGGCAGCGCACCAGCTTGCGCGGCACGTCGGGGTCATCGGTCACGGTGACCGGCAGCCATTCGTCGATCAGCCAGACGCCGGGCAGGACATGGCTGCGGAAGACCGCCAGCACCGGATGGAGGCCCGCGCCCTCGAACAGCGCCGCGGCCAGCAGCGAGACCTCGAGACAGTTGGCCAGACGGTGGCCGAGCAGGTCATCGGGCCGCCGGATCTTCTGCCCCGTCGTCTCGAACGAGGGCGGCGCCACGGCGTAGGTCAGCCCCAGCCCGGCCAGGGTGCGATAGACCGCCTCCGCCACCTGCCGGCGCCGTTGCCGATCGGGCGAGCGATACCCATCGAGCGTGGGATCGTCGGTGAGGTCGCGCAGGTGATCGCGCACCACCGGCAGGAGGGCGGCCACGGCGGGGTGGGCGGGCGTGACGAAGGCGGCCAGCAGCTCGGGCAGGCGGGTGCGGTCCCATTCGTTGGCGGCCAGGATCTCGCAGGCGAGATCGACTCGGGCCAGATCGGTCGCTTCCCCGGCCGGCCCGGGCTCTGGCGCGCGCCGCACCGCCAGTTGCACCATCAACGCCCGACGCTCGGTCGCCCCGCGTAGGAGCGCCTCGGGCAGAGACACCGCCACCGGCTCGCCGACCCAGACACCGCCAGCCGGAATCGCCGGCAGAGCCAGATGCAGAAGAGGAATCGCCTCGCCCGGCAGGCGGGCTTCGAACCAGGCGCCGACCAGCGGCGCGGCCCCGGCGTTGCGAACCTCGACCCGTCGCAGGAACGGGACCCCATTGGCCGCCATCGCCCAGGACACGCGGGTCTCGCCATCCACCCGCAGCCCGATGCCGCGATTGTCGCCTGGCATGTCCATGGCTCGGATCATACTCCGACCTCCCCTTCCCTCTCAAGAGCAGGATCCTCAGGTCGCGGGCCACTTCCGGCCGATGGTGGTCCCCCGCAACAAAGAACGTTGTTCCCCCCGAGAGCCCCGCCAGGGGCCTCGCCCCCCAGCTTCCCTGGGAGGTCGCCCTCCCGACCATCGGGTGGGCTCTGGCCAGCGGTCGCATCCCTTCCCTCTTCGGTGGCCACGAGCAGACAGGTCGCAAGATTGGTCAGGTCGGGGGAATAGCGACCTGGCTGAGCGGTCGTGCCCGCAGTTGCCGTGCCAGCACCAGACTGGTATCCTGACCAGCGATGACGAGCAGTTCCCTGGACCCCACCTGGCTGGTCGACCTGCAGGCGCCGGTCAAATCATTCCGCCTGTTCGCCCTCGAACGGGCCATGGCGATGCCGCCCTCGGCCGAGCTGCTGGCCGCCCTCGAGGCGCACCACGCCGTCGAGGACGACGAGGAATGCCAGCTGCTGCTCATCCATGCCATCGCATCCATCCGCCAGCAACTGGAAGGGACCGCTCCGGCCGGCCCTCTGCCAGCTCCAGCCGCGGCCGGGCCGGCCGACGACCCGGCTGCCGCGTTCCGGCAGGCCTGGCAGGCGGCCGATCTGCAAGGCCGTCTGGGACTGCTGAATCGGCTCGATGCCCGCCACCGTCGGATGCTGGCCGCTCAGGCCCCCGATCTGCTGGCCGCCGAGGCGCATCCCGTGCTGCAGGCGGCGCTGATCCGCACCTTCTCCCGGGCCTGGCCGGCCGACCGGATCGCCGACCTGGGCCGGCATCTGTTCGAGCCCAGCCTGGCCGTGCGGCTGGCCGCCCTGGAAGCGCTCTCCCACCTGGCCCCGCAGTCGCTCGTCCGCGACTTCCCGAAACTCCTGCGCTCGCCCGATCCGCGGCTGCGAGCCCTGGCCATCCGGGGGCTGGCCGCCCTCGACCTCGACGAAGCGATGCTCCACCTGCAGGCCCTCCTGAACTCCCCCGACCGGCACGATCGCGCCGCCGGGCTGCAGAACTGCCTGCTGCTCCCCTTCCCGGCCGTCCAGCCGCTGCTGCTCGATTTCCTGGCCGCCGAACCGCATCCCACGCTGCTGCGCCAGGCCGGCGACATCCTGGTCTCCAACCCCGACCCCCAGACCCCCTACCGCCTCTGGGAAGCGGTCGAACGCGCCCCGCGCGAGAAAGCCCCCCACCTCAAGCAGATCCTCGAAGAGGTGGTGGCGATGCTCGACAAGAGTCGCGTGCTGGGCGACGACTTCCCCCGCTATCTGGAGCGTCTCCAATCCTGGATCCGGCAGCGGGCCGCCGTCCGGTTCGTCCAGGAATGCCTCAACCGCCTGACCCTGCAGGAAGGCCAGTCCGACGACGAATTGGACGGGATCGTCCGGGCCCGGCTGGCCCAGCCCGCCATCCGCGCCGCTTTCACTGAAGCCCTGTCCTGGCAGGTGGCGCCCGCGTTGAAGCAGGTGATCCGCGTCTGGCTGGAGGCCGAACACGCTCCGGCCAGCCCCGCCGGCGCAGCGGTCGAGCCACCGTCCGCGCCGCCGGTGGGCCCCGCGCCGCCAATGAGCCCCGCGCCGCCGCCGGCGCCCACGGCCACTCATGGCGAAGACGCTGGCCCCAGCGGTTCTCGCCCCCCTGGCCCCGAACCCGCTGACCGCGGCGCGATCGCCCAGGCCACCACGGCCCCGCCAGCGACCAGCGCCTCGCCCGCCACGCCCGGCGACGATCGCCGCCCTGCCGACCCAGCCCTGGGCGCCCCGCCACGGCCGTCACCAGCCACGGCCGCCACCGTGGGAGCCCCGACTCCGACGGTTCCCCCGTCGACCGCCCCGCCGACCAGCGTTCCGGCGGCCGCCGCCCCGCCCTGGGAAAGCCTCTCCCTCACCGAACGCATCCGCCGCATCGGCCTGTGGCAGGAAGCCGACCGCCAGGAGGCCCTGGCCCGCCTCGGCCCCTTCCTGAACGATGCCGCCACCCCGCCCGAAGGGCGCGCGGCCGGTCTGCGCGCCGCCGCCCGCCTGGGCCTGCCCGGCTTTCTCGACCTCGCCCGACGCAGCCTGAAGCAATCGGACGGCAATCTCTCCAGCGCCGCCCTCGAGTATCTCGGCGCCCTCGATCCCGACCAGGTGTTCCCCACGCTGGGCCTCTACCTCCATGCGCGCGAACCGCGCCTCAAGAACGCCGCCCTGCGGATCCTCAAGCGTTTCGATCCACGGCAGGCCCTCTCGACCTTTCAGCTCATGCTCAAGGGCCGGTCGCGGGAAGAGCAGATGCAGGCCCTCGCCTGCGCCATCCATTTCGATTTCGCCCTCATCCGGGAAACCCTGACCCAGTTCCTGATCGGCCAGGCCGATCAGGGCATCCTCGAGGCCGGCATCTACCTCTTCCAGTCGAACCCCGAACCGGAGAACCTCTACAGCCTGTATCGCATCGAGCGCTCGCTGAGCGGCGAGCGAGCCGCCCTGGTCCGCAATACCCGCCTGCAGTGCCAGACCTTCCTGGTGCAGAGCGGCCTGTTGTCGGCGGCCGGGGCCGCGGTCATGGACCAGGAACTCGAAGCCCGCTGGAGCCGCGATCAGGCCCGCGCCGCCGGGCCCCGCCCCGCCTATGCCTACGTCGCCCCCGAGACCAGCCCGCCGCTGGCCGAACGGCTGGCCGCCACCTGGCTCGCCCTCCGCGATCGCTACCTCACCCCCGCCCGCCTGGTCACCGCCCTCGTGTTGATCGTGGCCGGCGGCACCTGGCTGCTGTGGCCGGCCGGGCCCGAGTCCATCGGCCGCGGCCCCCGCCTGGGGGCGGTGTCCAGCGAAGAGCTCACGCTGGCCGCCGTGGTCAGCGAGAATGACTCGACGTCCGGGCGGCTCGTCCTTCGCGATGACCAGGGCCGCGAGTATCTGCTCTTCCCGCGCCAGGACGGCGTCCCCGCCTGGCCCACCGGCACCCGGGTCGAGGCCGTGCTGGTGCCGTTCCGGGTGACTTCCACCAACCGGATCCGCGCCCATGCCCGCCGCCTGGTCAAGCTCGAATGAAGGGCCTCAGAGGAATTCTGAAGCAGGGTTGCCGAGCCAGCTGGACCTTGTGGTAGAATCGTCCGAGGGCAAGACCATGGGACCGTATGAATTCCGCCAGCGCCTCCAGGATGGCGTGGTCATCGTGGAGGTCCACGGCTATTTCAACGATCAGGCCGGGAAAGCGCTGACCACCCTGGTGCAAGATCAGGTGCGGGGCGGCCATACCATCTTCTTGCTGGATTTCGGCCCCTGCTCGGTCATCAACAGCACCGGCGTCGCCACCTTCCTCGATCTCACCCTCGCTTTGACCGAAGACTACCAGGGAAGGCTCCTGATCTGCGGACTCGATCGTGTCAAACAGTCCGTGCTGGAAATGGTCGGCATCACCTCGATGGCCACCCTGGCCAGAGATGTCGCCGAAGCCCTGACCCTGGCCAAAGCCTCTTCCCCCTGACCGTCAGCCGCCGGGCCGGTTCCTTCCCGGGGGCTGCCGCATCGATCCTCGCTCTGCGCTCGCCTCGAATTCCGTCGAAGGAGGTCCTCCATGATCCGCAAGGTCCTGCGTGCCACAGCGTTCCTTTGTCTCCTGGCGATGATGGCCGTCACCCTCACCGGCTGCGCCGACGTCTTCGAGAAGGTCATCAACTTCATCAAGACGGTGGTCAAGACGGTGAAAGACGTCTTCGGCAAGGTCGACAAGGTGGTCACCACCGTCAAAGATGCGGTAAAGACAGGCAAGAACGCCGTCGACAAGATCAAAGACATCTTCAAGGGCGGCGACAAGAAGACCGGCACCGACAAGGGCAAAGGCGGTGGCAAGATCACCAACCCCGAAGATGACATGGACGATGCCAAGGGCGGCGGTGGCACCACCAGCGGCGGGTCCTCGACCGGCCCAGGCAAAGGTCCCGGCACCGGCGCTGGCGCCGGCGGGAGCACCGAACCTCCCGGCAGCAACACCGAGAAGTCCAAACTGAGCAGCGAACTTGAAAAGGCCCTCACCAACCTCGATGGCAAGATCAAGCAGCTCGAGAAGCTCCTCAAGGAAGACCTCCCCGCTTCCACCAAAGAACAGATCGAAGAAACCCTCGAACGCATGAAGGACCTCAAGGAGGTCCTCGAAGGCACCAAGGGCGACCTGAAGACCGCCGATACCCAGAGCGAACTCGACCGCATCAAGGAAGACCTCGAAGACAGTCAGAAAGGCTTCATCAAGCTGGTCGAGGTGATCCAGAAGATCGTGTCGGGCATCAAGAAAGCCGGCGATACCGCCATCTCGATCATCAACAAGATCAAAACCTGGACCAAGATCCTGACCGGCGGGACCACCGACACCAAGCCGGGAAGCGGCACCGGAACGAGCGGCGGAGCCACCACCGTCGCCGGGCTGACCGAGGAGATCCGTGCCACTTTCGGCATCGAAGTCAAAAATGGCGTGACGGCCGACGTCGGTTGGGGCTTCAAAACCACCGCTGGCTCTTGGGATGTAAAAGAATTGACGATCGTCCGCGACACTCTGGCCAAGCTTCCCCCGCATTTCGTCAAATGCACCACGCTGATCTACAACAACCAGAGCGTGGCCGACGACATTTCGGCTTGCTTTGGGTTATACAGCCCAGCCGATGGCACCATGTGGATGTCCGACCTGGCCATGCAGCACGGAGAATTTGCCGGAACCCTGGTCCACGAAATGACCCACGCCTACCAGCGGGCCAATCCTCACCTCGAGAAGGAATGGACCAAGCTCTTCTGGAACGGCAAAAGGCCCAAGACCAGCTCGCCCACCGATTACGGCAATACCAATCCGAGCGAGGACATGGCCGAGTCGGTTCGCCTGTATTTCGTCGATCCTGCCGCCCTCAAACTGGACAAAGCGAGATACGAGTTCGTCAAGAAATTCATCATGGGAGGGAAGGAGTTCTAGCCCCCTGTTTGGCGCAGGCTGCGACCGGGCCGGCTCGTCGGCCCGGTCGTTCTTTTGGGAAGCTCAGGAGGGGACTCGCGCTCGCACCGCCCCAATAGCGGGAGACGAGGGTTTATGGTAAGGTAGGGGCTGGATATGGAAGCCTTCACGATCCACGAGGAAGACCTGCAGGGCACCCCGGTATTGACCGTCCAGGGCTATTTCTCGGACGTCACCGGCCGGGACCTCCTGACCCGCCTCGAACGCCTGATCGGCACGGGCCGGACGACCTGCATCATCGATCTAGGCCCCTGCACCGTCATCAACAGCCCCGGGCTCGGCACCATGCTCGACCTCACCCTCAAGGTGGTCGACGATCTGCGCGGCCGCTTGATCCTGACCGGGCTCGATCGGGTCAAGACCAGCGTCCTCGAGATGGTCGGCGTGCTGGCCATGGTCACCGTCGCCCCCGACCGCGCCGCCGCCCTGCGCCAGGCCCAGACGCCATGAACCGCCCGCCGCCCCGCGATGGCCGCCGGCAGCATCGCGTGACGGCGCCCCGCCCGGCCGGCCGGACGACGCCTCGCGCCGCGCCGCGACCCGGCCCGCGGCGCCCGCGGCGCCGCGGCTCGGCCATGTTCGTGGTCATGCTCGTGCTGATCGTCCTGACCGCCCTCTCGGTCGCCTTCTACCAGATGTCGCGGGAGGCCCGCGCCAGCGCCTTCCTCATCGAACAGAAAAGCATCCTGCGCGAACTGGCCGAAGCCGCCCAGGACGAAGCCTTCGCCCGCCTCGCCGCCGCCACCGCCGATCCGACCAGCGCCGCCAGCCAGTGGCTGACCGGCCCGCGCACCGGCGAACTGGCCCTGTCCGTCCCCCTCACCGCCGGCCAGGCGGGAAGCATGCTCCGCTCCGACCTGGAGGCCCGCTTCGCCGCGGTGCTCCGGTGCGTCGAGGCGCGCACCAGCGACAGCAAGGGCTCGCCCTTCGCGCCCGGCGAGGCGCTCGGCACCGCCGAGATCGCCGTCACCGTCGAGCTGCACCCCCGCTGGTCGGGCTGGAAGAAGACCACCCCCTATGCCAGCTGTTCCATCATCCGCCACCACGATTTCAAGGTGGTGTCGGTGGTCAGCCCCCGCCAGAACGCTTCCCCGCGCACCGCCTACGCCCACAACTGGGTGCTCGATTACGTCCTGCTGCTGCGCCACGGCCTGCGGGAGTTCCGCCAGCAGCACGGCGAGCCGCTCAACCCCTCGCAGACCACGGTGGTCATCGACCAGAACGCCCTGGCCGGCACCCCCGAGCGGCTCGGCAAGATCTTCATCGGCGGCACCACCGATCCGAGCGGTCCTTCGACCGCCGGGCCCAACGAAACGCCGCGCGGCAACCATGTGTTCGCCAACATCGACGAGTCGATGGCGGCGCTGATCCCCCCCTTCCAGAAAGTGGGAACCCGCCGCATCGGCCTCGACGAATGCTGCCTGCTGCTGCCCCGGCTGAACGCGGCCCGCCGCTATCTGGCCGGGCTGGAGGGCGTCTTCTCGGCCCGCCACGTGCCCTTGCTGCGGCCGCCTGCCGGCTACCAGGGCAGCCCCGAAGCCGAGGCCGAGCTGTCGGCTCGCAACGGCGCGCTCAACGCGGCTCAGGGCGCCGAAGCCACCATCGCCACCGGCCTCTACCTGCTCGGCAAGGAGCCCGCCCGCGCCGCCGACAGCGCCTTCGCCGCCGCCATCCTGGAAGGCGCCATCCGCCAGCGGTTCCTGTATTTCTCGTATTTCCACCTCGATCTGTCCCGGGTGTCGGGAGCCTCGGCCCAGGACATCGCCGACCTGCAGCGGCTGCTCATCCCGTGCATCCCGCCGGGGCCGCAGCCCATCCGCGATGATACGCTGCGCGCCTTCACCGAAGGGCTCGCCCGCCTCGAAGCCCGCTATGGCAACGCCCCCGGCACGCCGGTCCTGACCTCGCGCCTGCAGGACGGCTTCTTGTACCAGGGCGGGCAGAGCGGACCGGTGCCGCCCGCCGGCGCCGCCTTCGCCGCGCCCCGGCCCGCTTTCTTCGATTACCGGGGGCAGCCAGCCGAGCTGACCCAGTCCGGGAAGGACGGCTGGCCCTACCGGCACTACGGCCTGTGGGACCGCAAACTCGAAACGGCCGACCAGCTCGAGACGTTCGGCATCCTCGACCGCCAGAAAGGCGAGCTGCGCCTGCGCGGCGTGATCGGCGTCAACGATTACGTCACCCTCGGCGCCGCCGGCCAGCCCCCGCTGAAGATCCGCGGCCAGGGCGTGCTCGTGGCCAAGGGGTTCCGCCTGCTGTCCGGCCTCGAGAAAGCTGCCGGCGAGCCGGTGGAGCCGATCTGCGTGCTCTTTGCCCGCGACCAGTCGATCCTGGTCGAGACCTCCGACCCCATCCAGGCGTCCCTGATCGCGCTGGGCGCCCCCGGCAACCCGCTGGCGGTGCTTCCCCAGAAGACGCTCGCCCTGCAGGGCTGCCTGGCCGCCGATGAACTGCGGCCCGAACGCTGGGCGCCGGGAGTCGAGCATGTCCTGCGCTATGACCCCGCCCTCAAACCCGGCCGGCCCGTGCTGCAGATCAACCTCGCCCGCTGGATCACCTTCCAAAAGGTCATCGAAAGCGAAACCCCGGAGGGGGCCACATGAGCGACCGCCCCCCGCGCGCGGTCTGCCCGCGGCGACCGCGCCTCGCCCCGTCGGGCCGACCGGCTCGGCCCTCCTCCTCGCCCGCCATCGGTCGCCGGGGCGGGCGCGCGCCGCGTCGCGCCTTCACCCTGATCGAAGTGCTGGTGGCCATGATCTTCCTGTCGCTGGCCCTGCTCAGCCTGATGTGGATGAACCAGGCCTCCACCCGCGGCGCCATGGATGCCTACTACGAGTTCCTCGGCCAATCCCTGGCCCAGGAACCCCTGGAAGTCTACCGCGCGCTGGGCTACGACTGGCTGGCCCGCAACCCCTCCGGGCTGCCCGACCTGCCGATCGGCGCCTGGCAGGATGTCAGCGACGGCCCGACCCCCGATCTCGGGCGACCGGCCGAAGCCGGCTTCTTCTCCCGGCTGATCGAGACGGCCAGGATCACTGACGGCACCGGCCTGTCGGCCCTGCGCCTCACCGTCACCGTGCGGCCTCGCCAATTGGGACGGGTCGAAGCCTGGCTGACCCGGAACCAGATCACCCGCACCGCCCTCCTCTTCCCGCGACCGCCATGAACCAGCCCCGCCCTTCCACCCCTGCACGCCTCGCCACGCGGCCCCGCCCGGACGGCCAGCCAGCTCGGGCCGAGCGGGCCGGCTTCACTCTGGTCGAGATGATGATCGTCGTGGCGTGCGTCGTGCTGCTGCTCGCCCCGATGCTGCTGATTCTACGCTCGGGAGCGCAGGTTTCCCGCAAAGGCATGGTGCAGATCGATACCACCATGCAAGCCCGCCGCATCCTGCACCTGATCCATGACGACCTCAAGAACGCCTGCGTCTCGACCGGCAACCGCACCTGGATCGACTTCCCCGATCTGCTGCAGGAAGCCGGCACCGCCCCGACCTTCCAGTATGTCTTCTGCCGCTTCCCCTTCCGCGGCGAGATTTCCCAGACCGTGCCGGCGCCACGCTCCGGGTTCAGCCCCCGCCGGGCCAGCCGGGTCCGCTACACGGTGGAAAAACCGACCGGCAGCCGCTTCCTGCACTTGATTCGCGAAGAGACCTTCCACCCGTCCCACCCGCTGGCGGCCACCTTTCCCGGCGGCACGTGGCGCCGGGTGCTGACCGAGCGGGTCAACTACTTCCGCATCCAGCCCTGGGAGATCCCCGACCCCAGCCAGCCCGGCAGCCGCCAGTTCGTCTGGTGGGTGACCCTGCAACTGGTCGACGTCGACCCCAGCCAGCGCACCCCGCCCGCTCCCAGCGGCGACCTGTGGACCGACCGCGGCAAAGGCCTCATCATCGCCGATTTCTACGACGTGGTCTACCCCGAGTTCTTCAACGCCTTCTGGCGCCAGCCGTTGATCAACCGCAACTGGCACACCATCATCGAGGAACCCTGAAGCCCCGTCTGGCGGCGGGCCGCCGGACACAGCAGGGAAGTTGGCAGTCGCCGGGCGACGTGGTAGAATCCGACCATGATCCGGCAGAATCCGGTCACCAAGGGCTGGGTGATCATGGCTCCCCAGCGGGCCCGACGGCCGACGACAGGCGCCGAGGTCTCGACCGCCCCCGAAGCGATCCCCGATCGCCGGGGCGATTGCCCATTCTGCAAAGGCCCTGAAGGGGAAGACCGCAAGCCCTCCATCATCCTGCATGACGAGCGGGGGTGGTACCTGTACGTCATCCCCAACCGCTTCCCGGCTTTGTCCCCTGATGTAGCCCCCGAGCGCCTCCGCGAGGGCGGCCGGCTGGCCGTCGGCGGCTTCGGCCTCGCCGAAGTGGTGGTCGAATCGAACGACCACTGGGGGTACCTCTACAAGCGCTCCGCCCATGAGGTTCGCGACCTGTTCGGCGTCTTCCAATCCCGGACGGCCGCCCTCCTCAAAGATCCCCGCATCCAGCAGGTCATCGTGTTCCAGAACTGCGGGCCCCGGGCCGGCGCCAGCCAGCCCCACCCCCACTCGCAGATCTATGCCTTGCCGATCGTGCCGGCCAACATCCGGCGGGAGATCGAATGCCGGCGCCAGTTCTACGACAACGAAGGTCTCTGCCCGGCCTGCCACGAACTCGAGCGCGAGCTGCACGAGAACCAACGGGTGATCTTCAAGAACGACCTGGTGGTCGCCTACTGCCCCTGGGCCTCCGAAGTCCCCTACGAGATCCACTTCCTGCCGCGCCGACATGCGACCTGCCTGACCCTGCTCGACGCCAGGCTGCTCGACGCCCTGGCCGATGCGGTTCGCACCATGCTCTGCCGGTTGATCAGCCTGCTGGGCACGGTCGATTACAATCTGCTGATCGACACCGCCCCCCGCGACGAACGCGATGCCCCGTTCTTCCACCTGCGGGTGCGCCTCATGCCCCGCCTGGCCACCCCCGCCGGCTTCGAGATCGCCACCGGCATCCCGGTCAACACCGTGCTGCCCGAGAACGCCGCCAGAGAGCTTGCCGGCCCCGCCCTCAACGACCCCAGCCCGTTCTGAGCCCTTTCCGAGCCCGCCGCCGGTCGCCCGGGTTCCTCCGGGGGCCGGATCGACCGCGGCACCGCCCCCCTGCCCCCAGCCGCCGAGCGGGCCGGCCCATTCCTGAGGGCCCCGGCCCGGCTTGCCTCGGCCCCCGGTTTTGGTGTACTGATATCTGCCGCCCGCCCCGGGCGGGATGCGAGTCACCCCATTTCCACCAAGGAGTACCAGCATGTCTACGGAAACGCGATTCGAATTCAAGGCCGAAGCCAGGCAAATCCTCGATCTGATGATCCATTCGGTCTACTCGCACCGGGAGATCTTCCTGCGCGAGCTGATCTCGAACGCCTCCGATGCTCTCGACAAGCTGCGTTTCGAGGCGCTCACCAATGACGCCCTGCGCCCCTTGACGGAAGATCTCCATATCCGCATCACGGCCGACCCCAAAGAGCGCACCTTGTCGGTCAGCGACAACGGGATCGGCATGAACCGCGACGAGATTCTGCAATACATCGGCACCATCGCCAAGTCGGGCACCCGTGATTTCGCCAAAGCCCTCAAGGAAGCCAAGGACAAGACCTCGGCCCCCGAGTTCATCGGCCAGTTCGGTGTCGGCTTCTATTCGAGCTTCATGGTGGCCGACAAGGTGACCCTGGTGTCGCGCCGCGCCGGCGACACCAAGGCCTGGAAGTGGGAATCGGACGGCACCGGCACCTTCACCCTCGAAGAGTCCGCCCGCGACAGCCACGGCACCACCGTGATGCTGCACCTCAAGCCCATCGACAAGGATGACGACGACGCCGAGGACTACACGCAGGAGTGGGTCATCCGCGATATCGTCCGCAAATACAGCGATTTCGTGGCCTACCCCATCCGCATGAAGGTCGAGCGGCAGAAATGGCCGAAGGATGCCGACGGCAAGACCCCGCCCGACGCCAAGCCCGAGACCGTGATCGAGGATGAGACCCTCAACTCGATGAAGGCGATCTGGATGCGCCCCGAGAAAGAGGTCTCCGAAGAAGAGTACAAAGAGTTCTACAAGCACATCAGCCACGACTGGAACGACCCGCTGCGCCGCATCGTCTTCAAGCTCGAAGGCACCACCAGCGAGTTCCGCGCCCTCCTCTTCCTGCCCAGCAAGCCGACCCCCGAGATGTTCCTGCAGCCCAAGGAGCGCGGCATCCACTTGTACATCAAGCGCGTCTTCATCATGAACGACTGCAAGGAGCTGATCCCCGAGTACCTGCGCTTCGTGCGCGGCGTCGTCGATTCCGAAGATCTCTCGCTGAACATCTCGCGCGAGATCCTGCAGCACAACAAGCAGATCCAGATCATCAAGAAGAGCGTCACCCGCAAGGTGCTCGACACCTTCAAGGCCATGCGCAACGAGGACCGCAAGAAGTTCCTCGAGTTCTGGAAGGATTTCGGCGCGACGATCAAGGAAGGCCTGTTCAAGGCCGAAGAGGATCGCGACAAGCTGTTCGAGGTCTGTCTCTTCCCCTCGACCGCCGCGGGCGACGACCTCTGCACCCTCGAGGAATACGTCGAGCGCATGAAACCGGGCCAGGACGCCATCTACTACGTCACCGGCGAGACCCGCACCACCATGGAGAACTCGCCCCTGCTCGAAGCGTTCCGCGACAAGGGGTACGAGGTGCTGCTGCTGTCCGACCCGGTCGATGAGGTCTGGGTGCAGTTCGTGCGCGAGTACAAGGGGAAGCGGCTGGTCTCGGCCGCCAAGGGCGACGTCAAGCTGGGCACCGAGGAAGAGAAGAAGAAAGCCGAAGAAGCCGTCAAGCAAAAGAGCGAGACCTACAAGGACCTGCTCGAGTTCCTCAAGACCAGGCTCTCCGATCACCTCAAGGACGTGCGCCTGTCGAGCCGCCTGACCAGCTCGCCCGCCTGTCTCGTCGGCGATCTGGGCGACATGAGCCCCCACATGGAGACCCTGCTCAAAGCCTCGGGCAAGGAGCTGCCCAAGGTCAAGCGCATCCTCGAGCTGAACCCCGATCACCCGCTGGTCGAGAAGATGCAGGCCCTCTTCGCCAAGAACAAGGAAGATCCCGTCCTCCTCGACACCGCCGAGATCTTGTATAACCAGGCCCTGATCGCCGAGGGCGGCAAGCCCGAGAACCCCGCCGCCTTCAGCAAGAAGGTGGCCGACCTGCTGCTGAAAGCGCTCTGATCGGCGGGCCGCGCCCCGCTGCGCCCCGCCGGTGGCCCTGGGCCGGATCAAGCCCCCGCCGGCGGGGCGCCGTCTGTGCCGACCATCGCGCGCGTCTGCCCCCGGCGGCCGTGCTCCTCTTTACTGCTGGTGGCTCCCGGTCGCTACCGAGGGCGGATGGCCCTCCTCTGCATCAGATGAACCGGAGGCTGTGTCGCTCGCTTCCCCTCTCCTATCGAAACGGCCTTCGAAGGAACATCTGTTCCAAGTCGACGACCAGAGGCCATGCCTGGTAAGCATCGAAGGAAGCCACCGACAGTGAAGTCAACTTAACGAAACTCCGGCGGAATGGTGGTTTCCGTCGTGAAGGGTATGCCTTCTTTCTTCAATTGCGCCGTGATCGTTCGGTAATGGTCCGGCCGAATGCGGCCTCGATCGGGCAGGAGGCGGGGGTTATCGAAGGCAAAAGGAACCGGGTAGACTTCTCCATCTACCTCGTGCGCATCGATGAACTGGGAATAATTCGCCAGGATTGGCATCACCTGGGGTACGTTTTCGGTGGCCACACGATAGGTGATGATTTGGAGAGACGTCAAAGCCCCGAAAGTTCCTTGAGGAATTGCTTTCTGCATGGCTTCGACGATTTCTTGCATCTTTTTCATAGGACAGGACTCCACGAGAGTGACGATCCCTTGCCCGGGGTAGAAGATTTGAACCGACGGATTGGCTTTCGGATCCTTGAGCAGCACGAAGTCGGTTGTCCCTTGCAAGCGCAGACGAAATGCCAGTTGGAGATCGGGCGAACCCGGATACCCCTCTTTCAATTTCATGACGCAAAGAACAGAAGCCAGGTCAAAGCACGGGGGAAGATCGAGGCTCGCGGCGCCATCGATGAAAAACAGCCTGACCGAATCCTCGATGATGCCATCGGCCCCGAAGACTTTTTTGGCCTCGGCCAGCGCATGACGAGAAAAAAACTCCAGGTTCAACGTCACCGCGCCGTCCTGCAGTTCCTGCAAAAAGCTGGTGGTGTGAGGATCAGCGGCCGAACAGGGGAAGCCGGCAGCCAAGGACAGGACCAGCACCACCAAGGGCAACATCTGAGAAAGTCTTCGACAATGCATGGGATTCTCCTTGCTGGAAGGGAATGAGACCCCCGTGTAGGCGAACATGATGTTGGTCTGAAATTCGCCACGGGCCTCTTAGGCAAAGAGCATGCCAAGGTTTTGTATAGATCTTCACCACCGGCGGCGAAGTCGAAGTCGCCCCAGCCAGTTCGGCGGCCAGCAGCCACAGGCCATCAGGTAGCCTCAGGCGGGAAAATGGACAACGCCGACTTGCCGACAAAATTCAGTATGCCTTTGCAGATCACCGCCTTTCCCGCCATGCGAATTTTTGAACATCATTCTTGTCACGCCGGTCCACCCGAAGGATCAGCCGCATGCCAAAATTTCGGCATCAGTCATCAGGCTCGCCACAGCGTACACAACCCATCAAAACCTGCATCAACACGGAGTATGGCCCATCAATCCAACCCCAACGAAAACAAATCCGATGTTTTCCACCCTGGCGAACCGGCTCCCTTAGAGGGTTTGGCATCCCGAGCATTGTGCAGGGGAATTCGAAAAATTCCGTGTATGATCGGACGCCTCTTCACTCCTAGATTTCCAATGCCAGCGGCCGCCATGGCAACCCCTCAAACTCGAACTCCGATATCGATCCGTACATCATCCTGCCAATTTTCGAGCCAGGAGAGGCTGTTGCACGAATACTAAAAACGACATTTCTGTACGGGCCACCGGAGACCCGCTCTAGATCATACCGGAGGCCCCCCGCAAAAAATTCATACAGCCAGAGCCATTGAGAAAGGGGGCCTCCGGCAGTGAAGGCCCGCGCCGTCACTCATTTTTTCCGCCTGGCGGGAAGATGGGAGGCGAAGAAGTCGGCGGGGGTCAGAATACGCACTCCTTTGACCCGGCGACCGAACAGGGGGCCGAAATGTCTGAAGTCGCCGGTCAGAAGAATGTCAGCCTTGATCTGGATCGCGGCCGCAAGTATGGGGAGATCCTTGTCTGGAAGCTGGATGGAAGGAGGCAGGCGGGAACCT
>QOQW01000014.1 GCA_003327425.1 Candidatus Ozemibacter sibiricus
CTTCGACCGACAGGGAATTCCCCGACTGGTGGTAGCATGACCGCTCAACCCGCCGAACCGCCGTATGCGGACCCGCATGTACGGTGGTGTGACAGGGAAAGTTCGCGAGAACCTACCTATGTCGATAATGGGCGATCAGATCGGAAGCTGACGTGAAGGTCAGCGGAAGTAGGCGTCGGGGTCGATGCCGGCTTCGCGCAGCGAGGCTTCAGGAGTGGTGGCGGTGGAGGCCATCGCCAGATGGAGATGGGCGGTCTCGCCACGGGTGATGGCGTAGACGAAGCTGGGGTCCAGTTTGGGGTTCTCGCCGCCCTGGGCGGGGGAGTCGGCGGTCGGGATCCAGACGAAGTCGGGGTGGTCCCACAGGGAGCGGGGGTCCCAGGTGCCACCGATGATCTCGCCCCGGCTGTTGACCTGCAGGATGTAGTGGTAGGTCTTGGTGAAGGTCTTGGTGCCGAGGAACTCGGGCTTCACACCGTCATCGGCGAAATAGACGGTGGTGGTGACATGGACCATGCCAGGCAGCCACCAGCGGCGCTTCCATTGGGTCTCGTAGCCGTAGATGGGGTAGTTCCAGACCGCGCGGCTGAAGCTGGTGTCGGCGACGATGGCCCGCTTCTTCTGCTTGATGTTCTCGACCAGCAGGCGGTGGAAGATATGGGGGTAGATATCGAGCGAGAACGGCATCAGGTCATCCTTGCGGCGACCGTAGAACAGGGTGCGGCAGTCCATCCACATCTCGCTCAGCAGGGCTTTCTGGTCGGCGGTGGTGAAGGTGATGCCCTCGAGGGTGCGGGGCTGGCGCGGTTCCGGCTCCATGACGGCGGCCGCGGCCCAGCCGTTGCAGTGGCCGGCCCAGGAGGGCCCGCTGGGGTCGTAATGCCCATGGGCGGGATTGGCTTCCCAGGCATGGGCGCCCGGGTTGCGGCCGGTGCGGGCCTGCACGAAACGGTCATACTTCTTGAAGGGGGCCTCGTTGCCGGCCCAGCCTTTGACCAGCTTGCCTTCTTTGCGTGACCACCAGTACCCCGACCACGGCTTGGTGGGCAGGAAGGCCTTGTCGGAACCCTCGCCGGTCATGCGCAGCGGGTCGCCCCGCGCTTCGAGCCGGGGAACCGCCAAAGCGACCACGGCCAGAGCCATGACCAACGGGCAGAGCGAGCGGAAGAAGCGACGGGCAAAATCGGCAGACAACAGGCGACTCATGGTCGACCTCCTCACTGACCGTCGACCAGCGTGCAGCGCACTGCATCGCTGACCATGCGCGTGGCCCAGGGGCGACCGGGCTCCCAGGTCTGGCGAATCGTTCCCAGAGGACCGCTGGTCTCAAGGGTGACCTCGAACCCGTCGCCGTTCGGCTGCCAGCTCTGATGAACGCCCTCGACGAAGGTCAGGCCGTCGGCCCGATGGGCGGCTTCGCCGGTGAACCCGCCGGCGGTCGTCTCGCCGGTGCGGGTCTCGGCCGCCAGAGGAAAGAGGGGCAGGTCGTAGGGAATGGGACTTTCGCCGCTGAGCAGCGGGGTCAGGCGCTCGCCGTCGAACCGACGGGTGGTGGCCGTGGCCCGCCCATCAGCGCCGGGAGCCACATCGATCACCTGCACCGGGCGCAGATCGCTGACCGCCAAGCACAGGATGGCCTGGGTCTTCGATTCGGGCCGGTCGACCGGGGTGATATGGAGGACGAAGCAATCGACGCCGTCGATCTCTTTGCGGTTCTTGACCTCGTACCGCCAACGCTGGGGGGCGGTCCAGGCGTTGCTGCCATCGGCCAGACGCCGGAACGAAGCTTCGATCGTCCAGGTCTGTCCGATCTGCCAGGACGGCTGAAATCCTTCCCCACATTCGGCCATGCCGGCTAAAAACAGCACCATGGCCAGCACGATCATCCAGGTCCATCCGCGATCCATCGTCTTGCTCCTCGTTGTCCTCGGCGTTCGATGAAGTTCGCGGAACAATGAGCAAATCACGTGCCACTGAATGCCAGGGAGGAATTCGGAGAGTTCTCTCTGGTCCCAAGGCGACGGTAACCTGTGGGCGACCCTCGCCGGCTAGCCGCAGGCGTTCGCTGGAACCGCCCCGTGGCCTGGTCGTCCCCTCCTGGCAAGAGGTACCCGCGGCTGCGGGCGCTCCGTTCGGAGGCCTCCGCTGCTCGAATTTCCGCCGCGGCCCGCTGGCTTTCCGGCATGCCGGCTAGTCTGAACCCATCCGGCAGCCTCCCCAGGCTTCTTTTTCTTTTCCACTTCTCTCATGTTCCACGTGGAACATTCTCCCCTGTTTGGCCAAAACGCTAATAGGGGTTGGTCCGCCAATCGGTCCGGTTCAGTGGCGGGCCGCGCAGCGGACCTCCGCTGCAACCGGTCGTTGGGCGGACGTTCACTTTACCGGTGACGCACAACTATCACGTCTGAAACGGTCGAATAGTGCTCGCCTTTCCAATCGAACTCAATCCGCCGCCCGGGATTGTTCCCGCAGCTGTCCAAGTAAGCGCTGATCTTTGCCTCCATGAGGGGCTTTGCCCGCTTCAGCTTCCACGAATCGAAATAGTTCCGCTGGTCTACAAGCACGAGGAACAACCGATTCGAGGCGTCAAACCGACGTTCGCCTTGATTCTCGTAGAGCCAGCGAATCACATCCGTTGGATCTTGTTCGATCTTAGCCACCAGTTCATTGCGAAAATTCTGAAGCTCCGCAACAAGTCGCTTGCACTGATCGGACGGGTGATCCGACACTTTGGCCCAAAGGTCCTGGAGCAAGGCTGAATCAGCCAAATCTGTTGCGATGGGTAGGTCGTTCTCCCGCGCCGCCCGCTTCAACAGTGTAAGCTCTGGCCGTTGGTTGGCGATTTTGCGCTTCTCAGAAAGGTAGCCTTCAGGCAGATACGTCACCTTCAAATCGAACGGTGTATCGCGAACGAAAAAATCAACCTTCTTCACCAACCCGACCGCTGGCAGCACGTTTGGGTGATCCTTGAAGATATCTTCGATGATTATGGACGTCCAATGGTTATACCAGGAGCAGATGACATAGCCTCGCATACTCGTGAGCAATTCGTTTTCCACACACCGGCAAAGAGCCTCGTAGTCGGTGATTTTCTTCACGTAGTTGTCCACGATGGTCTTTTCCAGGCTGTTCTGGTGAAGGCCTCCCCAATTGAACTCCTGCACGCGGTAAAGCTGGTTCACCAACTTTGCTTCGCAGGCACGACGCTGTTCACGCTCTTCGCCGTAGATTTCACGGGCGCATGCCTCAATCGAAGCAATTCTGATGCCAGCGTTGAACGCGGCCTCAAAGAGTTGGCGTGAGCCGACGTCCGGTCGTGGTATACCTGCGAATTGAAAGAGCCGTTCGAGATACTCAGCGCGGTTCAGGGAACGCAGCTTGAGAAAACGCTGACCTTCAGAATCCGCAACAAGTTCGTTTAGCTTATCTTGGCGAAACAGGGCATCAGCTTGGGCAAAGGTGAGCGGCATGATTACTCCTTTGGTGTCGGCAGGCTGGGCATCCATCCCGGGATGTCTGTGAGCGAGGGAGAAGCGACCGCCGAGCCGGAAAACACTAGCCCATAATCCACGCGCAACGCTCCCTCCCGATTATCCTGGACGACCGACGCTGCCGAGTACACCAGCGGGAAACAGCCGCAATACCCCATGCCTGCCTTGTTTGCGCTCCCCGAAAAGCTCTCCAGAAACTTCCAGCTCTCCTTCGTACGCGCGTTGAAGAACAGCACGAGGGAGCCGCTGTCGCTCAACTTGCGACTCGCGATTTGCAGAAACCGCGACATCGCCTGATTGTAGTCGTGCGTTTTCTTGACGCGCTCCTTGGCATTCGACACCACGATCTCCGATTCAAACGGAGGTTCTTCGCCAAGGATGACGTTCCACATTTCCGACAGCTCCAGATATGGAATGCGGTCACCATGTGGTGGATCGGTGATGATCAGGTCAACGGACTTGTCGGGAATCTGTGGGAGCAGCGCTAGACAATCTCCAGCCAAAATCGCGTAGTCCGCACCGCCGGCGCAAACCGCCGGGAGACCGCCTGCCTTGCCCGAGTCCTGAGCCGGTTTAGATTGCTCGACCGCCTTGATGAGTTTTTGAACGCGATGCTCAAAGCAATTCCACACATTGATTTCAAAGTGCTGAGCCGGTCGCCAATAGCCGATGACCCAGGAACCAACTTCCATCCGCTTGTTGCTGACGCCGGTTGTCTTGCCCCGACCCGTGATGGCAAAGACCATTTTACTCATTTGGCCAACCGCCGCAGTCAAGGCGAGCCGCATTGGTTCTTGCGCTGCTTTGGGCAAATCGTCAATTGCAGCCAGCAAGAGCTCTATGTTGCGCAGCGCCCGGCCCGTGAACAGGTCCTTCAGCGTGAGTGATGGCGAGGAATTGATGCGCGAGTTCGTGAAGAAGCGTGGCGCACGCAACCGCTGTGGTTGGTAGGACGCGAACCGCTCAACGAGCGCGAGATCGTGTTCGGATGGTGGCAACTCGACGCGATTGCGGTTGTACCCGTTCGTCAACCAGACCTTTTCCATCACGCCGTTGCACCAGACGTAATGCGTGGCGGGCTTCTTCTCCGCCGTGGCGTAGCTGTCGAGAATGGCCTCTTTGACAAGCGTGCTGACCCGTTCGAGCGCATCATGAAGTACGGAAGCTGCCGGTGGGGAAACCAGCATCCGAGTCAGCCGGACACCAATCGGGTTGATATCTATGCCGACAAAGCGCCGTCTTAATTGAACCGCCTCCAATGCCGAGATTCCAGAACCGAGGAAAGGGTCAACCACCAAACCGCCTTTCTGAGAAAGCTGTTGAATCAGATAGCGCATCGGTTCAGCCGGTTTTTTTCCCCAGTATTTGTGGAACGCGTAAAGCCCGCGATACGCTGCCGGGTCAGCAAGCGTACTAGCGGTAAGTGGAGTAACGAATTCAGGAAAGGTAAGTTGCATTGCGGTTGTGACCTTCAACTCTTAAGCACACTGAGCCATAGGTCCGCCAATCGAGGGATGGAGGTGCCTCTACTCGAACACCATGACCGGCTGAACGTATTTCCGGACGATGGCCTGGCCGTTCTTCGACAGCACGAATTCGATGAACTTTGTCACTGCGGGAACGGGCTGCTCGTCGCGGTAGACCAGCACGAAGGGCCGCCCCAGCGGATACTGGCCCAGGCTGAGGGTGTCCTGGGTGGGCAGGACGCCGTCGATGGCCAGATAGCGGGTCAGCCCCTTGTCGCCGATCATGGCGGCGAAGGTGATGGCGGCAGGATTGGCCGCGACGTACTCGAGGTTTTCCTGGTGCGTCGGAAACGCGAAGGACGGGGAGGCCAGGGGTTGGCCGCCCATCACCACCTCGCGGAACTGCCCGACCACGCCGCCTTCTTCACCCGCCCGATACAGGGTGATGATCGGCCGATCGGGGCCGCCGACCTGCTGCCAGTTGGTGATCTTGCCGGCGAAGATATCGGCGAGCTGGCCCATGGTCAGGCTGGTGACGGGGTTGTCCGGATGGACCGCGACCACCAGCGCGTCGTAGCCGATGACCCGGTTGGCCAGGCCTGATTCGAGTTCGGCCTGGGTCAGCAGGCGCGACAGGCCGCCGATGGCCGCCTTGCCCTCTTTGACGGCCGCAAATCCCTGGTTCGAACTGGAGGCCCGGATGTCGCCGAAGGGAATGCCGGTCTCGGCGGTGAAGGCCTGAGCCAGTTCGGGCAGCAGGGCATCGCCGATGGAACTCGACCCTTCGTAGGACAGGTCGGCCCCGGCGGCGTTGCACAGACCGGCGATCTGGAAGAGCCCTGCCAGCAGCAGGCAGAGCCACATGTGATGGCGGATCATGATGTGAACCTCCTTGTTAGTCGGTGGCCTCGGGGCTGGTCAACCATTCGATCGCAGCTTCCGGCTCGTAGAAGACGAAAAAGCGGACTTTATAGCGGTCGGATTGCGGGACCAGCACGCGGGAGTATTTCCCCGGACTCGGATTTTTCTCGGAGATGAGGAGGGCGAACCGTCGCCCGAGCACATGGCGGTGCGCTCCGAAGAAGGCCGCCAGGCTCGCCAGATCGCTGGCGCTGCGTCGGCCGGGGGTGTCGCGGGCGTCGATCAGCACCGGCAGGCCGGGGCGGAAGGCGGGATCCTGGAAGGCCGCTTCGAAGCCGGCGCGGGTCTCTTCGACGTTCTGGTGTCCCGACATGCGGTACCAGAGGAAGCCCTGCTCGAACGTATAGGTGATGCCCATCTCTCACTGCCTCCTGGGCTGGGGCCGCGGGTAAACTCCGTGCGACCGGTCCCTGGTCTTCCCTCCCATGTCCGCTATGATAGCACGGGGCGGGTCTTTTCGGCAGACCTCCACGGGGCAGGTCGCAAATCTGGTATAGTGAGGAGAGACCACCCAGGGGTCATGCATGGTAGAGGAACATTCATCGGCTCCGCCTCCCTCGTCGGTTCCGTCGCCGCCCGGCACGCTCGACCTCAATGCCTGGCTGGCGTTCAGTCTTGCTTCGCCCCATGAGGTCGAGCGCCGGCTGGCCCTCGACGAGATCGGCTTCCAGGGACTGACCGAGGCCTTCGTCGATGACCTGCAGCGGCTGGCCGCCACCGACCCGGCCGCGGCGTGCCGGACGGCCGCCGCCCGCTTGCTCGAGCGGGCTCGGCAGGCCGCTGCCGCCCGCCCGGTCGAGACGATCGAGCTGACCCCCGAACGGACCCGGGCCCTGCTGGAAGTCGGCGAGGATGCCTTGCAGCAGGTCGTGCTGCGGTCCCTGCGCAAAGCGCCGGCGCCCGAGATCCTCGACACCTGGCGGGCCCACCTGCCGAGCGAAGAGAATGCCGAAGTCATCGGGGTCGGATTGACCCTGCTGGCCCGTCACGGTCGTCCCGAGGATGCCAGTCTGGCCTTGCTGTTCTCCTCGCATCCTTCGGCGTCGGTCGTCAAGACGGCCATCGACCTGCTGCATGGGCAGAACCCGGGGCAGTTCAAGGAAGGCATCGTCCGGTTCCTGACGTCCGATGATCTGGAGATCCGGTTGCATACCATCCGGAAGCTGCGGACCTTCGACCCGCGCGAGGCCCAGACCTACCTGCGCTCGTTGCTGGCCGCTCGTGATCCGTTCATCCGGCAGCGCGCCCTGCGCGAACTGCTGCTGGTGCCGTTCGCCGAGAGCGAAGCGCTCTACCTCGCCTATCTGGCGGCCGAGCCTCTGCCTCTGCTGCTGGTGCTGGCCGGCTCGGCCGTCGCCATGAATCCGGCGCCCGACCTGCCGCCCAAACTGTACGATGTCTTCCTGTCGGCCCGCGATCTGCGGGCTCGCATCCTGCAACTGGTCATCAACCAGCTCCTGGTCAGCATCAAGGCGTCGGGCATCCTGCAGGAGCCGATCGAGACCTACCTCGAGACCCTGAAAAGCACCCTGCAGAAACGCAAGCTTTGGGTCACTGCCCGCCTGGCGCTGGCCGACCTCGACCACGATGATCCCGAGGTCCGTCTCGCCGCCATCGACAAGCTGAGCCAGGCCCGGTCATTCCCCAAGGTGCAGGAAGCGCTCGAGCGTCGCGAGGCGATCGAGACCGTCGACGAGGTGCGGGAAGCCCTGGCACGGGCCCTCGGCCGCGAGAAGGAGTCCTTCACGATCGCCGGGTTCCGAGCCCGGATCAAAGACGGCAGCTTCTACGGACTCGACCCCCGGGTGCAGAAGCGATTCATCAGCGCCATTGCCGATGAAGACTCGTTCCGCGAGGCCCGCGACATCATCGGCATCGCCGTGGTGGCCGATCTCGAGCGCGGAGTCCTGCTCCACCTGCTCGATCGGATCGCCGCCCATGGCCGGCAATGGGATCCCAAATGCCTGTTCCGCTACCTGAAGAGCGATGACCCGGGCATCCTGGCCGCCGCGCTGCGGGCCATCGGCCGCCTCGATCTCGATGCGATCGCCTACGAGATTCCCAACCTGCTGCGGCACGATGATTTCCGGGTCAAGATGGCCGCCCTCGAGCTCTACCTCGTCTCCGACAAAGCCAGCGCTCTGCAGTACCTGATCGGCATGCTGAAAGCCCAGCAGGTGAAGATCCGCAAGAATGGGCTGGCCTTGCTGGCCACCGTCGATTATCCGTCGGCCGAGCGGATCCTGCTCGACTATTTTCCCGTCGAAAAGAATCTCGAAGCCAAATTGCAGGCCGGGTTCATCCTGGCGGCCAATCCCACCCTCGAAGGCATCCAGGTGCTCTATGCCGGATGCCATGACGAGCGCGGGGCGCTCCTCCCCCCCTTCCAGGACCTGTGGGAAAGCGCGCTCGAAGCGGCGGTGCCTTTGCTCGCCCCCGATGCCGCCACCCTGCTGGCCAGCTGTCGGAGCCGTCGCTCCGCCGAACAGACCGCCGCGGCGGCCGAACCGCCCACCTACGCCTTCAAAAAAATCACCGCCGCCACCAACAAGAACCTGTTCGCCGAAAAAGATGCCCAGCCCACCGAAGGGCTGGGGGCCGAGCTGCGAGTGCCCGAGCCGCCAGCGGCGCTCGAGCAGGCGGCGGGCGCCGTGGAACGCTATCGCATGCCGCTGGCGGCGGCGGCCGTCGTGCTGCTGGCCGTCGGCCTGTGGTGGATCGCCGGGGACCGCCTGCTCGGGCCCGGCGCCGGGGGCGGCGGGCCGGCGGTCGTCCATGAAGCGCGGGCCAATCGCATGGAGGAAGGGAGCCGCGATGTGCCCGCGATGGTGGCCGGGCGACGCGGCGGCAGCAGTTCCTTCATCAGCGGGCGGAGCTACGCCCAGGTCATGAAGGCGATGGACGCCGAGCGGCAGTCGGTGTCCGAGGAGTTCCATCGCAAGAACAAAGAAGCCTTGCGGGAGGTGTTGATGCAGATGCTCGACGATCCCTCCTACAAGGGCTATGGCGAATTCTACCTCAATGAGAACTGCGCCAAGGGGATGGAAGCCATCGAACAGGGCGACCTGGCCGAGGCTCGCACCTACCTGCGCAAGGCGCTCGACGACCCCACCATCTCCGAAGAGGCCCGGGTCATCGTCTGTCAGGGCTTGATGCAGGTCGGCTTCGAACTGGGCGACAAGGAGTCCCTCCAGAAAGCCCTCGAAACCTTCCTGGCCACCATCCCCGAGAAAGACCTTCCCAAGGGGTATGATAGAATGAGAATCAAGGAGGCTTTTTCGGGGCTCGAACGGCTGCATGACGTGACTCCCGAGCAGTACAAAGTGATCCTGCAGACCCTGGCGCAGAAGTATCCCGGCAAGGTTTCCCCGGCCATGCAGGAACAGATGCTCGAAGGGTTCAAACAGATGCAGAACCGATTCAGGAAATGATGCGTCTTTCTTTCAGGGAAGATCGTCAAGGGAGGTAGCCGGTATGGCATGGCAGCTCCTGACCACCCCCCTGCGGCGGCGGGGCACCGCCTACTTGATCGTCCTGGGCGTGGCGGCCGTCCTCATCGTCATTGCGCAGACCCTGACCGAGACCGGTACCGCCACCCGGCGCCAGACCATCCGGTCGGCCAACGAACAGAAGGCGATGGACTGCGCCGAAGCCGCCACCAACCTGGTCTACCGACTCGTCGCCGAAGACATGAACGATCCGCAGATGATCTATGACGCGATCCTGCTGAAGGGCCTGAAGACCGAGAGCTGGTACTGGAAGTTCCGGATGCCCCAGCTGATGGCGGGTGCCAACGTCGATCCCGTCTCGTTCAAGAACAACAGCATCTCGCATGCCGATACCTCGGGCAACGGGCTGGGCCTGGAGATCAGCGTCGGCCCCCAGATGCTGGCCAAGCTGCGCAAGGAGTACAAGAATCAGGATTTCGCCGACCTCGAAGACCTCTACCGCGACATGGGGGGCGAAGTCACGATCAAGAGCGAGGCCAGCATCAAGAAGATGTTCGGCATCCTGCCCAAGAGCAACAAATACGAGATTCCCGGCATCACCTTCGATCTCACCGAGTTCAACAACCTGGCTGACCTCAACGTGGGCAACTTCCTCAATTCGATCATGAGCGACCAGGAGTTCAAGATCGATCTCACCGAGCAGCTGCTCAGCCAGATGCCCGACATCAACTTCGGCGATGTCGTCTACAACGTCATCAAGAACATCAACATCAACCTCGCCCTCGAAGCAGTGGCGGTTCCCATCCCTATCGGGCGACTGGTGGGGGCCCTGCTCAAAGGCATGATCAGCAAGCTGGGCTCCGGGGCCACCCTGAAAGGGTTCCTGCGCGAGACGCTGTTGAAAGATCTCAAGCTCGAGATCGATCTCACCGATTTCAAGAACTCCATCCGCAACAAGATTCTCGGCATTCTGCCCGATGAGATCCGCACCCTGGCCGGGCAGGTCAACTGGGGCGTGACCGTCGAGAAGGTCGGCGTCTTCGAGGTCAAGACCACCGTCGAGTATCAGCCCCAGGGGCCGCGCGGACCGACCATCAAAAAGGTGCTGCTCACCCAGCGCGACTTCCGGGTGGCCGATGTGCAGCCCATCGCTCCCGACTACACCTTCTTCGTGGCCAACACCGCCCTCCTGTTCGAAGATGAAGCCGTCGAGAACGCCCAGGGCTTCAAAGGCGACGAGCAGATCAACTGGGCCGAGGGCATGGGGTCGCTGGTCTGCCACAACATCACGTTCTTCGACGCCGAGCTGTTCAAGAACCTGAAGAACTTCTTCGGGGCCATCGGCAGTGGCGATATCGAGAAACTGGCCAACAGCTACTTCTTGCCGGGGCGGGTGCGGGTCAACGGCACCAAACCCATGGAGGTGCGGCTCAACTTCGGTCTGCTCGATTTCCTCGGCAGCCAGTACACCTTCACCGATGCCTTGCGGGGATGCGAAGTCGCGGCCCTGCTCATCAACAACAAAGACAAGAACAAGCACCGCGAGGTCGAAGAGAATGCGGCCGACAAGCCGGCCAAGCTGAAGACGCCTGATCCGGCCGAGCACCCCTTCATGCCCACCATGGGCGAGAGTCTGTACGGCACCTCGGTCGAGAGTCCGCCGCCCCTGGGCGGGTGGGTAGCGTTGTTCAACATTCTCGAAGGCTATCTCGAGCGGTTGGGGGCGGGCCAAGGGCTCGGCCTCAGCGCCGGCGATTTCATGAGCGTGCCGGTCAATGCCCTCAAGCTGCCGCATTTCGACTGGCCCTGGCTGACCGATGGCTTCATGTGGATCCCGGTGCCCAAGTTCTACAACAAGACCTACTTCTTCGGCGACTTCCATTGCGAATTCCCGCTGTCGATGCGGGTCGAGGGCAATCTCTGGAAGCGGTTCTCGCGGGTGCGCCTGCCGATGATCCGCATCTTCATCCCCCTCAACTGGCTGTTCGGCTGTCCCAACGTCGACATCACCCTGCCGCCGCTGCCCTTCCAGACCAATGTCGTCGAACCCTACGGCTTCTGCTCGCATCCGCCCCTCGAGACCAGCACCGGCGAGGTCGACGCCGAACGGATGAAGAAGGAATGGGACCCCAACGACAAGAAGAACCTGCCCGCCAACGTCTACTCGCCCATGCAGTATCTGAAGAAGGCCAGCTACTACTACGCCACCACCGCTGACTTCTCGAAGGACATCGAGAACCGCAGCACCGAAATGGATATTCCCGGCGTCGGTCGGAAGATGGTCTTCAACTGCGATGGGGTCACCTTCGTCGAGTGCACCGACGGACAGGGCCTGTTTTTCCGCAACGATCTGTGGGTGTGCGGGCGGGGCATGATCGTGGCGGCGGGCAACATCCATCTCAAGAGCATCCGGCGGGTCGATCCGCCGGGCGGACCGCCGACCATGCTCTCGATCGTGGCCCGCAACGGGGCGCTCATCAACAACGGCAAGAATGTGGTCGAGGCCTGCCTCTATGGCGACCGCGGTCTGATGAACCCCTTCTACGGCAGCCTCAAGATCTACGGCAATCTCGTGGTCAACCAGTTCAAGCGCAGCGATTGCCAGGGGAAGATCGACATCCATTTCCAGGCCAACCGCACCCACAGTTCCCTGCTCTCGTATTTCAAAGACATCGCCAAATACGACCCGACCCGCTACCAGGCCACCTTCAGCAAGAAGTGGCGGGTCTACGAATTCTTGAAGAACTGAGGCGGGACCGGCATGCGCCCTGCGCGTGGCATCACTCTGGTCGAGGTCGTCCTGGCGCTGTTCATCCTGGCGCTGGTGCTGGGGCCCTTCCTGCGGAACCTGGTCGGCCAGGCCCAGGTCGGGGAAGACACCGAGAAGCTGCAGATGGCCACCAAGATCCTGCAATCGATGAAGGAAGAGGTCTGCACGGTGCGGTTCCGCGACTTCTGGACCTATGCCGGCAAGAACCAGCCCGACCAGGACGGCTGGTACGTGCTCGACGATATGTTCTGGCCTCATTCTAAAGATGAGGTGATGGCCTATCAGAAGAAATACCGCGATTTCGAGGCCTCGGGCACCTTCAAGTTCGTCAAGCGCCAGGGCCGGCCACCCGACGACCGCAGCATGGTCTTCTTCCGGGTCTTTGTCGCCTGGTTCCAGCCCAATCAGGGCCGGCAGGTGCGGTCGACCAGCATGATCGTGATCGAGCCGAAATCCTGACGTATCGCACCGAGCGGGGAGAGGGGGAATCCATGACGAGAACGATGACCAGAAACGGGTTCACGCTGACCGAGATCATGGTGGCGGTGGTGGTCTTCGCCCTGGCGGCGGGAGGCATGTACGCCTTCCTGCAGCATGGCAATCGGCAGAGCATGAAGGCCTATACCCGGCAGGCGCTGGTCACCCAGGCCAATACGGTGCTGAAGGCCATGCAGGACGACTTCCGGATGGCGGCCAGTTCCAGCCTGAAATTCAACGAGCAGAGCGGCGAGGTCACCCTGCAGCAGAACCATGGGGACAAGGTGGCCAACATCACCTACAAATGGGAGAAACCCCGTCTGATCCGCAAGGTGGTCTTCAATGGCTCGACCTCGTTGCGCACCCTCAGCACCGTGATGAACGGGTTCGCCATCGAGACCAAGCCGCGGCCCTCGATCAGCGAGGACGACTATGACAACACCCCCGAGCAGGTGGTCATCAAGCTGAACCTTGCCGCCACCGTGCCGGGCGAGCCGGAGCCCCTGGTGCATGACCAGCACGCCATCGCCACCATGCGGGAGGTCAGTTCGTTCAAGTATGACCCGCACTGGCGGGATGTCGGCAACCTGAAGGGGGCCTTCAGCACCTACGGCAATCTGCTCAACAGCATCGCCCAGGATGCGAAGCTGCTGGTCGAAGACATCGGCAAGACGCTCGAACAGACCATCAAGGATGCCGAAAAAGCCGCCCAGGATGCCCTCAACAAGCCGAAGGCCAACCTCGAGGAGACCAAGCGCCAGCTGCGCAATGCCCTCAGCGACATCAAGAACGCTGATCTCGACCTGGCCGCCGCCATCAAAGAATGCGAGCAGAGCATGAAGGATCTGCCCGAAGAGATCTTCGAGCGCGAATTCGGGCGCCTCGGCACCTGGTTCGCCGACAAGGGCGAGGCCCGGGACCGGGTGGCGGCCGAGTTCCAGAAGATGAAGACCCTCGAGCAGATGGACTACAGTAAGCTCGAGCGGGCCGCCGGCAGTTTCCGCCTGAAGGACACCTTCAAGTCGATCTTCGACAACAAGAAGGAGTCGCTGCAACAGCAGGTCAATCTGGCGAGCAACAAGAAGAAGCTGGAAGACCTGCTCTCCCAGGTCGAGGCCAGAGGTCTGGAAAGCGGTGGTGGCGGCTGATCGTCGCCCATGGCCCTCCTCCCTCAGTTTTTCCACCAAAACTTATCCCGCCCCGAGTGGACCAAGAGGAACGGGAGTTTCTTCAGCCGTTCCGACTAAGCTCTATTGCAGGGGAAAGCACGGGTTTCGAGGAACGCCTTCGGGGTGTAGAGGAACGTGCGTGGCGCCATGGTTGAACAGCTGGCCGACTTTGGGGGCGTGGTAAAATGGAAACGATGGCCAGTCATCCGCCTCCCAGTTTGCCCGATGGCTCCTTCCCCGTCGACTTCGAAGAACTGGTCGGCGAGGAGTGGGCCGAATGGTATTCGCTGACCCCCCAGCAACGGTGGGAGAGATCGCTGGCGTTGTGGGACACCTTCATCCTCCTGGGAGGATCCCTTGACCCCGAACCCGATTCGCAAAGTCCTTTCTACGATCCGGAAGCACCAGGTCCAGGCTCTACTGATGGGCGGGCAGGCTTGCGTGTTTTACGGCGCAGCCGAATTTAGCCGCGACATCGATCTGGCCATCCTCTGTCAGCCCTCGAATCTCGAACGTTTGCGAATGACTCTGGCCGACCTTGAAGCAGAGGTCATCGCCGTGCCGCCCTTCCACCCCGAATTTCTCCTGAAAGGCCATGCCGTTCATTTCCGATGCCATCATGCCGAAGCGGCCGGCCTACGCATCGATGTCATGGCGACCATGCGAGGGGTGGCTCCTTTTGACGATTTGTGGGAGCGGCGAACGACCATTTTCACCGCCGATGGGGAGACCATCGATCTGATGAGTTTGCCCGATCTCGTGCAAGCGAAGAAGACCCAGCGCGATAAAGACTGGCCGATGATTCGTCGCCTTCTGGAAGCTCACTATGCGCAATTTCGGACGGAGCCGACCGCCGAGCGTCTCCGGTTCTGGTTGCGAGAATTGCGCACGCCTTCACTGTTGCTGGAGATCATGATGCGAGGCGAGGCGGTCCGACCTTTCGTGCCGCCATCGCGTTCCTGGTTGGCGGTGGCGCCATTGGCGCTGCCCGCTATCGAGGCGCACCTCCAGGCCGAAGAGCGAGCCGAGCGGGAAGCGGATCGAGCCTATTGGGCCCCCTTGAAAAAGGAATTGGAGGATTTGCGACGCGCGCGGCACCGGCCAGGCTGACGGCCGGGGGGCGGCAACGCCTTCGTCTCGCGGAGGAGGTTGGACGGTTGGCAGCCCCGAGGCAGGGCGAAGACGAAAGGAGGTCCGCGGCGGCGGCCATCCCTCGGTGAGGAACCAGTGGCGGTAGTGGCTGTCCGGTAACTGATGAAAGACCTTGTCTTGGCCCCAGTACAGCACTTCACAGGCGTCTATCAGTCGAGTCGTGCCACTACCCCGGTGGCTGCCCGGCCGATAGATTAACCATGAGCCGTTTGCGGTGGGGGCACGTTCTGTGGAGGGCGCTGGGCCTGGCCGTGGTCGGTCTGGCCGTGGGGGGGGCGGCGGCGGTCGGAGCGGTGGGCCCGTCGCCCGATCTGCCGGCCATCGTGGCGGTACTGCAGGCCGATCCGACCAATGTCGGCGCCCTCAACGCCTATGGCATCGAACAGGCGCGCGCCGGCGACCTGATCGGCGCGATCCGAACCTGGCGCTACGCCATCGATCTGGCTCCACGCTACGTGCATCTCTACAACAACATCGGCAGCGCCTTGCGCCGCCTGGGCCATTTGAAAGAGGCGCGCGAGTGGTATCAGGCCAGTCTGCGCCTGCAGCCGACCTATTGGACCTGGTACAACCTCGGGTTGCTTCAAGAAGAGATGGGCCGGACGACCGAGGCGATGCAGGCCTACTGGGAGGCGGTGCGACTCTTCCCGGCCTTCATGGCGGCTCGCGAGCGGTACCTGCGCCTGGAGCGCCTGGCCCGGGAAGCGCCGCCGGCGCGGCCGACCGCGCCAGCTTCTCCGACGGCTCCGTCGCCGGTGGCCAAACCGCCGGTGCCGATCCTGGCCGAGGCCGAGCCGAGCCTGCGACCTCAGGGCGGCGAGGATGACCGGTCGGGGGATCGGCCGGAAACCCCAACTCCATCCGCAGGGGGAGCAACGTCGGTTTCGCCGTCGCCAGGCGACCGGGTTCCTCGTGCGCCTTCTGAGCGCGTCGCGGGTGCGACCGCCGAACGGGCGAAGCGGCCGGCCGCAGAGCGCGCCTCGACGGCCGGACCGCTCGAGGAATCGTTGACCGCCGAGACGCCGGCTCGCGAGTATGACGTGGTGCGGCTGCCCGGCGACAGCGGCGGGCAGGTCTTCCTGACCTTCGACGGCGGGGCCGATGCCGACGGCCTCGAACCGATCCTGGCCGCGCTGGCGGCGCGCGGCGTGCGCTCGACCTTCTTCCTGACCGGCCAGTGGGTGAAACGGTATCCTGAGCTGGCGCGCCGCATCCTCGCCAGCGGTCATGAGATCGCCAACCACAGCATGAGCCACCAGAACATGGCCAACTGGAGCAAGGAAGCCATCGCCGCAGAGCTCGAGAAAGCCGAACAGGTCTTCGTGGCGGTGCTCGGGCGGCGCGGGGCGCCGTTCTTCCGCTTCCCCTTCGGGGCGCAGAACCGCCGGGTCGAGCAGTTCACCGAAGAACTCGGCTACCGTCCTGTCTACTGGCATATCGACACCCTCGATTGGAAGGAGCCGTCGGTCGACTCGATCGTCGACAAGGTGGCGAGCCGCATCCGGCGCGGGGCCGTCGTCCTGATGCATGTCGGCAGCCGCAACGGAGCCAAGGCGTTGCCGACCATCCTCGATCACCTGCTGGTCCGCGGCTACCGCCCCGACCGCCTGTCGGCCCTCGATCCCGCCCAGATCGCGGCCCTGCCGACCATCGGCCGCCACCGCTGAGCTGGTCGCGAGTCTTGGGTGGCTGGCGGGGGGATCAGCCTCCGGTCAGGCAGGCGGCGAGAGCAGCCTCGGGAGTGGCGGCGATGGCGAGCAGGTCGAGGTGTTCGGCCCTGATCGTGCGCTGCGCCACGCCATGGCGCAGGAAGGCGAGCAGGGGCTGCCAGTAGCCGTCGGTGTCGAGCAGGACGATCGGCTTGCGGTGCAGGCCGAGCTGCTTGAGCGCCAGAGTGTCGAACAGTTCGTCGAGGGTGCCGAGGCCGCCCGGCAGCACCAGGAAGGCGCCGGCTCGTTCGATCATCGTCGCCTTGCGCGTGCGCAGGTCGGGCACGGCCACCACCTCGTCGAGATCAGGATGGGCGATGCCCTGCTCGACCATGAACTCCGGCACGATGCCGATGACCCGGCCGCCGGCCGCCTGGTGGGCGTCGGCGGTGATCTTCATCAGACCGCAGGTCGTTCCGCCGTAGATGAGGGCGAGGCCGGCTTCGGCGAGGAGGCGGCCGGTCCGGGCGCCCGCTTCTTTGATGGCGGGGGAGACGGTGGCGCTCGACGCGCAGTAGACACAGACGGTGGCAGGGTGCAGGCGATGATGTTCCATGGCCACCAGGATACCTCGATTTTTCAAGACATGGGGACATGTTCTGGAGAAAACCGAATCTGTCGCCTTTGTTATCGGGCCAAGCGCTTCAGACTGGACACCGGCGCCGTGGTTGGCCGACCTTCTGTGAAAAGGGGGGCCAGGGGCCGGTGGCCCCTGGCGGTCTGCTCGAACCGCCGGGTCGAGGTATCCGAAGGGGATCGACCCGGCGGGGATCGGCTCAGGGTTGGCCGGCCTCGATGAACTGCCGCAAGCGGTCTTTGAAGGAATCGGTTTCGAACAGGCAGGAGAGATGGCCGTTGCGGCTGTCGTAGCAGAACAGCTCGCCGCGCGGCAGGTATTTGAGCGCTTCTTCGGCCTGGGCCCGGGTGAACATCAGATCGGATTCATCGATGATCATCAGGGCGGGCATGGTGACGCGGCTCAGGGCCTGAGCGAACGTCTCGTCCCCTTCGCGCAGATCGAACAGGATGTTGGCTTTGGCGATGTAGAGGTAGTGGTTGGGATCGAAGAACTTCATGCGGCCGCGGACGATGTTTTCGACCTCGGTGTCGACCAGGAACCGGCCGTCATGCGAACGGTAGGGATCGGGGGTGCCGGAAGCCAGGCGGCGTCCGAACGAGGCCTCGGCCCAGGCATCGGTGCGGGTCACCATCAGCAGGATCTTGAAGGCCTGCAGCAGCCCGTCGAGCGGGGGTTCCCCGCCGTAGTAGTCACCGCCTCGCCACTTCGGATCGAGCTTGATGGCATCGATGCCGAGCTGGTTGGGCATCATCAGGCACCAGGGGCGCATCATCGGGGTGGCGAAGACGGCGACCAGCCGCTCGACCATCTCGGGGTGGTGACGACCCCACATCCAGGCTTGCAGACCGCCCATCGAAGGGCCGATGACCAGCCGCAAACGCTTGATGCCCAGATGGTCGAGCAGGAGCTTCTGAGTACGGATCACGTCTTCGAGCGTAAAGATGGGGAAATTCATGCCGTATGGCCGCCCGGTGGTCGGATCGATGGTGGCCGGTCCGGTGGTATGCACGCGGGGATTGTAGACGTTGAGGTTGGCCAGGCTGTCCACGCAGATGACGAAGGAGCGATCGGTGTCGATGACCTTGCCGGGGCCGATCAGGGAATCCCACCAACCGGGTTGCGGGTCATCGGCGGCATAGCGGCCGGCCGCATGGCTCTGGCCGGTGAAATAGTGGCAGACGAGGATGACATTGTCGCGGTTCGGGGCCAGAGTGCCGTAGGTCTCGTAGCCGACTTCGACCGGCAGGCGCCGGCGGGCATGCCGGAAAAGGAAATCGGGGATCCGGAACACTTTCTTTTCGACCAGCGGCAGGGTGCGGGTGGCCACCGCGTCTGCGGCGGATGGAGAAGCGGCCCATACCTGGCTTGCCTGGCCCAGAGAGGCAATCAGCACCAGAAGAAGGGTGAAGGTCACCCCCGGAACGCCCCAATAAAAAGATACAGGGAGGCGGTGGTTGATCCTGCCGTTGCTTCGGACAATGGGGATGGGGCGAGAGGCCAGAGAGGCGGGAACGGGACGAACGGTCATGGAGCTTCCTCCTGGAGAAGATGACGATACTATCGGCGAGGCCTGCTCGCCAGCGCTGAAACACCACGACAATGACCGGAACGGCGTGGCGAATGTGACACCTGGAGCGATTGGCTCTTTGCCGGGAGCAGAGGCTACAAGGCCTGGCGTCCTTTCAGGAGAGGGTTTGGCTGCAGGACTCGTCAGATTATACGCGGAGGCATCGAGTGATCCTGGTTGTAACGATGACTCCTTCCTTTGGCGAGCGATGCTCGATGGCGCCAGGTTCCTGCCAGGGATGCTCGGAATCGAGGGGGTGCCAGGGGGTGCCGCTCGATGGAGGAGCCGACGCGAGCCGATGAGGATGGGAGCGGCCAGCGAGCCTGAGGCCGATGAGCCTGAGGCCGACGAGCTCCCGCCACCTGCTCCCGATTGCTGCGCGAGCATGGCGGCGTGGTCTGAGCTGGGGTTGCTGCGGCAGGAGCGAACCCGTATAATGGGCGCACCTTTCAACCCGCCTCGGCACCCAGAGGCGTCAATCGGGGAGCATTCGCATGTCGGTCGTCGATCTCGACAAGATCATTTCGCTCTGCAAGCGTCGCGGATTCCTGTTCCAGGGCAGCGAACAATACGGCGGTCTGCAGGGCACCTGGGACTACGGCCCGCTCGGCGTCGAATTGAAGAACAACGTCAAACGAGCCTGGTGGAAGCGCATGGTCTACGAGCGCGACGACATGGAAGGCCTCGACTGCGCCATCCTGATGAACCGCTTGGTGCTCAAATACAGCGGCCATGAAGATACCTTCAGCGATCCGATGGTCGACTGCCGCAAGTGCAAGAAGCGGTACCGGGCCGACCAGGTCGATCCCAACGAGAAGTGCAGCGAAGGCGGCACCCACGACCTGACCCCGCCGCGCCCGTTCAATCTGATGTTCAAGACCACGGTGGGGCCGGTGGCCGACGAGGACAACATCGCCTACCTGCGCCCCGAGACGGCCCAGGGCATTTTCGTCAATTTCAAGAACGTCCTCGATTCGACCAACCGCAAGGTGCCGTTCGGCATCGCCCAGATCGGCAAGGCCTATCGCAACGAGATCACCCCGAAGAACTTCATCTTCCGGGTCCGCGAGTTCGAGCAGATGGAGATCGAGTTCTTCGTCAAGCCCGGCACCGACGAAGAATGGTACCGGCGCTGGGTCGAAGAGCGGTTCAACTGGTACGTGCAACTGGGCATCCGGCCCGAGAACCTGCGGCGCTACGAGCAGAAGCCCGAAGAGCTGGCCCACTACTCGAAGGCCACCACCGATCTGCTCTATCGGTTCTTCCCTGATCGCCCCGAGGAGAGCAAACAGTTCGACGAGGTCGAGGGCATCGCCAACCGCGGCGACTTCGACCTGACCTGTCATAGCAAGGGCGGCAAGCTGGTGCTGAAAGACGGCACCGTCATTCCCAACCAGCATGCGGTCAACCGGCTGACCTGGTTCGATCATGAGACCAACCAGCACATCGTCCCGTATGTCATCGAGCCGTCGGCCGGCGTCGATCGCGCCACCCTGGCCTTCTTGATGGATGCGTACCATGAGGAGCAGGTCAAAGAGGAAACGCGGGTCGTATTGCGCCTGCACCCCGAGCTGGCGCCCATCAAGGTCGCGGTGCTGCCGCTCAAGAAGAACCACGACGGGATCGTCGCCATCGCCAAGGAGATCAAGCAGACCCTCCAGAAGAAATGCGGCTGGCGCACCGTCTACGACGACACCGCCGGCATCGGCAAGCTCTACCGCCGGCAGGACGAGGTCGGCACGCCGTTCTGCATCACCGTCGACTTCGACACCCTCGGCGAGGGGAAGGATCCCGCCCTGGCCCGGACCGTCACCGTGCGCGATCGCGATACCATGGGACAGGTGCGGGTGGCCATCGACCAGTTGCCGACGTACCTGGCCGAGCGCCTGGGAGCGCTGTGAGCCGCGCGCCAGGAGGATGCGATGAGCGACCTGCAGCGGTTGATCGAGAAGATCAGGAAGATCCAGGCGCTGTATGATGGCGCGGCGACGAGCGGGGAACGCGCTGCCGCCCTGGCCGCCCTGCAGCGGTTGCAGGAAGGGCTCGGCCCGGCCGGCCAGCGCTATACCGCGCCGCCGCCCCCGCCGCCGCCCCGACCGGCGCCGGAAACCGAGATCGAATACCGGTTCTCGCTCGACAACCCGTGGTCGCGGAAACTGCTGCGGGCCTTGCTCGAGAAAGCCGGCATCCGTCCGTATCGGCGGCATGGCCAGCGTCGGACGACGGTCACGGCGCGGCTGAAACCCTCGTTCTGCGAGGGCGTGCTCTGGCCGGAATTCCAGAAGATCAACGCCCTGCTCAACGAATATCTGGAAGAGACGGCCGATCGGGTCATCGCCGAAGCGATCGGACGATTCTCTCCTGACGACGGCATGGAATGACCTGCCAGCTTCAAAGCAGGAGCGGAGGGGGCGAGCGCCCGGCCTGACCGCAGGCGTGGTGGAACCGACGGATGGCCTGCGCAAGTCGGGGGGGAGACAGGTCCTCGAGCGATGAGGCCCCAGGAAGACGCTGAGCGGTCGCGGAAAAACCCGGCTGGTGGACGACCAGCCTCGGGCCGTGGCGATACCGGCCTATTGCCACCGCAGCGCCGCGCCCGTGGGGCAGGTCGCGCGCGAACGCGGCGAGCCAGAACCGCCACCGCCCCCACCACCGCGCCTGCCCTCTCCCCGGCCGCCTTGGCGGCGCCGATTCCGGCGGGGCCGGCGGCCAGCGAACCGTCGGCGCCGAACCTGCCCGATTGGCTGATCGGGCCGTGCCTCGAAACGGCGAGTCGGCTGCCGCGCGGCATCGCGCGGCTGGTCTACCTCGATCCCCCCTTTCTGACGGGCCGGCCGCGGGTCGGCCCGGCGCGGTCGGGGGCGGCCGACGCGCGCGCCTCGACGGCGGCCGACCGCTATGTGTTCGACGATCGGTGGCCGGGGCGGTTGGCCACCTATCTGCCCTGGCTCGAGGCCAACCTGCGGGCGCTTCTGCCCTTGCTGATGCCGGGGGGCAGCCTGGTGCTGCATCTCGACGCGCGCACGGTGCATTATGCCAAGGTGCTGCTCGATTGGTTGATGGGCGAACAGGCTTTCATCAACGAGATCATCTGGCACTATACCGGTGGCGGCCGCTCCAAGACGCGGTTTTCCAACAAGCACGACACGCTGCTGTGGTATGCGACGGGGCCCCGACCAGTGTTCAACGTCGATGCAGTGCGGGTGCCCTACCAACCGACCTCGGGCTACGCCCGCAGCGGCATCGTTTCGGCGGCCGGGCGGCGGTACCTGCCGCATCCCGCCGGCACGCCCGTCGACGATGTCTGGGACATCCCCATCGTCAACCCGATGTCGGCCGAGCGGGTCGGCTACCCCACGCAGAAGCCGTTGGCCCTGCTGGAGCGACTGATCGCGGCGTTGACCAATCCGGGCGATCTGGTGGTCGATCTGTTCTGCGGCAGCGGGACCACCCTGGTGGCGGCGGCGCGGCTCGGCCGGCGCTGGGTCGGCGGCGATCGTTCGCCGGCCGCGATCGCCTGCGCCCGTCGCCGGATGGAGACCCTGGGATCGTGACGTGGTAGAATGGGGCATCCTACCGGAAGACCGTCAGAGGAGGGGATAACCATGTCAGAAGCCCGCAAGAAGATTCTCGAGATGCTGGCGCAGGGGAAGATCACCGTCGAGCAATCGGAAGAATTGCTGGCGGCCCTCGAGAAGGACCACCGCGATGCTGATCGCAAGCGCAGTTTCGCCGAAGAACTCGGCGCCTTCGCCGAGAACTTCCAGAAACAGGTGCGCGAGGCCATCAAGAAGGCCGAGCCGCCGGGCCGCGAGTTCAAATCCCGGCTCAAGGAGTTCGGGGGCTGGGTGCAGAACATGATGGGCAGCATGGTGGCCGAGTTCGGCCAGGTCCGGGGCGAGCCGCTCGACGGCCTCACCGTCGAGTTCGCGGTGCCGGAGCCCGATGGGTTTTCTCAGGTCCGCGTCGCCCAGATCGAGAATCTCTTCGGCTCGGTCACCATCCGGGAAGGGGCGGCCTTCGCGCTGCGCGTGATGGGGCGTATCAGCCAGTCCGCCCTGGCCGGCCAGCCGCCCAACCTGTGGTTCGTGCAGCATGGCATCCGGGTCGAGGGCGAGACCCTGCAGATCGGTTTCGATCGCGCCGCTCCCACGCGGGCCGTGCTCGATCTCGAGCTGACGCTGCCGCCGATGATCGTGCTGCGGTGTCGCTCGGTCTCGGCCACCCTGAACATCAAAGGCGGGTTCCCGGTCGAGCAATTGAAGACGGTCAGCGGGGACATCCATCTGAGCGGGGTGCACCTGCGCCAGGCCAGGCTCGAGACGGTCAGCGGCGATTTCTTCATCGAGGGCGGGACGCTGGCCGCCGAAGGCGTTTCGACCTCCGGCGATTTCCGGTGCAAGGGGGCGCGCCTCGAACGGTTGGAGATCCAGTCGATCTCCGGCGATCTCGAGCTGATCCGCCCCGAAGTCGGCGAGGGCAGCCAGATCCGCCTCAATTCCACGTCGGGCGACATCTTCGTCGGACAGGTGCAGGGGCCGTGGTCGTCGGTCGAGATCTCCAGCCGTACCGGCACCGCCAAGATCACCTGGGAAGGCACGGCGCATCCCGGTCTGCGGCACGGCACCAAGCTCGAATCGGGGCATGCCGGCGCCACCTTCGTCGCCGAGACGGTCAGCGGGACCGTCGAGTTCGTCTGAACGGAGACAACCCAAACGCAAAGGGAAGGAACATGAGCACACCTACCATCTTCACCTCTGGTCTGGAAGGCAAGTCCGATCTGATCGCGACCTACGAGCCGGCGGCGCCCTTCGAGGTGGTCGTCGAATCGAGCGTCAAGAAGCTGTTCGGCCGCCACATCCGGGAGCGGGCCGAGCAGACGCTGCAGGAGTTCAAGGTCAACAAGGGGCGGCTGGTCATCAAAGACGATGGCGCCCTCGATTTCATCATCGCCGCCCGCATCGAAGCGGTGCTGCGCAAGGCGGGGGTAGCCAAGGCCCCGCCCTTCAAGCCCATCGATCGCACCCCGGCCGAAAAGGACCGGCTGCGCCGCAGTCGGCTCTACCTGCCGGGCAATCAGCCCGATCTGATGCTGAACGCCGGCCTGTTCGGCGCCGACAGCCTGATCCTCGACCTCGAGGACTCGGTGGCCCCTGATCAGAAGGTCGATGCCCGCATCCTGGTGCGGCGCATCCTGGGCGAGGCGCATCGCCTCTTCCCCGGCACCGAGCTGATCGTCCGGGTCAATCCGTTGTCCGGGCCCTTCGGCTACGAAGACCTGCGGGAGATCGTGCCGGCGCTGCCGCATCTGTTGCTGCTGCCCAAGTGCGACACCGATCACGACATCAAAGAAGCCGATCGCGAGGTGACGGCCATCGAGCGCGAGTTCGGCCTCCAGGGACGGATCCTGTTCATGCCCCTGATCGAGACGGTGAAGGGGGTGGTCAACGCCCAGGCCATCGCCCAGGCCTCGGGGCGCAACGTGGCGCTCTGCTTCGGCGCCGAAGATTTCACTCGCGATCTCGGGGTGCCGCGCACCCGGGACGGGAAGGAAACCCTGGCGGCGCGCAGCCAGATCGTCTATGCCGCCAAGGTGGCGGGCATCCAGGCCATCGATACCGTCTTCGCCGATGTGGGGGACGATCAGGGCCTGCTGGCCAGTTCGCTCGAAGCCAAGAGCCTGGGGTTCGTCGGCAAAGGCGTCATCCATCCGCGGCAGATTCCCATCGTGCATCAGGCGTTCGCGCCGACCGCGGCCGAGATCGAGGAAGCCCGCAAGATCGTCGAGGCCATGCAGCGCGCGGTCGAGACCGGGGCCGGCGTCGTCTCGCTGGGCACCAAGATGGTGGATGCGCCGGTGGCCGAGCGGGCGCGCAAGGTGATCGCCCTGGCCAAGCAGCTGGGCCTGCCGGGCGTGGAGGGCCTCTGATATGCAGTGGGTCGAGAATGCCCTTGGGCGGAAGATCCCGGCCGAGATCGACGGGCGGCCCCTGAAGCCGTTCCGGGGCGCCTTCCAGGACCAGGGCGGCGGGCGGCAGGCGGCGCCGCGGGTGCCGCTGACCACCGTTCCCGGCCGGATCGACAAGGTGGTCCGCAGTTGGGACGAGCTCTGGGAACGCCTGCCTCTGCGCGATGGGATGACGGTGTCCTTCCATCATCACCTGCGCAATGGCGATTTCATCGTCAACGAGGCGATGCAGCGGCTGGCGGCTCGTGGTCTGAAAGATCTGGTGGTGGCCCCCTCGGCGCTCTTCCCGGTGCATGATGGGCTGGTCGAGCTGATCAAGAGCGGGGTCATCTCGCACGTCGAAGGCTCGATGAACGGCCAGGTCGGCGTCGCCTGCTCGAAGGGCCTGATGAAGAAGACCGCTGTGCTGCGGTCGCATGGGGGGCGGTACCGGGCCATCCAGGATGGCGATCTGAAGATCGATCTGGCCATCATCGCGGCGCCGGCGGCCGACGTCTTCGGCAACGCCAACGGCGTGCTCGGGAAGTCGGCCTTCGGGCCGATCGGCATTGCCAAGGCCGATTCGCTCTATGCCGAGCGGGTGGTGGTGGTGACCGACAACCTGGTGCCCTTCCCCTGCGTGCCGATGTCGATCTCGGGCCTGCACGTGGATCACGTGTTGACCGTCGATACCATCGGCGATCCCACCAAGATCGTCTCGGGCACGACCAAGATCACCCGTTCGCCGACGCAGCTGCAGATCGCCGAGCTGGCCGCCCGCTTCGTCGAGGCGGCCGGCATCCTGCGCGACGGCTTCTCCTTCCAGGCGGGCGCCGGCGGGATCTCGCTGGCCTTCACCAAGTTCCTGGGCGAGCGGATGGCCGAGAAGAAGATCAAGGCCTCCTTCGTCATCGGCGGGACCACGCAATTCCTGGTCGATCTGCTGAACCGCGGCCTGATCGACGTGGTGACCGATGGGCAGAGCTTCGACCTGGTCGCCGTGCAGTCGCTGCGCGACAACCCGCGGCATGTCGAGATCGACCCCTTCATCTCCTACTGCCAGCATGCCCGCGGCTGCTTCGCCCACATGCTCGATGTCGCGGTGCTCGGGGCCACCGAGATCGATCTCGATTTCAACGTCAACGTCAACACCCACAGCGACGGGCTGCTGCTGCACGGCATCGGCGGGTTCGCCGACGCCGCCGCCGGCGCCGGGTGCACGATCATCACCGCGCCCTCCTTCCGCAAGCGGATTCCGGTGCTGCGCGAGCGGGTGACGACGGTGACGGCGCCGGGCGAGGTCATCGACGTGGTGGTGACCGAGCGCGGGCTGGCCATCAACCCCCGGCGCCAGGATCTGCTCGAGAAGGTGCAAGGGAAGGGGCTGCCCCTGGTCACCCTGCCGCAACTGATGGATCAGGTGCATGCCCTGACCGGCATTCCCGACTCGCCTCGGTTCGGGGAACGGCCGGTCGCCGTCATCGAGTGGCGGGACGGCTCGGTCATCGATGTCGTCCGGCAGGTGCTCGATTGAGCCGCTCGGTTCGTGGTTCGTCGCTGCCTCCCAGGCCGTGCGGCCTGGGGTCATCCTTCATCTGAGGAGTACATACCTGTGAATCGCCCCCTGATCGTCCTTCTGCTTCTCGTCCTGCCGCTCGCTATCGTCGGTTGTGGCGGCGGCGGGATCGGCGGCTCGCCGGATCGCGGGTTCGATCCGACCGCCTACGCCTTCAAGGCCTTCACGCCGGCCAATACGCCCTCGCTGACCAATGGCGATGTGCGGGCGGTGCTGCAATACGAGAACGGGACCATCCGTCGGCTGTACATCGGCACCGCGAACGGTCTGTTCTCCGCCGATGCGACGCAGGCCACCTATGCCTTCACCCGGCTCGAGGCGGCGGGCTTTCCCACCACCGCCGCGGCCCAGGCGATCAATGCCCTGCTGCAGACGCGCGCCGGCGCCATCTGGATCGGCACCGATGCCGGTTTGTTCTCGCTCGATCCGGTGACCGGCACCGTCACGGCGGTGACCAGGCTGACCGGCGAGAAGGTGACCGCCTTCGCCGAGCCCAAAGCGGGCACCTTCTGGGTCGGCCTGGCCTCGGATACGGCGAGCACGACGGCCATCGCACGCACCACCAATGGCACCGACTTCGAGTTCTACGGCAAGGAGCAGGGCATGACCGCCAGCATGGTGGTGATGATCCATGCCACCGAAGACCCCTTCCTGGTGGTGGCCTGCGGTCTGGGCACGCCGGGGAAGGCCGGCCTGTTCAAATTCAATGCTGCGCAGAACACGTTCAGCGTGCTCGATGCGCCTTTCCTCAACGGGGCGACGCTCTTCAAGAAGCAGGGCGACGTCTACTACGCCGGCGGCCCGGGGACGGGGTTGCGGTCGCAGGCGACGCGAGATGCCGAGTGGAAGGTGGTCATCGCCGACATCACGCCCCGCTGGCTGGACATCGTTCCCTACGGGGCCGGCCTGCGGGCGTGGCTGGCGGCCGATGACGGGCTGCGCCTGACCTTCGACCTGGCCAGCTTCAAGCTGTTCACCAAGGCCAACGGTCTGGCCTCGACCGCGTGCGCCGTGGTCACCCAGGGCGCCTTCGGCACCTTCGTCGGCCACGGCGGCCCCGACGGCGGGTTCTCGCGGGCCGACCTGGTCGGCGAATAGCGCCTCGCTGGGGAAGCGCCGCCCGGCCCGGCCGCGGACCGGTCCTCGGCGGCGCCGTCCCCGCCGGGCCGGTGGCGGCGTTTCTGGCCGCGGGCGGACGGGGCGGGGCCGGCCGCGCGCTGACGGCCGATCGGCGGGTCGGGCACCATGCGCCTGACCGCGAGGAGAAGATGATCATGGAACAGATCCTGCTCACCATCCTGCTCACCGTCCTGTTCGCGATCGGCGCCAAGATCGCGTTGCACTTCAAGAACCGCGAGATGGCCATGATCAAAGAACAGTACGAACGTGAGCTTTTGCACTGTCGCGCAGAAAGTGAGAAAGTACGAGCTGCGCTGTCGGACGATCTCTACCGTCAGATCAGGCGGACGGAAGAGGTCTACCAGAGCAAGCTGAACGAGAAGGATGAGCAGATCCGGGCGTTGGTCGGCGAGATCGAAGCGCTGAAGGCCTGGAAGGAGGAGATCGGGCTGAAGATGGCCGAGTTCAAAGGGGCCGCCCAGGGCAACCCGCAGATGCTGATCTTCAAGCTGCTCGAGCACAATCAGAAGCTCAATCGCGCCCTCCTGCAGAAGTGGGAGTCCCTCGAGAAGAGCCTGAGCACCGAATTGACGGCGACGCTCGACAAGCTGCGCTCGCTGTTCCGCGAGACCGAAGCCCTGCATCGCGACGGTCTCGAGATCATCAGCCTCTACGAGGCGCGCCTGCCCGACGACCTCAAGCGCCAGGTACGGGAGGAGATGCTGAAACTGCCGCGCGGAGCGGGCGTTCCCGAACTGCCGGAACGCTGAGCGGCGGGCTCAGGGACCGTCGGGGAAGAGGCGGCCCTGACGGGGCCGCCGCGGGGGGGCTGGCGGCCAGGCCGGGGGTGAGGCGTCTGGAGCGGGGCGCAACGCCCGGGCCAGCACCTGGCGGACGAGCGGGGGCAGGTGCGGAGCTTCGCTGGCCCGGGGCCCGGCCACGTTCAGAACGGTCGGGGCGATCGTCTGCAACCAGGCGAGGACGTTGGCGGCTGCGGAGGCGACCGCGGTCGTGTCGAGGTCGACCACCAGGCAAGGCTTGCCCAGGCGGCGGGCGAACGCGGCGGTGAGGGCGGTGCCGCCGCCTGGTTGCCCGGCGGTGAAGATCAGGGTGGCGTCGGCATCGCGGACGTTCTGCCGGGTGCGCTGCGGATAGGCTGGCGAGGAGGCTTCGCGCAGCGGGAACCGGGCCGGGATCGGCCCATCTTCGCTGCGCCGGCCGGCCGGGCACCATCCGGCGCAGGGGATGCCGACCTCGAGGGCGAACTCGAGCGCCGCGCGATCGACGCCGGTCTGTCCTCCCGCAATGAGCAAGCGCAGGGGAAACGCGCCGTCGGCCGAGAGAGTGGTCATCATGGGGGCGGGGCGCCGGCAGGAACGGAGAGCTGGCCAGCCCGGGCGGGCCAGGCGGCGAGCCCGCGCGGGCTGGCCGGCCTCTGGGCGGCCATGGTCTGTTCAGCGGCGGTCGGGGCCCGGCCCCTCATGGCGATGACCAACGACCGGCTTCAGATGGTGACCAGATCATAGCGGCGCGAGCCCAGGCCGATGGCTTCGGCGTAGGCCAGGATATGGCGGCCGCCGAAGACTGTTCGGCCCTCCTGCCGGTCGACGAGATCATGGCAGGCCTGGTCGATGGCCACTGGATCGCTGCTGGCCAGCACTCCCAGGTCGCGGGCGATGGGGGTCATGGGCTTGCCGATGCAATCGCAGTTGCCGGTCAGGTTGAAGGCGAAGGTGACATACAGGCCGCGGGTCTGCCGGTGCGCGGCGAGAGCGTATTCGGCCATCTTTTCCTGGAAGGTCGAGGCCAGGTTGATTTTGAACACGTTGACCAGGATGGCCCGGTGCGGGCAGACGGCGAGGCAGGCGGCGCACCCGATGCAGCGCCGATGGCTGATCCTGGGCAGCATGCCGTCGACCCGGATGGCATTGACCGGGCACTGGCGGACGCAGGCGCCGCAGCGCCGACAGACGAAGGGGATGATGAACGGCCTGGCGTCGATGTGCTGGGCCAGCTTGCCGCCGCGAGACGCGCAACCCATGGCCAGGTGTTTGAGGGCGCCGCCGAAGCCGGCCAGGGTGTGTCCTTTGAAATGGCTGAGGACGATCATCTGGGGCAGACCGACGAACTCGCGGGCGATCTTGCAGGTCTGGAAATGCTTCTGGGCGATGGTCACCTCGGCGAAGGCCTCGCCGCGTTCGCCGTCGGCGATCACCACCGGCAGCGCGGTGAACCCGTGCTCGGCGGCGAGGGCACGGTGGTCGGCGGCCCGCATGCGCGATCCGCTGTAGACGGCCCCGGTCTCGATGAAGCAGCTGTCGATGCCCTGGCCGCGCAGCCACTCGATGAGGCCGGCGAAGTTGGCGGGCGCGATGAACGTGTGGTTGCCGCGCTCCCCGAAATGCACCTTCAGCGGCACGCGGGAGGCCAGGACGATGGCTTCCTCGGCCACCAGGCGCTCGAGCAGGACGGGCACCGCCGCCGCGATGTCGCTGGTTCGTTGATAGCTGTCGATCGGGCGGAAATACACCTTTGCCATGCGATGGCCTCCAGGAGCGGGATGGAGCGGTCAGGCCGCTCGCGGGCTCCTCAGCCATCATAGCATGGTCCGCTGCTCCCGGCCCACTGACGCCCTGCGGTCGGCGATGGAGGTCTTGGGCGGGTGCGAAGTTGGTCGTCCAATCACGCATGGTTGTCGCTGGCGGCGCGTTCAGGTGGCGGGGGCCAGAGACCGAGGCGCGACCGCGCCAACCGATGTTCGGGGGTGGAAATTCTCCACCAGCTCTGGAGGCCCTTTCGGAGTTGGCTTCGGCTCGGGAGAGGCTGGCCAAGATCGTGAGAGAAGAGTAGAATGCGGCTGCAGCGCAGCGCCTTGATGGGCGCAGGGAGAGCATGCCGTGTCGCCGTCTCGGTTGGAGGTCATGATCGGGCCCTGGCAGTTCCGGGCCATCGCCGTCCTGTCGCGAAGTCCGCAGACCGTGGTCCTGCGTGGTCGGTGCGAGCCGGGCGGCCGGTGGGCCATTCTGAAAACCGTTCCGCCCGAAGCCCGCATGCCGAGCCGTTTGGCAGGGCTGGCGCGGGAATGGGCGCATCTGGAGACCCTGGCTGACCGACCGGGCATCGTGCGGCCGATGTTCTGCGATCCGTATGGGCCGATGCCCGGTCTCTTGTTCGACGATCTGGGCGCTTCGGCGTTGTCCCTGCATCGACAAGGCCCGCGTCTGGCGGCGCTGTCGTTGGCTGACCGGCTGCAGATGCTGGCTCGCCTGGCCCGGATCCTGCAAGAAGTGCACGCGGCCGGCTTGCTCCATCGGGATGTCAACCCGTCCAACATCATCTGGCATCCTGGGCGCGATCTTCTGTGCCTCATCGATTTCAGCCTGGCTGGCCCACCGCGTGCCGCGGGGGCCGGCCCCGCCCCCCTCGAGGGCACCCCGGCCTATCTCGCTCCCGAGCAGACCGGCCGCCTCGCTGCTCCGCAAGACCAGCGGCTCGACCTCTACAGCTTCGGGGTCACCGCGTACGAACTGCTGACCGGCGTTCACCCCTTCGGCGATCGGCCGGCGGAAGCCCTGATCCATGCCCATCTGACCGAGGCGCCTCCTCCTCTGGCGGCGCAGGGGGTGGCTCTGCCACCGGCGGGGGAGACCCTGTTCGAGCGGCTCCTGGCCAAGCATCCCGATGAGCGGCCGGCCAGCGCCGAGCAGGTGGCCGCGGGGCTGACCGCCCTCGCCGCCTTGGTGCGCGAAGGGGCCGGCGTCGTGGCGCGCGCTCGGCCGGGTCGAGCGTCGGCCGCGGGGGCGGCGCGGCCGCTCCGTTCGGCGCCGGCCTGTCTGCTCCTTCCCCGCACCGGTTACTCTCTCGTCGGTCGCCAACGCGAAATGGCCTGGTTGCGTGCTCGCCTGGTCGATGGCGAGACGCCCGGCCCGCGCCTGATCATCATCGAAGGCGTGTCGGGCATCGGGAAGAGCGCCCTGGCCAGTCAGGCCGTGCGCGAGCTGGCCGGCGTCGACCGTTCTGACGCGGGGTCCGCCTCGCCAGGCGCGGGTGGAGAGGCGCGCCCGTTGTGGCTCTGCCAGGCCAAGGGCGAGCCGAGCGGGCACGAGGTGCCGCTGGGCATTGTTCGTTCCTTGTTCGGGCAGGTGGTCCGGCATGGGCTCAGCGCGGGGTCCGCCCCTCGGCAACGGCTGGCCGACGCGCTGGCTGCCGAGCGCAGCAGGGAATGGCAGTCGCTGACCCTCCTCGATCCCGCCTTCCAGCATCTGGGTGGCCTCTCTGACGCGGTGGCATCCCCTGCGTCCGGCCCCCAGGAAGGGACCTTGCGGCTCGCCTGGTCGCAGTTGGCCAGAGCGGTGGCCGCGGCGGGCCTCCGGATCATCCTGCTGGTGGACGACCTGCCCTTGATCGATGCGCCTTCTCGGCAACTGCTCGAGTTCCTGCTGATGATCCAGGGGCCGGCCGGCCCGTTCACGGTGGTGGCCACCTGGCGGACCGGTCTGGACGGGGAGCCCGAAGATCGGCTGGCGGCCCAGCTCGAGGCGTGGCGAACCCAGAAGATCGCCGCCGATCGGTTGGCCCTCGCGGCCCTTACGATCGCCGACCTGCAGGAGTGGCTGGCCAGCGTGATCTCGCCCGCCCCCTCGCCGGCTCGACTCGCGGCGGTCGCTGCCTACCTCCATCAGATCACCAAGGGCAATCCGCTAGGGGTGGTCCAGATTCTGCGCGAACTCGCCCAACTGGCCGACTTCGATCCGGCCGGGCCGGTGCCGGGCTGGCAGCAGGCGATCGCCCGGATCGGCGGGCCCGCGGTGACGGGTAGTCTCCTTGAGATCTTGAGCCGGCGTGTGCAAGAACAGCCGACGATCGTGCGCCGATGGTTGCATCGGGCGGCGTGCCTGGGTCATCAATTCGAGCCCGCTCTACTGGCCGCTGCCGCTCACCAGCCATGTCCCGGGCCAAGCGGCGGCCTGGTTCCAGAGTCAGAGGAAAGATTCGGCGGGCCCGCGGGGTTGAACCACGCCCTCGCTGCGGCGCACGCGGCTGGTCTGGTCAATCCCGTCGCGGAATCAGGCGAAGGGGAGGCCCGGCGAAGGATGGATGGCGAGGAGCCGCTGGCCTTGGTTCGCTTGGAACCCTCCTCGGGGGGAGCGGTGAATTCCCGGTGGCGGTTCACCCATGACCAGGTGCGTGTCGCCTGCTTGCGGCTATTTCCCGAGACCGAAGCCCAGCTCTGGCGGATTCGCCTCGCCTTGGCCCTGGCCAACCGAGCGGAACGAGCTCCCGAGGGGGGGGGAACGGGGGCGCAGGGTGCTGAGGGGGGCAACCGAGAGAAGCGCGTTGCCTCGGCGAGCGACGAGGCCCACCGCCAGGGGGCGGCCGGGGCGGCGGCCCACCCGCTGGACGACGACCGGCTGTTCACCATCGCCGCCCTGGTCGAGCCGGCCGTCGCCGCGATCATTGATGCCGACATCCGGTGGCTGGCGATCACCTGGCTGCGGGAAGCGGGGGAGCGAGCTTTCCGGATCGGTGACCTGGCTGCCGCCCGTCGGTGGATCGATCTGGCGGTCACGATGGTCGACCAGATGCGCCTGAGCGGCGAACGGGCGGCCTTCCGCCGCCGCTGCCATGAGTGGCGCCTGCGGGTGGCCTACCGGCAAGGCGATGCGACCACCGGTCGTCAGGAGTTCGCCGCTCTTCAGACGACCTGTACCAGCTCGTTCGATCGGCTGTCCCTGGCGACCGCTCTCGCCGAAGGGACGCGTGCCAACCCGACGCTCATCCAAGAAGGGGTGGATTTCGGGCTGCGCACGCTGGGGCACCTCTGGCAGGACATGCCGCGCGCAGCCGATCTCTGGCGGGTCCTGGGGGCTCTCGAGAAGGCGACGTTCGCACGGTTGCAGGAAGCCGACCTGACGGCCGTGCGGGCCCAGCCCGCCGCCACCGATCGGGAGTCGGCCCTGGTGGCGCAGTTGGTGACGTTCTTGCTGGAAATGACCTTCCACCTGCGGTCGCCCTGGAACCGCTGGCTGGCCTGTCAGATCGCGAATCGCCAGTTGTCGACCGGGCGGGTGCCCGGGGCGGCGAACCACCTGGCCTTTCTGGGAATGATCGCGGTCCAGGTCGAACGGTATGATCTGGCGCGGCGGGTAGTCGAGGTGATCGAGGCCCTGCAGGCTTCCGCTTCTCCTGAGGAAGACCAGACCTGGGCCGATCTGACGCTGGGCGGGTTCATCCTGCCCTGGGTGGCCCCGCTGACCGAGTCCCTGGCTCGCCTGCAACGAGCGCAAGCTCCGCCACGGGGCACCTTTGATCCTGGCGTGGCCGAGTATGCCTGGGCGCACGCCTTGCCCCAGCGGGCCTGCGCGGGCCATCCGTGGTCCGAGTTCGAAGCCCTGACCCTGGAACAGGAGCGGCGCGCCCGCATCACCGGCGACCTGCCGCTCGAGATCACGGCGGTGACGATGGGCGCCCTGGTCAGGTGCATGCTCGGCAAGACGGCCTGCCCCTGGTCGCTGTCGGACGACCGCTTCGATCACGAGGCCTATTTCGCCCGGTTCCGCGACACCCCGCTCGGTGCTCTGTTCGCCAAGAGCTTGGTCTGGCTGCTGCGGGTGCATCTGCTGTATGACCGTCTGCCCGCCGCTCTCGAGCTGGTTGAGATGCTCGAAAACCGTCTGTTTTTCGGCATCGGGATGTCGGTCGAGCTGGGGGAGTATCACTGCCTGGCGGCTCTGATCCGGGTGCGGCAGGCTCTCGGCCGCATCGAGACGATCGTGGCCAGCGATGCCGCGGCTCGCCGGGCTGCGGGCGGGTCAGGGGAGCGGGCTGCGCGTCTGGCCCGACCGGGGAGGGCGGCCTCGACCATCCCGCCGTCCGAGGGGGAGCGGGCGGTGCGGTCGGCTCTCGAGAGGGCGTACGGTCATGCCGCTTTCCTGGAGCGGGCGGCCGCGGCGGCGCCGTTCACCTTCCAGCCCAAGCACCTGATCGTGCAGGCCCACCTCGCGCTGGCCGAGGGGCGCCCTGACGACTGGTTGACGCAACTGACCGAAGCCATCGCCCTGGCCGAGGCGGCCGGGTTCCACCCGGATGCGGCCCTCGCCCACGAGTGTCTGGGCCGCTGGTGGTATGCCCGGGGCTGCCCGGCGTATGGTCAGCTGCACATCCGGCGGGCCGTGGAGGCCTTGACCCTGTGGGAGGCGCGCCCTCTGGCCGACCGCCTCCGTGCTGAGTTCGCCCATCTCTTCCTTGCCCTGCCGGGTACGGTGGATGGGCGGGTGGCGGCGCCGGCCACCATCCATGCCGGGGTCGAGGTGAGCCTGCCGGCTCTCGCCCTCGACGCGGGGTTCGTCCTGATGGCTGCCCGAGCCCTGGCCGGCGAGTTCCGGCCGGCCGCCCTGATGCGGCTTCTGCTGCGGCTGATGCTGCAAGCCTCGGGCGCCCGGCGGGCCCAGCTCGTTCAGCCCGTGGCGGTCCTGGCGACCGGGGCGCCGGCGCCCGATGCCTGGGATCTTCTGGCCACGGCCGAGGTCCGGTCGTCGGGCATCGTCTTTCCTCGCCGAGGGGGTCAGCCGGCGCTCAGCCCCCTGCGCTTCGTTCAGGAGACGAAGCAGCCCCTGGTGGTGCGCGATGCCCAGGTCGAGACCCCCTGGAGCCAGGATCCGGTCATTCGGCGCCGGGGCATCCGCTCGCTGCTCGTGCTGCCGTTGACCAATCAATCGCGGGTGGTGGGGTTCGTCACGCTCGAGCACGATCGACAGGCGGGCGCCTTCGAAGCCCGTCACCTCGATCTGCTGGGCATCCTGGCGGCGCAGGCCGCCGGGCAGCTGGTCCAGGCGAGAGATCGGCGTCGCCTGCGGGAAACCAATCGCCGGCTGCGGGAGACCATGGCCCAGCGCGCGGCGGCGCAACGCGAGCTGAAGGCGTCGGAGCAATTCCGGCGCACCCTGCTCGACCACCTCGATGCCATCGTGGGGACCACCGACGCCGTCGGCCGCCTGACCTATCTGTCGGCCAACGGGCAGCGGGCCTTCCCTGGCTGGCCGATCGGACCTGACAGTCCTCCTCTGCCCGTGCTGCTAGGGGGAGACGCCGCCGAGGTGGAGAGCTGGCCGTGGCGCAACGTCGAACGCCATGTGACCGGCCCGGCCGGCCGGCGGGTCTTCCTCGCCAGCACCACCCGGCTGGGTTCCGGCGACCATGCCTGGGTCTTCACCTTGCGTGACATCACCCAGCGGCGGGCGTTGGAAGAACGATTGCTGCATGCCACCGAGGCCGAACAGCAGCGCTTGGGCCGCGAACTTCACGATGGGCTCTGCCAGCATCTCGTCGGCGGCGTGCATCTCGCCGCCCTGCTGCACCACCAGACCCAGGCGCGGGCTCCCGAGCTGGCGGCCACGGCCAGAACCCTGCAGCAGACCCTCGAACACAGCCTGCAGGCGACCCGCCTGCTCTCGCACGATCTGTCCCTCTATTCCGATCGGTTGACCCTGGCCCAGCATCTGGAGCGGTTGGCGGTCGTTCTGCAGCAGCACTGGGGCGTGCGGGCAAGGGTGCAGGTGCGCGGCCGGCCGGCCGCCTTCACGCCGACCGAGATTCTGCACCTGTTCCGGATCGCCCAGGAGGCGGCCCGGAATGCCATCCAGCATGGCCGAGCCCGAACCCTGGAGTTCCGATTGTCGCGACAGGGCGGCCAGCGGGTGCTGGCCATCACCAACGATGGCCAGGCCTTTCCCGCGCCTGCGGCCGCCGATCAGGCCGATCGGCGACCCCGGCGGCGGCGCCGGACCCCAGCGGTGGGCCGAGCGCCTGCCTCTGTCGCCGAGCTGCCCGGCATCGGCCTGCGGACCATGGAATACCGGGCCCACCTGCTGGCGGGCCGTCTGTACATCCAGCGAGAGCCGCCGGTGACAGTGATGGTGAAACTTCCGCCTGGATGAGGCCGCCCCGCCCGTGGGAGGCGGAAAAGACGAACGCGGTGGGCTGGGGTCGTGCCCTCAGGGGGTTGATTCGGTCGGTTGGGCGCCGTCAGAAGGCGGAGCGTTCCCGGACGGGGCTTCAGTGGAGGATGGCCCCGCGGTTGGCTTGTCTGAGCAGAATCGGCCGAAGATTTCGGACAGGGTCTGGCTCTTTGCGAGGGCTTGGCAGAAGATGCCGTGGAAGCCGACGGTGCTGACTTTGGCGGTGATGAAGAAGAAGCCGAAAGAGAGCCCCACCAATAGAAGCAGAATCAGGTGGGTTTCGAATTCGCGGATGATGCGGAAGAAGCCTTTGACGAGACGGCGCCGCTGGCGGGGAGCGCCCTCCCATGGATAATGATCGATCTCATCGAACTCGTCGGGAGAGAGATGGTGCGGCTTCTTCAGATATTTGTCGAAAGTGCCCATGATTTCCTCTTTCCTCTGTGGACAGGTCGACCGGTGCATTTGTGACGGCGAAGGGCGGGAGACTGACGATCGGACCTGCTCGTCTCAGTGTAGCGGTACCTTCGGCCAAAATCAGTCAGAAGAATTCTGATTTTGGCCGGGGGCCAACCAGTCGGGTCGACTCCGGAGCATCGCTTCAGGGATAACTCCTTCTTGGCAGCGGGTCGGAGGGGAATGACGCACGCATCGGCGCGTGGCGGCAGGGAGGCTCCGGGTGAGGGTCGGCGAGGCCGCGGGGCTGGCGCGTCAGAATCTCTTCTGGTGACGCTCGATGGCGTGACGGATCAGCGCCTTGCGTGAATCGAACCCCAGGTCGCGACAGAGGCGGCCAACGTAGGTGTCGACGGTCTTGACGCTCAGAGCCAGCTGGTCGGCGATCTCGGTGAGGCGGAACCCCTGCCCGAGAAGCTGGAAGACCTCTTCTTCGCGTGGGGGAAGTCGTTTTCTGGGACTCTGGCGGGCCTTAAGGTGGCTTCGGATGTCGGGCGACAGGTAGGTCTTCCCGGCGGTGACGGCCCGCAGGGCCGCCAGCAGGTGTTCGAGGGGGGCGGACTTGGTGATGAAGCCGGTCACGCCGAGGGCCTGAGCTTCGTCGATGGTCTCGGCGGTCAGGAACATCGAAAACAGGATCACGCGAGGTGGGGGGCCGCGCCAGGGCGCGGGCGGGCGCAAAAGATCGAGGCTGTTCTCGGAGCCCAGCGACAGATCGAGCAGAAGAATCTTCGGCTGATGGGCGGCGGCCAATGACCGGGCGGTGGCGAGGTCGGCCGCCTCGCCGAGCACGTGCCAGCCGTACAGTTCAAGGAACTCACGCAGACCGAACCGCACCAGGGCATGGTCGTCGACCAGCAGGATACCCCAGTCCTTCCGGGATCTGATCTGACTGGGAGCGGTTTTTTCGGGTGAAGGACGGTTGGTCTCGCCTTCTCTTCTCAGAGGCATGCTGACCCATGATATCGCATGCCGTCGTGGGGTGCCAACTCGTTCTTGCCAGCCGTCGGAGCAACATCTTCCTGAAGCCTTCGCGTTCCGCCCAGAGGCTTACGGTCTGGTCAATGGCGACGCGGTCGATCTGCCTGCCGATCAGATCGCGCTCGACCGGCGAAAACCAGGGGTCCAGGGGCCTGTGGCCCCTGGCGGTATCCCCAGCGGATGGTGAGGGTCACCCTGGTTGGTGCTTTCGGTTGGCGGGCGGGACCGTTCCGTCAGCGGGAGAGCAAGCAACTGGGGCAGAGCGACCTTTGGGAGGGCCAGGGGAAAATGGTGGCGGGGCGGCCCTCGGCGGCCGCCCGATAGCTGGCGAGGGGCTGCGGCCACTGGCCTGGTTCGAGAGGGGGCAGCTCTGCGCGTTCGAACAGCTCGTTCAGCAGATGAAGGGACAACGGATGGCAGGCGGTGAGGCGTTTCCAGAGGTCGACTCGTACCTCGGCCGGAGCGGCGACGAACAGCTCGCACAGGTCGCTGCCACGCCCTGTAACGACCAGTGTATCGAGGGTGTGATGGACCGTCGCGAGGGCGAATTCGTCGTGGCTGGCGATGGTGGCGAGGACATGGAGATCCTGCGGGCAGACGTCGAGGCTCTGGCGATGGGGACAATCCGGGCAGAGGGGCTCTTCCGCCGGCTCGCTCGTGGGGAAATCGGGGCGGCCGTGGCACCGTGGCGTAGGAGCGCCCTCAGCCAACACGGAAGTTCTGCTGGCTGTGGCACGGAGGCAGCGCGGGGCAGCGCAGGGGAGGGTCTCTCTGTCGAAGCGCGGGCCCAGGTTGAGGCCGACGGTCAGACCAACGGGGGAACCGTTCAACGGGCAGGTGGCACAGCACATCATAGGCGACTCCTTTCGGGGTGATCTACCAGGAGTCACCGCGGCCCCCCCCGTCGGGGAAAAAATTGGTGCGATCGGAGGCAAGGGCCAGCGAAAAACGACTCCGGTCAGCCGGGTGGTCTCCTTCCACCCGGTCGTGGTGGTCCGCGCCAGGTCGCCATGCCTTGCTTTGAAGCGCCGCCAAAAAAAACAGGTTTGTGGAATGGCAGGGATTCGTGCTAGTAGAGAGGGAATTTCCCCGCCATCGGAGGCTTGAACGTGCAATCAGGAACCACCTGGGACCTCACTCCTTTCTTCCCTTCCTTCGACGGACCCGAGATGAAAGCGTTCCGCCAGAAGATCGTCGCCGATCTCGACGAACTCGCACGGATGGCGAGCGCGCTTGACCCCTTGCACAATCGCAATCAGACCGCCTGGGAAGAGATCTTTGTCCGGACCGAGGATCTGGCGACCCGGCTGCTCCACTTCGGGGTGTTCGTCTCCTGTCTGGCCTCGGTCGATGCCCGCAACGAGGCCTACCAGCGGGAGAACGCCGCGATGGCCACGCTCGAGGCGGCCTTCGCCAAGCTCGAGGTCGAATTGAAGCGGGCGTTGAAGACCGCCAAAGACAAAGACTTCGAGAAGTTCTGCGCCCGCCAGGGGCTCGCACAGATCGCCTACTTCCTGCGGCGCACGCGCGAAGAAGCCCAGAAGACGATGGACCCCGCCCTCGAGGTGCTGGCGGCCGATCTCGGCATCGATGGCATCTCGGCCTGGGGCCGGTTGTACAGCACCATCGCCGGCAAGCTCGAGTTCGACATGGTCTGGCCCGATGGTCGCCGGGAGCGCAAGCCCATGTCCCAGCGGCGCTCGCTGATGGAAGATGCCGACCGTCGCGTGCGGCAGGCCGCCTTCACCGGCGGCAACGCCGCCTGGGCCCAGATGGAAGACGTCACCGCCGCGGCGCTCAACCACATCGCGGGCACCCGGCTCCAGTTGAACAAACGGCGCGGGATCGACCATTTCCTCGATGTCGCCCTGTTCCAGGCGCGCATCAGCCGGCCCACTCTCGAGGCCATGTTCGCGGCCATCGAATCCTGCAAGCCGCTCATCCAGCGCATCGGCAAAGCCAAAGCGAAAGCTCTCGGTCTGCCCGCCCTGGCCTGGTATGACATCGATGCCCCCCTCCCCCTCTCGGATGCCCGGCGCTACACCTGGGAAGAAGGGGTGCGCCTGGTGGAGAATGCGTTCCAGCGCCGGTTCCCCGACCTGGCCGACTACTTCCGGCAGGCCCAGGCCCAACGCTGGATCGAATCGGAGCCGCGGCCCGGCAAACGTCCCGGCGCCTACTGCACAAGTTCGCCGCTGATCGAGCAATCGCGCGTCTTCATGACCTTCAGCGGCAGTCTGGGCGACGTGCAGACCCTGGCCCACGAGATCGGCCATGCCTATCACAGCCACGTGATGAAAGGCCAGCGCCTGTTCGCCCGCGGCTACCCGATGACCCTGGCCGAGTCGGCCTCGACCTTCGCCGAGACGATCCTGGCCGACGGCTTGCTGGCCGATCCCGCCATTCCCGATGCCCAGAAGGCCAATGTCCTCAGCGGCATGATCAGCCATGCCCTGGCCTTCCTGTGCGACATTCCGGTGCGGTTCACGTTCGAGAAGAATTTCCATGAAGAGCGCCAGCAAGGGGAGGTCAGTGTCACCCGCCTGAAGGAGCTGATGACCGGCGCTCAGCGTCAGATCTTCGGCGATCTGCTGGCCCCCGGTGGCGAAGATCCGCTGTTCTGGGCCTCGAAGCTGCACTTCTACATCACCGAGATCACCTTCTACAATTTCCCCTACACCTTCGGCTACCTGCTCAGCCGAGGGTTGTACCAGATGTTCCTCGAGCAGGGAGGGGCCTTCCTCGAGAAGTACAACAACTTCCTGCGGTTCTCCGGAAATGCCGCGGCCGAAGAGGTGGCGCGCATGTCGGTCGGGGTCGATCTGACCCAGCCCGCCTTCTGGGAGAACGCGATTTGCAGCCTCGAGCCGGTCCTGCGCCAGTTCGAAGAGATCCTGCCTCGCGTCCTGCCGGGGCAGGCTTGAGCTGGGCGGTGAGCCGGCGGCCATTCGGCGCCGGGCGGCGCCTGGAGCCTCGAGGGGAGGGTTTTCCGGTCGCGATGGCCAGCGGCCGGGGCAGCGTGCTGGTAGAAGGGGTGGGGTGGCCATGGCGGCGCCGCGACTGACCACACCCGAGGCGCGGGCTGCGCTGTCCGCCTTCCTGGCCGCGCCCGGCCGGGCCACCATCGAGCCGCTCTTGCGGGCCTGCCGGGAGTTCGTGCTGGTGCAGGCCCGGAGCTGGCGGGCGGCGGCCCTTTCGCTGCAAGACCGCTGCCGCGAGATTCTGTCGGAAATGTTCCTCATCCTGATGGAAGACCTGCAGACCAGCCGGATGCCGGCGCCCGATTCGCTGCTCGGCTATGTTGCGCTGCGTTTGCGACGACTGACCCGGCCGCATCGCTCGTGGGCGGTGGCCTTCGGCCTCGCCGACGATCTTCCCGACGTGGGTCGCTGCGATTTCACGCCGTTGCGGCTCGACCTTGTCCGCGAGATCGTGGGCGAGGTGCGCGCAGCCCTCGCCACTGAGCCGCGGGAAGAGACGCGCCGGCTCGAGTTCCTGTTCATCCATGTCCAGCCCGACCTGGCCTGGGCTTCGCGTGCGCTGGCCCTCGCCGCTGGCGACCCGGTCGAGCGGCGGTACGAGACCGACAAAAAGCGTCACCAGGGTTTCCATCGCGAGATCCGGGACCGCTTCGACCATCTGCGCTCCGGCGACTGGCGAGACGTGGCGGCCTGGTCGCCCGGCGAGCGGCGGCACCTGGCCTGGGCCATCATCGATCTGAGCGCGGCCGAAGCCGAACGGCTGGGCACGGACCGGTACCAGGCGCTCGCGCGCTGGCGGGAACACCCAGATCTGGCGTCTACCGATCCCCGTTTGCTGGGCGATGTCCTGCCCCATGGCTTGCAGGCGCTGGCCGACCTCCATCGCCGGCAGCGACTGCCCGAAAGGGGTGGCGCGCGCGAGCCGGCCACCCCTCTATTCGACGAGCCCGATCTCTTCACCCTCCTGTTCCAATCCGAGATGTTACGGGGCCAGGCGGTCCAGGAGCCGGTGGCTGCCTACGGCGGCGCTGGGCCGGCTAAGGCGCCCCTGGCACCGGGTCATCTCCGAATGGCTGAGCCTTCCGTCGATTCTCCCGGCAAAGGCCGCCGGGCTCGCCGAACGGTTGGCGCAATCTCCGAGGTCACAGCCGAAGACCCCCTGACGGCGTTCGATCAGGCCCTGGCTGACATCCTGGCCTGGGGCGTTCCTCTGCTCGAACGCCCAGGGGCGGCTCGGGCTCGGTATCCACTTGGAGGCGAAGCGTGAGCCTGCAGGTGGGGCAGATCGTCGAATTCCAGGCGAAAGATCCGCCGGTTCAGCTCGGCGTCGTTCTGGCCATCACCCCCAAAGGGGTGCGGCTGTTGCAGCTGAATCGGAAAGAGACCACCGTTACCGAACGCTCTGTGCTGCACCATACCGCCCAGGCCAAGGCCTCGCCCCATGATCTCGATGATTGCTGGGAAAAAGCGCGCCAGATCGACGAGAAACGACAACGACTGGCGGCCCGCATCGATCTGGGCGAGTTGCACGATCTGCTGCAGGCCGATCCCCGGCCGTACGGGCTGGCCGAAATGGCCGGGTTTCTCGCCGAAGCCGGCAATGAAGACATGGAAGCCGCTCTCTTGCGCCGGCTGGCGGCCGATCCGTTCTACTTCCGCCAGCGCAAAGAAGGCTATGTGCCTGTGCCGGCCGACGAGGTGCGGGCCGCCTTGGAACGGGAAGAGAAGCGGCACCGGCAGGAAGCGGAAGACCAGGCCCTGATCGATGAGCTGAAGCGGGGGGCGGGCGGCGTTCCCCTGGCCGAGCTGCCTCGAGTAGCGGCCGTGCTCGATTCGCTGGTCCAGATCGTGCTGTGGGGAGCCGAAGCGCCGGTGCCCAAACGGCTGCACGAGATCCTCGAGCGGGCCGGGCTGCACCAGCCGCGGCCGCTGTTCGGGTTCCTGGTCAAGATCGGGCGGTTCGGCCCCGATGAGCATCTCGACCTGCTGCGCTACAAAGTGCCGACCGCCTTCCCCCCTGAACTGGAGGAAGAAGCGGCCCGCTTGCTGGCCCGGTTCGCCCCTGCTGCGGCGAGCCCGGGCGTGACGGGTGAACCCGCCCGTGGGTCGTCTCCCGACGCGGCGGCTGGGGGCGAGCCGGGCGCCGCGTCGGCCTCGTACGCCGGGTCAGAGCCGTCGTCGGCGGTCGCCCCGTCTGGCGCCGCGATGGGGGTGGCGGTCGGCCGTCGCGACCTGCGCGGGTTGCCGACCTGGGCCATCGATGCCGAGACCACCCGCGACCGTGACGATGCCTTCTCGCTCACCGTCGATGAAGGCGGCTACACCCTCTGGATCCACGTCTCCGATGTGGCCGCGTCGATTCCCATCGCTTCGCCGCTCGATCGCGAGGCCAGTCGGCGTGGCACCACGATCTATCTGCCCGAGGGCAACATTCCCATGCTCCCGCCGATCATTTCCGAGCAGGCCCTCAGTCTGAGCGATGCCGGGGACCGCCCGGCCCTGACCTGGGAAATCCGGCTCGATGCGGAAGGAGCCATCCTGTCCCATCGGATCTATCGTTCGCTGGTGCGGGTGACCGTGGCCACCGATTATCTGACAGCCGATTCCTGGCTCGCTCCGGCCTTGCCCCCCGAGGCCGCAGAAGAATCTTCCGCCGTCCTGGCCCACCCTTCTGGCAACCGGGTCGGCCGTGGCGTCGACCTCGAAGGCACCACCTGGACCTCCCCGACCGCGCCGCTCCTGGCCGCCGCAGTGCGCCTGGCCGGGAAGCTGCGGTGCCGGCGGCGGCTGGCCGGAGCGTTGCTGGTCGAGCGGCAACCCGAACTCAAGCTGACCCTGACGCCCGATGGGCGGGTCGAACTGGGGTATCGCTCCGGCAACAGCCCCTCGGCCGAAATGATCATGGAATTCATGGTCCTGGCCAATCACCTGGCGGCCCGCTACTGCCAGGAGCATGATCTGCCCTGCCTCTACCGCAGTCAGGAGCGAGCCGAGAACCTGCCCGACCTGCCGGCCGAGTTCCAGCCGGTGGCGTTCTTCCAGGCTTTGCGGTTCTTCCGCAAGACCGTGCTGGGGGCCACTCCTGGCCACCACAGCTCGCTCGGAGTGGGCCCCTATTGCCAGGTCACCTCGCCCTTGCGGCGGTATTCCGATCTGCTCATCCAACGACAACTGGCCGGCCACCTCGACCATGGCCAGGCTCCCTATGATGCCGAGGGCTTTCACCAGGCCCTGCTGGCCGCCGACGAGGCGACCCGCACCGCCGAGACCATCATGCGCGAGCGGCAGGCGTATTGGGTGCTGAAGTTCCTGCAGCAGGAGCTGGCCGCCGGTCGCGACGCCTGGCCGGCCGTGGTCGTCGACCAGACGCCCACCGACGTGGTCGTCTACTTCGAGGCGATCTGCGAGTTCCGCACCTGTCGCCGGCCCGCCCACGATGTCGCGGTCGGCCAGCGGGTCACGCTGCGGGTCAAGAAAGCCGACCCCTTCGAAGGGCTCCTGCGTCTGGAGGTCATGCCATGAGCCCCCGTCAGCGATCTGTCCAGCCGATGTCCCTGGCCGTGACCATGGGCGACCCCTGCGGTATCGGCCCCGAACTGCTGGCCCGGGTGGTGGCCGACGCTGCGGTCGACGATCTGGCCGGGTGGGTGCTCATCGGGCCCCGAGCCGCCTTCGCGGCGGCTTTCGCCCGGTTGTTCCCGCGGCGGCGAAGCCTGCCCGCCGGTTTGCGCTGGGTGGAAGTGGAAGAGGGTGGCCCTTTCCCCCCGGGGGCGGTGACCGCCGCTGGCGGGCGGGCCGCGGTGCAAGCCATCGAGATGGCCCATCGGCTCTGCCTGACGGGCGAATGCGCCGCCATGGTAACGGGGCCCATCGGCAAGGAAGCCATCCGTCTGGCCGGCAGCCCCTTCGCCGGTCATACCGACATGCTGCAGGCGCTGGCCGGCGTGCCGGCCACCCGCATGGCCATGGTCTTCGGCCGGTGGCGGGTGGTGATGACCACGTTGCATGTGGCCTGGCGCGACGTCTCGCGGTTGCTGACCGAGACGGCGGTCTACGAGACGATCATGGCGGCGCACGAGGCGTTCGCCACGGCGCGGCGCCCCTTCCCCGTCATCGCGGTGGCCGGGCTCAATCCGCATGCCGGCGAGCATGGCCTGTTCGGCGACGAGGAAGAACGAGCGATCGGGCCGGCCATCGCGCGCGCCCGGGCCGTCAATCCGAACGTCTCCGGCCCCTGGCCGGCCGACAGTCTGTTCAAGGCCGAGAGGCGGCGGGTCACCGACGTGTTCGTGGCCCAGACCCACGACCAGGGCTTGATCGCCATCAAGACGCTGGGGGGGCTGCGCTGCGTCAATGTCACGTTGGGATTGCCCTACATCCGGACCTCGGTCGGTCACGGGACGGCCTACGATATCGCCGGCCAGGGGCGGGCCGACCACCGCGGCCTGCTGGCGGCGCTGACCCTCGCCCGCCGGATGGCCCTGGCGCGGCGGCCTTCTTCGCTGGCCGTCTCCCGGGAAGCGCTCGGCCGTTCCGGGGCCCCATGAAGGGCCACGAGCCTCCTGGCCCGACGCGAGCTGGGGCCAGCGCTCTCGACCGGCCCCGGCTCGATCAAGTCGGTCGCACCAACCGGCTGATCGCAGCGTACAAGCCAGGAGGGCGGCCCGGCAGGCGGGCCGCCCTCCCTCTGAAGGGGGTCGTACCGTTGATCAGTAGTGGTACTGCAGCTGGCCCTCGAGACGGTAGTCGTAGCCGAAGAACATGTCGTTGTTGAGGGCGATGGGTGCGGCCAGCGACACGGTCATGCCGGGCTTGACGAAGTAGCGCATACCGAGGGTGAGGTCGGTGGAGCGCCCGTTGTTGATGCGGTTGTAGTTGTTGATCTCGCCCATGAAGGTGAAGCTGGGGTTGGCGGAATACTCGAAGCCGACATTGAAGAAGATGCCTTCATGGTCGGTGTTACCGTCTCCTGCCTGATAGCCGGCGTTGACGTGGAAGTTGCCGCCGTCCTTCTTCTTGCTGGAGATGCCGGCGAAGACCTCCCAGGCGTTGTCGTTCTCGGTGTTGCCGATGTCGCGGTCGCTGGTCGGGAAGATGGCGCCGATGCCGAGGCACGAAGCCATGTTCTCGTTCTGGGAACTGAACTTCAGGCGCAGGGCGGCATCGCCCATGCCCGAATCGGTGCCGTCGCGGAAGTTGTAGGTGAGAGGGGCGAAGATGTCATACGACTCGAAGGGCAGCTTCAGAGCCACCTCGAAGTTCTCGCCCGAATAGGTCAGCGCCAGGGGAAATTCCCAGTAGTCGCCGTCCTCCCCCGCTTGCAGCCGGCGACCGTCGCGGCGGGTGATCTTGTTCCAGGCCACGCCGAACGAGGTCGAAAAAAGATTCTTGCCCAGGGGGTACCCGGCGAACGTATGCATCAAGCCGGTCAGGCCGTCGAGGTTGACGTTGGTGCGGCGCTCGTCATCCTTGCGATCGAGGCCGGGCAGAAGAACGGGGGGCAAGCCGCCATCGGAATAGAGGACCCGCTCGCTGCCTCCCGACATGGGCGGCAAGGGCAGCGCGGTGGCAGGGGGCGGGTAGGAGCCGCCGCCCGCGCCCGTCGAGACGGGGGGCAGGGCGGCATAGGAACCGCCGCTCCCGCCCGAACTCTGACGCCGTTCCCGATAGGTCACGGCTTTGCCCAGAGAAGGGATCTGGAGGGTCCGGCCGACTTTGAGGCCGGCCGGATTGTCGATGCCATTGGCCTTGGCGATGTCCTTCCAGTATTTGGCGGTTCCGAAGAATTTCTTCGAGATCGCGCCGAGGGTATCGCCCTTGCGCACGGTGTAGGTCTGCATGCCGTGGCTGAAGTCGCCTTCGTCGGTGATGCCTTCCATGAGGGCGTCGGCCTCGCCGATCTCGGCCGGGTCGCCGGTCCCTGAGGTGAAGGCCACCGCTTCCGTCTTGCCCTGTCGAACCGTACGCGGCCGGGCGACCGAGGCATACTGCCTGGGCGGAGGGGGAGCCTCCTCGAAGACGGGATCGTCGGGGTATTCCTGGGCCATGACCGGGGGCCCCAGACTCACCCAGGTCATCAGGATCACCGGCAGCAGGACGGCGGCAGTCAATCTGTTCATGGAACGATGTGTTCCTTTCCAGGAGGTATGACCTCGGACGGTGTGCGGGAGAACCCGCCGAACGATAAGAATCCAGATCATGTATCGGTTCTTTCCGCCGAATTTGTGAGGTGCCATTTGACGCGGAGCAGCGTTTGACTTGCCAGGGGGGGTATGGTACGTTGACGGCGCCAGGGGCGATCATTTCCCAGCGAGGATGCGGAGGCGATGAGAAAAACGTTTGTCCTCGACACCAACGTCTTGTTGCACAACCACCAGGCCATTTTTTCCTTCAAAGACAACGATGTGGTGATTCCTCTGGGGGTCATCGAGGAACTCGACCGCTTCAAGGGGTTCAACGACGAACGAGGTCGCGAGGCCCGGTCGGCGTCTCGTGAACTCGACGCCATCCGCAAGAAAGGCCACCTGTACGAGGGTGTTCCTCTTCCCAATGGGGGGACCGTACAGGTTCTCATCGACCATGACATGGAGATCCCCTATGGGTTCGACAAGAGCAAGGTCGACAACCGCATCCTGGCGTGCGCGCTGCATCTCAAAAAGCAGGGGCGCAACGTCTACCTGATCAGCAAGGACATGAACGCGCGCATCAAGGCCGATGCGCTCGGGATTCCGACCCAGGATTTCGAGACCAACAAGGTTCATATCGACGAGCTGTATTCGGGGTGGCGCGAGCTGGTCCTGCCGGCTCGCGAGATCGAGACGTTCCTGGCCACCAAGGCCATGGAAGCGCCGGCCCAGGCTGGTTTGTTCCTCAACGAGTTCGTGCTGTTGAAAGCCGCCGAGAACGAAAACAAGACGGCTCTCGCCAAATACTGCGGCACGCTCAAGAAGCTGACGCCGCTCTACCACATCAATGCGCGTCCCTGGGGGGTCGAACCGCTCAACCTGCAGCAGAAATTCGCCATCGAACTGCTGCTGTGCAACGAGATCCAGCTGGTGACGCTGGTGGGGCGCGCTGGCACCGGCAAGACCCTGCTGGCCCTGGCCTGCGGTCTGCAGAAGACGATCGACGAGCATGTCTATCGCAAGCTGCTGGTCAGCCGTCCGATCATGCCGCTGGGCAAGGATATCGGCTACCTGCCCGGCTCGAAGGATGAAAAGCTCAGCCACTGGATGCAGCCCATCTTCGACAACCTCGAATTCGTCATGGACCGCCTGTACAGCAACTCCGACGATGTCGACAAGAAGATCCGCTTCCTGATCGAGTCGCAGAAGGTGCAGATCGAGGCGATCACCTACATCCGTGGACGCAGCATTCCCAAGCAGTTCCTGATCGTCGACGAGGCGCAGAACCTGACGCCGCATGAGGTCAAGACGATCATCAGCCGGGCCGGCGATGGCACCAAGGTGGTGTTGACCGGCGATCCCTACCAGATCGACAATCCCTACCTCGACAGCAGTTCCAACGGACTGAACTATGTCATCAACAAATTCAAGGGCAAGGGATTGTTCGGGCACATCATCCTGCACAAATCGGAACGCTCCGACCTGTCGGCCCTGGCTTCCGAGCTGCTCTGACCGCCTTCCTTTCCTCCCACCCTCTCAGGAAAAGGAAGTCGGCGCCGGCCAAGGCCTGGCTCTGGGCGAGACCGGCGAACTTTCTGCAGATCCGGAGCGTATAGTACATGGAACGAGACTCGGCTAGGAGGGGAAATGGGCGCTGGCTTTCCTCTTGGTAGGAAGTGGTGGCCATGACCCAGACTAGAGAGATCATCCCGGCTCATGATCGGTCGGCTACCCTTATAGGTCCCCCCTTCCTCCTGCGTGAATTCTGGTATACTATCCTCAGAACGACGAAGGAGTTCCAGATGGGCGACCCGCAACGACCACCGGCCTCCGGGCCAGCGTCTGCCTTCACGTTCCTGGAGATCGTCATGGCCATGGCCGTCATGGCCGTGGCGCTCATTCCCATTTTCGGAGTCATCCACAAAGGGACCGAAGAGACCGATGCCAACGCCTCCCAGGCCTTCGCCATCAACAAAGCGAGCGAGATCCTCAATGCCATGCTCGACAACGTTCCCTTCGAAGCGATCCGGGCTGGCAATCCTGCCCTCCTGAAGACCGACGATCTTTCCCATGTCAAAGATTATGACCGGTACGGGGACTCCTGGGCGAAAGAGATGGCCGAGATGCTCTTCCCCGACGGCGGCAAATCGAGCGGTGGTTACCTCTGCAAAGGCATCCATACCGACCCCCGTGGCATCAGCTACCTGGTCACGCTGAAGGTCGAAGATGTCTGCGCGACCGTTCCGCCGGGCAATGAAAAGCCCGAAAACCTGAGAATCGGTCCGGGCTACCCCGTGACCCCGCCCAACGATTTCCCCGAACATCCGCGCGGCGATTTCACCTTTTCCTTCCTGCGCAATCCGGCCAAGGTGTCCTCCCCCAAATGGATGCAGAGCTACAACCCGAACCCGCTCGGGGGGGCCTTGACCGGGTTGCCGCGCTGGGAAACCGAGCTGCCCGGCAATGTCTCCGAGCCTCCCGACAACATCTACAAAGACGAGGGCTATGGCGGCTTCGGCCCGGATGCCCCGCGGTTCATCGATCCGACGGCGGCCCGCTATACCCAGCGCATGGCCGGTGACAAGGTCAACTACACCTCCGACGAGCGCTATGCCTATTGCACGATGAAGAAGTTGATCATCGAGGTGCAGTGGAATCTCGAGAAGCCGTTGTATTCCAAGCCCGACACCGAAAGCAAAGGCACCCGCCGGATCCATCTCATGACCCTGAAAGGAGACATCTCGCGATGATCCTGCGCCCCTGCCAACCCCGTTGCCGGGCGCCGGCCTCGCATCGCCGGCGGGCCGCTGGCCGCCGGCGTGGCATGGCCATCGTCATCGCCCTGTTCTTCGCGTTCTGCTTGATGATCCTGGTGGCGGGCATGCTGTTCCAGCACAAGAACGTCGCTCAGCACAACCGCATGAGCCTCGAGCAGCAGCAGGCCTTCTTCGCCGCCCGAGCCGCCATCCAGCATTTCCTGTTGAAGGCCAAGCTGTTTCCGACCGAGCTGTACGATGCCGTCGAATTCAGTGTCGGCAAGAATCCCCTGTGCGATTTCTCCGAATTCTCGGGCAGCGAGAATTTCCAATTGGTGAAGGGGTTTTCGGGGGTGTATGTGCGCAAGCTGCCGGCCGAGGAGCTTGATGTCAACCGCAAGCCCAAGTATTTCTACATCAAGCTCGCCGGGCAGGATGACGTCTTCATCAAGATGGGCAGCTTCTACAATCCCGACTACCGGTATCTCGGGCCGGGGCTGGCCCAGGCCGATCCCAAGAAGAAATACACCCAACCCATCAATCCGCAGGTGGCCTACGGGGATGTGAAGGCCGACAAGTTCCTGCGCTACTTCATCCGCGATTGCACCAACGCTCGCGTCGATGGCAAGCGGTTGCAGCCGGCTCTCGAGATGTTGATCGGTCCCGGCGTCAACACCGCCACCTCCTGGAAGATCGCGACGTCCGAAGGGTATCCCTACACCATGACCTACAAGGTGAATCGGGTCAGTCTGCAGGCCATGAAAGAATTGCGTCGGTACAACGAAGAAGCCATCGAGATCGAAGTCGAAGGGACGATCTACGATTTCAAATACGATGCCCTCAAGCCCGACCGGGGCGGGAAGTTCTCCCAGGTGCAGCGGAAGGTGCAGAAGATCACGCGTCGAGGGTCCCTGTGATGAGCATGCGGCAGCTCCAAAGGCGGCGGCCTGGCTTCACCCTGGTCGAAATCCTGATCGCCGTGGCGATCCTGGCGATTTTCCTGTTCTGGGTCTATCAGTTGTTCATCGGCGGGGCCAAGACCGCCAACAAAGCCAGTTGGATCAGCGCCATCGTCGACCAGCTGCGCAATGGCACCAATTTCCTGAACCAGCACATCAAGCAGACCTCGTATCCGACGACCCTGCTGGCCGATACGATCAAAGATCCCTGCGACAATCCCGACAAATCGATCGCCCGTGAGTACTACCTGAAGATCCTGAAGAACGGCCAGGAGATCAAAGCTCCCCAGAGCGGGGAGATCATGGTCATGCGGTTCGTGGTCTGCCAACCCGAAAAACCCGAGCAGAACAAGCCGGGTCAGCTCACCGAATATCAGTTGTTCTTCTCCGCCAAACCCAATACCCTGGTGACCGTCGGTGATCTGACGATGGCCTCGGAGGTCTTCACCTTCACCACCACCCCTCCGAAGTATGCCCAGGGAGGGAAGGTCAAACTGACCCCGGTGGCGGGGAGCCGCAAATGGTTCAATATCTGCAGCGATGTCGAGCACGTGCTCTTCAAAGTCGACCCGGGAGCGAGCCTGCCGACCGACCCGACCGATTTCCGTTTCATGCAGATCAAGATCCACTGCGTGTTTCCCAAAGACCCCAAAACGTTCAAGGACAACTCCATCATGGTCACTCCCAACGTCGGGATCGCTTTGCTGCCGTGATCCATCCTCTCTGAGACAACGCACCTACCATGGCCAAACAATGGCATCAACTCGAGCGACTCGACCATAAATCCCTCAAGAAGCTCCAACAAGAGCGCGAGAAGGCGCTCCAGGCCCAGAAGGCCGAAGCCGAGCGCAAGCGCCTGCTGATCACCATCGGCGCGGTGCTGGCCGTCATCATCTGTATCGCCATCTTCCTGGTCATCCTGCGCAATCGGGCGGCCGAACGGGCCTTCAAGGCCGAACGGGCCCAGCTGCTCTTCGCCAGCGTCACCGACCTCAGCGGCAAGGTCCTGGCCAAGAGCCTGGGCGATTGGGAAATCATCGACAAAGGGTTGCGCTTCGATCAAGAGTACACCTTCAAGACCGAGAAGGAAGGGTTCCTGGTGATCGAACTGCAGCGCAAGAACATGCTCAAGCTGCTGCCCGAATCGGAGCTGGTCGTGTTCCCGCCGACCCTCGAAGACAAAGAGAATCGCGTCATCGGGGAGCTGGCCGTGCTCAATCGCGGGGAAGTGACGGTGTCGATCGCGCTCGACGGTCGGGAACTCCTCGAGGTCGAGGCGGGCGGCGTGGTCGCGCTCGGGGCCTCCGGCCTCTACAAGGTCTTGTACAACCATCAGAAAAAGAGTGGCGAAGTCGTCGTCAAGAACGGGCTCGTCGAGGTGTTCAGCCGGCGCAGCCCGGAGAAGCGCGTGAAAGTCTCGGGGTTCTACAAGGTCACCTTCCAGGAAGGACAGATCGCCAACCCCACCCAGGCCAGCGTCATCCAGTACGACTGGCGCTGACGTCGTCGGGCCGGTCTGACCCCTGTCGAGTCTGGGGCCCGCGTCCCCGCATCGAGCCATGATCCGTATCGTCAAAGCCCGCGTCCACAACCTCAAGGATCTCACCGTCTCCATTCCCCGCTCCTCGTTGACCGTCATCACCGGGGTTTCGGGCTCTGGCAAGAGTTCCCTGGCCTTCGACACCATCCACGCCGAGGGACAGCGTCGGTACATGGAATCGCTGTCCGCCTATGCCCGGCAGTTCCTGCAGCAGATGGAGAAGCCCGACGTCGAAGAGATCGACGGCCTGTCGCCGACCATCGCCATCCAGCAGAAGACCACCTCGCGCAATCCGCGCTCGACGGTCGGCACCGTCACCGAGCTGTACGACTATTTCCGTCTGTTGTTCGCCGCCGTGGGCCGCCCCCATTGCCCGGCCTGCGGGCGGGAGGTCAGCAGTTCGACGCCCGATCAGATCGTCGATTCCCTGCTGGCCCATCCGCTCGGCACTCGCCTCACCTTCCTCGCTCCGGTCGTGCGCGGTCGCAAGGGGGAGTACCAGAAGGTCTTCGAGGAGCTGCGCAAAGAAGGCTTCTCGCGGGTGCGGGTCGACGGCTCCTACTATCTGCTCGACGACGAACTGCCCCAGCTCGATCCGAAGAAGAAGCACACCATCGAGGTGGCCCTCGATCGCACCGCGGTCGATCGCACGCCCGATCAGCGCACCCGCCTGGGCGAGGCGATCGAACTCTCCTTCAAGCTGGCCGATGGCCAGCTGGTGGTGCTGGTCGATCCGCCCGACCGCCCGGGCGATGGGCGCGAGCTGGCCTTCAACGCCCATCTGCGATGCAGCGTCTGCGACATCAGCCTGCCCGAGATCAAGCCGCGGCTGTTCTCGTTCAACGCGCCGTACGGAGCCTGCCCGACCTGCTCCGGCCTGGGCTTCCAGATGATCGTCGATCCCGATCTGGTCATCCCCGATCGCGCTCTTTCGATCGCGCAAGGTGCGATCGCCCCGATGAATGCCGCCGAAGAGACCTGGTTCCGGCAATGGATCAATGCCCTGGCGCGTCATTTGCGGTTCTCGGTCGACACGCCGATCAAGGACCTGCCGCCCCGGGTGGTGCAGGCGCTCCTGCACGGCACCGGGGAGCAGGCCATCGCCGTCGATTACAACGGCCGGTCGGTGCAGGCCACGTTCAAGCGGCCGTTCGAAGGCATCATTCCCACCATCGAGCGGCGGTATCGCGAGACCCATTCCGAAGACATGCGGGCCTTCTACGAGAAATTCATGCGGACGCTGCCCTGCCCCGGCTGCCAGGGGAAGCGGCTGTCGCCGGTGGCCCTGGCCGTGACGGTCGAGGGGCTGAACATTCACCAGTTGACCGAGAAATCGGTGGGGGAACTGGTCGAGTTCTTCGCCGCCTTGCGGTTGAGCGAGCGGGAGGCCTTCATCTGCAAGAAGGTGCTCGAGCAGGTGCGCAACCGGTTGCGCTTTTTGAAGGATGTCGGTCTCGACTACCTGACCCTGGCGCGAGCCGCCCACACCCTGTCGGGGGGCGAGGCCCAGCGCATCCGGCTGGCCACCCAGATCGGCTCGGCCCTGGTCGGCATCACCTACGTGCTCGACGAGCCCAGCATCGGGCTGCATCCACGCGACAACCGGCGGTTGATCGACACCCTCAAGAAACTGCGGGATCTGGGCAATACGGTGCTGGTGGTCGAGCACGACCGCGACATCATGCTCGAGGCTGACCATCTGATCGATCTGGGGCCGGGGGCGGGCAAGGAAGGCGGGCGTCTGGTGGCGGCCGGCTCGCCGGCCGAGGTGGCCGGGCGCTCCGACAGTCTGACCGGCCGCTTCCTGGCCGGGCTCGAGCGCCTGCCGGTGCCGGCCCGCCGCCGCACTGGCCGCGGCCAGCGTCTGGAGCTGCGGGGCGTGCAGCACAACAACCTCAAGAACATCGACGTGGCCATTCCGCTCGGCTGTCTGGTGGCCATCACGGGGGTGTCGGGCTCGGGCAAGTCGAGCCTGGTCACCGATACCTTGTTTCCCCTGCTCTCGAATCGGCTGCATCACTCGCGGTTGCCGGTCGGCGCCTATCGTGAACTGGTGGGCCTGGAGGCCATCGACAAGGTGGTCAACATCGACCAGGATCCGATCGGCCGCACGCCGCGTTCCAACCCGGCCACCTATACCGGGGTGCTGACCCCGATCCGCACGCTGCTTTCCGAGACGATCGAGGCGCGGGCCCGCGGCTATACGCCGAGCCGGTTCAGCTTCAATGTGCGGGGCGGGCGGTGCGAGGCGTGCGAAGGGTCGGGCCAGATCCAGATCGAGATGCACTTCCTGCCCGATGTCTACGTGGTCTGCGAGCAGTGCAAGGGGCGGCGGTTCAACGAAGAGACGCTGAAGGTCACGTTCAAGGGGAAGAACATCGCCGAGATCCTGGAAATGAGCGTCAAGGAGGCGCTCGTGTTCTTCGAGCCGTTCGCCGCCATCCGGCGGCGGCTGCAGACGCTGGCCGATGTCGGGCTCGGCTACATCGCCCTCGGGCAGTCGAGCACCACCCTGTCGGGCGGCGAGGCGCAGCGCATCAAGCTGGCGTCCGAACTGTCCCGGATGGCGACCGGCGATACCTTCTACATCCTCGATGAGCCGACCACCGGCCTGCATTTCGAAGACGTGCGCTGTCTGATGGGCGTGCTCGATCGGTTGGTGGACAAGGGCAACACGGTGGTCGTCGTCGAGCACAACCTCGATGTCATCAAAACCGCCGACTGGGTCATCGACCTCGGCCCCGAGGGCGGCGATCGCGGTGGCGAGATCGTGGCGGTCGGCACGCCGGAAGAGCTGGCCTGGCATCCGCGCTCGCTGACCGGGAAGTTCCTGGCCGAGGCGCTTTCAGGAAAGTGACGTTCTCCGTCCCATGCCAGGATCATAGGGACGAGGGGCGGGGCCTCCGACAAGCCGACGCGTCTTGCCCGCCCCCGACGATGGTTCGTGGCCGCAAGGCGCGCCAGCCATGGTACACGCCTGCCGCGCGACAAGGGGCCGGTGGCATGGGCTGGTGCACCCTCGCATCAGGGCAGGGATCGCTTGCACTTCTTCGGCGGGGCGAGTATCTTCGCCTGATCCGGCGAGAGCGTATCGGGTTCCCCAATTTTCGGGCGAGGTGAGGGCATGGCCAAGAAGAGCAACACGGTCTACGTCTGCCAGAGCTGCGGGCAGAGCTATCCCAAATGGCAGGGGAACTGCTCCGCCTGCGGGGAGTGGAATACCCTGGCCGCGGAGCCCGTGGCGGGGGTGACGGCGGGGCCGGGCGGGGCCTTCAACTTCCGGTCGGGCAGCGCCAACCTGTCGCTGTGTCAACCGCTGGCCGACGTGGCCTGCGAGCGGATGCCCCGCCTGCAGACCGGCCTCGACACCTTCGACGAGCTGATCGGAGGCGGGATCGTACCGGGGGCCATCACCCTGATCGGCGGCGAGCCGGGAGTGGGCAAGTCCACGTTCATGCTGCAGCTGTCGTCGCGGCTGGGGGTCAACGTCAAGCCGATCGTCTACGTCTCGGGCGAGGAGTCGCCCCTGCAGATCAAGCTGCGGGCCGATCGGCTGCGGATCGGCAACGATCGCGACATCTTCCTGGTGGCCGAGCAGAACCTCGAGGCGTCGCTGGGCTGCATCATGTCGTATCTGCCCAAGCTGCTGATCGTCGATTCGATCCAGACCGTCTTCTCGCCGCAGCTCGAGGCCACGCCGGGGTCGGTGGCCCAGATCCGCGAGTGCGCCGCGGTGCTGACCAAGTTCGGCAAGGACCGCGGCCTGCCCGTCTTCATCGTCGGCCACGTCACCAAGGAAGGGGCGATCGCCGGGCCCAAGATCCTCGAGCACATCGTCGACACCGTGCTCTACTTCGAGGGCGAGGTCAACAGCAACTATCGCATCCTGCGCGTCTTCAAGAATCGGTTCGGGGCCAGCGGGGAGGTGGCCGTCTTCCAGATGACGGCCGCCGGTTTGATGCCGGTGCTGAACCCCTCCGACTTCTTCGTCAACCGGCAGCGGCTCGAATCGCCAGGCGTGGTGGTCGTGCCGCTGCTCGAAGGCACTCGCTGCATTCTGGCCGAGCTGCAGGCGCTGGTGACCCATTCGTTCCTGTCGATGCCGCGGCGGGTCGTGTCGGGGCTCGACAGCAACCGGCTGAACCTCGTGCTGGCCGTCCTCGAGAAGCACGCCGGCCTGAAGTTCTACAACAAGGACGTGTTCGCCAACGTCGCCGGCGGCCTGCGCATGAGCGAACCGGGCGGCGATCTCGGGTTCGCCATGGCGCTGGTGGGCAGCGCCTGGGATCGCTCGCTGCCTCCCGACCTGCTGCTGGCGGGCGAACTGACCCTGTCGGGCGAGATCCGGCCGGTGGGGCAGCTCGAACGGCGGATCAACGAGGGGCGGCGGTTCGGATTCCGACGGTTCCTGGTGCCGGCCGGCGGCGAGGCCCCTGCGGGACCTGACATTCTGCGCGCGCGCACCATCCGCGAAGCGGTCGACCTGGTCTTCCCGGGGCGCGGGGCACCCCGCCCCGACTGAGGCGGTCTCGGCGGTTGCTGCCGGGCCGCCGAGTCGGCCGCCCATCACCGAGGGTGGAAGGCCTCCACGCACTTGATCTGCTGCGTCTCGAGTTCGGCGAGGACAGGAAGGTAGATCTCGGGCCGCACCGGGATCTGCACTCCGGTCAGGCGCAGTTCGCCAGCCAGGATGCGGCGCACGGCGATGGCGGCGGGTAGGCTGACGGTGCGGCTCATCGCCGAATCGCCGCGCGGCATGCCGAAATCGACGAGGGTCGAGGTGATGTATTCCCGGCGGCCGGGGTATTCGGCCTCGAACTCGTGGAAGAGGACGATCATGTCGCGTTCGCCTTCCTTGAGTTCGAGTTTCTTGATCAGGTGGGCGCACAGCAGATCGAGCAGGTTGTTCGGGCCCGCCGGCACCGGCTCGTCGCCGGCCAGACCGAGCCATTTGATGCGTTTGATTTCATCGGCATCGGCGGGGACATCCCAGTGGCGGCACAGATCGTCGAGCAGAGCGCCCTGCCCCGGGACCAGCGCACGCAGCACCTGGGCCCAGGTCTTGCCCGCCAGATCGGCGCGGGGGGTGTCGTCCAGCCAGCCGAGCCGGGCCATCTTGTACCAGAACCGGCACCATCCCGGGTTGCGCAGGGTGCCGCGGAACATGGTGCGCGCCTGTTGGAGCCCGTACAGGTCGCGATAGGGCAGGGAATCGCGGTTCGGATAGGCTTCGAAGGTCCAGTAGCCGGGAATGTTCACATACCAGTGGTGCTTGAACAGCTCGGGGCCGGGGATCTCGACCACCTGCCCGTCTTCGAGATACCTGGCGTGGTTGCGGCCGGCCAGCAGGACGCCGCGCGGACTCCAGCTGAACTTGTACCCCATGCAGTTGTCGTTGGCGTCGGGGGCCGGCAGGCCGCCGCAGTAGGAGCGGAAGGACACCACCTGGCCGCCCTGCCGGGTGACGCGGTCGATGACCCGCATGGCCGACATGTGGTCGAGCCCGGGGTCGAGGCCGATCTCGTTGAGGAACAGCACGCCGGCCTCTTGGGCCGCCTGATCGAAGGCTTTCATCGCCGGGCTGACGTAACTGGTGGTGACCAGATGCTTGCGATGCTCGAGGCACAACTGGGCGACGGTGGGGTGGAAGGTGTAGGGCAGCAGGCTGACGGCGAGGTCGCAGCCGGCGATCAGACGCGAGAGCTCGGCGCGATCTTCGACATCGATGGCCAGGGCGGTGCCTCGCGGGTGTCCGGCGATGAGGGCGCGGGCTTTGTCGGGCTCGCGATCGGCACAGGTGAGCCGGTGGGGCGTGGTCTCCAGCAGGTAGCGGACCAGCGGGCGGGCGACGAGGCCGGCGCCGAGCACGAGAAGGCGGTGGGTCATCGGGGACCTCCTGGGTGGTGGCGAGCCGCGATCGGTCGGTCACGGTCGGTCGCGGCCCGACCGGTAGCCGGGGCGGGCGGCTCAGAGGTAGTTCTGCATGAAGGCATACTCGGGCGGGAAGGTGCCGTTCCAGAGCAGGACGGCCCGTTTCAGCGGCAGGGGGATCTGGCAGTCGTCCAGGGCGGCGCGGGGGTCGAGATGGCCGATGCGCTCGAGGAACGGCATCAGGGCGGCGCTGAAGGCGCGCGATGACTCGGCCGACAGTTCGCAGGGAAGGTTGGCGATGGCCATCACGACCGGCCCGTGACCTTCGACCCCCATGGTGATGGCGTGCCGATCGGGGTCGTAGACGTAGACCGGGTTGTCGGGTTGCGTCTCTTGCAGCGTGAACTGGATGCCCCCTTCGATATCGCAGGAGATGTCGCCGATCACCTGCAGCCTGGCCGGGCGTTGCTGCCCCCACAGCTCCTGGGCTTCGGCGAGAGAGATGAGGCGCGGGGCCCGGGGCGACCAGTAGATGCAGTTGACGAGGACGGTCAGATGGTCGAGATATGGCCGGAAGGCGCTCGCAAAGCGTTCGGGGTGCGCGTAGAAGGTCGACAGGTCGAACGCCACACCGGGGTCGATCGGTCGGACGGTATGCTCCTCGCGGAAGACCACCTTGATCAGTTCGTGGGAAGCCTCGCCGGCGTGGCCGCTGAGCAGCTCGGCGGGCGTGATGGTGCGGTGAGGCAGCAGATCGAAGATCTCCTGCGCCCCTTTGGAGACGTTGCCGTACCCGGTGAACCCCACCACCAGGGGGCGCACGGCGGGAGGCAGACCGGTCTGGCGCAGCTCGGCGGCGATCTCGGCGAACGCCTGCCGCACGGCCGGCAGATCGGCGTACTCGTGGGCCATCTTCACCTGCTGGAAGGGAGTGGCGAGGCCTTGCGCGGCCAGTCGTCGCCCGAGGGCCCAGAAGGTGTCGATCATGCCGGCCAGGCCGGCATAGCGCCCGAAGAAGACCAGGCGGCGGCCCTGCTCGTCGACGATCCGCTCGTAATCGAGCAGCGAGCACTTGAGATCGACCAGCTTGCGCAGCATGGGCAGGTTGTACTTCTGGCCCTTGATGGTGTGGGAAAAGAAAAGGTACATGCCACCCGGCCGGAAAAACCCGGGAGGCATCTCTTTGACACCCATGACGAGGTCGCACGGCGAGAGGTCTTCGGCGATGCGGGCCCCGACCTTTTCATAGGCGCTGTCAGGGAAGATGCGCACGGTCGATGGCTGCAAGGTCACCTGCAGGCCATGGTTCGTCACCAGGCGGCCGACATCTTCGGGAATCAAGGGAACTCGGCGTTCCCAGCGGTTCTTGTCTTCGCGTCGAATTCCGATGTGTCTGATCATGCTGTCACTCCGCGGGAGAGCCTTCTCCCCAGCCGCTCGGCGGCGGCACGGCGAGTATACTCCCCCCCCTGGGGGGTGTCAACCACACGTCCGAATTCTTCACGGTTCGCCGTGCCGGCGTGGGATGCGGTCGGGTGGCTGGCCGCCGCGGGGCGACCGGTGCACTATCCCTGATTCTTCCCATCGGGAAGACCCTTGCCGCGACGTTGCCTCTCGGCGAAAGCCTGTGGTAGCATACCGCGCGATGGCTTACTACTATGTCGTTCCCTTCTACCTGACAGCGGTATTTCTCGTCGCTTATCAGGTGGTGAGCCTGATGCTGCGGGTGTTCGACTTCCTCAACTTCTTCTGGGACTGGTGGGACACCCTCCGGCAGCGCTATCCGCCGGTGGTCCTGGCCGAATACGCCATTTTGATCGGGTTTTTCTACTACATCGTGAAATGGGAACTGTCGGGTACCCCCTGAGCCCTCCCGTCCTGGCGGTCGCCCCCTGGTGCGGAGCTCGTTCCGACCGCCGCGGGCCCGACTGCGCCCTGCCCAATACATCAGAAGGAAAGGACGCATGAAAGACAAGCTTCTCGAGCTGATTCCCGAGTTCAACGAGATCAAGAATCCCGACCTGCGCGACAAGACCATCAAAGCCTGGATGCTGGCCATGGAGAAAGGCGGCTGGGAGCCCGCCGACCTCGGCATGATCCCGTTCACCCTGTTGATCAAAGACACCACGGTGTCCTTCCTGGAGCACACGCGGGCCGTCACCCAGATCTGCATGGGCATGGCCAGGGCCATCCACGCCACGCTCGGGGCCAAACTCCCCATCAACTGGGACTATCTGGTGGCCGGCGCCATCCTGCACGATGTCGGCAAGCTGCTCGAATACAAGCGGGAAGGCTTGCAGTACACGAAAAGCGCCTCTGGCAAGCTGCTGCGCCACCCCTTCAGCGGCGTGCAGATCGCCACCCTGGCCGGTCTGCCCGACGAGATCAGCCATATCATCGCCAACCACAGCCACGAGGGTGATCACGGCAAGCGGACGACCGAAGGCATCCTGCTGCATCACGCCGACTTCACCAGCTTCGAACCCCTCAAACCCTGATGGGGCCATTGCGGAACGGGGTCGGTCCGGGCGTCTCCCGGTTCGGCCCGGTTCGCTTCCCATCCTGATTTCCACCGCCTGAAGGCAAAGGAGCATTGACAATGGGCAAGACCATGGCCGAAAAGATCCTGGCCAGAGCGGCTGGCGTCAAGGAGGCCTCGCCAGGCGATCTCCTCGACGTATTTCCCCATGTCGCCATGTCGCACGAGAACGCGGGACTGGTGATCAAGTCGTTCAAGGAGATCGGCACCGGCAAGCTGTACGATCCAGATCGCATCGTCATCATCTTCGATCATCGCGTTCCGGCCGAGTCCGAGAAAACGGCCGAGGGCCACAAGACCGTGCGGGAGTTCGTGAAGAAATACGGCATCAAGCATTTCTTCGACATCAATACCGGCATCTGCCATCAGGTGCTGCCGGAAAAGGGCTTCTGCCGGCCGGGCGAGGTGCTGGTGGGCACCGATTCGCATACCACCACGCATGGCGCCTTCGGCGTCTTCTCGACCGGCATCGGGGCCACCGAGATGGCGGCCGTCTGGGCCACCGGCAAGCTCTGGCTGATGGTGCCCGAGACGATCAAGATCGTGGTGAAAGGGAAGTTCGCTCCGGGCGTCTATGCCAAAGACCTGATCCTGTACATCATCGGCCGGCTGCGTGCCGACGGGGCCGACTACAAAGCGATCGAGTTCTTCGGTCCCGCCATCGACGAGATGAGCATCGCCTCGCGCATGGTGCTGACCAACCTATCGATGGAGGCGGGCGCCAAAGCGGCGATGATCCCGCCCGACCAGAAGACGATCGAGTATGTGAAATCGGTGACCGACAGGCCCTTCGAGGCGATCCGGCCCGATCCTGATGCCCGTTACTGCCAGACCCTCGAGATCGATCTCGGCACGCTGACCCCCCAGATCGCTTACCCGCACGCGGTCGATAACGTCAAGCCTCTCGCCGAGCTGGCCGGCACCCCGATCCACCAGGCGCTGCTCGGGTCCTGCACCAATGGCCGTCTCGAAGACCTCGAGGAAGGCGCGAAGCAGTTGCGGGGCCGCCGGGTCCATCCCGACGTGCGGATGCTGGTCATTCCCGCCTCCTGGCAGGTCTACCGCCAGGCCCTCGACAAAGGCTTGATCGCGGCTTACATCGATGCCGGGGCGGTCGTGCTGAATCCTGGCTGCGGGCCCTGCCTCGGCGCCCACCAGGGCCTGCTGGCGGCCGGAGAGCGCTGCATCAGTTCGACCAATCGCAATTTCCAGGGGCGCATGGGCAGCACCCAGGCCGAAGTCTTCCTGGCCTCGCCGGCCGCCGTCGTCGCCTCGGCCGTGGCCGGCCGGATCACCCTCCCGGAGGTGAAGTGAGATGAAGTTCTGCGGCACCGTCTTCAAATACGGCAACGATGTCAACACCGATGTCATCTTCCCCGGCCGCTACCTCAAGGTCTGGGAGCCGGCCGAAATGGCGAAGTACGCCATGGAGGACATCGACAAGGACTTCGCCAAGAAGGTCAAGAAGGGCGACATCATCGTCGCCGGCAAATACTTCGGCTGTGGCAGCTCGCGCGAGCAGGCCGCCACCTGCCTGAAGGCGGCCGGGGTCTCGGTGGTCATCGCCGAGAGCTTCGCCCGCATCTTCTATCGCAACGCCATCAACCTCGGTCTGCCGATCATGGTCTGTCCCGAGATCACCAAGATCGTCGAAGCCGGGCATCAGCTCGAGGTCGAGCCGACGACCGGCGAGGTGAAGAACCTCACCACCGGCCAGACCGCCCGGGCCAAGGTGCTGCCGCCGTTCATCCTCGAGATCCTGAGCGATGGCGGTCTCATCCCGCATCTTCAGAAGAAGTTGAAGAAGGCGTCCTGAATGGCCCGGCCGACGAAGATCGTGCGGGCGCGGGTCGCCTGGGTGCGGCCCGGGTCGGCGCTGGCGGCGAGCCTGGCGCAGGTGATCCAGCGTTGGCGGGCGCGGCTGGCGGAGGCGCTCACCGCCGCTGTTGGCGCGCCGGCGGTCGCCGATCGGCAGGCGTCGCTCGGGCTCTCGGCGGTCGGCGAGGGGCAGTCCCTTGCTGGCAGCCGGGGGGCGGGCGGGGCCTCGTCGAGCGCGGCCGTCGTCGAGGGCGGCCCGGGGCGGGCCGTTCGGCCAGGCCAGGCCGGCCGCTTCCTGTTCGATGCCGGGCGGGCCTGTCTGGCGGCCTGGGAGCGCTGGCACCAGCGCGCCCCCGCCCCCAGATGGGAGCCGACGTTCGTCTCGCACACGAGCGGCCCGGGGGGGCCCTCTCCCTCCCCGACCCCGGTTTCGTCCTGTTGAACCCGACCTCGATGGCTGCCGACGGCTCCGCCCCTCGTTTGGATGCTGGATCCCGTAGGATGGGGGTCGAACCGCGACGAGCAGGTGGGCGGCGGGCGAGCTGAGAGGTTTTGATCTGGCCAACTCATCAGAATCATCATCAGAAGAAGAGAAGGAGCGAACCATGACGAAGAAGTATCGGATTGCGTGGCTGCCGGGGGACGGCGTGGGCGTCGACGTGATGAACGCGGCGCGGCGGGTGCTCGATGCCATCGATTTCCCGGCCGAGTATGTGCATGGCGACATCGGCTGGGAGTTCTGGTGCAAAGAGGGCAACCCCCTGCCCGACCGCACCATCAAGGTGCTGAAAGAGACCGATGTCGCCCTGTTCGGCGCCATCACCAGCAAGAACAAGGTCGATGCCGCCAAGGAGCTGGCCCCCGAACTGCAGGGCAAAGGGCTGGTCTACAAGTCGCCCATCGTCGGCATGCGGCAGATGTTCGACCTGTACTCCTGCGTGCGGCCCTGCAAAGCGTTCCCCAAGAATCCGCTCAACTACAAGGAGAACATCGACATCACGGTGTTCCGTGAGAACACCGAAGGGCTCTATGCCGGCGTCGAGTTCTGTCCGATCCCTGACGAAGTGCGCCAGACGCTCGAGAAGCACAACAAAGCGATGGCCCGCTTCAATAAGCTGCCGCCGGGCGATGTCGCCATGTCGACCCGCATCATGACCCGCCAGGGCTGCGAGCGGATCATCCGCAAGGCGTTCGAGTTCGCCAAGGCGAACAAGAAGCCCAGCGTGACCCTGGTCGAGAAGCCCAACGTGCTGCGCGAGACCGGCGGGTTGATGCTCGACTGCATGAAGAAGGTGGCGGCCGAGTATCCGAACATCGAGTGGAGCGAAGGGAACATCGATGCCATGTGCATGTGGTTGCTGAAGAATCCCGAGCGCTACCACGTGCTGGTGGCCGAGAACATGTTCGGCGACATCGTCTCCGACCTGTGCGCCCAGCTCGTCGGCGGGCTCGGGTTCGCCTACAGCGGCAACATCGGCGACAAGTACGCCGTGTTCGAGCCCACGCATGGCTCTGCCCCGAAATATGCCGGCCAGAACAAGGTCAACCCGCTGGCCACCATCCTGGCCGCCATGATGATGATCGAGTGGCTGGGCGAGAAGGACAAGGCTGCTGCGATCTACAACGGGGTGGCGAAGGTCATCGCCGAGGGCAAGGCCCGCACCTACGACATGGGTGGCACCACGACCACGTCGGGCATGGCCGACGCGGTCATCGCCGCCATCAAGTCGCTGTAAGAGGGCCTCGCCCGCCGGCTGGCCCGTCGGACGCCGCACCGCCGCTGGACCGGCGGCGCGGCGGTCAGCCAACCGGCCGAGGGTCGGGGCGTCGCCAGCGGGCGGCGGCGGACCACGGTCGGGAGCCGCCGGACCAGGTGGGCGGCGAGGTCGGCGGCGAGCTTGATGCCCGGGACGGGATGTGACGGTGGCGACGAGGCGGAGGGGCTGGCTCTGTCGCCGGCGGTTCCGGTATCATGGAGAGGGGCAAGGGGCGCCTTGCCCCTCTCGTGTTCCCTCGCGAGAAAGCGCGGGAACAGGCCACTGACGGTCGTCTCGGTCCGCCCCTCGCCGGACGGACGCCCTCGCCTGGCGATGGCTGGCAGGGACGGCCAGCGCTGGCCGGCGATCGCTTGTGACCGCCGGCGGGCGTCGGGTCGGGGCGGCTGCATCGGCCTCTGAGGCTGGCGATGGTCGGCGCTTTCGCCGCAAGAAAGGGAAGCCAAGGGTGCTCGATATCTGGGTGATCGGGTCGGTGATCGCGCTGTCCACGCTAGGCACGATCATCGGCCTGCTGGCGCCGCGCGCCCTGGGGCTGGCCACGCCGCCGGAATACGGGAAGGGCCGGTATGTCGGCGGGCTGCCCGTGGTGCTGGCCACCCTCTGTCCGCTGCTGCATCCCGGCGTGCCGCTGACGACGGCCGACCTGGCCATCCCGGTCGGCGTCTGCCTGGCGGCCGGGCTCGGCCTGGCGCGCGACCTGCGTCGGCTGCGCCGGACCACCGGTTTGATCATCCTGACGCTGTGCTCCTTGGGGTGGGCCACCTGGAATCACGGCTTCGCCACCAGTTGGATGTGGTTCATCGAGGGGTTCTGGCCGCCGGTCGTCGTCCTGTCGCTGCTGGCCGCGTCGCTCGTCTACGAGATGCCGTTGCTGCTGACCGCGGTATCGGGCCTGACCTTCCTGCTGTTCTTCCCGACCCAGATGGCGACTCCGCCGTGGGCGGTGCTGTTCACGCTGCCCCTGCTGCTGGTGCCATCAGCCATGCTGGTGATGTGGTTCGGCTTCGGGCGGATGCGGCAGCTGGGGCATTCGGGACTGTTCGCCCTGAGCGCGTTGCTGGCCGGCGTTTCGCTGCTGGGGCGGTCGAAGACGCTTCTGCTCTTCGGGCTGCTGGTGCCGGCCATGGCGACGCTGTTCCCGGTGGCGGCGGTCTGCGCCCTGATTATCGCGTCGTTTCTGGGGAATGAACTCTACCAGGAGGGGGCGGCGGGAGGCGGCAGCCGGGCGGCTGGCAGCCGGACGCGGGTCTGGACGCTGCAGCGCGAGAGCGTGGTGCTCTACACCACGCTGGTCTTCCTGGCGGGGAATTTCGTCGTCCTGCTCGGGGTGGTCGATGCGCCGTGGTGGGCCTGGCTCTTCCTGGCGGTGTTGCTGGCTGGCACGGTGGCCGGTTTCTGGCGGACTTTCGCCCGGCGCGCGCCGCGCTCGGCGAACGGGGCCGTCGGCGGGCGGGTGCGCATCCTCGGGGTGGCCATCGATCCGGTCACACCAGACGAGGTGCTGGACCGCCTGGCTGGCTGGCTGGCCGGGCCGCCGGGCTTCTACCATCTGGTGACCGCCGATTCCCTGGCGGTGCGGCGGGCCCGCGAAGATCCGGCGTTCGCGCGACTGCTCGAACAGGCCGCTCTGACGGTGCCGGACGGTGCGGGTCTGGTCTGGGCCGCCGATTTCCTGGGCACGCCGGTGCCCGGTCGGGTACCGGGGGTGGCGATGGTGCAGGAGATCTGCCAGCGGGCGGCCCGGCAGGGGTGGCCGGTGTACTTCCTGGGCGCGCGGCCGGGGGTGGCCCAGGCCGCCGCTGCCGCGCTGGCGGCGCGCTTCCCTGGCCTGACGGTGGCGGGCGTGCAGCATGGCTTCTTCCCGGCCGGGGGGCCGGAGGAAGAAGCGGTGCTGGCGGCGGTGCGGGCGGCCCGCCCGGCCATCGTCTTCGTGGCGATGGGAGTGCCGCGGCAGGAGGAGTTCATCGATCGGTTGCGGGCCCGGCCCGGGCTCGATCATCCGCTGGTGGCGATCGGGGTGGGAGGCAGCTTCGATGTGCTGTCGGGCCAGATTCCCCGGGCGCCGGTGCTGATGCAGCGGTTCGCCCTCGAGTGGCTGTTCCGGCTCTGGCAGGAACCGGCCCGCCTCGATCGGATCGCCCGCATTCCGGGCTTCGTCGTGCAGGTGCTGCGGGCCAAGTGGCGCTCCGATCAGCGGCTGCCCTCGTCGCGACGCGCCGCGGCGGCTCGTTCCGCCGACTCTCGCCCCGCGTGAAGCAAGGCGGGGCCGCGCGCTGGTGGTGGCACAGCGAAGCGGCCGCTGGTTGTTCCTGACACCCTCCTTTTCACCGGCTCAGCGTGAGCAAAGGCCCTGCTTGCTGAGCGAGAGGGTGGGAGCGGTCACCGTCTCGTTCCTGATCAGAGGCTGGTGCCGCCGCGTCACGGCTGGCGGCTGCGGGGGCGGTCGTGGCGACAGGAAAACGGCCCCGCCTGCCGCGAGCCGCAGGCGGGGCCGTCCGCGAGGACCGGAAAACGCGGACTACTTCTTGGGAGCGGCAGGCGCGGTCTGGGCCTGGACCTTCTTGATCATGTCCTCGAAGGCGGCCTTGTCCATGGCCAGGGTCAGTTTGGCCGTGGTCTCGCCGCCTTCGATCTTGGCGGCCTTGAAGGCCTGGGAGATGGCGGGCACGTCCTGCGACCAGGCGGCCATGGCGTCCATGACGTTCTTCAGGGCGTCTTTCACCTTGGCGGTGTCATCTTTCTTCTCGACTTCGCCGGCCAGTTCGAAGGCGAACTGCTTGTCGTAGGCGAGGCTGAACAGCACGGCCTTCACCGCGGCGAAATTGGCGCTGACCGGGTCGGTCTGGGCTTCCTTGACCCACTGCGGGGAGACCACGACTCCGCCCCAGAGGGCAGCCTCGGGGCTGGCTTGCTTGACGACCTTGGCGAAGGCGGCGTTGGTCATGATGCCTTTGTCCTTGCCGGTCTTGATCTTGATGACGTGATCGACGATGGCGGGAGTGCCGAGCAGGATGGTGTTCTTGTCGAGGAAGACGCTGAGACCGGTCTCGACCGCCTTGCCTTTGAGGGCGTCGAACCCGCCGACCTTCTCGAGGCTGACCTGGGCCGCCATGTCAGGATCGGCCTTGACCAGCTCGATGATGCGGCCGGTGTCGAAGTCGCCATGGAACAGGAGGCCGGGCATGGGATGACCGGTCTCCTGGTCGGTGAGGGCGGTCAGGAAGACGACGACGGTCTTGAGGCTTTTCTTGGGATCGAGGCCGGTCTTCTGGACGAAGTCCTGCATGGCCTTCTGCGACTCCTCGGTATTGGCGCCGAACTGGTCGAAGAGCTTCTGGATGATGTCGAGACCGACGACCTTGGGCATGTTGATCTGCATGACGAACTGGGCTTCGATGGGCACCAGGTCGAGCAGGGCGCCGAAGGCGGAACCGGTGGACAGGGCCAGGCACAGCAGGCTGATGGCAAGCAGGGACCGGATGGCTGGGCGTTTCATGGGTTGGGTGCTTCCTCCTCTGAGTGAGTTGATCTGAGCAGGCCGCGGGGCCGGCCGGACGTCCCGATAAACGGGGCCGCCCCGAGGCGGATTGCGATTCCATCATAGGATCGCCGGCCCGACAAAGTCAACGATTTCGAAAGCGAAGCAGAAAGGCCTTCTGGCATAACTGTGCCGACTGCCCAAGTGATTGAGGTTCTTGTTTCGGAAGGTCTAAGCTCTGACATCCCGAGAGCTCTTGCTCCATCCGCCTACGTTTTGGGCGCTGGAAGGCCGAAAGGAGACTTGCCGTTATCTTGTCTTGCCGAAGTGAAGCGCTAAAGCATCAAAAGAGGTTGAAGGAGCATCAGCCAAGAAACTATTCGGTTCATCCGACAAGAGCGAACTTCGTCACATGAATTGCCATGATCTTCCGCTGGAAGAATGGGATACTGCAAAACTCGCAAGCCATGCGCTTCATCGTCGTGGTTCTGGTGCATTCAAGTTAACGGCCAGGCGAGGGTTGGCGACATCGCCTTGACAGCGAACGAGTTCAAGATGATCGAATGCCTCAAGCAAGAAAATTGGCTCTCCGTCGTGTATAATGGTGCGAGCTGTTCAGAGATCCATCGGTTGCAGAATCCTGTGGCGATGCCGTGGGGATCCGTCGTCCGGATCGAACCCTACCACCTCGAGGTCGATATGATCAAACCTCGGAGCGAGAAATGCTGAAGCGAGTGAAAATAACCAACTTCAAGTCTCTGAGGGATTTCGAGATCGAGTTTGGCCCGCTGGGAGTCATTGTGGGGCCCAACGCCGCCGGGAAGAGCAATCTCTTCGATGCGCTGCAGCTGTTGTCCCGCCTGGTGACGTGCAAGACCCTGAAGGAAGCGTTCTCGCCACCGTATCGCGGCCTTCCCCTCGAATCGTTTTCGTTCGGCAAGGAAGGTATCGAGGGTTTGCTCAAAGAAGCGAGCGCGGCGTTCACCATCGAAGCAGATGTCGAGTTGTCGCCTTCAACCATCGATCGTGTCAACCGGCACATTCGGGAGATGAAACGGCCCAACAAGCATGGGGAACACCCCACCACCGACGCCAGAAACGAGGCGGCGCTGGCCTTCGTGCGAGAACGGAACCTCCGATACCGGATCGAGGTCGAGATTCTGCCCCAGTCGGGCATCCTGCGAGTGGCCGATGAGTTCCTCTGCCCGCTCAATCGGGAGGGAAGAGAGACCAAGCGGCGGCGCCCCTTCTTGGAACGAATGGGAGACCGCATTCATCTGCGTATGGAGGGGCAAGCCCATCCCACCTATTTCGAGCGGTATCTCGATCACAGTATTCTGTCCTTACCCTTGTATCCTCCGCACTATCCGCACCTTACCGCTTTTCGGCAGGAATTGGCCAACTGGCTGTTCTTCTACTTCGAGCCGCGCGAGCGGATGCGGGTGGCCAACCCCATCAAAGAAGTGCGCCATATTGGCATGATGGGCGAAGAGTTGGCAGCGTTCCTGAATACCCTCAAAGCGACCGAGCCGGCCCAGTTTGAGGCCATCGAAAAAGCGCTGCGAATCATCATTCCCTCGGCCAGAGGATTGGATATCAAGCCAAATTCCCTGGGCGAAGTGGAATTGCGCCTCTTGGAGGGCGACACCCCCATTCCGGCCAGAGTGCTTTCGGAAGGCACGCTGCGGATCATCGGCCTGCTGGCTCTGATGAGTTCTCAGGATCCTCCCGCTCTGATCGGTTTCGAGGAGCCTGAGAACGGGATCCATCCACGGCGGATCCAGTTGGTTGCCGAACTTCTCAAAAGCCGGCTGGCGGAAGGGAATACGCAAGTTCTGGCCACGACCCATTCGGCGATCCTGTGCGACTACATTCCCCCTGACTGCCTGCTTGTCTGTCGGAATGACCAAGGTCGATCGGTGATCACCCCGTTCACCGGCGAGGGCCTGTTCCGCAAGCCGGCCATCGATGACGCGCTGGCCGAGCCCCCGATGTTCGAGGAAACCCCCACTTCGGTCCGCATCCTCAGGGGGGACCTTGATGCCTGATCTGCTGCTGTTCGTGGAAGATACGGCCCATGAAACGTTTTTGACCGCTTTGTGTCGCCGGGTGGTGGCCGAAGCAGGCCTTTCTCTCGCCATCCATTCGCGGCATGCCCAGGGCGGGGCCGGTCGGATGACCCGCGCGCTGCAGGAGTTTTTCGTCGATCTTCAGCGCGCGGCCACGGCGCGGCCTGCGGCGGTGATCGTCGCCCGGGATGCCAATTGCCTCGGTTGGACCGAGCGGCGGAAGGAATTGTTGAAAGTCCTGCGGCGCAGGGAGGCCTTTCCGGTCATTCTCGCTATTCCGGATCCCCACATCGAACGATGGTTCCTGATCGATTCCCAGGCGTTCAAGGCCGTGTTCCGTCGTGGTTGTGCGGCGCCCGATCAGAAATGCGCCCGGGATCGGTACAAGAATCTGTTCCAGCAGGCCATCCGCGAAGCCGGCCGAATCCCCCTTTTCGGGGGATACGAACACGTTCCTGATCTCGTCCGCCACCTTGACCTGGAGTTCCTGGCGAGGCAGGATCGTTCTTTTGCCCTGTTCATGCAGGATTTAACCAATGCTCTGAATGAGCTGAAAAGATAGGATTGCGAGAACGCACACCCACGAGTAGGGCTGTCAGATGGGAGGGATTGTGTCCAAGGGAGCGAAAATCACTGTGATCGTTCTGGGGTTGTTCTTGACCTGGAGCCTGCCGGGCGGGGCGGCGGGGCCTGGGGAGTGGGGGGCCTGGGAGCAGCATCCGTTGCTGCGTCAGGCGATCAGGCAGGCGGCGGAACGGGTCGCCTACGCGCGCCAGGCCGGGGCTCGTCTGGTACCGGTGGAGAATGGGCGGACCTTCTGCCTGGTCTGGTACCCGCAAGGAGCGGCGACCGGTGCCCGGCCTCCGGTCATCGCCACGCTCAGCGGACATGGCAGCTGGGCCTTCGACGAGTTCTTCCTGTGGCATCGCGAAGCGGCGGCGCGCGGCTATGGGATTCTCGCCCTGCAATGGTGGCTGGGAACGGGCGAGCGGCGCCAGGATTACCTTTCCCCACCTGAAGTCTATCGAAGCTTCGAACAGATCATGCGGGCCGAAGGTATTCCTCCCGGACGGAACCTCCTGCACGGGTTCAGTCGGGGATCGGCCAACATCTACGGGGTGACGGCCCTCGATCAGCGAACCGGCCATCGGTTCTTCTGTCTGACCGTGGCCAATGCGGGCAAAGCGAGCCCGGATTTTCCCATCAATCGCGACCTCACGGCGGGGCGGTTCGGGCCGCGGCCGTTCGACCAGACGCATTGGGTCTTGTATGCCGGGGCCCACGATCCTCACCCTGAGCGAGACGGCATTCCCGGCATGCGGGAGACTGCCGCCTGGCTGACGAGCCTGGGCGGGACGGTCGATCTGTTCATCGAAGATCAAGAGGGCGACCACGGCGGATTCCATCGCCGTCCGGCCAATCTGCGGGCGGCCCTCGACGTCTTCCAGCGTCTCCTGGAGGAAGCAGAGGCGCCAGCCCCGCTCCGTCGTTCCAACTGAGGCGCGAGTCGCCGGCCTTTCCGAAAACGGAACATTGCGGGGACAGGAGGCCGGGGACCGGCGACGAAGTCCTGGCCTGGTGTCGCCGGTCCCCGGCCTCGGGGATCGATCACCGACAGGTGATGGCGGGAATCTCAAGGGTCTGGATGATGGCCGGATTGCCCTGGTGGCGGACCATGACGAAGCCATGGCTGCGGCCGGGCAGAGCGCCCTCGATGACGAGCGACAGGGTATGTCGCCCACGGAACGGCACGGTCAGGAACTGGATGCGTTCTCCGCCGCTGGCTTTCTGCCCGTAGAGGAGCTGGCCACGGTAGTCGGCCAGGATGTCCTCGGTCTGGCGGAGCGTGACCACCGACGGCAGGGCGATGACGGCGTAGTACTCGATCGGATCGCGACTCTGATCGAGATCGATGGTGAGCGTGCGCGCTTCGCCGACGCTGAGCGTCGTCGCGTCGGTGCGCACCCGGAAGAAGCCGGCGGTCGTCAGGTATTCGCTCATCAGCAACGGTTGCGACCGTTCGATCAGGGCGATGGCGTGCGACGGCATGGTGAGACGGGCGCTGGTCTGCTCGGTCGTGAACCGGATGGGCGTGGCGCCAAGGGAATGGGTCGCCCTGGGCTGGCCCTCGATGTCGACCACCACCTGACCGGCGGGTTGGCCGGCTTTCTCACGGGCCATGGTGATCAGCAGGTCGAGGAACTTGACCACCGTCTGGGGGGCGCCGTAGACGCCGCCCAGCATGGCCGGCCCCTGGACCAGCCCCGGTTCGCCGGTCAGGATCATGCCGCGGGCGATGGTGCGGAAGAGGCGGTCGAACGACGGATCCTTCTGCAGGTAGAGCGCCTTGGCATTGAGGAGCAGGTAGTAGAGCGGGCCGGTGCGTTCGAACGCGCGCAGGAAGCGGAATTTGTCGTAGTTCTTGACGAACCGCTCGTTGAGATCGCGCAGGTCGGAGGAGCCGCCGAGGTCGAGCGCAGGGGCCATCTCCTTGACGAACCAGTTGACCACGGCGGCATCGGTCACCGCTCGATGCACGACCTTGCCGTCGACCACGACGGGAATCAGGTCGCCGTCGGTCGCGCCGGGGGTGAAGAGCCCGACCTCTTCGGTCGAGATCTTGCGACGGCCCAGTTCGGTCGTCAGTTCTTCGGCCAGCCGTCCGGCCCGGTCGAGGAGGGTGGCGAACTCGGCCTTGAGGGCGGCATGGCCAGACAGGGTGTTGGTCACCTGCAGCAGATTCTTCAGCACCCAGACCGACCAGAGGGGGGTGCCGTCGAGGCCCGGATAGGGGCGCATCAGTCTGGTCTGGCGGTCGTAGAACGTTTCATCGAGATCCTTGATGGCCTTGTCGAGATCGGCCTTGATGGTGGAGCGCAGGCCATCATCTTCGAGCAGACCTTCGGCGAAGCTGCGCAGCAGCATGGCGTCGATGGCGGCCATGGCGCTCAGGGCTTCGCTATGGCCGAACCAAGATTTCATCGTGGTCACGATGGTCATGGTCATGCCGCGCAGCAACTGGCCGGGGTGCGCGAAGACGCTGACGGCATGCTTCGCCGGCACGGTGATCGGCTTACCCTCGGAGACGATCAGCTCGCTGAAGGTGACGGGGAATTCGCTGGCATCGCGGAGGGGGATGGCCCGGCGGTCGATCAGGGTGCCATCGGCCTTGGTCAACTCGGCCAGCAGCTCCCCCGAGCCGCCCGTTCCGACGAGGGGAACCTGGAACTCCTGGCCGCCGGCCGGGACGGCGAAGGTCAGCGGCCTGGCCAGCCCGGCGCCGGACACCTTCAGTTGGCCGGCGCCGCCTTCGCAGGTGGCGAAGGCCCGCAAGCTGACCTGGGCGCCCTTGAGCAGCAGCGCCGGGGCGCTCAGTTCGACGGTGCCGCCGCGGCGGCCGACATCGACGTCGTTGATCGCCTCGAGCCAGTCGAAGCCGGACAGGGCGACGAACCGGGCCTTGCACCGGCCGCTCTGCGGCGGCAGTTTGACAGTGACCCGGGCCCGCCCCGCCGCGTCGGTCTTCACGAGCTGGCAGCAGACGACCTTCTTCTCGCCGACTCGGATGACTTCGGGGTTTTCCGCAGCAGGGGGGGCTTCTTCGGCCGCCCCTCCAGGAGCGCCGGCCATGGCGGCCGCCCCCCCCAAGCTGCGAGCCATGGCGGGGGCCGGGGCCGATTTCTCCATTTCAATATCCAGGGCAGTTGCCTGGCCCGAGAACGCTTCGTCGCTCATCATCATGGATGGGGAAGGAGCCGCCTGCACCCCGGGCTGTGGCAGCGACAGCCTCTTTCCTTTCCTGATCTGATGCCGGTAGCCGGTCTGGTCCTCCCATTGGGAGAGGCCGGCGGCCGCGTCGCGGAAGGAATCGCCGGTGGCCGAGATCAGCGGGTCTTTGGGGCTGCGGTTGGCGACGCGGTTGTCGAATACCTCCAGCATGCCCCAGACCGAGCGGGGCTTGCCGCTGGCGCGGTCGAAGGTGTCGATGGTCACCGTGATCTCGCGTTCCGGGGCGGCTTGTTTGGGCGTCTCCAGCTTGACGCGCAGGGCGCTCGGTGTGAACAGCATCGCCCAGGCCTGGTGCAAGATCTTTTCAGGCTTTTTCTCTTCACCTATCCTGGTTTCCCAGCCGCCGATCGCCACGAAGGAATAGGGGCCGGCCACCGCAAAGGTCACTTCGTCCCCTTTCTTGAGGCGGCCCGACATCGAGAGCGGCTCGACGGCGAACCGGCCGTCGGCCTTCGGCACCAGCCGCCAGGCCTTCACCCCTTCGAGATCGACCCGGGCGGTGATCCGGCCGGCGCCATCATCCCCTGTCAGGGCGGAGTCGAGGGCGAAGGGGGCGTCGGCCTGGCCTTCTTCCTTGAGCAGGTAGATGTCACGCCCCGGGACGGCGACCGTATTCTCATAGGGAGCGACGGTGGCTTTGAACCGGTTGGTGAATCCCGACGAAATCAGGCTGACCTGCCGTTCGACGTGGCCGGAGCGGCCGAACAGATGCCGGACGTTGCCTTTCTCGGTGATCACTTCCAGCTCGAACGGTCCGGAATGACCCCCGACCTGGAGGACGGCGGCCAGTTCCCCTTTCTTCATCGTCAGTTGCTGGGAAGGGCCCGCCTCGCAGCCATCGCAGCCGGGCAGCAGGCAACGGGTCTTGAGGGTGACCGGGCCGTTGAATGGCTGGTTGAAGACTCGTAGTTCGTTCTTCACGTTGAGGCCGTTGCCCCAGCGGGCGCCCACGCCGGCCGCATTGCCGAGGAACCAGCCGGCGCGTGCTTCTTCCAGCGCCTGGGGCGAGGTGAGCTGCTGGAACTCGTAGGCGAACGAGACCGCGCCCAGGGAGCCCTCGATGACCGCGAAGGTGGCGTCGCCCTTGAACGCGCCATCGGCGGTCTTGACCTCGACCCGATATTCGCCGACCTCGAGGGGCTTTTTCGCCCCGCTCATGATCGTCTCGAGCAGCAGACCGCCGTCGTTGAGCCGGAACTCGCCCAGATCGCGGGGGGCGGCATTTTTACGGGCGAGGGTGACTTTGATCTTGTCCATCGGCCGGGCGGGCATGGCCACTTTCAGGTGGACATCCTCGTTGGGCCAGAACGTCGGCTGATCGACGGTGACCGAGACGAACTGCAGGCGGAAGCGATCAGCCAGGCCGGGCGCCAGGTCGAGAATCTCCGATTTCTCGGGGTCGACCTGGAAGATGCCCTGGGTTTCGCCGCCGGTCTGCCCCGGAGCAGCCCAGAGGGGGAAGAACCATGCCGCAACCGCCACGATCATCAGACAACCCATGAACCGTTTCATCCGAACCTCCTCTTCTGGTGGGGCGGGCATCGGTCTCTCTGCTGCCCGTCGATCGGACCCATTTTCCCGCAGATCCCATCCGGAAAGCAAGACGAAACACCGGCCGGGCGGATTGCCCGGAAATTCGCTCGAGGATGGCTGGCTCTGGTCAGGGGACCCCCGCGACCGTCGCGTGCGACGTCGCACCGAGGGCGGCGCGGCCGGTTCGCGGGCCCGTGAAGGAAATATTCTCCGAACTCACCGAAGGCGGGAACTTTTCCGAACTTAGTCTCGTCTAAATTTGCGAAACCTGGCATGGAACATGCTTTACCAGGAGGCGAGGAGGTTTGCCATGCTGCCGATCAGAGACGACCTGCGGCCCCGTTCGCCGGCCTACGTGACGTGGGCCCTGCTGGGGCTGAACGCTGCGGTGTTCCTGTTCCAGCTCGGGTTGCCGGAATGGGCGCTCGAGCGGCTCTACCTCCTGTGGGGCATCGTGCCGGCCCGCCTGACCGACCCGGAATGGGCCTGGTGGCACGGCTTCCCCGGCAACGGCATGCTGACGTTGCTGACCAGCATGTTCCTGCATGGCGGGTGGTTCCACTTCCTGGCCAACGCCTGGACGCTCTGGCTGTTCGGCGATGACGTCGAGGACCGGCTGGGGCATCTGCCCTTCCTGGCCTTGTATCTGGGCACCGGGGTGGCGGCCGGGCTGACCCATGTCTGGCTCTTCCCCGATTCGACGCTGCCGACCATCGGGGCGTCGGGGGCGATCTCCGGGGTGATGGGGGCGTTCCTGGTGCTGTTCCCGGCGGCCCGCCTGCATGTGCTGGTGCCGATCTTCGTCTTCGTCGATCTGTGGACAATCCCGGCCGCTCTCTACCTGCCGGTCTGGTTCATCGGCCAGCTGTTCTCCGGGACGCTGGCGCTGGCGGCGCCGGGGTTCGGCGGAGTAGCGTTCTGGGCCCACATCGGCGGGTTCGTGGCCGGTCTGAGCTGGGCTCACTGGTGGCTGACCGCGGCTGAGACAGGTCCGCGCGAAGCGGAGTACATTCCGCCGCGCCCGGCGCCGGCGGTCGTGCGCCGCCCGCGCTACGTCATCTTGAACCGGTGGTGAGGCTGGTCGGAACGCCCCTCTGGCCGGGAGCTTGACCTCTCGCCCGGTCGTGGTACTATGAACCATCACGCTTTCTGTCCAGGAGGGATTTCTGATGGTTCGGGTCGGCCTGCTGCTGGTTCTGGTCCTCACGCTGTTCGTCGCCACCGGGTGTGGCAATGGTGATGACAAGCCCATCACGCCCGTTCCCACGACGGTGACTCGCGATGTGGTGTCGTTCACGCAGAGCTTCGTGATGCCGCTGTCGAGCGTTTCGACGCCGGCCACCAGTCTGCGCGGGCAGACCTGGTGGCAGGAGTTCGCCCTGCGCATCAACGGCACCGATTATCCCCCCTCGACGTTTACGGTCGATGCCAGCGCCAATCCGCCGATGGTGACCCTGACCTTCACCCTGACCCTCAGCAAGACCACGCTGGGAACGGTCTGGAACGAATCGACCAAGACCCTGTCGAGCATCCAGCTGGTCGAAGGCGGTCAGGTGATTGCCACCATCAATGCCACCAAAGCGAATGATCAAGCTGCCAATGTGACGGCGATCCCGGTTCCCGTCGTCGCTAAATATTCGGTGTCGGCCGACCGGGTGACCGTTTCTCTCATTTCCGGCACCGGAACGCCGGTTTCATCGATCCCGACGGCCAGTGACACGCTCTTCCTGGAAAAGGTCACCTACCTGAAGAACAACGTGGAATATCCCCTGGCTTCGGGGGTGGCCGACGTGCCGTCGGTCGGCACCACCTTCAAACTGTATTTCAACACGGCCGTCATCAATACCACCAACTGGACGGCCACCGTGGTCAACACCGACAGCAATATCTCCTTCCAGCTCAATAGCGGAACGCCGGCCGATGCCGCTCTCTTCACGGTCACGCCCATCGTGGTCGGTGGCAAATCGGTGATCACGGTGGTGGTCAACGGGGATGCCACGCGGAAATTGAAGGCCAACGCGAACTACCGGGTGACCTTGACCAGCTCGACGATCGCGCGGGCCGACAAACCCTTGGTCGCCTTCCCGTCGAACCTCACCCGCACCTTCCGAACCGCTCCCTGAGCGCGCGAGGCCCGGCTTCCGCGGAACCGTCTTCCTCAGTCGGCTGAGTCGAGCCCTGCCTGGGTGCGCTGCGCCGGCCAAGCCTCGCGAGACGAGGCCGTGGGGCGCGGGAAAGGGCTGCGGTCTGGACGCACGGCCACCAGGTCGCGAGCAGATGGCGGTCGACCGTTCTCGGGCGAGGGCGGTCGGTGGGGCCTGGGCTCGCCGGCGTGCGTCATCACGGCGGGATGACGGGCGAGCTCGCGCCGGCTGACCCGGGCCTGGCTGGGCTTCTCCAGACCGGGTCGCTGCCGAGGGGGCACCTCTGACCCGCCCGGCATTGCCCTGGCGGGCGGGGCCTGCCTATAATGGGCCGGCATGACCACGACACCTCTTGCTACCGCCGGGGAACGACGTCCGGGTGCGCTGCGCACCTGGCTGCTGTTGACCCTGGTCGGCGGGGTGCCTCTGCTGCTGGCGGATTTCGGGCTGGGCGCTCTGCTCGAGGCGCGCCGGGAGACGGCTCGCCACCTGACCTGGGCCGCCCTGGACGACCTGCTGGTCGAGCTGCAGCCGCTGGCCGATCCGGGCGAGGCGGTGCGGCGGTCCTGGCGGGCGATGATCCGGCAGGCGCTGCGGCAGCCGCAGCCGCTGCCGTTCCTGCGGGCTCGTCTCCGGGCCCAGGCGCGACGCTTTCCGGGGTTGGCGACCTTCCTGCTGTTCGGGGCCGATGATCGGCTGGTGATGCAGGTCGGGGGCAGGGAACCCGCCGGCCCGGCCGAGGCCCTGATGGCCGCCTTGCGCCGCGATCGGGGGCGGGTGGCCGGGCGCCTCGCGGCCCACGCCGAGGCGGTGACGGCCCTGCTGGGCGGCGAGCCCGCGGCGCTGGCCGCCCTCGAGACGGCGCCGGGCTGGCTGGCCTTCCCCGAGCGGACCCGCAAGGCGGGTGTCTTTTTCCATGTCGCGCCGTCGTGGGGCCTGTTGGCGTTTTTCCATCGGTCGGCCGAGGGAGCGCCCTCGACGAGCGGAACGACGGAGGGAGATGGGGCCGGGCCGGCGCCGGCGCTCGAGCCGGGGCCGCTGCTCGGTCTGCGGCGAGCGGTGTTGACCCGTTCCACGCCTGACCGGTCGGTGTTCCTGTATGATCGGCAGGCGCGGCGGCTGGTGGCGGGCCCACTGGGCGGGCCGCGGCACGCCCTCGACGCCATCGGGGCTCGTTCGGTGCATGAGCCTGGCACCCGGCTCCGGCAGGGTGGCTACCTGTGGGCGGTGCTGGGAGTGGATGCCCGCTACCTGCTGGTGGCGGCTGCTCCCGACGACGGCGGGGCGGCTGACCACGAGCTGCGGGAGGCTTTCCGGTGGGGGGCGGCGGCCCTGCTGGTGGGGTTGGGGGCGGTGCTGTTCTTCCTGACCGTCTCGTCCCAGCGGCCGTTCGTGTCGATCCGCTGGAAGATCCTGGGTTTGTTCGGATTGACGGCGCTCATTCCCTCCACCATCTTGGGATTCCTGGCCTGGGAACACCTGCATCAGCGGCGGCAGATCCTACGGCAGGAGGGGTGGCGCCGCCTGGCCGACCTCCTGCACGATTTCGACGACAAGCTCCGGTTGGGCCAGAGCGAGGCGGCCGCGCATCTGCGCGGTCTGGTGCGGCGGGCCTGCGGGGATGCCGGCCCGCGCTTCCCGGTCGACCTGGCGCGCCTGGCCCGGACCGTGGAGCACCAGCTTCCCCCCTTGCGCGCGCGCGGCGGCTTCCTGTGGCGGCCGGGCGAATCGCTCCTGGTCATCGGAAGAACCACCCACGGCCATCCGGTTTTGGGAATGCTGGCCGCCTCGCTGCTCGGGGCGGGAAGCGTCGGCTCTGTGGCCGGGCCGGCGGCCGCGGGAGCGGCGCCGGGCGGGGCAGGGGCCTTGCTGCCGGCGCGGGCCGCGGTGGCCGGGCCGGAGGCATGGCCGGCCATCGCTCCGATGGCCTGGCCGATGGGGACCGTCGCTCCGTTCGGATGGGGTCGGGAGCAGGGCTTCCTGTTCGTCGACCGGATCGACCCTGCCGGGGCGAACCCGGCCTGGATCGTGCTGTACTGGCGCTATGAAGATCTGGTCGACTTCACCCTGCGCCGGTTCCTGCCCGGCCGCCCGCTGGAGGACGGCACCCGGCTGGTCGCGGTGCGGGAGACGCCGGTCTACCGGGTGACCGGGGCAGGGCGGACGCCGGAGCGGCCCGTCACCGTGCAGGCGGTCTTTCCCCTGCGCCCGCACCTGCGCGCCAATCGACTCCTGCGAACATTCTTCCACACCTTGCGGCGGCGCGGGCAGCTGACCATCGGCGTGATCTCGTGCGAGGGACAGCCCCGCCTGATCGCCGGCCGCCCGGGCCAGCAGCTGCGAGGGCGGTGGTTGCTGGCGTTCACGCCGGCCGCTCCCGTCGAAGCGGCCGTGGACGCTCTGCGTCGACGCCTGTGGTGGTCGGTCGTCGGGGTGGTGGCCTTCACCGCCTTGCTGGCCCACCTGCTGGCGGGAGCGGTTCTCGGCCCGGTGACCGCGCTGGGCGAGGGGGTGCGCGATCTGGCGGCCCGGCGGTATGACCGCCGGCTGCCTCCCGGCGATCGGGACGAGCTGGGCGAGCTGGCCGCCGCCTTCAACCGCCTGCTGGAGCGGTCGGAGGAGCTGGACCTCGGTCGCGCCGTGCAGGAGCGCCTGTGGCCGCCATCCGTCCTGGTCGCGGGGGAATGGGCCGTGGCCGGCTATTCCCTGCCGGCCACCGAGCTGGGCGGCGACTATTTCGACTACGTGGCCGAGGCGGATGGCAGCCTGACCGTGCTGCTCGGCGATGTCTCCGGCCATGGGGTGCCCGCCTCGCTGATCATGGCGATGGCGAAAGCGACCGTCCTGGCGGCGCGCCGGCAGCGGGTCCCGACCGCCGAATTGCTGGCGACGCTCAATGAGGTCATTCATTCCACGATGGATAAACGGGTCTTCCTGCCCATGACCTTGATCCGCACCGGCGCTGGCGCGGGCGAGCTCGAAATCTTCAACTGCGGCCACACCTATCCGTATCTGCGCACCGTCGATGGCCGCCTGCGCGATCTGGCCGCGCGCGGCTTCCCCATCGGGATCCGGCCGAACGTCAAGGTCGAGCCGCGCCGGCTGGTGCTGCAGCCCGGCGAGCGGCTGCTCTGCTACACCGACGGACTGGCCGAATCGTTGTCGCGGGCCAAGGGCCGTTCAGGGTTCGATGAACTCCTCCCGCACCTCATCCGGTGGAGCGGGGAGCCGCTCGAGCAGGCCGCCCGTCGGCTGGTCGAAGGCCACCCCTGCGTCCAGGCGGGGCACCCCCGCCCCGATGATTTCACGGTGATCGTCCTCGAGCGACGGGGCTGAAACGACGGGGCTGAGCGGCTGGTGGGGTCTGGCCGCGGGCCGCCCGGCGATCAGCGGCCCGGCGGGCGGTCGGGGGGCGGTCAAGCCGGGCCGAAGGTGGGAGAGCCTTCCCGCTTCATGAATTCGTTCGTGTATTTCGCCAGGTGGCTGGCGTAGGTGTGGTAGCCGAGGTTGGCGGGCAGCGAGACCGGCAGCAGGCAGCGCGAGCCGGCCACCCGTTTGAAGATGGAACGCAGCGTGTAGCTTTTGCGCCAGGCGTAGATCAGCCCTTCCTGCAGTTCGTCGGGCGTCATGTGCCGGGGGCGGAAGACGACGTGCTCGGCGTCGTAGAGCGACCAGTCGCGTTCGATGATGCGGCCTTCGGCTTCGAGCTGGCGCCAGGTCTCGGTTCCGGGGAAGGGGGTCAGCACCGAATACTGCGGAATGTCGATCTCGCACTCGTTGGCGAACTCGGCGGTGCGCCGGAAGACGTCGCGCCGGTCGGTGTCGAGCCCGAAGACGAAGCAGGCCTGGACGCCGATGCCCAGGTCGTGGAAGCGGCGGACGGCCTCGCGGTAGTCGGCGACTTGGTTGAAGGGCTTGCGCACCTGCCGAATGCCCTCCTGGGCGACGGTCTCGAACCCGATCAGCAAACCGCGACAGCCCGAGTCGGCCATGGCCTGCAGCAGTTCGCGGTCGAACGCGGTGTCGATGGTCGCGCAGCCGACCCACCATCTGCCCAGCGGTTTCAGAGCCCGGAACAGGGCCAGGGCGAACTCGCGGTCGCAGGTCAGGCTGGGGTCGAGGAAGCACAGTTCGGGGCCTTCGAGCTGGCGGGCTTCTTCGATGATCTCGGCCACCGGTCGGGTGAAGTAGCGGTTGTCCCAGGCGCGGGCGATGGCGCAGAAGGAGCACTTGTGGAAGCAGCCGCGCGTGGCTTCGATCGAGTTGACGGTGATGTACTTGCGGCGATCGAAGATCGAGCGGTCGGGAGGCGGCACGCGGACGGAACGCAGATCGAAGTCGGGCCGCATGCGGTAGAAGGGCTGCAGGCGGCCGGCGGCGAAATCGCGCAGGGCCTGCGGCCAGCTCTCTTCGGCCAGGCCGGTGACGACACAGTCGGCGTGCGCCTTGGCCTCGGTCGGCCGCAGCGTGGGGTGGACCCCGCCCATGATGACGGGTTTGCCATGGCGGCGGAAGAAATCGGCCATGGCGTAGGCCCGGCCGGCGGTGCCGGTCATGCAACTGATGGCGACCAGATCGACATCGAGGTGGTCGGCCGGATCCCAGACGTCGACTCCCTCGTCGATGGCCCGCACTTCGATGCCGAGGTCGCGGGGGATGAGGGCGACCAGCGCCGCCAGGGTGAGCGGGGCGTAGCGGAGGGCGCGGGCGTACGAGCCGGCCCGGGCCCGATGGATCGGGCCGTGGGGCAGGACGAGCAGCAGTCTCATGGCGTCCCGGTGGATCCTTCAGGTTGTCTTCTACGACGCTGACAGGGTAGAATTTTTCCCGATTGCTTTCAAGCAAGACTGCAATGTGGAGGACGACCATGAAGAGAGTGCTCCTGCCCCTGGTGGTGTGTTTTCTGTTGGGTGGACTGGCAGGCGTCTGGGCTGATCCCTGCGCCATCGTCAATGATCCGACCCATTTGCGGTTCGTCGAACTGGGCGGCCTCTCGAAGTTCCTCGAGGATGAGCTGCACGCCCAGAAGGGCTTGACCGAGATCATCGGGCGTGAGGTCATCGATCGGCGGTTCCGCAAGGCCGGCATTCCCGATCCGGCCAAAGACGGTCTGGCCTATGCCATCGTGGCGCGGGAAATGCCGGTCGACGAGTTGAACGTCTGTTTCATCCTGAAGGGCAGGGTCGATCTGCCCAAATTCCAGGCGTTCGCCGATGAGCGCTACCAGAAGTATTTCGCCACGCTCGCCAAACAGCGGATCGCCACGCGCCCGAAGACCCCGCGGAACGCCAAGGTGGCTGGCAAGGCCGCTCGTATCTATCCCTATGCGCTGCGGCCCAGCGAAGCGGTGCTCCTGCAGGTCGGCCAGTATACCATCATCGCCACCGTGCCGGCCGGCGACTACCACCTGATCGAGCGGACGGTGGCGGTGCTCGAGGGGCAGCTGCCCATGGCCAAAGACCAGCCTGAGAAGGTCACCTACATGGCTTCGTTCGTCCCGTTGGCGGAGGAGCGCGAAGAGATCCGCACCTTCGAGAACAAATACGAGGGGTTCGTCGGCAAGACCCGGTCGACCTTCAAGAAGGCCTTCCGGCCCGCCGCCTACATGAGCGACCAGGAAGCGGCCAGGCTCGAGCAGAACCTCAAAGACAGCCTGTCGCGTCTGCAGAAGTTCTCGTATGAGATCGGCGCGGTGCGCGATGGGAATGGCGGCTACGCCTACGACATCAATCTGATCTTCCGGTGCAAGGACGCCGCGGCGGCGACCGCTTTGCAGGAGCAGCTGCTGGCCTGGCTGGCGGCCAATGCCGGCAAGAACCTGTCGGAACAGGATCTCGTCGCGATGCAGGCCAACAAAGTCACCGCCAATGGCGACACCTGCATGTACAACATCAAGCTGGGCTCCTCGCAGGAGGAACAGTGGCAGTTCTCGTCGCTGCTGATGACCCTCATGCTGCAGGATCGCCGCTTCAACAACCTCTTCAAGAGCTGATGGCCCGCCAGGGCTGATCGCGTCCGCCTTCGGCGGTCCTCTCGCGCGACCGGCCGGACCCGCTTGCGGGGTCTGGCCGGTCGCCTTGTTCGCGGGCCGCGGCAAAGCGCAGGCCGGGTCGGATGGCGACCCGGAAGGCGGCTGTGGCGCAGGGGGGCGGGGCCGGCGGCGGGCAATCCAGGCCGCGAGAAAGCGTGAGGCCGGGTCAGGCGGTGGCCAGGAAGGCGGCGAGGAGGGCGACACGGTCGAGCGAGGCGGCGAGGCGGATGTACTCGTGACGGGCGTGACAGCCGCCGCCGACGGCGCCGAGGCCGTCGAGCGTCGGCACGCCCAGGGCGGCGGTGAAATTGCCGTCGGAGCCGCCGCCGACCACGGCGGCCTCGAGGGCGAGGCCGAGCGCGTGGCCCAGGGTGCGGCAGCGCTCGAACAGCGGCTGGTGCCGGGGGCCTGGCTCGAACGGCGGGCGGTTGAGGCCGCCGTCGATGGTCAAGCTCACGCGATCGTCGTGGGGGCGGTAGGCGCGCAGGGCGCGGTCGACCCGCTCGGCTTCGACCATGGCCAGGACGCGCACGTCGAGTGCGGCCACCGCCTCCTCGGCGATGACGTTGGTCGCCGAGCCGCCGCGGGCCACGGTCAGGTTGACGGTGGTGCCGCGGTCAGGGGCGCTCAGCGTTTCGGCGGCGAACAGGAAATGGGCCAGTTCGCGCAGGGCCGAGGCCCCGCGTTCGGGTTCGGTGCCGGCATGGGCGCTGCGGCCGCGGAAGGTGACCGTGTAATTCCCCACCCCTTTGCGGCCGACCTTCAGGGCGCCGTCTTCGCGGGCCGGCTCGAGGACGAGCACCCGGTCGTGCTGGCGGGCCAGCTCTTCGATGAGGGGGCGGGAATGCGTGCTGCCGGTCTCTTCATCGGAGGTGACCAGGAAGGTGACCGGCCCGGCGGGCGCGCGGCCCAGGTGGGTGAGGGCGGCCACGGCCAGGGCGCCCGCGACGATGCCGGCCTTCATGTCGGCCACGCCCGGCCCCCGAATGACATCGCCGTCGTGGGTGAAGGGCATCTGGGTCAGGGTGCCTACCGGCCAGACGGTATCGTAGTGGGCCAGCAGCAGCGTGCGCGGCCCTGCCAGCGGGCTGTCTCCCTGGCCGGTCGTCGAGCCAACGGTCGGAGTGACAGTCGGGCTCGCCGCCGCATCGATAGTGGGGCCAGACATCGTGGCGGCGGTCGAGTCGGCCGTGGGGCTCGTCGTCGAGTCGGCCGCCGAGATGGCGGTCGCCTCGCCACGCTCGGCCGATCGCGGGGCGAACCGCCCGATGAGCACGTCGCCGATTGTGGCCATGGGGCGGCGTTCCACGGCGAATCCGCCATGGGTCAGCAGGTGGGCGATCTCGTCGGCGCAGCGGTCGGCGGCCGCCTTGTCGTTCGAGGGCGACTCGGTGGCGACCAGCTTCCGCAACGCTTCGAGATAAGTAGCCTGTTGGCCCGACAGAAAATCCCGCAGGCGATGGATCATACGGCTTCCTCCGGCCTTTTCGCCATTTCTACCCTACCGGCATCCGATCGGCAAGAACACGTCGACCCGGCCAGGGCCGAAGCGGCCGCCGGCCGGGTCGGGAGGGAGAAGGGGCGAGGCGATGGGGGTGTTCAGCGGATCGGGGCGCCGACGGGCAGGTACCGGGAGTGGTAGGCGCCACCGGTGATCGAGACCGAGATCGCGTCGATGCCCAGGCCGACTCCGATACCGGCGTTGGTGGTGGTCTTGAGGTAGGGAGTGCGGGGATCGCGGCAGATGGACTGGCCGACCGCGCCGAAGGGGCCTGCCCCGCCCTTGAGGGAAACGCCGGCGCAGACGGTGCCGTTATTGGAGATGGAGGCCTTGCCGCCCAACGCCGAAAACCCGATCGAGACGCCGGCGGGGTCGCGGCCGTTTCCCGACACGGTCACCGAGAAGGGACCGACATTGGCGCTGACATACCCGCCGTTCGAGGGGGGCGGCACCGGCGGGGCCGGTTGGCGGGGCGGAGCCGGCGGGCGTTGGCGGCTGGGGCTGACAGCCGGGGAGTCATGGGTGTCGCCGGCGCTGAGGCGCACGATCTGATCGTCGAAGGGGCCGGCCTGCAGGGGGGTGGTCAGGGCCAGGGTCGCCAGGGTTGCCAGGATCGCCAGGAGGATCGAGAAGCGGGGGAAGCTCACGTGCTGACTGGTCATCGTTCATTCTCCTTCCTCGTTGGTGGTTCGTGCGTGGGGCCGATTCCACCCTGAAGACGAACATCCCCTGGCTGGCATTACACAACTATTTCCGCTCGCCGGAACATTCCTGCCGATCAGCCTGGGACGCGAGAAACAACCAGCTCGGACGGCGGCGTTGGCTTGGTCGGCCTGGGGTTCGAAGGGGGCAGCTGCTGGAAGAACATGAGGGGGTGCTTTCGATTTCGCTCGGGTCCTGATTTGGGCACTATGATTCTCTCTACTGTCTCCCGGGGCAACAGAGACTGATGTCAACCCCGAAAGGGCGGCGAATTGGGGCGGCCGCACCTTCTTTCTTTTCTCGAACCACCAAATAGGCGCATCACAAGGGCCTGTTCGCCAAAGGTTGGTCGCCCGCGGGTCGAGAGCCCTCCCCTGTGGTTCATGGCGGCAGACGGTCGGCGCGCGACAGGCTCTCGCCTGATTCGATGAAAAAGAAAAAAGAAATTCGGTGTAATGAACCGGCCCGGTCGATCGTCTCAGGGGGTGAAGGGTCAGCGATGAGGCCGATGAGATGATCGGGCCCCGTCGTGCGAAAGGTGGAAAATCAGGTGGCAACCATGGTATCAATCGAACACCGGTGGTTGGTGCCCCGCCCCTGGCGGAAGACCAGCCGGTCGTTTTGTTTCCACCCTCTGAGCCACCAGGAGAGCCATGACCCTCGGTTCGCACCTGCCCGATGCCGAACTGGTCGTTCGTGTGCAGAACGGCGAGCGGCAGTGGTTCGACACGCTGGTCGACCGCCACTTCCCGCTGCTGGTCGGGTTGCTGCGGGTGCGGGGCGCGCCGCCGGCGGTGGCCGAGGATGTGGCGCAGGAAGCCTTCCTGAAGGCGTTTCTCAACATCCGGCAGTTCGATCCCAAGAACAAGTTTTTCAACTTCGTGGCGACCATCGCCAAAAATGCCCTGATCGATCACGTGCGGCGCCGGCGGATCGAAGAGCGCGTGCTGCTGGCCATTCCGCCCGCCGAACTGCCCGACCCCGAATCCGAAGCGGTCAAACGGGTGGCCATGCAGGATTTCCTGGCTACCCTGAACGAGGAGACGAGGTTCCTCATCGAGGCCCGCGTGTTCAAGGGGTTGTCGTTCGCCGAGCTGGCCGAACTGACCGGCCAGACCGAGAACGCGCTGCGGGTCAAGCTCCATCGGGCCCTGGCGAAGCTGAAAGGGCCTGCGGCCAAGGAGGCGGATCATGAGCCAGTCGGGTGAGTGCGAGCGCATCCAGGACGCCTTGATCGACGGGCAGGGCGCCGGGCCGGCGGTCCGGCAGCACCTGGCCGGCTGCTCGGTCTGCCGAGAGTTCCAGCGCCGGCTGGGCGATCTGCAGGGGCTGGGTTCCCTCTACCGGCCCGAGGCGTTCGCGGCCGGGGCCGCGCGAATCAAGAACCTGATCCATCAGACCCCCTTCCCGGGGGAAGGGAGCTCGGGAGCCAGTCCCAGTGCGGGGTCGGCCGCATCCGGTGCCAGCGCCGGCTCGGCCGCCGCGGCGGGGGCAGGGGCTGCCGGCGGCCTGGGGTGGCTGGGCAGCCTGAGCGGCACCGCCGTGGCGGTGATGGTCGCGGCCGCCCTGGCCATCGGCGGCTGGTGGGCGAGCCGGCCGCGAGAGCGCCCAGGCTCCGAGCCTTGGCCGGCGGTCAGTTCTCCGGTCGGTGCCACAGGAAGCGGGGCCAATTCCGCTCTGACCGCCTCTCCCACGATGCTTGCCTCGCCGTCGGGGGCGATCGCCTCCTTCCTCGTTCCCGCGCCGGCATCGGTAAAGGTGGAAGCGCCCGGCCCGGGCGCCGACGTCGACGCCGATCGTTGATCGCCGATCGCGGTGGGCTGATCGGCGACTGGCCGGTCGAGGGGCACGGCGAATCCCGCTTTTGGAACGGGTAGTTCGCCTGCGAGGAAGGACCCCCCATCTTTGACCGCACCGCCAGGGGCCATCGGCCCCTGGACCCCTTCTCCCTGCTGGTCGACCGCGGGACATGCCACAGGTGGTGCGACCGCTTCGCCGATGGCCATGGTTGCTGCTGAGCATGACCCACGAAGATCGGTACCTGGTTGCGTGGTGGCCACGGGTGGTGTACGGTCGATGGAGACATGGTTCGGAAATGGGCGTCACCGCTCGGGGCACGCGGTTCCCGACAGACCTGCCACCGGGATGAATCAGAGATGGCCCCTGGGTCGAGCCGTTCGCCGGGAAGGGCGACGTGATCCAGGATTGCCCGGCCCTGCCTGCTGTACCGCCGCCGTTGCCACCTGTCGGAACCGGCCCGGCCGGGTTTTCCCCGCTTGAGCGGAGGATCCTGGCCTTTCTGCTGGCCATGCCGTTCCTCCTGGTGGCCCTCGGCCTGCATTTCCTGGAACGGGAGCGGGCCGCAGCCCAGCTGGTCGAGGACGCCCGCCGGCTCGAATACCTGCTGGCCGAGGCCGAGCCGGGGAGCGACCCGACCATCGAGGTCACCCGGTTCCTGCAGGCAGTGGAGCAGCGGGTGTTCGCCGCCTCGGCGCCAGTCGAGGTCTGGGCCCAGGTCAGCGGTGAGATCCAGGAGCGGTTTCCCGGTCGAGTCACGTGGCTGCTGCTGGATGGTCGCGGCGAGGTGGCGACGGGGGAAGGCCCGGACGGGCGGCCGGTGCCGCGCGCCTTGCTGCGGCGGTTTTTCGCCGCCGGTCGGGCGGTGGTGGCCGGCGGGGAGTTCGCCGCCGGGGAGCGCTCGTTCATCCGCAGCTTCCTGGGGCCGTTCGCCCGGACCGATCGACGGGTCTTCCGGCAGGTGCAGCTGGCGCAGCCCGCTCCCCGGGAGCGGTATGTCTACCTGTCGCAGCCCACGGCCCGAGGGATGTTCTTCGTGTTCATCGATACTCCCGATTCCCTGCAGGAAGCATGCGTGCAGGACCGGATCGCGAGGTTGCACCGACGGTATCCCGGCGTGCGGCTCGTTCTCCTGCGGGCGGATCGCGCCACCATTCAGGGGATGGGCCGGCTGGGATTCTCTCCCAAGGCCAGCCGGCGAGTGTGGGCGGCCCTGACGGCGGCACCCACCGAGGTGCTCCGGCTGCCGCGCAGTCTGGTGGCCCGGCGGGCCATCGGCCCCGAACTATGGGTGGTCGGCCGTCAACGACGGCCTGGCGTGGCCGATCCGCCGCTGCCCTGGCTGATCGGGTTGGCGGGCCTGCTGGCCGGGATGCTTCCCCTCGGGTGGTCGTCGCGGTTCGCCCTCCTGGAAAGGTCGGTGCGGACCAGCCTGGTAGCCGCTTTCCTCTATGCGGTGGCGGTGCCTTCGCTCATTCTGGCGCTGGCAGTGCGGGTCTTCCTGGCCGAACAGCGGGCGGCGCTCGAAGATCGCGTCCATCGAGAAGCGGAAAAGGCGCTCGTGACCTGGGACCAGCAGATGCTGGCCGACCATCATCGCCTGCGGCGGAGGCTCGAACGACTGGCGATCCGGTTGGGGTTCGCCAGGCATCCGCCGCTGGAGGCCTTTCGGCGCGAGTGGCCGTCGCTACGCCGGCTGGGCATGGATTCCTGCCTGGTGTTCGATCGGGCCGGTCGAGTGGTGTTCGAGGAGGAGGGCCGCGGCGGGCAGCGCAACCGCCTCAGCGGCGGCCGCGGGGCCGACCGGCTGGCCCGCGCCTATCTGCGGTTCTACGGGTCGCGCTCGACGGCGGCCAGCGGGGCCGATGACAGCGAGCCGCTCGGCGAGGTCGAAGCCCTGTCGAGCGGGCTTTTGGACAAACCGGTGGCGCTGGGGTTCCTCGAAGCCGATGACCAGCGGAGCGTCATCGCCCTGCTGCCGTTGCTCGACGCCGCCTGGCAGGCTTGGTATGTCGCCTTCATCCGCTGGTCGCGGGACCGCTTCGAGGAATTGTACCTGCGACAGGAGCTGCGGCCGCGGCGGCGCGGGTCGACCGCGCTGCGGGTGCAGGCCTTCCATGTGCTGGACCCGACTCGCCGTCTGCCGGCGTCGGCGGTGGTGCCGGGGGCCTCGGCGGTGCTGGCCAGGCTGGCCGAGGGGCAGAGTCTGGTGCGTTCGCGGGTCGTGCGCGGCGGGGAAGGCTTCCTGCTGACCGGGCTGCGAGGCGTCAACATCACCTGCTTCTCGCTGGTCGCCGCGACCTCGGATCGGTCGATCCGGGCCGTCCTGGATGAACTGAGAGCGCGCTTCCTGGGGGCGGTGCTGGTGCTGGTGCTGATCAGTCTGGCCACCAGCCTGTCGTTGGCCAGGTCGTTCCTCCGTCCGGTCGGGCGGTTGACCGAGGGGCTGCAGGCCATCCGGGAGCGTCGATTCGAGCACCGGATCGGCATCGCCGCGGCCGATGAGTTCGGCGGTCTGGCCCGCCTTTTCGATTCGATGATGGAAAGCCTGGCCGACCTCGAGGTCGCGCGGACGATCCAGGAGCAGTTCTTCCCACCGGCGCCGCTGCGCTGCGGAAGGTGGGAGATCGCCGGCGTCTGCCGCACCGCCAGCCGAGTCGGCGGCGATGTCTTCGATCACTTCGCTCTAGCCGATGACCGGGCGTTCCTGTTCATCGGCGATGTGACGGGGCACGGCATCGGAGCCGCCCTGGTCACCGCCCTGGCCAAGGCGACGGTGCGGCATCCGGCGACGATGGGGCGGCCCGAAGCGGTGATCGCCGCCCTGCGCGAGGTGATGCGGGCGACCGCCAGGGTTCGGCAGTTGATGACGTGCCAGGCCGCCGTGTTGGATGCGACGACGGCCACCCTGGCTATCGCGGGGGCGGGGCATCCCTGGCCGATGCTGTGGCGGCGGGGGCAGGCGCCTCGACTGCTGGAGGTGCACGGCAAGATCGTCGGGGCGCGGTTCGCGGCGGTCGAACCCGCGACTCGACTGGCCCTGGAGGCGGGGGATGTCGTGGTGTTCTATTCTGATGGGGTCATCGAGGCGATCGAAGCGAAGACGGGTCGGCCGCTCGGGGTGGCGGGCCTGCAGCGGCACCTGCCCGATCTGGCCGGGCCGACGGCCGGCGCGACGGCGGCCCGCCTCGTCGATTGGGTACGAGTCTGCAGCGGTCGGGACATTCCCGAGGATGATCTGACGGTTCTGGTCATCCAGGGCGTGGCGAGCCCGGAGGAGCTGCGATGAACGGCCGGTCGCCGCGCCTTGCCGCCCCTGCCCTGCCCCTCGACCTGCTGCGCTGGCTCGGGGTCGTCGCCGTCTTCGTGGCGCTGCCGCTGGTTCTGTTGGTGACGGGGTTGGAGCGGGCGATCGAGGAGGAGTTCCGGCCGGTGCTGGCGCGCCGGACCGCCGATCTGGAAGGGTGGCTGGACCAGTTCCGGCATACGCCCTATCCCGAAATGGGTTTGGAGCACTGGCTGGGAGCCCTGGAAAACCGGGTGGACACGGTGGCCGGGCCCTGGCTGCCGATGCTGCGGCAAGCGCTGGGTATGGGTCTGCCGGGCCTGCCGGGCTCGACGCTGTTCGATCTGCTCGAACCCGACCTCGTGTGTGAACCGCTCTTCCTCGCGTTGTGCGAGGTGTGGCTGCCCGATCTGCAGCGCACCTACCCGGGCGCCTTCGAGTTCGTGGTGTTCGACCATCGCCGTCGGCTGGTCGAGCGCCTCTCGACCCCCGAGTTGATCGCCGGCCGGCAGGCCGACTGGGAAGCCTTCTGGCAACGGCGCTTCCTCTGGCGAGAACGGAAGGCAGGGGCGCTGGCCGACGAGATCGAGCGGTGGCGAGCCCTGCTCGGCCCGCTGGTCAGCGACCATCCCGACCAGTTGTTCCGGCTGGCCACCGGTGGCCGGTTCCAGGTCGGATTCCACCCCCGGCGACAACTGCTGGTGCTGCCGTATCCCCGGGCGCGGCGGCCGCTGGTCGGAGCGTTCCTGTCAGTGACGCCCGACTGGGCGGCGATCGGCCCGTGCCTGGGAGTTCTGGCCGGGTTCACCCACCTGGAGGGAGGAGATTGGGGCCTGATCGATCTGCGGTGGCCAGAGCACGAGTGGGAAAAAGGGTTCGGTCGGCCTCCGCCCGGCCTGGCTACGGCGGTCATCGCCCTGGGCCGTGCCGAGCGGCAGGCGCTGCTGGTGGAAGACCGGTGGTGGGCCCAGCGGATCCTGACCCCCCACCATCGCCTGCTGGTCACCATTCCTGATCCGGTCGCGGCGTGGCGGCGGCAAGAGCGCTATCGACTCCGATGGATCGCGGTCGGACTGGGTCTGCTGATGGCAGGCGGGTGTTTCCCCTTCTTGGTGGGCAGGCCGCCGCGCGCGCTGTCGCTGCGGTGGAAGCTCGTCCTGCTGTTCCTCTATGCGGCAGGCGTGCCGCTGGCGCTGCTCGCTTCCGCCACCGGCAGCCTGTTGCAGGAGCAACGGGCCGTGCGGATCCGCGACCGGCACGATCGGCAGGAACGGCGACTGGCCGCTCTGGATCGTCATTTCCTCGAGTTCTTCGCGGCCAGATCGCGCGGTCTGCGGCGGGGGTTGGCGGGGCCCGTGCCGGCCGACTGGTCGATCGACCATCCTGGTCTGCGTCAGCATCTGCTCGAGTTGCACCAGCAGTTCCGGCCCGACCTGTGCCTGGTCTTCGACGAGCAGGGGCGCGTTCGTGCGGTGGCCCAGCCGGGGTGGGAATCGGTCAATCAAAGCATGGTGGATGGCATGAGGGCGGCCATGGCGCCCCTGATGGCTCGGGCCATCGCCGACGAGAACGGGCAGGAGACCGACGTCGCCGGCACGGTCAAGGATCAACTGGTCAAGAGTTCGGCCGAGAGCCTCGGGATCGATATGGAACGGGTGGTGGCCGTGATGCGGCGGCGGCTGGACCGCTTGAGCGAGCAGACGTTGCTCAGTCCGGCCATGGGGGGATGTTTCCGGTGGCGGGCGGCCGATGGGCGGGTGCGGTTCCTGGTGATGATGGCCTGGATGCAAGCCGGCCAGGAGCCGTTCTACCTGCGGGAAGCCATTCCGGCGTGCCAGCGGCGGTTCCCTGACACCGTTTTCCAGATCTCGCCCGGAACCGCCGACCAGGCCCGGCTGGACGATCGGTTCCGCTGGCGGACCGATCCGCTGTCGACGGGGCTGCTGACCCAGGCCGCCCCCCTGCGCCTGGAGTTCGAGGAAGGAGGGCGGGTCTGGCTGTTGACCGGGATCAAAGGCCAGTTTCTGCGGCAGACCGCCCTGTTCGCCATTTCTTCCGATCAAGAGATCGTGGCGGCGGGCCGGGCCCTGATCTGGCGGGTGGGCATCTCAGGGGGCATCATTCTCGGGCTGGTGCTGACGCTCGGGTTCTTGGTCGCACGTCGGCTGCTGCTGCCCCTGGGCGACCTCGGGCGAGGCCTGGCGGCGGTGCAGGCCCGGAAATTCAGAACCTATCTGCCGGTGCGCTCGCGCGACGAGCTGGGCCGGATGATCGAAACCTTCAATGGCATGCTGGAAAGCCTCGAGGGGCTCGAGGTGGGCCGGGCGATCCAGGAGGCGCTGTTCCCGGCGCGACCGCTGGTGGCCGAGGGGTGGAGCCTGTTCGGCGCGACCGTCCCGGCCAGCCGGGTCGGTGGGGATTATTTCGACTATTTCCCGCTGCCCGATGGGCGCTGGTTCCTGACCATCGGCGATGTGTCGGGGCACGGCGTATCGGCGGCCCTGGTGGTCGGCCTGGCCAAGGGCGTGGTGGCCCATCCTGACACCCCGCGGGCCGAGCCCGAACAGGTGCTGGATCTGCTCAACCAGGTCATCCAGGGCACCCTGGCCCGCCGCAAGACGATGACCTGCCAGGTCGGGGTGTTCGATCCCCGGACCGGCCGGCTGGTGCTCAGCAATGCCGGGCATTGCCGGCCTTTCCTGGTGGGGGAAAGCGGGGTCGAAGAGCTGGTCATGGGGGGACGAGTGATCGGGTTCAAAACGGGGAAGGGGCAGATGTTCCCTGTCTATGAACGTTCGCTGACGGCGGGCGAGATGGTCGTCTTCTACTCAGACGGGCTGGTCGAGGCGCCGGTGGCGGGCAGCGCCGAGGCGGTGGGCCGGGACGACGCGGGCCAGGCAGAATCGGTGACGGACCAGGCTGGCTCCACTGGGGAGGCCACGAGGGAAGTCGTGGTCGGGTATTCTCGGCTCGTGACCGCTCTGTCCGCGCTGCGGCAGGCCGAGGCAGCAGCGACGGCCGGGGCGATCCGGGCGTGGTTGACCGAGCTGACCGGCGGCGCCGAGCTGCCCGATGACGTGACGATCATGGTCTTGCAGGGCCCCGCGGCAGGGCGGGCAGCCCAGGCTTCGGGCGCGGCCGGGTGACGGCCAGCCCCGTTGCCGTCCCCTATTTCTGCGCCAGCCCCGCCGCCACGAAGGATAGCAGCAAGCTGTTGATGCTGACGGATTCTTGTCTGGCTCGCTCGATGAGCCGGGCGTGAAGCGATTTGGGGAGGCGGGCCAGGAGTCGGCCTGAGGCTTCAGGGGTGATGAAATCTTCAGGGCGGGTGCGCGGGGCCGGAATCGTCTTGCCTTGGTCAGTGCGAGCCGCCACCCATGCCAGGAAGGCATCTTTGCCGTTGGTCAGCGCTTCTTGCTCGGTGTCGCCGTCGGCCATGCAACCAGGAAGATCGGGGAACGTGACGAGGAATCCTCCTCCTTCTTCGGGAGGGAGCGGGCTGATGATCCGGGTGTAGGCTTCGAAGGGGTGGGGCGGTTGAGCCGGGGAAATTTTCTTGATGGTCACGGTTTCTTCTCCTTCTTGCGCACGGCATCAACCAGGGCGACGAATTTCTTGATGTAGATCGGCTTGATGGGCCGGCGGAAAGGGACGGTGACGTCTTCTTCCAGGCCAGGGAAAGAGAAAACGAAATGGCTGCCACCATGATGGCGAACCTCGATGGCGGCACGCCTCGCGATGGTCAGAAGATTGTCCATGGTCCAGTTGTCGTGAGGATTCGCCCGCATGCGGCGGAGGAGCTTTTCTGCGGAACCCATAACGTATGATATCGTATACGATATTATTCGTCAAGGTTGCGATCGATGAAACACAGGGGCGAAAAAACGTGTAATGGTTGGGCAGGGTTGTTCGTCTGTCGGGTGAACAACGGTTGGTTTCCCCCGAACGAAGACGTGAAGCGCGCTGGAAATGGAGGAACAACCCATGACGAGCCCGAAGACCTGCCATGAGTTCGCCCTCGGCCTGCTGATCCTGGGAATCGTCCTGTTGATGGCCACTCCTTCGCTGCCTGCTTCCCCTCTGGACGACGGGCCGGTGCAGCTGGCCAGGGCGCGGGTGGAAGCCCCGCCCCAGGTGAGCACGGCGGACGATCCCGCCACGGTGACGGCACCGCCGCCGCCGGTCGCTGACCCGACCGAGACCGCGTTCCTGGAAGCGGACGATGACGAGGCGAATCGCGACGAGGCCGAAGCGCTGACGGAAGCGACCGAAGGAAGTCATGCGACGGAGCGCTTCGTGGTGTCCGAGCTGCGGGACGATGTGAACGATTGGCTGGCTCAGCTCGAGCGGTTACGCGGCATGGTGGCCCGCCGGGAGCTGGTGGGGGCCACCGACCTGTATCTGGCTTTGCGCGGGCGGATCGCCGCCTACCCTGCGTTGTCGACGCGTCTGCGGCCGCCGCTCGATGAGCTCAAGGGAGGTTTGGAGCTGGCGCTGGCCAATGAGATCGATTACGGCTGCCAGCAGATTCTGCAGCGCCGTGCCAACCGGAGCCACCCAGCGCAGATCATCGCCTCGATGTGGTGGACCAAATCCTGGATCGATGCTCTGGCCCGGCTGACCAGCGACCAGCCCTCGCCCTGGGTCGGCTACGGTCGCCGCACCATCGGGGCGGTGCTCACCAACGAGATCCGGTATGGCATGAACCGGCTGCGGGCGAAGGCGCGGGAAGGCGCCCCCGCCGCCTCGCGGCAGGTCTCGGCAGCCTGGACCCGGCAGTGGCTGAAAGCGTCGCGACGCCTGGGGCTTGGCCCGACGGCCGCCGCCCTGGACAAGATGGAAAAAGAACTGGCGGCGATCGTGGCGGCCGCTCCGGTCCCGCCCGCCGCCCCGCCGACGGGATCGACCAGCCGGCCCCCTGCTTCCACCGCCTCGTCGAATCGCGGCCGGGGCCTCTGGCAGAATCCCTGTCCGGCCGGGCGTCCGTCGCCCTATGCCGGCGATGACGGCTGCGATTTCCACGCCCCGCGCGGCACGCCCGTCTATTGCGCTCGGGATGGGGTCATCGTCTACAACGACCCCCGCGGCCACTCCCGGCAGGAAACGCCGAATGACGATACCGGCGCCATCCGGATCGTGCATGCCGACGGCAAGCACAGTTGGTATGCCCATCTGTCGGCCCGGAACACCGCGCTGAAGCCAGGCATGCCGGTGAAGGCCGGCACCATGATCGGCCGGGTCGGCCGGGCCAACGGGGTCGACCATCTGCACTTCAGCATCTTCTTTACCGCTGGCGGCGATGCCGGTGGCTTCATGGATCCCTTCGCCATCGCCGCGATGTTCCGCTGAGACGGAGAACCGCGATGTCTGCGAGCGCGGCCGCCGGCGATCGGCCGGCGGCTGGCGGCATCAGGGCGAGCGCGGTGGGATCAGGCAGCGAGGGGCGACGATGGGGAACGCGATCGGCAGTCGGCCGGCGACGCGGGGGCTCAGCTGCGGAGCAGGTCGAGGGCGGCGGCTTCGCTGGGCGCGTGCGGCACCTGGGTCAGGATCTCCATGAAGGTCAGCAGCTCGATCTGGCTCTTGTCGAGGCCGAAGAACACCAGACCGCCGGCGAAATCGCCGGTCACCCGTTCCATGAGTTCGATCAGCCAGGCCACCCCCGGGCTGGCGATGGCCGGGCAGCGGCTGATGCCCACCGCCAGCCGGATGTGCCCGCCGCGCAGGAGCGGTTCGGCGACGCGCATCAGTTCTTCCCCGGCTTCCTGGCCCAGGTAGCCCTGGAACCGGATCACGGCGGTATCGGGGGCGACGATCGCGGTTTCGATCGAGTGGCGGTTGGCGGACCCCATGGCATCTTCATGGTAGCACAGGTCGGCCCGGCCCTTCGACGGTGTCGAGCGCTGACCTGGCGGCTGGGCGAAGCAACCGAGGCACCCTCCACGGATCGAGATGGGGCCCGATCGTGGCAGGAGCAGCGCCCCTGAACGAGAGAGGAGAAACTGGTAAGATAGAGCTGCAGGGGCCAGGCCGGCGTTCTCGGCCCGCGGAATAGGTCAAGCGGGGTGCGCAGAACGCATCGCCCGCCCAACATCGGGACAAGGAGCGCGGAGCGTGCCAGCCAGCGGGGAACAGTTTCTGCAACGAGACCTGGAGGCCCCTTTCCGCTCGTTCCGCTTGATGGCGATCGAGGAGATCATCCGACGCGGCGAGCCCGAGCCCTGGCTGGCCATCCTCGAAGCTCGGCTGGCGCGCGAAGACGACGAAGAATGCCGGATCGCCCTGGAGCATGCCCTCGGCATTCTCCGCGATCGCCGCGCGGCCGCCGAGGGCGTGGCGGGTGCGGCGGCCGTCGCGGCGTTCCTCCAATCCTTTCGGGGGGCCGAGGCGGCGCGGCAGGCCAGCCTGCTGGCGTCAGCGCCACCTTCTCTGCAGCGAGCGCTGGTGCCGCATCTGGCCGAGCTGGTCGCCGCCGCGGCCCATCCGTTGGTGCAGGCCCGGGTGCTGCGCACCTGGACGGGCGACTGGCCGGCCGCCGAACTGCCGCTGGCGGTGTCGCTGCTGCGCGCCGACAGCCTCGCCGTGCGGCTGGCGGCCCTGGAACTGCTGGCCCGGCACGCCCCCGACCGGTTGTGGCAGAGTCTGCCGCGACTGCTGGTGCATCCCGAGCCGCGGCTGCGGGGACTGGCCATTCGCGGCCTGCTGCGGCTCGATCCGGCCGAGGCCTTCGACCATCTGGCCGCCCTGTTCCGCAGTGCCGATCCGCAGCATCGACGAGCCGCCCTGCTGGCCAGCGTCCATTTTCCCTTCGACCAGGTCAAACCGCTGTTCCTCGAGCTGCTGGCCCGCGAGACCGATTCCGACCTGCTCGAGCGCGTTCTGCTGATCGTCCGCAACAACCCCGATCCCGACCTGCCGTTCCAGATCCTCGAACTGGCCGATGAAGATGAATCCCGGCGGATCCGGTACCTGCAGCCGCTGGTGCTCGATCTCACCCAGGCGCTCGCCGCCTCCGGGCTGCTGCCGGGCGACGAAGCCGATTTCCGTCGCCGCTTGCAGGAGCATGCCGAGGATCGAGCGGCGCGGCGCTGGGTGCATCGCTTCCTGACCACCCTCGACGATCGCGAGCCCGAAGAGAACGAGGTGCTGATCGAGGCCGCCGCCCGCTCGCCAGTGGTGGCTCGCCACCTCGCCGCCGCCCCCGCCTGGGACCTGCCGCCCGCGGCCCGCACCTGGCTCGCGCATTGGCTGAACCCAGACCGGCCGGGAAGCCCCGCCCCCGGCGGCCAGGCAACGCCTACCACCGCCCCGCCCTTGACCGGTGAGCCGCCCGTGACCGCTGCCGCGACGACCGTCGCCGTTTCGCCACTGGCCGCTCCGCTGCCGGTCGATCGTCCTGCATCGGAGCCTGCCGCATCGGCCGCTTCGCCAGAAACGGCGGCCGGCCTTCGCTCGGCCGGGGCCGCGCCTGGAGCGAGGCCCGCGACCGACCCTGCGATCTCGGGCCTGATCCGCTGGCTGGCCGCCCTCGATGCCGACGGGGTCGCGGCTCGCGTCGACGATCTGCGCCGTCGTCTGCAGGCGGCCGACACCCCGCCCGCCGTGCTGGCGGTCGCCTTGCGCACCCTGCGGCGGACCGGCTCGACCGGTTTCCTGGCCGAAGCCGAGGCCCTGCTGGGGCATGCCGACCCCCGGGTGGTGGGGGCGGCGCTCGAATACCTCGGGGCCTTCAGCCCTGAGCGGCTGGCCCTGTCGCTGGGCCGCTTCCTCAAAGCGAAGCGGCCCGCCGTGCGCCGGGCGGCGCTCAAGGCCCTGCGTGCCCTCGACCAGACGCAGGCGCTGTCGGCGCTGCGGATGATGATCGAAGGGACGGCCGCCCAGCAGAAGATGGGTCTGGAGTGCCTGATCCATTTCGAGTTCGCGGTGGTGCGCGACCTTGTCGGCACGTTGATCCGACGCGGAGCCACCGACGAGATCCGGCGTGGGGCCTGGCTGCTGCTCGCCAACAACCCCGGTCCCGAGAACTTCCCGCTGCTGTTCGCCCTGCGACAGGAATTCTCAGCCGGAGGGGCCGATCTCACGCAGGCCGCCCAGGCCGAGCGGCTGCTGGCTGAGACGTTCGCCTATCTCGACCGGGCGGGGCGCCGGCCGGCGCCCAGCTTCGAGGCACTGCTGGCCCGCCTGCAGCAGGAATGGGAAGCGGCGGAGGCCCGCCGGCGGGCCGCTCCCAAGCCGTACAGCGCCGCCCGTCTGCACGGGCCGGGCGGCCGCCGCTGGTGGGAACCCTGGCTCGACCTGCTGCGCGGCGATCTCGATCCCGAGACCCGACAGCAGCTCGGCCAGAGCTGGCGGCGGCCGGCCCTGGTCGGGCTGGTCATGCTCGGCCTGGCGTGGTTCGGTCTGCTGTCATCGGTGGAACGCCCGGCCGGCCTGCCTCCCCAAGGCGGCCCGCTGCCGGCGGTGCCGACCCGCCTGCAAGGCGTGGTCGTCGAATCGGCCGCCGACTGGCTGCGGATCGCCACTCCCGCCGGGGAAGAGCATCTGGTCATGGCGCCGCCCGGGACCTGGTTTTCCCCGCAACTCCAACAGCGGTCGGTCGCTCTGACCATCTTGCCGTTCCGCCGCGAGGGGGAACGCGTGGTGCGTAGCACCTTCGTCCGATGGGAGGCTCCCCCATGAGGTCCCGGCGTCGGGGGTTCGCCCTGCTCATCCTGCTGGCGCTGGCCGTTCTGGCGGTGGGCTTCGCCTTGATCTACCACCAATGGTCGCGGCATGGCCAGCAGGTGTCCTTCCGGATCGAGCAGGCCGAGACGATGCGTCTGCTGGCCGAATCGGCCATGGAAGAGGCCTTCGCCTGGTTGCATCGCGAGTGTTCCGACTACCGCAGCGCGACGGCCGCCTGGGTGCGGGAACCCTCGGCGCCGCCGCTCGCGATTCCCCTGCCGGGGGTCGGGCGCTGGCTGGCGACGAGCCTGCGGGGCGGGCCAACGGTCGAACTGACGGCCGAAGCCCGCCACGTCGATCGCCGTACCGAAGACCACGACGGGGCACCGTTCTTCCGCCCCGACGATGGGTCGCCGGGCGAAGCCGTGGGCACGATCGAATGCCGGGTGACGGCCACCCTCTGGCAGCGCGACCTGCTCACGCGCACGCGGCTCGCCACCGGCCGGCTGCTCCGGCACCATGACGTCTGGGTGGTCAGCATGGTCACGCCGCGCCTGCCGGATCGCCCGCGCGCCGCCTATGCCCACAATTTCGTGCTCGATTACGTGCTGCTGGTGCGTGACGGGCTCGCCGAGTTCCGCGAGAGCGAGGGCCGGTCGCTGAACCCGGCCGCCCTCCCCTTCACGATCGATCAAGATGATCTGCCGAGCGAGCGGCGGGGCAGGATCTCCTTCGGTGGCACCGACAGTACGAAGCCGCCGATCGCGCTGGGCGACCAGGATCCGTTGCCGCGCTTCTTCAACCGGGCCGGGCTGGTCATCGACGGAGCGACGACTGGACCGGCCGGGTTCCGGCCCTGGGGCCATTTCAGCCTGTGGCATCGCCGGCAGGTCCCTCCCGATGCAGCGATGCTCGAGGGCATCGGCCTGCTCGACCGCCGGCGTCGAGTGCTGCGGCTGAACGGGATCGTCCATCTGGCGGGCGAACTGGTCGTGGGCGATCCCGAGGCCCCCTGGACGATCGAAGGGCAGGGGGTGCTGATCGCGCCGGCCATCACCGTGCGCGGCAGCCTGATCAAAGCCCGGCCCGATGACCTGTGCGTGCTGTTCGCCCGCCGTGGGCCGATCACGGTCGAGACCGAGCGCCGGGTCGAAGCTGCCCTCGTCGCCGTCAACGACGCCAAGACCGGTTGCGTGCTGGCCCGCCGCGCCCTCGATCTGCGAGGAGCGCTCATCGTCGACCGGTTGGCCACCGAGCGTTGGGCCAGCGGGGTGGCTCACCGGCTGGCGTATGATCCGGCCCTGACCTCGCCCGACCGGGCCAGCTATGTCGTCAACCTGTCGCGCTGGATCAGCTTCCAACGATGGGTGCTGGATGCCCCCGAGGCGGCTCCATGAGGAAGGAGTCTCTGGCCACCGCCCTGCCCCCCATGCGCCTGGGTGGTCGGCCCTGCCGCGCTTGCGCTGACCAGGAATGGCAAGGCGTGCGCCGGGTCGGGGCAGAAGGCCAGACAGCGTCGGGCGCGGGCCATGGCCGAGCATCGGCATTCGTCGGGAAGGTGGGTCTCGCCTGGCGGCTCTGGCCGGCTGGCCGCGCGCGGGGTGGCAAGCGGGGGGGCGCGCCCGGGCACGCCCGCCGCGGCGGGTTCACCCTGGTCGAAGTGCTGATCTCGATGATGATCCTGTCGCTGGTGCTGCTGGGGGCGCTCGTGATGGTGAGCCGTTCGCGCGTGGGGGCCATGGATGCCTGGTTCGAGTTCCTCGCCGTCCAATTGGCCCTCGAGCCCATCGAGGTCTTCCGGGGCTTCGGGGCGACCTGGGTCAAAGACTATCGCGCCCATCCGCTGCCTGAATTTCCTCTGGGCGTCACCGCCATCGAGCCGAGGCGCGGCGCCCTCCATTGGCCGGCCGATGCCACGCTCTTCGAGCGCGAGATCACCCTGACGCCCGTCGAGGAGCCGGTGCCCGGAGTGCTGGTCGAAGTGCGGGTGCGCCCGCGCGGGGCCACGCGGGCCCAGGTCTGGCTGCGACGCGAGGAGGTGGTGATGAGCGCCCTGCTGGTGGAGCAACCGCGATGAGACGCGACCCCGCCGTGGCCTCGTCCATCCCTCGCTGGGCCTCCCGGTCGCGCCGGGGACGCCCGACCGACGGGTATTCCCTCGTCGAGGTCCTGATCGCCGTGACCCTGGCCACCCTGCTGCTGGCGGTGGCGTGGCGGGTGCTGCGGGCCAGCCTCGACCATTCGCTGCTTGGCATTCAGCAGGTCGATCTGACCCTCGAGGCACGGCGGGTCATCCAGCAGATCCACCAGGATCTGAAAATGTCCTGCTTCGAGCGGGGGCCGGCGGGGTTCGCCCAGGAGTTCGCCCGTCTGGTGCAGGTGCGTCCAGGCTCCGGTCCCAACCCGCTCGAGGGCATGACCTGGTCGTTCCTGCGGTTTCCGCACGAGGGGGACGTGGCCGACGTCTGCTCGACCGGCACGCGCGCCGGCTCGGCCCCGCGGTTCGCCGTGCGGGTCACCTATCGGCTGCAGGCCGATGCCGCGCGGCGCAGCCCCTTCTGGCAACTGGTCCGCGTCGAAGAACCGCCCGCGGGCTTGCCGGGGAGGCGGACCCGCACGCAGATACTCTCTTCCCAGGTGAATTTCCTGGCCATCCGGCCAGTCGAGCTGGGAACCGAGGCCACCGGCCAACTGGCCTGCTTCCACGTCACGCTGCAGGTGGGGAAACCGGTGGCTGGCGCCGGCTCAGGGGCAGACGCCGGCCGCGGTTCCCAGATCGTCGACGTCTTCGACGTGGTCTATTCCGAATACTTCAACGCGATCCGGAACCATCCCGGCATGAACTTCGGCTGGTACGCCCCCATCGTCGGCCCTGCCAACTAGCCGAGCCGGCAGCTCACCAGCCTCGGCGCATCGCGCTCCCCGCACGAAGCCGCTGGGCCCTCCGGTGGCCATCAGGATCTCCGGGGATGTCCAACATCATGGATTGCCAAGGTTTCGGTGTCGCCATTGCCACAAAGTGGCAACAACCATAACCACTTTGCCCACTTGGTGGAAAAAGATATTTCCACTTTGCCGAGCATGCTCAAGCCGCTGTCGACATCGGACCGAGCGAGCCGGCTGGCCGTCGAGGGCGATCAGCGGCGGAACATGATGAGCCGCGGCGTGTCGTTGGTGGAAGAAGCCTTTGGAGGGCTTCGCCGAGCCAAAGCTTGCCGGGCCCTTTCGGGGCCTGCGGGATACCCTATGACAGGGCGAGTCTTGACAAGGCTGGGGTGGAACCTTGTCTGAGGGATCGATCATGACCGAATGTTGCATTCATGGTATTCTGGTGGTACCTGACGGACAGACACCAAGGAGGGCGATCGATGCATTGGCAGGACTTTATCACGATCGATCCGGAAGTTTGCCATGGCAAGGCGTGTTTCAAAGGAACGCGCATTCTGGTCTCCGTCGTTCTCGACAACCTGGGAGCAGGGTTGTCCCCCGAGGAAATCCTCCGCAGCTATCCCAGCCTTCCGCCTCAGGCCATCCAAGCCGCTCTCCAATATGCCGCAGATCTGGATCGAGAGCGATTGGTCCCTCTGCCAGCCTGATGCTCCGGTTCAAAACCGACGAAAACCTTCCCCGCGAAGCCGCCGATCTCCTCCGCCGGTATGGGCATGAGGTCCAGACCGTTCACGAAGAAGGGTTGGCTGGAGCTTCTGACCGGGTGATAATGGCCGCCAGTTTGCGGGAAAAGCGGATTCTCCTGACTCTCGATACCGATGTTGCCGATTTGCGCCGGTATCGTCCCCAAGATGCCTGTGGCATTCTCGTCTTCCGACTGAAGAGACATGACAAGCCTGCGTTGTTGCTGGTTCTGGGAAAACTCATCGAGGTTCTGGCGCGGGAAGATCCGACCGGAAAGCTGTGGATCATCGATGAGCGAAAAATCCGCATCCGCGATTGATAGATTCCTCTCCAGCACGATCGAGGCAGTCTTTCGCTGAAACTCCCCAATCGAAAACAGTTCCTTCTCGCCGGTTGGGGCATGGTTGATGGTGGAGTGGGAGGGACTGCCCGAAAACCGGCCGGTGACCGATGGAATTGTGGCAGGGCAAGCTCGGGGCTGAACGGCGAGGCCCATGAAATGCGAACCCCGCAGGTGGCACGATTCCTGCCACGGGTTGGCATCCCTCGCTACCCCATCCCAACTCGATCAGATCATCAAAAACAGAGGAGGCGAATGAACGCCTCGCCTGGCGGTCAGCACCCTTCCTGGGCACAGCTTTCCGGCCTCGAGTCCGATCTTCCCGGTGGCTCCGGCCTGGGCTGGCTCGAGCTGGGCGAGGAGCCGCGCGCCCGGCAGCGATCAGCGGCGGACGAGGATGAGCAGGGTCATGTCGTCGTTGGGGGGAATCCCCTGGCGCACCTCGTCGTGCCAGGCCATCAGAGCCTCCCAGGCGGCGCGCGGGTCGGGCCCGACCAGGCGGGCGGCCGCGGCCTGGAAGGGGGCGAAGCCCAGCACCCCGCCGGGAATGCGGGCTTCGACCAGCCCGTCGGTGAACAGCAGCCAGCGATGACCGGGGGCGAACGCGGCGATCAGCTCCTTCCCCTGCCATGAAGAGCTGATCCCCAGAGGCCTGGAAGGCAACGACACTTCCTCCCAGGCGCCCGGCCCGGTGATCCGCACCGCCGGGCACTGGCCGGCATTGGCGAAGCTGAGCCGATGGGTCCGCATGTCGAGGATCCCCACCGCGCAGGTCATCATGGTACCCCGCCGCAAGGTGGCCCGCAGCACCTGATGGAGGATGGCCAGGAAGCCGGCCGCCGTCGTCTCGCGGGCGATCTCCCGCTCGACCAGCGCCTTGGCCATCGCCATGACCAGCGCCGCGCCCACGCCGTGCCCGGATACATCGCCGATCAGGAAGAACAGCCGGTCGTCGGGCAGCACCTTCAGATCGAAATAATCGCCTGAGAGAGCGGTCAGGAACCGGCTGCCGCCGAAGACCCGATAATCGCCCCAGACGATCTCCTCGCGCGGCATCAGATTCTCCTGCACGAAGCGGCCGACCTCGAGGTCGGCCAGCCCCTCCATGACCTGATTGAAGGTGGCGGCCAGGCGCCCCAGCTCGTCGGGCGGGCCGACGGGCACCCGATGCCGGAAATCGCGCCGCTGGATGGCCTCCACCCCGCGCGAAACCTCGGCCACCGGCACCAGGACCCGCTCGGACAAATGGACGCCGAGGCCCAGGGCCAGCAGGGCGATGCCGGCCAGGAACACCCCCAATCCCAGCCTGAACTGGGACAGATCGCGCAGAATGTCGTCAGCGGCGCGCGCCCCCCACAGAATCAGCCCGTTCATCTCGCGGCCGGGGAATCCGACCAGCCAGTGCGAGGCCCCGCCGGCGCGCACCCGGAAGGAGGTGCTCTGGCGGGCGATCAGCAACGGGGCGAGCCGGTAGAGCAGGCGCTCGCTACGGGCCGCCTGGGGAGAGGACGCCGCGAGGAGCCGTCCCGTCGCGGTGGTCACCCACAACCGTGCGCCCAGCATCAGCCGTTGCTGCTCGAGCAGCCGCTTGCGCACGAACTGGGTATGCAGGCGCAACCGCTTCCAGCTCACGACGATCAGGCGGCGAGCGATGCCCTGCTGGTCTTTGATGGCGTGCAGGAACAGGTAGTTCTGATCGCCCGAGAGGTCGAAATAGACGATCTTGCCCAGATCGCGCAGGATCCCCTTCCAGCTCTCCTCATCGCCTCCGATGGCCGACCAGACGATATCGGTCGTCTGGCCGGCGGCGGTCGGCGGTTCCTGATTGATGTCGCGCAGGGCCTTGGCCGAGAGGCTTCCCAGGTATCGGCGCTCGCTTTCGGTCGCTTCATCCCCCGGTGGAGGATGGGAATAGACGACCTGGCCCGCCTGATCGAACACGTAGACCTTGTCGGCCTCGAATTGCCGTCGGAACCGGCGGCCAGCGCGCTGGAGCGCGGGCGCCCGCTGTCGTCGCCAGCCGAACGCCCGGGCGATGCCCTCGCGCAGCCGGCCGTTCAGCAGGTGCAGGTCGCGCAGGAACTGCTGGTCGAACCCGCGCAGGGCCTCCTGCATCTCGGTTTCGGCGCGGGCCAGCAGGGCGCTTTCCTGGCGGGCCAGATAGTCGAGTCCCAGCAGCCAGACGGCCAGCAGGGGCAGACCGGCCATGAACAGGAACAGCAGGATCAGACGATGCCGGATCGACAGCGTGAACGGCCAGCCACGGCTGTATACCCTGAAACTGGCCACCATGAACAGGAACCCGAGCAGCACGCCGCCGAGCACGAGCCACCAGCGGGCGTGCTGGATGGCGGCCTGGCCGGGGGCCGGCCGCTGCAGCCACAGCAGCAGACCAGGCTGGATGCGGCGGAAGAGGACCAGACTGGCGACGCCGCAATACCGGGCCTGCCCGCTGCGTTCGAAGGCCAGCCGCGCGGCCTCCACCTCGGGGGGCAGGGGGCCGGTTTCGCCGGGGTCGAGGGTGCCGGCGCGCCAGCCGGTTGCCCCGTGTCGCCGGTTCCAACGATTTATCAGAACGTCGAGAGGGCGGCGGTCCCAGTCGGGACGCTGGTTGAGGTGGGCGAACAACGCCCCGTGGTCGGTCAGATGCACGAAGAAGAAGGTCTTTTCCTCGCCGAACCGGACCTCGTCCATGAGGCTCGGTTGCGTTCGGCTCAGCGGAGCGAAGAACTCCTTGCGGGCCTGGGGACCGATGAACGGCCAGACCAGGGGCCGCCAGCGCTCCCGCAGGGGGAGGCGCAGCGGGTCGTGGCGCCACTCGGCGACGGCCACCTGATGCAGGGCCCGGATGATCCGCCGCGGCGCTTGCGGCGAGGAACACTCGGGAATCACGTCGCCATTCCGGTCGGTGACGTACCAGTGGATGAACCCAGGAAACGCTCGGTCGAGGAAGCGGCGCCAGCGTCGCAGCACGGCGAGGCGGCGCGTCGGTGACGCCGCGGCCTCGGCATGCGCCCGCTGCAGGACCCCATGGAAGAAACCGCGAGCATTGCCCCGGACCGCCAGGTCGGCGATCTGGATCTCGAGTTGATTCATGGCGCGCTCGCGGGCCAGGGTCTCGCGGCGTGTCCATACGGTGCCTGCCCCGAAACAGAGCAGCAGGAACGGGAGGATGAAGAAAATGGCATTGGTGGCCAGCCACTTCCCCCACGGAAATTGGAAGAAACCGGCCGGGGGCGGAGCGCCGTCCTGGGTGTCGGGAAGCCATGGCCCGGCCTGCGGGAGGGAGTGGCGGTGTGCAGCGTCGATGGACGGGTGGTTCATGATCCTTGCCATGGTAACATCAAGCGAGCGGCCGGCGGGATGGGCTCGAACCTGGCTGGTCGGCCGGTTGTTGTGGCCAACGGGCCGGTCATGCCGCGGGTTGCTTGGGTCATGTCGCACATCATTGTAACGTTTCCCTGGTGTCGTTCGTCTTCCTTATGACGGTGAAACATGACGGACCCAGGAGGTTGGACATGACCAGGCTCGAACTGCATGCCTTCTTGTGCGGCCTTCTCGGCATGTGTGGCCTCTGGATCGGCCTCTTGTGCGGGGCCATCCTGGCCTGAAACCGGTCGGCCCGGCGTATGAATGAGGGGCGTCGCCTTTAAGCAGCGCATTCACCCAGCACCGATGCCCGGCGGTTCGACCCGAGCGAGCGGCTCGACCCGCGCGATATGAGGGGCCGGGTGCCGATTCTGGGGAAGCCGGCCGACGTCGGCCGCCTGCCCTGTATCGTCGGGCTGAGCGGGTTTTTTCTCGATCGTCCGGCGTGTCGGCGGGAGGAGCGCGGCGTTCATGGCCGGCCAGCGCTGGCTGCCTGGCCAGAACGGTAGCGGCGAGGCGGGCCTTGAGGGGGTCGGTTGCCTGGCTGCTCCATTCTTCCGGTGATTCCAGATGTTCCAGGAACTGGGTCGCGAGCCGGCAGCATCTCTCCCACCGGGTGCCGGTGTCATCGACCTGCTCCGGAAGATGCCGATCGCATCGCCATTGCCGATGCGGCTGTCCATGCAGAGTGGGAGCTGCCGCACAAGATTCTCGTCGGAAAAGATCAGGCGGCAATGAGTCTCTTGCAGGTCGCGCCCGGCTCCCCCCCTCTTGCTGGCCATGTTCGAGCGATCCGGGAACCTCCATGTGGATGGCCACGCGCCCGTCGGCCTTGTCGACGCCCATGCCGACCGACGACGGCCGGCTCGTGCGAGGAGGAGGTGAACCGACGTGGGTGGCCGATGACGTCGCCGCCCGCTCGTGGCCGGTGGGCTTGACGCCTGGCGGTCGCCGAGGTAGTATGTAAGTAAACGTTTACTTATTTAGGGGGAGCTATGGGACGTGCGATCTCCGAGCGGAAGAGCGAGCTGCTCGATGCCGCGCGCGATCTGATCTTCAGCGAAGGCGCCGGGCGGTTCACCATGCGGCGGTTGGCCCAGCGGGTCGGAATCACCGAAGGGGCCGTCTACCGTCATTTCGCCAGCAAGGAAGAGCTGCTGCTCGCTCTGCTCGCTCGGCTGTTCGATCGCATGCGTCGCGGGTTCGCCGCCCTGGCGCGCCATGCTGCTCCCGCCCCGGTGCGTCTCCGCACCCTCGGCCGGCTGCATCTGGCGCTGCTCCTGGAATCACGCATCAATCCCGCCCTGCTGCTCTCCGATGCCATCGACCCCGAGCAGGCGAGCTTGCGTCAGGTGCTGGCCCGCCAGCTCGAGTTCTTCCGTCGCCTCATCGGGGGCATCATTCGGCAGGGGATGCGCGAAGGGAGCCTGTCGGCCACGCTCGACGCCGAAGCGGCCGTCCGGTGCGTGCTGGGGCTGCTGCAGGGCGCCGTCATCCGCTGGACCATCGCCGGCGGCGCCGTCGGACTGCGCGCCCAGGTCGATCGCAGTTTGTGCCTGCTGCTGGCCGGATTCGGCGCGAAGCCGCCTTTCGGTCAGCCCCTGCCCCTGTCATCATTCGGCCCCAGTGCCACCGAACGTGCCGCCGGGGGCTCGATGGTGGCACGCCTCCCGCCATCGCGGGGCCGACGTCGAGGGAAAAAGCCGTGAGTCACGCCATCGCTGGCACCGATCCGAACCTTCAGCCGGCTGCCCGGCCAACGCGAAGCGCTGGCCGCGGCAGCCACCGGGTCCAGGGCCTGCGGCCCTGGTGGGGGGGAGGGGCGAAGCCCAGCCAGCCCTCCAGACCCTCTGACGGAACGACCCGGTTGCGCTGTCGCCCGTCCAATGTGGAGGTCTGTGCATGACAAGAGAACCCAGTCGTGGTCCGACAGATGAACCGCCGACCGGCTCGCCCCTGCCCTCGTGGCGCTGGCGAATCGGCGTCTGGAGCGGCCTGGTCCTGGTGCTCACCCTCCTGATCGGCCTGGGGGCCCGGCAGGTCGCCTGGCTGCGCGCCCGGCTGGCGGCCGCTCCGGTCGAGGGCGAGCGGCCCCGGCTGGTCAGGGTCGGTCGCCCGGTAGTGGGCGAGGCATGGCGCACGGTGCCGGCTATCGCCACCGTCAAGAGCGCCGCCTCCATCCGACTGCCCGCCGAGATGGCGGGCCGGCTGATCGCCCTTCCCTATCGCGAAGGCGATCGTGTCATGGCGGGGGCCGTGCTCGCCACCATCGATCCGAGCGAGGCGCGCACCCAGGTGCAGGCCGCCACCGCTCAGACCCGCTCGGTGGCCGAGCAGGCCGCCGCCCTCGCTGCCAATCTGAAGGCCCTCCAGGCCCAGCGCGCGGCCGCCGTCACCAACGAAGCCTTCTGGCAGAGCGAGGCGCGCCGCTATGGCCACCTCTTCCAGCGAGGTGCCATCGCGCGCAGCCAGTTCGACGAGATGAACAACCGCCTGGCCGAGGCGCAGAGCAAACGCCAGGCCCTCGACGCCCAGATCGAGGCCCTGCGGGCCCAGCAGGCCGCCATTGCCGCGCAGCAGGAGGCGACCGCTCGCACCGCCGCCCTCTGGAAGGTGCGGGAAGGCTATTCCACCCTGCTGGCGCCGGTGGCCGGCGTGATCGCCGCCCGCTTGCAGGAGGAAGGCCAGTTCGTCGCTCCCGGCACGCCGGTCTACCTGCTCGAGGACGAGAGCCGGCCCCGCCTGCTCATGCAGGTGCCCCAGGAGCGCGCCGCCGAGGTGCAGCCGGGCCAGGACGTGCTGGTCGAGCCGCTGCGAGGGGGCCCCGCGTCCTGCCCGGCCTTCCGAGTCGCTCGGATCCACCCGTCCTTCAATGAGTGGCGGCAGGTGACGGTGGAAGCGACGACCGAGGGGCCGGTCCCCGGCCTCGTCTACGACCGGCAAGGCGCCGCCCGGATCATCACCGCCCGGCAGCGTGGCCTGAAGCTGAGTCCCGACCTCGTCTTCCCGCTCGAAGCGGCGGCGTCAGCCGGGGCGCCGACCCTCGCCGTCTTCGAGGTCCAGGATGGCCAGGCCCGCCGCCGGCTGATCGAACCGCTGCTGATCGGCGACACGGGCGAGGTGGTGGTGGCCCTCGGCAGCCTGGCCACCGACGCCCGCCTGGTGTCCGGCGAGTTCCTCGGCATGGTGCGGTGGCCGGCCAGTTTTCCGGTGGAGGTCCTGCCATGAGCGTGGTGGGTGGCCTGCTGCGCCGGCCGACGGCGATCCTGGCCGGCTGGCTGATCGTCGGCGTGCTGGGGGTGCGCGCCTTCCTGACCATGCCTATCGATCTGTTCCCCGACACCGTGCCGCCCCAGATCGTGGTGATGACCGTGGTGCGCGGCGCCTCGGCCGAGGAGGTCAACCGGCTGGTCTCCTCCCTGATCGACCGCGAGATCAAGGGCATCACCGGCCTGACCCGCGTCACCGCCACCTCGCGCGACGAGATCTCCTCGGTCAATGCCCAGTTCGACTACGATCGCGACATCGGCCTGGCCATGAACGATGTCATCAACGCGGTCAATCGCATCAAGGGGCAGTTCCCGGCCGGGGCCCAGGAACCGCAGTTCTTCCGCGTCACCGACGCCAGCCGCCCGGTGCTGACGCTGGCGGTGATGCCGCGGCCGGGCTCGGGGCTCGATCTGCCGGCCGTGCGGCTGCTGGCCGACAACGATCTGCGCGAGGAGCTGCTGGCCCTGCCCGGGGTCGGCCGCGTCGACGTCTTCGGGGCCCATCAGCCCGAAGTGCTGGTGCGGCTCGATCACGAGCGGTTGCGGCGCTATGACCTGACCCCCGAAGCGGTGTTGGCGGCCATCGGGGCCAACAATCTTTCGCTGCCTGGCGGCTACTGGGTGAACCAGGGGCGGGAATCCCTGGTCAAGACGGTGCAGGAAGCCCGCCAGCCGGCCGATCTGGCCGCCCTGCCGCTGCGTATCCGCCAGGGCGGCATCGTCACCGTCGGCGATGTCGCCTCCATCAGTCTGCGACCCGCCGAGCCGCGCAGCTTCTATCACGGCAACGGTTCGCCCGCCATCGCGCTGAACGTGCTCAAGCCCGAGGGCGGCTATGCGATGGCCGCCCTGCAAGCGGTGAAGGAGGCGCTGCCCCGCCTCGAACGGCGCTTCCCGGGGCTGGCCTTCGCGGTGACCACCGATCAGCAGCCGATCATCGACCGCAATGTGGCCGGCATGAAAGGGGCCCTGGTCTCGGCGGTCTGGCTGACCATGCTGGTGGTCTTCGTCCTCCTGCTCGAAGCGCGGACCTCGCTCGTCATCGGTCTGTCGATTCCGTTGTCGTTCCTGTCGGCCTTCGCCTTCCTGTGGTTCACGCCCTTCACGCTCAACATGGCGACTCTGTCCGGGCTCATCATCGCCGTCGGCATGGTGGTTGACGCCTCGATCGTCGTCGCCGAGAACGTCTTCCGCCACCTGCAGACCGACGGCTCGACCCCGGAGCTGGTGCGCCGCGGCACCGAAGAAGTGGTCTTTTCGATCCTGGGCGGCATGCTGACCACCGTGGTGGTGATGATTCCCATCATGTTCGTGGGCGGCTACGCCCAGCAGATCCTGCGCCCGCTGACCATGACCATCGCGGCGACCCTCATCGGCTCGTTCGTTGCCGCCCTGACCATCGTGCCTCTCGCCCTGGACTGGTTCTTCGGCGGCGAACGGCGCCCGGCGCCGTCGGCGTCTGGCGCGTCTGGCGCGACCGGCGGCTGGCTGGCCGCGGCGGCGCGAGGCATGGACCGCCTGCTCGGCGGGGTGGCCGACATCTACCTGACGCTGCTGGAGGGCGCCCTGCGGGTGCGGCTGCTGCTGCTGGTGGCCGGGTTCATCGCCCTGGCGGCCACCGTGCGGACGGTCATTCCGGTGGTGGGGCGGGAACTGATGCCCCGCATGGATACCGGCCTGCTGACCGTCAAGCTCGATCTGCCGCCGGCCATGCCGCTGCCAGCCGTCGAGGCCACCGTCTCCCGGTTCGAGGAAGTCATGCGCCGCCATCCCGAACTGATCTCGCTGTCGACCGTGGTCGGGGCCGAGCCTGGCCAGGTCAGCTTCGGCGCGGGCGGCCAACTGCTGCAGCAGGCCGAGATCCAGGTCCGATTGACCACCCGTGATCAACGCACCGCCACGATCTGGGAGATCATGGACGAATGGCGCCGGGCCTTCGCCGCCATCCCCGGCCCCACGGCCGTATCGGTGACGGAATACGGGGCCACCCCCATGTCCACCACCCGGGCGCCGATCGATGTGCAGATCAGCGGTCGCGATCCGGCCGTCCTGGCGGCGCTCGCCGAGCGCACGTTGGCCGCCTTGCGAGGCATTCCCGGTCTGGGCGATCTGCGCCCCGCCTGGACGCTGACCAAGCCCGAGACCCACCTGCGGCCGGTCGCCGACCTCGTGGCCCGCTATGGCCTGACCCCGCGCGGGCTCGGCGATTTCCTCGGGGTGACGCTGACGGGGCGGGTGCCTGCCCGCCTGAAGATGCCGGGGTTCCTCGACCTGCCGATCCGGGTCGACATCGGACACGACGGTCGCCGCTGGGCCGGCGACCTGCTCGAGCTGGTGCTGCCCCATGGCACGGGCGATCTCTTCCTGTCGGCCGTCGCCGGGACGCACCCCACTCTGGCACCGACCGCGCTGACCCGCGAAGATCTGCGGCAGACCAGCGACCTCCTCGGCATCAACCTCGGGCGGCCGCTCTCCCTGGTGGCCGCCGATGTGCAGCAGGTGCTCGACGGGCTGGCCGTTCCCGAGGGCTACGAGATCCGGCTGACCGGCAGCATGAGCGACATCGCCGACACGGGGCGCCGGCTGGGCGGAGCGCTGGTCATCGGGATCGTCTTCCTCTACATCGTGCTATGGGTGTTGTTCGAGAACTGGTGGCGGCCATGGCTGGTCATGGCGTCGATCCCGCTGTCGCTGATCGGTGCCCTGTGGGGGCTGGTCTTCTTCGACAAGCCGATGTGCCAGCCCGCCATGATGGGCTTGATCCTGCTCGGCGGCACCATCGTCAACAACGCCATCATCCTGATCGATTTCATCGATCAGGCCCGTCGGGAAGGAATGCCTCGCCGGGCCGCCCTGTTCCAGGCGGTGCGCATCCGGCTGCGACCGATCCTGATCACCACCGCTTCGACCGTGCTGGGCCTGCTGCCGCTCGTCTTCGAGCAGGCGGTCGGCCTCGAGCGGATGTCGCCCCTCGGCATCGTCGCCTGCTTCGGCCTCGCCTTCGGGACGGTGCTGACGCTGGTGCTGATTCCGGCCTGGTATGATCTGGCCATCGAGACGGGCGAGAAGATCCGTCGCCTGTGGGGCCATCCCGACCAGTCGCTCTCCCAGGCCGGCGAGGGCTTGCCGTGAGCGGCCGGTCGCGTGCTTCCGCCCGTCGGTCGTGGCGCCGACCACCGCTGCCCGCCGACGGCCTCGGGGCAGGCCGATCAGCGCCTCGGGAAAGAGCGAAGCCGGCGCTGCGGTGCGACCACAACACCACATTCCCTCCAAGGAGGTTTCCTTGTGTCCAATCGCCAGTTGATGGAAGAGACTCGGCATGCTCTCGAACGGAACGGGTTCGAGGTGCATGTCCATGCGACGCCTGAGCAGGCGGTGCCCGAGATTCTGGCTCGCCTGCCGGCCGGGGCGACCATCGGCCGCTGCGGTTCGGTGACGGTCGAGCGGCTGGGCCTGTGGCCGGCCCTGGCCGACCGCGGCCACCCGATCCTCGATCCGTATGTGGCTGGGTTCACGACCGAGCAGAAGGACGCGGTGCGACGGCAGACCCAGCACGCCGACGTGCTGCTGACCGGCACCAACGCCATCACCACCGATGGCCATCTGGTCAATATCGATGGGGTGGGCAACCGGGTTTCGGCGCAGATCTTCGGGCCGCGCCAGGTCGTCATCGTAGCCGGCTGGAACAAGCTCGTCGCCGGCGGGGTGCCTGCTGCCCTGGCGCGCATCAAGCAGGTGGCCTGCCCGCAGAATGCCCGCCGGCTCAACCTCGACACGCCCTGCGCCCGCGACCTGCCCTGCCCGCCGCCCGACGGCTGCCGCTCGCCCGGGCGCATGTGCAACGCCGTCGTCATCCTGGAGCGCCGCCCCCGCCTCACCCCCATTCGCATCCATCTCGTGGCGGCCGCTCTGGGTTTCTGACCGCGCCCGGCGGCGCCGAGCGGCCGTCGCCGAACGCCAGGAAGAGCGCCGGCAGGGCGACGAGGTCGCCGACGATCCCGAGCAGGACGATGACGGCCCCGATGCCGCCGAAGTAGCGGAACGGCTTGAAATCGCTGAACAGGAAGATGGCGTTGGCCACGCCCATCAGCAGGGCCGAAGCCAGCACCGGGTGGAACAACTGGTCGAGCACGTACCAGGTGCGGCGCACCGGGTGGCGACCGGTGGCGCCGGCCCGCTCGCGGAAGCAGGTCAGCATGTGCAGGGTGTCGTCGACGACGAGGCCGCTCATGACGCAGCCGACCACCCCCGTCGAGGGATTGAGCGGCAGTCCCGCCAGATGGGCCAGGGCGTAGGCGCCCAGAATGGGCAGGAAGTTGACGAGCAGGGCGTAGAGGGCCAACCGCAGACTGCGGAACACCGCCAGGAACACCGCCGCGATCATGGCCAGGGCCGAGCCGAACGCCCACCAGACGTTGGTCAGGATCAATTGCTGCATGCGGGCGTTGAGGTAGATCTCGCCGGTGGGCTCGGCCCGTAGCCCGGTCCCGGCCAGTCCGGCGTCGGCGGCGCGCTGCACGGCCGCCGCCACGTCGAGGATCTCGCGATCATCCGAACCGGTCACGCCGATCTTGATGGTCAGCCGCGCATAGTCCGGGCTGACGAAGAAGCCGGCCAGCCCGCGCGAAGCGTAGAGCGTGACGATCGATCGCAGGAACTCGGGCGAGGCCGGAATCGACGCGGCGCCGGCGAACCGCTCGGTGAAATCGCGCACCAGATCGACGACCGAGAAGACGGCGTTGACGCCCGGCAGGCGGCCGACCCGGGCCTGCACCTCGGCCACGGCTTCGAGCGCGGGCCGGGTCAGCACGTCGTCGCCCGAGATCATCAGATCGAAGGTGTAGGGCCCGCCGAACCGGGTGCCGATGAAGCGGAAGGCGGCGAGCAGCGGGTCGTCGGCCGGGAAGATGTCTTCCAGCGCATGGCGGCTGACCAGGGTGGTGGCGACCGCCAGACAGGCCAGGCTGCCGAGCAGCAACACCGCCAGCACCGCCCGGGCGTGGCGCAGCACGAAGCGCATCAGCCACCGTTTGAGACCGCGCAGCCGGACCGTCCCGGTGTCGACCACCGCGAAGTTCGGTTTGTACACCTTCAGGAAGGCGAACGCGAACCCGAACATCACGCCATACGAGAGAAAGCACGCCAGCGAGGTATAGACCGAGAACAATTGGATGTTTTGCGAGGGGTTCGACGACAACGCGAAGAATCCGATCAGCGTCGTCACCATGTTGACGAAACAGGGCCAGGCCAGCCGCCGGAACGTCTGCTCGTGCAGCGTGTCGTAGTCGCGCCAGGCCGTCTCGCCGGCCACGAAATGGCTGATGATGAAGATCAGCTCATTGAACGAGACGACCAGGGCGAAGGGAATGATCGGCGCGGTGAACAGGTTGATGCCGTGGCCGTTCAGGAAATAGATGGCGAAGGTCAGCACCGCCGGGATCGCCACGGTGAGCACGATCATGACGAGCACGCCGAGGTCGGGGAAGAAGATCCAGGCCAGGATGGCGCATGCCACCGCGCTCAGCGACAGGAACACCCGGTTGTTGCGGGCGACCGCTCCCATGAAGCGATCTTTGAACCACGGGAAGCCGAAGACATGATGCGGCCGCTCGCCGAACAGTCGGGGCCGCAGCTCGTCGATCGCCGCGCACAGCTGCTGCTGCCAGTCGGGCCAGCGGGTGTCGGGCACGATCATCACCGCGATCGCCCCGCCATCGTGCGAGATCACCCGCCCGCGCAGGACGCGATCGGTGGCCACCGCCTCCTGCAGGCGGCGCAGGCGGTGGTCGGTCAACGATGCGGCGAACTGCTCGCGATCGCCTGAAGCCCGCAGCAGATCGAGCAGCGAGAAGACCTGCTGCACCTGCGGCAGGCGGTGCAGGGCGTCGACCACCTCTTTGAGATGGATGAGCGTCGCCCGCCCGAGGTCGGGAACCTCCCAGGCGATCAGGATGCTCCGCTCTTCATCGAACGACCGCCGGAACGTCTGCCAGGTGGCGAGGGCGGCCGGATCGGTCAGGGTGGACTCGATCTCATCGGCCATCTGAACATGGGTGAACGCGCCCAGGCTCAGCAGCGTCACGCCGAGGAACGTCGCCATCACGGCGCCGGGGTGGCCGGCGACGAGCCGATAGATCCAGCTCACCAGCCGGAAGTTCGGAGGCGCCTGGGCCGCAGGGGCGTCGGGCCCGTCCACCGTGTTCGCTTGGGGCGCGCCGAATGGCACCCGGTCAGAAGAGCGAAGGCTGGGTCGGCGGGAAGAGGCGGGCCTCGAGCTGCTGCAGCCGCTTGAAATGGTCGACGAAGCCCTGGGCGATATGGCGCAGCGCGTCGGCCAGGCGGGGCTCGTCAGTGACGAGCAGCCGGTCGCAGCTTCGCTCGGCCAGGCCTTGTTCGAGACTGGCCAGCGAGGTCAGCAGGTAGCGCGGCGCCGCCTTCCCCTGCCGCACTTCGTCGAGCAGGTGGTCGATGCGGGCCTGCAGCTGTTCGAGCGTGTCGGGCGTCACCCGCCCGGGCCCGGCCCGCCAGCGCTCAGGATGGGCCGCCAGATCGTCCTGGATGTTGGCGAACAGGGTGGCGTGTCCTTCTTCTTCCTGCGCCAGCTTCAAGAAAACCTCGGCTTCGGTCGGGAACAGGCGCGCTCCCTCGCGATAGAGGGCGGCCAGCGCTTCTTCGTTCTTCTTCAGCAGGGCGATCAGGCGGGCCAGATCCATGGATTCCCCCCGGGCGTGAAATGAAGCTTGCCCGTCCATTCTAGAAGGGCGGGCAAGCCGATGCAACTCGATGAGCGTTCGCCGCTTGGCGTTGCCTTCCCTTGGGGGCGAACGGCCAGCAGGCAGATAGAGCCGCTGTCTCTCAGCGGGGCGCGAGGTCGCGCAGGCCGCGGCGCACCATCTCGACGATCAGGTCGACCTCGCTCGTCGTGATGTCGAACGACGGGGTGAACCGCAGGCCGTACTCGCCGCCATGGATCATCTCGATGCCATGCAGGCGCAGCCATTCCTCGAACCCGCTCTTGCCGGTGACCTTGTACTTCTGCGGGTTGAGCATGACGCTGACCATCAGGCCGGTGCCCACTACCTGATCGACGGCCCCAGGGAACTCGCCGGCCAGGGCCTGGAATTTCCTCACGAACTCGGCCCCTCGCTCGCGGATGTTCTGCCGCAGCGCGGGCGTGATGCTGTCGAGCACCTCGCAGGCCACCTCGAGGGCGCGGGGGTTGGTGGTCATGGTGTTGCCGTACAGGCCCTGCACGTAGATGTCGGCGACCTCCTGGCGCAGGGCGATGACCGACAGCGGATACTGGCCGGCGTTGAGCGCCTTGGAGTAGGTCTCGATGTCGGGCGGATCGCAGTCTTCGAATCCGGGGTAGTCGACCAGGCTGAGGCACCCCTGGGCGCGCAACGCGGCCTGGATGGAATCGACGACGAGCAGGCTGCCCATCTCGCGGCTGAGGCGGCGGGCCTCGTCGTAGAAGGCGCGGGTGATGGCCAGGCCGGGAATCCCTTCGCCCATGACGGGTTCGAGGAAGACGGCTTCGTAGAAGATGCTGTCGCGCTCGGCCTGGGCGAAGGCATGACGCAGGGCCTCGAGGTCGTTGATCGGGATGTAGTTGATGCGGTCGGGGTTCCGGAACGAGGCCAGATGCTTCAGGTACATGCTGCGCGTGCTGTGCGACAGCCGGGCGGGGCCTTCGGTGCGGCCATGGAACCCTTCGATGGCCGCCAGTTTGGCCGGCGTGCGGCCGGCGTGGCGCGCGCCGGGGTCGGTCATCCGCTTGGCATGGATGTCGGTGACCCGGCAGGCGAAGGTGACCGATTCCGACCCGCTGTTCAGGCAGACGAACTTGCCGTAGGGGCAGCCGGTGCGCCGGGTGTGGCCGATCTCGCGGCGCAGGCGGTCAGTCAGCCGCTTCTGGCTGAAGGACGGCGTCATGACGTTGGCCATGACGTAGGGCCGGGCCATCGCTTCGAGCACCTTGGTTGGGGCATGGCCGAGGCCGAGCATGCCGTAGCCGCCCGTGTCATGCAGCACGGCGCCGTGGGTGGTGATGATCCAGGGGCCGACCGCCGCCAGTGGCACGTAGGGGTTGATGCCATGGGTGGGGTAGAAGTTCAGCAGGTGCTCCTGCACGAGGGCGCACAGGGCGCTCTCTTCCATCTTGAACCAGTCGGCATGGTCCCGGTCCATCTCCTCGCGTTGCCGGGCGGCGGCCTCGATGGCCTGGCCCAACTGGGGATGGGTGCCGAGGAACCGCTGGATGATCTCGTCGTCGAGACCCTTGGTGCGGGCCGGGCCCGCGGCGGCACGGATGCGGCACAATCGATCGAACATGGGATGACTCATCCTTTCCTCCTGGGCGGGACTATCTGGACCCGCCTCCATGGCAGGAAATGTAGCGCACTTCTCCCCGGTTTGCCAAGAGGGAATCGCCGCCTCGGGCGAACGCCCATCCGCCCCTGCTTTGGTTCGTCGAAACGCCTCGGTCTGGCCCCCTGGCCATCGGCGAAGCGGTCGTCTCGCCGGCCGACCGCCATTCTTCGGCCGGCGGCGACATGGGGTCCAGGGGCCGGTGGCCCCTGGCAGGTCCTGCAAAAAAAAGACTCTGTCCTTGTTCTGGTTGCCCGCGGAAAACACACCGGCCCGTCCTGTGCGGACGGGCCGGTGAACAGAACCGCTTCAGCCAGGCGACCTACCCGTTCGACCGGGCGTGGTCGCCGCCGCTGGTTCGCTCAGATCTTGCGAACGTTGATGGCCTGGGGGCCCTTGGGGCCTTCTTCGACGTCGAACTCGACGGCCTGACCCTCTTCGAGGGTCTTGAAGCCGGTGCCGAGGATCGAGCGATGGTGCACGAAGGTGTCTTTCCCGCCGTTGTCGCGCACGATGAAGCCGTAGCCCTTGGACTCGTTGAACCATTTGACCTTACCGCGTTCCATGTAACAAACACACTCCTGAAAAATATTCTCCGATATCACCAACCACCTGGAATCCTACCGTCTCGCAATGTCACTGGAGGCACAACACGCCGAACCGCGGACACTCAAACGCTTCAACGCAGAACACCCAAAGGGCGGCACACTCGAAGTGCATTCAGTATAGCACAAAATGACGGGGGTTGTACGAAATTTCTTCGCCGAGGCCCGCCGCGCCCGACGAAAATCTGACGACAACCCTTTCCTGGAGCGGGTTTTGCGCCAGAAAAAAATATGCGCCAGAGAGTTCGCCGCTGCGAGGTGGCGGGGAAGAATGAAACCTAGGCCATCGCGTGGCGCTATTTCTATCGGAGCCGGCGAAAGCCATGTCTCTGACAGTCGGAAGACTTTCTGATCGCCGGCCGCGCTGCCCGACTCGCCCATGATGTTGTTCGCTCACTACCGGCGTCGAATGATGCTGTTCGTCCGCGGCGAGCGCCGGAAGAGCAGAACCGGGCCGGCCTGGCGGCCGACCCGGTCGAGACAAGCGATCAGAGGCCAGTTACTGCAGAACGATCGGACTTCCGGAGGTCGGGGTGAAGACCAGAGCCCCCTGGTCATTCACGCTCAATTGCCCAAGAACCGTGTTGCCTTGTTTGAGGAGGTTCTGGTTCTGGTTGGCGGGAGCTTTCAGACCATTGGCATCGAAGATGGCGTTGTCGAGGATGTAGGCGGTCTGATCGATGGAGAAGTTGGCCTGGAAGGTGCCATCGACATTGCGGCCTTGGGCGGTCACATCGGTGGCAGCCATGGTGATGTTGAGACTGAAGTTCCGCTGCACGCCGTTGATTGAACCGGTGAAATTGCCGCTACCGGTGAAGTAGAGGGGAGTTCCGCCTGCGACCAAAGTGATGGGCTGATTGGTTCCGCCCTGGGTCTCTAGATTGGCTGCCACCAAGCCGTTGGTCAGTTGTTTGCGCAGGAGCACCCGCATCCAGACCTTCGCTGGCACGGCCGACCATGGATTGGGCTTGCCAGGAGCCGGGTCATACCCGACCACCTGCATGGGGTCCCCATTGTCAAACAAGCGCACGATCGGATACAGGCCGTAGCTATCGTAAGTGCCCGAGGAATAAACGAAACAATCGGTCTCCTGTTCGAGCGGCTCTCGGTCCTCGCCGAAAATATACCGCCAGCCAGTCAAGGGCCATAGACCTTCCTGAGAGGGAACATCGTTGATGACGGCTCGGATGGAGGAGGAAAGGGCAGAAGCGGGGGCTGGCAGGGCCGGAACGGTCTTCAATCCCTGGCCGATCGTTTTTACGCTGGCACCGATGGCTTTGAGAGTGTCGGCTTGCGCCGCTGGCAATGAAGCCGAGCCGCCTTCGCTGCTGCTCCCGCCGGGGACGCGAAGCTGCCGAGCCAGGCTGCTGTTGATGTTGTTCTTGCGTCGGCTCTGGACTTGGATGTTGACCAAGGCTCCCGGGGTGAGGGTGTAGCTCGACGATTGATAGGCGATGGAGGCCGAAGTGAGCGCTTTGTTGGCGGTTTCCTGGTAGAAAATGCGATTGTTCCCCGATTCGGCAATCGCATCGGCGAAAATTTCGTAGCCGTCGAAGTCGGCGAACTGGCTGGCCGGCCAGGTGACGTTGAAGCTGGTGGCTCCGGCCGCGATGGTCGCATTGAGCAGCGGCTTGTCGTTGCTCGTCAACCCAGACACGGGGAAGATGAACGTTTGAACCGAATTATCGGTATAGGTGACTTTGAAGGTGTAGGTGTCGCCGTTCTGGTGCGTGACGCTGCCTTCGCCAGTGAGAGGCCACCCAGTGGCAGGATAGGCCGAAGGATGGCGCGTGGAGTCATTGCCCCATGAAGCCCAGTAATTCCAGGCGTTGGAATCGTTCTCCGCAGGATTTTTCTCGAGAGTGAGGGTGCCGGTCACTTTCCCGCCGCTGACTTCGACTTTGCGAACGGGGAAATTCTTCACATCCTCCACCTGGAACCACAAATGCGATTGATCGTTGTATTGATCGGGCTGCGCGACATTCCAATATCCGCGCAAGAAGTTGAGATGGATGTCGACGCGATCGACCTTGCTGCCATTGCCCAGGAGCTTCCAGGACCCATCGGTGAACTTCTTGATCACCATGGGGAAGAAGTCGTCATTGGCGAGGGCATTGGCGCGATAGGTCTGGAAATTGCCATCGAAAGTGTATCCGTCACGGAAGCTTTCGATGATGTCGGTGCGCAGCGTCTGAGTAGTTTTGTTGCGGAAGGTGACCGTGCCGGAAAGGCCCACCAGATACGTGGTGGCATCGATTTTCCGGAATACCGGGCGGCCCGTGAATCCGACGAAGTCTTCTTCCTCGTTGTCGTTCTCAGGATTGGCGAAGAACGACAGATAGTCATTCTTGTTTTTCCCGTTGTTGAGGAAGGTGTCGCCCAACAACGCGCTGACCTCATTGATTTCTGTGGCCGACAGAGCTGTGCCGGTCATGGCTTTCCCGAAGAAGTTCATGAACTGCTCGGTGACGAGCTTGACCTGGGTCTCATCGTCAACCGGCAGAACCACGGGCGGTTGCAGTTCACCTTCCGCAATGGGCTGGACAATCGTATCGTTCCACGTCAGCGTCGTGGTGGTCAGGGTTTTGATGCCCTTCTCGATTTGCTCGAGAATGGTCATTGTGGCTTCCCCTGCTTCGGGATTGGCTTCCGCGAGGGCCGCGGTGAACAGTTGGCGCTGCTGGGTGTAGGTGACGTTGGTTTCGTCGACCACTTCTTTGTACAGCGCGGTGAGATCGATGGTGATGGCGGTGACGTTCTTGATCAGATCTGCCACCGTGGCGAGTTGCAGGGTGCCTTCATTCTTGGCGAAGGCGAGCGCCACCTGGGCGAAGGTGGTGGTCAGATGGTCGGTGGTCAGATTGGCCAGATCGGTGTTCTGCAGGTCGGTGACGAGGTTCTGCACGACCAGGTCGCCTTTGTGCGCTTCGATGACGAACCCCTTGGCGTTCTGCAGATTGGTGACGGTCGCGGTGTATTTCCCGTTCCCGTTGTCGGTCATGGTATAGGTGGTGCCATCCGACAGGGTCAGGGTGACGCGCGCGCCAGTGACCACTTCGGTCGTCACCGCGGCCAGCAGGGAGGCTTTCACATCGCGGAGGGCAGAACCGGCCACGACGGGGCGGGTGACGATGGTGGAGACGGTGGTGACCGAGGTCGGCGCCGCCACGACATCGGGGCCGCTGCTGTCGCCGCCATCGATCAGGCGACAACCGACCAGCCCGGGAAGCAACAGGCCGAACAACATACACATGGCAAGGAAACGGATACGCATCAGTGACTCCTTTGGTGTGACTCGCCTGAATGGAAATCCTGCATCCAGGCCAGGTATGATTACCGGACACGGTCCGGAGTGTGCGGGCAGAAAAATACCCTCTGCCGGATCATCTGTCAAGGCTCTGAGGGCCGTTTTGTGCTGCCTGCTGGCGACGGTCCTGCCATGGCTTTCCTTCCCTCCCCCCTGAGAACGTCGCTGGGGCACCGCGCTGATGACGGCGGGGGCACGCATGGTCAACGAACAGGCACTGATGACCGAAGGAAGGGAGAAAGGAGATCGTCGAAATGAGGCAAATCCATCCGTCGCCCCAGCTTGGGGAAGAGCCAACCGCGGCGTCTGGCCGCCCGCTCTCGGCGAAGAGAACCCAATCTGGGGACTCTGACGCCATCAGAGTTGGTTGGCGGCCAGGCCAGGCGCCGAAGGAAAGCGTGGCGGCTCGTTCGGCGCCGCGCTCGCGGCATGGTCTTGTGGTGCCCCTTGTGGGTATTCTTCTGGCGGTTGCCCTCGGGGCGACGAGGGTGGGGGCCAGCGCGGGCGGGGTGGCCGGGCGGCAGGCCCGGTCGGCCATGTGCCTGCCCGAGCTCTGGCTGGTCGACGTGCATTCCCACGTCTGGCGCAGCGCCGACGACTTCGCCGAACTGCTGGCCATCATGGACCGGCACCGCATCCAGGCGATGGGAGTGTCGGCGCTCGTCTGGCACGATGCCGACCAGTTGGTGGCGGGGGCTGGGTTCGCCGAACCCGACCGGTTCTTCCCTTTTCTGCGCGGGTTCGACCTCGAGCGCAACACCTCGATCGATTACGTGCGGAACCGGCTGGCCACCGGGCGGTTCAAAGGCATCGGCGAGCTGTTCATCAACGGCCATGGCCATCGCACGCCGGGCGACCATCCCGTGTTGATGGAGATCTACCGCCTGGCCGGGGAATACCGGGTGCCGGTGCTGCTGCACTGGACGATCGGCTCGCGGGCGGAACGGGAAGCCGGCACGCGCGAGGGGTTTCAGGCGTTGAAGCGGGTGCTGGCGGCGCACCCCGCGACCACGTTCATCCTGGCCCACTTGGGGCGCGGCCCCGCCCCGCATCGCGAGAACCACTTCGCGGTGCTCGAGCACCTGTTGCACCGCTACCGCAATCTGCGCCTCGATCTGGCCGGCCTGCATCGCGATCTCTACGACGGCGAGGGGCGGCTCACGCCGTTCGCCAGCGCGCTGCTCGACCTGATCAAACGCTTCCCGCGCCGTTTCCTGCTCGGCCTCGATCTCGGGGAACCGGGCAGCCTGGCGCGCGAGGCCGACGCGACCGTCGCGGCCTGGCGGCGGTTCCTGGTCTACCTTCCCTCTGAGGTGGCCGCCGCCGTCGGCCGTACCAATGCCCTCCAGATCTTCGGCGCTTGCCGCCATCCCGATCTCGAGCGGGTCCGCCCGCCCCTGCGCATCCGCGGCGAGAAGGGCTTCCTGCCCCTCGACTACCCCGTGCCCGATTGAAGCAAACGCCACGCCGGGGAAGCAGAAAACTGCTCCCCTCACTGGCTCGCGCCAAGCAAGCCTACCTTCTTTGGGTCGGCGCTCCAAACGGTCTTTTTGCCCGGGGTTTCTTCGTTTAGGGACCTTTCTGGTCAGGCTCCAGATATGACAAGTGGAAGCGGCGAGCATGGTCGAATCGTCATTGGACAGGCCGAGCCTGTGAGGCAAATCGGTTCTGGACGGCGAGACGATTCCCTACGGTTTCCCAACACAGAAGAGCCTGACCAAGAGAAGGAATTTCTTCCTTTGATTGGTCAACCACGCTGACCTCGGTATAATGAGCGATCATGCCCACCAGCTGATTCAAGCCAGACTGGAAGGAGTTGGGCGAAGCTTGGGGAAGAGGGCCTAGAGGAGTGGCAAAGCATACGGAATGTGCTGACGATGCATCGCCGATGCCCCAGCGTGGCTCAACGGGAACGGCGAGTTCCATGAACATGGTTCTGCCGCAGCGACGAACCGGGTGGGGGGCGGTGGGGCGGCCGTTGGTGGTGGCGCTGGCGGCGCTCATTCCGTTGGTCGCCCTCGAACTCGGCGATGCCTGGCGGCGGCAGCGGCGGCAGGAATGGAATCTCAGGCAAGAAGAGGAGCGCGCCCGGCAGGCGCTCGAAACCCTGGCGCAGAGCTGGTCGTTCGCCGACCAGATGGGGCGTCTGGGCTACGAGTTCCGGGAAGGCGCGAGCCAGGGGGAAGACTGGGCGGCGCTGGCTGGCCGTATCTTCCGCCCTCCGTTCCCGCGCCATGAACTCTGGGTGTTCCGATGGCCGGCCGGCGATGGCGCGGGCGGTCGGGGGGCAGGCGGCAAGGCAGGTGGTGAGGCCGGCGGCGGGCCGGAGCTGGTGCAGGGCCCGGCCCGGTCGCGCAACGGGCGGCGGTCGATGGCCCGGATCGTCGACTTCCTGGTCGGGCGGGCGCGCGGCCGGCCCCGCGTGCGGTCGCACGACGAGCTGGCCGGCAAGCTGCTGCGGCAGGTGGCGGGGCCTTGTCTCGACCCCGAGGTGATCGCCGCCTCGCAGCGCGGCCGGGCCACCCCGATCCTGCATCGCCACCGCCCTTTCTGGCTGCTCTGGGACTTCGTCGACTCGCCGAACGCCCGTGCCGAGACGGTCGCGTGGCTCGTGCTGGTGCCGGGGGGGCCGCGCACCGATCGCGCCGCCCTGGAACTGGCCTGCCGCGACCTGGAGGTTCGCCTGCCGGCGGTGCCGGGGTTCCTGCGTCTCTTCCCCAGCCCGGTCGGCGATGTCGGGCCCCTCTTCGCGGCCCGCCGGCGCCCCCCGGGCGCGCAGCCCGCGACGGTCGGGAATGGCGGCGTCTCGCCGCTCGGCGGTCGGGCCGCCGCGGCTCTGGGGCGCTGGCTGCGGCGTCTGCGGCAGTTGCGGCACCTCCGTCGCTGGGAGCGCGACGGCCTGCCCTGGATGGAGCCCGTCGGCGACTGGCGCTTCTACGCCATGCCGGCGGTCGGGGCGCGGCATCTGCCGTTCCTGCTGGTGAAGAACCGGCCGCCGCTCGGCCGACCGCTTTCCTTGCATCTGGCCCTGCTCGTCTGGCCCGCCGTGCTGCTGCTGACGACGGCGCGCGGCCTGCTGCTGGGCCGCTGGCCCCAGGTGCCGCTGGCCGGACGGTTCTCGGCCCTGTTCCTGCTGGCGGTCATCCTACCCTGGCTGCTCTTCGCGATCGCCGGCATCTTCTATCTGCAAGAAAGCCGCGACACCGCCCGGCACCAGCTCGACCTCCAGCTCGCCGCCCACTTGCGCCAGCTCGACGCGGGGAAGGAACGCCTCGACGGCGAATACCTCGCCGCCTTCCGCTCCCTCCTCCGCGACCCCGAGCTGGCCGCCCGTCTGGCGTGCGCCCCGCGCCGGGCGGTGGCCGCCCCGGCCGACAGCGTTTCCCTCCGGGCTCTTGGCGAAGATACCTTCGGCGACTCCGCTCTGAAGGCGTTCATCCGGCAGCGGTTCCGCGGCTCGATCGGTCAACTGCCGCTGGCGGCGGTGGCGGTCCTCGATCCCGGCTACGGGCGCTGTCTCGAGGTGGCGCCCGACCTCGATCGTGACCAGATCCTGGGGGCGCTGCGGGTCTTCCTCGACGCGCTCACCCGCGATCTGCGCGAACAGGTGCGGCTCACCGATCCTCGCTTCCCTCTCGGTCCGGAGCGCGACGATCCGGTGGTGCGCATGGCCCAGCAAGGCTACGAGAGCGCCACCGGCAACAGCTTCGCCGCCGAGATGGCCAAGGAACGCTCCCATTCGTTCGTGTTCTCGATCGGCCGTCACCAGGCGGTCCTGCTGCAGGATTTCATCCTCGTCGACGGGCGGCCCCGGTATGCTCTGCTGGTCGCCTACCTCGATGCCGCGGTCGATCGTCTGGTGCTGGCCCAAGGCCGCGACCAACTCTGCGGGCGCCAGCCGGACCTCGGACTGACCGCCTTTTCCTGGGAAGGCGGCGTCCTGCGCGAGGCCCTGCCCTGGCCAGGCCACTACCCTGCCGCCTGGCAAGAGGCCCTGGCCGGCGTGGCCCGCGCCGCCTTGCGCCGTGGCGGCCAGGTGGCGCAGGTGGTGCCGGTCGGCGCTGTCCCCGCCTCGACCGCCCAAGCCGGTTGGGCGACGATCGGCTTCGCCCCGCCCGACCGCCTCACCGTTGTGGCCGCTCCGGCTCGCAAGTTCTCGCAGGTCGTCCTGGCGGCCGGGGCCGACCTGGGCAGGATCGATCGGGCTGTCTGGACGCAGGCGGTGTGGTTCCTGCTGTTCCTGCTGGTCAGCCTGGCCGCCGCCCTGACCCTGGGGCAGGTGACGGCGCGCCACGTGGTCGCCCCGGTCCAGGCGTTGCATGCTGCCCTCGATCGGGTGGCGGCCGGCGATCTCGACCAGCGCCTCGAACTGACGCGGTCCGACGAGCTGGGACGTCTCGCGCAGTCGTTCACCGCGATGGTGGCCGGCTTGCGCGAGCGGCAGGCGCTGGCCGGACTGCTGTCGGCCGAAGCGGTGGCGGCCATCGAGACCAGCCACGATCTGGCGGGCGGGCTGGCTCCACGTTCCTTCATCGGAGCGGTGCTCGTCTCGGATATTCGCGATTTCACCACCTGGTGCGAGCGCGAAGAGCCCGCCACCGTGACTCGCCTGCTGAACCGGCATTTCGCGGCCATGACCGAGGTCATCACCGCGGCGGGGGGGCGGGTGCACAAGTTCGTGGGCGATGCCATCCAGGCCGTGTTTCCCGACGACGAGCCGGGGCCCGGGACCAACGCCGGTCGCGGGGCCGAACGCGCCGTGCGGGCCGGCCTGGGCATGCTGCATCAGCTCGACCGGCTCAATGCCGAACGCCAGGCCGCTGGGGAGGCCCCCTACCGCATCGGCCTCGGCATCGCGGCGGGCGAGCTGATGACCGGCCCGGTCGGGGCGGCGTCGCGCCGCGACTACGCGTTGCTGGGAGCGCCGTTCGCCGAGGCCCAGGCTCTCGAACCGCTCAGCAAGGAACACCCCGCGTGTCCCCTGGTCGTGTCCCCGGCCGCCGTGGCGCAGACCGGCCCTTATGCGGCGCGGTTCAAGGCCCGTCCCGATGGCCGCGGGTACGTGCTGGCGACGCGGGACGCGGTCGAGCCTTCGGGGGCGGCCTCGGTCGTCCCCAAAGATGAGGCCCATTCTCGCTTTGCCGCTGCTCCCTCGGTCTCGCCGTCGAGCGGGCCTCTGCCCTGGCCTGAACCTCCCGTCGGCGGCAGCCCCTCGGTCCCGCCGGCGGGCGGCCCGGCCGCTCCCGCGGCGCCTGCCGCCGCCGGCGTCACGGCTTCTCCGGCGATCGGCCCCCGGCCCGGCGATGGGGCGCCGGATCGATCCCCCCTGCGCTCCTGGCGGCGATGGCTCGTCTACGCGGTGGGTGCCGTCTGGATGAGCATTCCCTTCCTCGGTGGACTGGCCGCCTGGCAGACCCGCCTCGATCTCGATCGGCAGGCGCGCGTGGCCCGGTGCCAGGAGCGGCATGATGAGATCATCGGCCGGTTCCGGCGGGCCGAGGCCGGCCTGCCCCTTCTGGAAGATCATCTGGAAACGGTGATCGGCCGCGCCGTCGCCCAGGCCTTCTCAGGATATCGGCATCCCCTCCTGCCCGCCGAGGAAACGGCCGGGGCCGCCCTGGCCCCCGGGGGTGATCGCCCGGTCGCTCGTGAGCCGGGCCGACCCGCGGCTCCCCTCGAGGCCTGGCAGCAGGTGGCCGCTGCGCTGCGGGCCGATCTGGCAGGTCTGGGCATCGAACCCTGGCGGGTGGTGATGGCCGAATGCCAGCCCGGTTCGAGCCCCCCGCCTCTCGCCGTCGCCGAGGGCATCGCCGATGCGGCGGAAGAGGGGTTCTTCCGGTGCTTCCTGCATGAGGCTGGCGCCTATTACACCGACCGGCCCGGGGTCGATCAGGCGCGGCTGCGCTCCCTGTTGCCGATCCATCTCGGGCTCTCCATGGAAGTGGGCCATTTCTTCTCCGAGCGGATGGGCCGGCTGGTCCTTTGTCGCATCAGTGGCCGCCCCGCATGGATGTTCTGGCAGCCTCTGTTCTGCCATCATGACGGAAGGGTGACCGGCACTTCCGGGGAAGGAGCGCCCCAGCGGCTCTTCGGCCTGCTGTTTCTGGCCATTCCGCGCACCGATCGCCTCGAAACAGATCTCGACCTGCGGGTGCGGATGCACGTCGAACCCGACTGCGAATTGGCCCTGCTTGGGCAGGGGGAAGGCGGGGAGGTGCGGTCGCCGGGCTTTCCCGGCTGGCTGGCGCGCGAGCTGAGCCAGCACATGCCGGGGTGGGCGCCGCCTGGCTGGCTGGTCACCTGGGAGCCGGATGCCGCGAATGACCCAGGCAGAATGTCCGAGGCACGGCCGGAGGCGCCGCTCTCGGCGCGACCCGCTGTCGCGTCCCGTCGGCTGGTGGTAGTCAGTCGCGTGGACGAACATCTTGCGGCTTGGCACAAGCATCCCGGGTGGTGGGGGACGGCCGTGGCGGCCTGGCTGCTGGTCCAGGTCGTCTGGTGGAGGACGGCGATGGCGGGCGGCGCGCTGGCGCGGTCTTTGAGCGGTCTTCTGCTGACGGGAATGCTGAGCGCCGGCCTGCTGCCCCTGGCATCGGCCCTGCCGTTGATCGAGCGCTTCCATCAGGAAGAGCTGGACAGCCTGCGGCGGCGCACCCATCTTGCCTTGCAGACCGCGCTCGATGATGCCGAACGACGGGTGGTCCTGCATCGGCCCCTGCCCTGGATCTGGCTGAGCCGGGTCGGTCGTCATCCCCGGTTGCTGCGGCTGGCTCGGCAGGCCGTGCGATGGCGTCAGGCGCGAGGCATCGAAGATCCGACCCAGGCCAGCCCCGCGCTCAGCCAGGCGTTGCGGAGGATCAAAGAACGGGCGGGACGCCTTTTTCCGGCCATCTATCCGCCCGAGGATCCGCTGAGGATCACCGTCGATTCCCTGCGGATCCTCACCCCGCGAGGGGAAGCGCTCGGCAAGGGAGGGGAGAAAACGGCGGTCGGAGGCGAGGAGAGCGAATCCATGGCGGCCTTTGCGCGGGCCTTGGGCATGATCGGCAAGGGCATCCTCGCCTCGCTGGGTCAGATCGCCGATCCAGCGCCGACGCCAGGGTTCCAGGCCGGGGCGATGCGCGAGGAGATCGGCCTGACGGTGGGCCTGGAGATCTTGCGGAACATCTTCGGCGAAGACATGTACCTGCAGCTGCTTCATCGGCCAGGCGAGCCGGTGAACCTGATCGCCGGGGTGGGCGGGATCACGATGCTGCTCGAGCCGATGCCCGATCGGCGACGTCCCGAATTCCTGTTCTTGAGCTTCTACAGCTTCCACACCCTCGAACTGCGGCGGATGCGGCGCTTGTTCGCGGGACCGGCAGTGGCGGCGCGGCGGCCGGGCCTGCCGCCCGACCTGCGGTTGCGCTTCATCGGCACCGAGGAGACGACCGTGGGACGTTTGGTGGCGCCCGAACGGGGCGGCTGGATTCCCGACAGCCGGCGACTGGCGCGGTGGGCGGCGGCGCTGCGGCGGCCGTTCGCGGCTCGGGTCGGCTCGGCCGGGCAGGAAGATCTGGTCGAAGTGCGGCCGGGTCAGATCAACCGGAACTTCCTACTGCTGGCCGCCGCGCCCGAACAACCGCTGCGCGAGGTGGCCGACCGCCATCGCCGCGATCTGCAGCGCCTGCTGGCCTTGACGGTGTTGATCACCGTGCTGCTGGCCCTGACCGCGGCGGGCGGGCTCGTCGATCCGGTCGGCGCGCTGGTCGAGGGGATGGGCCGGATCGAGGCCGGCGATCATCGGTTCCGGCTCGTCGTCGACCGCGACGATGAGCTGGGCGATCTGATGCGGGCGTTCAACCGCCTCGCGCGCGCCCTCGAAGAGCGGGAATGGATGGGCACCATGGTCTCGAAGGAAGCGCGCGCGGCGTTGCAAACCGCGACCGCCATGCGGGGCGAGCGGACCCTCCTGATGATCGGCATTCCGGAGTTCTCGGCGCGGGTCGCGGGGCTGGCGCCCGACGCGCTGTTCGCTGCCCTGACCCGGCAGGTCGAGATGGTCTGCGGTCTCTGCCTGGCGGCGGGAGGCGACATCGACAAAGTGATGGGCGAGAAGATCCTGGTCAGCTTCGCCTCGCCAGCGGCGACCGGAGCGGCGGGCGCGTCTGTCCCCGCTTCTGACAGACCCGGCGGGGCCGCAGTGATCGAAGCCTTTCGAGGGCTGGTCGCGGTGGCGGCGACGGGGCGGCTTCCCTTCCCCATCGTGGCGGGCGCCGCGCGGGGCCCCGTGATCATCGGGCGGCTCGGCGCCGGCGCTCAGTACGATTTCACCGTGATCGGCGACCCGGTGAATACCGCGGCCCGTCTCGCCTCTCTGGCCGAGAAGGAAGGCCCGGGCACCCTGCTGATGCCTGCCGACCTGGCCGTCGATCTCCCCCCGACCGTTGTCGCCGTGCCCTACGGGCAGGTCAAGGTCAAAGGTAAGCAGCAGGCGCTCGACCTGGTCAAGATCTCGGCGGGTGGCCACCGGGCCTGAGAGAGCCGAGGCCGATCGGCGCGGCGCTGGATCTGGCGGGTTGTCCCTGCTATACTGGGGTCATGAGGCTCGATCGGACCCGCACCCGGCTGTCGAAACGCCGGGAACACGAGGACGACAATTTTGTGATGGGCACCATGGAAGAGCGGTTGCTCATGGTCTGGCCGATCACCGTCGAATTGGCGAAACTGACCGGCTACTCCGTTGGCGAACGAAGACTCCAGAGAGATGTTGTCCGCTTGACCAAGCGCCAGAAGTGAATTCTCCCCCCGCCTGCTGACATCGAGCCGCATCTCAAAAAAAGAACAACCCCGGGCCAGGTCGCCCGGGGTTGTGGTCTCTGGGCGACCTAACCTCAGGGGGTCGAAGAGGGCGGGCTGAACTCCTTCACCTCAACCGGAACGAACTGCTTGCGCAGTTTGGTGGTGGTTCCTTCCGTTTCTGGCACATCGGGTCCGTAGAAGCCCTTGATCTCCACCGGCGCCATAGTGGTGGTGTACTTATTGACCAATGCTTGCAATTGCGTCTGCAGCGTTGGAGCCACTTGGATTAGGCGGATATCCATCCAGTGGGTGTCCGGATTGAAGAGGATCATCTGATCTCCGGTGGGGGTAGGAGCCCTGGGGTGAATGAGGAAGAAACCCGCGTCAGTCTTCGCCAAACCCCCGGGGATGGGGTACGCCCGGAGGATGAGCATTTGAGCCGGCGGAATGGTGGTATCGCCTTCGCCCTTGACCACTTCGGCGTAGAGGTGGCCGACATTGGAAGCATCGGTGAAGAACTTGCCGGTCACCGTGATCGCTTTCCCGATGAAGGTGCCGAGAACCGTGTTGTATTGAGGCGTTGGCTCGATGACCAGAGTCTCATTCTTGTCGACCTGGAGCATCCAGCGCGAGGTCGGAATGTCTTTCGACAAGGTGCCGGTCTTGGTGACTTGCCCGGTGATTGGACTGGAGGCTTCTTTGAGGTCGAGCAGGATGAAGGTGTTGGTGGTCTGGGGTTTGGGTTGCCCGCCGTTCTTCAGCTTCCAGCCGACCCAGGGACGAAGCAGCTCGGCCAGGGGAATGGCAGCGCCGGCAGGCGCTTCCAGGATCCAGTCCTGGGTGGTGTTGTCGGGTTTGGTTTCCCGCAGGATCACGTTGGGCTGGATGCTCTGGAGCAGGCCGACTTTTTCGACGATCTCGCCGGTCGGTGGTTGCGGGGGCTGGACGGTCCTGGGCGGCGGGTTGTCGCCCCAGAAGGTGTCCAGCAGCTTCGTCAGGAAGATGACGTTTTTCGAGGGCGAGTACAAGCCGGCCGCCTGGACCGTGTGGCCGACGTGGTCGAGCATGATGTAGCCAAGGGCGAATCCGGGGAACTTGTTCAGGGTGGCGGGATCGAACTTCACCAAAGCTTCGCGCGCGGTGGTCGAATTCGGCTCATTCCACCTGATGGCGAATTTATTCTGCGGATCGACGGATTCGGGGTATTTATTGAAGAAGACGACCTCTTTGGCGAAGTCGATCGCATCGAGAGGAACTTCCACCGGAGGTGGAGCCACCGGGTTTTCGGGAGGCACGAACCCGGGCGGGACGAATCCGACCTTCTCGGCGACCTTGATGGTGATGACCCTGACCTGCTTGGGAGCGCCGGTCGTGGGATCCTTGGCTTCGATGGTGCCTTCGATGTCGACGATCTGGCCGACGAATCCCAGCATCGCATTTTTCACTTGATCGTTGGGGGGCAGGAACTGGCACTCGGCCGGCGTGTTGGCGCCGATCCAGAAGGTGACCCCGGCCGCGCTGTCTTTCTTGGCCAGGGGGCCGACGAAATGCTGGCCTTGCGGAGTGGGAACAGGAACGTTGGCTTGCACGCCCGTGATTTTGAACGTAGGAGGCGTGGTCGGCGTCGGAGGAGCGGTGAAGACGCCCGTGTAGACGGTAGGAACGGTCGATTCGGGCACCGGCGCGCCATTGAGTTGGCTGTCTGGATGGACCTTGGCCAGATGACCCCACTCGGCCGGGGCGGGCGGGAAGCCGGGGGGCGGATCGATGAACTTGTCGTCGCCGACGGCTTTGATGATGCCCATGAGCTGGGCGTTGTCGATGGTGGTGGGCAGCCCGCCGGCTTGCTGCACCTGGGCGGGCGGCACGAACAGGCCGAGGTCGGGGCCCTGCATCAGCAGCACGAACAGGGCTTTAGCCTGATCCGCACTCAGAGCGGTCAGCACGGCTTGAATCTTCTTGATGATCAGGTCGCGGAACTGCTGGTGGAAGGCGGCGATCTGGTCGGGGGTCGGCGGGGCGGCGGAGGGCGTGGTCTGGGTGCGCAGCGCGCCGGTGATGGTCAGGTCGGCCAGGTCAGGCGCATAGCCGGCGGTCGACTTGATCTGCGCGGTTTCGGCTGGAGTCGGGTACAATTGCGTGAACCTGGGCGGATTGCCTTCGAACAGCTTGAGGTCGACGTAGAGTTTCTTGATCGCTTCTTTGATCAAGCCATGGACAGGGTCGGCCTGCAGGATCTGCTCGATGGCGTTCCGATCGGGGGCGGATTGCAAGGCCAGCGTCAGGCGCTCGACCCCCTTGGCGATCGTGTCGTAGGTCGCTTGGGTGACATAGGTGGGCACGAACACCTTCAGGGCGGCCACCACGGCTTCGATGCGTTCGATGGTGTTCTTGAACTCGAACTGCCGCTGGAACTGGTTCTTGACTTCGGCATTCGTCACCACCTGAGGCAGCGTCTGGCCGACCAGGGTGCGATCGACGTCCTGAAGTGCCAGCAGCACGTCGGGCGGCAGGCCCATGCTCTTGGCCCGCAGGCGAAGCTGATCATCGAAGAGCTTCCATCCTTCGTTCGGGCTGTAGAGCCCTTTGAGGATGCCGTCATTGATTTCGCGCTGCAGGGTGAAGGCGAATTTGCGGAATTCGGTGAATTTGTCGTCGGGCAACCCGGCGTTGCGGAAGGTCTTGAGCTGGGCTTTTTCGCGATTGACGAACGCTTCGGCGATGCCTTTGATCTCGTTTTCGCTGAGTTGGGCAAGGGTCTTGGGCGGGATCTTGCTGATGACTTCGCCGACGTTGAGTTCGAAGGTCTGGTCGATTTTCTCGGCGAACTTCACCAGCTTTGCTTGAAACTTGGTGTTCTTGTCGATGATGGGCGCCGTCGCGATGCCATCGGTCGGAATGTAGGGGACGACTCCTTCGAACGGCTCGGTCTCGCCGGGAATCCTGGCCCGGATGATGATATTCTTGCGATCGGTGGGCAGGCCCTCGAGCCGGTATTCCCCTTTGGCGTTGGTCGTGGCTTTCTTGTTGAAGCTGACGAACTCGCCGGTGCTGTCATAATCGCCCGCTTCGACCTCGACGTTGGCGGCGGGGTCGCTGACCTCCGCCAACACGCTCAGGCGAAGGCTGCCGGCGATCTCACCATTGGTCACGACGCCGGTCAGCACGCCATTGCCCGTGGTGGCACCTTCGTTGGTGCCAGGATTGGTGGGCCCGGTGATCCCGCCTCCCCCGCCTCCGCCCCCACCGCAGCCGGTAAAGGCGACAACCCCCATGACGAGGGCGAGCAAGGTACAAAGGGTGAACCATTTCCTGGGCATGTCGTTCCTCCAGAACCTTCTTGAACTTCCCGGTGTAAACCCCCGGGCAGGGGAATTATACTCCTGTCGCTCTTCAAAGCAAAATGATTTTGGTTTTGCGGCCTTCAAATTGGGCTTCTGTGAGGACGAAGGCCTGGACAAACGGACAGGGGAACAAAGCGCCAGTGATCAGAAGCGGCCGAGCAGGCTGAAGGTGGGGCCGGCGAAGCGGGTGTCGACCAGGTCGTGGTCGGCGTCGCCGTCGAGGGCGAAGGTGCGGTAGCCCAGGGCGGCCGAGAGGCCGTGGGCGTCGGCGTCTTTGGTCAGGCCCACGCGCAGCGCGAGGGCGAGGTCGTGGAAGGTGCCGCCGACCCGACCGCCGCTCGTCGAGACATAGCGGGCGAAGCCCTGCAGGCGGGTGTTGTCGCCGAGCGGCAGCTCGCCGGCCACCCCCAGGAACGGCAGGGTGAGGCGCTGGTGGAGGGTGCCGATCCGCTCGCCGGTCGTGAGGCGCTGGGTCAGCGTCATCTCCACTTGCGAAGAGAGAACGCCGAGGGTCACACCCCAATCGGCGTCGACCCCCGAGGCCATCGAACGGGTGGCCGTCCATTCGGAGAACCGGGTGAGCAGCCGGAAGGCTGACAGGGGGGAATAGCTGAACCCGTCATAGGTGAACGTTCCAGTGGGGCGGCCCCGATGATCGAAGCTGTGGTAGGTCACCCCCAGCCGAATATCGTGTCCGACGTCGGCCGAGAGGTCCGCCATGAAGCGGCTTTGCTCCTTGGTATCGATGCCGTCGGCGAGGTCGAGGTCCATGCCGCGGGAGATGAGACGGCCGTCCAGGTCGCTGGTCCAGCCTCCTAGGGTTAGTTGCGCTTTGTGTTTGCGTCGGCCGGAAGCCTGGCTGGCCGTGGCGGCGGTCGGGGCGGTGGGCTTCCCGCTCGCAGCGACTCGGGGAATGGGCTCTCCCGGCAAGGGCGTCGTGGTTGAACCGGTCGAGAGGGTAAGATGTTCCGGGCGGGGCATGGCTGCCGGTCGGGCGGGCTCAGATCTGGTCTGGGCGGGGGCTGGCGGCGCCGAGGGGGCTGCCTGGGCCAGTCGGTCGAAGTAGGCGCCGAGCCGTCCCTCGGGCGAATCAGGGGCGGAGGTGCGCATGAAGCGGGCGAATTCGATGAGCGGGGAGTCGGGGGCCATCGCCGCCAGCTCGGCGCAGGCGCGGGCCGCCTGGACGGTGTCGTCGAGATGGAGGGAGGTCAGGGCCTGGCCGAACAAGGCGGCCGGACGGTCGCCGGTCTCGCCGGTGGCCAGGATTTCCTCGAACACGGCGCGGGCTTCTCGCTGTCGACCAACCCGCTGCAGCAGATCGGCCAGGAAGAACCGAACGGTGGTGGCGTGGCGGCTGTTCGCGGGTTGGCCGGCCAGCAAGGCGCGGGCTTCGGCGATGGCCGCGTCGAAATTGCCTTCCGCCTGACGGTCCAGGATGGACTTCATGGCGGCCGGACTGATCGGTCGGCCGGGGTTCGGGACCGGCGCCGCGGTGGCCGCCTTGGCGTCGGGGCTGCCTTCCCGTACGAGGCTGGCCGCCTGGGCGACCCCACCGGCATTGGCTTGAGGTGTGGCTGGAGCGGTCGTGGCGTCGCGCTGGGGGGGCGGTGCTGCCGTCTTGGCCTGCTTGGCTGGGGCGGTCAACCCTTCAGATGAAGAGGCGGTTGATGGGGAGGAGGATTCAGGGATTCGGAGGGGGGTGGCGCGGGTTTCTGGGCCAGATTGGGCGGAGCCTGGGGCGACCGTTGACGTTCGGGCAGGGGGCAGGTTGGCGGCCGAGGTCGGCATCGTGGAGCGAGGAGTTGGAGCTTTGAGGCCGGGGGCGGTGGAGGCGGGTGCGACCGGAGATGTCGTTGCCGTTCGCGCAGAAGAAGTAGAAGGTCGGGGATCGGGGGTAGTCATTTCTTCAGGAGGAGGAACGATCACCAGTTCTTCGGAAGGGGCCGGCAGAACAGGCTGGTGCTGGGTGGTCGCCGCCCTCGCGGTCGGTGAGTCGGCTTTGGCCGGTGGCGTGGTGGCGCCAGCAGCCGAGGCTTGCCCCAGCAGGAGCAGGCCGAGCGCCCAGAGCGCCGCCGCCAGCCAGGTCAGCCGCCCGCGCGGGCAGGTGTCGTGCAGATGTCCCGATTCCATGGCGTAATCTCCTCCTGCGGCTTGACGAACGAAGAATACGTGCGGCACCCAAAAATGCGTGGGTTCGGGAAGGCCTATCGGTCGAATGCCTCTCTTTCTTGAGGCTTGCTTCGAGGCGTAAGCTGTGGTATCCTGCAAGGTACCCAACCCTGCTCGCGCCCTGGTCCGGTGCGGGCTGAATTTCGAAGCCGAAGGGAGGCACGAACGTGAGACCATACGAAACCCTTTTCTTCACCGAGCCGAACATTTCTGATGAGGCTCTCGATGCGCTCATCGCCAAGGTCGAGGGCGCCATCACCCGCTACGGCGGCCAGGTCGAGCGGGTCCATCGCTGGGGCAAGCGGCCCCTGGCCTATCGCGTCGAGAAGCAGACGGAGGGCTACTATGTCCTGATCGAGTTCAAGGGCACCGGCAACGATCTGCGCGAGCTGGAGCGCTTCTACTTGATCAACCAGAACGTCCTGCGCTTCCTGACCACGATCCGCCCCCAGTAACAGGATGGCCGCATGTCAGCGTCCCTCAACAAGGTCTTCCTGATCGGAAACCTCACGCGCGATCCCGAGCTGAGGTTCACCCCCCAGGGGACGGCCATCGCCAAGTTCAGCATCGCGGTGAACCGGCAGTACAAGGGCTCTGACGGCGAGTTGAAAAAGGAGACCAACTTCTTCAACATCATCGTCTGGGGCAAGGCCGGCGAAAACTGCAGCAAGTTCCTGACGAAGGGCCGCGCGGTCCATGTCGAAGGCCGGCTGCAGAACCGCACCTACGAGACCCAGGACAAGCAGAAGCGCACGGTCACCGAGATCGTGGCCGACAATGTCCAGTTCCTGGGCGGGCCGGGCGGCGGCGGTCGGGCCGCCGAAGAGGGCGGCGCCGATGGCGCGCCCGAGTTCGGCGACGGCGACGGCTTCCCCCCTGATTCCGGCATCGGTGGCGGCGGGGACAGCGAGGTTCCCTTCTGACCGACCACCCATCTGCATCTCTACCGCACATGACGAAGGAGCGATCCATGGCTACCACTCCCACCACGGAAACCCCTGCTCGACCTGAATTCAAGCGCCCGCGGCACCGCAAGGTCTGCCAGTTCTGCAAAGACAAAGTGGCGTTCATCGACTACAAAGATGTCAATCGTCTGCGCCGGTTCATCAATGATCGCGGCAAGATCATCAGCCGACGCACCACCGGCACCTGCTGCGGGCACCAGAAGCTGTTGACCACGGCCATCAAGCGGGCCCGCAACATCGCGCTCCTGCCCTTCACGGCGCTCTGAGCGAAGCCGGGAAGGAACGACCCGACGATCGTCGGGGACCCGCGTTCCGCGGGCCCCCGGAGGGCCATGACCATGCCTCTGCCGCCTCCGACCTTCGGCCAGCGCACCCTCGGCACCACCCTGATGACCGGGTGGACGATGGCGGCGCTCTTCCTGGCCGGCCGGCTGCCCCTGCTGGGGGCCTTGCTGCTGGCCCTGGCCGGGTTGCCGGCCATGGTCGTGGGGCTGGCCTGGGGCGCCGCCTGGTTCGCCCTCTACACTGCGCTGACGCTCGGCCTGACGTCCTGGCTGGGGGGCGGCGGCTTCGCGCTGTTGCTGGTGCCGATGCTCCTGCTGCCAGCGGCCCTGCTGGCCGGCCTGGCCAAGGCCGGGCTGGCGCCCCTGCGCGCCATCGCGGCGACCCTGCTGCTCGCCACCCTGTTCTCGGTGGCGGTCTGGGGCGTCCTGCCCCTGATCGATGAAGGGGGAAGCCGGCTCTGGGCGGTCAAAGAGCTGTTCCTGGCCCAGAAGCAGGAATTCGCCCGCAAGATCCAGGAATTCCAGCAGCAGGGGGAAGGCGATCCGCAATCGCTGCAGGTGCTCCTCGAGCACTTCCAGGCCTGGATGGATTTCATCCTGCTGCTGGTGCCGGTGACCTTCATCTTCACCTGGCACCTGCTGTCGCTGGCCGTCTTCTACCTCGGCGCCCTGGCTCTCGGCGCGCGGTTCGGCTTCACCCTGACCCCGCTGCCGCCGTTCGCCACCTGGCGCTTCGACTGGAACCTGATCTGGTTGTTCATCGTCGGCTGGTTCCTGTTCCATGGCGCTGATCTGGTCGGGCCGGCCTCCGCCCAGACCCTCTTCCGGCAGGTCGGGGCCAACTGCCTGGCCATCAGCAAGCTTCTCTACTTCATCGCCGGGTTGTCCATCGTCTACTTCTGGTTCGATTCCTACAAGATCAGTGCTCCGAATCGGATCGGCCTGTCCTGTCTCGCCCTGCTCCTCACCAATCTGCTGGTGTGGCTGGGCATCATCGACGTGTGGGCCGATTTCCGGGCGCCCCGGTCGCCGGCCACCCCCTCGACCCGGGCCCGGGACGACGACGAGGAGGACTCGTTCTTCGATTGAGCATCCACCGCGATTCTACCGCGATTCCGAAGGAGGAATTCCCATGCAAGTCCTGTTGATCAAAGACATCGATCGCGTCGGCAAGAAAGGCGAAACCAAACGGGTCACCGAAGGCTATGCTCGCAATTTCCTGTTCCCTCGCCACCTCGCCGTTCCCCTGACCGAAGGGTCGAAGAAGAACCTGAAACTGGTCGAAGTCTCCTGGAAACGCCAGGAGGAGAAAGAGCGCGAGGCCTTCCAGGCCATGGCCAAGAAGATCGATGGTCTGGCCCTGCGCATCACCAAGAAAGCCGGCGAGAAAGGCCGCCTGTTCGGCTCGGTCACCAATGCCGAGATCGCCGAAGCCATCGCCGCTGAAACCAAGGTCGAGGTCGACAAGAAGAACATCCTCGCCGATCACATCAAGGAACTCGGCCAGCACGAGGTCACCGTCCGCTTCTCCGGCGAGGTGAAGGCCACGGTCAAGGTGATCGTCCTGCCCGAAGAGGAATCGGCCGCGCCGGCCACCCAAGCCTGATCGCGATCTCCTGCGCGCCCTGGCCACGTCGGGGGCGGTGAGCGACGCGGGCCGGCGGTCCGCGCCACGAGTCTGCTGCGCTGCGTGGCCAGGTCCTCGTCCCGCTCTTTCCCGATCTCCAGTCCGACGTCCGCCCCGCCTTCCCTGTGCGGTGTCCCTGCCGCAAGGCCGGGGCGGCGTCTTTTTCGCTGGCCACGGTGACGTCGGCGGCGGTCGCCTGTCGCCGCCGGGGTTTGGCCTGGCGCCGAGGCCACGCCCAGATTTCCCAGATCGCCCAGACCTCTTCTTGACTTCAGCGGGAGGCCGTTCCGTATGACCGAGACCTTCAGCCGCGTTCCCCCCCACAATCTCGAAGCCGAGCAGAGCCTGCTCGGGGCCATGATGCTGAGCGAAGAGGCGACGGCCGCGGCTCTCGAGATCGTCGACGCCTCTGATTTCTTCCAGGCCGCGCATCGGTTCATCTTCCAGGCGCTGATCGATCTGTTCCAATCGCAGAAACCGTGCGATCCGGTCACCCTGCAGGAAGAGCTGCGGTCGAAGGGGCGGCTGCAGGATGCGGGCGGCGCTTCGTACCTGTCACAGTTGCTGAATGCGGTGGTCAGCACCGCCAACGCCGCCTATCACGCCAAGATCATCAAAGAGAAAGCTCTGCTGCGCCGGCTGATCCAGGTCTCGGGCGAGATCGGCCGCGATGCCGCCGACCCCCAGGCGGCCGCCGAGATCCAGCTCGATCTGGCCGAGCAGAAGATCCTCTCGCTCAGCCAGTTCCGCATGACGCGGCCCTACGTGCGCATCAAAGAGCTGGTCGGCGAGACTTTCACCGCTCTCGAGCGGCTCTACGAGCACAAGCAGGCGATCACCGGCGTGCCGTCCGGCTTCACCAAGCTCGATGAATACACGGCGGGGTTCCAGCCGAGCGATCTGATCATCGTCGCCGCCCGTCCCTCGATGGGCAAGACCGCCTTCTGTCTGAACATCGCGCAGTATGCGGCCCACCAGTGCCAGATGCCGACCCTGATCTTCTCGCTGGAAATGGCCAAGAGCCAGCTGGCGACCCGACTGATGTGCGCCGAGGCCCGCATCGATGGCCAGAAGGTGCGCCGCGGCTTCCTGGGGGACGAAGACTGGGCCAAGATCACCCGTACCGCCGGCGTGCTCGAGAACACCCCTTTGTTCATCGATGACACGCCCGGGGCTTCGCTGCTGGAGATCCGCAGCAAGGCCCGCCGGGCCGCCAGCCAGGAGAAGATCAAGCTGATCGTCATCGACTATTTGCAATTGATCACCCTGCCCGGCTCCAGCAGCCAGGACAACCGCCAGCAGGAGGTCTCGGCCATCTCGCGCGGGCTGAAGGGATTGGCGCGCGAGCTGAACGTGCCGGTCATCTGTCTGTCGCAGTTGTCGCGCGCCGTCGAGTCGCGCACCGACAAGCGGCCGATGCTCTCCGATCTGCGAGAGTCGGGAGCGATCGAACAGGATGCCGACGTCGTCCTCTTCCTCTATCGCGATAGCTATTACAACCCCAAGAAAGAAGAGGCCCGCAACAAGGCCGAGGTCATCATCGCCAAGCAGCGCAACGGGCCGGTCGGCAGCATCGAGCTGGCTTTCTTCGCCGAGTTCGCCAAATTCGAGAACCTCGAGACGGTGCATACCGAGTATTGAGCCGATGGAACCTTCTGTTCGAGTCAGGCTGGCAGGGCGCGTCGCTTCTTCCCCTCGCCAGGGCCAGAAGCCATGGACCATCGGTCGGTCCCGCCGCATGTCTGGTTCGGCCTGTCCGGGTCGGAAGCCTGGCCCATCGGGGCGGCCCGGGGCGGGTCTGTTGCGTTCGAGGGCGGCTGGTCGGAGGTGGGGCGGGATGGCCATGCGAGCCCGAGCCCTGGCGAGGCCTGAGCGGGGTCTGAGGCATGGGTGAACTCGACCGGGCGCTGTTCGCCCTGCTCAATCGCGGCTGGACACACCCCTGGCTGGATGAAACGATGCCGCTTTTGACCAACAGCCGACTCTGGTTGCCCCTGCTGGCGACTGTGGCGCTGTGGCTCTGGTTCGGCGCCGGCGGCCGCTGGCGGCCTCTGGTGCTCTGCCTGGGGGTGGCGGTCGGCCTGGCCGATCTGACGTCGGCCCGATTGATCAAGCGTTGGGTGGGCCGGTCGCGGCCTTGCTGCGTCGAGCCTGAGGTGCGCCTGCTGGTCGGCTGCTCGAAGAGCCGTTCCTACCCTTCGTGCCATGCAGCCAATGCGGGGGCGGTGGCGGGCGTGGTGCTCGGCGAAGCGGGGTGGGCGGCCGGGCTGCCGGTGTTGCTGCTGGCGCTGGCTGTCAGCTATTCGCGCGTGTATGTCGGGGTCCACTATCCGCTGGACGTGGTCGGGGGCTTCTGTCTGGGGCTGGCCCTGGCCCGCCTGGTCATCCTGGCCCGCCGGCGCTGGTGGGGGTCGTCCCCCGCGGCGCCAGCCGCGCGGGTGGCGTCGTCGTCAGGGAGCCCCGCGCCCATGGCAGCACCCCCAACCGCCGCAACGCCGCCGGCACCGCCTCCCCCGCCACCGTCTGCAGGCGAGTGAGGAGCGTCCAGACGCCCAGGCGGCGCGCCACGGCGGCGTCGATCTTGATCCGGTCCTTGTCGGTGCAGACCGGCGTAGCGTGCTGATCGGCGGCCGACCGGCCGACCTCGTCGAGATCGGCCGGCGTGAAAACATGGTGGTCGCGGAAGGCCCGGGTCGCGACGACCTGGCAACCGATCTTCGCCAGCAAGGCGAAGAACGGGGCGGGGTGGGCCAGGGCGGCGAAGGCCACCACCCGGCGCGGGCCCTGATCGAGCGGGACGGGGTGGCCGGCGGGGTCGAGCCAGCCGCGGGGTTCGGTCATCACCTTGAGCAGGGGCGCGGCCGGCGCCCAGGCGGTCAGGAACTGCCGCCAGGCGGCGATCTGTGCCGGGGTGGCCGTCTCGCAGCGAGTCAGCAGCAAGGCGTGGGCGGCGGCCAGGCGGGCGGGCGGCTCGCGCAAGCGACCCAGCGGGAGCAGGCGGGCGTGGGCGGGGTCGGTGGTGGCATCCCACAGCACCAGATCGACATCATGGCGTACCCGCCGGTACTGGAACCCATCGTCGAGCAGCAGCAGGTCGGGGTGGAACCATTTCTCGGCCATGGTGGCGGTGTGGGCGCGGTTCTTGCCGAGCAGCACGGGGACGTGCGGAAAAGCGGCATTGACCTGCAGGGCCTCGTCGGTCAGCCCAGCCGGATGCGGGCCAGGGCCGCGCAGCAGGTAGAAGCTGCGCTCCCAGGCGCTGCGGTAGCCGCGCGTCAGTACGACGGTGGCGGCCGGTCGTTCGGGGTCGGCCAGCAGCTCCAGCAAAAGCGGGGTCTTGCCGGTGCCGCCGACCGTGAGGTTTCCGATGGAGACGACAGTGGCGGCGGGCTGGGCTACCAGGAACGGCAGCGTTCCGAACAGGCGCCGTTCGAGGTCGACCAGACGACCGTACAGCCAGGCAACTGGCTGCAGCAGGAGCGCTTCGCCGGTGCGTCGAACAGGGGGTGTGGTCAGAAGCATGCGATCTGATTCCATTTCATCGAGGGGTCTGATCCAGGAAGGCGGCGAAGGCCTCGCTCATGGCCGACAGACGCTGCCGGTGGGCGTCGGCGAACGCCTCGGTCGCTTGGATGGGGGCGGCCAGTTCTCGCGTCTGGGCGGCGGGAGAGAAGGAGTTGGCAGCTTCGAGGGGGGATGGACCCTGGATCTCGTGGACGAGGGTCTTCACTTTGTCGTCGTAAGCCAGCGGCATGAGGGGAAGGCCCAGGCGCAGTCCGGCCAGCACGACGTGGTAGCGCATGGCCCAGACGCCGGCGAGCGAGCGGCCGAGCCGCATCAGGTCGGTGAACGAAGCCGGGGCGGCGATGTTCAGCCCAGGAAAAGTGGCGGCGAGCAGCATGGCGTCTTCCTGGCGGGCGGCGAGGCCGAGGAGAGCGGCGGGTGGACGATCGTGCAGAGCCTGACGAGCCGCTTCGCGGAAGCGATGATCCCGCCAGGGGCGGAGATTGATGCCCCACACCCTCGTGGGGTGGGGCGCGCCGGCCGGGTGTGGCAGTTCCTTCGGCACGGGCTGAGCGTCGGGCGGAAGCCGGGGCGGCTCAGGGTCGGGAATGGCCCAGGACCAGTCGCACCCCAGGTGAGCGGGGCGTCCGGTCAAGCTCTGGAACAGGGCGGCCGAGGCGCGGTCGCGCATCCAGGCCGCCGACACTCGCCGCAGCACGCGGGCGGCGATGGCGCGGGCGGCGGCCGAGCGGAGCGGCCCGAGGCCGGCTCCCCATAGCGAAGGGCGACGGCCGGCCAGGCTGGCGGCCAGCAGACGCAGGGCGTAGAAGGCCACACCGTCGACCGACCAGTCTTGCAGCAAGCCTCCGGTGAACACGACCTGGGCGGCTCGGCGCAGCTCGGCCAGGAAGGCGGGCCAGGCGGCCGCGCCCCGCCGGGGCAGCGTTCGCACGCGGGCGGCCAGAGGTGCGGGAAGCGGCTGCCGTCCGGCGGTCACGGCGACGGGGCATGGGGGCGGGACCTGCGCCAGCAGGCCCTCCAGGATCGCTTCATCGCCGAGGTTGCCCTCGCCGAAGAAGCCGACGCCGAGGAGCGCCATCACCGCCTCCACCCGGTCGGTCGCCAGAACGCCGGTGGGCGAGTCAGCATCCCAGCACCTCGAGTTCTTGAACCAGCCGATCGAGGCGGTCGTCCCAGCTGGGGACGCGGCGCCGCCGGCCGCGCTCGCCTGCCTGCGGCGACCCGGCGGGTGCCGGAGCCGGTGCCGAATCTGGCGCGGTGGCCGGCCGGGCGAGGTGCGCGCGGACCGTCGCCCAGTCGGCGGCGGGGTCGGCGCCGGGCGCCGAGACCAGGTCGACGCAGGGATGCTCGCGCAGGCCAGCCGGCCCCGTCGCCCAAACGAACAAATCATGCATTTTGTACTCGTACGCCTTGAGCGGATCGACGGCGCGGGTCAGCGGCAGATCGAGGAACGAAATCAGGCCGAGGTGGCAGGTCGCCATCAGGTCGTCGAGGGCGGCGGGCGGCAGGATGCCGTGGTCGCGCACGGCGGGCGCTCGGCGCAGGCGAGCGAAGAGCGGCCCGCGGCCGGGGCCGGCCAGGTGCAGTTCGACCTGGGGCAGGCCGGCCAGCCGTTCGAGCCAGGGCAGATCGGTCCATTCGTAGTGGGCGCCGGCCGACAGCAATCGCCACGGCGGCGGCGCCGGTCGCGGAGCCCCGCTTGCCCTGCCGTTCCGGCGGGGGCGGGCGGCATTGGGCAGCAGCAGGCATCGGGCCGAGGTATCGGCCGGGGTCGGCAGCAAGGCGGGGCAGGTGGCCACCACCAGATGGGCACGTTCGAACCACCATCGTTCGTAGCGCTGCCACACGATGGCGCGCTGGCCCGGGAAGGCCCCGTGCCGGTCGCAGCGGTCGTAGACCACCAGGCGGGGGTCTCGACGGCGGGCGGGCGCTGACAAGATAGGGGCAGCCTCGGCCTCCACGAGCGGAGCGTCACCCCCAGCAGCTCGGCGGCGCGCGGCCCCTGGACCGAGAGGAGATGGCTCGCCTGTCGCTGGGTGGATCAAGGCAGGGTTTCTCGAAGAAGGAGAACCCGTCTGGTTGGTCGGCGTGGCATGAGGAGGGGCACCGAACAGGCCGGCCAACGACGGCTCGCCGGCCCAGACCAGGTGGTGGGGGGTGAGGGCGCCGGCGCGGCGGAGCAAGTCGCCGGCTAGTCGCACGGCGATCGCCTGCAAGCCGGGCCAGCCGGTGGCCCGGAATGGCACCCGGACCTGCAGGCGGATCAAACGGCCGGCGGCGGCCTGGGCGGCGGTCAGGCCGAACCCGCCGCCCTGCAAGGGGTCGAGGTAGGTCACCGCGAAGCCGCGCCGGGCCAGCCCTGCCGCCAGAGCCTGGTGGCGCTGCGGCAGGCCGTCCCAGGCCACCGGGGACACGAACAAAACGGGGGGGCGGGAAGCCATTTCAGCCCTGCCAGACCAGGGGAGGCCCGCTGGGGTTCATATCCCCGCTCGGGGTGGCTCGCTCGCTGCCTTCGACCGAGCGTGTCGTCCTGGCGGGGCCGGCCACAGCGGCTCCGCCGCGAGCGGGTGGCACGCTTCCCGCCATGGGGGCCGGTGCCGCCGTCGGTCGCTGGGCACTGTCGGGCGATGCGGCCGTTCCTGCCGGCGAGCGGTGGTCGCCCGTGTTCCCCGACAGCAGATCGACGAACCGGTCGAGCATGTCATCGAACCGGTTCAGGGTCGCGAACCGCTCCCGCGCTCCCTGGCTCAGGCGCGTCCAGGTTTCTGGCACGAGGGCCTGGGCGAGGGCAGCGACGAGGGCTTCGCTCTGATCAGGACCGACCAGCAGCCCATTGACTCCCGCGGTGACGATCTCCGGAATGCCCCCGACCCGCGTAGCCACGCAGGGAATGCCCCAGCGCATCGCCTCGAGCAGCGAGAGGGGAATCCCTTCCCCCAGCGAGGGCAGCAGCACCAGGTGGATGTCGCGGTAGAACCGGTCGAGGTCGGCCTGGAACCCCCAGAAGGTCAGGCGGGGCGCCAGCGGGCCCTGGCGGAACCGCTGGGCGAGGGCGGCGCGCTCTGGCCCGTCGCCGAGGATCCAGAGCCGGAAGGGAGGCAGCCGATCGAGCGCCCCTTCCAGGGCGGCGAGGGCCCAGCGATGGCCTTTGTTGGCATGCAGCTTGGCCACGATGGCGATCGTCCAGGGCGGACCAATGGGACGTGTGGCCGTCTCGACCGGCCGTCCCGGGATGCAGTTGGGCAGCAGCGCCACCTGCGCCGGCGGCAGGCCCTGGGCGAGCAGATGGTCGCGGACGGCCGCCGACACGGCGATCAGTCGGTCGCACCAGCGGTAGTAGATCGCCCGGTTCAGACCGTGGACATGCGCGATGACCCGAGGCGAGCGGGCCGGCGCGCTGATGGCGACGTCGGCCGGGGCGCGGGCGGCGAGCGAGGGGGCACCCTCGCCCCGCTCCGCTCGGTTCCCGCATCGAGACGGACCGCGGGGCCCCGCGAGCAGACCAGCGATCAGCGCGGCCTTGTTCAGGTGGGCGCTGACCACGGTGGGACGCAGGCGGGCCAGATCGGCGGCCAGGCGGGCCGCGAAGAAGAGCCCCCCGGCCTGCATCGGCGCGGTCCGGCCGGTGGCGCCGGCGGCGCGCAGGCGGGCCGCCAGACGGGGGCCGCCGCAGGTGAACGTGACCTGCCACCCCCGGGCCGGGAGGGCCGCGGCGAGCGACAGCGCCAGCCGCTCGCCGCCCCCCAGCTCTCCGGAGGAGATGGCCAGATGGACTCGCTTCGCCGGCGGGCGCGCCCGCCGGGTGTAGATCTCGAGGTGCTTGTCCAGAGCCTGGGCCCGGGAAAATTCCGAAAGGATGCGCTGGCGTCCGGCCTCGCCCAGTTGGCGGCGCCGGTCGGGCCTGGTCGCCAGCTCCCGCAGAGCTGCGGCCAGGCGCTCCGGTTCGTCGGACGGCACCAGGAGCCCATCCTGCCCATCCCGGATGATCTCGGGAATCCCGCCCACGGCGGTGGCCACGACCGGCACGCCGCGCTCCATGGCCTCGCAGATGCTGATGCCGAACGCCTCCTGGCGGGATGGGGCGACCAGCAGATCAAGGCTTTCCAGGAAGCCGACCCGGTCGGCGATCGATCCGCACCAGGTGGTGCGGTCGGCCAGGTCGAGGCGCGCGGCGAGAGCTTGCAGCGCGGCCCGCTCGCGGCCTTCCCCCCCGATCACTAGCCGGAACTCGACCCCGGCCGTCCGCAACCGGCCCGCCGCCTCGAGCAGGGTATCGATGCCCTTGACCGGGTGCAGGCGGGCCAGCGCGCCGATGATCGGGGCGGCAGGCCGCTCCGTGGTGGCGGGGGCCCGCACGGGCGGCGAGGCCAGGAGCGCGGCTCCGGGCGGAATGACCGACCAGCGGTGGGCCGGCAGGGGGCGCAGTGCGCGCTGATACCACTCGGCCAGGAACCGGCTGGGGAAGATCAGATGGTCGGAACGGCAGGCCATCCGCCGCTCGAGACGATGGAAGCCATCGGCTTCGAAGCCGTGGACGGTCGTGATCAGGGCCGGGCCATCGGCAGCGCGCCGGCCGCGAAGCAGGCGGGCCCAGAAGCTGGCCTTGCCCAGGTGGGAATGGATCACCTCAGGGTGCCAGTCAGCCACGAGCCGTCGCAGGCGCCAGGCCCCGGCCAGATCGAGGCAGATTTCACCGAGCACTCGCACCTCGGCCCCGGCGGCGCGCAGCGCTTCGCCGAGCGGGCCGTCCCGGAACGCCGCCACGCGCACCTGGTGCCCGGCGGCGGTCAGGAACCGGCACAGATCGACCAGCAGGGTCTGGGCCCCGCCCCAGGTCAAGGCGTTGATGCACTGGAGGATTCTCATGCGGTCGATTTGTCTTTCCTCGAAGCATCATGGTAAATGAAAGCCGGAAATTTGCAATCCCCATTCCTGGTCTGGCGTTTGACCCTACGACCCAGGCAGGGAATGAGACGCCCTGACGTATCCTGAATCCGCCTGAATCCGGAAGGAGCATCTGCCATGCGACGGTTGTTGGTTCCGCTTCTCTTCGTAGCTCTGTGCATTCTGTCTTCGGGAGCATTCGCCATGATCCAGACCCTGTCCACCGAGGAGCTGGTCGCCGGCTCCGATCTGATCGTCATCGCTTCTCTCAAGTCGAGCACCGAGGTGGGCAGGACCCCCGAAGGGTTCCGCCAGCTCGACAACGTGCTGGTCGTGGCCGAGGTGCTCAAAGGCGAGGTGCTGCCCGGCGCCGAACTCACCGTGGCCACGCTCGGCGGCTTCGAGGACGGCGTCGAGTTTCCCGCTCAGGGCAAGGGCGTGCTGTTCCTCAGGAAGAGCGAAGACGGCCGCTATGAAGTGCACAATCTGGTTCAGGGGTGGTGGCCACTGGGCCCGCAGGACGCCCCAGGCGGCATGGGCACAGGCATCTCGCTGGGGCGCCTGAAGGAAATCATCAAAGGCCTGGCTGACGGCACCATCCAGGTGCCTCCTCCCGCCCCGCCCGGCGAAGATCTTTGAGGGGGTTCCGCCCTTTCCCCTTGTGCCATCGGTCCTTCTCCGATCGGTGGCATCGAGGGGCGCCCCCTGCCTTTGCCGCTTGCCACCTGGCTCGGTACCGCGGTTTCAGGTCGCGGTGGGAGCATCCCCGGGCAGGAACGAGCTGTCTTGCCGTTCCCCCTCGCAGGGGGTAGAATAAGATAGACAAAGCACGTGAGAGGGGTCTGAGGAATCCAGCCACAGCGGGGGGAGCCGCTGGTTCGGCCGGCGGGACGGCTTGCCGGCGTCTGGCGTGATCGGCCATGGATTCCCCGGACCGACGAAGAGAGGAGAAAGAGCCCGATGGGGGTCATGGAGTGTGGGCCCGCGCTGCCCCCGTGGGGGCGCGCGGCCGCCCTGCTCGCTCGCGATGAAGGGTTGCAGGCGGTATTGCAGACGACGCCCTTGGGCGTGGTCATCATCCACCGCTCGACCCATGTCATCCTCCATGCGAATCAGAAAGCGCTGGCCTGGCTGGGCAGGGAGCCCGAGACCCTGCTCGGCCGGCCCTGCCATGGGGTCATCTGCCCCGCGCTGCCTGGCGCCTGCCCGGTTGCCGATCTCGGTCAGCCCATCGTCCAGGCTCAGCACTCCATGCTCGATCGGCAGGGTCAGCCGTTCGCGGTGACCAGAACCGTGTCGCCGTGCCGCCTCGACGGGGAAGAGTTCCTGATCGAGTGGTTCGAGCGTTCGCCTGCCCTGGCTGCCCTCAGAGGGCTTCCGGAGCCCCTGCAACGGCAGCATGAGCTGATCCTCGGCGCTGTCGAAGAGGGCATCATCTGCCTCGGCCTCGATGGGCGGATCGGTTTCATGAATGCGGCCGCCTCCCGGTTGCTGGGCGTGCCAGCCGCCGATTGGACCGGCAAGGATTGCCGGGCCCTGTTCCGGTTGCTGACCGTGGCGGGGCAACCGGCCGCGTCCGAGCTCTGCCCCTTCCTGCTCGCGGCGCGCGAGGGGCGGTCGCTGCAGGCGTGCTGTCTGCTCGAACTCCCCAACGGCACCATCCTGCCCGCCGAGTTCGTGGCTTCCCCGCTGCATGACGGGGAAGGCATCGACGGCGTGATCGTGCTCTTCCATGACCGCTCCGTCCTCCGGCAGCGGGAAGACCAGTTGCGCGCCAGCGAGGACCGCTACCGCCGGATGGTGGAATCGCTGACCAACTATGTCTACGCTGTGCGGGTGGTCGATGGTCGGGCCGTGCAGACCACCCACAGCGAGGGCTGTCTGACGGTCACGGGCTACTCGGCGCGCGAGCTGTACGAAGATCCGATGCTGTGGCTCACGATGGTCCATCCCGATGATCGCGAGGAAGTGCTCGCCCATGCCAGGGAATTGGCGGCGGGTCGCACCGCCCAGCCGATCGAGCATCGCATCATCCACAAGAGCGGGGAGGTGCGGTGGGTGCGCAATACCCCGGTCCTGCATTGGGCTGCGGACGGCACGTTCGTGCAATATACCGGACTGGTCGTCGACATCACCGATCGCAAAAAGGCCAGCGAGCAGATCCTGCAGATGAACGCCGAACTCGAACGCCGGGTCAAGCAGCGCACCTTCGCGCTGCAGGCCGCCAACCTCCAGCTCGAACGCCTGGCCCAGGAGCTGGCCGAAATGCGCCGGCATGAGAATCTGATCGGGTTCGAGATCCAGAAGACCCTGTTGCTGGGAACGCCGCCCAAGCGGATCGGCTGGGCCCGCGTCGCCGCCACGACCCTGCCGACCCTCGGCATCGACGGCGATTTCTACGATTTCTACGTGCATGGCCGCAGCACGTTCGACGTGCTGTTCGGCGACGTCATGGGGAAGGGCGTCCCGGCGGCCCTGGTGGGCGCCGCGGCCAAGAGCCAGTTCCAGCGAGCCATGCTGCGGTTGAAGAGCCTCTGTCTGCCCGGCCAGATTCCCACCATCGAGGCGATCGTCGGGCGGGTGCACGCCGAGATGACCCCGCAGCTCGACAAGCTCGAACGGTTCCTCTGTCTGCATCTGGCGCGGTTCGACCTGCATCGCCGGAGCCTCGAGCTGGCCAACTGCGGCCATACCCTGCCCCTCCATCGCCGGGCAGCGACCGGGCAGGCCGCGGTCATCGCCGGTGGGCAGCATCCTCTGGGCCTCGACCCGCGCGAATCCTACCGCACCACCTTCACCCCCTTCGAGGCCGGCGATCTGTTCCTGTTCTATTCTGACGGGGTCACCGACGCGCGCAATCCCGACGGGGAATTCTACGGGCTGCCGCGCCTGACCGCGCTCCTGGAACGCCATACCGGGGAGTCCCTCCCCGATCTCCTCGACCGGGTGGTCGCCGATGTGCTCGGGTTCATGGGCCGTGACGCCCCCGATGACGATCTCAGCCTGGTCGCCGTGGCCATCACCCGTGTTTGAACAAGATCCCCCGCCGCCGCGGTGGGGATTCCCCCTGGCGAAGGTTCGCTAGGCGGTTGTGTCGATCAGGGCCGCGGCGGGGGCGGGGGATACGCGGCTTCGAGGTCGGGAGTGACGCCGCCGGCGGCGACCACTCGGCGGTAGGCTTCGACGGCCGGGGTGGGCACGCGGGTGAAATCCTCGCGGCGGCAGTCGACCGAGTAGAGGCCGAAGCGGGGGGTATAGGAGCCCCACTCGTAGTTGTCGGTGATCGACCAGTGGATGTAGCCCAGCACCGGGATGCCGTCCCGCAGGGCCCGTTGCACCTGCTTGATGTGCTGCACCAGGAAGGCTTCGCGGGTCCAGCCGTCGGCACGAGGGGCGAGATCGCGGGTGGCCAGGCCGTTCTCAGCGATCAGCACCGGCAAACGGAACCACCGGTGATAATTCTTCAGGGTGTCATACAAGCCTTCGGGATAGGGCTCCCAGGAATAGGCTTCGGTGAACCCTCCTGGCAGGCGCCAGCGGCAGTAGTAATCGATGCCGATGTAGTCGAGGTAGCGCTGGCGGCCGGACCGCCGCTGGGCGAGCTCGTCGGCCAGCCAGTGGTCTTCGATCTCTCGCTGCAACCGGGAGACCGACGCCGCCTCGCTGGCCGTGGCGGGGGTCGAACCGGCCGTTCCCTCGACCGACAGGTGGATCTGGAAGAGGTTGCCGAACTGGTAGGTGCCCGTATAGTTGTTCCAGGAGACCCGCGCCACCGGGTCGTTGCCGTGGATGATGCGGTAGGCCAGCTTGTGGCAGCGGATCCAGGCGCGGCAGACCGCCAGCGCCTGCAGCGGATTCTTCTGCCCGGGAGCGCTGATACCCAGGACATACCCGGCGATGAACACCACGGGCGGCTCGTTGAAGGTCAGCCACCAGTCGACCAGCGGCCCGAATTCCCGCGAGACGAAATCGACGTAGCGCACGAAGGCCCGGACCCCGGCTTCCGAGGTCCAGCCGCCGAGGTCTTCGAACCATTGCGGCCAGCTGAAATGGATCAGGGTGACCACCGGGGTCAGTCCGTGCTGGCGCATGGTGGTGAAGAACCGGCGATAGTAGGCGACGCCGGCCGGATCGATGACCCCGGGCTGGGGCTCGATGCGGCTCCATTCGATGCTGGTGCGAAAGGCGTTCAACCCCATGCCGGCGGCCAGTTTGATGTCTTCTTCGAAGCGATGCAGGCCGTCCGCCGCGCGTCGCAGCGGTTCGGCCGTCTTCCCGGCCTGTTCGTGGGTGGCCCAGATGCTGCCAGGGTTGGGGCCCTCATATTGATAGCCGGCCGTGGACACCCCCCACAGAAACCCCGGGGGAAACGCCGAACGAGGCGGGGTCGGCTTCTCGTCATGGTCGGGAAGGAGCCCGGGCCGGCGCCCGAACACCATGAGGAAGACAGGAGTGCCATCGGGCGTGCGGGCCGGTTCGATGCTGCGGCAATGGCCGCGGAACCACGCCCGCAGGGCCGGGAAATCACCGTCTGACGGGCGAACGACGCGGCTCGCCGCCTGACTGGTCGCCTGGTTCGTCGTCTGGTTCGTGACCTGGTTCGTCGCCTGATTCGCGGCCTGGCTCGCGGGGGCCCGTCCGGGCCGTTGCTCACGCCACCGGGCGGCCAGCGCCGCCCGGGCGCGCACCAGCTCGGCCGGCGGGTGCGGGTCATGCAGCGCGGCCGCCTGCTCGTGCGCCGTCAGCGCCGCGACCAGCGCGGCAACGCCCCGGGCTTCGAGCGGCGCCCGTCCCGGCCAGTCGGCCCAGCGCCCGATCTCTTCGAGAGCGGCCGCCCGGGCGGCGGGCGCCAGACCGGCGATCTGGCGGCAGAGGTCGTCGATCCGGCGCTCCACCTCGGCCGTGGCACGCAGGGAGTGCTCGGTGGGCCGGGTGGCGCGCCATTGGCTGGCGATCAACGAGCGGACCGGTTCTTGATGCCGGTTCATCCATTCCCAGACATCGCGCCCCGCCCGGGGGTCGGCGAGGAACCGCCAGGTCAGGTGGGTGGCCCAGACCGTCTCGAATGCGGCCAGCCGCTCTCGCCAGGTTGATGGCGGGCTGGCGCATGTCTCATCGGTCGTTGCCCAGGCGCCGCGTTCGATCATCAGGCACCCGAACCCGACCGCTACCAGCAGGAGAACCATCCTTCGTGGCGAGCTACGAACGGTCATCATTCGCCTTCCCTTCCTCCCTAGCGATACTCTCTCGAAGTATACGTGAACATGAGGGCCTCGTTCCACCTTATCCGCTTACCGGAAATATCAGGGCAACATCGGTGCTTCTCGTGGCAGGGGCCGGTCCATCCCGGGAATGGCTCTTCTTTCAGCTTCGCGAGAGGGTGGGGCCAGAGAACAAGCGCGTTGACTTCATCGAGGCGGGGTGGGTATCTTAGGGGTGTACGATCCCCGGCGGGCCGGCCGACCTCAGCGACCGCGCCAGGGTGGCAGACGCGGCAGACCTGTTCATGGCGATGCGGAGAGTGGCGTGAAGATTCTTGTCGTGGACGACGAACCGTCCTTGCGGGAGTTCCTGGCCGAATCCATCCGGTCGCAGGGCTATGAGGTCCTGGCGGCCTGTGACGGCTGCGAAGCGCTCGAGCTGTTCGAGGCGCAGAACCCCGAGCTGGTGTTTTCCGATATCCGCATGCCGCGCATGGACGGGCTCGACTTCCTGTCGGCCATTCGCGACCGCAATCGCGAGACGATCGTGGTGCTGGTCACCGGCCTCGGCAATGAGGAGTTCGCGCTCGAAGCCCTGCGCCGCGGGGCCAACGACTTCCTGCGCAAACCGTTCACCCAGCAGGCGCTGTTTCCCCTGGTCGAGAAATACGCGGGCATCATCGCCACCCGCTCGCGCCTCCAGGAGACCCTCAACTTCATCGTCCGGCGCAGTTTCGTCATGTCGCTCGACAACCACATGGAACGCGTGCCGATCGTGGTGCAGCGTCTCATGCTGGAAACCGGCGAAGCCATCCCGGCCGACCAGCGCCTCGGCGTCCGGATCGGCCTGGTCGAGCTGATCGCCAACGCCATCGAGCACGGCAACCTCGAGATCACCTACGAAGAGAAGATGGCGGCCATGAACGCCAGCCTCGATGGCATCCAGAACCTGCATCAGCAGCGGCTGGCCCAGCCCCATCTGGCCGCCCGCCGCGTCACCATCGATTTCACCATGGACAGCGAAGCCTGCACCTGGACCATCACCGACGAAGGCTCCGGCTTCGACTGGACCCTCCTGCCCAGCCCCCTCGATCCCGAAAATCTCGAACACCCCAACGGGCGCGGCATCTTCCTCGCCCGCCTGCACTTCGACAGCGTCGATTTCCTGGGGGCCGGGAATCAGGTCCGCGTGCGGAAGCTGCTGCCCCGCCCGCCCGCCGCTTCCGACGGGAAACCGGCGTCGTCGAGCGCATCGCCCGCCGCTTCCACCCCTGCCCCTGCTCCCTGAGCTGGCTGGCTCGTCCCTCGCGCCCCGATGGCATCGCCTTCTCCCCTGGCCGGGAACGCCCCGCCCGACCCGCCGGCGGCCGGCGAGTCGCTCCTGCTCGCCATCGGCGGCATGAGCTGCGCCAACTGCGCCCGGGGCATCGAAAAGGGGTTGGCCACGGTGCCTGGCATCCACTGGGCCCGGGTCTATCTCGCCGAAGAGACCGCCGAGATCGTCTACGACCCGGCGGTGCTCGATCCCGCCACGATCAGCGCCCGGATCGCCGCCCTCGGCTACGAGCCGCGACCGCTGGCGACGCCGCCCGAGGAAGAGATCGACGGCCGCACGGTGGCGTTCACCGCGGTCCTGGCCATCCCGGTGGCCGTTCTGGCCATGGCGATGGCCGACAGCCCCGCCAACCGGCTCCTCCAGATGGTCCTGTCGGGGGCGGTGCTGGCCACCACCGGCCGCCGCTTCTTCACGGGCGCCTACCGGGCGCTGGCCGCCCGCTTCGCCACCATGGACGTGCTGGTGGCCCTGGGCATCGGGGCGGCCTGGAGCTACTCGGCGCTCGTCCTGCTGGTGCCGTCGCTTGGCCACGATGGCATGATCCACTTCGAGACGGCGGCCATTCTCGTGCTGTTCATCCTGTTCGGCAAGATGCTGGAAGCCCGGGCCCGCCACCGCGCCGCCGAAGCGCTGCGCTCCCTGACCCGCCGGCAGCAGGTGCCGGCCCGGCGCCTGGCGCCCGATGGCCAGGAAACCGCCGTCGCTCTCGAGGCGCTGCGCCCGGGCGATCGGGTGCGCGTCCTGCCGGGGGAATGCTTCCCGGCCGATGGCGAGATCGAGCGGGGCGAGACGGCGGCCGATGAAAGCCTGCTCACCGGCGAGTCGATGCCGGTGCCCAAATCCCCCGGCGCCACGGTGGTGTCGGGCAGCGTCAACCTGACCGGCGAGGTGGTGGTGCGCGTCGTGCGCAGCGGCCGCGATGCCACCCTGCCGACCCTGATCCGGGCCATGCGCCGGGCCCAGGCCGACAAGCCGGCCATCCAGCGGTTCGCCGACCGCGCCGCCGACGTCTTCGTTCCGGTGGTGGTGCTGCTGGCCGCGCTGACCCTGCTCGGCTGGCTGGCGGTCGGAGCCGGCCTGCACGCCGCCCTGATGCACGCGGTGACCGTGCTGGTGGTCGCCTGCCCCTGCGCCCTCGGCCTGGCCACGCCCACCGCCGTCGTGGTGGCCAGCGGCCTCGCTCTGCGGCGCGGGCTGCTCGTCAAGAAGCCATCGGCCCTCGAGGCCCTCGCCCACGTCCGGTTCCTGTTGTTCGACAAGACAGGCACCTTGACGGTCGGGCAGCCGGTCGTCCGGCATGTCGAATGGCTGGGCGAAAACGATGCGGCCGGGCGCGGCGAGCGGCCCGCCGCCCCGCCGCGGCCGCCCCCCGCCGCCGCGGCCCTGGCCATGATCCGTGGCCTGGCCGCGCGTTCGCTGCACCCGCTGGCTCGCGGGGTGGCCGCCTGGCTGGCCGAGCAAGGAGTGGCGCCGGTCGAGCCGGCCGCCGTCGAAGAACGCCAGGGCTTCGGTCTGGTGGGGAAGGACGCCGCCGGCGCCCGGTGGCTGCTGGGCAGCGAGCATCTGCTGGCCGAGCACGGCCTCGCCATTCCGGCCGTCCCGCCCCCCCTGGCCGAACAGGCCATGACCCCCGTGTTCGCGGCCCGCGACACCGGTGTCGTGGCCGTGTTCGGCCTGCTCGACGCCCCCCGCCCCGAAGCGGCGGCCGTGGTGGCGGCCCTGCGCGCGCGCGGCGTCGAGCCCGTCATGGTGTCTGGCGATCGACTGCCCGTGGCCCGGGCGGTCGGCGAGGCCCTCGGTATCATCGAGATCCGAGCCGGTCTCAAACCCGAGGAGAAATGGCAGGTGGTGCGGGAGTTCCGCGCCCGCGGCCCGGTCTGCTTCGTGGGCGACGGGATCAACGACGCGCCCGCGCTGTCGGCGGCCACGGTGGGAGTGGCCGTCGGATCGGGAGCCGATGCGGCCAAGGAGGCCACCGATCTGGTGCTGCCCGGCCATGGTCTCGCTCTGCTGCCGTTCGCCATCGATCTGGCGCGGGCCACCCTGGCGCGCATCCGGCAGAATCTGTTCTGGGCCGTCATCTACAATGCCCTGGCCTTGCCGTTGGCGATGGGAGTGCTGGTGCCATGGTGGGGACCGCGGGCGGCCCTGACGCCCGAACTGGCCGGACTGCTGATGGCCTTGTCGTCGGTGTCGGTGGTCACCAATTCCCTCCTGCTGGCGCGGGCCTTTCCCGAGCCTCGGCCCGCCCCACCGCCAGCCGGTCGCTCCGATCGGCCACCTGCCTGACGGTTATTTCTTCCCCCTTCACCTGGCATTATGTAGAGGAGGACATATGGAAGTGATTGCTTTTTTTCCATGGCTTCGAACTTCCCAAAGTTACGAATTTGGAGAGTATGTTCTTCAACCCAAACCAAAAGGCAATCAAGCGTATGATTTGGCTTTATCGCAATTTAAAGTGCGTCACTATAAAAAGGACAAGCCATTAGTTCCAGTTATCTATTCAACGGTTTTGACAAAAAAATCAGGTATCCTTTCAGATGGGGATATTGAAGAAATATTTGAAATTTCTCGTATGATCGCATTTTCCGCCATGGCTAAGAGAGAGTTTTTTTCCCATTCTAATTACTTCAACGCACTTTCCCGAGTTATGTCGTACACAAGATTGAATTTTCTGCGTACGCTGTTGGTATCCCCATAAGGTCCAGAATCCGCTGATGATCTGCGTCGAAGTGGTGAAGCACCCTATGCCATGTCT
>QOQW01000043.1 GCA_003327425.1 Candidatus Ozemibacter sibiricus
CCCCCTTACAATTTTTTTTTTTTGGCCCCCCCCAAAAAATAGGAAAACAAAGTTCCCCCAAAACAGGGGAAAATGGCTACCAAACTGGGTTCGCGATATTCACCGATAATTGCTGTCGATAGGTACGCGACAACCAGTGGGTGTAGGCGATGCTGATGGCGTCGGCTTCGTTGTGGTCCTTGACCCGATACCCGAACTCGGCCTCGATCCAGCGTACGACGTCTTCCTTGCTGGCGCGCCCCGACCCCGTGATGGTCTGCTTGACGGTGGCGGGCGGATAGAAGATGACCGGGATATCGGCTTCGGCTGCGCACAGTCGCGCCACGCCGCGCAGCTCGCCCAGCGAGATGGGAGTCTTGCGCGAGGTACGCGCCGGCAGGAACACATCCTCGACGGCCATTTCGAGGTGCGGATAGCGAGCGATGATCTCGAGCAGCAGGCGGCGCAGGGTGAGCAGGCGTTCGGCGGCGTCGCGACGGGCCAGCAGCAGGCTGTCGCTCCACAACCGGCGATGGTCGCGGATGGCCAGCACGCAGACGCCCACCCGCTCGGCCAGATCGAGGCCGAGGATGGCCGTGGCGGGCGGTCGCGCGGGCGGCGGCGCCGAACGGTCGGGGTTGCGGGGCACCACCGCGGTCAGGGCTGCCGGTGAGGGTCGGGGAACAAGATGACCGACAGGCCGCCGGTGATGCCAGCGATGGCGCCGGTCACCATCACCGAATCATAGCCGAAATACTGCGCGAGCAGGAGCGCCGGCATCATGACCGCGGCGGTGAAGATGGCCCGCTTCTTGACGAACGGCTCGATGGTCATGCGCCGGGGGTGGGCGGCCGCTGGCCTCCGCCCTGGTGGCGGCGCTTGCCGCGGGACCGCCGCCGGCCGCTGCCGGAGGGGCGCTTGCGGGGCATGGCGTCACGCGGGGCCAGTGGATCGAAGACCACGGTGAACGTGGGCTTGCCGGGCTGCTGCCCCAGTTGCGGCTTCTTGCGCGGCGGTAGTTCGAGGGCGGGGTCGAATTCCTCTTCGACGGGGGCTTTCACCACCGGGGCCGGGGCCGGCGCCGGGGCGCGGTCCATCTCCAGGGCGAACTGGATGGCCTCGAGGTCTTCTTCGGTGTGTCCGCCGAAGTTCTCGAAGTGGCGATGACGTGCTTCATCCAGGTCGCGGGGGAAGGGTCGGGCCGGCGGTGGCTGGTTCGGCCGCTGGCCGGCCTGCCCGGTATGGCCGGTCGGTGCCTGGGCCGGTCGAGCCGTCGCGGCGGGAGCGCCGGAGCGGGCGCCGCCGTTCGGCGTGGGGGTCGGCCGCGCGGCGGGCGGCAGATCGCCGGCCGCGGCGGGCGAGAGCCCGGTGGGGGTGGCGGCCTCCGCGCTGGCGGCGGCCACGATATCTGATGGGAGGGGCGGGCGGCTCTCGCCGAGCCCGCTTGCCACCGTGGCGGCAGACCCGATCGCGCTGGGGGGCGCCCCCGCCAGCTCGACAGCAGCGGCCGCGGGTTCCGGGATGGCGGGAGAGGCGGGCATGGCCTCCGCGGCCAGGCTCGCGGCCAGGGGGGCTGGCGCGGCGAGCCCTGTCGGCGGGGTCTGCGTATCGGTGGCCTCGGCCTGGTCTGGCCGGCCTCTCCGGCGCCGCCCGCGCCGGCTTCGCCCTTCGGCGCGATCGCCGCCGTTCGGCCCGGCGGCAGGCTGGGCAAGGTCGGGAGCGGCCGGGCCGGGTTCCGCCACCGGCGCCGCGGCGGCGAGCGTCGCCGGGGTCGCCGCTTCTTCGGCCGGGGCGAGCGCCAGCGGGGCGACGACCTCGGCGGGCGGCACCCGCCGCGGGTAGGCCGCGATCGCGGCCGCCGGCACGCCGCCCTCTTCGAACCCGCCGAAATCATGCTCGGCGGCGCGGGTGCGGCCTTCGGCTCCGGCGCGGGTGCCGCGCCCTTTCTGGCCCTCGGCCTGGCTGAAGGTCTGGGGCAGGAAGGCGTTGAGATTGAATTCGTTGGGCGGCAGGTGCAACAGGTGCGCCAGGTCATCGCGCAGCCGGTAGACTTCTTCGGCCGTCCAGGTGCGGTCGGGGACCAGCTGCTGCAGCTTCTTGATGGCGTTCTCGACTCGCAGCTCGGTGTAGTTGCCCATGAGAAGCCCTTGGAAAATGCCCAGCTCGTCGAGGATCTCGAGCGGATACTGGACTTCCTTCTCGCCGGTGAACCCGCAGCGAACCAGCAGCTCGCGCAGGGTGTCATACACGGCCAGGCGGGCCTTCAGACTGTCGCGGGTGCTGCGGAACTCCTTGAGGAACAGGCTGCGGAGGTATTCGTAGGGGGGCGTCGCGGCGAAGCATTCCAGGAACTTCTGCAGGGCCTTGCGATGCCGATCGGCCGCCTGCACGATCTCGGGAGCGAGGCCGGTCTCTTCCGAGAAGAGGCGTTCGATCACCTGCTCGGGGTGCTTGGTGAACTGCTCGAGGTCTTTGAATGTGCGGCTCAGCACCTCGCTCGTCTTGCCTTGATAGATGCTCGACAGAATGATCAGGAAGAAGTGGACGTTGGGATCGAGGATCTCGCGTTCCAGCCAGCGCCACAGCCCCCGTCGCACGTACTTGTTGCGCCGCTTGTGCATGGTCGCCAGGGCTTCATGGACGATGGCTTCCTTCAAAGAGAGCAGAAGATCTTTGGGAAGAGGGGCGGGACGAGCGGTGGCCGCGTCTGTCTCTTCACCCTCTTCGTCCTCCTGGTCGGAGGCGCTGCCGAACAGCCGTTGCAGCGACAGCTCGAGGATGGGGACCTGCAGGCGCGACGAACCGAACGAGACCGATTCGTTGCCCTTCTTGATGAGCAGGATCGCCTTCTTGATGCGGGAGGTGGCGATGCCGAACTCTTCGTGGAAGAGCTTCGCCTTGGCATCGAGCGTGTATTTCTGCCCTTTGCCGAGGCAAGGCACCGACAGGTCGATCAGCAGATAGCGTTGCGGGCTTTCATGGCCCAGCTCGAGCACCAGGTCGATGACCTCGCCCTTGTCTTCGAAGGCGACGTCAGCGCGGAAGAGCTTCCAGGCGCGGAGTTTCCCGAATTTCTTCTTGAGGACGGGGTTTAGCACCTGCAGATTCTTCAGGATCGCCTGTTTGATCTGCAGGAACAAGCGGTCGGCGTCCTCCGGGTTGAGGGGATGAGGGATGGAAAAAGGTTTGGTCACAGAATGCAACTCCATTGAGGTAGGACCGGGGTGGAAAGGTCCGGTCCGATGATGGAATGCACCGCCGAGGCGGTGTCATGGCCAAAGATTCAGATGTGGTGGTGGGTCGTTGGATACCGACGACTCTAGGGAGGAAATGCTACCTCTCGTGGGAGGGCCGCGTGCCGGCGGCTGCGCGGGGGACCGTGAAGGCGATCACGTGATGGAGGCCCAACCAGGACGTGGGCGCGGTCTGCAGGTTTTCGATGCCGAACGATTCCAGGATCGACAGCAGGTCGCGATCGAGGGTGAACAGACCGAGCCGGGCGAAGACCGGATGGAGGAGGCTTTCGAGCCTGGCCAGGAAGCCCTGGCGGCGGGTCAGATGGTTGATGAGCACCACGCGCGCGCCGGGCCGCGCCACCCGCAGGATCTCTCGGATGGCCTGGTGGATATCGGGGACGACGGTCAGCACGTAGGCTGCCATGATGCGGTCGAACGAGCGGTCGGGGAAGGCCATCGCTTGTACATCCATCTGCAGGAGGTCGACAGGGCAGGGGGCTTCGGTCGCAACCTTGCGTTTCGACTCTTGCAGCATGCCATGACTGTAGTCGAACCCGATGACCCGCACGTCAGGCGGGTAGAACTCGAAACTGAGGCCGGTGCCTACACCGATCTCCAGGACGGTCTCGCCGGGTTCGGGCTGCAGGCACTCGATGGCCTGCCGCCGGCCGAATTCGAGCCAGGGCTTGAAGAACAGGTCGTAGAACGAGCTGCAACGGTCATAGGTCTGACGAATGGTGGACGACGTGATCAAAACGATCTCCCAAAATGTGCAAGCTGGGGACAAGTACCTATACCATGCCTGAGAGGGGGGTGCAACCACGTTCTAGCGCTTGTGCCGACCGCGCTCTTCGCCTCAAAGTCAGGAGGTGGTATCGGAGAGGGGGGGAATTCATCGGATTTCCCGTCGACGACCGCGTCAACCCTCTTCGGTTGCCTGCTGCAAGCTGTTGGGCGAAGATCCGCGCTCGCCCCGGGTCGAGGTTTCGTGGACAATTTCCCCTCTCCCTGCTATCATGTGGATGGTCGGGACGGGACGTTCCGGCCCATTTCTGGTGTCGATCGCCGTCGCTCGGCAGGAAGGACCCATGGTCAGACCCCTCTACCCCCGCCCCAAACCAGAACCAGCCCCTGAACCCCCCTGGTGGAAGAGCCCATCCATTCTGGGGGCCGGGGTCGGTATCCTGGCCCTGGCGGTGGTGGCGGTGGTCCATTTCGGCACCGGGCCAGGGGTCATCGACCCGGGAGCGGGGCCGGGCAGCGGCGCCGCCCGCGATGGCGGCTGGTTCTCCTTCTTGAAGCCTTCGCGGTACATCCGGCCCAAGCCGATCGATGTCATCGCCGAAGAAGAATGGCGCGAGCTCGGCCTGGCCTCCGGCACGGTCGCTCCGCCTGCGCTCAAAGCCGAGAATTATCGTGAAAAGCGGCGGCTCTATGCCTTCCAGAAGTATGAGACCGTTCGGCAGCTCGCCCGCGAGAAAGAGAACGAGCGCACCGAGTTCGAGCGGCGGCGTTCGACGCCCACCGCCATGACCCTCAAAGAGGCGGTGTCCGCCCTCGAGGATTCCGACAATCTGGGCATCATGAAGCTCGAGAGTCTGCTCAAGGAAGAGCTGCAAAAACAGGGTGCTAAATCCGAGAATCTCGACATCCTCATCTTCGCCTTCCAGAATCTGGGCGACACCTACACCCGGAAGAACATGAAGCAGAAGGCGAAGGAGGCCTACCTCAATGCGTTCCGCCTCCTCAAGGAGAAGGCCCCCTCCGAGGAGGGGGCCCAATGGGATGCGGCGATGGCCGAGATCGAAAAACTCGATGCTACAACTCCTGGCAATTGAGGATGCAGTTCTCGGCGATGGGCACGTTCTGCTCGAGCAGCGGCTTGATCTCCTCGATGGAACGCATGATCACGAACCGTCGGGTCTCCTTGGGGCGCAGGTTCAATTCGTCGTGATGGAGTTTTTCCGCGAGCTGGGCCGCATTGGCCGGCAGGCTGACGAAGGTGGGGAAGATCCGCACGTGTCGAATTTCTTTGTCCGTGGTATTGATCACGTAGCCGCCGATGTAGACGTTCCGCCGGTCCATCTGGACGCCAGTCTTCTTGACCACCACGGCGGTCGGGGTGGCCGGGCGCACCGGCACGTAGACCTCGCCGGCCCGCTTGTAGGCGAAGACCTTCGGTTGCAACAGGTCCTGGGTCTTCCTGGCGGCTTGCGCGAAGTGACTGTTGAAGGACAGGGCGATGAATGAAGCCACGATGAGTCCGAGATGCTTGCGGTCGATCTTCATGTTGGTTCCCTCGTGCGACGGTCGTTTTCTCCATAAGTCCTATCGACCGATCGGCGGACGGAGTTTACCCCCCGCGGTCATCGCCCAGGCTGTTCCCTTCATACGGCCAGGCCGCGCCGGCATCACGCTGGTCGAAATCCTGGTCGCCCTGTCGATCGCATCGCTGATCATGCTGCCGCTCATCCTGCTGTTCGGAGTTTCCGAGAAAGTCACCTACAAGAGCATCAACGAGGTCGTCGCCTCCAATCTCGCCTTGCAGAAGATCGAGGAATTGAAGAGCCGGCCCTTCGCGCAGCTGCGCGCCCTGATCGAGGGCGCCGCCCCCGATCCGGTCGATGGCCCCTTCAGCGAATACAAGTTTCCCCTCGAGCTGAACGGGGTCTGGAACACGCCGGGGGTCGAATATGCCCGCGAAGCGGCTCTCTCGTTCTACCCCAACGTCGACCCTTCGCCCGGCGATCCCGACTATGAACTGCAGAAACGGCGGATCCGCATCCGGGTCACCGTCAAGTTCATCGAAAAGGCCATGGGCCCGCAGGCGCGCGAGAAGCAGTTCGAGCTGGCGACCCTGGTGGCCGACGAGACGCTCGGGGCGGGGTTGAATGCGACCTTCACGCCATCCCTCCCCACTGGAGGCCCCAAGCGATGACCGCACCTTTTCATCTGACTCCCTTCCGCGGCCGGCGGGCGGCCGCCACGCTCGTCGAGGTGCTGATCGCGCTGCTGATCTTCGGCACCGTCATGGGCATCGGCTATGCCCTCCTCAGCCGCACCTTCGTCAGCATGGAACGCCAGCGCACCTCGCTCGATACCCTGCACGAAGCGCGCAACTTCCTGATGCTGATCGAACGCGACCTGCGCGAGATGACCCGCCTGATCTCGCTCGACACCCTGTTCCGCGACAACCTGTTCGACGACGAGAACGCGCTGTTCTATTCGATGGAAATCGAGGTGCCCGCTCGGTCGGGCGATGGCTACACCACCGTCACCTGGAGCTACGAGGGCCCTGCCGGCCATAAAGATTCCCCCACCCGCGAGAAGATCATCTACCGCCAGGAAAAGGGCGGGCTGAAGCGGCCGGTCATCACCAAGCAGATGAACTACCTCAAAATCTGGGGCACCGACGGCACCATCTTCCGCAATCGTGGGGTAGGGGAGTCGATGGCCGACTATCGGGCCTACCTCGCTCCCCACTACTACCATCCTTCGAACCCGGCGCCCAACGGGTTGCGCGACCTGGCCAAGGTCCGCGGGGTGGAGGTGCAATTGAGCATGCACGAGATGTATGACAGTTCCGGCCGACCGATCAAGGACCGCGTGTTCGTCACGCGCATCTATTCCCGGGTCCTCAATTCCAAATACGAATGAGAGGGCCCTTTCTCGAGGAGTCAACCATGGATACCGCGACCATCCGCCGCACGTTCATCGAATTCTTCCAGAGCAAGGGGCACACCTTCGTGCCCAGCTCTCCGGTCATTCCGCAAGATGACCCGACCCTGCTGTTCACCAACGCCGGCATGAACCAGTTCAAGCCGATCTTCCTGGGGCAGGTCGATCCCAACAGCCCCATGGGCCGGCTGCGGCGGGCGGCCAACAGCCAGAAGTGCATCCGGGCCGGGGGCAAGCACAACGATCTCGAGGATGTCGGCCGCGATACCTACCACCACACGTTCTTCGAAATGCTCGGCAACTGGAGCTTCGGCGATTATTTCAAGGCCGAGGCCATCGAATGGGCCTGGGAGCTGCTGACGGCCGTCTACAAGATCCCGGCCGATCGGCTGTATGCCACCTACTTCCAGGGCGAGCCGTCGCTGGGGCTGGCGCCTGACGAAGAGACCCGCCAGCTCTGGCTGCGCTATCTGCCGCCCGATCGGGTGTTGCCCGGCTCAATGAAGGACAACTTCTGGGAGATGGGCGCCACCGGGCCGTGCGGGCCGTGCAGCGAGATCCATTACGACCGCATCGGCGGACGCCATGCCGCCGCCCTGGTCAACACCGGCGATCCCAATGTCATCGAGATCTGGAACAACGTGTTCATCCAGTTCAACCGCAAGGAAGACGGCAGCCTCGAACCGCTGCCCGCCAAGCATGTCGATACCGGCATGGGGCTCGAGCGCCTGGCGTCGGTGCTGCAGGGCAAGATGTCTAACTATGATACCGACCTCTTCACCCCCATCTTCGAAGCGATTCGGCGAGAGACGGGCGCCCGCCCTTATGCCGGTCGCGTCGGGGCCGACGATGTCGACAACGTCGACACCGCCTACCGCGTCATCGCCGACCACATCCGCACCCTGACCTTCGCCCTGACCGACGGGGCGGTGCCGGGCAACCTCGGCCGCAACTACGTGCTGCGGCGCATCCTGCGGCGGGCCGTGCGCTACGGCCGGCAGATGCTGAACGCTCCCGACGGTTTCTTCAGCCGGCTGGTGCCCGTGGTGGTCGAGACGCTCGGCGATGCCTTCCCCGAGCTGCGGCGCGATCCCCAGCGCATCATGGCCATCCTGCGCGAGGAGGAGGAGAGCTTCGGGCGCACGCTCGACCGGGGGCTCAAGCTGTTCGCCAAACTGGTCGAGACCATGCCGCCCGGCGGGGTCATTCCTGGCGCCGAGGCTTTCAAGCTCTACGATACCTATGGCTTCCCCATCGATCTGACCGCCCTGATGGCCGCCGAGAAGCGGCTGACCGTCGACATGGCCGGCTTCGAGGCCGAGATCGAGAAGCAGCGGGCCCGAGGTCGCGCCAGCCTGCTGGCCGCGCTGCCGGCCGATGCCTTCAAGGCGCTCGACCTGGGCGGCGTGCCGCCGACCCGCTTCCTCGGCTACGAGACGCTAGGCGCCGAAGCCACCGTGGTCAAGGTCTTCCCGGGCGAGGGCGACCGGCCCGCCATCGTCGTCACCGACGCCACGCCCTTCTACGCCGCCAGCGGCGGCCAGGTCGGCGACGTCGGCCTGATCGCCGGGCCGGGCGGCACCTTCGAGGTGGCCACCACCGAGAAGCACGGCGAGATCTGGCTGCACCTGGGGCGATGGGCCGATCAGGGGCGGTTCGCCCCCGGCGAGCGGGTGCGGCTCGAGGTCGAACCCCGGCTGCGCCGGCCGACCATGCGCAATCACACCGCCACCCACCTGCTGCATAAAGCGTTGCGCGAATTCCTTGGCGAGCATGTCAAGCAGGCCGGCTCGCTGGTCGCGCCCGACCGCCTGCGGTTCGACTTCTCCCACTATCAGGCCATTCCGGCCGATACCCTGGCGGCCATCGAACAGCGGGTCAACGAGCGCATCCTCGAGAACCTGCCGGTGCAGGTGCTGGAGATGTCCTATGACGAGGCGGTCAAGACCGGGGCGATGGCGCTGTTCGGCGAGAAATACGGCGATCGGGTGCGGGTCATCAAGGTTGGCGACTATTCCAAGGAGCTGTGCGGCGGTACCCATGTCGCCGCCACCGGGCAGATCGGCCTCTTCCGGATCGTCTCGGAATCGTCGATCGCGGCCGGCGTGCGGCGCATCGAGGCCATCACCGGCGAAGCGGTGCTCGAGCGGCTGCGCACCGTCGAACGGGAGGCGCACGAGCTGGCCCGCCTGTTCGAGTGCGAGCCCAAGGCGCTGGCGGCGCGGGCCGGCAAGGTGCTCGAGGAGCTGCGCGACCTGCGCAAGGAGCTGGAAGCCCTGCGGCAGAACGACGTGCGTGGGCGGCTGGAGCAGTTGCGCGCGCAGGCGCGGGCCATCGGCGATGTCAAGGCCATCGTGGCGCGTGTCGACGGGCTGACGGTCGATGAGATGAAGCAGATTGCCGATGATCTGCTGGCCAACCAGCCCAACGGCGTGGCTCTGCTGGCCGGCGGCGGCGAGAAGGCCAACTTCGTGCTCAAGGTCGGCAAGGAGGTGGTGCCGCGCGGCGTCCATGCCGGCAACCTCATTCGGGAGATCGCCAAGGTGGCGGGCGGCGGCGGCGGCGGGCGCCCCGACATGGCCACCGCCGGCGGCAAGGAGCCGGCCAAGATCGACGCGGCGCTGGCCAAGGGCGAGGAGCTGCTGCGCGCGGCTCTCGGCGCATGAGCGGGGGCCCCGTGGTGGTGGCGGCCGTGGCGTGGCCGGCCCCGCCGGCCCGGCCGACCTGGTCGAGCCCCATGCGGCGATCGCGCCGCGCGGGGTGCGCGGGCCGACCGTCCGTGCCGCCCCGGCCGCGCCGCCGGCATCGGCCGACTCGGCTGGGCTGTCTGGCCCGCTCGATCCGGGCCAGCCGAAGACCGCGCCCATGAAGTTCGTCGCGCTCGATATCGGCCACAAGCGGATCGGCGTGGCCACCTGCGATCGGCTCGAGATCGCCGCCAGCCCCCATTCCGTGATCCCGGCCGGGAAGGAGGCGCCCGCCCAGGTGGCCGCCCTGGTGGCGGCCGAAGGGGCCGAGGGCGTGGTGGTCGGCTGGCCGGTCTCGCTGGATGGCCGCGAGAATGACAATTGCCGCCTGGTCGAGGCCTTCCTCGCCCGCCTGCGGCCTCTGCTGAGCGTGCCGGTCGAACTGGTCGACGAGCGGTTCACCACCCGCCTCGCTGAAGCCAGCCTGATCGAGGTGGGCATGCGACGCGAGCAGCGGCGCGAACGGCGCGATGCGGTCTCGGCCTCGCTGATCCTGCAATCCTTCCTCGAGGCCCGACGCCATCGGGCGCCGCGCGGGCCGTCCTCTGCCTCCGAAGGGGGTTGACCGACCCGTGCCGGTGGCTTATCCTCTCCCCACAGACCGCTTGGCGGTCCGGCCGACCTCGGCCCATTCTGAAACGAACGGATGGAATCCCCCATGAGCGACCGGAAATACAAGTGCGTGCTGTTCTGCGAAGATATCCGCCAGGAGACCGGCGGGCGGATCAGCCTGATGGGTGTGCTGGGGGCGCACCTCTACGTCCAGGATTTCCCCTTGATGTTCCCCAAGTTCTGCCTCTTCCTCGAATGGGGCGAGATCACCGGCAAGTTCCAGGTGACTCTGAACATCGTCCCGCCCGAGGGCGTCTCGGTGCCGCGGGTCAGCCCCAGCGCCGTCATCCAGGGACAGCCCGGCCTCATCGCCCGTTCGATGATCGTCCTCAACGGGTTCGTCTTCCCCGCCCCGGGGAAGTACGTCTTCGAGTTCTGGGTCGACGACGTCTGCGTCGGCCGCGAACCCTTCGTCATCGAGAAGTTCGAGGCGCCGCCCAAAGTCACCAACTGAGACGCGGCGACGCCACCCGAGGAGCGTGACGCCATGACCGAACCCGCCCTGTCGCCGGTCCCCCGGCCCGAATCCGCGGGCCCCGGCGGGGCCAGCTTCGTCGAACTGCTCGAGCGGGCCTTCGGGCAGCCGGAGACCTTCGCGGCGACGGTGCTGCCCGAGGTGCGGGCCCGGCCCGAGCAGACCTTGCCGGTGTTGCTGCGGGTCTTCGACTCGCCCAACGTCGTGGCCAAGAACCTGGTGGCCGATCTGTTCCGAGGTCCCTTGCGCGAGGCCGGTCGGCCGCTGCTGCTGGCCGAGCTGAGCAGCGGGGCGGCCGAGCGGTTCTACTGGGCGTCGGTCATCCTGGCCGACCTGCAGGTGGGCGATGCGGTGCCGCTGCTGGTCAAGGCGCTGACCGGGCGTCCCACCCCCACCGTCCTGGCCGCTCTGCGCGCCCTCGCCCGCTTCGACCGCCCCGAGGCCCGGGAGGCCATCCTGGCCTTCTTCCTGACCGCGCGCGACGAGGTGCAGCTCTCTTCCTCCATCCGGATCCTGGAAGGCCTGGCCGGCTTCCTGGTGCCGCGGTTGCTGGAACGGTTCGCCGGCCTCGATCAGGCACGGCAGGCGTGGGTGCTGAAATTCCTGGCCGAGACAGGGGCGCCGGCCGCGCTCGAGGTGTTCAGCCAGACCCTGGCCCGCGATCCCTGCACGCTCGGGGTCTTCTGCATCCGCGGTCTGGGTCGGATCGGCACGCCCGCCGCGGTGGCAGCGCTGACCCAGCATCTCGGGCACCGGGAATGGTTCCTTCGCAAGAAGGTGGTGGAAGCCCTCGGGCAAGCCAAGACCGTCGAGGCGATTCCTCCCTTGATCGCTGCCCTGACCGATGCCGCGGTCCAGGTGCGGGCGGCGGCCATCGAGAGCCTGAGCAAGGTGGGGGGACTGGCGCCCCGGCTGATGATCGAGGCGTTCGACCGGGCGCCGCCGGTGCAGAAGATCGGGCTGATCCGGGCCATGGGCCAGATCGGCGATCGGGCCTTCCTGCCGGTGCTGGTAGGGGCTCTGCAGGACCGCTCCCTCTTGTTCTTTGGTCTGGATGCCCTTGGCGATCTGGGGCAGCCCGAAGGGGCCGAGGCCCTGCGCCCCTTCCTGACCGACGCCGAGTGGTTCAATCGCATGAATGCCCTGGAGGCCCTGGCCAAGCTCGACCCGCCCAATCTGGCCGACCTGGCCCAGACCTGCCTGCAGGATCCCAACGACATGGTGCGCAACGCGGCGGCCCGCATCCTGGCCCGTGCGAGGCCGGCCTCCTGACGGCAGCGGCCGGCGGCGAGGCCCGTTTCCCGGCCGTGGTACCGGCACGGTCAGGGAGGGGAGGCGGGGCGTCCTGGGCCTCGTTCTCGTGGCCTCAGCCGCAGCATCGCGCCGGTCCCGAGAAGCTTTCGCGCTTGATCGGTTCTCGCCGCCGCGGGTCTCGAGGCGGCTGGGCCGCGGCATTCGTGGATCCCCGGGGCGAACGGTGAGCAGCGAATGATGGCCGTGGCCAGATCTGTCGAGCGCCCGTCGCCCTCTCCCGGCGACGAGACCACGCCGCTGGGCCCTTGGGGCCGTCGGGTGCTGGTGGTGTTGCCCTTCCTGCTGCTGGGGGGCCTGGGCGAGGTGTTCCTGACCGGACAGCAGGGAGCGAGGGAGGACGCGTTCCGGCAGCGGGCCACGGAATACCTCGAGCGTCTGGCGGTGCGCGGCGACGACGATCTCTACGCCCCCTTGCGCTTGCGCCGGCTGCTACGGGTCTGGATGCGGACGCCGCCCGCCCGGCGGGCCCGGGTGCGGGAACGCTTCGTGGCGGGCCTGGGCCGCGGCCTGACCTGCGAGATCTATGGCTTCGACGAGGCGGGGCGCCTGGTCCCCGACCAGTGCCATGAAGCGACCAATCGGTGGCTGGCCCGTACGCTCTATGCGGCGTTGCGGGCTTCCTCTGGCCAGGACGGGGAAGGGCCGACCCGGCGTCGCCTGGAGCGGGCGCTGATCCAGACCTTCGGTTATGGCTGGACGGTGAACGCGTACCGACGGCAGCGGGGCCTGGTCACGGCCCTGAAGCGGCAGGCGCGCGATGTCTGGGTCGCCTGGGATGGCGATCGCCGGGGAGGCGTGGTGATCATCTGCCGCGACATTCCGCCCGTGGCGACCCGCCTGGTGCAGGCGCTGCAGCAGGATCGCGAGCAGGGCTGGACACCCCTGGTCTGGGGCAGCGCCCAGCCTGCCCTGGGGGAATGGCAGGTTGGCGGGCCGGCCCAGGGGGAAACGGTTCGTGCCATCTGGCACCGCTTCGTCGAGGCCGGGGTGGAAAGCGGTGAGGTGTTGGATCGATTCTGGGTGTTCCGGCAGAATGCCCGTGGTCGGATCTTCTTCGCTGGCTTTTCGCGACCGACCGAGGAGTGGGGGTGGCTCCGGTGGGGGTGGCGGCTGGCGATGGTTCTGGGCATGGTCGGTCTGCTGGGGGCCAGTCGCCGCTGGGCAGAAGGCCGGAGTGGCTCCATTCGCAGCCTCAGCGTGGGGTTGTTCCTGTATTCGGCCTTCATTCCCGTGATCGGCCTGGGGCTGGGGGCCTTGCTGCTGCTCCAGGAGCGTGCAGAAGTGCGCGGTCAGGAGGTGCAGCGCCATCAGATGGAGCTGCTTACCGACCTCGACGGCCGGTTTCCCGCCTACCTCAAAGCGGTGGCTGAGCAGGTGTCGCGCCTGAGCCGGGCCCCGGGATTCGCCGAGGATTTCGCTGCCGCCGCCCGTCTGGCCCGCCCCTGGCTGGGGGGGGCCAATCCCGTGGCCCGGCTCGAATTCCGGGACGGCCGGGGCGACCTGCTCTGGACCAGCCATCCCGGCCAGGGCGGCATGCGGGCCCTGTTGCCGGTCCTCACCCGATTGATCCTGGGGCGATGGGCGCCGGGGCGTTGGCAGGCGCCGACCGCCGAGGCCGATCGGCTGGCCGATCGTCTGTTCGCCTCTCCGGATCTCGGTCTCGATCCCCTGGCCAACTATCCGCGCAGCCTCCTGCCTGTCGAGACGGGGGGGAAGCCGGCGTTCATCTTCTGGGATTTCTACCTCGATCCGGCGGTGCGGGCGGCGGTGGCGTTCTTCCTGTTCTCGCGCGACCGCCTCGTGACCCGCTACGTGCAGCACCAGCTGGGGCAGCGCTGGGGGTTCCGGGATGCCCCGCTGCGCCTCCATGCCTACGATCTTGAACGCGGAGCCTGGTTGGAACAGAGCTTCCCCGGCCGCCAGGCGCTGGTGCCTCTGGTGCTGCAGGCATCGCTGATGCGCCGACCCAAATCGGGCCGGATCCGGTTGGCCGGGGAAGAGTATCATCTAGCGGTGCTCCCAGCGCGGAACCTTACCCAGATCTGCCTGGTCGCCATGTTCCCGAGCCGGACCTTCCAGGCCGAGCTGCAGGGGGTGCGATGGCGGATCGCGGCCGGCGGGGTGGTGGGCCTGCTGGTGGCCCTGGTGCTGGGCAACTTGATCGGGCGCCGCTTGCTGGAACCGGTGACCCACCTCAGCCAGGGGGTCGAGGCGCTGCGACGGCGGGATTTTTCGACCCAGGTCCCGGTGCTTGGGCATGATGAGCTGGGCGAGCTGGCCCGGGCCTTCAATGCCATGGCCGAGGACATGCGGGAACTCGATGTGGCGAGGGCGGTGCAGGCTGGTCTGACCCCACGGGAATTTCCCAGGGTGCCGGGGTACGACCTGCATGGCTTTACCGTGTTTGCTGGCGATCTGGGAGGCGACTGCCTGGATATCAGGGTCCTGGCCGATGGACGGGTGGCGGTGCTGATCGCGGACGTCAGCGGCCACGGGGTCGGCTCGGCTCTGCTGATGGCGTTCATCAAGGCCCAGGTGTGCCTGTGGGCTCGACACCCGTCGCCGACCCTCGAGGGGCTGTTCCCCCTCCTCGATCGGGCGCTGCGGGAAGGCGAGCGGCAACGGGTCTTCCTGGCGGCCTTCGGGGTGATCCTCGACCCGGCGCGCCATGCGCTGACCTTCATGGCGGGCGGGCATCCCTTCCCCTGCCTGCGTCGGCGGTCGGGAGCGGTCGAGAGCCTGGGGGCGCCGGCCTACCCCCTGGGCAGTCGCCGACGGCCCCGGCCCTGGCCGTCGGGCGAGATCGCGGTGGCGCCGGGCGATGCGCTGCTGGCCTTCACCGATGGCCTGGTGGAAGGGCTGGACGAGGCCGGCCGGCCGTTCGGCTACGAGGCGCTGACCGCCTGGCTGGCCGCGCACCCGCCCGGCGGGGCGGCCAGCCGCTGGTTGCTGCGGCTGATGGAACACTATCGGCGAGAACGGCCGAACGCCGAGGACGACATCACCCTGTTCGGTCTGGTCCGGCGGGTGGAGGACGTATGAACGCCGAACCGTTCGCGCCTGTCGTTCCCCCGCGGCCCGCGTCGGAAGCCGCCGGCCGTCGACTGGTCAGCTTCGCGGTGTTCCTGGTGCTGCCGCTGCTCATGGGCCTTTTCTTGCTGCGTTCGGCCCTCGATCGCTGGCAGGAAGCCGAGCAGGTCGCTCAGCAGGCTCGCCTGCAGGAAGCGCTGGATCGCATCGTGGCGGGCCAGGATGGCGGCTTCGAGGTCGCCCGTCTGGTCCGCTGGGGGATCCAGGAATTGCGCTACCGGTACGCCCTGGCCCGCGATCTTGCCAGATGGAATGCCGAACTGCAGGAACGTCATTTTCCCGGCATGATCATTCATTGCCTCCAGGATGGACGTGAATTCTTCCGTTCACCCTGGCATCCCGCCCGTCGGGAGTGGCGCGCCATCCTGCGGGCCCTGCCGCTGTCCGGGGCCAGATTGGCGGCCGCCTCTCGACGGCTGGATCCGGTGGTGCGGCGGCTCTTCGGCCGGAGCTGGTCCTTGCGCCGTCTGCAGCGAGGCAATGGCGAATTCCTGCCGGTCAGATGGGCGGGGGCGGCCGGCCTGCTGTTCCTCGAGGTCCTGCCCAATGGGCAGGCGATGGCCTGGCTCTTCCCGCGACTGTCGGCGGCCCGCTTGGCCGAAGCGGCGCACATCCGGGCGCGCCGCGCTCCCTGGCGGTCGGCTCTCGGTAAGGCGGTGCCGCTGCTCGATATCTGGCATCCCCCGCCGGGGCGGTCGGTCGAGGAATTCCGCCTGGCCTGGGCGCTGGCCGAACGGACCGGTCAGCGCCAGGTCGTGCGTCGAGGTCTGCGCTGGCAGTTCTTCCACGACCGCTGGGGCAAGCTCGTCGCCCTGGCCGTGCCGGCCCAGAACGGTCGCGGCTTGCCGCTGGCGACCACCCTGCTGTGGGTGGGCAGCGGGCTGGCGCTCATCTGGGGCTGGCGGTTGCTCGGCCGCCTCGATGGCGATCGCCCGGGGGAATTCCGGTCGATCGGTCTCCAATTGCGGTTTTTGTTCCTGTATGCGACCTTCCTGCCTCTGCTATCCGCCGTCCTGCTGGGATGGTTGGCCGTGGTGGACCGGGAAGGCCGGCTTCAAGAGGCTGCCTTCACCGAAGGCCAGCTCTTCCTGAATGTCTTCGAAGGGGGGTATCCCGCCTACCACCAGGATTTCCTGGCCCGCGCCCGCCGGTTGCGCAACGCCCTGGCCGATCCGCGGGTCCGCCCGGCGCAGGTCGAGCCCTGGTTCAACTGGTTGCGGGAGCGGCGGGTGGCCGAGTTCTTCTACGTTCCTGATGCCGAGGGCCGTACCATCTTCTCCAATATCGACGAGCCGCGCGCCGCGACCCGCGATGCCTTCCGGATCCTGAGCCGCTTCGCCTTGCGCGAATTCCTCCCGCACCGCTTGCCCCCGGGTAGCGAACGGCAGGTGTCCGCCCTCGATCTGCTCGCCGAGCAGTGCATTTTGAGCGAGGACCTGGGATGGGGAACGCTGCTCATGAATCCCGGCCAATCGACCCCGCTGGTCATGGGCCGGACCGGCGCCGACCTCTACTGGGATACCTACCCCGAATTGAGCACCGGCCCGGCGTCGATCATGATTATCTCGAATCGGCACTGGGAGATGGGCCGCTACCTGCAGGAACGGTTCCGATCGCCGGGCGGGCAGATGCAGGTGGCGGCCTTGAACATCTTTTCCCACGACTTCATCGATCCAGTGCCGGATGACGATCGGGAGGCGTTGACCGATTTGGGCTCGGTCTGCGAAAAGAGCGGCCGAACCGAGCAACGTCGGCTGGCGTTGCAGAATGGCCCCACCTGGGCGGTGGCGCAGGTCGATGCCCTCTCCGGTCGTTTCGCCTTGATGGCCTTGCTGGATGCCCGACGACGCCTGTGGCCGCTGACCGCTCTGCGGGCCGGGCTGGTGCTGGGTGTGGTCGTGTCGGTGCTGGTGGCCGCCCTCGTCGGTCGCCTGCTGGCCGGGTTGTTCCTGGGGCCGATCCGCGATCTGGCCGCCGGCATCGAGCAGATCCGGCAGCGGCGCACCGAGGTCCGGATTCCGGTGCGGCGGGCCGACGAGTTCGGAGCGTTGGCCCAGACCTTCAATCGGATGATCGCCGATCTCAAGGAACTCGAACTGGCCCGCATCGTCCAGGCCGCCCTCCTGCCTGCGCGCCTGCCGCAGATCCCCGGCTACAGCGTGGCCGTGATCAATCAGACCGCCACTCGCCTGGGCGGCGATTACTGGGACCTGCTCGCGCTGCCGGGCGGGCGCTGGCTCCTGCTGGTCGGCGATGTCACCGGGCACGGCGTGCCGGCGGCCCTGGCCATGGCCATGGCCAAGGCCGGCATCACCTTCCAGGCTCTGGGGCAGAAGACCACCGCCACCGATTTCCTGGAAGCCCTCAATCATGTCTTCCATTCGGAATTGAGAACCATGCGGCGGTTCATGACCATGTTGGTCGCGGTGTTCGAGCCGGCGGCCCATCGCCTGCACCTGGAAAATGCCGGCCAGAACTTTCCGGTCCTGGTGCGGAACGGTGCCGTCGCCGCGGAGTTGCTCGAGATGACAGGATTCCCGCTGGGCGTGCGCGCCCGGCTGACCACCACCCGCTGCACCGTGGATATGGCCGTCGGCGACACGCTGTTCTTCTACACCGATGGCATTCCGGAAGTCGGGGTGGAAGGAGACGACCAGCTCGGATACGAACGGATGCTGGCGATCATGACGCAGGCCTGTCAGGGGGGGCGTCCGGCCGCCACCGTGCTGGCCGACGTGCTGGCCGCGGTCGAGCGCGCCAAGCGGCCCGGGCCTTTCCCGGACGATGTGACGTTGATCGTGCTGCGCCGCGATCCTTAGCCGAACACGATCTTTTCGGCGTTGAGCAGAATGATGATCTTGTTCTGGATCTTGCCGACGCCGCTCAAATACTCGATGTCGACCCCTTCACTGACATGGGAGGGAGGTTCGATGGAGGTTTCCGGCAGGCGCAGCACTTCTGAGACCGTGTCGACGAGGAATCCGACTTTGACCTTCTCCTCCTCGAAGACCAGGATGATGATCTGCATGCTGGGCACCAGCTCGGTCTCCGGCAGCTTCAGCCGTTTGCGCAGATTGATCACGGGGACGATCTCGCCGCGCAGGTTGATGACCCCGGCGATGTGCGCGGGGGCCTTGGGAACACGGGTGATCGGCCGCAGGTTGATGATGGCCTCGATCTTTTTGATGTCGAGGGCGTAGGTTTCGCCGGCCATGCGGAAGCTCACCAGTTGGACGATGTTCTCTTTCTGGACTTCCTCTTCCGTCGGGCCGGTCTCGTCGGGCGATTCCGGCGGAGGTTCGCCGGGTGGTGGTGGCGGCGGTGGCTCCTCGGCGGGGGGGGCGGGCGTCGGCGGCGCCGGCTGCGGGTGAGTGATGGGCGCGGGGGCGACCGGTCGGGCGGCCGCGGCGGCTGGAGCGGAAGGAGCAGGCGCGGCCGCCGGGCGGGCGGCCGTTGCCGGACGGGGCGCCGGCGCGGGCGTCGGCGCCGCCGGGGCGGGGGCAGGCGGCGGGGCCGGCCGGGGAGCGGCGCGGGGAGCAGGAGTCGGGGGAGGGGCAGGAGGAGGCGGCGGTGGTGCTGGTGGTGGTTCGGGAGCGGCTCCCGCTCCGGCCGCCTCGGTGCCGCCAATGACGGCCTCGGCCCAGTTGCCGGTTCGGAGAGCCTCGGGATTCAGCGGATAGAGAAGCGCTTCCTGGATTTCGGAAATGCTCTCGATGCCATCTTTGACCGTCGCGGCGGGCTGATCGGTGGTGATGATCATCTTGAAGGATCGGTCGAACTTTTCGTTCTCCAGATCCTTGACTTCGGGGATCGATTTGACGATTTCGCAATGGCTGGCATCGAGGGTCCGCAAGACCATGAAGATGCGGGGGCCCTTGAGCAGACAGTCGGCCACCATGTTGACCTGCAGGAGGTAGGGTTGCATCCCGTTCTGCTGGGCCTCGATCATCCCGCTGATCTCGAATTCGCTGAGACCCATCTCCGTCAGATCGGCGATCAACGCCGGCGAGGCCCCGCCTCCGGCTGGGACGGCGCTGCTGGCACTCTCTTCCAGGGCAGGTCCTGCATCCGTCGGGGCGGGTGATTCGGTGGGCGCGGGCGCGGGGGCGGCCGTTTCCCCGCCGGGCAGGACCCCGCCACCGGCCAGCACGGCATGGAGCTTTCCAGTGATCTCGTCGAGATTGACGCCGGAGTCGGTCTGGGCGATGGTGTCGTTGACCAGGGTCCGCAAGACGTCGAAGGTTTCGAAAATGACGTCGATGACGGCCGGCGTGACGGGGAGCTGCCGGGTGCGCAGCTTGTCGAGAAGGTTTTCCATCTCGTGGGTGAGGTGGGCCACCTTCTCGAACCCCATGGTGGCGGACATGCCCTTCAGGGTATGGGCGGCTCGGAAGATCTCTTCGACCGCTTCCAGGTTGTTGGGGTTCTGCTCGAGACTGAGCAGAACGCGGTCCATGGTATCGAGGTTTTCGCGGGACCCGTCGATGTAGGCTCCCATGTATTCGGAAAGGTCTATATCCGCCATGCGGGACTCCTTCCGAATCGGGATGCTCCTGCCGGCCAGGCCGGGCAGGGAAGGCTGGGCCAGGGGTGGCGACCGATCACTGGATGCTGGCTCCCTTCATCTGCAGGAACGAGGGAATGTCGAGGATCAGGGCGATGCTGCCGTCGCCGCGCATGGTGGCCCCCATGATGCCGGGCAGGCCGCCCAGCAGGTTGCCGAGCGACTTGATGACGATTTCCTGCTGGCCGAGCAGTTCGTCGACCATGAACCCGCCCCTCCTTTCTCCTGAGGCACAGACCACGATCGAGAGTTCCTCCTCCTTTTCCTTGTAATCGGGCGGAGTCGGAACCTGGAGGAGGTTGCGCAGACGGATGATCGGCAGGACCTCGCCGCGGAGCAGGGTCACTTCTTGATGCTGCACGATGTTGATATCGGCTTTGGTGATGTCCATGGTCTCCTGGACGGAACCGAGCGGGATGGCGAAAGTCTCAGGGCCGACTTTGACCATCAGGGCCGGGAGAATGGCAAGGGATAAGGGGAGTTTGATGATGACGCGGGTGCCTTCGCCGACCTTCGATTCGACCTCGAGCGACCCGTTCAGTTCGTCGAGTTTGCTTTTGACCGCGTCCATGCCCACGCCTCGGCCCGACAGGTCGCTGACCTCTTTGGCCGTGGAGAACCCCGGCAGGAAGATGGCTTTGATGATCTCCTCGGGCGGCATCTTGTCGAGCTGTTCCTGCGTCCAGATGCCGCGTTCCACGGCCAGGGGGCCGACGATCGCCGGATCGATCCCGCGGCCGTCATCGCGGACCTCGATGATGACATTGTTGCCCTCGTGTCGGGCGATCAGGGTGATGGTGCCGGTGTCGGGCTTGCCGCGGGCGATCCGCTCCTCGGGCTTCTCGATGCCGTGATCGATCGCATTGCGGATCAGGTGCACCATGGGATCCCCGATCTCGTCGATGACCGTGCGGTCCATTTCGGTTTCGCGGCCTTCCAGTTCCAGGTTGATCTTCTTGTTGAGTTTCTTGGCCAGGTCACGCACCATGCGGGGAAACCGGTCGAATACCTGATCGATGGGAACCATCCGCACCTGCATCACCACCGTTTGCAGCGCGCTGCTGATCTGAGAGACCCTGGTCAGGGTCTCATTCAGATCTTTCAGCTTGTGCGCGGCGCCGATATCCTGGAGGCGGGTCCGGTTGATGACCAGCTCGCCGACGAGATTCATCAGGTCATCGAGCCGACGCATGTCGACGCGAACCGTCTGACTGCCCCGCTTGTCGGCGGCGGCGGGCTTCTTGGCAGGGCCCCCGCCCTTGCCGCCTCCACCCGCGGCAGGACCACCGCCGGTCGGCGGTCTGGGCGGCGGCGGCGCGGCTGGTGGCGGGGGCGCTGGCGGCGCCGGCGCCGGCGGGGCGGGGGGGGGCGGCGGGGGCGCGGCGGGGGCGGCCGGCCGGGCCGGCGCGGTTGGAGGGGCGGCGTGGGCCGCCGGGCGAGCGGCGGGAGCCGCCGGGGGCGGCGGTGAAGGCGGCGCCGGTTTGGGAGGCGG
>QOQW01000015.1 GCA_003327425.1 Candidatus Ozemibacter sibiricus
GCCAACGCTTTGCCCTCGACCTCCTGGGGAAAGCCCACCTGGCCACGATGTTCGAGATGCTCTGGCACCTGAGCCAGCAGCGACTCATGTTTCTTGGAAAGGCTATCTGTACCCATGCTAGAGTGTCGCCCATGGACACCCGTTGCCCTTTGTGGACCGAATAGCTCTGTAGATGGCAATAGAATGATTCGAGGCCGTTGTCATACCGGACCTTGACGTACTTCCCGCCGCCTGGTTCGAAGCCAACATCGGTGACCACCCCATCGCCCAGGGCGTTCAAGCGGGTGCCATTGGGAACCGGCAGGTCGATGCCGTAGTGGAAGGAATGGCCGAAGATATTGCGCGGACCGAACTCAGACGAGGCCCGATTCGGCATGGGCGTGCAGGGGTCGGCGCCGAACCGACCATGCCCGGTGGCCGGCGGGGTTTCGGGCCGGGTGCCGCCGCCCGAGGATCCAGGGTTGGAATCGCGGTTGGAGCCGGGGCGGATGACGGGGGTCTGGCCGGCCGGCCGGCCCGGAGCTTCGATGTAGTTGGCATGGCAGTAGACGGTCTGGCCGTTGCGGGAGATTTTGTACCAGTCGCCTTCGCGGCCAATGATACGGACTTTGTCGCCCTCGTGGTAGCTGCCGATGATCGTGCCCCACGGACTGGTGCGAATGTTCAAGGAGGTATCGACCCGGACCGTCCCCTCGCAGGGGTAAGTGTCCTTTTCGGATTTTTCGGGGGTCTTGCCCTCTTTGGCAATTTCAGGGATCAAATCGGTCAACCCCTCGATCATCTTGATCAGTTTCTCGATGATCTCGACCAGCTTTTCGACGTCTGCCGCCGAAGGCCCGGAGGTCGGAGCGCCCTCGGATGGCGTCGTCGCCGGTGTCGTGGTCGGGGTTGTGGTCGTGGTGGTGGTCGGCGCGGCCGGGGCGCCATCGGAGGGGTCATGCTGGTTGAGGATGGCATCCATGTCCTCGGCGGCGATCGGGGCAAGCACCAGGCCGAACAAAAGAACCACGGTCAGCAGGGGGGCGATCACAGTTCGCGCGTTCATCAGATTCCTCCTGTCATGGGTTCATTCTATCTTCCCAGTTGAGCGTCGCCAAGTTACAGGCAAATTTTCAAAGGCGCCCTGGGGGGGAGGGGGTGGAATCATGAGGACGAGGCGGCCCCGATCTCTTCAAGGCATCGGATGAAGGGCGCCAGCAAGGCATGCTCCCGCCCAGCAAGATGGACTTCGAGCCAGCGCCGAAGCCACCGGTCGGCGTTGGCCAGGTCGATGCGGAAGTCTTCGAACCACCGACGCTGCCGTTGAGTCAAACAATCCCGAACATGGCTGATCGGATCGAAGGGCCGGCCGTTGCCAGGCAGGAGCAGGAGCATCGGCAGGACTTCCCAGATGGTCGCGCGAATGGCCAGCGCGGCAGCAGAGAGACGACACTGCGCACGCACCCGGAAGCCGTTGGCCCACCCCCGCGCGGGTGCCGCCCCCGGCAGCTCGCCCAGGCCCGCCCAGGTCTCGAGGGTCGGGAACAACAGGTTTTCGGCGGCTCGCTGCATGGCCCGGCGGCAGGTTTCTTCGCAGGCATCGGCCAGATCTTGGAGGGTGGCGGTCAACCGAGCTCGCCCGAAGGGATGGCGAGCTTCTCCACTTTCGAGGAGAGCCCGGGCCTGCCCTGCCAATGCCTCCCAGAGCGGATCGGCGACCATCCATGATGCCAGGGGGTCGTCAGACTGAGGAGGAGCCGGAAACGGTTTTTCCAGAATGGCGCGAGCTCGCTCCGTCGTTGCCCTGAACGCCCCACGGACACGGGCGATCAGATCGGAGACCCGCCGCCGGCCGGCCTCCTGGGCATGCAAGGCCGCGGCCGCCCGGAACGGCGTCAGCCATTCATCCCAGGTGGCGCGGGTCGCCGGGCAGAGGGCGGCGGGACGAGCCGCCAGCGCGGCCAGAACGGTGGCATGGCCTTGCATCCACGCGGCATGCGCGGCCACCACCTCCGGTCGTTCCTCTTCCGGAATCTCGTCGAGGTGATTGAGGATGGCCCACACCCGATGCCAGGGGGCGACCAAGTCGCCCAGCGCGGTGCGTTCGGTGGCCTGTCCGAGCTGGGTGGCATTGGACACCCACCAGATCGCATCGGCTTCCCGGAGGAACGACTGGGCGACATCACGGTGGCGAGCGAAGCGCGAATTCAAACCGGGCAGGTCGAGAAACCACAGATCGCGCAGAAGAGGGTGGGGTATGCAAAGTTCGAGGGAAAGAACATCGTGGTGCTGGTCTGCCGCCGCCCGTTCATCGAGGAGCGAGCGAAGGTCGCCGGTCGGATGGACATGGCGGGTGCCGGCACGGTCGATGGCCAGCAGGAGCGGGGCGGGCCCCCACCGTACCAGGCACGGCAGCCGCGTGGTCGGCGTGATGCCGGTGGGCAGCCATGGTTCTCCGAGCAACGCGTTGAGAAGGGTCGATTTGCCCGCATTGAACTCCCCCAGCACAGCCACGAGCAGGGGCCGGTGCTGGCAGCGCGGCAACCTGGCCAGATCGTCGGCCAGGTCGGGATCGGACGCTTCCAGGCCAACTTGGCGCAGAGCTTCCCACAGTCGCGCCATTTCGGCCAGCCGATCAGGCGGCGGGGCGGCTCGGCGGTCTCGCGGCGAAAGGGAGCTGGCGGGCCGAAGATCGGGCTTCTGGTCGCCGGAGCGCGAGACATCGCCCTCCGACGGGGGCCGAGGGAACGGCTCGCCCCCGGCCGAAGAGGCAGAGGTGGCGGCGGCCTGGACGGTCGAGTCTGCGGTGAGGCCAGAGGGGCCAGGCGTACCAGCTGAACCAGGAGAGGGCGACGGGGACGTGGGGGCGGCGGGCTCGACGAGGCAGGCGGACACGCGGGTCAGCCGTACGGCCAGCCAGGACGGCACGGCATTCCCGGCGAGGACCCGGGCGTAGGCCACCCACCGACGGGCGCTCAGCAGATCAGCGGTGGCCATCCTGGCCTCGGCCGCGATCAGGCAGGCTCGAGCCAGCCCCTCAGGCCAGCCGGGGTGGGTGAACAGGTCGAGGTCATGGTCAGCGAGAATCGGCGGAGGATTGCCTCCCTCATCGGAGCAGCCAGCCAATCGAAGAATGGGCTGAACCATCTGGGCGGCTTCGAGGGACCGGCCCTCCTGCAGCAGGGATTCCGCCTCGCAGATCCTGAAATGGACCTGCTGGAAGGGGGGCAGGGCCTCCCGGCGAGAGGCGGAGGTCTGCAGCAGAATTCCCGCTTCCTCGCACCGCCCGGCCATCAGCAGGTAGTCGATCCAGGCCAGCAGGCGGTCGGGGGCGATCATCGGGAGGTGTTCCAGCGGGGGAGGGCGCAGGGGCAGGTCCGTCCGTCCCAGGCGGAGGGCCAGCGCGAGCAAGGGATGATCAAGGTCGGGAAGACGGGCGGTCTGGAGCATCCGGAGAGCGAGCTCGAGATCGCCGCTGTGATGGCGAAGGGCGGCTTCCAGCCGGATCAATTCGAGCGGTTGGGCTCCCGGCTCCTGGCGGTAGCGGTCGAGGCATTCCTCGGCCCGGAGGGGGCCATCGGCCCCGAGCGCCGACCAGGCTTCCAGCAACCATCCGCGGGGTCCCCAGAGGGTGTCGCGCAGGGCCGCGTACCCATCGATCTGGAACAGCCGGTGGGCTTGGTACGCTCGCAGGAAGGGGAAGCCAGGGGAGGGGAGGGGGGGGCCAGGAGGATACCGGGAAGCTCCGCCGTGGCAAGGCTCCCCGGGCAATCCCTCGAGCATGGCCGTGGCCAGCAGACCGAGGCGAAACCAGGGGCGGTTTTCGGGATCGACGGTCGTGCGGGGATCGACCGAGAGGGGATCCAGGAGGGCTCGGGCCAGACGGGCTTTCCCAGACAAAAATGCGGCCATGGCGAGCAGCCGGCCCCACCCTGGACGTTCAGCCTCCGTCAGTCCCTCGAGGCGTTCGAGCACCTCTCTGGCCCGGGCCGGGCGTTCGATCGCCAACAGGACGGCTCCCTGCCACACCCCGAGCCGCGGGAAGCGGGGAAACTGGACGGCCAGCGCAGACAGCGCCTCGGCCAGCGGTTCGGCCGCCTCGGCCAGCGGGGGCAGCACCGGCAACGTCTTCGGCAGGGGCGTTCCTGGGGGGACGGCTCCGGCCTGCCGCACCAGAAGCGAGAGAGCCAGGCCGACCCAGTCTTCCTCGCGAGTATTGCTGCCGGGAATGAGCGTCACGAGGGATTCCTGCCCATCGGGGGAGCGGCAGGCGATCGTGATGTCTTCGGCGGTGGCCCTGGCCATGCGGAGGTCGGACCAGGCCAGCGGCAAGATCAGACCCCGCGAGAACACGCCAGGCGCGCTGGCCAGCAGCAACATCGTCGGGCCGGTGGCGGCCATGCCTTCCCATGATTCGAACCCGGCTCCGGTCAGCCGACATTCCAGCGTCTGCTCCAGCGTGTCGATCGGGAGGTCGGGATGGTGTTGCCGAACGTACCCCAGTTCCTGGGCCAGGCTCATCGGATCGCCTCCCGACGCAGGCTGGCCAGCCGCTCGACGAGGGCGGCCGCCGCGGCGCGCGCCCGGTCGAGGTCGCGGGCGCGATCGACACGCCAGTGGTCGGCCTCCCCCGCCAGCCGGCGGGCCCGTTCCCTGGCGTCGTCCACCAAGCGCATCAAAGGGGCGAACCCTTGCAGCATCTGATCGGCAAGGGTGCGGGCGATCTCGCTCTTGTGGGCGAAAAGTTCATCTCTGATGCGGCGTCCGCCTTCGTCGAGCCGTTCCCGGAATCCGGCGATCACCCGAGGGGCATCGGCCGGGCCCCAGCGACGGAACAGGGCCGGGGTCATGGCCAGTGCCGCCAGCACCAGGTTGCCGGTGGCCAGGAGGCCCAGGGACAGGATGGGGGCGAGCCGGGCCAGAAGGGTCCCGGCTTCGAGATCGAGTTCGGGCAGACCGGGGAGGGGCATGGGGTGGGGAGCTCCATTGTCCAGCGGCTTTTTCGCGGCGTCCAGCCCTCCGGAGCCGCCCGCCATCGTGGCCCGGGTATCGAGGCGGCCGACGCGCTGGGCGAATTCGGCCGATAACTGGCGGGCCAGCGGCGACAACCGACGATGCAGGTCCTGGATGAGGGCTTGGAGGTAGGATTGCAGACGATCGTGGTAGAGGTGCCCCAATCGCTGCTGCATGTCGGCCTCGGAGGCTTTGGGGTCTTGCAGAATGAGGCAGATGGCAGCGCTCAGGCCTTCCTCGGAGGGGCGGGCCGGGCCGCGGGCGATCTCGTACACCAGGCTTTCCGCTTCGTTCAGGAAACGTTGCGTGAGGCGGCCTTTTTCCTCGATCAGCGATCGGCACTCGGCTTCGAGCTGGCTAGCCATCTCGGCCCGCTGGGTGGCGGATTTCTCGAGGAGCGAAGCTTCCCAGGCGATGCCGCGCTCGAGTTCGGCCAGGAAGGAGCCGAAGAGGCCGAGCGGGACGTCGATCAGGCCCTCCCACCGGCTGGCCACGAGGTCCCGGGTCAATGATTCGAGGAAATCGGGAATGCCCGAGACCGCCATCCGCTGAGGATCCTGCGCGCGGCGCCCTTCCAGGTAGGTTTTGGCCGAAACCCCATACAAACGGGCCTGGGGCAGTACCTGGTCGATCTGTTCCTGACAGTAGGCGAGGGCTTCCTCCCGCTCGTCATCGGTGGCCAGGCGGTCGAGAGCGTTGACCACGAACCACAGCTTCCGGATGTGGTGGCGCAGGATGCCGGTGGTCAGGAATCGCATCTCGGAATCCGAGAACGGCTGCCCGGCGTTGAGCACGAACAGCACGCCGTCCGAGCGAGGAATGAATTCTTCGGTGAGCCGTCGCCGGATCTCGTCGGTGTCGTTGACGCCGGGGGTGTCGACCAGGACGATGCCTTCAGCCAGCAGGGGCAAGGGATACTCGACCTCGATGTGCGCGAGGTTCCCCGCCTCGGGGTTCTTCTTCGTGGCCACCTGCTGGAGATCGGCCGTCGGCACCTCCCGCTGGCCGCCATCTCGATACTGGATGACCGCTCGCGGAGCGACGCCGTGCCGAATGATGCAGAGGGCGGCGGTGCAGACCAGGGCGGCTTTCGGCAGGACCTCGGCCCCGAGCAGAGCATTGATCAGGCTCGATTTGCCACGCTTGATCTCGCCGAGCACGGCGACGGTGAAACGCTCGGCGGCCAGCCGGCGGTCAAGATCCTGACAGACCTGGACCAGGGCGGAAAACCCAAGCTCCTCGGCCAGACGGCCCGCCTCGCCGATGAGTTCCCGCAAGCGCCCTTGGAAGGCCCGGAAGGCGGTGAGGTTCAACCGGTCGTCCTCCTCCTCGAACCGATGCGATCTGTCTTGGATGGATATGATAACACAAACCCTGGCCGGATGCGGAACGAGGCGTGGCGGGGCGTGGCCACTGGCCTGCCAGACCTTGGCCACAGCTTGCCGAAAAAGCGCGCCCTGGTCTTCTAGCAGGGGGTTGTAGGGGATTCTCCAGTTTTGTATGATGGAAGGGTCCGCAGGGGAATGCCCGGTGGGGGGAGCCGAACGTGCCTGAAGATATCCGGATGACGACACCGGAAAACATCGAGATTCGCTTCGAGCTGGCAGGGTTGGCGACTCGTACCCGGGCGTTTTTCTATGATTGTCTCTATCAACTGCTCCTGGCCATTGCCATTCTTTTTGTCAGCGTGACGATCGCGCCTCGGTATTCCCCTTATTATGACCTCGTGATGCCGTTGTCCATCGGTCTGAATTTCCTCGTGTTCTGGGGCTACCACATCCTCTTCGAGACCTTGATGGACGGTCAGACGCCAGGCAAGCGGCATTTCGGGCTGCGGGTGGTGACCCTCGACGGGCAGAAGATCGAATTCTTTCCGTCCATGGTGCGGAATCTCGGCCGTATCGTGGATTTCCTGCCGATCGGGTTCCTGGTCGGCGTCGTGACCATTCTGGCGTCGCAGCACCAACAGCGGATCGGCGATCTGTTTTCGCGCACGGTGGTGATCCGCGAGGCACCCGCGGGAGGCCCTTCCTCTCTCCCCGCCGCCCCGACCCCCACCTCGCCGCCCCCTCCTTCCAGGAAGGCTCCCCGCCGCAACCATGACCGCCAGCGCCTTTGAAACCTGCCTTCTCAAAATCGAAAGCACCGATCCGGCGGCCCGGCAGGAAGGAGTCCTCGCCCTCCACCGGATTCCAGAACCCCGTTCCCTCCAGGTGCTGCAAGCCCTGATCGCCGACGCCGATCCGGTGGTACGGGAATACGCCATCGAAGGGGTGAACCGTCTGGTGCGGGCGGGGGTGCGGTTGCGCAAACCCCGCGCCGAACCACGCCGGGAGTGCGCCACCCTGCGGGATGCCCTCGACGTGGCCGACGAGGTGTTCTGCATCTTCCGGCGCAATGCCGCCGCCATCATGGCCGCCGCCCTGGTGGCGGGGGTGGTGAAGATCCTCATCGGCGCCGTTTTCCTGCTTTCCCCCTATGTCTTCGATTCGGCCCGGGTCATCGAAAACAGCCTGGGCAGCATGGGGCCAGCCTTGCTGGTGATCCATCAGCTCTTCTTGCGCCCCTTCGCCTGGCTGACCGTCGGTCGGGCCTTCATGGGCGGCTTCCTCGATCCGGTCGTCCGGCAACAGGCGCGAGTCCCCTGGCAGCCCTGGGAATACTGGGCCTTTTTCCCGGTCAATCTGGTGCAAGCCCTGCCCATCTGCTTTTTCGCCTGGGTGATCATCGCCGCCCGCCTGGGAGGGGATTCGTTCTGGCTGGCCATCGCTCTTTTGTGGTGGGTCCACGCCACCTTGCCGCTGCTGCCGCTGCAATTGATCAATGCCGGCCGCATGCCGGACACGCTGCAACAAACCTGGACCATCTGGTGGGAGCGGGCCGCAGACGGCCGGGCCCTGCTGCCGACCTTCCTGATCCAGCTGGGGCTGTTGTACCTCCTGATCTTCATCAACGTCAAAACCTTCGTCCCCATGCCCTGGGGGTTCGATTTCATCCAGAGTCTCGGCACCCTGTTGCTGGCCGACGCGCTCCTCGATCCTTTCTGGATCGGCTATCGCATCCTGGTGACCCGCCTGCTGACCGGAGAACCCACCAAATGACCAGATCCGCGCGATGGCTGATCGGCCGGCCGGTCCTGGGCGCGCTCTGCCTATCGCTCATCGCGGCCGGAGCAGCCGCCCTTGAGCTGGCCGAGTTCGAACGCTGGACGCAGGAGCTTCGCCAGGAAGCCAGCCGCATCAGCCAGCGCAACTACGAGATGGATGCCGGATTCCGCGGTCGCGTGCGGCGATTCATCGAGCTGCAGCGCGTCGAAACGCCCCGGGGCGAGGTCGAAGTCGATCTCGCCTGGCTCGAGCCGGCCCTCGAGGCCTGGAGCCGTGAACCGCGAGCCAGTGCTCGCCGGGCCGCCATCGAAGCCACCGTCGATACCCTGGACGGCCTGGCCCGTGAGCTGAGGGCGGGCCCGCCCTCGCCTGAACTCGACCGCGCCCGCATGATCGAAGCCCTCCGCCGCGCCCGGGCCCGCACCAAAGATCTGGCCAGGGCACGAGGGGGCCCGATCGAGAACGACCTGCCGGCCGATTCCTACGCCCGGTTCTGCGCCGAGGTCGACGGGGAAATCGTGGCGGTACGGGCCGAAGCCATGCCGGGCCAGGGCGGCGTGGGGGCGGGCGGCCTGGCCGGTGGTGGTAGCTACGGGGGGGGAGGCGGGTATTCCAGCGCGGGCGGCAGTGCCCGAACCGGTGGAGGGACCACATCCGGCCAGGGTGGGTATTCCAGCGGGTACCAGCCACCGTCTGGCGGGGCCGCGCGGACACCCACCTCACCTGGGGGTTCGCCGGCGTATCCGCCTTCCCGCCAGATGTCGGGGCAACCGTCGCCCACCGTCATTCCATCGCGGCCGCCTCCGCCTCCTCCACCACAGCCCGTTCCTCCTCCGCCGCCCCGCCCCGTCGAACCGCCTCGTCCACCTCCACCCCCTCCACCTCCACCGCCGCCGCCACCACGACCGGTGGAGCCACCCCGCCCGCCGCCTCGCCCTCCCGAACCTCCCAAACCGCCCCCTGCCAACGAAGGGGTGAGTTCCCTATTCAAGCTGCTCTATTGGGCTATCGTGGTGGGGTCGGTCGTCGGCTTCGGCGCCTTGGTCTTCTTCATCATCCGGTCGATCCAACGCAAGATCACCCTCCAGGAGGGCCAGGTCCTGCTCGGGAACCTGCAGGTGTCCGATGAGAAGAGAGAAGCCAGGTCGCTCTATGATCGGGCGGTGGCGCTGGCCGCCGCCGGCCGAATCGAGGAAGCGATCAGCCTGCTGACCGTCGGTTGCCTGCTCCTCCTCGAAGAGCGGGCGGTGCTGGCCTACCAGGACTACTACACCAACGGCGAGTATCTGGCGAAACTGATCCAGCGCCGCAATCTGCATGACATGTTCCGCGGCCCGCTGGCCTTGTTCGATCGCACCATCTATGGGTTCGAGCGGCCGACCGCCCGCGATTTCGAGACGTTCCGAGCCCTCTACGAGAAACTGCTGGGGATGTCGACGTGAACGATCCCTACGATCTGCCCAAAGGCTATTTCATTCTGCTGCTGAGCCTGTTCATCTTCACGATGTGGGGCGTCAACCTGTTCAGCCTTTCCGAGATCGAAATCACCGAGACGACCAGCAGCGGGCCCCCTGCCGGAACGGGGAGCCAGGGCGGGGGCGGCGGGTCCACCACCATCCTCTTCAAGCCGCGGCCCTTCCTGTGCTTCTACCTCGAGGAACTCGGCTACCAGGTGACCTTCGATGCCACCCTTCCCGAACGACCGGGCGAGCTGGTCTTTCTGGTCGCCCCGTCCGATCGGCTGTCCCCCGTCCGCGCCCGGCAGCTCATCGCCTGGGTGCAGCGCGGGGGCAACCTCGTCATGATCCTGCCCGATTCGCATGCCATCAGCGCTCACCTCGGGGCCACGGTGAACGAACGTCAGGCGCTCGATGGCGATCGTCTGGTGATGCGGCTTCCCTACCTCGAGGACGTCAACGTCCTGACCGGGGCCGGCGCCTACGTCGAAGTGCGCCCCGACATGCCGTTCCTTCGCCCGTTCCGGAACGTGGAACGACGGCCGGCGGTGCTGGTCACCTTCCGCGGCAACGGTCAGATCGTTCTGTTGACCAATGCCGACTTTCTGACCCCCGACGGGCTGGCCCGCGCCGACAACCTGGTCTATGTCACGCGCCTCGTCGAGCGCCTGGCGGGCAGCCATCGCGTCCATTTCTACGATCCCGAGCCCAATGTCCGGTACCGGGCTCGGATCCGCTCGCCCGGCCAGCAGCCCGCGCCGGTGTCCACGCGCAAGAAGAAGATCCCTTATCTTTCGCTCTGGAGCCTGATCAAAGCCAATCCTATCTCCTGGGCGCTGCCGCAGCTGGCCCTGGCCCTCGTCTTGTTCTTCTATTCACGCGGCCGGCGGTTCGGCCGACCTCTTCCCCTCCCTGCCGAGCCTGATCCCATGCCGACCTTCGTCGAAGGACTGGGGCGCCTGCTGGACGAAAATGCCGACCAGGCCTTCCAGGTGCGCCGGATCGTCGACGACTTCCTGATCGCCGTCGGCCGGCGGTTCGCCCTGGCGCCGACCCGTGACCAGATCCCTGCCCTGATCGGGCGGGTCAAAGCCCTGCGCCCCGACCTGGGCACCCGTCTGGAAGCCGCCCTACGCGACCTGGGGCACGCCATGGACGGGACGGTGCTGCCCGAAGCCCGTCTGGTCGTGCACATCAACACCCTTGATACGGTCAGAAAGGAACTGAAGATCAATGGTTGACGTTTCCCGCGTGCGTGACATCTTTGCCGGCCTCAAACGTGAAATCCAGAAAGTCATCGTCGGGCAGGAAACCGCCATCGACCTGATCCTGTCCGCCATCTTGATCCGCGGTCATGTGCTGTTGGAAGGGGTGCCGGGCACCGCCAAGACCCTGACCGTCAAGAGTCTTGCGCAGACCGTCCAGGCCGGCTTCCAACGGATCCAGATGACGCCTGACCTGATGCCCTCCGACGTGCTGGGCACCAATATGTTCGACGCCCGCACCGGCACCTTCCAGGTCCACAAAGGGCCGATCTTCAGCGACCTCGTGCTGGTCGACGAGATCAACCGCGCCCCCGCCAAGACCCAGTCGGCCTTGCTGGAATGCATGGAAGAACGCCAGGTCACGATCGAAGGCAATCGCTTTCCCCTGTCTCCCATTTTCACGGTCCTGGCCACCCAGAACCCGCTCGAATACGAGGGCACCTACCCCTTGCCCGAAGCTCAGCTCGACCGCTTCATCTTCAAAGTGCTGATCGACTACCCGCAGGCCAGCGAGGAAAACAAGATCCTCGAGAAATTCGAGGCGGGGTTCCGGGCCGACAAACTTACGGAAGCCGGGCTCACTCCGGTCACCACCCCCGATGAGATCCTGGCCTGTCAGGAGGTGGTCAAGCAGGTCAAGACCAAACCGACCATCATCGACTACATTACCCAGATCACCCGCGCCACCCGCGACTCGCCCGACATTCAGGTCGGAGGCGGCGTGCGTTCCAGCATCGGCCTGTTCCTGGCCAGCAAAGCCGTCGCTCTGATCGATGGGCGCGATTTCGTCACCCCCGATGACGTCAAGAAAATGGTGGCCCCGGTGCTTCGCCATCGCATCATCTTGAAGCCCGAGGCCGAGATCGAGGGGGTCACCCCCGACGAAGCCCTGAACGCCATCGTCACCCAGATCAAGGTGCCGCGTTGATCGGATTCATCGCCCTGATCATCCTCGGCGTCGTCGCCTGGACCATCGCCAATCGGCTGGGCCTGGGGAAGCCGCCCGGCAGCGCCCGCGGCGAGATCCAGGGCCCGCCTTCTCCCGCCAAGGAATTCCCTACCCCTGGCGGGCCGCGACCGCCGTCGTCTTTCTCGATGCTGTCGCTGTTCGAGCTTCTGGGCAAGCTGGTGATCTTTCTGGTCGGCTCGATGCTGGCCATCGCCTGGCCGGAATACACCGTGCCGGGAGCCCTCACCATCGCGGTCTTCCTGCGGATCCTGCAGGCCTTCAACATCTCGCTGCGGCTGCCGATGCCGGCCCGGCACGTCGCCGTCACCACCCGCGTCGTCCTGCTCGCCATGTTCGGGACCCTGCCGCTGATGGTGGTACCGTCGCATCTGGTCGCCATCGCCGTCTTCCTGGTCTACAACCTGGGAGTGATCCTGTTGATCCTGATGGATCTGCGGCTGACCCCCAAACCCCACCAGTTGGTTGTCCGGCGCGATCTGCCCGGCAAGCTGTCGATCGCCGAGAACAATCTCGTGATGGTGCGCCTCGAGAATCATTCCTTCCGCACGCTCGAAGTCTCGGTGATCGACGAATACCCGCTCGAATTCCAGGTCGACCGGCCCGATTTCCATTTCACCCTGCAGAAACGGTCGGCAGCTACCCTCCGCTATCAGGTTCGCCCCCCACGGCGGGGGCAGTACTGCTTCGGCAATGTCGTGGTGCGCTATCGCGGCGTGCTCGAGATGGTGATCATCCAAGAGGATTACCCGTGCGCGGCCAGGGTCGACGTCTATCCCAACATCCGCAACATTTCGCGGCTCGACCTCTCGATGCGCCGGAGCCATCTGATGGAGACCGGCCTGATCACCGAGCGCCGTCGGGGTAGCGGCACCGAATTCGAAAGCCTGAAGGAATACGTGCGGGGCGATGAGTTCCGCAAGATCGACTGGAAGGCGACCGCCCGGCGCAACAAGCTGATCTCCCGCAACTACCAGCTCGAAGTCAACCAGTCGGTGGTCGTGGCCATCGACTGCAGCCGGCCGATGGGAGTCCGCCTCGGGGACATCACCCTACTGGACGTAGCGGTCAACGCCGCCCTGCTGTTGGGGCATCAGGTCATCCGGCAGGGCGACAAGATCGGTCTGCTGGCCTTTGCCGACGATGTCCTTTCCTTCCTGCCTCCCAATCGCGGGAAGGCGCATTTCAACAACTTCCTGGCCGGGCTGTACAACCTGCAGCCGCGCCGCGCCGAATCCGACTTCCAGGCCGCCTTCACCTGGCTGCTGCGCAGCCGGGTTCGCCGCTCGCTGCTGATCATCCTGACCGATCTGGCCGCCGGCGATGCCGCCGACCGGCTCCGCCAGGACATCCGGATGGTCTCGCGCAAGCACCTGCCCGTCATCGTCTCGATCCTCGATCCCGTCGTGCGCCAGGCCGCCGCCCGGACCGTGGCGAATCGTCGGCAGGTGGCCGAAAAAGTGGTGGCGCTCGATATCCTGGAGCGGGTGCGGACGGCCCAGAAGGCCGTCGAGAACCTGGGCGTGGTGGCCTTGAGCCTGCCGCCCGACGAGGTCAATTCCGCGCTGCTGGGGGCCTACCTGAAGGCGAAGATGCGGTCGCGGCTCTGACGGCCGGTCGACCGATCGGCCAGGCGGACGCCCCGACCGGCTCGCGGTCTGCCGAGAAGCCTGGAGCCGGTTCTTCGCGTAACATGGGCCCTCCGAGGCCGATGAAGAAATAGGCCACGAACCCCGCGAAGAATAGACCGGACAGGAGGAACTTCGTCGAGATCGGAAGAGAACTCGGCGTGATGTAGGTCTCGATCAGGGCCGCCAGAATGAACCAAGGCAGGGTGCCGGCGATCAGTCTGACCGCGTCGAGAGCCTCGCGGGCCATCCAGGCGCTTCGTCGGTACGGCGTGCGGCTGAAGATCGAGTAGCCGATCATCAGGCCGGCCGCCCCGGCGATGAAGCAGCAGCTCAGCTCGATCCCTCCGTGAGGCAGGATCAGGGCCCAGAAGGGCAAAGCCTGCCCGCCTCCATGGTAGAGGGACGCGAGGCCGCCCAGGAGCATGCCATTGATGATCAGCACGTACAGCGTTCCCAGGCCGAACAGGATGCCCAGAGCGAACGCCAGGAACGACACGCGGATGTTGTTGAACATGATCTCGCTGGAGATCGTCAATCGCCGGTCGTCCGGCTGGGTGGTCCCGATCTGGCCTCGTTGGATATCATGACGGGCACGTTCCTGCAGGGATTTGGGAATGACCAGATCGATCAGCTTGGATTCGTTGGTGATGCACAGAAATCCGATCATCGTGGCGAACGCGAAGACCAGCGCTGCCACCACGACGAAGTGGATCCGGCGCCAGACGAGGGCGGGAAAGCGGTACAGGAAGAATTCGACGAATTCCATCAACCGGACCTGGGGGCGCCGGTAGATGGTCAGATAGGCGCGAGCCAGCAGACGGTTCAGCAGACTGGCGTGACGCCCGGTCGGATCATGTTTCTGCACCTTGCCCAGATCAGCCAGACAGGCATGGTAGAGCCGACCCAGGCGCAAGATGTCGGCCCCTTGCGGAGGACCGCCGCGGGTGACCCGGCCGAGGATCCCTTCCAGATCCTGCCATCGTCCGGGGTCTTCGGCCAGGACAGCGGCGTTCGCTTCGGCCAGGCGCCGAGCCGGGGGTCGGGGAACCGGTGGACGCGGGGCCACGGGTTCAGGGGGCAGGTCGGGCAGGCCGTCGAACCAGCCATCTCCTCTTTCTTCGGCCCAACGGGAAGGGGCGGACGGCTCTTCGTCGTGGCCATCGGCCCACGGTCGGGAACGGTCGACGCGAGTCATTCGACGCCTCCATGGATCGCGCAGGTGATGCGCCCGTTGCCGGACAGATCGCCGTCATTGGCGTACTCGCAACCGGGTTCTGGAGAGGATATTTCGCCTTTCAAATAGTGCTTCTCCTGGAGGACCTTCATGGTGGAGCGATCCATCCGGGTGATCATCTGCTGGTGATCCATGTTGTACATTTCGACCGCCCCCAGCAAGACCCGTATATTGGCGTAGCAGGCCTTTTCGCGAGCTAGAGGCCGATGGCCGCTGCGTCTCGTGTCGGGAAGAAGGGCCAGGAGGAAGAGCGCGGCCCCTGCCAGCCCGGCTTGCCACAAGCATCCCGTCGAACACGAGGATGGCTGGTCGGCCAAGGCCAGGACGAGCATCTGTTCGATGTCGGGCTGGAGGTCGTCGGCCAGCAGATCGTAGCCGCACGAGCGGCAGAAGCGAACGCCGGCAGCGGTTCGATCCCCGCACTGGGGACAGAAGGGGTCGGTCACAGGGTCCTGCCAGAACATGCTGCGGTTCCTCAGCTCAGTATAGGGGTTTCAAGAGACCCTGTAAAGGCTGATGAACAAAAGGATCGGACGGTTGACCAGCCAAGGAACGCGGGCGATCGGCCGGAGCGACCGATCGGTTGGCATGGACGGACAGGGGGCGGGGGGAGAACCTCGCCGGTGCCCGGGTCAGCGGCGGGCTCGAATGGCCCAGGTGCCGGCGATACGCTCACCGTCGACCACGTGCAAGACCGAATGCAGGTTGACGGCGGCGCAGGCGTGATTGGGAACGAACCGCACCCGGTCTCCGGGCCGCACATGGCCGGGCCCACCAGGCAGTTCGACCACCCCATGTTCCTCCGATAGGCGGGCCAGCACCCAGTCGGGGGGATCGAGGAAGCGACCGAAGCCCGACAATTGGTTCAGGCCGTGGGCGCCGCGATCGAGCCCGACCGCCTTGCTGCCGGCATCGATGACCACGCGGTCAGGATAAACGCCGATGACGGTCGCCAGCACGGTCAGGGCGCAATCTTCCCAACCGCAGACGCCGAGGGCCACCTGCATGGCATCGTGAAACACGTAATTGCCCGGCCGCATTTCGGTGACTCCAGGCACCAGGGGGCTGACCGTCATGGTCGGAGTCGATCCGACGCTGACGATGGGAGCGGGCAACCCCGCCTTGCGTAACAGGCGGGCCGCGGTGACGACCGCTTCTCCCTCCTGGCGACCGATGGCGGCGAGCGTCTCGGGACTGGTCGCCCCGTAGGCGTGGCCGGCATGGGTGAAGACGCCCTCGAGGAAGAGGCCGGGCAGGCAATCGATCGTCCGGGCGAGGTCGACCAGGGCGGGACCGGGAGGCAGGCCACAGCGATGGTGGCCGCAATCGACCTCGAGCCGCACCGGCACCGTCAAACCGGCGCGGCAGGCGGCCTCGTCGAGAAACCGCGCCTGGTCGGGGTGATCGATGACCACCGAAATCCGGGCCGCGGAGGGTTCAGCGGCGGTCGCGGCAGGTGGGCCTGATCGCAGCAGATCGAAGAGTTCACGGCAGCCCTTCGCCTCGACCACCGGATAGGCCAGGAAGATGTCATCGAACCCGCTTTCGAGAAGGGCAGCGGCCTCGGCGAGGGTGGCGACGGTGAACCCGGTGGCCCCCGCTTCGTGTTGGCGTTTGGCCAGCTCGGGACATTTGTGGGTCTTGATGTGGGGGCGCAGAACGACCCCAGCCTCGGACGCCACGGTGGCGGCGCGCGCCAGGTTCCGCTGCAGGGTCGAGATCTCGACGAGAAGGCAAGGCGTGGCCAGTTCTCGGAACATGTTTTCCCTCGTTTCGTTGTTGAAGTTTGTTGGTTTTTGTCCGTGGATGTCCGTGGCGGGCGGATGGGCCCAGACCCCCGCCAGCCGTGTGATACAATGGGTGTACACGTTACAAGGAGGTAGCAGGGTATGGCAAGGAACAGCCGGATTTCTCTCAAGATTGGCCTGGCGGTCTTGTTCGGCATGTTGGTGGCCGTAGGGGTGGCCGAAGCCAAGAACGTGGTGCTTCCCACCGTGTACGGCTACGGCGTGGTTTCCCAATATGGGGGTTGGGTCTATCCGTATATCGTCCATCCCGCGTACGGAGGCTTCTACACCCCCTACTACGGGCCATACAATTACTACTATCTTTCCGGGTATTACCCGTACTATGGCATGACTCCCATCTGGAACGGGTCGCAGTGGGTATACGGCGCCGGCGGCTATGCGGCGGCCACCCGCGCCCTCAACCTGCGAGCCAACCCCTGGAAGAAATCGGGCAACGTCATCGGAGCCCTGGAGGCCGGCGAACCGGTCTATGTCTACGCCCGCTATGGGAACTGGTGTCTGGTTCAATCGGCAGCCAATCCGTACAAAAGAGGCTATGCCTATGCCAGTTTCCTGCAAGGGGCCTGGCCCGGCTCCTGGAGCGGATGGATGAATTACTACGTGCCGCGGGGATGGTAGACCGCGCTCCTGGGGTTCAGCCACCGCCGAACAGGAAGTTGACGGCATAGCTGGCCAGCAGGAATCCCCACACCAGGACGACCAGCAGCCAGACGATCATGGTCAATCGCGCGCGCTGACCTTTCGATTCCTCGTCCTGTCCAGTGAGGATGCGCTTGACGTCGACGGGCGTCCCGGTCTCTGCGGCGGCAGCACTCGACGCGCCCTGGACGGCCGGGCGATCCCGAGCCTCCGGCGGCGCCTGGGGAGCCCGCGCCGACGCCTGCAGATCATCGGCCATGGCTTTCTCCTCATCGGCGAGCAATTGTTCGACGGTGACCGTTTTTTCGAGCGCGACGGCGAGTTTTTCCGCGATCTGGTGGACGACGGCGAGTTTGGCCGGACCGAGGAGGCGGCCGGCCGTCTTGGCTGCGCGGAAGGTTTCGCGCAACATCTCGCGGTCGGGATTGGCGGCCAGCACGACCCCCATCTTCTCGATGAGTTCGGGGGTGCTTTCCTTGACGAAGGCCACGATCAGCGCCTCGCGAATCAGCGGAAAATCGACGAGCATGGTGGCCGGCATGGCCAGTTGCCGCTGCCTGGCGCTGGGCGAGCGCAGCAAACCCTGCAGCAGGCTTTTGATCCGTTCCCGGTCGATCGAGGAGAAGATGCGGGTGGCGGTGACCCGGATCTTGCCATTCTTGCTCTGCATGAGCTGCGGCAGATACAGGGAGAGATACTCGGAATCGAGCTTCGACAGGGCGTCAATCGCGGCGCAGACTTCGTCGGGGTTCTCGGAATTGAGGAACCGCCGGATCATGCCCGCGTCTTCGCTGGTGCCGAAGCGACCGATGGCTTTGAGGAGGGCGGCCAGTTCTTTGCCTTTGGCTTCCCGCATCAATTGCGGGATGCGCGACCGGAAGGAAGAGTATTCCGCACTGGTGAGCTTGCCGAGCAATTGTACTCGCTTGACGAAATCCAGGTTTTGGTAATCTTCGATGGCGATGACGCTGGGGACAGCCGGCGCTGCCCGCTTCTGCTGGAGAAGAGACGGAGGATCGAGGTCCGGAAGGGCTTCCAGGGCCGGAAGAGAAACCGCCTCCGGGGGAGGGGGAGGAGAAGTCGGGCCAGCCGGCCCGGTCGCTCCAGAGGCGGTGGTCGACCCAGGTGCCGGCGTGCCCAGGGGGGCTGTCCCGCTCTTTGGGCCCGGAACGGGAACAGACCCTCCAGGGGCAGAGATGACGGTCGAGATGGGGGGGGCCGCCCCTGGCAGCCCACCATCGGGGCCCTGCTCGGACGGCGCGGAAGCGGTGTAGGTCGATTTGAGCATCCGCTCTTCTTCTCGGCGGACTCGATCCTTGAGTTGATCGAGATACTCCTGTGCGGTTCCGGTGAAGATCCCTTGTTCGCACAACGCCCGGGCCACTCCCATCAGGATCCCTTTGACCAGGTTCTGGTGCTGATCTTTGAGCTTCCGACAGATCCAGTAGAGGCGGAACGGCAGATCGGGATGCGCATGGTCCTTCATGATCTGGCTGATCCGCATCAGGAGCTTGGGATCTGAGTTCTCGGCGACGAATCGCACCAGCAGCGATTCCACTTCGGAAAAGGGGAAAAGGCTGGCATAATGCAGAGCCAGATGCTGTTCGTGATGATTGCCCGACAGGAGCATGGCCGCGAGGTTTTTGAGAGCCGCGGCCTTGTCATATCGGTACAGCGCGCGGATGGCTTGCCCCCTGATCGCCGGCAGGGGGCTGGAGAGCAACGGGGTGATCAGACTCTGCAGGTTGCTCGGATCGACCACTTCGAGGGCTTCCAGGGCGCAGGTCAGAATGGTGGGGTCGGGGTGTCGGGAAAGTTCGACCAGATGCTCGGCATCCTGCAGGTTCCCGTATTTTTTGAAGAACAGGCAGAAGGTCGGCAGGATCAGGGCCGGATATTCATACCAACGGGCGGCTCGCAGCAGATCGACGGCCAGAATGGCCTCGGTGTGTTCGAGACAGGAAACGGCCAGGGCCAGGTCTTCCAATTTGTCTTTCTGGGGAAGCAGTTTTTCGAGGTGGTCGGCCTGGACGACGACCGGCTTGCCGCGCAACGCGAGTCCGATGCGTCGCCAGGTCTTGCGGATCTGGAAGATGAGGATCGGGTCCTGGATCTTGACCAGGGCGGCTTCGAGGAGAGGGGGGAGGTGTTTGTTCGGCGGCAGGGCCTCGATGGCCTGGAGAGTCGCCAGGATGATGGTCCCGTCGGGGCTGGCCAGCCCGGCGGCGATCTGATTGAGCGTCAACTGGGTCTTGGGGGAAGCCACGGGAGAATGGTAACACACTCCCCGCTGGAAAGGGAGGGCGGGAAGGGAAAGGATCTGCCGCCCGCAGACCCGTCAGAAGCCGACGTTGGCTCCGATGTAGGTATAGGGATCTTTTTCGAGCGACAGGCCAAGCACTTCGACCTGAGCGTGGCGCGATCCGAGCCGCAGCCCGGCATTGAACGAGGCCCGAGTCGACTCGTCCTTGTACAGATCGCGATAATTGGCGAATTTGCCTTCACAGAACAAGCTGACTGAATCGTTCCAGGCATATTCGAGGCCGACCCCGCTGACCAGGAATTGCTTGGGTTCGAGGGTCATGCTCTGACCCAGGCCCAGATCGATTTTCTGCTTGTCGGTGAAGCAGTATTTCAGATTGAGATACCCATAGAGGGCCTTGGCCAGCTTCTCTGAGATGGTCAGGTAGGCGTGTCGCAGATTCTCGATCTGCGACAGGTCGGCCCGGTTGAGTTCGTAGGCGTCCATGGGGGCGAACGAGAAGCCCATGCACAGGTCCTGCTCGGCGTTGTGCGTCGAGTATTTCATGCCGAAGGTCGTTGAATCCTCGTAATACGTGAGCCCGCCGAGATAGGGAGCAGCCGATCGTTCGTAGCGCAGGTTGAGAACCGTCAACTCGAGATTGGGTCGCGCTTGATACGCCAGTCCCGTGAAATGCTCATTCTTCGACAACCGGTACCGGGTGCGGTTGAGCGTGAGATCACGCTTGGTGATACCGCCTTTATAGGTCGCCACGACCGTCCGATCTTCCTGGAAATCCGGCGTCGGAATGGTGATCAAACCGGTGGTTCCTGACAGCGTCGTCCCCAGGTGCATCGGTTTGTACACCGGCAATTGATCGGCCTCCGGATCGACCGTCAGAATCTGCCCGAACGATGTTGGGGAAAGGAGCAAACCGTACAAAAGGATGATCGCAATCTGTTTCACCCCTCGAAACATGGCAGAGGATGTACGCATTCCCATCTCGTTCACCGCTTTTCGAGCAAGATGTTGTAGTTGAGAACAGGAGAAACTCCTGAAGTCTCGAAAAGACTCAGGTAGATCGTCTTGGATTTGAAGACAGTCGAATCTTCGGCGAATCGCAGATCGTATGTTCCTTGCCCAAGGTTGTCGAAGAAATAGGTCCCATCCGAAGACGTCCGGGTTTTATCGATGAGGATGCCATCGGACAAAAGGCTGACAGTGATGGCTTCGGCAGGGGCGAGGGTTCCTGAGGCCAGGACCGTACCATAAATCAAATACGACCCAGAACCGACCACCGCATGTTTGGGGGAATAGTCTCCGTTGGCGGTAAACACTCCAACGGGCAGTTCGTTCCGGGTCTCTTTGCAGCCGATGAGGATGCTGGCGAAGAGGGCGATGGCGAACAGGCCGAGGGCCAGGCGGATGAGGTGCTGCCGATTTCCGAGCATGATGTCCCCCTGTAAGAAAATGGCTGTTTCCTTCATCGGCATCGGGAAAGAAATCCCTTATTGCTGGTAGCATACCCTACCCTAGGGAATCTTCTCCTACTCCCCAACTTAAGAGTCCATAGATGGCTTGAGGATTTCAGTAGTCACTCGGAGTAGCACGGCGACCACCTCGTGCGCCATGACGTGGCACCAATGGCAGGTCGAATACCCGATCGAGAGGAACGTCGGCTTGTCTTCCGAGCGAGCCTTGCGGAAGGCTTCTTCGCTCCAGGGGTACCAATCAATAGGATTTCCGGCGTGCGGCAGGAAATACGGGCTGGCTTCGAACTGAAGCCGATTCAGGGGCTGCCCGGGAGGGGGCAGGATGGATTCCCGTCGGGATGGCATGAGGTCTCTCCAAAGGTGGTCAGATTCGGGTGCGTTGTGGGGGTGCCGCGGGATGCAACTCTCAGGGGGTAGAGTTTCAATGAGGATACTCCTAATCGGTCGCCAGCGAAAGGCGCCGAGCGTACGAAAAATCGGCTTACCGGGGATTTCTCAAAAATTGCAGGTTTCCGGGGGCAACCATGGGGGCAGATCAATCGGCCGCGTTTTTTGCAGTGCACCATCCGGCAGACCATGAAAATTTTTGGGCTGACCGAGGGTAAAAAATGGGAGATGAGCATCCGCAAACCATCTCCCGATCGGTGCATCGGGAGATCAGCCCCAGGAATGAAAAATTTTTTTGATGGGGGGTTGACATCCGCAAACAATGCTTTTTATAATCACTTCATCGTCCTGAACCAAAACCAACAACATCAAAAGGAGAAGGTACCTACATGAACAAAGCGGATCTCGTGAAGACCATCAGCGGCAAGGCGAAGTTGAATCAGACCACCGCCCAGAAGGCCCTCGAAGTCATGCTCGAGACCTTCAAGGAAACCCTCAAGAAGGGCCAGAAGATTCAGCTCATCGGCTTCGGCTCGTTCGAAGTCGCCAAGCGTGCCGCTCGCAAGGGCGTCAACCCCCAGACCAAGAAGCCCATCAACATCAGCGCCAAGAAGGTCGTCAAGTTCAAGCCCGGCAAAGAGCTGAAGGAAATGGTCGCCAAGGGCAAGTAAGCTCTTCTTCTCTTCGATTTCAGCGCCCCGCGCAAGCGGGGCGTTTTCTGTGTACCCCGCATCAACGCCGCTGATAAACGTTGCCGAGGCGGTCATCACCTCCGCCCGATTCCGACCACACCCCGATACCCCCGCGCACAGAGAAGCGCCACGCCAGCCACCTCGAGAAAAGCGCCCGGTTGGGCGGTCGGCAGTTCTTCCCTCGGTCTCGACCAAAGGAATTCATCCTTCACCTCTCTTGGTACTGGGGTTTACCTGAAGGAAAGGTTTATGCTATAAACACCACGGCTTCCCCCTGAGACAGACCAGAAATGATCGGAGGTTCTATGCCCGAGAAGAAGAATGCGGCTCCTGCCCGCGAGCATTGGGGATCACGGATCGGCCTGATTCTGGCCATGGCCGGCAATGCCGTCGGCCTGGGCAATTTCCTGCGATTTCCCACTCAAGCCGCCAGCAATGGCGGCGGGGCCTTCATGATCCCGTATTTCGTGGCCCTTCTCCTTCTCGGCATCCCTCTGATGTGGGTCGAATGGGGTATCGGGCGGTATGGCGGCAGCCTCGGGCATGGCACCCTGCCCGGCACGTTCCACAAAATCGTGAAAAACCGATGGGCGAAATACATCGGGGTCTTCGGGCTCGTGCTCTCGTTCTTCATCGCGGTCTATTACGTGTTCATCGAATCCTGGACCTTGTCATTCGCCTACTTCTCGGCCACCGGACGGTATGCCTCGCTGGAAGGCGCGACCTACGAAGCCCGCAGCAAGGAGATGGGCCGGTTCCTCCAGGAATTCCAGGGGCTGCCACCCAAGGTCAAACTGCACAAAGATGTCACGCGGGACCAGATCGCCCAGGTCCGCAGTCTGGTCGAACCCTCCGAAGTGCCGGCGAGTCTGCTGTACAATCCAGACCAGCACGGCGCCTGGGACCCCGCCGACCCGAGTCTCGATCCCGAGCGATGTCCGTATACCGAGGTCACCCTGAGGGCCAAGTATTTCCCCGATTTCAGCCTCACCTATTTCTTCTTCCTGGTGACCAGTCTGGCCAATTTCTATTTCCTCTACCGCGGGCTCTCCGCCGGGATCGAACAGCTCGGCAAGATCGGCATGCCGATCCTGTTCGGGTTCGCGGTCGTGCTGGCCTTCCGGGTCATTACCTTCGGCACTCCTGAAGGCTCCTCCTGGAGCGTCGCCGACGGATTCAACTTCCTCTGGACCCCAGACTTCAGCAAGCTGGGCCAATCGGCGGTCTGGCTGGCCGCGGCCGGCCAGATCTTCTTCACCCTGTCGCTCGGCACTGGCGCCATCCAGACGTACGCCAGCTACCTGACCAAGAAGGACGATATCGTGCTGACCGGCCTGGCGACAGCGGCTCTGAACGAATTCGCCGAGGTCATCCTGGGCGGCACCATCGCCATTCCGGCCGCCGTGGCCTTTTTCGGGCCTCAGGCCACCGAGGCCATCGCCAAGAGCGGATCGTTCAATCTGGGGTTCCAGGCCCTGCCGATGATCTTTTCCCAGATCTCGCTGGGCGGGTTCTTCGGGTTCCTCTGGTTCATCCTGTTGTTCATCGCCGGCATCACCAGTTCCGTGGCTCTCCTTCTGCCGCCGATCACCTTCCTCAAGGACGAATTGAAACTCTCGCATGACAAGGCCGTCCTCTGGATCGGAGGGCTGTATTTCCTGCTCGCCCACGGTCCCGTGCTCTTCCTCGGCAACGGCGTCCTCGACGAAATGGACTACTGGGCCGGCACGTTCCTGCTGGTCATGTTGGCGCTGATCGAGATCATCATCTTCATCTGGATCCTGGGCCCCGCTCAATCCTGGAAGGAAATGCACTACGGGGCCGACATGAAGATCCCGCGCATCTTCCAGTTCATCGGGCGGTACATCACGCCGCTCTACATCCTCGGCATCTTCCTGGCGTGGGGATATCAGAACGGATGGAGTACCCTGATCATGGAAGGTGTGAAAGTCGCCGATCGCCCCTACATCTGGGCGACCCGCCTCGTCATGCTTCTGGTGATCGGCGGCTTCCTGCACCTCATTCATCTTCGGTTCAAGGAAGACGATCCGGATGAGACCTTCCTCACCCCCCTCGCCCTGTGGGGGTTGCCCGCCCTCGTTCTGATCGCCTCCTACCCCGGATTGCTGGCCATCAAGACCAACGCCCTTCTCTTCCTGGTCTGCTCGTGGATCTTCGTCATCACCTTGTCGGGCTTCTGCATCAAGACCATGCTATCGGTGCCCGCCAAGCGGCACGACGATTTTCCCGATGAGCAGGAAGCCGCCGATGCAGAGAGCTGATGCCCCTTTCCCCTGATGCGGTCCGCGCCCTGATGCGGAAGCTCCGCGAAGAAAGCGAGACCGGGCCTTCGTTCGACGCCGTGCTGGGCGAGATCGCCCCGACATTCGGACGAGATGCGCCGCTGATCGAGGCTCTCCGGGAACGGGCGCGCCTGGAGAAAGCAGCCGATATCCTGGCGGCTCAGGAAGCCTGGTTTTCGGCGCTGGGCTGGTTCCTGGCCCGTCTGTTCATGTGGGGAAGCCTGGGAGGCGGGCTGCTGTGCCTGCTCGTCTGGGGGCGGCAGGCCGCCGATCCCTTCACCTTCGGCATGGCGGGAGCCGCCGTCTATTACCTGCTCGTCCAGCTCCTGACCCCGCGGCGCCTGGCGCGGGAGCGAGCCATGCTCGAAGCCCTGCGGGCGGAACGACGACAGGAGATGCTGGCTCGCCTCGATGAGCTCGAACGGGAGTATGAGCGGTTGCGATGAGGCGCCTGCGAGGGTGCCTGGTCTGGGGCCTGGCGCTGACGTTCCTGACGATGCTCCTGGGGTGGGTTTTCTTCCCCCCGTCCCTGGTTCTTCCCGATTCGGTGCGGGCCGAAATCGATCGGCGGCTCGAAGGCCGACTGGGGGTGGCGATCAGAACGGGGCAGATCCGCCTGGCGCACGTCGCCGGCCGGGTCGAGGTCGCCAGTCTGGCCATCGCCCTGCCTGGCGAACCGCCCTTTTTGACGGCCAGCGAAGCCGTGCTGACCTTTCCCTCTGGGACCGGCCTATCCGAATTCGTCCTGGGCAGGGCTGAGCCGGAATCGCTCGACATCGACGGCGTGCGGGTCGACCTGAGAACCTCGCACCCCGACTTGACGATGGCGCCCCGCGCTCGCCCCGGACAGCCTCCCCCTCTGAAGCGGGTTCGGGTTGGCGGGTTGCAGCTCTCGACCTGGGCCGGCGAGTTCGGTTTTCCCGTTCTTGCTCTTCTCATCGATCGGGCGAAAGGCATGGCCAACGCCAGCCTCCACCTCGCCGAAAACCCTTTCGGGGGCCAGGTCTGGGCGTCGGCCGCGATTCCTCTGGCCTCCGGGGAAGCCGCGCTGAACATTCGCGTCAGGGAATTCCAGGCCGGATCCATCCCCGGGCTGCTGTGGTTGCAATGGTGGTACGGTCTTCGGCTGGCCAGCGGTACCCTCGATGCGGATCTGGCCTGGCAGGGGCCCCTGCATCGGTGGCTGGGAAAAGGAGCCATCGATCTCATGGCGCTGGCCCGACGCGAGGTGACCGGCCGCCTGGCCTTGCGGGGCGTCGACATCGGCTACCAAGGCCTGCAAGGCCAGATTCGGCTCGATCTCGAACGGCCCGCGCCCACCCTGGCGCGGTGGTCGCTCGGACTGACAGCTGCCACAGGAACCTTGTCCCTGACAGGAACTTGGGACGCCACCGCCGGTCTGCCCGGCCGAGTCGCCTTCCAGGTGGCAGCATCGGGGTTCCAGATCGAACCCGCCTGGTTGACCCGCTTCCATCAGGGCCGGGAGACCGGGTTCACGCCGGGGCTGCTCGAGATGCAAGCCCAGGGCTGGACCGACGGGACCACCCTGGAAACTCGCGGCCAGGCCACGGCGACCCGCTGGTTGTACGAAGGCCGAGACCTGGGCGCCATCGGTCTCGCCTGGACCCAGACGAATGCCCTGGCCACGGCCACGTTCAGCGCCCAGCCGTTCGGCGGCACGCTCACCGGTTCGGCCGTGCTCGAACGGCTCGCCACCGGATCGTACGCGGGGCAGGTGGAGGGACAGGTCGATGGCCTCGATCTGAGTGCGGTTCCCGGGCTGCCAGCGATCGAGCGATCCGGCATCGGGCGTGGCCCCTTCCGGCTCCGCTTTCCGGCCGAGGGCGGAAAAGTCGCTTATGAGGCCGATCTGGAAATCGCCCGCCTCCGGATCAGGGCGTTCCGGGCTGCCAAGGTGAGGGCCCGCCTGAGTGGAATCGGTAGCCAGTGGGAACTGCACGACCCGCAGGCGGAATTCGACAATGGCGGCCGGATCCTGTTGCAAGGCCAGGTCACCCCTGCGGGGTTCAACGCGACCGGGGCTTGTGACGGCATCGACCTGCAGGTTTTCGGCCTCTCGCCAGCCATCGCTTCAGGACCGATCTCCTTTGCCGGATCCTTGTCAGGCCCGCTTGACGAGCCGGTCCTGCGCGGGAATTTGTGGACCGACCGAGGGGCGGTGCTGGGGCATCCACTTGCCTCGTTCAAAGCGGGCCTGGAACTGGCACGGGGACAGCTCACGTTGGCTCCGATCCTGGCCCGAGGTCCGGGCGAATCCCAGTTCGATGGATTTCTAGCCTATGATTTCCGCCGGCGCCGCCTGACCGGGTATCACATCGGCGGCCTCGACCTCGATCTCCGCTATCTTCGGCCACTCCTGGGGCCGAACGCCAACCTGCTCGACGGGCGAATTTCCGGACATCTCCATTATCCTGATCAGCCCGGGAGCGCCATGGTGGGGTACCGCCTGCGCTCGATCGGGTTGCAGGTCGGCTCGGAGACGATCGATGCCGTCGAGATCGAAGGGACGTTCGGAGGAGGGCAGGGCGAGGTCCGACGTCTTGACCTCGCTGCCTTCAAGGGTACGGTCACCGGACAGGGCCGGTTCCTGGATAAAAACACATTTCTCGGAACGATCCGGGCCGATCGCCTTCAGGTGCAGCAGATCAGGTCGCTGACGCCATGGTTGCCCGAAGCGAAAGGCGAGATCACCCTCGATGGACATCTCAATTGGTCGACCAGTCAGCGAACGGGTCGATTCACTCTGCTGGGAAAGGATCTGCGCATCCGCGGCCGTGACCTCGGCACCCTGGGGGCGGAGGTGATCATCGATACGGAGCGACTCAAGGTGCTCCAGGCCAGGTTCGACCGGATCGGGGTCAGTGCGTCCGGCGACCTGGCCTGGAGCGGTCGGCAGCCCTACCAAGCCGTCCTTCGCCTCGAGAAGACCGATCTTTCCTTCCTGCCCGCGGCCCACGGCTGGAAGGCGTTCGGCAAAGACGACCTGGTGGTCGATGGCCTCTGCCGGGTCGAAGGAACCCTGGCGCGCGGGCCGCCTGACATGATCGATGCCACGCTGAGCCGAGTGCAGATCCGGCGAGGCCAGGACGTGATCTCCTCTCCCCGTCCGGTGGAAATCCGGTACCAGAATGGCCTGGTCGAACTGCGGCAATTCGAACTGGGCTTCAAGGAAGGGTTGTTCGGTCTGCAAGGGACCTATGAGCCCGGCGGAACGATGGCTCTCACCGTCGCCGGATCGAACTTCTCGTTGCAGGCCCTCGGCAACCTGCTCGAGATCCCTGAGTGGGCCGTGGGCGGCAATCTCTCCCTCCAGGCGACCCTGCACGGGACCACGTCCCATCCTCATCTCAAAGGCCATCTCCGGATCGCTGACTGCGCCATGGCAGGGCGGGTGGTCCCGGAGATCCGGATGGGGTGCGAACTGACGCCGGCCCGCCTGCAGCTCGAGGAATTGCGGGTGCGGCTGCCCCATGTGCAGATCACGGCGGCCGGGACGGTGCCTTTTCCTGCAGAAGGATCCACCGAGAGCATGGACCTGCGGGTGCAGGTGGCCTCGGGCGTGCTCCTCGATCTGCCGACCTATCTGCCCGAGGTGTTTCAGCACGCGAGCGGGACGATCAGGGCCGGGTTGCATCTGACCGGACATCCCCGCCGACCGGCCGTGGCTGGAGATTTTCAGGTGAATGCCGACACCCTGGCCTTCCGAGGCATGCGGACCCCCCTGAAGCAGGTGGTGGTAGCGGCCCGCACCCAGAACGGAGTGATCGAGATCGACCCGATCGCCGCCCGGCTGGGCCGCGGGACCCTGAGCGGTCGGGGACGCCTGGATTTCACCACCGGCCTGGGGTCGATGTCGATCGACCTGCGCGGCGACAAGCTGGACTTCGCATGGGGCGGCCTCGAGGCCAATGGCGTCAGTGTGAGCGCCACGGCGCAGGGCGACCCGTATCATCCGGTGGTGCGCGGCCTGTTGAGGATTTCCCGGGGGCGGTTCAATATCGCCGAAGGGCTGGGGGGGATGATGATCAACCGCATGCCCCTGCCCCTGGAAAGCCTCGACTATCGGGTCGACATCGAGGCCCCGCGCAACTTCTGGGTACGACATTCCTTCCTGAATGCCGAAATGCGCGGGAAGGTCGGGCTCAGCGGGACCCTTGCCACCTACCGGCTGGACGGGACCATTCAGTGCGTCCAGGGCTGGCTGTTCTTCCAGCGACGGAAGTTCCTGATCGAAAATGGCGAACTGCGATTCGGCGACCGGGAAGGCATCATCGATCCCTACCTGTTCCTGAAATCGTCGACCAATGTGCAGAACACCCAGATCTTCCTGACGCTGGACGGCCAGCTGTCCAGCTTCACCCCGCGGCTGTACTCGAGCCCGCCGATGGCCGAAGGCGATCTGTTCGCGCTGTTGACCCTCGGACGCAGTCTCGAGCAGGCCCACCAGACCGATGCGCGCGACTTGTTCGAAAAAGAGATCCTGGAAGGCCTGAAGAATACCTACCTGTCCGGCTTGCTCAGCTCGACCCTGTCGACCGCCTTCAATCTCGACGAACTCTACCTGGGCTCGCTCTTCGACCGGACGACCGGCATCACCCGCTCCTTCCTGCGGGTCGGCAAATACGTCGGGCGGAACTTTTTCTTCGCCTATGAGGGAACCATGACCAACGAAGGACAGAAGACCTACATCATCGAATACCGCCTGCCGCGCGGGTTCCTGCTCAACCTCGAAGTCGAGAAGCCGATCAACCGCACGCGGATCGGCGTCAAATATGACTGGCGGTTCTGACCGGTGGAAATGGGTTGACCAGGGAAGCAGATGAGCGACGCTCAACGGTACGGTATCATCGCAAGGTGACCCGGCCATGAAGGAACGCCTCGAGCAACTGTTGAACATCCGGCCCGGAGAGTGGCGCGACCTGCTCACCCTCTGGGTGTTCAATTCCCTGATCTGGACCGGCCTCGCGCTCGGCGAATCGGTCGCGGAGACGCTGTTCCTGAAACGGGTGGGGGTCGACCTTCTGCCCTACATGTTCATTTTGTGCTCGCTGGTCGCCATTCCGCTGAGTCTGGTCTTCCATGAAATGCAGCAGCGGTTCGGCAAGATCGAGTTGTCGGCCATCCTGGTGGGGGCCGCAGTCGCCTCGCTCGGACTCTGCCTGACCGTCATCGAGCGAGGGTGGATGGTCTTCGATCTGCCGATCGGCTTTCCGTTCCTGTATGTCTTGCAGAATGCCCTGGCCACCTTGCTGGGAGCCCATTTCTCCATCCTGATCGCCTCCCAGTTCACGACCCTCGATGCGAAACGCCTGGTGCCGCTGATTCTGTCAGGGTCGGTGGCGGGAGCGATGGCGGGTGGCGTCGTGGTCTCGCTGGCGGCCGAACGGTTCGGGGTGGTCAACCTTCTGTACCTCTGGATGGTCTTGCTGGCGGTGGCGCTCCTCTGGTTCATGCTGTTCTGCCGGCATCGGTTCGCGGCCCCGGTCGGGGTCGAAGAACGGGAAACCACGCCCAAATATGCGGTCGAATCGTGGCTGGAGCGCTTCTGGTACGAGGCGCGCGCCGTCCTCGATTCCCCGCTGCTGTTGCTGTTGGCGGCCTCGACCCTGTTCATGACCATCAGCCGGTATTTCATCGAGTACCAGTATTCGGAGATCTTCGGGGCCCACTTCCATGACGAGGTGGAGCTGGCCACCTTCTTCGGCCGGTTCACGATCATCTCGAACGTCGTCGCGTTGGTCTTTCAGAGCCTGATCACCAGCCGCATGATCCAGTGGCTGGGGGTCTCCAACGCCAATCTCTTCTACCCGATCTCGACCTTCCTGGCTTTCCTCGGAACGACCGTCTCGTACACCCTCTGGCCAGGAGTCTACGCCCGCTTCAACCAGGAAGGCTTCCGCCGGGCCGTCTTCCAGCCGGTGAGCAATCTCTTCTACAACGCCATTCCGGCGAAGCGCCGGGCGCGTTCGATCGCTTTCAATGAAAGCATCGTCATTCCGGTCGGGTCGATTCTGGCCGGGGCTCTGCTGATCGGCGTCCAGAGCAGGCCCCTGGCCTTCTCGGCCGTTTCGCTCTTGATCTGCGCCCTCTGGATCGCTCTGACCTGGGGGCAGCGCGAGGTCTACAGCAAAAGCCTGCTCGATCTGCTGAAGCGCTCCCTGATCGAGCGGTTCACCCACGAGGAAAAGGACCTGGGAACCCTCGATCCCCAGACGCAGGTGCTGGTCATCGAGGCCATGAAAGATCCCAACGACGATGTGGCCGAGCTGGCGGCCGATCTGCTGATCAAATTCGGCAGCACCACCGCCCGGCTCGCCTTGTTGCGACAGGCCGCCACCGCCCGCCCCTCCTTGCAGAAGATTTTGCTGCGGAAGCTCTCCGCCTTCCCCAGCCCCGATACCAAAAGCTTTCTCTTGCGGTGCCTGGCCAGCGAAGATGAATCGGTGCGGCTGACCACGTTGCAGACCTTGATCCGCTATCCCCATGATGAAGAGATTCGCATGCGGGTCAGCGAATTCCTCGAAAGTCCAGATGTCCGGCAGCAGGCGGCCGCAGCGGCGGCGGTCATCCGCGGGGGCGATCTGGTGCAGATGATGAAGGCCCTGCTGATCCTGCAACGGCTGACCTTCAGCAAGGATCCCAAGGAAATCATCCTCGGCATCCAGACCCTGGGGGAAACCCGGGACGAGCGGTTCTGGGTGAACCTGCGCACCTACCTGTCGAGCCCGCAGCCAGAGCTGCGGCTGGCCGCCATGCGGTCCATGGATCTGATGATCCAGGCCGGCGAGGTGGTCGAGCACCTCGAGATCCTGTATCGCCTGCTCAAAGACAAGGTCAGGGAAATTCGCGCCCTGGCGATCCGGATCATCGGACGGGTCCATCATCGCCAGAGCATTCCCCACCTGATCGACGCCTTGTCCGATCCCAGTCCGCGCAATCGCCGCCTGGCCCTGGAGGCCCTGTCGACCTACGGGGCCGAGGTCATTCCCGACCTGTTGATGGTCATCGATGACCCCCAGGCCACGCTGCATGGCCAGCTCGGCGCCGTCCGCCTGCTGACCCTGTCCCAGGAGCCGTCGATCCGGCAGAAGCTGACCAGCTTCGGCATGCAGAAGATCCGGACCATCTTCGAACTCAAGATCGACGAAGGGGTCGTGCGCACCGAGCTGCCCCAACCGCAGGCCGAATTCATGGCCATGGTGCTGGCCGAGAAAGTCCAGGATCTCACCCGCGTGGTGCTGGCGCTGGTGGCCCCCGAACAGAATCAGGCCGCCCGCACCCTCTTCAAGAGTCTCTATTCCGCCAATCAGGAATCGATGAGCAATGCCATCGAGGTGCTTCAGACCATGGGCGAGGGAACGTTAATCTACCACCTGCTGCCCATCCTGGAAGGGCTGTCGTTCAAGCAGATCACCGATTACGGATCGCGCGTCTTCGGCATTCCGCGGCCCGATGGCCGGCAGGTGCTCGGGCGCCACCTCAAGTCGCTCGACCAGGACATCAAAGAGGCGGCCATCTATACGGTCGCCGCGGTCGGCCTGACCGAATTGACCCCCGCCATCCGCAAAATCAAGGAGACCGACATCAAGACTCCCTCTCTGCAGGAGGTCTGCGACTGGGCCCTTGACCAACTGGGGAAGGCCGGGCTATTCTCGGCACCGACGGCTGCCATGACTCCCTGAGGGTGAGGCCCCCCATTCATGATCCTCATCGAAAAGATCCTGTTCCTGAAGAGGATCAGCATTTTCCAGAGTTTGAGCAGCCAGGAACTGCGGATGATCGCGGAAGTGCTCAGCGATGAGGAATTCGCCGCGGGGGAAGTCCTGTTCAACGAGGGCGAGCCAGGCGAATGCATGTATCTGCTGGTCGAAGGGAAGATCTCGATCTATACCGGAGTGCCCCCCAAGACCAAGAACCTGGCCGTCTTCGAGCCCGGCGATTTCTTCGGGGAGATGGGCCTCTACGACGACAAGCCCCGAGCCGCTTCGGCCATGGCCCGGGAGAATTCCCGCGTGCTGGTGCTGCACAAGACCGATTTCTGCGATCTCATCGCCGAATATCCCCCGGTCGCGCTGGGCATCATGAAAGAACTCAACCAGCGCCTGCGCGCCACCAACCTGAAGCTGACCTCGTTCGAGGGCAAGTTCATCGACAAGGCGACCCAGCTCTACACGCGAGATTATTTCAATGACTGCCTGGCCACCGAATTTTTGAAAGCGAAAAAAGATGCGCTGCCGTTGTCGTTCCTGGTGATCCGGGTGGTGCTGGGGCCGATGCGGGAACCCGATCCGCCCGCCGCGTTCCTGATCGACCAGTTGCTCTGCGACATCGGCCGGATCCTGACCCTCCACCAGCGCCCCACCGACCTCGTCGCCCGCTTCGCCCAGGACAAAGTGGCCGTCCTGCTGGCCGAAGCCAGCCGCACCGGCGCCGAGTCGTTCCTGCGACGGGTCAAACGAGACATCGACAAGCACCAGATCATTTTCACCGAGACCAGGCATCTCGAGATCCAGATCCAGTTCATGATCTTCAACTTCCCCGAAGATACCCAGGAACGAGAGGCCATGTTGAGCCTCCTCGAGAAGTGCTGACGCCAGACGATGATCGGGCCGAACGCCCGCGGGGAAAGCCAGGCCCAGCTCCGATCTGTCGATGACTGATCCTCAGACCTCTGTTGCTGCCCCGGAGGGCGCCATTGGCCCGGTAGACCCAGGGACAACGCCGACCGCCGCCGCTCCGTCCTCGCCGACGGCGGTGCCGCCGTCCTCCGCGGCCGGGCCCGCCGCCGGCAGCGGACCCGGCCGGTCGTTCGCGCTCTGGTTCGCCGTTCTGGCCATCGGCCTGGCCATGTATCTGCCGACGCTCCACCCGAGCATCACCTGGTACAATTCCGGAGAACTGGTGGCGGCCGCCATGACCCTCGACGTACCGCATCCGCCTGGGTATCCGCTGTTCACCCGGCTGGCCAATCTGGCCGTGCGGTTGCCGCTGGGCGGCGAACCGGCCTGGCGGGTCAACCTGCTTTCGGCGTTGTTGGGGGCGTCCGGAGCGGGGTTTTTCGCGCTCTGGCTGCACCGCGCCGGCCTGCCGGCGGCCGGCGCCCTGGCCATGGCCGTCTGGGCGATGGGGTTCGCCACCTTCTGGGAGCAGGCCACCAATGCGGAGGTCTATACGCTGGAGGTGCTGCTGCTGTCATTGTACCTGTGGGTCGGCTGGGGACCGACGGACGGTCGGTTCGGCCCGGGCCGGGCCTTCGCGCTGGGGTGTCTGACCACCCTGGGCATCGGGAACCGGCCGACCTTCGCGGTTCTGGCCCTGGCGCTGCTTCCTCGCTGGCAGGAGATCGGGCTGGGGAAGCGCCTCGATGGGCGAACCCTGGAGTGGGCGTTCCTGGGGGCCATGGTGGGCGGGCTGCCCACCCTCGATCTCTATCTGCGCCTGCAGAACCCCGAGCGGGTTCTGATGGATCCCTTGGTCGGTCGTGGACTCGATGGGTTCTGGCGGGTGTTCACGGCGGCCGATTTCCGGAAAGCGCTGTTCGTATTTCCGCCGGGCGAGCTGCTGGCCCGGGCCTGGGCCTGGGTTCAGTTCATGGCCGGCGATGGCGGCCCCGCCCTGATCATTCTGCCAGGCCTGGCGCTCTGGCACCTGGCCAGGGGTGCCGATTCCCGCCCGGCGAGCGATGGCCAGGAACCGACGGCGGAGCAAAGTCCAGTCGAAGCGGCGCGAGCGGCGAGTCCCCGGTCTTGGCTCGCCGCCAGGTTGGAGCCGGCCATGCTGGCCTGCCTCTGGATCCTCCTGGTCAATTCGGGGTTCGTATTGAATTACAACGCCTTCGAGGCCCAGACCATGCTGCTGCCCAGCGTGCTGGCCCTCTGCGGGATGAGCGGGCTGGGGGTCGCCCGACTGACCGCGTCCCACCCTGCCCTTGGCGTCTTCATACTGTGCTTCGTGGCGGCCGGGGGCGTGCTGCTCGGCCACAGCCGCCTGACGCCGCGCGATCAGGAGGCCGTGCGCTGGGCCGCGCGCATGACGGCCGCCGTGCCGCGTGGCGCCACCCTGTTGGTCAGCAATGATGTCGAGTTCCGGCCCTTGTGGTATCTTCGCCTGGCCCACGGCTTCCGCCCGGATCTGACCTTCCGATTGATCGATGCACTGGGGCCTGAAGAGATCGAGGTCCTGCGGCAGGAAGTCCGCACCCGGCCGGTGCTGGGCAGCCTGGTCTATCCCCCCGACCTGCGTGCCCTCCTTCGCCCGCATTTCCTGCTCGAACCGGCCGGCTTCCTGACCCGCCTGCGACCGCTCGTGGCGGAAATTGTCGACGCGCCCCGGCCTGGCGGCTCCACCTTGCGCTTGAGCGATGGGGGAACCCTGTCGGTCGATACGCCCCAGATCAAAACCTGGCCGATCGCGACTGCCGCCACCCAAGGGATCTCCGAAAGCCGTCTGCGGGCCGTGAGCTACGACTATACGCTGTTCCCGGCGGGTGACTCGTCGTTCCAGCGGGTCATCGGGGCGTTCCTGGTCGACGCCGAAGGAAAGCCGCCCCAGTCCCGAGGGGTGCTGACCGCCTACGATCTTCACCGGGCCCTTGACATGCTGCCAGGCCCTCCGGCCCACCTGCAGCCGAACTACGGCCTCCGCCTGCATCGCGAATTCGTTCTGCCGGCCGACCTCCCCCCGGGCACATGGTCGCTTCGGCTCCTGGAGATCCCGATCGTCTCCACCTCGCCCGAAATCTTTCCGACAGGCCTCCCCGATGAGACGTTGTTGAACCTCGAAGGAGCCACCGAGGTCTTCCGCCTGGCGCATGGTCTGGGAGATCGCCCCCTGATACGGGCGGCCCCGACGTGGGAGCAGCTGGTCGCCGGGTGGCGTGCCCCCGACGGTGCCCCATCCTGGCTCGACCTGGGGCCGTTGTGGCTTGATTGATGGCACCCGCCGCACCTTGCAATTCCTGTTCTCTGCGACTATAATCCCCAGGATTCCGGGAACCCTCGGTTGAGGAGGTAGTGTGCCATCCAATCTATTGTTGGAGGCGGGATTCTGGGGTCTGCCCCCCGGTGTGGCCGGACGCGATCCCAAGGACATACCCGCCTGCATCGGCGAGCTTCTCGAAAAGGAGCGCCTGGGAACCGCCCGCATCCGGATCTGGTTCAGCGCCGCCCGGTTCGGAGTGCTGATCGAAGGACTGGCCGAAGCGCAAGCCGAAGTGACGACAGAAGTCAGAGGGCCCCGCGCCAGCCAGGCCTTCGACATCAACCGGGTTCCGACCCCGGCGGCGACCGGGTTCGCCAATTCCCAGGGAGTGAGCATCAAGGATCTGGTCGTCCGAGAGGTCGACGGCGAAGCGTTCGTCTTCGCCCGGAAACTGCAGCCTGGCGGCCAGTTGGTGCATCTGCTGCCCCGGTTGGTGCCGTTGATTCTCGCCTCTCCAGCCTGGCGGGTCCCTCCCTGGAAGGCCGATGCGGCCCTGCCGCAACCTCCCGCCTACGTCTGCCTGTTGCTCGACGAGAAGGTGCCGACGTTTTCCGTGGAGGGGGTGCCGGCCGGCCGTGAGATCGGGCTCCGCGAGGGGTTGACGTTCCGGCTGGTCCCGCTGGAGCGCCCGACCGACTATCCGAAAATCATGACCGACTGGGGCATCCTGCCCCTCCCGGTCGATCGGCAGAAGCGGCTGGAATCGGACATTCAGGCCGCCGTGTCGACCCTGGGAACGGCCCGCAAAGATAAGGCCCTCCTCGAGACGATCGCCTTCGAACTGGAGAAGTCTTTTCCGTTCCTGCTCGACACCCCTCCCGAACTCCTCAGCCTGCCCACCGATCTGGCCCTCGAACTGCTCGCTCAGCCGCCTTCCTACATTCCCTGCGAGAATGCCAAGGGCGAATGGTCTGGCACCTCCCTCGTCGGCATCAGCCCGTTTCGTCCGCCGAGTTCCGCCGAAGTGGCCGTGCGAGCCTCCGACCTGCGACGACGGATCGGAGCCCTGCGCAAAACCTGGCTCCAGGATGTGGAAAAACCTCTGGCCGACCGGGTCAACGATCTGAAGGCCCGCCCATCCCCAGACGGAATCGGAAGCCTCCACGATCATGCCCTGCGCGTCGCTCGTCGGGCCGGTCTCTTGAATCGCCTCCTGAACTGGAATGTCCCGGCCCCCCTTCTGGAAAAAGGAGTCATGTATTTTGCGGCCGGTCGGGCGATGGCCGTGGCCGAGCGCCTTCCGAGCCTCGCCCCGCGGCTGCCGCCGCTGGTCGCCGAAGCCCAGGCCGTCGAACCAGCATTGGTGGCGCTTCTCAAAGAGGTCGCTGCCTGCTGGGAGCCCAAAAGCAGCCTGCCGACCACCCCCACCGCCACGCTGATCCTGTTGGCCTGGCTCCTCAACCGGAGCCTGCCCGGCTCGCCCACCCGCGAAATCTCCCAGGAACGGATCCTGCACCTGCTCTGTTCCCGTGAGATCCGGCTCGATCTGGCCCGGTGCTTCACCCTCGAAGAAGATCCCCAGCCATTCGATGCCGAACCCTGGCGGGCCCTGGTCGAGAAACGCCTGCAAAAAGAAGGCATTTCGCGGGAGAAAGGGGAATGGCTGCTGCGGCAGCCTGGCCTTGACCCCGTGTCCCTTTTGCAAGCCTTGCGGGCCTGGCCCCAAGGCCCGCCGCCCGGGATGGCGACCCTGGCCGCGCTCCGGAACCGGATCCGCTACCGGCTGCAGCAGGTCAAGATCGAATCGCTTCGGCTGACCGACGAGGGAGTGGCCTTCGCGTCCCTTGAACAGAAAGTCGCGGCCATGGAAGCGATGCCGACGGGAGCCTGGCCGGCCCTCTATGACAAACTGATGGAGGGAGTCGCCGAGATCGAGGTCGCCATCAACAGTCTGCCTCCCGTCATCGATGAGACCTCTTCCCCCCTGGCCGGTCTCCTACGGCTGCTGCAGCGCGTCGCCACCCAGCTCGATCGCCTTCCCTACCCTGAAGGGGGCGCGACGGCCTCGCCCCCGGCGAATGGGGCTCCGGCGGCGCCATGAACTCCTCCCTTCAATTTTCCTGCCAAACGAGGTAATCTTATCCAACTTTTCTCATGAGGAAGGTCAATGGACACCAACGATTCCCGCGCCAATTCACCGACTGATCCCCCCGCCACCCCCCCCGCCGCTTCGGGGGCCACTGCGGTTCATCCGTTGCTCCCACTGCGGGATGTAGTCGTCTTCCCCTACATGGTCGTCCCTCTCTTCGTCGGCCGGAAAAAATCGATCCGGGCCATCGAAGAGGCCATGATGAAAGACCGCAAGATCATCCTGTGCTCGCAGAAACAACCCAAGATCGACGACCCGACGATGGGCGACCTCTACGAGACCGGCACCATCGCCGAGATTCTGCAGCTTTTGAAACTGCCCGACGGCATCCTCAAGATCCTGGTCGAAGGAACGACCCGGGTCAAGATCAAGGCCTTCACCAAGACCGAGGAATTCTTCGAGGTGCAGGTGACCGAGGTCGTGGTCGCCGATGTGAAGACGATCGAGATGCAGGCCTTGATGCGCAACGTCATCAGCCTGTTCGAGCAGTATGTCAAGATCAACAAGAAGATCCCGCTCGAAGTGATCATGGTCGCCAACAACGTCGACGAACCGGGTCGGCTGGCCGACATCATCACCGCCCACCTGACCCTCAAGGTCGAAGAGAAACAGGAGATCCTCGAAGCCTTCGATCCCAAGGTCCGCCTCGAGAAGATCGCGACCATCCTGAACCGCGAACTCGAGATCATGATGGTCGAGAAGAAGATCCGCGGCCAGGTGCGCAAGCAGATGGAGCAGATCCAGAAGGAGTACTATCTGCGCGAGCAGATGAAGGCCATCCAGAAGGAGCTGGGCGAAGGCGAGGAACGCGGCGAGGAGATCGAAGAGCTGAAGGAAGCGGTCGCCAAGGCCAAGATGCCCGAAGATGCCCGCACCAAAGCCGAGAAGGAGATCGCCAAGCTGGCCAAGATGCCGCCCGGCTCGGCCGAGGCGACCGTCTCGCGCAACTACATCGACTGGCTGGTCTCGCTGCCCTGGTCGAAGGCTTCCAAAGACCGGATCGACCTCGAGAAATCGGAAAGCATCCTGGAGAAAGACCATTACGGGCTCAAGAAGGTCAAAGAGCGCATCCTCGAATATCTGGCCGTCTGCCGTCTGAAGAAATCGATCAAAGGCCCGATCCTGTGCCTGATCGGCCCGCCGGGCGTCGGCAAGACCAGCCTGGGCAAATCGATCGCCCGCTCGCTCAACCGCAAGTTCGCCCGCATCTCGCTGGGCGGCATGCGCGATGAGGCCGAGATCCGCGGGCACCGGCGCACCTACATCGGCGCCATGCCCGGCCGCATCATCCAGGCCTTGCGCGATACCGGCACCAAGAACCCCGTCATCCTGCTCGACGAGATCGACAAGATGGGCATGGACTTCCGGGGCGACCCCAGCGCGGCGCTGCTGGAAGCGCTCGATCCCGAGCAGAACCACAGCTTCAGCGACCACTACATCTCGACCCCGTTCGACCTGTCGAAGGTGCTGTTCCTGACGACGGCCAATGTGCCGCACACCATTCCGCCAGCGCTGAAAGATCGCCTCGAGATCGTGTTCCTGCCCGGATACACCGAAGACGAGAAAGTCGAGATCGCCAAGCGGTACCTGATCCCCAAGCAGCTCGAATCGAACGGCGTCAAAAAGTACAAGGTCACGATCGAGGAATCGGCCATCCGCAAGATCATCCGCGAATACACCCGGGAATCGGGGGTCCGCAACCTCGAACGCGAACTGGCTTCGGTCTGTCGCAAAATCGCTCGTCAGATCGTCACCGAGAGCAAGGAGAAATCGGAAGAACAGCTCCGACAGAAGTTCGAGGCCAATCCTCTGATCATCGATGACAAGAAGGTCGAATCCTATCTCGGCGTCCCGACCTACCACACCGACAAGAAGGAAGAACAGGATGAAATCGGGGTCGCGACCGGCCTCGCCTGGACGGAAGTAGGCGGCACCATCCTGCCGATCGAAGCGGCGGTCATGCCGGGCCGCGGCAAGATCATCCTGACCGGCTCGCTGGGCAACGTCATGAAGGAATCGGCGCATGCCAGCCTGTCCTTCTTGCGGTCCCGGGCGGCGCAACTCAAGATGCGCCCCATCGATTACGACAAGATCGACCTCCACATCCACTTCCCCGAGGGCGGGGTGCCCAAGGATGGCCCCTCCGCCGGCATCGCCATCACCACCGCCATCTATTCCGCCCTCAATGAGGTACCGGTCAGCCGCGATGTGGCCATGACCGGGGAGATCACCCTGCGAGGCAAGGTGCTGCCGGTCGGCGGCATCAAAGAAAAGCTGCTGGCCGCGCACCGCAACAACATCACCACGGTCATCCTGTCCGAGGAGAATGAGAAAGACCTGTCAGAAATCCCCGAAGAGATCCGCAAAGCCATGACCATCCACCGGGTGAAGAACTGGGAGGAGGTCATGAAGCTGGCCTTGAAAGGGGAGCCCAAAACCACCCCCCTGCGCTTCCCCAACTACCCCTTCGACAAGCCGGCCGCCCGGAAAGCGGCGCGCAAGGCCCGCTCCTGAACCGACCGCTCGCCATGAAGATCACCGCTGCGACCTTCCATGCCTGCGTCACCAGCCTGGAGGCCCTGCCGTCGGAAAAACTTCCCGTCATCGCCCTGGTCGGACGCAGCAATGTCGGCAAATCCTCGCTGATCAACACGCTGGTCGGTCGACGCGAGCTGGCCAAGACCAGTTCCACGCCCGGCAAGACCCTGACCATCAATTTCTACCTGATCAACGACCAGTTCTACCTGGTCGATCTGCCGGGCTACGGCTATGCCAAAGCCTCCCGCATCACCCGGCAGCGCATTCAGAAGATGATGGATGAGTTTTTCGAGGGGTGCCCCGAAATCAAAGGGCTGGTCCAGGTGCTCGACGCCCGCCATCCCCCCTCGACCCTCGATCTGCAGATGTACGCCTGGATCCAGGAGCGTGGCTTCCCGTACCTGGCCGTTCTCACCAAGGTCGACAAGCTGACCCAGCAGCAGGTTCAACGGCAACGCCGGGAGATCCTCAAAGACCTTCGCATCGGCCATGCCGTGCTGTTCTCGGCCAAAACCCGCCAGGGGCGGGAAGAGCTGCTCGAGGCCTTCGGCACTCTGCTCGACACGGGTGCGTTCCCTGGTGGGCGGGGCGGCGGCCAGTCCCGTCGCGAGGGCGGAGCCGAGAACCGATCCCGCGGGCGGCGGCGGGGTGGGGGAGGGCGTGAGACGTCATCGGCCCGGCCGCCCACCCCAGGCGCCGGGAAGGCTGGCAGCGAACCGCCCCGGGAACCGGCCGCCCCGCCGGCGCCTCAGGAAGGCCAGGCGGCCCCGGCGACCGAGCCCCCGACCGCGGGCCAGCCGCCGGCCGGGACCCCGGCCGGTCCGGGCACCAACCGCCAGTCTCGGCGACGCCCGCGGCACCGGGGAGGAAGCGGAGGAGACGGAGGAGGCAAACCCGGATCCACGCGAGGAAGTGGCCCCCGCCCGCGCCCAGGCGGCCAGCCGGCGGCGCCAGGCGACCGGAACCACCCCGACGCTGGCCGTATCCCGCCTGAACCCGCTCGAGAACCAATTTCCCCCAGCTCAACAGATCAGAAAAATTCAGATAAGGGAGAGAATCCATCATGAACCTCCGCGCCACCCGCGTCCTGCCTTTGACGATGGTCCTGTTGGCCTTGGCCGCCGCCGTCGGGGCGGGGCCGTCGGCCCGTCAGATCGAGCGGAACATCAAGCAGGCCGTCGAACTCACGTTCTCCTCACCGGTGGAGTCAGCTCGCCTGTTCGAGACCTCCTTCCGACAAGCCCTCGACCTGACCCGCCCCCAGCTTCCCAAGGCCACCCGGGAACTGGGCTTCGCCCTGGCCAGCAAATGCCTGCATCCCAGTCTCTTCCCCGAGGTCCGGGTCGCCATGGATACCAGCCTGGCCTTGTTCCCGAACGGCCGGTATCGCAAGCACATCCTGGTGCAACGCGCCCTGCTCGACTATGCGGAGGGTCGGTACGAGGATGCGGAACGCGGTCTGGCGGAAGCCGCACCGCATTTCACCGGCCGCGAACTGGCCAAATTCAAGACCTTGCAGATGAATGGTCTGTTCCTGGCCAGAAAATACGTCTCCGGCGGCGACCTGCTCGAATCCTGGCACGAGCAGAGGCCGTCCACCACGACCCGTCGCAATGTCAAGCGGTGGGCCGGCGCCGAGAAGCAGGTGCTCGCCGCCCTGGCCAAGGCCCAGGCGGGAGACCTCGACGCCTTCGCCACCGCGCGCGACCTGCAGGAAGCCGTGGCCTCCGGCTATTTCGTGAAGGAGGCGCCGGAGGCCGCCCAGCGCGCCCTCCAGCTCCGCGATGCGGTCAAACCGCGGAACCACGGCCAGGATGTCACCTGGTTGGGGTTGTCCCGCACCGCCTGGCATTCCCTGCCCGCCATTCTGCGCCACGGGAAATACCTGAACCTGCTCGAGTCCTTTCCCGAGGCAGATCCCGCCCTGCGGGGGCAGGTCATCCGCCAGTTGTGGCTGATCTGCCGGTACGAGCTGGACCGCCCCAGCGAGGCGGACCGCTGGCTGGCCCGGCTCGCCGAAGTGCCCGGGTTCGCCCAGATCGCCGAGCTGGAAAAAGCGCTGGCCGAGGTGACCGAGCCCTCTCTGGCCACTCCCCAGGGCCAGGAGCTCATGCAGCGCATCGAAGCCTGCCGCGACCTCTTCCCCTATGACAATGGGGTGCTGCCCGTGATCGACCTCGATTTCGTGCGCGAGGTACGAATGCTGACCGAGCTCCTGTCGGGGCGCACGGAAAGTCTGGCCCACCGGGTCCAGCGGACCCGCTCATCCTGGAAGGTCCGCTCCGTTCCGGTCCACTTGCTCTACCTCATCGCTGCCGACCAGAAGCTTGCCGCCTACGAGGAATACCAAAAGCTGATACCCACTCTGGCCGCCCGCGACCGCCGCATGGTCAAGGATTTTCTCTTCCCGCTCTACAAGCAGCCTACCCCGCAAGAACGGCAACTGCTCAGCGCGTTCGCGGCCGCCGAGGTCTTCCCGACCCTGGCCATCGATCGCCTGTTGAGCGTTTTGTCATTGTTGCCCCCCCAGCGACCGGTCCAGGTCAACCACGCCCTGGCCTTGCTGGCCGAACTGTACCAGAAGCACCGCAACTACGTCGAAGCCCAGTCGGTCTGGACGACCTTGCGCACCCTCTACCCATCGAGCGTCTGGATCCGCTGACCGGCGCGAACGTTTTCCAGGGCGGGGGAGGGGGAACCCCGACCCTGGCGGCCACGGAGCGAGCCGAACGTCGATTCACCCCTGCATCGGAGGCCTGACATGCATCGACTGTGGACCATGACCCTGTTGGCGGTCGTCGGCGGATGCGCCTTGGCAGCCGCCGCCCCGCTCTTCGACTACAGCGGCATCTTTCCGGCCGACCGGACGAACGAGGCGACCATCACCCATTTTCTCCTGCTTGACAAGCCGAAACGCCTCGCGTTCCGGGTGGTGAACCCGGCCGGGCAGCCGCTGCCCGAGGTGCGAGTGGTCGAGGTGACCTCCTCGTCCGATCGATCGGTCAGCCATTCTTCTGCGGCGGGACTGACCCAGGTCGAGCTTGTGGCGCCAGGCATCTATGAAATCAAGGTCGGCACGACCGCCCCTCCGGGGAAAGAGGTCGCCTTCCGCCTCGAGGTGACCGATGCCGGACCGGTGGCGGCGGCCCCCGCCACCGCTTCAGGTCCTGGAGCCTCGACCGGAACCTCTTCTCCTGCCATGGTCTCCATACCTGGTCCCGCCGGAGGCTTGGGAAGCGGCGCCCCCGGCCCGGCCACCGCGAGTCCAGCCCCGAGCGCCATGCCAGGAGCGGAACCCCCTCCCGCGCTGAACCTGCCACCCGCCTGGGGAGCCCAGGGCCCATCGACTCAGGCCGCCCCGCTCTCTTCGCCCTCAGAGACGGTCGGCATCCCGGTTCCCGGCTCTGCTGTTCCTGTTTCCGGGCCTGCCTCGGAAGCTCGGCCGTCGTCCGATCCTATCGCGGCGACCGCGTCCGGGACCGTGAATCCTGCGGCTGGAACGCCTCCCACCCCGGCTCCGACAGATTCGGGTGGCTGGGGGGCCCAGCTCCTTTCCCCGGCCGGAGGCGGCTTTGCCAACCCCTTCAAACCGGTGGAGGTCCGATTCGATCGTGAGATCCCGGCGGGAGTCCGCCTCGAAGACCTCGTCCAGGTCTTCCACCTGGATGCCGCCGGGCGGGAACGCCCGGTCGCGGGCAGCCTGGTCCCCTCCGGCCCGATGGGCATTCGCTTCATCCCGACAACGTATGTGCGGGGTGCCGTCTTCCAGGTCCGGGTGTTCGACCCTGTCCAGCGCCGTCAGATCGGGGCCTTCCGCTTCCAGACATTGCCGGAACTCCTCTTGAAAACCGAACCGGCGGGCGATGCCCTGCGCCTTCAGCTCTCGTGGCCCGAAATCAAAGATCTGTTGCCTGCCCAGGAGGGGCAGGTCGTCCAGTTGGGGGACGTGATCATTCGTATCCAAGGGAAGCAGGAAGCCCCGTTCGAATTCACCGTCACGCCAGACCTCCCCCCGTTCGGAAACAAAGACGGGATCGGATTCCAGGGGCAACCATTCCAATTCGTTCTGACCGTGCCCCGCGCCCGCCTGCCGCAAACCACTCCGTTTGAAGTTCTCGTCCTGGCCCGGATCACTGACGTTCCCCAGCCCCTCGAAGTTCTGCGGACCACGGTTTCCGATCTTCCAGGGTCCGAAGAGGCCCTGGCTGACGTTCCCGCCGACGAAGACGAAGCGAAACCATCTCCAGCCACCCCGACGGTTGGCGCCCCCCTTGCCGCAGCGGCCACGGCGCCGGCATCGCTCCCGCCTGCCGCGCCATTGGCGACTTCCGCGGCCTCTCCTGGAACGCCGGCCACGGTTCCTCCACCCCCGCCACCCCCAGAGCCGATCGTCTTGAAGCCAGTGGTTCCGATGGCCGACCCTGGCCCCCGCGCCACCCTCGAGAAAGCCGGGTCTTTCAAGGTCGGCGAGGGCGGCCCCAACGATTTCATGGCATGGCCCCGCGGCCTCGACTGGGGGCCTGATGGCAGCTTGTGGGTCACCGACAGCCAGAACCGGCGCGTGTACCGGTTCACCGAAGAAGGTCGCCTGATGAAGGCCTTCGGCCAGAAGGGCCGAGGGCCGGGCATGCTGGGCCTTCCCATCGACCTGGTGGTGACTCGGGAGGAGGTCTTCGTGACCGACACGGCGGCGCATGCCGTCCACGTGTTCTCGACCGAGGGCGAATTCCGGCGCACCATCGGCACCTGGGGCACCCGCCCGGGCGAGATCGATCTGCCCCACGGCCTGTTCATCGCCTCTGATCAACTGGTGCTGGCCGATCGCGGCAATGCGAGGATCATGCGGTTCGGCCTCGACGGCACCTACCGTGGGGCTTTCGGTACCCGCGGCGAGATTCCCGGCGCCCTGAACCATCCGATCGCCGTTCAAGGCACCTCGGCCGAGCTGTTCGTGCTCGAGGACAAAGGCCGGCTCCAGCGCTTCTCCTGGGCAGGCAAGTTCCTGGGCGCCGTGCCCGTGACGATCCGCGAGCCTGGCCACATGCGGCTCGATCCGTGGGGCTGCTTGTGGATCGCCGATTCCGGTGCCAATCGCGTGGTGCGCCTGGACGCTCGCGGGAACGTGCTGCTGGCCCTCGAAGCCGGCGAAGGGGCCCGCCCCTGGGTTCCGACCGCCGTCGCCATCCGTACGGATGGCCTGGTCGCGGTCGCCGACGGCGAAGGAAAGCTGATTCGGCTCTATCGGCTGAAGGCCCCCTGAATCACCCCAGGCGCGCGCCACCTCCGAATTCCGTGCCATGAAACCCACCGTCGTTCCGGGGAAAACACCTACCAACTTTGTGAGACAAAACCAAACACGAGGGGATTTCCCTCAGCGGCGACACCTCGGCCCCGGGGCCTGGTGGGCATGGTCCCTCCTGCTGTGGTCGCTGGCCTCAGTTCCAGCCGCGACCGAGCCCCCTCGTGGAGGGTGGCAGATCGCCCGTCAGGAAGGCCGCGTCTGGAAAGTGGAAGCCCCCGGGCGGCTGGTGCCGGTGGCGACCGGTTCGATCATCGAACCGGGAACCGGCATCCGCACCGGAGATGATGGCCTCGTCAGCCTGGTAGGATCGGACGGGCTGCAGCTCCGACTCAAAGAGGAAACCGGGTTGTGGTTCTTCGCGCCGGAGCTGGGATGCCGGCTCGACCGCGGGTGCCTGGGCGTGCGACGGCCCACCACGGATACTTCTTCCAGCTCCTTCAAGGTGGCCACCCCCCACCTGGGCCTGGAGATCGCCTCCGGCATCGTGGTCATCAAGGTGGTGCCGCTGTTGAGCCGGGTGGCGGTGCTGCAAGGACGGGCCGCCGTTGCGCATCGCAACGGCTGGCGCCTCGACCTGGGCCCCCGCCAGGAGGCCGCCGCCGCCTTCCCGGAGCTGTCTGCATCCTACCAGGCGCTCGATGACCTGTACTACGCCTGGTATTGGAAGGATCCTCGTCCGTAGGCGCGCGGGCCTGTCGGAGAAGGCGAGCGATTCGGCATTTGGCGGCTTTCCTCGTCCGTAGGCGCACGACCTGTCGCCCGGCTGTCGCGGATTCCGGCTATCGGTCCGGGCGACGCTCTGTGGGGGCACTCCGCGAGAACCCGCGCCAGACGATCAAAAAGGGCTGGGCTGGAAGAAGTGCAGAATCCGGGCTTTCAGGCTATCTCCCTCCCGGATGTCTCCGACCAGCATGACCTGCAGTTCTCCGCTGTCTGGAACATATTCCCGAATTTCGGTTCCTGCGGTGTCGAACGTTTCTTTCCGAAGCACACCTGTATTGGGGTTGTACAGGCGCAAGAAGTACCGTACGGCCGCTCCGGGGATCGGAGAAAATTGGACGGTCAGCGTGCGTGAGAAGGCATCCCACATTTTGACAGGGGCCGAGGGAAACCGCGGGAGAACGGTCCAGGACAAGGGATGGGGCTTGTACTCTTTGGTCTCGCCGCCCTGCAGGTATTTCAAAACGTACGTTCCGGGCGGAAATCCATCGGTGGTTCTGGTCAGCAGCCGCTCATACCGCCCCGTGACGCTTTCGAACAACAGATCCGACCCTGGCAGCTTCACGCCCTGCTGATTCTCGATCCAACCGCCGCTGATGCCGGTGCCCTTCGCGGAGGCGAACAGGATATCCATGTCGGAAGACCCTTCCTGGGTCATCTTGCCAGGCACCAGGACGAGTTCCTGCACTCCGCTCGTCGCCCCGCTTCCGCCGCCACCGCCTCCTCCGCATCCGACCAGAAGGAGAGCGCCCACCAACAATCCAAACCACAAGGCCACGCGGGGGTTCCCCCCTCGAACTGCGACTCGCGCCTCGTCTACCATGGTCCTACCTCGCTGCAACCCCGCATGCCGTCGGGGGAATGTGGAAGGTATCCTACCACGGCCTCGCGGGCAGGACAACGACTGGCCTGGAACTGCCGGACAAGCGGCCTTCCCCACGGATTGGGCCCCGACCAAGGCCGCAAGCGAGCGTCGATGGCGTCTTGACAGGCCATTCACGGCTGGGTAGAGTGCCCCCATGCGCATCATTCATTCCCTTGAAGGCATTTCCTGGAGCGGCGGGCAGCAGCAAACGCTGTTTTTGTGCCAGGGCATGGTCCAGGCGGGGCACGAGGTTCTTCTTGTCTGCCCGGCCGGGAGCGTGCTGGCTCAACGAGCGGCGGCCGTCGGAGTGAGGGTGCAGCCCGTGCCCTTTCGCCGGGAACTCGATCCCGCGACCTTGCTGGGCCTGTATCGGGTGTTCCTGGCCTTCCGCCCTGATCTGGTCAACGTCCATCGGGCCTGGGCCCACACCATGTGGGCCCTGGTGGCCCTGGTCGCCAGGTTCCGTGGCTTGATCGTCACTCGACGGGTCCTCTTCCGGCCCGATTTCAACCCCATCAGTCTGGTCAAATACCGCACCCCCGCGGTGCGAGGCTACATCGCCGTCAGCGAGGCCGTGGCCGCCCGCCTGGCCTCGCTGGGCATCCCGGGCCGCCGCGTGAAGGTGGTCTATCCGGCGACCGACACCGACCGGTTCGATCCCGACCGGGTCCCTCCCTTGCGAGAGCCTCTACCGACCCCACCCGGCGCCGTGATCGCCCTGATGATCGGGAACTACCACCCCAACAAAGGCCATCTGGTGCTGCTTGACGCCTTCCGGCAGGTCGCGCCGCAGTGGCCCGATCTGCACCTAGTTCTGGCCGGCACCGGAACGGATGGTCCCGCGCTGCGGGAGAGGGTGACCACGGCCGGGCTGACGGGACGCGTCCACCTGCTGGGGTTCCGTGACGACGTGCCGGCGCTGATCGCCGCCAGCCGATTCACCATCAACGCCAGTTTCGAGGAAGGACTGGCCGGCACGATCCGGGAATCCGCCGCCATGGGGGTGCCCGTGCTGGCCTCCGACAACGCTTCGAACCAGGAACTCGGTCGCCGGCTCCCTCTGGTGTTCTTCCGAACCGGCTCGGCTCCTGATCTGGCCGCAGCCCTGCTCCGGTTCCGACAGCATGCTCCGTCGCCGGCCGAGCGCCAGGCTCTGCGCCGGGCCGCCATCGCTTCCTTTTCGGTGCCGGCCATGGTCGAGGCGACGCTGGCCGCGTATCGCGCCTTGGTGCCTGAATTGTCATGACACGATCCATTCCTGTTCTCTATTACCATCGCATCGGGGCCCCTGACCCGTTGCACTTGAGCATCCCGACCGCGCTGTTCGACCGTCAGATCGGGTTTCTGATCCGCCGTGGGTTTCGCGGCATCACCCTGGGACAATTGCTCCGCCACCTCGCTGGAACCGCCCCGGTGAACCATCCGACCTTCGTGGTCACCTTCGACGACGGGTTCCGGGACAATCTGACCGAGGCCTGGCCGGTGTTGCGCCGCCATCGCTGCCCGGCCACCATCTTCATGGTCGGCCGGCTGATCCGCCCGCCGGACCAACCCCCGTCGTCCATGCCGCGCGATTTCAACGCCGCCCATCGAGCGGCCTGTCAGGGTGATCTCAGCGATTTCCTGTCTCGCCAGGAAATGCAGGAAATGCATGCCAGCGGGCTGATCGAATTCCATTCCCACAGTCTTTCCCACCGACAGGTGTTCACCGGGTGTACCCTGACCGGCGTCTACCCCGACACGGACGCCCACTGGGGAGTGCTTTCGGCGTATGGGGCGGGTCTGCCCGAGCGGTCCTGGCCCGTTTTTCCAAGAGCCCCCGGGCTGACCGCCCCTGCCTGGGAACCCGATCTTGGGCGCCTGCAGGCCGCCGGCCGCGACTGGTCGCGCGAATGGCAGGAATGGCAGGCCGGGCGGGGCAAGACGGTGCCAGCCGTGCCGGCCGAGTGGTTCCGGATCGAGTCGACCGCCGCCTATGAGCGGCGCGTCCGCGAGGAACTGGCGGCCTCGCGTGCGTTGTTCCAGGGCTTCCATGAACCCGGCACCGACCTGATCTGCTGGCCCTGGGGGGCCTTCACCCCCGCCGTCGTCCAGTGGGCCAGGGAAGAAGGCTACCACGGGGCGTTGACGACGGCTTCCGGGCCGACCCTGCCCGGCGGGGATCCGTTCGCCATTCCGCGCTACCCGGTCAAAAAAGGGGATCTGGCCCGCTTCGCCCTGGGGATCTGGCTGCGCACGTCGCCGACCCTGGCGCGGGTCTATGGGGTCATCCGACGCTGGGGCCGTCCCCGGGGAACCTGACCGCCGCCCCCACCTCCCACGTTGCAGGCGGGCTCAGGCCGGGGCAGGGAAACCCAGGCGGGCAAAGGAGGAAAGGCCGATCAAAAGCAGTCCCCTGGTTCCTGGATTCTTCTGCTCCCGCCAGGGCACTCTCCCTTCCGGGGGGTAGTATGCTATAATAGTCCTATGGGTCCTACTCCCGAGGAAATCATCAAGAAAGCCCAGAAAGCCCTCAAAGACGGGAAGAATACCCCCAGCGCCCTGACCGCCCTGGGCATGGCCTATTTCGAAAAGGGTCTGCTCGACAAATCCGCCTATTACTATCAGAAAGCCCTCGAACACGACCCGGATTTCGCACCGGCCTTCGCCGGCCTGGGCATCGTCTACGGAAAGAAGGGCCGGGTGACCGAATCGATCTTCAATCTCAAAGAGGCCATCCGCCTCGCTCCGGGCTGCGCCATTCTGTACAACTGGCTGGCCGATGCCTACTTCGACCAGGGCCGGTTCGAAGACGCCATTCGTGAATATGGCCGGGCGACCCAGCTCGATTCGCTCGATGCCAACGCGCACAACGACCTGGCCGACGCCTACCGCCTGACCGGCGATCTGCAGCGAGCGCTCGAACACTACCAGGAAACGCTCCGCATCGATCCTCGCGATACCAACGCCCAGCTCGAGCTGGCCCAGGTGCTGGTCCAACTGGGACGACGCGACGAAGCGCGCCAGCGGCTGCTCGACCTCGTGCGCAACCACCCTGACACCGACGATGCCAAGACCGCCAAGGTCGTTCTGGGCACCATGGGGGTACAGGACGGCGACTTCATGTCAGCGCGCGATTTCTTCCTGCAAGCGGCCCGCGACTATCCCTTCAATCCGTCCATCCAGATCCAGCTCGGACTCTGCTACCTCGTTCTGGGCGAGACCGAAACCGCCTCTGAGCATCTGCAACGGGCCCATGATCTCGATCCCGACAATCCCCGCATCCGGCGCCTGCTGCAACAGATCGGGAAGAAGCGATGAAAGCCGGCGGGGGCGCACGAGCGGCCAACCGCCGCGGCATGGTCCTGGTGCTGGTGGTCGGGTGTCTCGTCTTCACCATGCTGATCTTCAAGAGCATGGTCACCCGCTTGCGCCAGGAAAACGTCCTGACCAATCGCACCTCGGTCAATGAACGCCTCTACCAGATCGCCTCCGCCATCGGGCGACTGACCATCCGCAAGCTGCAACGCGATATCGAGACCCGCGAACCCGCCGTCGCCAAGAAGATCCTCGATGCGGTCTTCGTCAACACCCGGGAACGGATCGACGACTTGTACAAATCCAGCGACATCGTCGACCTCGATGTCGTCAAGGAGATCATCACCCAATTCAAGAGCCGCTGGGGCGACCTGACCGTCGAGGTCGAGACGGGGGCGACCATCGGCAAAGATTCCCCCTTCGCCCCGGAATTCCGCGGCCTGGAGAAATCGCCGTTCGAACGGCGCGGGTCGATCGACATCGACGTGATCGTCGAGCATCGGGGCTTCCGCAAGAGTTGTCGCATCCGCAAGGAATTCCTGCTGACCCGGCTGTTCGCCCCCCCCTTCCATAAATTCACCCTTTTCGCCCGCCGCGGCGCGGAAGTCGAGGAGGAGAAGGTCAACCGCCTGGACAAGATGGACGAAGATGGCAAGGTGACGGGCGGCGCCCCGCCGTTGGTGCTGTTCAACCGCCTGTTGCGCGACAAGCGTCCCAACCAGAACGGCCTCGATTTCACGCTCAATCAGCCCGACCACATCGTCAAAGATACCGCCGCCCTGACCCAGAACGGCTGGGTGTACCTGGGCGGCACCGGAAAGTCGACCGACGCCGCCAACAAATCAGGCAACCTGATGCTGAACATCTGCGCCGGCGCTGAAAAAGACATCACCAAGAACTATTTCGGGGAATACTTCCATTTCTTCTTCGACCCGCCCACCAAGGGCTGGCTGGGGTCGAAGCAATGGAACCAATGGATGGACAGCAAGATCCCCAACAACAACCGAGGGGGAGGCAACCACGAAATCCAGGTGACCTTCGTCGATTACGGCATCTACCCGGGGTTGAAAGATCTGGCCTTCAACGGCATTCCCTTGTTCGCCCAGGCCATCGGCAGCTATCGCGGCCGGAAAGACCTGCTCACCAAAGGCAATGCCCTCCATTTGTTCGGCACGCCCTCGCTCTGCACTCCGACCCTGGTGTTCGGCCAGGTCAAGCGTCGCTATGTGCGCACCTTCGCCTTCTACTTCAGCCGGGCCCAGCGGGTCTTTCCGATCCGCGCCATGACGGAGTCCGAATACGATTTCTATTTCCCCAATGAGATCGCGCCCTGGGCCACCAACCGCGGCATCGACCAGACCCTCCAGGATGCCCTGGGCCGGGCGATCGCCAAGACCAGCCTTCCCTACAATACCTACTGGTACGGCGATCGCAACAACAACCCACCCTTGTGCCGCCTCCCTCCTGAATTCCGCGACTGGGAACCCTATATGGCCGGCCTCAAGAACATCGTCAAACCCACCGACCCCGCTCTGTCGTGGAATGCAGCCATTCCGCGGAACATCTACTGCCCCGACAAACCCGATACGCTCTGCACACCCGACTTTCCCTTCAACAACGATCCCGAAATCCACTATACCGGCAAACTGAGCGACCTGCGCGGGAACGCCGCCTACCTCAAGGACCGGATGAGCTATTACATCACCGAATGCAAACCCGGGCAGGTGCTCAAATTGAGCAAATGCCAGTTCTTCATGGACCATTTCGTCGATCGGACCTCCGGGCGGAACCAGGTGTTCCTGAACCAGATCATCGGGTTCAACGGGGACATCGAGGTCGACATCCCGCTGGAAGTGCTGAAGGGAGGCGTCATCTACGCCAAAGGCGCCATCCGGATCACCCAGCCCGTGACCAACCCCTTCATTGCCAATCCGCCCACCACTCCAGACGCCTTCGGCTACCTGACGTTCGTTTCCGATTCGGTGATCTCCTTGCAATTGGGGGGCGGCAGCTCGTCGGGCGGGGGCCTGCCGCAGTTCCATGGCTTCCTGGTCTGCCTGCGCGCCGACGAGACCGGTCAGATCGATGTGGCGGGCCCGGTGCACATCATCGGCGGCGTCGCCGTCGATCGCATCGACACCCTTCTGGAGAAAGGCGGCATCATCGAATACGGCTTCGAGCAATCTGAACTGGGCGGGATGAAAGACATCACCAACCGCGATTTCTACGGACTGGTCATGGGCCCGCGCGATATGGAAATGGTCGTCGAGGATTGACCTTGACGAATCGGAAAACTTTCCTCCTTCCGGTCGGTAGTATGTCATGAGTGACGAGAGCAGACAGGATGGCGACCTGATCACCCGGATCCTCGCCGGGGAATCCAACCTGTTCGGCGTCCTCGTGGGAAAATATGAACGACTCGTGTTCAGCTATCTGCTGCCACAGGTCCGCAACCTCCAGGAAGTGGAAGACCTCGCCCAGGAGACCTTCCTGCGAGCCTATCGTCACCTGGCCGGGTTCGATACCTCGCGCAAGTTCTCGGCCTGGCTGCTCGCCATCGCCCGCAACCTGCTCGTCGACCGGTTTCGCAAGAATTCCCAGGCCGCAGCCAGCCAGGAAAGCTACCAGGAGATGCTGGCCACCCAGGGCCCCTTCCCCGTGCTGGGCGATCCGCAGCGCCAGGTCGAGATCCAGGAAGAATTCCGCCGCACCTTTCGCAACATCCTCTCCTTGCCTGAAGACTACAAGGTTCCACTCATGATGCGCATCATGCAAGATCTGTCCTATGAAGAGATCGCCGAGAATCTCGAGCTGCCGCTGCAGACCGTGAAGAATCGCATTTTCAAAGCCCGGCAGATGCTCCGGGCGAAACGGAAGGCCGAACATGACCTGTAATCGCGAAGAGACCGCCTATGCCTTCCTCGACGGCGAACTTGGGCCGCGCGAGGCGGCGGAGTTCGCCCAGCATCTGGCAGGATGCTCCGAGTGCAAGATCCTCGTCCACGAGACCCAGGAGCGCGAGCGCAGCCTGCGCGCGGTGCTGACCCATCTCGCCTCGTCCTGCCAGATCGCCGGCAAAGTCATGCGTCGGCTTCCCGCCGAGAAGATCCTGCCCGCCCCTCACGCCGGCCGCTCCGCGGATGGGGGAACCAGCATCCTGTTCGGGTGGCGGTATCTGGTTCCCAGTGGGCTGACCATTGTGGTACTGGCCTGGTTGCTGTCCCAGAGCCCGGCTCCCCTGCCTGCTCCCCTCCATCACCAGGCGGTGGAAGGCATCACGTTGTCAGCCCTCGGCCCCGAGGCACGCCTCGATGGGGTCATCCTGCCGGCCGATCGCCCCCAGTCGATCCTCCCGGGCAAGCTGCTCCAGGTGGTCGGTCCTGTCGCCATCCAATTCCCCGGAGCCAGGGAACCCGGGCTCACCCTCCATGGTCAGGCCCAGTTCACCCTCGCCCCAGGTGCCCTGCAGTGGCAATCAGGGGCAGCGACCCTCGAGGTTGCCCCTCGGCGTCCTCCCCTCACCATTACCTGGAATGGGCACCGTCTCCTGCTTGGCGAGGGAACCCTCAGCATCGCTGGTTCGCCAGCCGAGGGAATGCAGATTCTCCTGAAGCGGGGCCGTGGGTGGCTGCGCGGCCCCCAGGGCGCTGGCGAACTCTCTCCCGGCAAACCCCTGACCCTTTCCGCGCCCCCCCCCTCGACCTCATCGGTGCCGGCCCCCGGAGAGCCTCCTCCAGAGCCTTCTTCGGGTCCCCCGACCATCGAATCGCCGACTCCGGCTCGCCTGATGACGTCTGGTCAGCCGGCCGCCCTGGCGACCGACGCCCTCCGACCGGGCAACCGACCCCGCACGGCCACTCCGACCATCCTGCTCGCCACCGACACCCCCGCCAGCGATACGAACCCCGACCAGGTCGAACCGAATCCGCCTGCCGTGACCGGCCCCTCCGGCCACCCCTTCGGGGATGACCCTGTGGTATTATCCCACTAGGGGGTGATCTGGCCATGCCTCGCGGTCGACTGGGGTTTTCCATGATCGAGATTCTGGTGGCGCTCGTCTTTGTCAGCTTTTCCTTCCTCCCCATCTATAATCTCTTTCGATTCGGCCACCGTGGCGCCGTCAGCAACGAGAAAGAGATCGAGGCCACCAATTATGCCTCTGATTTGATCAACTTCATGCGCGATCGCAAGGCCTCTGAACTCGATACGTTGTTCAAATCCGTCAAAGATCCCCCCGAAATGAAGAACGACGACGAGATCGCCGATATGATCAGGCGGCTCAACCTCGCCCCCCTCCCCAAAGTCGGAGAAGGCTACGTCCGCAGCATGAAGATCAAGCGCTTCGAAGGCAAGAACAACAAAGGCCCCGCCGGCATCGTTGGCTGGCTCAGCGATTTCATCAACCGCCGGCGGGCCGTCAACAATTACCTGGTGCGGGTTCGGGTCGCCTATCCGTTGGTTGGAGCGGGCAAGTCGTCGAACCAGGAGGATGACGTGGTGCTCTACACCATCGTCATGGACTGAGCATGCGACCGCGAACGGGCTTCACGCTCATCGAGATCGTCGTGGTGGCTCTCATGGTCACCCTGGTTTCTGGCATTCTGTACAAGCTTTTCTCAGGCACGTTCAGCAATTTTTTCAAGAGCCAGACCAAACTCACCAATCTGCGGGCTGCCAGCATCCTCCTCGAACATCTGAAACACGATCTGCGCCTGGCGACCATTCCGACATCCGACGCCACCAAACCGAAGATCGCCAGTACCAGCAACAGCCTGACCTTCCGGTTCCAGATCCAGGATGGATCACGGAAAATGGTCACCTACGACTTCAAAGACGGTGTCGTTCAGCGGCTCGAAGAAGGCAAGACCAATCGTTTGATCAGTCAGGCGAAGGTCTCGCAGTTCAGCATTTCCGAACAAATGCTCGGGACCACCAAATATCTGAAGGTCGAAATCGAAGTCGATGACGATCTCGACGAAGAGAAGCGCAGCGCCAGCAGCAAAGGCAACAAGGTCCGGATGAGTGCCGTGCTCTTCCCGCGATTCTTCCAGACCTTCGCCGACAAAGAAGAAGAATACTGGGCCAAGGCCCGACAACTGGCAGGAGGTAGCTCATGAACATGCACAACCGGGTTCTGGTCATCATGGCCCTGGCCGCGGGGTTCTCCCTGGCGGCCATCGGTCCCGCCCTTGCGATGAAGACCTACACCATGCAGGAGGGCGACACCCTGTGGGACCTCTCCTCCAAATTTTATGGCGACCCGACGCTCTACCCCGTCTTCCTCGAGGTCAATGACATCGCCAACCCTCGTACCATCCCAGTCGGGAAGGTAATCCTGGTTCCCAGCTATGATGAAATGAAAAAGATCGCCCAGGAACCCGATCCCGAAAAACGCAAAAAGCTCATCACCCAGATCACCGGCGGTTCGGCCCCGGCCGACCCGGTCGCCCCGCCGCCGGCCACGACCGACCCGGCCAAACCGCCTTCCAAGCCTTCGACCGGGCCGGTCGATCCCAAAGAGGTCAGCCTGAAGAAGATCCTCGAAGGCCCCACCACCACCGGCGACAAGATCGAAAAGCTCGATACCCCGCCCGAAAACGCTCGCTGATTTCTCCAACGCCTGTCCTCACGCAACCTCCCGAGGTCGGGAGGTTGTTCGTGTTTTTGGGCAGACCGTGCATTCCTTGTCCGACCATTTCATGGTATAGTGAAACACCACGGAGGTCTTCTGATCCATGTCGGAAGGAATGACCCTGCGGGATCTGGCCATTTTCACCGGCTATAGCCATATCGGTTCGTGCCGTGAATTCGTCTGGATTCCAGGGGATGTCATCGGACGGAAACAACTGCCGTCCCGGTTCATCATCCGGGGGCTGACGTGCGAATACGACGTCGAAGCCTTGATGAACCGCAAAGACCTGTACCTGCGCACGGAAACCGGCAAGGAGTACGTGGTCACCAATTTCCAGATCACCGACATCACCGACATCGAGAACATTTCCGGGGTGGCCGAAAGCTGTTCGCTCCTGTTCGAGAAATTCCCCGAAATGAAAACCATCAGCGATGGCGAACGGGTGATCATCTCCAAACAGGCCCAGGTCATGGCCTTCCAGGCGATGTCGAACATGGTCAACCAGGTCAAGGCCGGGCATGGGATCGACCCCAAGGGGGCCCGCGAAGTCACCAGCCTGCTGGTCGACGAGATCCTCAAAGCGCCCGACGCCATGATGAACCTGATCGACATCAAGTCTTTCGACGACTACACCTTCACCCATAACATCAATGTCGCGACGCTTTGCCTGATCATCGGTCAGTCGATGGGCCTGCCGCCGGAAGACCTCTTCGACCTTGGGCTGGGCGGACTGTTGCATGATATGGGCAAGCTCAAGGTCTCGCTCTCGATTCTCAACAAGGACGGCAAACTGACCGATGCCGAGTTCACCGAGATGAAGCGGCATCCGACCTATGGCTACGAGATCCTGTGCCGGTCGAAGGACATCCCCGAACGGGCCCGCATGGTGGCGCTTTCCCACCATGAAAAATTCCAGGGGAAAGGGTATCCCAAAGGGCTGAAGGGGGATGCCATCCCCTTGTTCGCACGCATCTGCTCCATCGCCGACGTCTACGATGCGTTGACCACGGACCGCCCGTACCGGGTCGCCATGGCGCCGCACGAAGCGATGAAAATCGTCACCAGCGGCATCGACACCCAATTCGACCCCAAGATCCTGTCGGTCTTCCTGCACAAAATGTCGCTGTATCCCTCCGGTAGCCTGGTCCTGCTCAACGACGGATCGGTCGGACTGGTCTTGAAAGCCAATCCCAAAACGGTACTGCGCCCCACCATCAAACTGCTGAAGACCGCCCAGGGAGAGCGTGTGAAAACCCGCACCGAAATCGATCTGATGAAGACCTCCAATCTGTACATCGCCGGGCCAGCCAGCCGAAGCCTTCTCAACGTCACCACGCCTGGGAAGGCTGGTTGAGCCACGTCATGCCGGCTCATCCGGCCCGATGCCCGACGTCGTCGGTCTTGCCCCCTCCCAATCGATCGTTGCCCGGCACCGGTCCCTCTGCGGGGAGGGCAGGCGAAAGCCCCCATCAGCTCAAGACCATGGCCCATGGCCCCGACCGGCCAGGCCTTTCCATCTTGCCAGGCCTCGCCTCCCAGTCCGGATGGGTGGCTCGACGGCGGTCGTTCCCCCTGGTCCAACTCGGGTTGCTCCTCCTGATGCTTCTGGTTGCAGGAACAGGTCGCTTGACCGGGCAGCCCGCGGGCGATCTCCTCGAAGACCCGACCCAGCCGACGCCCTTCGTCGCCCTCGGCCCGGCGACCACCCCCGAGTCCAGCTCCGCCTCGAGCACGGGATCGCTCAAAGTGATTGTTGAAAGCGTCTACGAACGCACGCCTCGCCAGTATTCCGTCCTGGCCACCCGGGTCGAACTCTGGCTCGCCACTCGTCGGCTGGCCGTCCTCGACAAGTCTGACCCCCGGGTGATCGATCAGGGCCATCGTCGTCTGTTCGATTTCGAGCCCCTCATCATGGCACCCGGGTACCGGTTCTTGACCATCCGGGCCTATCGGGAAGGCCCCCTGTCCCGAGACCTGAAATGGAAGGCCAAAACCATTCAATTCGGCATCCATCCCGGTCGGGAAACCCGCGTGATCGTCCGGCTGCCGTTCCACGTATGGTAGAAGAAGAAAAAAAACCTGGAACCCTAGGAGAGGATTCCCAGTCTGATCATCCAGGAAAGGATGAGGCTGATGATCTGCTCTTGGTCCAGCGGGCCGCCAAAGGGCATCGGCCAGCTTTCGATCAATTGGTGGAACGCTATCAGAACCAGGTGTACCGCCTGGCCTGGAGGTTCTTCGCCGACCCGGATGACGCCATGGACGCCACGCAAGAAATCTTTTTGAAGGCCTATCGCTCGTTGCCCTCCTTCGAGGGGCGTTCCAGCTTCAAGACCTGGCTCTACCGGATCGCCGCCAACACCTGCATGACCCTGAGCGAATCGCGATCACGTCGGCAGAAAACCTTCATCCAGTCGGTCATCGACTGGTTCACCACACCGCCCGCGCCCGATCCGTCCCATCTCGTCGTCGAACAGGAAGCGCGCGCCGAACTGCAAGAAATCGTCCAGAAGAAGATCGCCGCCCTGCCGGAAGTGTATCGGGTGCCGGTGATTCTGCGTGATATCGAAGGAATGTCCCTCGATCAGATCGGCCAGATCCTCAATATTCCCGAAGGCACCGTGAAATCGCGCATCAACCGCGGCCGTCGACTCCTCCAGGATTCCCTCGAAAGCTTCTACCTCGGGAGGAAGGAAGCATGAAGTGCACACGCTTCGAAGATTGGCTCGAGCTCCACGGTGAGGAGCCCCCAGGCCCCGCCTGGGAGGACATCCTCCTCCATGCGCAGACCTGCCCTGATTGTGCGCTGGCTCGCAAACACCGTTCCGAATTGCTGGAGACCCTCCGCCATCTTCCCGCTCCCGACGCTCCTCCCCATTTGCGAACCATGATCGCCCTGGCTCTCGACGAGCCTCCTGTCCAAGAATCCGAGGGCCCGGGGTGGTTCGACGAGGTGCTCGAGCCCTGGCTGCGCCCCCTGCAGGTCGGGCTGGCCCTCGCCTGCCTCGTCATGGTCGTTTTCCTCGGCACCCTGCCCCGAGAGGTCCCGATTTCGCCCCATTCCGCACGAGGACGCCTGGTAGCCCAAACTCCGACGCCGCCCCCGCCCGCCACGGTCGTCGCGGCCCAACCTTCCGCCGAACGCCCCGTCAATATCTCGCCGGCCGAGGTGGCCGCGTTCATGAAGCGGTTGGAGGAATACCGCCGCCTCCATCCTGAAATGGAGTTGCCGCGCCGGGCCGTCCCGTCCTTCGAAACCGTAGGGTATCGAGGTCCTTGACCCTTACCCTGAGGCAGCTTTTCCCGATTGGGGTGTGGGCTGCTTTCCCGGCCCCGATCGTCATGTCATCCCCCGACTGAGAGGACCCACCATGTTGCCGACGACCCCAGTGACCAGGAATTGCCAGGAAACACCGTTCACGATCGCGAATCGGTTCCCCGAACCGCCAAGTTTGGGTCAATCCTCCGAGGCGTTCAGGGAATGCCCTCCGCCCGGCCCCGCCGCCCCCAATGCCTCTTTATCCTGGCGGGGGATGCTGCTGGGGCTGGTCGTCCTGGCCTTGGTCAGTCTGGGGAATTCTCAAACGAGAGCCGCCCCCGCCGAAATGTTCGGCAGCTCCCTGATCGCCGACCTCAGCGAGAAAACCAGGCCGGCGGTGGTGGCCATCGAGTCGGTCCAGTATGTCCGGGCCCGACGCCGCTTCGGGTCGGGCGACCCCTTCTTCGACCAGTTCTTCCGGCATTTGTTCGAAGACGATTTCACCGGGTTCAACAACGTCATTCCCCGCCGCGGCAGCGGCTCCGGCGTGCTGATCTCCTCCTCCGGGTATCTGCTGACCAGCCAGCATGTCATCGATGGCGCTGATGAGATCGTCGTCACCCTCCACACCGGGCAGAAGGTGAAAGCGGCCCTGGTCGGTCAGGACCCCGCCTCCGATCTGGCCGTGCTGAAGATCGAAACCGCCGGTCCGTTGCCGTATGCCCCGCTGGGCGACTCCGATGCCCTTCGAGTCGGGGAATGGGTCATCGCCATCGGCAATCCGTTCGGGCTCGGCATCACGGTGACGGCGGGCGTCATCTCCGCCTTGAATCGGGAACTCACCCTCGATCGCGACCGTACCTTCCGGCATCTGATCCAGACCGATGCCTCGATCAACCCTGGAAATTCAGGAGGGCCCTTGATCAACACCCGAGGCGAGGTGATCGGCATCAACACGGCGATCATTCCCTATGGCCAGGGAATCGGGTTCGCCATTCCCGTCTCTTCGGTGAAGCACATCATCGGCGACCTCATCAAATACGGAAAGGTGAAAAAGATCTTCCTCGGCCTTTCCGTCCAGGAAATCAATGAAAGTCTGGCCAGGTATTTCGAGATTCCGCTCGAGGGGGTGCTCATCACCGAAGTGGTCCCGGAATCATCGGCCGATCAAGCTGGATTGGTTCCGGGCGATGTTCTGCTCCAGGTCGGAGATCGCGTGATCCGAGCGCCGTCCGATGTAGAAGATGCCATGAGCCGCGCCCGGGTGGGCGACGCCGTCCAGGTCAAGATTCGCCGGAAAGGCAAAGTGGGCGAAGCCACGATGATCCTGCGCGAGATGGCGGCCAGACGCCCCAACCGCCTGGGGCTCGGCGTGGTCGAGCTTTCCCCCCAGGTCCGCGCCAAATACCGTCTGCGGGTGAAGGGCGGGGTGGTGGTCAATCTGGTCGAACCAGGTTCGGTGGCTGAAGCGGCGGGGCTGCAGCCCGGAGATGTCATTCAGAGCCTGAATCAGATCCCGCTGGCGTCGGTCGACCAGTTCCACCAGCTGATGGCCCGCGTGCAGCCCGGCCAACGCCTGCTGATGCAGGTCGTGCGCGATGGCGTCGCGACCCTCCTGCTGTTCGTGGTTCCCTGATTCAGAACCAAGGGCAGTCCCCCCACCGGACCAGCCAAGAATCGAGGATTGACCGCCTTTCCTCTCGTTTCCGAGTCGGTTGGCTCCTATGCCCCCGATTTTGTTTGCAAACTGAGAGGTTTCTGCGTATAATCGTCACGTCCTGACCCTGGAGAACAAACGGAGGGCAGTGCGGCATGCAATTGGCGGATGTCCTGAAGGAGAACCTTGTTTTCCTCGATTTCAAAGCGGAAAACAAGGATGAGGCGATCGACCAGTTCGTCAAGGCCTTCGAAAAAGCTGGAATGGTCGACGACGCCGCAGCGCTCAAGAACGCGTTGCACGAACGGGAGAAACTCGGCACCACAGGAGTGGGCGGCGGCATCGCCATTCCCCATGCCCGGGCCAACACGATCAAAGATCTGACCGTCGCCTTCTTCCGGTCCAAAGAAGGGGTCAACTTCGGGGCCATCGATGGCAAGCCGGTTCACCTGATCTTCGTCCTGCTGGCACCGCTCTCCTCCGGAGGACCTTACCTCAAGCTCCTGGCCAAGATCTCCAAACTCCTACGCAGCGACGAGTTCCGCGGGGATCTCATGGAAGCCCCGGACGCACAGACCGTCCTGCAGATCATCCAGGAAAATGAATGACCTTCGCCTCTCCCCCCATCTCCGGGAGAGGCCGACCAGCCCGCCAGCCCGCAGGTTCCCGGGCCCCGGAGGGGCTTTTTTTATTGGTTTGTGCTCGTTGATGCTCGCGCTGCTGCTGGCGACGATGGCGGGGGCCCAGACCGCATCGCGCCGAGCGGGCGTGCGTGAGGCCAGAAGCCACCGGCTCGAATCGCGCCGCCCCGGTGCCGCCAAAGGAGGGCAAGGGAAGAAAGGCGAGACTGGCAAAAGCGACCAGAAGAAGACAGAAGAGGGGCAGGAGTCCGAAGCTGCCGGTGAAGAAGAAGGGCTTTTCCTGCCCGAATCCCCCGAGACCCAGGACTGGCTGCCCGACATCTGGCGCTGTCCGGAATGCGGCTATGAGCAGGATGAACCCGGCACCTGCCCCGATCACACCGACACCGAGCTGGTCAAGGTGCTGGCCCAGGGGAAAAACCCCCTCGCGCCCGCAGAACTCGACGGCAACGAAGATCTGGTGGTCGACATCCCGTTGACCGGCCTGGTTTTGCGCAAGACCCCCGTCACCACGGCCACGGGCACCGCGATCCCCCCCACCGGGACCGCCCCGCCCGGCCCGCCGCCCCGACGCTGACCTCGCTTCCGGTCTTCCGCATGACATCCGTATCGGATCCTGCGGCGGGTACCGCCCCGCCCCAAATCATCATCTGAACAGGAGTAGAATATGGCTCTCAATCTGACCCAGAAGATCATCAAGGCCCATCTGGTTTCCGGCGAGATGAAAGCCGGCCAACCGATCGCCCTGAAAATGGACCAGACTCTGACGCAGGACGCGACGGGCACCATGGCCTATCTGCAGTTCGAAGCCCTGGGCGTGCCGCGGGTCCGCACCGAACTCTCCGTCAGCTATGTCGACCACAACACCTTGCAGGAAGATTTCAAGAATCCCGACGACCACAACTTCCTGCGCACCATCGCCGCCCGCTACGGCCTGGTCTTCTCCCGCCCTGGCAATGGCATTTGTCATCAGGTGCATCTCGAACGCTTCGCCCGCCCCGGCCGCACGCTCATCGGGTCGGACAGCCACACGCCGACCGCCGGCGGCATCGGCTCGCTGGCCATCGGCGCCGGAGGACTCGACGTGGCCATGTGCATGGCCGGCCACCCCTTCACCCTCAAGATGCCCAAGGTGGTCAAGGTCTATCTGACCGGCGCCCTGCCCCCCTGGGTCACGGCCAAAGACGTGATCCTCGAGGTGCTGCGCCGGGAAACGGTCAAGGGCGGCGTCGGCTACGTCTACGAGTACTGCGGCCCCGGGGTCGAGACCCTGAGCGTGCCGGAACGCGCCACCATCACCAACATGGGCGCCGAACTGGGGGCCACCACTTCGATCTTCCCCAGCGATGCCATCACCCGCAAATTCCTCAAAGCCCAGGACCGCGAGGACCAATGGGAGAAACTGGCGGCCGACGAGGGCGCCACCTACGATCGCGAGATCCACATCGAGCTCGACAAGCTCGAACCGCTGGCGGCCACGCCGCACATGCCCGATCTCGTCGTTCCCGTCCGCGAACTCGAAGGGAAGCCGGTCGACCAGGTGGCCATCGGCTCCTGCACCAACTCCAGCTACGTCGACATGGCCCGTGTCGCCATGATCCTGCGCGGGCGCACCGTCCATCCCCGCCTGTCGCTCGGCATCTCCCCCGGCTCGCGGCAGGTGCTGGCCATGCTCGCCGAGAAGGGCTACCTGGCTGACATGATCGGCGCCGGCGCCCGCCTGCTCGAGAGCGCCTGCGGCCCGTGCATCGGTCAGGGCTTCGCCCCGCCGACCAACGGCGTGTCGGTCCGCACCTTCAACCGCAACTTCGAAGGCCGCTCCGGCACCGCGACCGCCGGCATCTACCTGGTCAGCCCCGAAGTGGCCGCCGTCGCTGCCATCGAAGGGAAGTTCACCGATCCGCGCAAGTTCGGGGAATACCCCAAGGTGACCATGCCCAAGAGCTTCAAGATCGACGACAGCATGTTCATCTTCCCGCCGAAGGATGGCAGCAAGGTCGAGATCCTGCGCGGGCCCAACATCGCCCCGCTGCCGGTCAAGGGAGAACTCGAACCCAGCCTGAAAGGCGTCGTCCTGATCAAGGTCGGCGACAACATCACCACCGACCACATCATGCCCGCCGGCAAATACCTGCCCCTGCGCTCGAACGTGCCCGAATACGCCAAGCACGTCTTCGAGGGCATCGACAAGGAATTCGCCGCCCGCGCCAAGGCCAAGCAGGGCGGGTTCATCATCGGCGGCGAGAACTACGGCCAGGGCAGCTCTCGCGAGCATGCCGCCCTCTGCCCCATGTATCTGGGTGTCAAGGCCGTGATCGTGAAGAGCTTCGCCCGCATCCATCTGGCCAACCTGGTGAACTTCGGGATCGTCCCCCTGACCTTCCAGAACCCCGCCGACTACGACAAGATCGACCTCAACGACGAACTGCACATCGATGTCTCAGATCTGTCCAAGCCGCTGGTGCTCGACAACTGGACGAAAGGCCTCAAGATTCCCGTCGCGCATCAATTGAGCGAACGCGACATCGAGATTCTCAAAGCCGGCGGCCAGCTGTCCCTGGCCAAGAAGCAGGCGGCTGGCGGCTGATCCTGATCGTTCCCGCGGCGCCGGTCGTAGGGCGCTCCCTCGACCGGCGGCCGCTTCGCGCTCCAGGTCCGCGCCCGGGAGCCTGCCGCCAGGCAGGCTCCCGTTCATGAAAGGACGAACGTCATGTTGCTTCGTACCCCTCTCAGCGCCACGCTTCCCGAAGGCTGGCTGACCTGGGATTCCAGCCACCAGGGCTTCCTCCCCATTTCCTTCGCGGAGGGCCTGAAACGCCTGACCCATGGTGGAAAACCCCGCCATGCCGGGCCGATCCCCCCGCCCGGAACGGTTCTCCCCCCCCTCCTGCCGCCCTTCGGCGGGACCAAGATCCTGGCGGTGGGTCGCAATTACCGCCCCCATGCCGCCGAGCTGGGCAACCCCGTCCCCGAAGAACCGCTCTGGTTCAGCAAACCGCCTAGCGCGCTGATCGGCCACGACGGCGTGGTGATCCTGCCCACCGATGTCGGCCAGATCGATTACGAAGGGGAACTCGCCATCGTGATCGGGGAACGATGCCGAAACGTCCGGCCCGAAGACGCGCTGAGCAAAATCGCCGGGGTCACCCTGGCCCTCGATATCACGGCCCGCACGCTCCAGAAGAAGGAAGGACAGTGGACCCGCGCCAAGGGATTCGATACCTTCTGCCCGCTGGGGCCCTGGATCGCCGCCTTCCACCCTGGATGGTTGGAAGCCGACCTCGAAACCTGGCTCAACGGCCGTCGGGTGCAGGCCGACCGCCTGACCTCGCTGATCTTCCCTGTTCCCGTGCTGATCGCCCACCTGTCGCGGGCCATGACCCTCGAACCTGGCGATGTTCTCCTGACCGGGACTCCAGCCGGCGTGGGCCCCCTGGCCCCTGGAGACCGCCTCGAGGTGAGAGCCGCCGGCCCTGGCCAGATGCGCCTGGCCGTGACGTGTCGAGCCGAAAACGAGGTTTGACACCATGGGACCGTCATAGTAGATTGCACGCGGTGCATATCGTTGCGAGGAGAACAGACGTGAAGACCGCAGTCAAAAGCTTGTTGTTGGCGATCGCCCTCGGATCCATCCTATCGGCCGCCCTGGCGGCCAGGATGGGGGTCGTCAAGGGCAGTTACATCATCGTCCGCCAGGAGGCGAATTTCGGTTCGACGGTCCTGGCCAGGAAACTCCGGGGCGAAACGTATACCATCCTTTTCGAGGAGAAGGGATGGCGGAAGGTGACCTTCAGCGATGGCCTCACCGGCTGGATCTACCCCAGTCTGATCGAACGAAAAGGGGAGGCTCCGGCTGAAGAAGACAAGCCTCCCGCCACGGCCACCCCCGCCAGGTCCCTTTCAGCCGTCACCCCACCAGTGGCTTCCGCCCCGGCGGCCCCCAAGAAGACGCCGCCTGCCAAAGAACCCAAAGAATCCAAGGAGACCAAAGCGGCCGTCGCCCCTCCCGACAAAAAATCGCCCCCCGCTTCCACCCAGCCTGAGGCGGGTCCATCGGACGACCTCGTCGAGCCTGGCGACAAGCGCACCTCCAAGACCGCCCAGGACTATTACAACGAAGCCATCGACCTCTACGAGAAGCGACGCTATCAACAAGCGCTCGAGGCCAACCGGGAAGCCTTGAAACAAGCGCCCCGCAACGCCCAGATCCTCAACAACATGGCCAACTGCTTCTTCAAACTCAACAAGATAGAAGAGGCGATCACCCACTGGAAAAAAGCCCTGGAGGTCTCGCCCAAATCGGCCAAGATCTGCAACAACCTCGGCATCGCCTACTACCAGATGGACGAAAATGACAAAGCCATCGAGTATTACAAGAAAGCCATCCTCTTCGAGCCGCAATTCCCGGATCCCTATTACAATCTGGCCTCCGTCTACGGGTTCAAGGGGCTGTTCCAGGATGCGCTCGAATACTACCGGAAATTCCTTGAATTCAAGCCCGATGCCACGATGCGCCAACTGACCGAGGAGCGCATCGAATACTGCCGCAAACAACTCGAAAAGAAGAAAGCTCCGGCCGGAACCGCTGCAGGCCCAGCAACACCTGCCGGTGCGGCAGCGCCAGCCGCCGCACCGGCTCCGACCTCAGCGCCCCCCCCGTCAGCTCCAGCGGCCGCGACGCCCACCGCGCCGCCCTCGGCGACACCGGCTCCGACAACCGCCCCGGTCCCGACGCCTGCGACCGGAGCCGCCGTCGTCGCCTCGCCCTGAGAAAGCGGGCAGCCCCTCAGCGGCGCTGAAAGGGAGCTTCTTTTCGCCCGCCCACCCCCCGATCGGCTTCTGGCAAGCCCGCGAGGTCGGTGGGCGTTCTTATTGGGCCGTCTTCCGAATGAGGTAGACCGATCCGGATCTGGTGCGAACCAGCAGACCTTCGTCGGTCACCGCGAGCGCATCCTCGGCCAGTTCGCCCCCGACATGCACCCGCCACTTCTCATGGTAGCTCCGACTGTGCAGGCAGATGACCCACCCATCCTGCGTGCCGATGTACAGCAACGGATCCTCGATCACGGGATTGGTGGCGAAGATCCGACGCGGTACCTGGAGGATGGGAGAGACTTCGCGAGTGGCACTGGAGATGGCAAAGAGGGAATCTCGATAAGCCACGAACCCCGCCGTGAGGTCGAGCGGCACCGGCATGAACGGGAGGCGATTCTCCGCCACCAGGAATTTGATCTTGCCCCGCCCCCCATCGAGCTCGGCGCGAATGAGATGCCCATCGGCCGAGAGGAAGGTCACATCGCCATCGGCGAACGCGGCGGGCGTGGTCGGATGCCATTCGACGCTGCGCGCTTCATGCACCACCCCGCCGCCAGCCGGGTTGAGGGCGACGATGCTGCCTGAGGGGAACGCCGCCAGCAGGTAGCCTTTCCCCGAACTGAGGAAGGCGCGCTGTCCCTTGCCGGAATACTTGGCCTCGGAATGATTGTATTCCCAGACCAGATCGCCGGTATCGGCCTTGAGAGCGGCGATGCGACCGTTGTTGCAGCTGAAGCAGAGCAGATCGCCCAGGCGCAGCACATAGGCCGAGAGGAGGAATTCTTCCAGGAAAAGACGGTTGAAACGGGTGGGGGAATCCACTGGTCGGGCCCAGAGAAACCTGCCTGATTTTGGAGACACGGCCCCCCAGACCCCGTAATCGAACATCACCAGGATATGGTCGGCCGACACATCAGGGCGCAGCAGGATCGGGACGACCTGCGGCGGCGGCCCGGCTTCGCCGTCGCCCGCGGCGGGCTTGGTCAGGTCAGGCAATCCTGGGAAGGTGGCGGGCCAGGGGCATTGCATCGTTTCGGTCAGCAGGTCGCGATCGAAGAAGGTCAGGCCTTTCTCGGTGGCAACAAACGGCTGAGCCACCCGGGTCCAGGTCGGCGCCGGCAGGATGGCGCCGCTCGGTCGCGACCGGAGGCAGCGACCGCCTGGTTGCTCGATGACTGAGATCTCGGCCGGATCGTAGTTCCAGACGAAACCTGGACCGAACATGCCCGCGCTGGGAATGCGGACGAGGTATTCCTCCAAGGGGTTATAGATACTGGGAGCCTTCCAGAGGATGCGCTCGGCACCAGCCTGCCGAGCATACCAGGCACTGAAGCCGAAATGAATGCCCAGCAGCAGGATGATGGAGGTGAGATAGGCCTGACGGCGACCATCGCTCCATTCCGTTCCGAAGACGATTTCGAAGAAATATTTAACAATCAGCGAACAGAAGAAATTGAGGATGGCGGTCAGTCCCAACAAGGCTGTGAGAATGCCCGCCATCAAGATGGGGTAGGGGACATTCTTCTTCGACCAGGCGCTTTCCAGAATGGTCAAGACCTCGCGAAAATTCTGGAGGACCGGATTCCAGAAATCGCCGAACCAGACATGGAACATCCCACCCACCAATAGGCATCCGAACAAGGTCGAATAGATGATCGAGCGCATCAGGACCTGCATCACGAGCATCAGCATGGCGATGGCCGCGATCGTCATGTAGGAATGGATGGTGAAGATCGGGAAAGTGGTGTAGGTGCCGAGCAGACGGCCCAGGAAAAAAGCCTGAACCAGGATGATCAGGGCGAAGGGCATCATGAAGAAGAAATTCTTGACGGTGCCCGGGGGTCTGGAGGGAGCATGGCCCTTGGGCCGCGGGGCGACAACAGTCTGAACCGGGTTGCTGGTGGGAATGACAACGTCTTCCATGGTGAGTTCCCCGTTTTTCGGCAGGATTGAGCTTCGGGGACATGTATCGGCGGGATTGGCCATTTGCCTGAACGGTTCTGCTTGACACCCCATGATGGGAACACTAGAATGCAATCTGAGGTGTTCCGGGCAAAACCGGCGGGAAGTTTGCGCGCGCACGTGTCCGGTCGGCTCCGGACCGGCAAGGAGGGTGTCCGTGGGTTCGTTGATCAAACAGATTACGCTGAAAGTGGCCAATGAACGGGATTCCGAACTGGAGGCCTGCGAAGTTCTCGACACCTTCGCGAAAAAGTGCGATTTCCTGCCGGAATCCATCGATGAGATGCGGCTGGCTTTCATCGAGGCCCTCATCAACGCCAAGGAACACGCGCCCAAGAACCTGCCGGAAGGCGGCGAGACCGACGTCCAGACCAGTTTTCTCTACGACGGCGAGAACCTGACCATCCTGGTGCGCGATTTCGGCCAGGGGTTCAACCCCACCCAGGTCGAAAAGCCCGACATCAAAAAGAAACTGAAATCGGCCAACAAACGGGGCTGGGGCTTGATGCTCATGGAAAAGCTGATGGATGGGGTGGAGATTTCCTCCTTCCCGCCCTCCGGTACCCTGATCAAAATGGTGAAAAAACGGATCAAGATCGATCCCCCCGAGTCTGGCGATCTGATCCGCGAGCGGAAGCGCATCGAGCGCTTGAAATACATCCTCGGCAGCTTCATCGACCTCAGTTCCTTCCTGTGCCAGAATCGCGATCTCGAGACTGGTTTGCGCTCGATGCTCCGGATCCTCCTGGGTACCCTGGGGGTGTCGCGCGGCGCCATCTACATCGTCGATGCCACTCATCATGACGCTCTCCACTGCATCGTCGACATCAAGCTGCGGGCCAAAGAGAAGTTCCCCCAGATCCGCTTGTCGCCGGCCGATCTGGGTACCCTCTCCACCCTCGAAAACCTCGAGGTCTCCTCGGCCATCGCTCGCCTGTGCCCCGATTTCTTCCAGACCTTCACCAAAGAAGAGGCGGAACAGGTCTACTTGCTGAAGGCCGATGCCGAAGTGCTGGGCATCCTGGTCCTGGGCGCCCGCTTCCGCCTCGAAGACAACGAAGCCTACGACGGCGACCTGTTGAGCACGCTCTCCCGCAATATCTCTTCCGCCATCAACACCTTCCGGTTGATGGAACAGTTGAAATCCGCCAACGCCGAACTCGACACCCGGGTCAAAGAGCTGAGCGCCGTGCGGGAAGCCAGCCAGAGCATCTCTTCAGAACTCGAGATCGAGAATCTGCCCTTCACCGTCGAGCGCATCTTCCAGAATGTCATGAAGATCGGGAAGTTCTCGCTCGCGTTGCACGACCCCAGCGAGAACCGATATTCCCTCTGCCAGACCGGTCGTGACCTGCCCCAGGTGCTCGATCTGTGGTCGTCGCCGATCTCCCGGTACGTCATTCAGAAAATGACGCCCCTCTTCGTTCCTGATGTGACCCGCGAGAAACGGTTCCAGTTCCCCCGGGCCAAGAATTACCTTACCCCGTCCTTCATCGTCATTCCGGTGGTTGTACAAGAAGAAGTCCTCGGACTGGTCAACCTGACCGACCGGACCGACGGACAGGCGCTGACCGAGCGCGACTTCCATCTGGCGCAGTTGCTGTGCGCCCAGCTCGGCATCGCCCTCAAGAATGCCAACCTGTACAAGCTCGGCATCACCGATGGCCTGACCCATCTGTATACCCAGCATTACCTGAAGATGCGCCTGGCGCAAGAGATCTCGCGCCTGCGCCGGATCAAGTCCCCGCTGTCCCTCATCATCATGGACATGGACGGGTTCCGGGCCCTCAACGAGGCGCACGGCGATTTCGTCGGCGATCAGGTGCTGTCGAAGGTCTCGAACATCATCAAACGCCAGATCCGGTTCAACGACATTCCGTGCCGGTGCGGGGGCGAAAAATTCGCCATCATCCTTCCCGACACCAATCTGAAAGGGGCGGTGATCGCTGCCGAGAAGCTCCGCACCGCGATCGAGACCAACAAGATCCTGCATCAGGCCACCGAATTGAAAGTCACTGCCAGCTTCGGCGTCGCGGCGTTCGACATCAACATGAGCCTCGAACAATTCCTCGATGCCGCCGAACGACAGCTGCGCGAGGCCAAGGCCAAGGGCGGCAACATGGTCTGGGGCCTCACCGAAGGCGACGAGGCGAAGTAAGGCACCCACCAAGGCGCCGCTTCCACCCTCTCCGCACCACCACCATCCCCGCGCCACCTGCCAGGACCGGGCCTGCCATGGCGGGGAGCAGAACGGCCTCCACCACGGGGGAACATCTCGGAGAACGGCCTGAGCCTGCGGGGAAAGCCGCCAGGGGCGACGGCAACCCTGGGGCGGCCTTTTTCAGAAATTCGGAAATTCTGAAATGGGGGGCTGGTCGGTGTTCGTCCGTGCTGGCCGTCCGTGCTGGCTGGGGCGCCACCCGTTGCCGGGCCGGCGAACGAGGCCGGCGGGGATGGCGACCCGCTCAGGGCCAGGATTCGGCGGGGGGTGGGGGCGGATTCTCGAGATGCCAGAGGGCCGCCGAGGGGTTGGGCAGCCCCCGGCCGGTCTCCATATCGAAGCCGGGCGCCCCCAGATCGATGGCCGAGGTGGCCAGAGCCTCGAGCAGGGTCTCGAGATCGTCGGCGGGGCGGGCTTCCCGCATCTGGGCCCAGATGCCAGCGAAGTGCGCCGCGGCCTGCAAGGTGCCCGAACCGAAGCGATAGCTGCCTTCCAGGTTCGGGCCGTAGATCGCCACGCCAGGCTCGGCCCAATCAGGCTTGGGAATGGGCACTGCCTCGACCACCCCGGGGCCGGTTCCGGAGAATCCGGCCTTGGCCTTCCATTGGTCGAGGGCGCCGATGGTGAGGCATTCCGGGAGGGCGGCCATGCCGGTGATCCGGCTGGGGATGTTGCCCGCCGGAATGATGGGCAGGACCCCGGCCGTCCGGCAGGCCGCCAGGATCTGGCGCACCGCCTTGGGAGCCGGCCCGCCGAAATCGACGCAGAGCAGGATGGCGGCGGGGGGCGGGTCATCCGTCGGCTGCAGCACCCATTCGATGGCCGCCAGCAGTTCGGCCGTCGGGAGCTTGCCGCGGGTCACGGTGGCCAGCGAAAGCACGGCCCCGGTCGCCACGCCCTGGAAACGGCCTTTGACGAACCCCGCCAGGACTCCGAGGGGGTGCATCAGCATCAGGTCTTCGACGGTCCCGGTATTGGCCTTGGGATCGCCGAAATGCTTGCTATGCTTGATCTTGCCGGAGAGACAAGGGTGGAGATAGGGCAGGTCGGGCCCGACCACCCCGATGAGCACCCCCTGCCCGGTGAGACCGCGCTCCTGCAGGAGGGCGGTGGCCCCGGACATGGCCAGGTTCCAGGCATTGGGAGCGGGGGGAGCCATGGTCGGTCCCGACGGGCCGGGCCGCGGCCACGGCATGATCGGTTCCGCCAATTGATCGATGGTTTCGGCCTGCAACGTGGGATACTCGGCCAGCAACCGGGTCAATTCCTCATCGGTCAAATCGACGCAGACGCCCCGGGCCGCCCAGACGGGGCGGACATGCCTGCCGCGGCCGTCGAGAACGCGGAGGATCGCCTGCGCCACCTCGCTCCCCTCGAGGCGCAAAGCGGCCAGCGCCCGTTCGGCGGCCGGCACTCCGGCCACGCGTTCAGCCACCACGTGATGGTCGACGGCTTCGGCCAGGGTCAGGAACCGCGGCCGGGCGGCGTCGTCAGCCGCCGTGGGGGCCGGGGCCCCGAGGGCCCCGGCCATGACGGTCATGACGGTGAGGAGGAACCCCAGGGGCAAGCCCCTGGGCGGGATCTTCCGCATACCCATCTCTCGAATCCTCTGTGGTGGACTGATGTGGCTCGGGTCGCCCGCAGCGGTCGGCCGGACTACAGGGCGGAAATGCCGGTGACGACTTCCTCGCCGGTCGGTTCGTGGAGAATCTCGTAGGTCTTGCCGCAGACTTCCCAGGGGCCGGTGGACCAGCCGCTGACCTTGGCGCGCAGCAGTTCGAACCAGACCTTGTTGACCTCGAACTTCCGGTTGGTTTTGGTGGTGATCGCCTTGACCCGGGTGAAGGTGACCTTGCAGACGAAGGTCGGGGTACCATTCATGTTCACCTGATACTGCGGGCCGACGTTGAGATCCTTGATGGCGCCACCGGTCGCCAGGCCGGTCAGGATCTGGACGATGTCGAGGGTGACCACCAGTTCGACATTCCAGGTGGTGGTGATGCTCTGCTCTTCGGATTGCCAGGAGTAGCCCTTCTGCTCACGGTCGATCTCCCGACCCTTGCGATATTTGTAGCCAGGCTCGGCATACCCGTACCCCGGGAAATACTCGGCGAATTTCTCGGCCGTCAGCGGCGGCTTCCATTCGGTGGTGAACGCGGTCTTCACCATCCCCAGAGCGGGGTAGAAGGCTTGCCGGGTGATGGGATCGAAGGAGCGATAGATGTCGCTGACCACCTCGACGACCTCGAAATCGCGGTCAAGGCTGGCCAGGATGTGTTTGCCGAGGTTGACGCTCTGCTTTTCGTAGATCTCGCAGGCTTTCACATAGGCCGTCTCCAGTTCGGGGGTGGGGGTCAGCGTGAGGCGATAGAAAAGTTCGTTCACATTCCAGAACTGAGAGATCATGCCAAAAACCTGAGTCTGGAGCTTGAAATGCTTGTGCTCCGGGCCGAACCCATCGAAGGCCCAGGCGGCCCCTGAGGCCACCAGCCCGATGACCATCGCCAGAACGAGACAACGTTTGCGCATTCTCTATACTCCTCCTCAAATCGGCATTGGATCACTCTCAATATATTGCCCGATTCGGAGAGAGGCAATGGAACGCGAAGGTACACTTGCAAAATCCTCTAGAGCCCCTTGGGGAGAAGACTTCAACCAGGCGCTGCCGATTTTGTTGCAGGAAATATGCAGCCAGCTCGAGAGCCACCTTGAAGCTGATGTGAAGGTCGCGACCTCAGAGAATCGCTGTCCAGGGGCAGGACAGCGATATCGTCACCCCACCGAACCTCGACCGGGTCTTCTTGCGCCGCACCTTGGCCGCCGGCGTCACCGAACGGAGGATCTTCTGCAACCGCTGGATGGAGCTTTTGAAGGCCCCGACGTCGGTTTCCGGATCGAAGACGGTCTGCCAGACCGCATGGTACAACGCGTCGACATCGACGGGGTGGGGGAGGGCGATCAGGAGCTGCGACAGGATCCCGTGGGGGATGGATCCGGGCTTGAGCCAGGCCACATGCTCCCGCCAGACCAGAAGGCCGGCCGGGCCGTCGAAGACGAGTCGATCGCGCGGGTACTCCCGGCGCCAGGCCTCGTACTCCTCGTGGTGGATGGGCCGGGTCAGCCCATCCTCCAGACAGGTGAAGAACTCCGCAGCCCGTCGGCGCCGGGCTTCCACCGCCTGGACGACCTTGCCCAGCGAGCGGTGGCGGGCGAGCAGGGCGGTGAGCATGGCCGCGGGGGTTTTCTGGAGATGGTATTCGATGAAACGACGGCTGCCTGGGCTGCCCCGTTGCATCATGGGCTCGGCGAGAAAGGCCCAGAACGGCTCATAGGCTTGGGTATCGAGGAAGGCGGCGATCTGGGCGTCGAGATCGACGTGCGGGAATCGTTCTGGGTAGAGGAGCGCCCCCAACAACCGGATCTGGACCAACTGGCTGCAGTGCGGGAAGCGGGCGAACCGTCGCTCGGCCTCCGCCAAGGTGTCGGGCGCGCGGGGATCGCCCCGCATGGCCTGACAGAAAGCGAGGCCATGCAGGCAATCGCCCCCTTCGACATCGGAACTCTCGGCCTGCCGGGAGGTTTCGAGCATGCTGGCGTAGAGCCGTTCGGCGTCCAGGAATTCCCCCTTGTACAAAGCGGTCATGGCCCTCACCGCGGTGATGACGAAGCGGGCGCGAGGCTCGAGCGTCCGGCCCTCGAGGTCGGGAATCATATCCCACCAGGCCTTGGCGGCCGCGGTGTTGCCGAGCAGTTCGCACAGCCAGGCCAACAAGGCGGTCGTTTCGAGAACCCCGCTTTCGTGGCTCTGTTGGGACTTGAGGGTGTGGCATTCCCGCAAGATGCGCATGGCTTTGGAAAACTGCCCCATCTTGAGGAAGACCTTGCCGAGGGACAACGCGGCGATGGCCTGATTCCAGGTGTTTTTCAGGCTGCGGTGCAGATTGACCGATTGCTGCAGGAACAGGGCGGCCCGGCGAAAATGCCCGCTGTCATATTCGACCAGCCCGAGATTCCCCAGCAATGAAGCCTGGGCGGAGCGTTCCCCCAGATCCTTCATCACGGCGAGGCCGGCAAGATAGTGCCGACGCGCTTCCTGCGCCATCCCACGCACGAAGTAGAGATTGCCCAGCGAGCAGTCGGCCGAGGCCAGGCGACGGCGGTCGCGGGCGACGGCGTAGAACTCGCGGGCCAGGATCAACTCGGCCATCGCTTCATTCATCCGATTCATGAGGCGAAACACATTGCCGGCGACGAAGGCCAGTTCGCCGCATTCGAGTTCGGCGTGTTCGCGCGCCTCATAGATGGCCTTGCCGCGGTCGATGACGGCGATCGCTTCGTCGAAGCGGTCCTGGCGGGCCATGGTGCGGGCGGCGATGACGTAGAAGTAGTGGGGCAGGGGGCGGTCCTGGGCCAGGTACCGGCCGGTCACCCGGTTGATGAGGTCGAAGCGGCCGGCATTGTACAGGTTGTAGGCCTGCAAAGCGAAATGCTCGATGACCAGATCGTCGAGACCCAGCAGGCAGCCCAGGTGAAGCGCCGTTTCGACCCGGTTGATGGACGGGGAGGCCAGGTTGCGTTTGATCCAATCCTCCAGCTCGTCCCGCCGCCGCTCGAGCACGTCGGGATGCTCGTCGAGCCACCGGTTGAACCGGATGGGAAAGGGCCGGGGCGGCCCGGAGTCGGAAGAGCGTCCGAAATGATCGACCAGCAGGTCATCGAGAGAGGAGGGCGAGAGGTTCAGGAACAGGGTTTCCCAGAACGGATCGAGAGCCGCGGATGCCGCCTCGCCGAGAATGGGAATGCGCCCCTGGGCGGCGATCCAGTCGCGAAAGGCCGGCATCCGTCGCAGTTCGATCCAGGAGGCGAGGTCGGCATCGAGATTGGCCGGTGGCTCGGGGAGGGCCAGGGCCAGCAGTCCGGCGGGGACTTTGAGGAAGAACCGGCTGTCCCACAGGAGGGGCTGGTCGGTGACGCGCGGGTCGAGCTTGACCGGGGTTCGCTTGAAGGCGCCGAACGGCAGCTCGTCAGCGCGGGCACGGCCCGCCCAGGCGGTGAAATAGCAGGCTCGCTTGAGAACGGTATCCGAGACCTGGCGGGCGATCGTCAGCAGGGCGCCCGGGTTGTACGGCAGCCGCACGAACAAGCCCGCCAGCTCTGGCAGCGGAGGCGCGTGGTGCATATCGGCCAGCAGGTCGAGCAGCGTCTTCTCGAGCGTCGACACCGGCAGCGCCGCCTGCTGGAACGCGGCGATCTGCAGATGGCGGGTCTTTTCCTCGGGATGGAAGACGAACACCAGCGGCCGTCCCCCCACCGTTCGATGGCGGCGGCGGCGGGGCGAGACCGCCGTCAGCGTGGCCGGCAGGTCGGGAATCTGCCCGAGCAGGAACAGGGCGGTCTGATGGGACAGATATTCGCCCTCGAGTTCCATCAGGGCCTCGAGTTCCTGGAACAGGGAACGGCCAGACGTCTGTCGCGGCATCAGGAATGATCGGTGCCGAGCCCGCCAGGGCCAGGCGCCGCCGAAGGAATGCTCAAGCTTGAGCTCGACGGCCATTTCGAGCGTTTCAGGCTGGGCCCAAGGCCTGGGCCCGCTGGCGAGGCGAAAGCCACGGTCAGAAGGGAAAAACGCGCGGTGGCACCGGAATTCCAGCCGGTGGGGGACAGTGACGGCTTCCTGGCACAGGGAATGGTGTTCACGGCGCGGTGGTTCTAGTATACTCGCAGGGGTTCTCTGGCGCCACCATCTACATACATCCCTGCTCCACCATCCATCGCGCACGCCATGCCATCCTCCACCGCTCCGAGTCCAGCGCCCCGCCCCTTCCGCCTTTTCACCGACCTCGACCAGAACGGCCGGCAAGGGGCTGGGACTGGCCCTGTTGTGGTGGTGGTTCATGCGAACCGACGCGCCCGCCGATCGTCGCCCCTCTTCCTGAACAGCCAGACGAGGTTTTTCTCCGCCCACCAAGTCGTGGTATGCTGGCGGCATGCAGATGCAGAAGATCCGACACGCCTTTCAAATGTTGTTCCTGGTCGCGGTAGGGATCCTGACCTTCCGCCATCTGTCCGGCTTCACCAAGGCCCATTGCGAGTCCTATTGTCCCGGTGGCGGACTCGAGAGCATCGGGTTCTACCTCAAGAACGGAGCGTTCCTGTGCGCCACGTCGGGCATCAACCTGATTTTGTTCGTGGCCATCCTGGGCGGGACCATCGTCATGGGCCGGGCCTTCTGCTCCTGGGTCTGCCCGGTCGGAACCCTCATGGAAGGGCTGCGCGCCGCCGGCCGCCAGGCCGGAATGCTCTGGCAGGGGTTCTGGTGCACGACGGGCGGACAGTGGCTGGGCCGGCTGCGGTATCCGATCCTGGTGGCGGTCCTGTATTTCACCTATGCTGTGACCGACCTCGTGTTCCGGCCGTTCTGCCTGTACTATGTGGGCTTTTCCGGTCAGGACCACGAAGTCGAATGGTGGTCGAAATGGGTGATGCTGGCCTTGAGCCTGGCATCGCTGTACCTGCCGTTCGTCTGGTGCAAGGTGATCTGCCCGCTGGGCGCCAGCCTCGGGGTGGCCCGCCTCCTCGGACCGGTCTCCCCGGTGATCGATGAAAAGGATTGCACGGCTTGCCGTCTCTGTTCGCGCGAATGCCCGCAACAAATCAACGTTTTCGAGGAAAAGCGGGTCTGGTCGACCGATTGTACGGAATGCCTGGTCTGCCTCGATGCTTGCCCCACGCAGTGCCTTCACCTCGGGATCGGCTACCGCCCCTGGCCCGCCGACCGGCCGACCGACGGCGACCGGCCGGGCCCGAGCCTGCCCCGGAAGGCCTTGCCCTGGCTGGTGGCCGCGATGATGGGCGCCGGGTTCCTGTTCGCCTTCCGCTACCCGCTGCCGACCATGTCGAAAACCTTCCCAGCCTTCTCCAGCGGCGCGACCTTCGCTCGAGTCGATCTCGTCCTGACGGGCCTGCGCTGTCGGGGCACCGCGAACACCCTCGCCTGGATCCTCGAGGAAGAACCGGGAGTGGCGGCGCTCGACGCCTACGTGGCCGAAGGCAAAGTCCGGCTGCTGTACGACCCGGCCAGAACGAGCCCTGAGAAACTGGTCGATCGCATCCATGCCGGACGGTTGTGGAAAAACCCCAAGACCAACCAGGAAAAACGCCTCCAACCGTTCAAAGTCGAATCGATCCATCCGGCCCCGTAGCATATTTGATGTAACGTGCACGTCCTCTCCCATCGCGGCCAGGGTCCCGACCATTGCCGGAAGCGGGAATCGCTCAGAGGCACCTTCAGGACAAGGTGTTCCTTGTAGGAGAGGGCGAATGTTGGCATTTTTGAGGTATGAATCGCACAAATGCCGCGGTGGCCGTCGTCCTGTTCCTGCTGTTGGCGGGGAGCGCCTGGGGAGTGCCCTATGTGGCGGGCCCGTACACCGTCGATGTGGTCGTCCGCAATACCACGATGGCGCTGATTCCCGATGCGGATGTCTCCTGCTGGCTCGATGGCAAGGTCATCCGCTTGAAGGCCAGCGCGCGGGGCTACGTCTCGAAAACCGCCGCCATCCAGACCGGGGCCGCCACCTATTACAAGTACGACTTCGTCTTGGAAGACCCCGAGCTGCGCGTGGCGATCGTCGACTTGAATGGGCGGCCCATCAAATCGGCGTATCTCGAAAAAGGCCAATACGGCTTTGCTGGCAACGAATACGGCTTCACCGTCTATATTCCGAAGCAGGTGTGGCCGATGCCAGCTCAGAAACGCGTGGAAATCATCGACGGGTTCCTGGGCGCCGCCTGGAAGCTATGGGCGAAACTCGAGAAGATCGAAGACTACTACCGGGTGAAGGTGGCCATGGATCGCAAAGCCATCTTCTGGGGCGGGCCTGAGTTCTATGTGGTGTTCGACCTGTCGAAAAAGGTGGCGCCATCCGCCACCCACCAGTGGGTCGAGCGGCTGGCTCGCCTCGAAGTCGATCCCCTGGCGCCAGCCGGCGCCGCCGCCGCCCTCGGCGCCTTCCTGGCCGAGCCGATCATGCTCCCCGACGTGATCGCCCTGGGCCTGCCCGTGCCGCGCACGCTACAGGCCTACCACGATCAGGCTGCTCGGTTCGCCGAGCTGCATCGCGACACGCCGCAGGAAAATTGATGTTCGCTCTTGCACCCGACCCCTCGGGTGTGGTATAGTGTGTTTACCTTCCTGGATAGCTCAGTCGGTAGAGCAGCTGGCTGTTAACCAGCGGGCCGGGGGTTCAAATCCCTCTCCAGGAGCCAGAAATCCATCCGCTGATTTCAGCGGTTCTTGTTTAACGAGAAGACCCCGTGGGGTGATCCCCTCGGGGTCTTGTCGTTTCCGGCGTGTCCACGCTGACTTACGCCCGCCCGCACATTAACCCCGATTCTCCGTTTCGAAGCTCACCGCTCGGGGTTCGGGTGCAACCGTTGGGTTTGCGCGCGCTCACCGAAAATGTCCTCTCCGAATTCTCCCGTTCTCCGTTTTTCGAGTCGCCTTGTTTAACAGCCCGGCTGCATCCGGACACCCGTTTCGACATTTCGAACTCCCCTCCGGTAGGTATCTGCCGAAAGCCGGACCAGTGGGTCCGGCGCAAGCGGATTACCAGACAGCGGAAACAGCCGTGAGATCGGAGACCGTTGTGGGTGCCGACGACATCGCCTTCGGGTGGTGTCGGACGGGCTCCAACGGCCTTCTCGACGTCAGGCCGATCCCGCCCCAGCGGCATCCACGACGGCACCTTTACGCGGCCTCCCGCAAAAGGAGGACCGGATGCCGGACAACGAACACGTCCCCACCTCACTTGAAGAGGTGATATCGGAGATCGCCACGATCCTGGCCAGAGGCTACATGCGCCATCGAAACGGACGCCGAATCGCCCCAGATTCCGGCAGTGGGGCAGAGCATGTAGCGCAAGTTGAAGAATCTGAGGCGTTTACTTCGATTCGCCTTGATATTCCGGGCCACCGAAGCCTTCATTCATTCACGAGTTAACGCCCTGAGATTGCGGTGCGGACGGGCCGCCCGCAGGGCGAAGCCCATGAAGCAAAGGAGGTTTCGGATGGAAGCAACAACGTATCAAGAGGTCCAGGGGCTCTCCCGGATGACCGTCGGAGAACTCCGGGACAAGTACCTCGAGGTCTTCGGAGAAGAGACCCGCTCCTACCATAAGGAGTTTCTTCGCAAGCGAATCGCCTGGCGCATTCAGGCTCTGGCGGAGGGTGACCTTTCGGAGCGGGCCCGGCGCAGAGCTGAGGAACTGGCCAATGACGCCGACCTGAGAACGCGGTCTCCGCGTGATCCGGTCGCCTCGGGTTCCGCCGAGATCAAGGCGAGAACGGCGACCAGCCGCATATCCCCGTCGCACGACCCGAGGCTGCCGCTGCCCGGGACTCTGCTCGCCCGCGAGTTCCGAGGCCGCGACATTGTGGTCAAGGTACTCGACAACGGCTTCGAGTTCGACGGCCGACGGTACAAGTCCCTCTCAGCCATCGCCCAGGAGGTCACCGGGAGCAAATGGAACGGGTTCCTCTTCTTCGGTATCGCCGATGCCGCGGCCAAGGGCGGGAGCCGCAAACCCGAGAGGAGGAACGAATGAGCAGAAACAATAACCACGGCCGGGGAGAAGCCCTGGATTCGGCATCAAGAACCAACGGGACGATCCGCTGCGCCATCTACACCCGCAAGTCCACAGACGAGGGGCTGGAGCAGGAGTTCAACAGCCTCGACGCCCAGCGGGAATCCGCGGAAGCCTATATCGCGAGCCAAAGACACGAGGGATGGGTGTGCATTCCGGATCGGTTCGACGACGGCGGCTTCACCGGCGGCAACATGGAGCGGCCCGCCCTCAAGCGGCTCTTCGCCGGCATCGAGTCGGGCGGCATCGACTGCGTGGTGGTCTACAAGGTGGACCGTCTGAGCCGGTCCCTTCTGGACTTCGCCCGCATGATGGAGCTTTTCGACAAGCACTCCGTGAGCTTCGTCTCGGTCACCCAGCAGTTCAACACGACCAGTTCCATGGGGCGGCTCACGTTGAACATCCTTTTATCTTTTGCCCAGTTCGAGCGGGAGATCATCTCGGAGCGCACCCGCGACAAGATGTCCGCCGCACGGCGCAAGGGCAAGTGGGTCGGCGGGATGCCGGTTCTCGGGTATGACGTCGACCCGAAAGGCGGCAGGTTGGTCGTCAACGAGGACGAAGCCGTACAGGTCCGGGGGATGTACCAGCTCTACCTGGAGCACAAAGCCTTGATCCCTGTCGTTCAGGAAATCGAACGACGCGGCTGGAAAAACAAGCAGTGGACCACCAAGAAGGGTCAGGAGCGCGGCGGAAAGCCTTTCACCAAGAACAGCCTCTTCCGGCTTCTGACCAACGTAATTTACACCGGCAAGGTCGATTACAAGGGAAGCATATACAACGGCGAACACGACGGAATTGTCGACGTCGATCTTTGGCAGCGGGTGCAGGATGCTCTCCGGCGGAACGGCAGCACCGGCGGCAAGGAGGTGCGCAACAAGTACGGAGCCATCCTGAAGGGGATTCTCTACTGCGCTCCCTGCGGCACGGGGATGGTGCATACCTACACGGCCAAGGACAACGGCAAACGGTATCGCTACTACGTCTGCCTGAACGCGCAACAACGAGGCTGGGCGTCCTGTCCGACCAAGTCGCTCAACGCGCACGAGATCGAGACCGCGGTGGTCGAGCACATCCGAGGCATAGGCAGGAATGAGGAAATCATCGCAGCGACGGCTGCAAAGGTTCGGGAAGAGAGCGGCAAGCGCATGGTGGAACTGGAAACCGAACAACGCGGCCACGAACGTGAACTCAAACGGCTGCACACCAGAGTGCAGAAGCTGGTGAGCGAGTCCTTCACCGCCGCCTCGAACGGAGGGGCGGCCATGGACCAGCTCGCCGACCTTCAGGATCAGATTCGAACCATAGAACAGCGGATGACCACCATACGCGAAGAGGTCATCACGATCCAGAGAGAAACTGTTGATGAAGGCGACCTGGCCCGGGCGCTGGCGGTCTTCGACTCGGTTTGGGAGTCACTGTCTTCCCGAGAACAATCACGGATCGTCCGACTCCTCGTCGAGCGCGTCGGTTATGACGGGCGGGACGGTAGAGTGACCGTGACTTTCCGCTCAGCGGGAGTCAAGGCGCTGTGCAGCGAGGCCGACATCCGCAGTCGAGAGGTGTCCGCATGAAAAATACCGCATCCGAGGGAACGGGACTGAGCCGGCTGGAGATCTCCTTCAGTTTCAAACCAAAGAACCGCAGGAAAAGCGACAACCATCCGCACGAGGTAGACCGAACCATCGAGCCGGGGAATCTGCCCCGCATCTCGAAGTTGATGGCTTTGGCGATCCGCTTCGACGGATTGGTCCGGCGCGGCGAAGTGCGGGACTATGCCGATTTGGCCAGGCTCGGCTATGTGACGCGCGCACGCATCACCCAGATCATGAACCTGCTCAACCTGGCCCCGGACATCCAAGAGGCGATTCTCTTCCTGCCCCGGACGGTCAAGGGGCGTGACCGGCTTCGGGAGAAAGAGGTCCGTCCCATTGCCGCAGTTCCCCACTGGTCGCGTCAACGAAAGATGTGGGCGAAGCTGACCGCCGAGCGAATGAGCTGACGCCCCCTCTCAGGGCAACCGGACGCCTCTCTATCCACCCGTCCGATCACCGATCTCTCTTTTCATCCCCGCCGGCAATCCCCAAACCTCCTGATTCATGTACATTTTTTCTATTGACCTGATGCCTATCAGGTCGTATAATATCAGCCTGTAATGTGGCCGTAGTTTGCCCTGACCGGGCCCTGCGGCCATTGGCGTTCATAAATAAGCCATTTGGATGGTTGAGGATACACATGAGTCAAAGACCGCGAGGCAGACGCCCCGTTCAGGAAATAACCGAGCCGCAACGCCGTACATTGAAGGAGATCCGCCTCTTCACGAACCGGCGGGGGTTCCCCCCGACCATGAAGGAACTCGCGGACATCCTCGGCATATCGCACGCCAGCGCCCACGGCCAGGTGAGCCAGCTTGTCCGCAAGGGCTATCTGAAGCGCGAACCCCGGAAGGCTCGTGGAATTGCGATTGTCCGCGAACCCGAGGACGACATCCCCGATCTTGTGGCCGTCCCCATCGTCGGCCGGGTGGCGGCCGGCCAGCCCATCTTGGCCGAGGAGAACATCGTCGGAAAGGTGCTGGTCGAAGGCGGGATCGCCCGGGCAGGCCGGTGCTTCGCCCTGGAAGTGACCGGAGACAGCATGGTGGACGCCGGAATCCGGGAGCGCGACCTGGTGGTGGTGCGACAACAGCCCGTGGCGGAGAACGGTGACATCGTGGTCGCGTTGTTGGAGGACGAGGCCACGGTGAAGCGGCTTTATATCCGCGGCGAGAGAATTGAATTGAGACCGGAAAACCGGAAGCATCGACCGATCTCCGTGGGGCCCGACGACGGGTTGCGCATCATCGGCAAGGTCGTCGCCGTCAGGCGGCCCGGCTCGGAAACGCAAACGCCGGGAACGGCCTGGCTATAAAGCACAAGGAGGAACGAACGAATGGCGACGTACAATCTCAGGCGTTTTGCCCATGCCGACGGCCTCAAGGCCATCGCGCGTGAGCATCTGTTGGCTCTGCTGAACCCTCACAAGCCCTACTTCGACGGCCGAGGATTGACGTTGCCGTCGCCGTCCGCCTCCGACGGCATCGACTACGACCAACTCGTCAATGTGCTCATGAACCCGGATACGGACACGCCGAAGGGCCTGCTCGACGCACTCTACTTCGTGCATGAGATGGCCACGCCCGAAGCCATGGACGTCCTCCTCCAAGAGGCGGAGAACAACGGCATCTCTCTCGACGGGAACCCGGACCCCACCGCGGCCGACGTGGCCGTTCAGGTCTACCTGCAGAACAAGGACCTTCTCGAGCGCAAGCACGCCGAGCAGTACCTTTTGAAGCCCCGCTCCTTCGAGTATTTTCAGACCGATACACATCCGATCCCCAAGTTCAAACCGCCGACAGCGAAAGCGCTCGTGGCTCTGGAAAAGGACCTCGACGATTGGTTCGAGAAGAAGAAGCGCGGCAGGGGATCGAAGGTCTTCGTTTACCCCAAGAAGGATTCCGTGTGGTTTCTGGTGCGTCACGGTGATCCGTTGCGGCGTGAGGGCAGCCTCGACGGCGGTCAGGCTTCGAGCGTCTTCTACCGTCCAGAGAAATACGACGTGCTGGTTTACGAACCGACCATCGGCGAGATTCGAATGCACGCTTGTGGAAAAGGGGAAAAGGACCTCTTCCGCCGGCAGTTCGGCCGCCATGTGTTCAGCAAGGAGGATTTCTTCCCTGAGACCGGCAAATACACGCTCGAGCCGCTCCGGACCGACGGAGATGCCTCCGTCATTTGCACGGACGTGGACGGCATGGAATGGGTGCGGCTCAAGGAGATACAGTTTTTCTGGGGCGGCGCGGAGAAGGAGACCGAGATACGCAAGGCCAACGACGTGTTCGCCGCCTACGCCGGGCGCGGCCGCACCATGCCCCAGAAGGCACGGATCATCCGGGCGAGCTTTCAGGTGAAATTCACCGACTCCAAGACGGCCCGGACCGTGACCATCCGCCCATCGAACATCGCCCAGTACACCAGGGACAGTGACGCCTCCGTGGTCGAAGACTGGCTCACCAAGCGCGGATTCATCCTTGCCGAGCAGGAAGACGATGAGGAATAGGCCGACCGGATTCTGGCAGACACTTGAAACCGTTCCCGGCGCGGCCGCGGTGGATGCCGAGTGGAAAGCCCGGTTCGGGAACGATTATGGGACGGCGAAGGCCTTCCTTCGTCCGAACGGCAAACTGGCGTCTTCACATCCCTGCATGGTTCAACGCGGCTGTGGCTGTGAGCACGAAGTGGTCGTGCACGGTCCGGAGGACATTGTCGCCGTCTGCAGGTGCGAACGTGGATGCGAGACTTTTGTCCTGCAGCGATCCGACATCGTGGTCTATGAGCTGGATCGTCCGACTCTCGACACGGCGCTCGCCAAGGTCTTCGACCTGATCGCAGAAACCGACGCGGGAACCGATCTTCCCGGAACGACGCGCATCGGCGTTTACTCTCCATATGCCGGATACCGTTTCCCGGTCTACCTGACCATCCAGATCGAACCCGACGATTTCAGCGAGGCAGTGGATGGTCTCCTGGGGAGGAATAGCACGCCGTTCATTCTCTTGTCTCCCACACGGGAACTCTGCTCCGCGAAGGCGGAGAAGCGGCTGACCGACAAGCGGTCTGGCTTCGTGTCCCTGTCGGAAAGCGTTGCCATCGGTGACAAGCGACAACTTCGGCTTCTTCGTCCACTCGATGAAGTCCTGGCCCAATTCCGCAGTTCCAATCTTCCATCGCCGAAGGAAGGAGACTCCATGGTCTTCTTCCCCACACCACCGGATGCAACCTGGAGAGACGTATCGATCCGCTTCAAGGACGGGCATACCGTCTCGGTCAAAGCGAAAACGGCCGGAGGCGTGTTCAATTACACGCAGATGGGCATGGCCAACAAGAAGAACGGCGATCCCACCGTTCAATGGGATCTGCTCAAGACCTTCGCCGAGGAGCGAGGGGTTCTTGACTGGACCAGCAATAAGGCAGACCGGAAAAACCAGAAACGCCGCGAACTCCTCGCCGCCAACCTGCGCGACTTCTTCCGCATCGAAGGCGATCCCTTCCGCCTGACGGATGACGGAAAGGGCTGGCAGGCACTCTTCCTCATCTCCCCCGACGAATAGTCTGTTCTCCGAGTCAGCGAAATTTCGCTGGGCATCCGGAAAAAAAATCAAAAAAAGTTTCCTCTCTGTAGCTCAGGTATTCGCCTGAAATATCAGCATTTTCCTGCCCATCGCCATCGACGTGCCGGGCCGTTCCGCCCCTCTGATCGAAATTTCGCCAAAGAGGGGTGACGGTCCGGCGAGACCCTCACCCTGGAAGAAACGCCCGGATGATCCGGGTGAACGCCCCCTGGGAGGTCCATTCGCCGGACCCGCCTCCCAGGGGGCTTTTCGTTGATGCGCCCAAGTGCGCGAAAGGAGGTCCGGTATGACGGATGTCGTGACAAAGGCGGCCCTGACTCCTGCCAGGAAACGCCTGGTCGAGCTGATGCAGGAGATCAACTACGGGCGGATCGAGGGACTGCGCGTCCAAAACGGCGAGCCGGTCTTCGATCCCCCGCCCACCGTGCTGCGGCTGTTTCTGTTCGGCAAGGACAACGGACCGAACGAATCCCGCGGCAACGACGGCTTCGCTCTGAAAAAGAAGGTGGCGGAGCTGTTCGAGGTCTTCGACCGGGAGCGTTCGCTCTCGATCCAGGAACTCATGATCGACAACGGATTACCCGTCCGCATGACCGTGGCGGACGCGGTCCGGGTCTGATTCAGACCCGGCCATAGAGCACGGTCCATCACCAGACAACAGACTGGCCGCAGAGCGGAGGTCGTTGTGGGTGTCGCCGATACCGGCGTACTCGCAACACCTCCGCTCGCTTCGTTTAGAGCGGTCGTCCCGGCATAGGTCGACACCCACACGAGCTCCTCCTCGGCCCCGAGGAGGCTCAGATGGGTTTCGACAAACGCTACGAAGGAATCGACGAGTATGCCGTTCAGATCATCAAGTACAAGGCGAGACAACTGGTCGGACGGGTGGGCTTCACCGAGTCTGACCGCGAGGACCTGGAGCAGGAGATGCTGATGGACCTGCTCCAACGCCTGCCCAAGTACAACCCCGACCGCGCCCAACGCAACACCTTCATCGCCCGCGTGGTGGAACACAAGATCGCCACCATCATCGAGGCGCGGAAGGCCGGCCTGCGGGATTACCGGCTCTGCAATTGTTCGCTCAACGACCGCTTGGAAGACGAGGAAGGCGGCTCCGTCGAGCGCATGGAGACCATCGATCAGGAGGATTACCTGCGCCGCACCGGCAGACTTTCACGCCCTGCCTCCGAGTTGCGCGATCTCTCCCTCGACGTTCGCAAGGCAATCGAGAAACTTCCGCCCGAGCTGCGTGAGCTGTGCCGCCGTCTCGATACCGACACCGTCACGGAGATCTCCCGCGACACCGGGGTTCCGCGGGGGACGATCTACGAGTCCATCAAGAAGTTGCGCGCGATCTTCGAAGACGCCGGTCTGAGGGACTACCTCTGATCGTCCGACGGTCCGGGTCCGCCTCCGGTAGGTATTGACCGGGTCGGATGCATGGAAGGCGTCCGAGAGGTCGCCGAAAGCATTCGGCCCGGGCGCGCCCTCCAACAGACCTTACTGAACGGAATGGAGGCAAGATCATGAACCGAGAACTTTACCGATACAACTTCGACTCCAAGGTCCCGATCCGGGACATCGAGGAGTCTCTGCTCCTGGCGGTGCTCGCCGCCGAGAGCCTTCACGGCCGGTCGCTGGTTCGGCTGGACGCGTCCTTCTGCCTGGATTCGCACAAGCGCTCCTGCGTCGTGGATGCGGCGACCGAGGTCGGCCGCGCCATCGCCCGCATCTTCACCGGCTTTCTCACCCGAGAGTTCGGCGAAGAGGCTTTCAAAGTCGAACGCGTGGGTGACGGCCCGGTGATCGGCCCCGAACTCAAAGCCACGGGGGCCGCCTGATGGAAGCGAAAACGACCACCACCTATTCGATGTGGAGCCTGTTCCGCAACTGCCGCAAGGCATGCGAGTGGCGCTACATCCAGGAACTGGTTCCCCTGGAACGGGACCACAACCTGGCCTTCGGCACGGTGATCCACAAGTGCCTGGAGATCTGGCACGGCGGCAGGGACCTGGGGCCCGTTCTCGATTTCATCGACCGGACCTACGCCAACCGCGCGCAGGAGGAAGAGCAGAAGAGGGACTGGCACCTGGCCGCAGCGATGATGAAAGGCTACGCGGCCTGCTATGCGAGCGAGGAGTTCGATGTCGTCGCCCTCGAAAAGACCTTCGAGGGGAGCATCGTCAACCCGGCCACCGGCGCTTCATCCCGAAGCTTCGTGCTGGCTGGAAAGGTGGACGGCGTCGTCAGGATCGGCGACGAGCATTTCCTGATCGAGCACAAGACCGCCTCGCAGGTGGATGCGGACTACCTGGAGCGGCTCTGGACCGACTTCCAGATCGTCCTCTACTCCCGCTACGTGGAACAGACGCTCGGCATCCGCATCGCGGGCGTTCTCTACAACATCCTGGTCAAGGCCCGTCTGCAACAGGGACGCGGTGAAACCGAGGCCGAGTTCGAGGCGCGGCGGGCCGATCTGATCGCCAAGTCCAAGACCGGCAAGAGCAGCGCCAAGCGCAGGCTTCCGGAAAGCGACGACGAGTTTCAGACACGGCTGGCCGCCAAGTACACCGAGCCGGGCATGTTCCACCGGGAGATGCTTTATCTCTCCCGCGACCGATTCGAGACCCTGCAGTCCGAACTCTGGGAACTGACCCAGGCCTTTCTCGACGCTCGCCGTCGCGGCGTCTTCTACCAAAACACAGCCTTCTGTTTCCACTACCGCCGGTCCTGCGCCTATTTCCCGCTTTGCCGCGCCGACGGCAGCACCAACGTCATCGAGAACTTTTACCGCAAAGTCCCCCCGCACGAAGAGCTGCGGGACGAGACCTCGTTCGAAGAGGCTTCGGCTTTTTGAGGACCCCATAGAAAAGGAGAACCGACATGTTGCCTACGAAGAAAAGTCCCCCCAAGCAAGATCACGCCGATCTCACGGTGCTGGTTTACGGCCCGAGCAAGATCGGCAAATCGACCTGGTGTTCCCGGTCCGAAGGCGCGCTGTTTCTCGCCACCGAACCGGGGCTGAATTCGCTGGATGTCTTTCAAGTCCCCATCAGGAACTGGGAAGAGTTGCTCGCCGCCTGCGGCGAAATCGCCGAGGGCAAACATCCTTACAAGACCGTCATTCTCGACACGGTCGACAACGCCTACCGTATGTGCAGCGATTACATCTGCACGAAGTTCAAGATCGAACACGAATCCGATCTCGGCTACGGCAAGGGCTGGGCGCTGATCAACAACGAGTTCCACCGTGTCCTGACCAAGCTGGCCTTCCTGCCCTACGGACTCGTCCTGGTATCCCACTCGCAGGAAAAGGAAATCGAGACGCGGACCGGCAAGTACATCCGCATCATCCCGACGCTCCCCGACAAGGCCCGCAAGATCGTGCTGGGCATGGTCGACCTGATCCTCTTCTGCGACCTGGAAGTGACGAGCGACGAGAGCGGCAAACCGGTCTACCGCCGCGTCACGCGCACCAAGCCCAGCCCGCACTACGAGGCGGGCGACCGCACGGGAAGGCTTCCCGAAACCATCGACCTCAATTTCCAGGCTTTCATTGAAGCGTTCAACAGGCCGGCGGACGCGCCGAGGGCGAGTGCCCCGCGGTCGGTGCCGGCACCGGGGGACGGGCAGGACAAGAAGCCCGCACCCGCCGGTAAATAAATCCCATAGATGGAGGAACAGACCATGCAGAACGAAGATTACGGACATTTCGACGAGCCTCGCGGCCACGAGGACATCGACCTCGCGCAGTTCGACGACGATTTCGCACATGCCGAGGTCGAGGAACGCGAGTTCGAGACCATCCCGGACGGCAAGTACCAGGTGAACGTCGAGCGGGTGGAGCTGACCCGGGCCCAGACCTCGGGAAACCCCATGCTCAAGTGGACGCTGCGCATCCTCGCCCCGAAGTTCCGGGGAAGACTCCTGTGGCGCAACAACGTCATGGCCACCCGCGAGAACATCAAGTGGCTCAAGACGGACCTGCACACCTGCGGGTTGAACCTGGACAAGCTCTCCGAGCTTCCGACCAACCTGGAAAAGCTCATCAACGTCAAGCTCGAGATCACCAAGCGCACGCGCGGCGAGAACGAGAACGTCTACATCAACCGGCGCATCGTGCTCGAAGACGGCGGAGACGAATACGACTCGGCGGCTCGCAACGCCCTGGCCCCGTTCTGACGTGAACCGGGTCACCGTCGTCGTCGACACGCGGGAGCAGGAGCCCTACACCTTCGAATCCGGTTGCACGGAGGTCGTCCGCCGCGCCCTCCCCGCCGGGGATTACTCCATCGAAGGGCATGAGGATTCCGTGGCGGTGGAGCGAAAGACTCTCGAGGATTTCGTCTCCACCGTCATCCGATCCCGCAAGCGGTTCACCAGGGAGCTGCGCCGTCTCTGCGAGTACGACGCCGCGTGCGTCGTGGTGGAAGCGGATCTCCGGGACATCCTCGGAGGCCGCTACCGCTCCGGAGCGCATCCCAACGCCGTCCTGGGAGCTCTGCTTTCCATCGTCGTCGACTTCGGCATCCCGGTGTTTTTCTGCTCCGACCGGCAGGCCGCCTGCCGGTTCGTGGAGGAATTTCTACACAGGTATCACCGGAAGGTATCGAGACGATGCGAACAAGATCAAACAACCAATCCGTAACCGTCCGCGGCCGCATCGAGACGGTCTTCTACGCCGGGCCGCGGTTCTCCGCAGGCCGTCTCACGACGGCAGACGGCGACGAGGTTCAGTTCGCCGGTCGGCTCTTCGCCCGTGAGAACGAACCGGTCGTGTTGAACGGCCGCTGGGTGACCCACCCGAAATACGGCCGACAATTCGAGGTCGAGGGCATGGAATACGACCTCGATCTGGACGCCGACGGTCTCGCCAACTACCTGGCCAACCACCCGGAGATGAAAGGCATCGGCCCGGCCAAGGCCCGCTTGATCGCCGAACGCTTCGGTCACGATTTCGACCGGATCATCACCGACGAACCCGGACAAATCGCCGAGGCGGCAAGGCTGCCGCTGGATGCCGTACAGAAGCTCCGCACGGAGTGGCTCAAGACGCGGGAGACCAACAAGGCGATCACCTGGCTGGCCGCTTTCGATCTCACCCATCACCAGGTGACGAGCCTGGTCAAAAAGTTCGGCAACGACGTGCTGGGACTGCTCAAGGCAGATCCGTACATCATCGTGCGCGAGGTCCGCGGCTTCGGCTTCAAGCGCGTGGACAAGATCGCGCGGAAGATGGGCACCGCCAAAGACGACCCCGCGCGCATCCGGGCCGGCGTCCTCCACTGCGTGAACGAATCACTGGACCAAGGCGACTGCTGGATCGAGTTCGAGGAGCTGGTCGATCAAGCCAACGTACTGCTGGTCATGGACGTTCTCGACAGCCGGGACCGCATCGAGCAGGCGCTCGACCGGCTCATCGACGAGAATCTCTTGGTCTGCGTCTCCCACGGCGGGAGGTTCCTCGTCGCCAAGCCCGAAATCCGCGCGATGGAGGAGTACCTGGCAAAGGTCTTCCGGAACGGCGGAGCGCCCAACCCGCACTTCCCCGACCGAGACCGCCTGCCCGACATGGTCGCAGAAACCGCGCCGCAGCTCAACGCGGGCCAGCGGCAGGCCGCCGTCACAGCACTTCGTCATTCGATTTCGCTCATCTCCGGCGGAGCGGGCAGCGGCAAGACCTTCACCGTATCCGCCATCACCGGTGTTTACGAGGAACAGGGACTGCGCGTCGTCCTGGCCGCGCCCACAGGCAAGGCCGCCAAGCGTCTCGAACAGGTCGTCGGCCATCCGGCGGGTACGATCCACCGGCTGCTCGGTTTCAACGGCAAAGACTATGCCCGGGGACCGGACGATCCCATCGACGCCGATGTGATCATCGTCGACGAGGTCTCGATGGTGGATGTGCCCCTGGCTTGGCACCTCTTTCAGAGCATCGATCTCGAGCGGTCCGCCGTGGTGCTGGTTGGAGACCACAACCAACTGCCTCCCGTCGGACCGGGCAATCTGTTGCGGGACCTGGTCCAGTCGCGGATGGTCCCCACGGTGCTCCTCGACCAGGTGGTTCGGCAGGCCGGTATCCTGAAGGAGAACAGCATCGCCGTCTTGAACGGCGAGGTCCGCAAGACGAGCGACGCCGAACCCTCCGGCCGCCGCGCCTGGTACGTCGTGGATCAGTTCACCGATCAATGGGACGCGCAGCGGTTCGTACTGGACCTCTTCGAAAATGTGCTCGTGGAACGCCTCGGGTTCGACCTGTTGACCGATGTCCAGCTTCTGACCCCGACCCACAAGGGCCCGCTGGGCACACGCGAACTCAACTGTGAGCTGCAGCGTCTGGTGCAGCGCAGACTCTGGAATGTCGAAGCGCCCCCGACGCCCCCCAGTCGCCGGCCCAAGTTTCTCGCGCATGACAAGGTCATCCAGACCCGGAACAACTACGAGATCGGCGTCATGAACGGCGCGATGGGCGTGGTTCTCCACGTCGGCCGCGACGGCTCTCTGAGCCTGGACTTCGACGGCATCCCGGTGGAGATCGAGGCCGGTTCGCCCAACCTGCAGGACATCCAACTCGCCTATGCCCTGACGATCCACAAGGCCCAGGGCTCCGAGTTTCCATGCGCCGTGGTGGTGGTCCACAAGGCCCACTCCTTCATGCACCACCGGAACCTTCTCTACACCGGCGTCACGCGGGCCAGACAGACGACGGTCCTCGTCGGGGACCGCTGGGGCATCTCGAACTGCGCCAGAAAGAGGAAACAGGACGACCGCCGAACGTTCCTCTCCATCTTGCTGGATGCAGGTCGCCTTGAGGAATCCCGTGTCCCCGCGACGACCGGTCAGTAGCGAATGGACATTCTTGGAGCGGAGCACGCATGGCATTCGAACGTCAGGACAACGTGAGGGAGTATTACCGGCGGATCACCGAGGTCGACATCGGTGCGGTCGCGCGGGAGTTGCTCGGCGCTCACGTCCTGCATGAATCCGACCGCCTGCTCCAATGCGACTGCCCGAACCACAGCAGCCAATCGCACCGGTCCCTTCATGTCATGCTCGACAAGCAGGGTTGGTATTGCTTCGGCTGCGGCGTCGGCGGCGACGTGCTCCAGCTCGTGGAGTTCATCCAGTCGGGCCGGGTGACTCGGGGCCAGTCCGGCCCCATGCCGGAGAGCCATCAGCGTGCCCGCGATTTCCTCGCGGCCAAGGCCGGACTGCCGTCTTTGGCCAAGCACGGACTCTCGCCCGAGGAATTGGCCGAAGCGGAGGCCCAGCGCCTGGTCGAACTGCGGGTCCATGAGGTGCTGACGGCCCTGGCGGAACACTATCACGGGCGGCTCAAGGACAATCCCGAGATTCTTGAATGGCTCCGGTCCAAATACGGCCTTTCCGTGGAGACAATCGACAGGCTCCTCATCGGCTATGCGGACAACGACGGCGACGAGGGAATCGTCCGGAAGTTGACCTGCAAGGAACGCGGTTTCTCCCCGCGGGATTTGGCGGCATCCGGCGCGTTCCGTCCCACCAACCAAGACGGACTTGATCCGTTCTTTGACCGACGCATCGTGTTTCCCTACTGGAGCCGCGGCCGCGTCGTTTTCATGATCGGACGCAAGACACCGTGGACGCCTGACAAGCCATGGGAACAAGGAAAATACAAGAAGCTCCCGGTCCACGACGAAAACACCCGCAAGCACATCGCCCCGTGCATCGACAACAGCCACCTTTACAACGAGGACTGCCTGCTCGCCGATCCGGAACGGTTAATCATCACCGAGGGCGTGACCGACTGCATATCCCTCATGGAACATGGCTTCCCGGCCGTGTCGCCGGTGACTGTCCGTATCCGCGAGGCGGATTGGGAGCGGCTTCTGCCGCGCCTTCGCAACGTGAAGACGGTCTACGTCTGCCAGGACAACGAGATCTCCCAGGCCGGGTTGAACGGCGCGCTCAAGACGGCGGCGGTCCTTTCCGAGCACCGCATACAGACCCGGCTTGCGGTTCTCCCCCTGGACGAAAGACGCGAGAACGCCCGCCGGGAATTGCGGGAGCGGTTCGGTCTCGACGCCGCGGTGGGAGCCCGCGAACTGACCAAGCGCCTCGACGGCCGGACCAAGGAGGAAATCCGCGAGGCCGAGCGCCTGCTCTCCGAAGCCAAGATCGATGTCAACGACTACTTCGTAGCCGGTCACTCCGCCCAAGACTTCGAAGAGTTGCTGGCGAAGGCCGAGACGCCCTTGGAATTCGGCATCTCCCATCTGCCGACCGACGTCTCGGAGGAGGAGCGCAACCGGCTGCTCGAACCGATCCTGCGCGAAGCCGCATACCTCACCCCGCTGGAGCAGAACCGCCATCTGAAACTCGTTCAGGAGCGGTTCGGCAAGACGGGACTCTCGCTGGCCACGTTGCGCGAGCAAGTGCGGGCGGTGCAGAAAGAGCAGAGGTCCAAGGCCAGGCAGGAACGGAAGCGGGAAAAGCGATCATCGGATGCATCTCCCGGATCGTGCCGGGCGCGGATCGAGGAAGTTCTGCTTGCGACCGAAGAAGAACGCGGCTCGCCCGACTTCACCCTCGCCGCCGAAGCCGCCTACGAATGGTTCGCCGCCCACGGGGCCAGGTTCTTCCGCACGCCCCAGGGCGAGCCGTTCATGTTCTTCGAGGACACGATCCTGTGGATGGACACGCCCGACCGGGGCCGTAAGCGGCTCTACGCGTCGCTCATGTACAAGCACACCGGGATGGTGCAGACCACCGGCGGCGGCAGGATATTCTATGAGGTGCTGTCAAACCTGGCGGTGGAGCGCGGACAGGTGCGGGAGCATTTTTCCTGGCTTCACACGGACGTGGCCAGGGAAACGGTCTACTTCAACCTGAACAACACCGACCACGAGATCGCCAAGATCACTCCGGAGGGAGTCGAAATCCTCAAGAACGGCGGCAACGCGGACGGGGTCATCCTGGACGGTTCGCGGAAGATGGCACCGATCCGGTTCCTTCCCGAGGCCGAACCCGCGGAAGCCGACCGGCTCCTGGTGGAGCTGTTGCTCGACAATCTCACCTGCGCGCCGGGGGATCGGGTGCTGATCCTCTCTTGGCTTTCTTGCTTCCTCCTGATCGATTTCGCAGGCACGAGGCCCATGACCCGGTTCGAAGGGCCAGCGGGATCGGGCAAGACCACCGCGAGCAAGTTGATTTCGGCCCTGCTCTACGGCGAGCCCCAACAGAAGAAAAGCACCGATGCGGCCAACTACACCGACGGCTCGCAGAACCCGCTCATCGTCCTCGACAACATCGAGGTCAAACAGATGACCGAGGACCTGACGACCTTCATCCTGACCAGCATCACCGGCATCGCCAAGGAAAAACGCAAAAGCGGCACGGACACCGAGACGGTCATCGAACGGACCAAGTGCCTGCTCAACACGACCGGCATCGAACCCCTGGGAGGGGAGCTCGCGGAAATCCTGTCCCGCTCGTTCATCATCCGCTTCGACATGGACGAGCAGGCGAGCGATTGTTTCCTCGAAGCGAAAATTCTGGCTGCGCTCCGGGAGCACCGCGATCTGATCGTCTCTTCCCTGATGAAGCGCACGAGCCACCTGCTGGCCATGCTCCGGGCCGGCGCTCAAGAGAAGGTGATGCGGCTTCTGCACCGGAGCCTCGGAAACCACAGCAAGCGGCGATGCAACGACTATCTGAGTCTCATGTATCTGATGATGCTTGCCGGGGAGCGACAGGAAGTGATCGACCGGGCGCTGGAGGAACTCCATCCGCAGTTCGTGAGCCGGATCGCCACGCTCAACAGCGTCAGCCTCGAGACCGCCCGCGAGTCCAATCCCATCGCCACCTGTCTGGCGGCGCTCTTCAAGGCCTACCGGCACGCACTCGAGGCGGACCGGGAGAGCACCGCACTGAACGTCGCCAAGACCAACAAGGCGGCCTTCCTCGAACGCTACCAGCTCGATTTCCGGAGCGAGACGACCGTTGAGGGCGCTCTGGCCCGCGATCTGTTCGTGGCCGTCAAACGGCTGTCCAAGGATTTCGGTCTGTCCTTCAACATGAACTCGGTGCAGCAGTTCGCCCAGCGGTTCTCGAACGACCTGGACACCATCCGCCAGGCCGGGTTCGAGATCGTCGTCAACCGATCGGAACATTCCATCCGGCGCACCGCCACCTACGACATCACCTACCTCGTCTGATCCTTTCCCCTGACGATGCTCTCCTGTGCGAAGGGTACCCTTCGCAAACCGCGAAGGACCTTCGCACCCGTAAACATCGTCATATCAAGCTGTTGCGGCGACACTGCGAAGGTGCGAAGGGTTTCAGGGGTTCACCCCCCTTACTCAGGAAAAAATATCGCGTGCCGTGACCCCGTGTCTCCCGACGGACCACCGGTTGTTTTTTCGGTCCGCGCGGGAGTGACACCCTCTACATCCTTCGCACCTTCGCATTCTTTATTCATATCTACCAGCAATATCAATCATCTACAGCACCGCGAAGGCTCCTGCGAAGGTTCGAACCGCATTCATCGACCTTCGCACCTTCGCATCCCGACGGCAGGGACCCCGCTCCGGTAGGTATCCCATGAAACGGAAACCACCCGATTGGAGCAGGGAACGTGAGCCTTCTCGAACTCATGATGCAACAGACCGCCGGAGGATCGGCCCCGGTCGATACGAGCAACCCGTCGGTCGATGTCTCCAAGCCGGAGACATCGGAACCGGCTGAGCGCAACGGTCCGCAGGAAACCGCCGATTCCGACGGCACCGCCCTCTATGCGGCCACGAATCTGGACTCCTGGGAAACCGACAAACCTCGATACTTCGCGCGGGACGTGGGCATGGACGGCGTCTGCTATCGCCGTCTGGACCCGGAATACTACGCTTGGCTCCGGCACAAGATGGCGCTGGCCAAAAAAGCGCTGGAGGCAGGACGACTCGATTCCGCCGCCTTCGACGGATTGCGAACCCGCTTCAACGACATCCATGCATGGGCCGTCGCACGTTTCGGTGAGAACGAGCTTCTCGCCGCCGTTCGGAGCCTCGACCTCAAGACCTATCCGCCGCCGGCGATTGACCCGGCCGCCCAGAGTCGTCCCGCTTGTGCCGCACCCATCTGTCCGGTTGCATGTCCCTCTGGACCGGCTGTCGAGCAATACCTTTACCCCAAGGACGGGGAGTGGCGTTTCACGGAGAAGGTCCCGCAATCGGCCATCGACAAGGTCGATGCCGTCCGGGACCAGGCGCTTTCCCTCGGCTGGTCCGAGGCGCGGCTCTATCAGAACCGGGGACGGTTCCGCTTCCCCTGCGGCGAGGACTACGGACTCGTCTGTTTCGTCGATGCCAAGGAGCGCATCGGCGACGTGACCCGGCAGTACATCGAGATCATCGGTCCGCCCCCGCGGGAGAACCGCCTTCGTTTTCACAACCCGGATGTGGATCAACCATGGCTCAAGAAAACGAATCCGGAAATATGAAACGGCCCTACGCCAATGCCAGGGACGTTCTGCCGTCCGAGGTGCTCGACACCGTCCGGCGGCATTTCACCGGTCTCCTCTGGGTGCCGAGCGACGTGGGCTTTTACGAGGAACGCCGCAAGCTCGTGCTGGCGCTCAAGGGACAAGGCGTGCCTACCCGCGAGATCGCCCGGCTTTCCGGTGTGACGCCCCGCCGTGTACGCCAGATCGTGGCTCAGAGCCGCGAGGAATCCATCCCGACGCATCGCGATCCGCTCCGGTAGGTATCGAGGGGGTTTCCCCTGAAGAAAGAGGGCGAAATCCGCCTTCCGCCCCGAACCCCGAGATGCCGAAACGAAAAACGCGGTGATCATGGCAGACGACAAGGCTCAAGACAGGATCGGAAAACACGACGCGGGTCAGCTCAAACGCTGGCACCGGAACGCCGCGCCCGAGCAGGAGGTCCGCAAGACCGCCAAGGCGCGGACCGGCAGCGGCGCAGTCCCTGGCAACCAGAACAGCCTGCGCCACGGCATCTACGCCGACCGCTTTCTCTCCCCGGAGGAGCGACCCCTCTTCGAGGCCATCATCGGCCAGCTCTACCAGGACTTCGTGTTCAACAAGAGCTCGGACTTCATGCAGGTCGAGCTGGTGGCGGTCTACTTCCTCAAGCTTGGCCGGGCGCAGGAGTCCGGCGACTGGGACGCAGCCGAGCGGCTGGACCGGATGATCCGCTGCCACCTCAAGGACCTCAAGGCCACCAAGATCGCCCGTGAGGGTGAGGCCTCCCAGGGACCGGAGACGACGCCGGCTGAGTGGGCCACGGCTCTGCTTGAGAAGCTGGCGGAGTCGCAGAAGAAACCGGCCCGGAAAACGACCGCAAGAGGGAAAACACGGAAATGAGGTCGGATAACACCACCGCCCGCCATGCAGCGACCCGCGAAACACGCGGACTTTCGGCCATGCCCGGACTGGGAATGTCGGATAAGACGTGTTCTCTGACCTTCCGAGAACCTCGGTCGGCGGAAGGTTCTCTTGATCAATGCTTCCGCCCAGCTCCCGAAGGCTCCGATGCTGCCCGTATCATTGCCTGCGGATGTGTTCAGGGATGCGACTGTAGGCTGACTGTCTCTTGCCTTTGTCATTGCCTGTCCGAAGCAGGCAATGGAAAAGCGGCCCGGGTGGACCGCTTGGCTTTCATGGTCGGCGGCGGATCAGAGGCGCTCGAGGGCGTCCTCCAGCGCGCCGTCCACGAGGTGTGTGTAGACCTGGGTGGTCGACAGGTCCCGGTGACCGAGGGCCCGCTGGACCACCAGGATGTCCCCGGTCCGGCTGTAGAGGTGGGTGGCGAAGGTGTGCCGGAGCGCATGCGGACTGAGCTTCTTGTCGATGCCCGCGGCCTTGAGCCAATACTGGAGCCGCCTGGCCACCTGCCGCTCGCAGAGCCGCTCCCTGCGGTTGGAGAGGAACAAAGCCCGGCATTCGCCGTCGCCCCGGCGTCGGCGCTCGACCAGGTAACTCCGCAGGAGGGAGCGCAGAGTGGACTTTAGAAACTTCACTTGCGGGACGGAGCCCTTGGCGAGCACGCGGAGATGCTTGGCGTCGAGGTCCACGTCCTCGATGTCAAGGTCGACGAGTTCCTGCAGCCGGATGCCGGTCCCGAGGAAGACCTCGATGATGACGCGGTCCCGGATCGCCAGGGAGGATGCCCTGCCGCGAAGTTCCTTGAGCAGACGGCGCTTCTCGGCCTCGGTCAGAAACTTGGGCGGAGTCCGGGGAAGCCTGCGAAGGGTCAACGACCCGGCCGGATTCTCCCGGACGATCCCGTTCCGCTCGGCCCAAGTGAAAAACGACCGGACGGCCGCCTTGAACCGGTGCATGGACGCCGGCGAGCGGACGCCGCCTCCGGCCGAGGTCGTCACCTCCGGTGAGGTCAACGCCTCGTCGACCATGGCGTTGGTCACCTCGTCCGGGACGATTCCCGGATGCCTCCGGAGGAGCGCCTTTGACAAGTACGACAGGTCGCGCAGGTATGCGCTGATGGTGTTCTCCGAACGCCCTTCGGCTGCGAGCCTTCTGCCGAAGGCTTCCAAGGAGTCGGTGAAACCGGGCCGCGCGCTGGAAGGCTCAGGACTGCTCAGCAGCCGGAGCCTCGATGGCGTCGTGTTCGTCATCGCGCTCTCCTCCTTTCTTGGCGCTGCGGCCCATGGGCGTGTCCTTGGGCAGGGGCAGCTTGTCGATGCGGCCGGTATCCTTGGCCCAGATCAGAAACATGCGAAGCACCCGCTTGGTCTTTTCGACCGTGGGTGCGGACCGCTCCCGCCCGTTGGGAAGCTTGAGCAGCGCATCGGACTTGAAGAATTTTCCCACGTGCGGAATGAGGACGCTGGACAGCTTGCGCTCCGCACCGAAGAAGGCCTCGATCTGCTCGAAGTCCTTGCCGTAGGTGTAGAGCGTCCGCTCCTTCTTTCCCTGGGTCCGCAGGTGTTCCAGATAGGCCTGTGCGGCCTGATGCAGGGTCTCGTTCATGACTCGTTCTCCTTTCGTTCGTTGAGTTCAGGTTTCCCGGACCGGATGGTCCCGGCGTCGAAAACGCGCATTCGGCACCTCCTTTCAAACGGCTCAAGTCCTTGTAATTCAAGGCTCTACGCACATTCACATACAGGCTTCGTGTGCGCCGGAAGTCAAGGCGTTCCATGCACATTCCAGAGAAAAAATCAGGCCCCGGGCGGGCCGGGAGGGGAATCATGAGAAGACAGGTCGAAACGATCCTGAAGGCGCTGTTGGCAGCGAGTCTGGCGTCATCCCTGTTGGGTTGCGCCGCTGCCAGGCCGCCTCAGCGGATTCAGGATGCCATTCACACGGCGAACCGCTACATGCCGGAGTACGTGGCCGAGGCCAACAAGGCCCTGGCCGACGCGGAGCACCCGGACCGGGAGCGCCTGGCCGGCATCGGTGACCGGTTGGCCGAGGTATTGGACGCCCTGGACCGTTGGGCATCGGGGCAGGAAAAAACACCGGAGGAGGACAAGCAATGAAGGAAATCCTGGAACGGAACAGCGAGGCCGTCCGCGAGGCTGGACGGCAACTGGTCAAGATCGGCGCGGAGCTGGCTGCCGGGAAGATCGACGATGCCCTGGCCCGGCTCGATACCGCACGGCAGGCTTACCCCGAGTGGGAGAAGCTCGATCAAGCCGCGGCTGATATCGAAGGGGTGATCCGCGACCGCGAAGGGATGCTCGCCGTCCAGCACATTCTGGCCGAAATCGTCGGCACGGTCCTCGGGTCGGTCTTGAGGTCGAGGCTGCCCTGATGGCCCGGATATCCGCCAAGGAGCGCAAACTGGCGGAGACCCTGGCGGACCCGGTCCTCTGGGGACAGGGATACCTGCGCAACCGCGACGGGGGACAACGGGTCTACTGGCCGCACCAGGCGGAAGACCTGCTCTGCCCGGACAAGAATATCATCCACCTCGACGGGCGCGATGTGGGCAAGAGCGTCTGCATCACCACCGATGCCCTGCATTTCGCCTTCACCAACCGCGGCTGCCAGGGACTCGTCGCCGCGCCCCACCAAGGGCATCTCGACACGCTGATCGAGGAGATTGAATTCCAGCTCGACGCCAACCCGGACCTCATGGTCAGTGTGGCTCTCACCAAATACGGCAAGCCCAAGATTCACCGCAAACCCTACTTCCGGCTCGAATTCACCAACGGCGCGATCCTCTACTTCCGTCCCGCCGGGGCTTACGGCGATGCTTTCCGCTCGCTGCACGTGGACCGGGTCTGGGTTGACGAAGGGGCTTGGCTCACCGAGCGGGCCTGGAAAGCCCTTCGCCAGTGCCTGAAGTCGGGCGGCAGACTGCGCATCTATTCGACGCCCAACGGGCTGCGTGACACGACCTATTACCGCTTGACCGGCTCAACCCAGTTCCGGGTGTTCCGCTGGCCTTCCTGGCTGAACCCGGCGTGGACCCAGGAGCGCGAGGCCGAGTTGCTGGAGTTCTACGGCGGGCGGGACAGCGCGGGCTGGCAGCACGAGGTGGCCGGCGAACACGGCAAGCCTTCCTACGGCGCGTTCAACATCGAGCACCTCAATCTCTGCCGACAGGATGTGGTCGAGTACCAGAAGGTCGTCGTCACCGGCGAGGAACTGCGCGGCTGCGCCACCGAGGAGGAATCCCACGACCGCCTGGAGATGCTGCTCAATCTCATGCCGCGGACCGGCGTCTTCTGGATCGGCGGAGACCTGGGGTACACCAACGACCCGACGGAGATCGTCGTGTTCCAGGAGATCGAACTGCCCGAGCGCAGGATCGTCAAGCTGGTTCTGCGAGTCCGCATGGAGCACGTTGCCTATCCTCACATCGCCCAGACCATCGCGCTTCTGGACAGGTATTACACAGCCGCAGGCATCGGCGTGGACAACGGCGGCAACGGAATGGCCGTCGTTCAGGAACTGCTGACCCTGGACAAGTACAAAGACCTGGCTCTTCAGGGGCGGCTGCGCGGTTATGACTTCGGGGGCATGACCACCTTGGCCGTGCGCGACGGCCACCAGGTCAGGAAGCGGACCAAGGAATTCATGACCAGCCTTATCGCCGGGGCGCTCCAGCGACGTCAGCTTGTGTTCCCCATCGACGACCTGGAGATCGAGGATCAGTTCACCACCCACACCTACACGCTGCACGACGGGCGCATCGTTTATTCCAAGGGCAATGACCACGTCATCGACGCCGTGCGCTGCGCCATGCTGGCCCGGGAGCAGTCCACCCTCAACCAAGTGGGCGAGGAGACGGTTTCCTTGGTGCCGCTGACGACCGACCCGGTCTTTATCTGAAGTACATGGACGAAGCCCCCACAGTTCTTCGTGGAGGTATTCGACTTGACAATAATGTACAGAACCCAGGTTTTCCTCTGGGTTTTCCGTGTCAAGGTCAAGTGTAGCCGACTTCCGCTGCCACTACCGAACAACCCGCCCACCGACGTTCCTTCCCCGCCTCCGGTAGATAACCCCAGGGGCGGGCTTTCCCCGCCACACGGCGCGAATGTCGCGCCCACAAGGGCAAGAAACCGAGAGGACCCCGGTGGAAACACGAAGCTACCCGACACCCGACAGCCCGGCGTCCGGATCGGGCGCTGAGCCGACGCCGCTTTCAGCGGACGGTCTGGTGCTCGTTCCTCTGGCAGCCGCCGCGGCCTTGGACCCGTCCGTGTTCAGCAAGGTCAACGCCTCCGAAGCGATCCCGGCCTCCTGGGAGGACCGAGCGCGCAAGGCCTGGGAGTACTACCTCGAAGAACCGTTGGTGAAGAACTGCGTCAATTCCTGGCGCACCTTCGCCGTGGGCGAGGAGATCAAGATCGCGAGCGATGACGAGAAGGTGAAGTGGGATGCCGTCGACCTCGCCGACCGCCTGGGCGTCTCCGAGTTCGTCAAGGACATGATTCTCCAGCTTCTGGTCAAAGGCGACGCCGTCGGATTCAAACGCTACACCAAGGACGGCAAGGACCTGGAGGAACTGGTCTGCGTCAACCCGGTTTCGGTCAAGGTCAAATACGCCCAAGGGCGGCTCGTCGAAGCCCGGCAGACGCCGGAAGACAATCCCGCCGCGGACGAGGGACTGGACCTTCCCGTGGAGCAGGTGCTCCACCTCAAGTGGGACGCGCCGGCCTTCTCGCCACGGGGCAACTCGCTCGTCCTTCCCGCGTTCCAGTCCATCGAACTTCTCCGCGATTACCGCCGGGCCGAACAGGCCATCGCCAAGCGCTGGGCCACGCCATTCAGGCTTCTCAAAGTCGGCGGCGCGTTCGGCCAGAAGATGGTCATGCCGGACCAGAAGATGCTCGAACAGGTTCGGGACATGGTCAACAAGATGGACCTCAAGAGCGGCTTGGTCGTACCCTTCTACGTCACGGTCGAGACCCACGGCACCGAGGGGCAGGTCCTCAACGTCGAGGAAAAGGTCAAGGAAGTGAAGGAGGACATCGTCGTGGCGCTCGGCCTCTCGCGGTCGCTGGTGACCGGGGACGGCCCGAACTTCGCCACGGCATCGGTGAGTCTCCAGAAGATGCTGGTGATGATCCGGGAGATCAAGCAGGCCGCCCGGATCATCCTGAACTGGATATTCAACGACTGGCTGGAGCTCAAAGGCTGGGAAGACAAGACGCTCCAGTTCCTCTTCAACGACCTCGATCCCTCGGACGCGGTCGATTTCAAGCGCCTGCTCATCGAGCTCTACGACCGCAAGCTCATCAGCCGTTCGAGCCTGCAACTGAAGATGGACCTCGACCCTGACATCGAGGCTGCCAACCGGGAGACCGAGAAGCGCTCGGTGGACATGCTCGACGAAAAGCAGATCAAGCCCATCGTCGATATGGTGACCGCCGGAATCATGGGCGTCGAGACGGCTCAGGAGATGCTCGGCCTCGATCCGGCGAAGAACCCGACGGGAAGTCGCGCCGAGGCATCGTGGGCCGGGCCGTTCGCCCGCGCAAGCATCGCCGCCGCCGTGTGCGACGATTGCGCGCATTTCGACGGTGATCTCAACCACTGCCGGGTCCAACGAAACGAAACCACCTTCGACACCCCGGTCTGCCGCTTCTTCGACCCGAAGACCGCCGCGATGGAACACGGCCCTGACCGGAAGGAAGAACCGACGTCTCGGCAGGCGTCGTGTCGGGAGTGTGGGGGATGATCGGTGCGCTCGCGGCCGAACGACCCCTCTCCCAAGCCGAGGCCATCCGCCTGGCCACGGAGAAGAGCGTCCGCGCCCGCAATCTCTACACGGAGCAAACGGTCGCCGAGCTGACCGCGATGCTCGCCGCCGCCGAAGAGGAGGTGCGCCGCGCCATCCTGCGCTACAAGAGCCTCGGCTCTCTCCCGGATAACAAGCTCGCCGCCCTCGAAGGCCTCAAGAAACTGCAAGCCGACATCCAGGAGACCACGAGCCGGCTGCACCGGGAGCAGACGCTGCTTTTCCGGAAGACGGCCAAGACATCCTTCCGCCAGGGCGTCTACCGCGGCATCGACGAATTCGCCGCGGCCCAGCTTCCCTTCTACCGCGACTTGACCCCGGAGGGTATCGACAAGCTCGCCGCCCGAGTGTTCACCCTGGTGGACACCGATGCCCTCGATTTCATGACCAACTACAACCTGGTCCTGGCCGGCGACGTCAACCGCGAGCTGGCCGACGGCATCAAGCGGGTCGTGATGGGCGGCGTCGTCACCGGCAAGGGCGTGGAGGACATCGTCCGCGACCTCGGGCGCGTGGTGAAAGACCCGGAGTCCTTCCGCTACGCCGGTTCCAAGGTGTTCACCAAGGCGCAGTATCGCATGGAGGTGATCGCCCGCACGGAGGTCCTGCGCGCCCATAACCAGGGGCGACTCAAGTTCCACGACCATGTCGGAGTCCGGAAACTCGAATGGATGACCATGGAGGACGAGCGGGTTTGCCCGGTCTGCGGGCCGTTGGACGGCAAGGTGTTCGACATGAACCGCTTTCCCCGGCAACCGGCCCATCCCAACTGCCGCTGCACAAGCGTGGTGGCTTGGCTCCTGGTGATCTGCGGAGGAGAGCTGGGGGCGAAAGCCGCGGCTGAACCCGCCGCGTGCATCATCCCGCCCCAGGCCATCGAAGAGCAGGCGAAGGCCAAGACGGCGGAAGACGCGAAGCTCAAGGCAGCCTTCGAAGGCGGACAAATCGCCGACCTGAACACTCTAAGCGCGAAGCAACTCCAGACCCTGGCCAAGCAGAACGGCGTCTCCATCGCCCGGACCAAAGCCGACTTCATCCATCTGCTCGACGCAGCGGAGCCGGGCGTGGACCACTCCAGCCTCGCCGGAGCCGCCCTCGACGCCAAGCTCAAACAACACAAGATCGGCCTGCTCCGCACCAAGGACGACCTGATCCAACTCCTGGCGCAGAAACAGGCGTCCCTCAAGCAGGCGCAGCAACTGGCGGACCAGCTCAAGAAGATTCCGCCGAGCGGCGGGCTGCATGACCTCACCGTGGTCGAGTTGCAGGAGATGGCCAAAGCCAAGGGCGTTTCCCTCAACATGACCAAGCAGGACGTGATCGACCTGCTCGACGAGTTGGAACCCGGCGTCGATCACAAGGCGCTCCAAGGCGCGACCCTGATCGACGCCAAGAAGAAGCACCACATCGGCCCGCTCAAGAACAAGCAGCAGCTTGTCAAGGCGCTGGAAAAGGCGGCCGGTGAGGGAACGTAGAAAAATTGGACTCTCCGGCAAATTCGGGCCCAACTATGACGCTTGCCCAAATCGGCATTGAATTATGAATGATATAGAAAGGTGGTAGTTTTTCAGTCTTTGTAAGGGCCGAGGAACCTCTCCCCGTTAAAATGAATTAGATGGGAAGGTGCGTCAGCCACCCAGACTTCCGTTTCCCATGCGATTTCTCCAAGATACCGGCCCATGATGGAACGGTTCGGAAAGGCAGTAACATAGACAAGACCGGCTTGGGAATTGGCAAAAAGCAATGATAGCTCTGCATGTCTTTTGCCGTCAACAGGACCGTGGCTGGTAACGGATTCAACAAGAAATAACCACTTTCTTTTCGGACAGAATAGAACAACATCGGGCATTTTCCCGTGAGAATCGACACTGACGCCGAGATCGGAAAGCAGCGGCGCATCGAAATATCCCCATTTGTCACCGGTATCACCAGCATAGATCAAAACGCCACCAGGAACGAATCGAGGTCCGAATTCCTCAATGATGTCTCGTATCAGTTCGCTGTGCTCACCGGGACTCAGGGTGATCTCCTTGCCATTGGCGATTTTCACAGGAACCCGATTCTGCTCCCGTTCCATTGCATATCGCGCCGCGAGGGTGTCTCGGTCAGCAAGATAGGAAGTCAGGTTATCATGCCACGCCGAAGTGCCAAAAGAACGAAGCAATTCCAGAACGGTATCTTCAATCTGGTAAACAGCCTTTGGGCTGTTTACAGGTCGGTCGGGTTTGTCCGGATTATAAAGGGCGATTCCTGCCTCCACGAACTGATGCATGGTTTGCCGCCTGACGGTTTCCCGCGTATTTGGGGCGTAGTCCTTTTGATAGTGCTCACGCGCCCAATCCATGATGGGAGTTATTCCGATCAGCGGTTTTTCAGCATCATTCCACTTCTTTTCGGGCGTGAGGTTCAGCAAGGCAAGAAGGCAGAGCGCTGAACGCTCGTTTTGCTGCGCTTTTGGCATTCCAAGGGCTGCGAGGATATTGATCGCGTCACTGATGTGTTTATGGTTATTCGCCTTGCTCATTCTGCAATTTTCCCCATTTCTTCGTCGATCATCCCCTGATTCAACTCCTCTTGCTTGATTGCCCATTTCCCTAGTTCAATGAGGACTTTTCGGCTCGGGTACTTCATAAGTCTAAGATCAGTAGCATTGACTTGCGTGTGGCCGCTGAATCGACGGAAATTATCATCAACAGCCGTCGAATTGAGAAAGACTGAGAGCCCTCTTGCAAGCGTCTCCGACAACGGCTTCTTATCACAATGGAAAACATTTAAGTGATTCTCGATGCCTATTTTCTCTGCTTCACCAAATACAGCTGGGTCAACAACGCTCGCCACAATTCTCCGTCTCTCTTCTTTTGAGGAGAACCGACGCACCACAGTATAAAAACCGTTCGGATACAGCCATTTTTGCGTGTTTTTGTTACACAGAATTGCGTTGGGCTTTTTCCCTCCTTCAATAGGCCATTGCATGGACTGCCCCTTGAAATGACATGGATACAACAACGGCACAGTTCCAGCTTCAGGCATAGCTCTCAACTGGTCCTTCATCCGGAAATCCACAACTGGGCCAGTTGAAACCTGTATCCCAATTTCGGAAAGCGTGTATCTGAATAGCTTTGTATCATTAAAAAGAACAGCTTCCGGTGTGGCCGGAATATGAACGAAAAGTTCTTTATCATCCTCTTGGATAATTTCCCTGAATGGATAATCCGAAACGGAGGTGTCACTAAAGGTGTCATCGGTAGAAGTCGAGACGGTTACACATTTTTGCCGACCGCCTTTTTCAAGTACTAGAATGATATTTTCCTGAAGAACTTTGTCTTCCTTAAATGCCTTGTTTCTTGATCCGAACAGATGAATTCGATGTATTGCGGCATGTTTCAGCATGAACTCCCGGAAAGGACGATAATACGGACCATTGCAAAAACTCCTGGGAATAATTGCAACCAGATACCCACCTTTTTCCAGTAGAAGCAAAGACAGGGCAACAAAAGCCGAATACAGATTAACAGTTTCAATACCAGCGGCGCGAAGGCAAGCCCGGTGACGTGACGCACTGGAAATTTTTTTATATGGTGGGTTCATGATGCAATGTGTGTACTTTTTCACATTTTCAGGCCACAGACTACTGCCCGAGGTGACCTTCCTTGATGCTTCGATTATAAAGTCCTCTGCAATAATGCTCCAGGTCACCAAACCTCCGCTTTTCGATGCGGTTGTTTCACACAAGTCGAGATTCTTCTTCAGATATGAACGCATTACCGGGTCGATTTCGTATGCATCCACATCAATGCGATAGCCGATTTTCCCTTTGCAGAGATACTCAACAAAAGCGGATGTCAGGCTGCCAACACCAGCTCCGGGGTCTAAAAGCCGGATGTCCTTATTTGATGGTGTTGGAAACAAAGAAGCCATAAATGAGGCAACCGTGGCCGGAGTCATGTATTGACCAAATGAACTTTTGGTTTCCACTTTGAGTTTGCCGTTTGCAATTTTCCTTGATACATCCGTCAGAGACAGAAGATTCAACGGTTCTTTCAGCAAAGCTTCAGGCATTTTGAACCCTCGTTTTTTTCTCAATTGGTGTGCTCATTGTTTCGTTCATCCAAGCGTCAATCCGCTCACGGTCGAAGCGCCATTGGTTGCCGACCTTGGAAGCGGGGATTTCCCCGTCTTGGGCCATGCGGTACAACTTCGTCCGGCCCATCTTCAGGTATTCGGCCAGTTCTTCTATGGTCAACCACTTTGTACGGTCCATCTGAATCCTCTGCTCATGGTCGCGTCTTTGCCACGAAACGATAAAGAATGATAGCACACGGCACGTTCCGTGTCAAACCAAAAAGTCGGGCCGCGTTTCCTGATCCCCCTCCGACACTTTCCGACGGTCTCCGGTAGGTATCCAAGCGACAGGGCTCTCGGCCTGATATCGGGGTTCACCCCGGGCACGGGCCGACCGCTCACCGGCATCAACCGGATTTGTCGCGACATGACCGGAGAACCGAATGGAGCTTTTCGCAACCGACCGTGAACGGCTGGCGTTCCTCCTCGAAACGGACGCCGCCCTGGACCTGGACTTCGAGGCGCTCGAGGCCCAGGCCGAGGCGGCTGCCGAGGAGCCGTCGCCGGAAGAGCGGCCTAAATACATCACCAACTACATCGGCTCCAAGCAGAAGCTGGTGGATTGGATTTGGAAGCACACCCCGGACGGCGTGGAATCCGTCGTCGACGCGTTTTCCGGTTCGGCGGTCGTGGCCTACATGTACAAGACCAAGGGCCTGCGGGTCCTGGCCAACGACCGGCTGCACTACTGCCACCATGCGGCCCGGGCGATCATCGAGAACGACAAGGTGCGTCTCTCCGATGAGGACCTGGAGGCGCTGCTCGCGGACAACGCGAAGGCCGGAACCTTCGTCCGGGACAACTTCAAGGGCATCTTCTTCGCCAAGGGCGTCCACGGCCTGATCGACACGATCCGGGCCAACATCGACAAACTCTCGGGTTTCAAGAAAGACATCGCTCTCTTCGCCCTGGGCAAGACCTGCATGTCCGGCAAGGGCGGCTTCGGGCATTTCTCGTCGTCGACCCGCTACGGCAAGCGCGAGGACACCCCGGAGGAATTCAAGGAGCGGCTTCGCAAGAACGTGGCCCGCATCAACGCCCTCGTTTTCGACAACGGCAAGGAGTGCAAGGCATCCCGCAAGGACATCAACGACTTTCTGCCGGAGGCCAAGGCCGATCTGGCCTATTTCGATCCGCCCTACGCCACGGAGTTTTCGACCACCAACTACGAAAAATCCTACCACTTCGTGGAAGGGCTGATGACCTATTGGGAGGGGCTGACCCTCGTCGAGGACTCCAAGACCAAGCATTACGAAACCGACCACAAGACCGTGACCCGCGCCAACGCCGCGGAGTTCTTCGAGTCCTTCCTCGGCAACGCCAAGCATATCCCGCACTGGCTCATTTCCTACCGGGACCATGCCTATCCGAACGAATCGGAGATGCGGCGGATCATCGCCTCCCTGGGACGGGATTCGTCGATGCGCTCCCACGATCACCATTACGCCATCACATCCCGGCACGGCGAGGCGTCCCACGCCAAGGAGCGTCTGTTCATCTGCCGCAAGGCCGAGGGCGCGGAGCGATCCGCCAAGGCGTCCGCAGAGGACAGCCTGCGGGCGGAAGCCGTCTGGGAGGAAACCGAGAACGAGGTACGTTTCCGCGTCCGGAACCCGGACGAGTTCGAACCCGACAGCTTCCGCCGCAAGCCCCTGGAGGGCGTCGACGGCGTGGCGATCATCATCGGGCGATTGAAGAAAAAGTTCGTGCCCGAAGGCGGCAATCCGCGCGCCATGGTGTTGCAGGCCTACCGGTTCGTCCGCAAGACGGAGAAGAACCCGGACGGCTGGACCGTGGAAAAAGCCAAGGAGTGGATCGACAAGCACGAAGCCGGACGGGCCGTGGATGCCGCCCTGCGCGTGGAGGAGAACCTGATCGCTCTGGCGGATGCGCCGCTTGGCGAATCGCTGGACCTCTTGAGCTGCCAGGCCGGGAAAGCGGAATCGGTCCGCGTCACCGGTTTCATGGGCAGCAAGTACCTGATGCTCGGCTGGATCGAAAGCCATGTCCCCAAGGACGCGGAGAGCATCCTCGATGCTTTTTCAGGCGGGGCCAACGTCGCCTATCACTTCAAACGCAAAGGGCTGAAAGTCATCGCCAACGATCTCCTGCGGTATCCCCACCATCTGGCGCGGGCCGTGGTGGAGAACTCCAGCGAGACGCTGAGCGACGAGGACGTGGACCGAATCCTCGCCCCCAATGCGGACGCGGGCACCTTTATCGTCGATCACTTCTACGGCTATTACTACACCAAGCCGGTGCTCCGGTGGCTCGACCAGGTCTGGGCGAACATCCAGAAGTTTCACGGCTACAAGAAAGATCTGGCGCTGGCCGCGCTCGGCACCACCGTCAAGGCCAAGAGCGCCTTCGGTCAGTTCTCGCGGTCCAAGATGCACCGCAAGGCAGACCTCGACACGGATGCCAGCCTGGAGCAATCCCAGCTCTCCAATCCGCCGCTGTCCAAGTTCATCGAGTCGTTCCGGCGCTCGGTGGGCCAGCTCAACCGGCTCGTCTTCGACAACGGCAAAGAGTGCAAGGCCTTCAACCTGGATGCGGCCGAGGCGGTCCGGCGATTCGGCGCGGACGTTCTGTATCTGGACCCGCCCTACGTCACCGAGTTCGGCAGCAACGATTACGAGGACTCCCTGCATTTCATCGAGGGTCTCATGACCCGCTGGGCGGACAAGGAACTCCAGGACAATCCCCGCCGCAACTATCCGTCCCGGACGCGTTACACCAAGGAATCGATCCGTTCCCTGATGGAGACGATGGCAGCCGACGCCCGGGGCAAGTACGGCACGGTGCTCCTGTCCTACCGCGACCGGGCTTTCCCGCGGGAAGAGGAAATCAAGGAGATATTCGCCGAGCACTACGGTCTCGTCCGGGTCCGCGGCATGGAGGTGGACTACAACATCGCCAAGGACATCGGCCGGGAAGGCAAGCACGCGCGGGAGCTGCTCTTCGTCGCTTCCAAATCACGCGGTGCGGCGCGCTCCAAAGCGGATACGCGGGCACCGGCGGCATGTCACACCTCGTTCCCTGTAGAGCTGTCGCTCGATACGTTCACCGGGCTCCAGACCGAAGCGGCGGCATTGGACCAGGCCGCGGGCGATCCGCAGTTCACCTTCATCCTCTGCCGGGCCGGCACGAACAAGAACGGCGACCACTTCACCCCCGACGAACTGGCCGCCCGCTACATGACGGCGGTCAACAAGAAGATCGACCTGAAGCATTCCCAGGATTTCACCGACATCGTCGGCGGCATCGTGGGGGCGGATTACGTCGAGGACGAAAGCGGCGGCCGGATCGAGTGCGCGGGGGAACTCTATGTCTCCGACAGCCCGCACGCGCAGTTGGCCTACAAGCTCATCCGCAAAGGGATCATCTCCCAGGTCTCCATGGAATGCGACTACGAGGAAGGCGAGTGCTCGATCTGCGGCAAACGCGTCGTTTCGAAGAGCGATTACTGCGTCCACCTGCGCAAGAACAAAGGCGGCGAGCTCCAGGGGCAGCCCGTCTACGAAATCCTCCACGGCGTCACTTTCACCGGGCTCGGGCTCCTCGACCGCAAAGGCGCGGACGAAAACGCCCGCATCCTAAAAGTCGCCGCGGCGGAAAACGATGGTTCGACAACCCACTCTGAAGGAGGTCCGACAATGGACGAGAAACAAAAGGATACCGAGGAACGGGCGGCGGAAGCCGCCAAGAAGAAGGACGACGGCGGCGGTGGGACCGCGCCCGATGACAAGACCCGGCTCAAGGAGTTGGAGCGGGAGAACAAGGAACTCAAACAGCAGGTTCTCGCGCTGCAGAAGCAGCTCGAGGAACTGGAGGCGGAGAAAAAGGCCGCCGCGAACAGGAGCCGGGCCCAGAAGCTCCTGCGCAAGATCGAAAAGAGCGGGCTGGCATTCGAGAGCGACGAGGATCGCGAACAGGAGCTGAGCCGTCTGGCCGGTCTTTCCGACGACGCCTTCGCCGCCAGCGAAGCCGCTTTCGAGCGGATGATGAAGGCCGGTTCCCGCGGTCACTCCGAGGACAAGGACGCGAAGAACCGAGGAGCGGGCGCGGAAACCGCGAAGGCGTCATGCGGTTGCGACGACCCGCCCCTGCGCAGCGACGCGGGCGTCCGTCCGAAGGATGTGGAAGACAAAAAGACGAGCCTCGAGGACCGGCTGAAGAGCGGCTTCATGGCCGCCTACCGGCAGCGAGTGGCGACGGCGACCGGCGAACCGGTTTCGACCAACTGACAAAGGAGGAATGACCATGGCTTTCATCAATCCCAATCACCGGGGCCTCGCATACGGCGACGGCTACCTGCAGGGCGACGGCCAACTCGGCCAGGTGGTGAGGATCGTCGGCAACGACCTCTTCGCCGTGAACACCACGCCGACGGCCAAGTCCTTCGGCATTCTGATCAAGGATTACAAGAACGGAGAGATGCCCGGTATCTACTGCATGGGCGGCGTCTACGAGACCGACGTCTTCGAGGGGACCGTGAATCCCGGCGACGACCTGAAGGTTTCGGCCAACGGGAAACTCACCGCGGGCGTGCAGGCGGGCGAGGAAGTCATCGCCCGGGCCGTCTCCGTCTCCGGCGGAACGATCAAGTTCCGGCTGCTCATCTGATTACAGGAGGAAAACGATATGGAGACGATCCGCGTGAACGTGCACAGCCAGGAATACATGGAGACGATGGCGCGCCTGATGTCCGAGGCGCTCGAGTCCCCGGAAGGGATGCGCGCGCTGGCTGCGGCCATCGCCGAGCCCATCGAACAGGAAATCAAACGCAAGGAGATCTCTTCGCTCCTGCTCACGAAGCACACTCTGCCCAAGGGAGAGCGTCCTCTTTACCAGAAGAAGCCCAAAGTGAAGGCCTACTGGATTTCCACCGAAGGCGAGGCTCAGGAGCAGGAAGTCGGCAAGGACGAAGTGGAGTTCCCGACAAACCGCATCCACTCCGCTCCCATGGTCGACGTTTCGGTGCTCAAGAACGGCAACATCGGCACCCTGATGGACATCCAGACCGCGGCCGCGGACGAAATCCGCAAGGAGATCGACAAGCGGACCATTACGGTGCTTTCGGCGGCGGTGCCCGCGGCCAACACCGTGGAGGTGACCGGCGTGACACTCACCGAGGAGGCGCTCAACGAGGCGATCTCCATCATCGAGGACCTCGAGTTGACGGTGAAGTATATCGTCATGAGGGGCCGGCGTTTCAATGACCTGCGGGGCTGGAACCTCGACCCGGAAACCAAGGCCGAGCTGCGTGCCAAGGGTGTCATCAAGAACTATGGGACCGGCGGCATACTGCTGACCGCAGCGCAGGCCATCGACGAGGTGCTGCTCATCCCCGACGAAGAGGTGGGCAAGATGCCGGTGCGCGAGAGCCTCAAGACCGAAGCCATCGAGCAGAAGACCCGCTTCAAGACCGGCTGGCTCGTCTGGTCGGAACTGGGGCAAGGCATCACCCGCCCGGACATTCTCGCCAAGATCAAGATTCTCGGCTGACGGAGGTGAACCGTGACGGTGAAACTGAAAAACATCCGCCCGGGAGTCCTGATCATCGCCGATGTGAAGCTGCGCCTCGACCCGGGCCAGGCCTTCGAAACGGACTCGATCTCCCCTCAGATGGAGTCGGCATTGTCCGCGGGAAGGCTCGCGCGGATGGACGGCAAGGACGATCACCGGAAACAAGATGAAAGCCCCACGACCAGTATTCAAGAGGAAGACCTCTCTGGGCTTACCGCAACCGAAGCCATCTCCCGGATCGGCACCGAGGGTGATCCCGAAAAGCTCAAAGCCCACTTGGCGGGCGAGAAACGACGGACGGTGATCGACGCCCTCAAGAAGCGGCTGACGGAGGTGGAAGGTGGCGCTGGCTGATCTTGTCGCCGTTCTCCGGACCGACCTGTCCGATCCACAGGGCGAGTTGTTCACTGACGATGTCCTTTCCCGCTGCATCCTGAAAGGCGTCTATCGTCTGGCGCGCGACCTGGAAATCTCTCTTTCCATCGTGAACGGAGAGGTGGTTCCCGAGCCGGAAGGCGAACCGCGCGAGCTGCTGCTCCTGCTGGGCCAGATTCATGCATGCCAGGTCATGCGGGCCCAGACCGCCAATGCGTTTTCCTTTTCCAGCGGCGACAAGCGGGTAGACAAGACCAAGCAACCCGAGCATTGGGCCGGACTCGAGGAAGACCTCAAGGCCGTGTACAAGCAGCGGCTGAGTGAAATCAAACCGGGAGCCGCCGCATCCCCTGAGGACTACATCATCACGCCCGGCGGACTCAGACCGGTCATCTACGACCAAGGAAGCGAGCTTGAGCTGTGAGCCTCTTGAGCGATCCCGAGAAAGATGCGGCCGCCGGGGATGTAAGAGAACTGATCCTGGCATGCGGGCAGGAAGCGGCGCTGCTGCGCGCCGTTCCGGGCGAGCGATTGTATGGATCGGACGACGCATCGTTCACTGAAGTGGAGACCTTTCCGCTCGAGTTCATCGAAACGCCGCCGGAGGACCTCGCCAACAAGATCGACGCCACGGCCTGCGTGCTCCCTGCCCTGGATGTGAGACCGGAAGACCGGGTGAAAAGCGGCGCGGACGTTTTTCGGGTTCAGACCGTAGTGGAAGAGCGTCTTTTCGGCGTCGTGACCCACAAGGTGCTGAAGCTGGTGCGCATCCATGGGAGTTAAGCGTTTCGGCGATTGGGAACAGGCGAAAGCAAAGCTGGCCGCCAATCCCGGAGCCCGACTCGCCCTGGCGATCCGGCAGGCGACCATCAAGAACGCGCTTCTCCTCGTCCGCGAGATCAAACGCGGCATCCGGTCCCAGGCTCCCGGCGGAAAGGCGTTCGTCAAGTTGGCCGAGAGCACCATCGCGCGCAAGGGCTCCAGCAAGGCCCTGATCGACACCGGCTTCCTCGTCAATTCGATCACTCAGCGCATCCTTTCGGACCGGGCTTTCGTGGGACTCCTGCGCGGCACTGTCAACAAGGACGGCGACGACCTGGTGAACATCGGCGCGGTGATGGAGTACGGAGCCACCATCCAGCATCCCAACGGCGCGGTGATCGTCATCCCGCCCCGTCCCTTCCTGCATCCCACCATGGAAAAGTACCGCGAGCAGATCATCGAGAACTACCGCCAGGCCATCCGCGCTGCGCTCTGATCCCCGCCGACACTTCCCGTCCGGCTCCGGTAGGTATCCAGCGGAAACGTTCGCTTGAACCGGAGGAACCGGAATTGGAAACCGTTCGCACAGTCGTTGAAAGCCTGATCCGCCTGATCAAGGCGGAGATCGACCCGGACGCGGTGCTCGTCGCCGCGGACGACGTCTTCGAGGTGCCGAACGTCCCGAGCCTGATCCTGCAGGGACCGACGCTGGCGGAAAACGGCGACCGCCGCACCATGGCCCACATAGTGGAGAAGGATGTCCCGAACCTCGTTTATGAACAGTGTCGGCATCCCCGGCTCTACCACCTCGACTTCGACGTCATCGTCACCGCCGGCCATGAAGGCGATCTGCTGGACCTCCAGGAACGGGTGGCCCGTTTCTATCAACTCCACCCGGTCCTGGCCGTGGAAGACCGAGGCTTCCTCAACCTGACGGAGATCGTCCCCTTGGGCGGGTTGCGAAGGGTGAACCTGTCCAACCTGCGCCAGAGCAGCGGCCGCTGCCGGATCGAGGACTGCCCGGTTTACGACGGCCTCGTCGAAACGGGCCCGCTCATCAAAGACCGCCGGTTCGAGTTCCGGGACGGCGTCGAGGAGGATCGGCTCCATACCCCATGAAACAAGGAGGAACTACAGTGATCGAGATCAAAAATCTTCTGTTCCAACCGCTCACGTTCCACCTCGCGGGAAGCGGCCGGGGACTTCATCTGAATCCCCGCGAGCGCAGAACGCTGGGAGAGGACGACATTTCCCCCGAGATCGATGCCGCGGCAAAGCGGGGCTTCGTGTCGCTGACGCCGGCGACGCCGACCGTTCCCGAACCCGAGACGGCGCGGGAAGAGCCGGTCGAGACCGAGACGGAAAACACCGGCGCAAACGGCGGCAAACGTCGGAAACGGAGGTAACCCATGGGCACGTATCTTTCACCGGGCATCTATACTCGCGAAGTCGACTTCAGCTTTTACGTCAAGCAGATATCCACCTCCTCCTGCGGCATGGTAGGTGTGGCCGAACGCGGCCCTATCAACAAGCCCGTTCTGGTCACGAGCTGGGAGCAGTTCATCAACAAGTTCGGCTCCTACCTGCAGGCCGGATACCTCGCCTACGCCGCAAGGGCGTTCTTCGACAACGGCGGCTCCGTCCTTTTCGTGAACCGCATCGCTCATCTGACCGACCCCACGGATCGGAACACCCTGACCGCCGTGAAGGCGCAAGCCGTCCTCAAGGACCGGCGCGCGGCGACGGCGTCACTTGTAACCGGCACCGTCGGCACGGATCGCATCGCGTGGCGGGCGATTCAGCCGGGGGCCGCGGGAAACGCCGTCTCCGTCGAACTCGTCGTTTCGGGAAACGATACGCCGCTCTCCGTCGAGGTCTTGGGACAAGCAATCACCGTCAACCTAGCGACCGACGGCGCGGGCGATCCGGTATCCACAGCGGACCAAGTGGTCGCGGCGGTCGTTGGGTCTCCGGAGGCCTCCGCGCGGGTAACTGCGGAAACGCAGGACGCGGGCATCGTCCAAGCCGCAGCCTCGGCAAACCTGTCCGGAGGACAAAACGCCCTGGACACGCTCAAGGTGCGGGCGGCCGACGAAGGAATCTGGGGTGAGCGGCTCTCCGTTCAGGTCGAAGACGGTTCTCTCGATCCGACCGGCGCGTTCAACCTGGTGGTCCGCCACAAGGGTGAGGTCGTTGAGGTCTTCAAGGACCTCTCGATGGACGAAGCGGCTCCGAACCATGTCGAGCTTGTCGTCAACGAACGGTCGGATTTCATCACCGTCGAGGACCTTGGAACCGCATCCGGCCTTCCGTTGGACCGGCCGGTGATCGGGGTGTTCGACCTTTCGGGAGGAGACGACGGTCTTACCGGGCTCGACGATGCCGACTACTCCGGCGATCCCTCCCAGCACACAGGCTTCTACGCCTTCGACGAGATCGACGCGCTGAATCTGGTCATGGCTCCGGGCGTCACGACCGCCGAGGTGATCCATGCCGGCATCACCTACGCGGAAAACCGCCAGGACCTCATGTTTCTCGCCGAAGCGCCCATTCACCTCGAACCCCTGGAAGCGGTGGATTTCCGCAAGGGTCAGGGGATGTATTCCCACGGGGCCTTCAACTCGTCTTATGCCGCTCTCTACTATCCCTGGATCGAGATCAACGACCCGGTGACCGGCAAGCGCAAGCTCGTTCCGCCCAGCGGAGCCGTGGCCGGGTGCTACGCCCGCAGCGACAAGAAGACCCACGTCTGGTACGCGCCCGCGGGCATCGACCGCGGCCGGGTCTTCAACGCCTTGTCCCTGGGCTACAAGACCAGCCGGGGCGAGCGGGACGTCCTCTATCCCGAAGGTGTCAACGTGATCGCTTCCTTCCCCGACAGCGGCATCAACATCTGGGGGCAGAAAACCCTGCAAAGCCAGCCCTCGGCCCTCGACCGAGTCAACGTGCGGCGGCTGATGATGTTCATCGAGGAAGCCATCGCCGAATCCTCGCGCTTCGTGGTCTTCGAACCCAACAACCCGCAGACCTGGCGGGCGCTGATCCGGTTGATCAACCCCTTCATGCAGGACATCAAGGACAAGGGCGGTCTCTACGACTTCGCCGTCCAGTGCGACGAGGAGACCAACACCCCGGCTGTGATCGACCGCAACGAACTCGTGGCGCGCGTCTTCGTCAAGCCGACCAAAACGGCGGAATTCATCGAGCTCAACTTCGTGCTCACCGCCACGGGGGCAGATTTCAAAGAGATATTCAAGACCGGGTAAGGAGGTAAGTCATGCGCAGCGGCAACATGCCCAAGAGTCTGTATCAGAACTGGCAATTCGCCGTCGAGGTGAACGGTTTCGACGTGGCGCTCTTCAAGAAGGGCCAGGAACCCAAGACCGAGTTCGAGGAGGTGGCCTTCGCTCCCGCCGGTTCCATGTTCGACCAGAAGGTGGCCGGACGGGTCAAGTTCGAGGACATCACCTTGGAGAAAGGGATTCTCCAGGACGGTTCCGACGAGGCCGCCAGGGAGTGGATCAAGAAACAGGTGGACGTCAACGCCGTGGTCGGCGGCCTGCCCAACGACTACATGCGCGATATCGACCTCGTCCGCTACGACCGAACCGGCAACGAAACGCGACGATGGACTCTGCACGGCGCGTGGATCAAGGTCCTGGAGTATGACGAACTCGAGGGCGCGAACACGGACAACACCATCGAGAAGCTCAGCATTTGCTTCCAGTATTGGACCTGATCCGAGGAGGTAAATCATGCACACCTTTGAACTGCCGAGCGGCATCGAGATCGAGCTCCGGGAGATGACCGGGGCCGAGGAGGAACTGCTCACCAACCAGCGTCTCATCCGCACCGGCGACGCCGTGAATCAGGCGCTCAAGAACTGCATCGTGCGGCTGGGGGACAACGACGAGCCGACGGTCAAGGATGTGCTGGACCTCCTCTCCGGGGACCGGCTGTTCATTCTGGTGCGCCTTCGTCAGATCTCGCTCGGCGACGAGGTCGAGCTGGAACTGACCTGCCCGAACACCGCCTGCCGGGCGTCAAACGCCGTGACGGTCAACCTGGACGAACTGGAGGTCACGCCTTACGGAGAGGAACGGGAGTTCGCGTTCACGCTGCCCGGTTCCGGAGGCAAGGTCCGGTTCGGTTACTTGGACGGCCACAAGGAGAAACGCCTGGCCGCACTCAAAGAGCCTTCCATCTCCTCGGCCATGTTGATCCGAATCATCGACGTGGACGGCGCGCCGCCGACCAAAAAGATCATGAACGATATGTCGATGCGGGACCGCGGCGCCCTCCGGCAGGAGATGCTGAGGGTGGACGCGGGAATCGACACGACAGTGGAGACCGATTGCCAATCGTGCGGGACACGCATCCGCACCCGGCTGGAGGCGGAACCGGGTTTTTTGTTTCCCGGAGTTCGCTTGTAAGGGACGCGTTTTTCCTCGCCTACGGCGGGCTCCACTGGAGTTTCTCGGAAACACGGGCGCTGCCGCTCTCGGTCCGCCGCGAATTCGTGGAGGCCCTGGAGCGGCAGCTTGCTTTTGAGCGTGAAGAAATGGAGCGCAGGCGCACATGAACGGAGATCTCGGACTCGGCGTCATCGTCTCGATGAAGGACGCGTTCTCGCAGAACGCGGCCCGGGTCCAGTCGTCCATGCAGTCCCTGGACGCGACGGTGGCTGCCTCCAGCGAGCGCATGACGCGCAACCTCGACCGCATCCAGAAGGGCACCATGATGATCGGCGCGGGGCTGGCGCTCATGGCCGTGCCCGTCGGACTCATCGCCTCCACCGCCGCGACGCAGAAAGCCCTGGGCGAAATGGCGTCGCTCGGCACCAAGGACCTGCGCGCTCTCGAAGACGCCGCCGAGAGCTTCACCAATACCTGGGCCGGATACAGCAAGGCTGAATTCATCGGCGCGGCCTACGACGTAAAGTCGGCGTTGTCGAGCCTCTCCGACGAAGCCGTGGGCACCTTCTCCGCCATGGCCGCGCTCACCGCCAAGGCCACCAAGGCCAGCATCCAGGAGATGGTCGGCACCTTCACCACCGGGTACGGCATCTTCAAGCCGATCATGTCGGGCATGACCGATATGGAATGGGCCAAGGCTTTCTCCGGAGCCATGGCTCAGACCGTAGCGTCCTTCAAGACCACCGGGGCGCAGATGGCTGAAGCCGTCAAAAACATCGGCGCGGTCGCCGCCGCTTCCAACATCCCGCTGCAGGAACAGCTTGCCATTCTCGGGCAACTGCAGACGACAATGCCCGGTTCGGAAGCCGGAACACTCTACAAGGCTTTCATCATGAAGGCGGCCGAGGCCGGTGAACAATTGGGATTGTCCTTCGTGGATTCCACAGGAAGGCTCAAAGGGGTCATCCCCATTCTTCAAGAGATCAAGTCGCGCTTTCCGGACCTTACCCAGGCCGCCGCGCAGGTCCAGATCAAGAAGGCCTTCGGCTCCGATGAGGCGGTGAAGTTCCTGCTCCAGATGTCCCAGGGAATGGAGTCCCTGGAGGGCAACATCCGCACCATCGAACAGGCGATGAAGAGCGGCACCGCCGTCACCGAGGAAATGGCGCGGGCCATGAACATGGATATCGGCAGTCAGTTTCAGCTTTTGCGCCAGCAGGTCGGAAACCTCGCTGAAATCCTCGGCCGCACGCTTCTGCCGGTGGTGACTCCGGTTATCCAGGGGATATCGAAAGCCGTCCTGTTCTTCCAGAAGCTCGCACGTTCGATGCCGGGGTTGACCAGAGTCCTCTTGACCTTGTCCATCGCCCTGGGTGCCGTGCTGGTCGTCGTCGGGGGAGTCATCGCCGCGGCCGGGACCATCGGCCTCATGCTCCCCGCCATCAAGGCGGGGCTTGCCGCCATGGGCGCGGCAATCGCCGGTGTGGGAAGCACGTTCGCGGCATATTTCCTTCCGGTGGTCGCGATCATCGGCGGTGTGGTGCTCGCCGTTTATCTCCTCAAGCGGGCTTGGGAGACCAACTTCGCCGGCATCAGGGACACCATCCTCGGCGCATGGGAAAAGGTGCAACTCGTATTCCAGGGAATCCGGGCGCTCGTCACCTCGCTCTCCGGCGGAGCCGGAACCATGTCGGCCGACCTGGCCCAGAAGCTCGAACAGGCCGGACTGATGGGACTGGTGGTCACGGTCTTCCGCATCTACTACCGGGTGCGCCAGTTTCTGACCGGCTTGTGGGAGGCATTCTCCGACGCGTTCGGAAAGATCAGGGCGATTCTCGAACCCGCGGTCCGGGCGCTCATGCAGGCTTACGACATGCTGTACAAAGCGATCTTCTCGGTCCTTGAAATCTTCGGCTTGGCGGCCTCTTCCGCCGATGCCTCCTCCTATCGGAGTCTCGGCGAGACACTCGGCACGGTGCTCGGTGTGATCGCCAAGGTCGGCGCGTATCTCCTTAAGTTCGTCATCTACAACCTGGCGGCCGTCATCACGGTGGTGGCTTGGGTGGTGCGCGCGGTCGTCTGGCTCGGCAAGACCATCGTCACCACTTTCATCGAGGCGGGGAAGTTCATCTACAAGTTCTTTCTGCCGGTCCGGCTTTTGGTCGAGGCGCTCCGCATGGCGGCCCGCGTCGTTTACGCGGTTTGGCAGGTACTCACCGGTGACCTCTCCGTGCTCGACGGCCTCAAGGCCGTCGGCGGCGCGGTCTTCGATTTCCTGGCCACGCCGTTCTGTTGGGCCCGGGACGTGATCGTCGGCGTCTGGGATTTCATCAAGGGACTTTTCTCCGCCGTCGGAAGTTTTTTCGCTTCCGCGGCATCGGCTTTGGCTGCAGCCTTCATGAACCTGCCTCTGGTCCGGACGCTGGCCGATGTCTTCAGCGCGGTGCGGGGATTCTTATCCGGCGACATGACTTTCTTCGAGGCGGGCAAGGCGATTCTCGTATCCGTCGGAAAAGGCATCTGGTCGGCGGTCACCTATCCGTTCGAGATGCTCAAGAAGGCTCTCGGGTGGCTCCGCAGACTGCTGCCTTTTTCAGACGCGGAGACCGGTCCGTTGTCGGACCTCACCGCTTCCGGCGCAGCCGTTCTCAAAACACTGGCCAAGGGAATGCTCGGCGTCCTCTCCCTGCCGGGCAAGGTGCTGGGCTTGGCGCTGCAAGGAATGCTGAACACGGTCCGCTGGGTATGGGACGGTTTGAAAAGCCTGGGAGGCGGCATCCTCTCCGCGGTCACCTGGCCGTTCAGGAAAGGAGCGGAGGCCGCGTCCGCCGTCTGGCGTACTGTCGGCACTGCGGCATCGAGCGCTTGGAACGGCATCACAACGCTCGGTCGTGGAGCTGCGGACGTGTTGGCCGCGCCCTTCAAATGGATGCAGTCCGCAGCCGGGACCGCCTGGAACGGCATCGCAAGCGCCGCAACCGGATTTTGGGGGAGCCTCGGGAACATCGGGAGCACGGCTTGGTCGCTCGTCAGCACGCCTTTTTCGTGGATCGCAGGTTCCGCGGGAGCGGCCTGGGACAAGGTCAAAACCTCCGCCGGTGCGGCCTGGGATGGAATCGCCAACCTTCTCCAAGGTGGATGGAACCGGATCGGTTCACTGTTCCAGTCGTCCTGGCCGCTTCTTTCCGCGCCCTTCGACTGGATCGCCGGAAGCGCCATCTCCGCCTGGAGCCGGATCACCGGCACGGCGTCGACGGCATGGGACACCATCAAGACCATGGCGCAGAGCGCCTGGGATTGGATCAAGGCCCCGTTCGAGGGGTTGGCATCGGCCGCATCGTCCGCATGGGAACAAGTAAAGACCGCCGCATCGAGCGCCTTCGGGTCTCTGGCGTCCAGCGTGTCCTCGTTGGCGAACTCGGCGTTCGAGAGCGGCAGGGCGTTCATGATCGCGGTGGGTGATGGCATCAAGTCCGCCGTGAGTGCGCCGTACCAGGCCGCCAAGTCGGCCCTTTCGTTCGTGCGGAATCTGCTGCCTTTCTCCGATGCCAAGGAAGGCCCGCTCGCGGACTTGACCCGAAGCGGCGCTGCGCTGATTCAGACCCTGGCCGGAGGTATCACCAAGGCCGCCTCAGCACCCGCCGAGGCCATGACCCGCGCATTCGGGTTCATGACCGGGCTGACCGGCAAGATCGCCGCTCCCGCCATGCTGGCGGGAACCCTGGCGCTCACACCGGTCATGGCGGCGGAAGCACCGACGCTTGCCTCTTCCCTGGAAAGCACCGGAGCGGCGGTTCCGATGGAGCGACCAGCCGCCTCTCTCCCCACCGCTCAGGCCCGTCTTCTCGGCGAGACCAAAGGAGCGCTCGGTCCGGAGTCCGGCATGCCGTCCGCACCTCCGGGGGAGACGCTTCGCCCGGTGCTCGAATCCTTGCTGGCGAAGCTTCAGCAACTCGGCGAGCGGCCCATCGAGGTGTCGGTGACCACGCTGCTCGACGGACGGCAGGTGGCCCGTTCCGTGTACCGGGACCTGCGCGAGCGCAAGATCAAGAACTACGAGACGCTGTGAGGAACGCATGAAACGGATATTCATTTGCAGCCGGTACGCCGGGGACGTTCCCCGGAACACGGCGACCGCCGAACGTCTCTGCCGGAAGGCGGTGGAACGCGGTTGCGCGCCCTTTGCGCCGCACCTTCTCTACACGCGCTTCCTCGATGACGGAAAGACCTCCGAACGCGAAGCGGGCATCGCCTGCGGCCTGACGTTCATGGAGAGCTGCGACGAGGTCTGGGTGTTCACCGGCGAAGGCCTTTCCGACGGCATGCGACGGGAAGTCGATCATGCCCGGCGTCTGGGCAAGCCCGTCATCGAGTTGGAGGTGATGTAGCCGTGGCTTGGGACCGGAAAGAGATCACCGCGTACTTGGTGGACGTGGACACGGGCGACTACCTCGATTTTCAGTACAACCCGAACGACATCGTCGACGAGAAAAGCACGGCCTACGCGGCCATCAAGATTCCGGGCATGAGCCATCCCCGTTACCAGTACGTGGCCGGCGAGCCGCGCAAGATCGGCTTCAAGCTGGTCTTCTTCAAGGGGTCCGTAAAGGAGTCGGTGGACTGGCTGCGCTCGCTGCTCTATCCCGAACACGCCGGAACCATGCTCAAGAACGCCCCGCACCGGGTGATCTTCATGTTCGGAGACCTCTACCCGGGCGTGCTTTGTGTCGTCCGCCAGGTGAAAGCCCGGTTCTTCCACATGTTCGACCGGGACAACCTGCTGCCCCAGCACGCCGAAGTGGACGTGATGCTCGAGGAGTACATCGACCAGTCCGTGGACTATTCGGAGGTGCGCGGATGATCGGACGTCGATCCAGATACGCGGCATCCATTCTCTACGCGTCGGGAGAAGGGGATTTCCTGGGCGCGCGTCCGGCCATCGAGAGCAAGCCCCGGCCCGACGACCGGTTTCACACGGTGATCGAGGGGGACCGGGTCGATTTGCTGGCCCATCGCTATCTGGGACAGGCCGATCTCTGGTGGATCATCTGCGACTACAACGACATTTTCTTTCCCATGGAACTGACGCCGGGGACCATCCTGCGCATCCCCTCGGCGGAACATACACTGATGAGACTGCTTGGCTGACATCGAGAGATCAGCGCTTTCCTTTTTCGGAAGGTTCGGTCAGCGTTTTCCAGATATCCTCGACATGGAGCGGATTGAGGATGCGGACGCCCCGGATGTCGAACGGCCGCTCGCCGTTATAGAGGACCGTCCCAGGCAGGACCCGCTTGACGCCCAGCGTTTGGAACCATTCGAGTTGTTTGACGAAATCCGCGGAGAAGGTCGCTGCGGACTTGATCTCGACCGGCGTGAGCATCCCTTTTTCCCGGACGAGCAGATCGACCTCGTTGCCGTGGGAGTCCCGGAAGAAATAGATCTCAGGCCTGATCCCGCGGTTCAGGGCGTTTTTTACGATGTCGGCGATGACGAGGTTCTCGTAAAGGTTTCCCCGCAGAGGGTCGCGGGAAGCCTGCTCCGCCGTGTGGATGCCGAGCAGAAAGGCGGCAAGCCCCACATCGGTGAAGTATATCTTGGGCGACTTGATCACCCGTTTCTGGACGTTTTCGAAAAACGGGGGCAGTTCGAACACGACATACGAAGCCTTCAGCACTGAGAGCCAGTTTCGGATCGTCGTGGCGGAAGCGCCCACGTCGCCTCCCAGCGAGGCGAGGTTGACGATCTGTCCCACCCGGCCTGCCAACAGGGTCAGAAACTTCTGAAACAGCGACAGATCGCGCAACTGAATCAAGGCGCGGACATCCCGCTCGACGTAGGTCTGCAGATAGCCGTTGAAAAACCGGCGCGGCTCCAATCCTTCTTCATGAAGCCTGGGGAAAAAACCGCGACAGATCAAATCGAAGGGGTCAAGGGCCGAATCGTATCGGCGGATTTCGCGAAGGGAAAACGGCCATAGGGCCAGCATGGCCGTCCGGCCCGCCAGCGACTGACTGATCGCCTCATGCAGTTGCGGCTGATGACTGCCGGTCAGGATGAACCGCCCGCGTTTCCTGGTCTTGTCGACCATGCCTTGGATATAGGAAAGCAGAACCGGAAGCCGTTGCACCTCGTCCAGGACGCCGCCGCCTTCCATCTGTGCGAGAAAACCCCGCGGATCGGCCTCGGCCGCCATGCGCACATCCGGGTCCTCGAGCGAAAAGTACGGCATGTCCGGAAACGTCATCCGGGTCAGGGTGGTCTTGCCCGACTGCCGCGGCCCGAGGATGGTCACCACTGGGTACTCGGCGGCGGATCGCAACAGCTCTTGGGTGACATCTCGAGTGATCATGGCATGATGATACGGCATGTTTGTGCAAAAAGCAAGTTAAACTTTTGATTTGCACAGACGTTGGCTTAAGCAAGACACCGCCGTCAGGGGATCGCATCCACGTGAGCCCGGAAATTCCTCGCCGACCCGCTCCCAGGTCCATCCCGACACCTCGCGCCGGTCGCCGGTAAGTATCCGGTGGAGTCCGTCCTTCAGGCGGGCCGACTGGAGACCGGCGCATGGATATCGACACCTTCAAACCGACCTTTTTGATCCAGATCGAGGGGCAGACCCTTTCGGCGGATATCACGCAGGAGATCACCTCGTTCGTCTTCGAGGACAACGAGGAGGAACTCGACGTGTTGGAGCTCGCGGTCACCGACCGGAACCTCCAGTTCGTCGACGATCCCCTGTTCCAGGAAGGCAACGAGATCGTCGCTCGTTTTGGATATGTCGGCAACCTCTCGCCGCGCAAGAAGGCGGTCATCAAGGATATCGACTACGACTTTCCGGAGGACGGTGACCCGACCATCCATATCAAGGCCTACGACAAAGGCTTCAAGCTGGCCGGAAAGGAGAACCAGAAGGTCTGGCAGAAGCCCGCGCCCGGCATCCTCTATTCCGAGATCGCCGAAGAGATCGCAGGGGCCAACGGCCTCACTCCGGTGGTCACGGCCACGAAAGCCCGTCATCTGCGCGTAACCCAGAGCAACGTTTCCGACGCACAGTTCCTCAAGGAACTGGCCGGAAAGGCGCGGGACAAGGACGGCGACGGCGTCACCGGATACGTCTTCTACGTCCAGGACGACGAGCTGCATTTCCATCCCCGCGATCTGGACAAGAAGCCCGCCGCGACCCTCGAGTACTTCACCGACCGCAAGGGCGTTCTGCGTTCCTTCCGCCCCTCGACGCAATCACAGGGGGCCAAGGGAGCGGGCGTCGAGACCAAGGCCGTGGGTGTGGACCCTCGCAAGAAGGAGCCGGTCGAGCACAAGGCCAATAACGAGACCACCCCGGAGCGGACCTCGCTGGGGAAACGGACCTACCTGGTGGACGGGAACACCGGCGAGGGCGCTTACAAGGAGCAGGAGTCCGGGCAGGTGGTCCCCACCTTTGACCGTTCCGAGGGCTTCCACGAGGAGCCGCGACAGGAACCGGCCCAGGACCTCTCCGAGGGGAAGTTCCGCGAGGCCGAGCTCCGCCAGGTGGAAGCCGATGCGGTGACCATCGGCATCCCCGCGCTGCGAGCCAAGCAGAACGTGGAGGTCAAAGGCGTGGGCCGCAAATTCTCGGGCGTCTACTACTGCCATTCGGTCCGCCACGCTTTCGGCGAGGGCGGATATCACTGCGAACTGAAACTCAAGAAAAACGCCCTGGGCAAAGGGGCCGGCGACAAGTCGGACGAGGCCAAGGGCAAGCAGAACGACCAGGAAGCGCCGCCCACACCGAAGGAAGAGCCGCCGCCGATGGTGACCATCGACGCGGACAGCGGGCGGAGGCTGTAAGGAGGAAAAGCATATGGGAGATTTGAGCCGGAATTTCTCGAAGAGCGAGTTCGCCTGCCGGTGTTGCGGCAAGACCGATATCGATCCACGCCTGGTGGATGCGCTCCAGGAGTTGCGCGACCTCGCGGGCGCTCCCGTCCGCGTGACCAGCGGGTACCGCTGCCCCGATCACAACCGTGCCGTGGGCGGTGCTAAACAGAGTCGGCATCTGCTCGGACATGCCGCGGACATCGTGATCAAGGGCTTGTCCGTCGCCGGGATGTACGAACTCGCGGAGCGGGTGGACGCCTTCCGCGAGGGCGGAATCGGCGTCTATCCGGAGCGGGGATTCATTCACGTCGACATACGCGAGGAGCGGGTCCGCTGGGGGCACCTCGACGGGAAATACGTTTCGCTCGAAGAAGCGATGAAAACCAACGGAGGTGACCGCAATGCAGCAGTTTGAACAGATTCTGACCTTTGTCCTGGACCACAAGGAACTCATCGCGACCTTGTTCGTTACGCTCCTCACCGTCATCAAGCTGACCGCCTGGGGCCGGGCCAAGGCTGCGGCTCTGGACGCAGTGATCGGCGTCATCGAGCGGCTCGGCGCGAAAGAGGTCAAGACCGGCGTCGCCGGGCAGGAACTCAAGCTCGAAGACGCAGCCCAGGACGCCCTGCGTCATGCCGTGGCCAAGGCTGATCCGAAGAAGACGCCGGACGGAACCGTCACCCGCATCGTGCGCGAGGTGCTGCGGGGCTTCCTGCCGCTGAAGTGATCCGGAGGACGGACCGTGATCGAGACACAGGACCGGCAGCACGAGGAACGCTACAAGAACCGCTGGTATGGCAAATACCGGGCGTTCGTGCGGGACAACAACGATCCGGAGCGGCTCGGCCGCTGCCGACTCGAAATCCCGGCCGTGCTCGGCACCGGCAAGGAGAACTGGTCGGACTGGGCGTGGCCCTGCTTTGCCTACGGAGGCAACGAAGATATCGGCGTGTTTCTCATTCCCGAGGAAGGGGCTTCAGTCTGGGCCGAGTTCGAGGGCGGCAACGTCCAATACCCGATCTGGTCCGGCGTGTGGCTGGCCAAGACCAACCCCGGCGAACAACCGGAAGAATCGAAGCGCCTGTGCTCCGATCCGACCTGCACCGACTGTGAGGACAAGCTCGAACACAAGCCCGATCGGCAAGACGACCTGGAGCACAAGAAACACCACGGTCACCCGCCGTACTACTGCCCGCGCCGCAAGGTTCTTCTCAAGACCGAAACCGGTCACACCATCGTTCTCGACGACCGGGACGAGGAGGAGTTCCTCAAGGTCATCGACCGGGCGGGGCAGATTCTCCACATGGAATGCCGCGTGAAGCGCGACGTTCAGGCCGGCAATGCGCGCCGCCGGGGGACCAAGGACGCCGAGCAGGGCGACCAACTCGACATCGACTCGGACATCAAGGACCAGAAGGCCCGGATCGAGATCACCGATCTGTGCCGCCAGTTCGTGCGCTGGGAGGCGTGGAAGGACAAGGAGAAAATCCATATCCAGTCCTGCGACAAATCCCGCGCCCGGTGGCAGAAGATTCTCATCGACACCACCAAGGGCAAGGAGAAGGTCCATATCTGGGGACTCTGCGGCACACAGGAAATCCTCATCGATTCCACCGCCGGGACCGAGATGATTCGTCTCACGGACAAGGCCGGCCAGGTCGTCGTGATGAACGCGGCCGCCGGACAGGAGCGCATCCAAGCCACGGACAAATCCGGAAGCGTGATCCTCATGGACGCCGTCATGGGGAACATCGTCATCCGCTCGACGAACAAGGTGCTGATCAACCCATGACAAACAACGAGACGACAAGCCCCGCGGCATCCCTGGTCATGACCGTGTATAACGGCGAGCGTTATCTCGCCGAGGCGGTCGAAAGTGTTCTGGCCCAAACCCGGCGGGACTTTGAACTGGTCGTCTGGGATGACGGCTCCACTGACCGGACACTGGAGATCGCCCGTGACTACGCCAAGCTGGACGACCGCGTGCGCGTCATCGCTGCGAAGCATCTGGGCCGGACCCCGGCGCTCAAGGCCGCGATTGCGGAGACGGCCGCGCCGTACCTCGGCTGGGTCGACGGCGACGACATCCTCGCCGCGACGGCGTTGGAAGAGACCGCCGCGGTTCTCGACCAAGAATCCTCTGTAGGTCTGGTCTACACCGACTACGTGACCATCGGGGAGGACGGCAAGGCACGCGGCTACGGCAACCGCTGCCGGATTCCCTTCTCCAAGGACCGGATGCTTCTCGACTTCATGACTTTCCATTTCCGCCTGATGCGGCGCTCGGCCTTCGACGCGGCGGGCGGCATCGACGAAAGCTTCCGTTGCGCGGAGGACTACGACCTCTGCCTGCGTATGGCGGAGCTGACCGAGGTCCGCCACATCCGCAGACCGCTCTATTACTACCGCATCCATGCGGACTCCATCTCCCAGCGCATGCGGATCGAACAGATCCACTGCGCACGCGACGCCATGGTCCATGCGCTGGAACGGCGAGGCCTGTCCGACCGGTTCGAGATCGATCTGCAGATACGCGGCCGCTTTTCGCTGCGAAGGAGGAAAACGAATGGATGAAACCCGACATGAAAGCGCCCCGTGCGACTGGAACCGGAGCGAGCGGATGCTGGCCCGGACCTTCGAATCCTGGCGGGCCGAATTCCGAAGCATCCTCGAAGACCACCGCCGGGAAATCCAGGCTCGACTTGAGAAGATCGAACGCGAAATCGAGAAGAAGTCGGACAAGGAGAACGTGGACCTTCTGGTGCGCAACATCCAGGACGACCTGCGCCGGCACGCCGACGACATCAAGAACCTGCAGTCGGGCATGAACGAGAAGATGGGCGTCGAGACCATGTGGAAGGTGGTCGGTCTCGTGCTCACCGTCGGCGGAGCCGTGGGCGGCGTGGTCGGCTTTCTGGTCCATGTCCTGACGGGAAAATAACCATGGCAAGACCCCAGGCGAGACTCGGTGACATCTCCAGCCACGGCGGCGTGATCGTCACAGGAGCGCTTCGCACCGTAGTCAACGGAAGACCCGCGGCGCGGCTGGGCGATCTGCACGTCTGCCCGATACCGGGCCACGGCGTGACGCCCATCGTCACGGGCAGCCTCGACACCGCGACCGAAGGACTGCCGAACGCACGCATCGGCGACATCACGGCCTGCGGCGCGATCATCGTGACCGGCAGCCTGAACACCAACGACTGAGGACCGAGGATGGATTTCGAGGAACCGCAGTTTCACTACTGGGACGTCTTCCCCAAGACGGTGAAAGTGTCGCTCACCGGCTGGTCGGTGACGATACCGCTTTCCGTGCGCGGCGCTCCCACCGGACAGATCGAGTTCGAATCCGCCGATTCCAACATCGCCTGGGTGGACGAAGACGGAAGGCTGAACCTCGGTTGGCAGGCGGGCGCGACGGTCGTCATGGCATACGACTCGGAGAATCGGGACAGCGTCCGCTACATCCAGGTGGAGGTCGTCGATTACGGACAAGGCGGAGGCGGAGGGTACGACGGGTATGGTTATGACTATCCCACATAACCTTCCATTGTCCTTCTGGGAAGTCGCTCCCTCTCTGATCCGGGAACCATATCGGGAGACGGAACAAGCGGTCCCGGTGGCCGTCATCGGATCGCCCGGCGGCGAGGTGCGGTTCGAGTCCGTCCATCCGGAAATCGCCAGGGTCGAGAACGGTGTGCTGCGCTTCGGCGCGACACCCGGCGCGACCATCATCGTGGCCGAGGCGATCCGGGACGAGGTGGTGTCATCCCGCAGATACATCCAGGTCGACGTGGAGAAGCCCAAAGCCGCGGCGGTGCTCGACTGGAGACCGTCCGGCTATGTGGAGCTTCTACCGTACGGAACCTGGCACTTTTACTATTTCTCCGGCTGGTACGACGCTTCCGGCAGCAATATCCGCGTGACCGGAGAGCTTGCATCGGAGGTGACCCTGGACCGGGACTACCTCCTCCGCTTCGATGTCTGGGGCGAGATCGAGAGCGTGGACGGACCCTACTTCGACCGGCTCGAGTTCTTTGTCGACTGGTGGTCTATGCGGAGTTTCAATCCGACTTACGACATGAACGGCGCTCCGCTGCAGCCGTACCCCGTTCCGCGAAGGACCGAGACCATCGACCTGTCTCAATTCACGGGCGGCACGGTCACGCTGCGGTTTCTCTGGGACACGGGCGACGGCCTTTACCAGAAGTTCGCCGGCTGGTTCGTGCAGAACATCGAACTCATACCTATCGGGAGTTGACGGAACATGGTTGTCGGAAACGGATACGGAGAAGAGGGCGGCGGGCCGATCATCGAGCAGACCAGTTCGTCGCCGTCCCATTACGAGATCATGGCGCTGGTGCGTCTGCTCGCGGCCGGTCTCGGCGTGACGGACGGCGAGGGTGATGAGCCCTATCTCCAGCAGATTCGAGACAGCCTGTCTGAGATCAAAGGCATTCTGCAGCAGAGTCACGACGCCTCCGAAGCCCTTCGGGCGGAAGCTCAAACGGTACTGGAGGCGCACGCCGAGAGCGCGCAGCAATACATGCAGGTCGTGGATCAACCGATGCCGCCGGACTTCAACCCCTTCGTCGCCATGCCGGCGGGCACTGTTGTGAGAGACCTTCCCGACGGAGGACGCCTTTTCACCCTCGCCGACGGCGTCATGGTTCGGGTGGGACCGGATGGAAGACTGACGGCCATCGGCATGGATGGCTCTGTGACCGCTCTCGAACCCGCGCGCGGCGGCGTGGTAACGCTCCCCGACGGCCGGGAGCTGATGCTCAAGCCCGAGGCGGTGCGTATGACCCATGAAGCGGCCGGAATCGAAGGGCTGCCCTTGGACATCGATCCGACACAGACCGCGCAGGGGCGCTGCCGCGTGGAGTTGCCGGGCGGTTACCGGCTGGATGTATTTCAGTCAGAGCGCACGGCCATGATCGGCAACCCCGCGGGCACCTCGGTGGTGCTCGGCATTTCCCGGATTGAAGGCGTGGGCGAGGATATCGAGGTTCGTCTGGTACCCGGCGGGGCCAAGGGCTTTACGGCCATGGAAAGCGGTCACAAGGGCGTCATCGAGGCCGACGGCACGATCCATGTCGCCATGGCGGGCGGGTTGGACCTGGTCATTCATTTCCCGGACGACGATGACTCCAATGGAGACCCAGGTTCCGGTGACCCGCCCGCCTGCATCTGCGAGGAGCGTGATTGATGGCCTTGGATTTTCTCGGACGCGGGCTGAAGTTCCCCTTCCGCTTTCAGCGGCGGTCCGGGGGCGCGCAGGTTTCCTCGGCCACCTCCACCGAGCATGAACACATCCACGAGAGCATCATCCAGATTCTCGGCACCCGGCCGGGCGAACGCTTCATGCGCCCGGAATTCGGCTCGAAACTCAAGGACCTGGTGTTCGAGCCGAACGATGAGGTGCTGAAGGGGCTGATCCGCCATTACGTGATCGACGCCGTGAAGCGCTGGGAGAAACGGGTCGTCATCACCGGCGTCTCCTTCGACGATTCCCCCGCGAACAAGGATCGCAATCTTCTCCCGGTCCGCATCGCCTATCGCGTCATCCAGAGCCAGGTGGAGGGCAACCTGGTCTATCCATTTTACCGCGAACCGCGCCAATCCGCTCCGCCCCGACAGTTCCGCTCCGTCGCCGGTAAGTAACAAGCGGGTCCTCGTCCGGCTCGTCCGGAGGGACCACTTGTGACCGAACCGCAACGGACGAACGGAAATGGGCAGAGCAAGCATCGCTTACACGAACAAAGACTACGAGTCCCTGCGCCGGGAACTGCTGGCGCGGGTGCCGCAGCTCACCGACCGCTGGACGGATTTCAACGCGTCCGACCTCGGCGTGGTGTTGCTGGAACTCTTCTGCGGCATCGGCGACATGCTGGCCTACTACCTCGACGCCCAGGCGGCGGAGGCATTCCTGCCCACCGCCCGCCAGCGGCAGAACGTCATCAACCTCTGCAAGCTCATCAGCTACCGGCTTGACGGCCCGGTGGCCGCCACCACCGCTTTGCGATTTTCCCTGGCCGCGCCGCTCGACGCGGACCTGGTGATCCCGGCAGGAACGACGTGCAGGGCCCGTCTGGAAGAAAACGACATCGTGTTCGAGACGGTCGAAGACGCGACGATCCCTCGGAGCCGGACGAGCGTCGATGCGGGCGCGCTCCAGGGGAAACGCAAGACCGAGAACTTCACTGCCCACGGGGAAACGGGCGATCCGATCATCCTGGCCGGAAAGGAAATCGCCCACGGGTCGATCCGTGTGTGGGTGCAGGACCAGGAATGGACCGAGGTCTCCCACTTTCAGGAAAGCGGCTCGGACTCGCGCCACTTCATGGCCGAAACCGATGCGCTGGACATCACCCGGATCGTCTTCGGCGACGGATTGCGCGGAGCGGTTCCCGACTCCGGCGCGGAAATCCGCGTCGAGTACCTCGAAACTCTCGGGGCCGAAGGCAACCTGGGTCCCAACCTCGTCACCGAGCTTCTAACGGCCATCTACCTCGAGGGCGGTCTGGTTCCTCTCGCGGTAATCAACCCGGTCCCCGCGACAGGCGGAGCGGACCGCGAGACGCTGGAACACGCCCGCCGTCAGGCCCCGGCCGAGGTGCGCTCGCTCTGGAAGGCTGTCACCAAGGAGGATTACCTCGCCCTGGCCGAAGGGTTTCCGGGCGTGGCCAAGGCCCAGGTCCTTGACGTCAACGACTGCAAGAACATCCGCTACTACCAGGTCAACCTGGCTGTGGCCCCGGACGGCGGCGGTCCGCCGTCGGCGCTTCTCAAGCAGGACCTCGCCGAATACCTGGAATCGCGCAAGGTCATCACCGTAGAGATCAACCTCTTCGATCCCGTCTATCGGCCGGTCTCTATTGACGCCGAGGTGTTCGCCTATGCCGGCGAGGACCTCGACCTGGTCCGGAGCCGCGTCGAACAGGCCTTGGCGGACTTCTTCGCCTTCGACCGCATGAACTTCGGCGCTCCGGTTCATTTCTCGGATCTGGTAGCGCTTCTGGACGGCGTGCGGGGCGTGAGCCACGTGCGCATGTACACGCCGACCCAGGACGTCGACATCCGCGCCGGTCAGATCGCGTCACTCGGTCAGGTCAACCTCGACGTGCGGAGGGCGTTCTGATGTCCTCCTACTTCGAAAAGAAGCTCATCGACCTGCTTCCGCCGATCTACCGCGAACGGGATGAGTCCGGCGATCTGGATGCCTTTCTCAAGGTCCCGGCCGCGAGCCTGGACGAACTCAAAGTAATGGCCGAGCGTTTCCCCGAGATTTTCGACGTCGGGCGTTGCGAGGAGAGGTTCCTGCCGTTTCTCGGAGAGATCGTCGGCCACCGCTTCGATCCCACCGTAAACGCGGCGGCCCAGCGGCGTCTCATACGCGAGGCCGTGGAGATTTACCGGCGCAAGAGCACCATCCCCGCCATCGGCCGCTCGCTCGTTGACATCGGATGGGAAGGACGCATCGAGGAGACTTTCCACAAGGCGCTGCGCCTGAACCGCCGTTCGGTTGTCGGACGGGCCAAACTGCCGGGACTGATCTACAGCCTGGGCGTCTACCGCATCGACAGCGACAACCTCGTCCAGGGAGTCCGGGACGCGCTGCCCTTCCATCATCCCGCGGGCACTCGGGTTTTCTTCCTGCAGTGGCTCTACACGCTCCTGTCCATGGAGTCGGATTTCGAGGCGGTCATCAAGAAGGTCGTCGAGCGGGTGTGTCTCGGGCATCTGCACGAAACGTTCGTGGTCAACCACAATGCCCTGAACACGGATTACCACCTCACCCGCAAGAACAAGACCTGGGGTTGGTGGCGGATCACCGACGGCACAACGCTCATGCAGGACATCGAGCGCGCCGCGGTGTGCGTCTCCCGCTGGCATGGCCGCTCGCCCCGGTTCCGTCTGAACACCGGAGACCTCAACGCCGAACGTCTGCCGAACCTGTGGATCAGCGAACGGCGTGCGGCGTTTTGCTGCGAGATCGAAACCAAGCCCGTGGTGGAACCGGGCGTCTCGTTCATCCGGCTGGCGGGCCAGGAACTGAATCGTTCGCGCCTGAACCGTTCCGCGCAGCCTTGCCGGAACAAGTTCAGCCAAAAAGACATGCTCTCGGAAGCCGTCCAGGATGCGCCCGACCTCGCGGCAGACCGCCGCACGCACCGGTACGGGAAGCGGTCACGGCTCTCCCATTGGTTCCGCGTCGGGCATTCGAGGCTCGGAAGGGACGACAAGGTCTCCGGCGCGGCCGTGGGCCGTCACCTTTTCATCACCGCTTACGCCGACGCTCAGTGGTCGGAGGTATCCGGCGCATGGGACGTCGTCGACCGCTGGCGCGCCCGCAGGCCCGGCTTTTCCCTGAACAACAAGGCGCTCAACCTCGCCGAACTGACCGACGCCTATGTGACCGAGGCCCGCGCATCCTTCGAGATGGACGTGGACACGGGCATTCCGCGCCGAAGACGCGTGGAGACGCTCCTGCTCAACCGCCGCAGGCTGAACCACACCGGCTTGCTTTTGTCGGTAGACCGGACCCGGCCCATGCGGCTGGGAATGATGCCCCTCAACGCGGCCGGGTTCCGGGCGTCCCGGCCCTGCCTGCGCTGGCGGATATTACCCACCGCAGCATGACGGCTCAGGCCCGGGCATGCTTGACCGACTTCTCATGTTTCTTGAGGGGAGGATCGGACTTTTTGATTTCGAGTTCGTACTCGGCAAAAAGCCCGCTGGCCTCTTGGCGGAGGCGTCGCTCGGCAATGTCAATGTAATTGGAGTCGATTTCGATTCCGATGCTATTGCGTCCTGTTTTCATGGCCGCGAGCATGGTCGTCCCAGTCCCGCAGAAAGGGTCCAGGACGGTATCCTCGACGAATGAGAACATGCGAACCAGCCGGTACGCCAACTCGAACGGGAAAGGAGCAGGATGTTTCCGGGTCGATTCTCCTGGGATGTTCCAGAACTGACGAAACCAAGCATCAAACTCTTCTTTCGACATGCGGCTCTTATCGCGCTGATATTGAGTAGGTTTTCGGTATCCCCCTGGCTTTCTTTGCATCAGAATGAACTCAATGTCGTTCTTAATGATCGCGTTAGGCTCATACGGTTTTCCAAGGAACTTGGACCCGTTTTCCACCTCGAAGGATGCGTTGGCTATCTTGTGCCAAATGATGGGATTGAGATTGTCGAAGCCGATTTTCCGGCACATGACGGCGATGTCGGCGTGCAATGGAACAACAACGTGCCTTCCGAACGCTCGTCGGGAAAGGCAGACGTCTCCGACCACACAAACCAAGCGGCCTCCCGGGACCAAGACACGAAAACATTCACGCCAAACCTTCTCCAATTCACCAAGGAAATCTTCGTAGTCCTTGACGTGTCCCAACTGGTCCGGGTGTTCGTTGTAACGCTTTAATGTCCAATAGGGAGGCGAAGTAACTACGAGATGAATGGATTCATCTGGAAGGAACGAGAGGTCACGTGCGTCACCCTGAACCAACTGGTGCCGAGTTCTTTTTTGTTCGTTATTACGGCTCATCGAGCCACCCCCAAACGAGCCAGAAGCATCCTTACGGCATTCTCTATCGAGTCCTTGGACTCGGAGGCGAATGAAATAGCGTCGATGTTATCCGACGAAAGCCTATTCTGGATATTGATGTGTTCGTCGATGAAAGGGTAGTAAATGACGGCGGCAAACTTTGCCTCCGGAAAAACCGATTTGAGTTTGGCGGCCTTGTTCACGATCTCATCACAACGCTTGTGAATATCCCTGCGCGCCTCGATTCGCTTGACGTCGATTCCTATCCGTACAGGTCCCTCGTGCGGCGTGGCCGCATCAAGCTCGAATTCCTCGCCGTTTGCCGTGAACTTGCGTTTCTTGAATTTTACCGAGCTGAATCGGTTTAAGGTTTCAATGATCCTCCGTTCCCATCGTCCTTTCCCTTTCCGGATTTCCTTGTCTATGAAGGCAACCCGATCAAGACTTGATAGAGCTGGGATCTCAATGTAGGGAGGAAGAAATGGCTTGATATACCCTGCTATGGCGGAAGCTTGCTGCTCAGTCAACCTCGGGTTGTATGTATCAACGTTCTTTATTTGCAGGTCGCGTTCTATGGCCCGCGCTGCGATGTTACAGACGGCGACCAGTGGCTTGAGAATTGACGGGTGGCGCATGATGGCTTTGGCCAAGTCGAGCACGCTTACGTTCGAGAATACGATAACCTCTACCTGACGGGTTTCTATGAAGTCGGCAAACGCATCTCGCAGCGCCTTTTCGATAGCTTCCTGGCGCACCTTCGCATCATCAGCCACCCACGACATGTAATCTGCATGAGAGCCGTATCCGTCAGGCATATCGACTCTCCCGCTTGGTATTTGCTGCTTTCACCGGCAGTTCCACGTCTTGCACATCCTTGGCTATCAGTCTTGAAACATATTCTTGAATGGTCACGTCTTCCAGGGCGCACATCACCCGCAGCTTCTGGTGCACCTCATCGGGCAGCGCCACGTGTATCTTGCGCTCTTTCGGCTTGGCGTTTTTCATTGGGCACACTCCATCATGAACCGTAGGTTAGTATAAACCGTAGGTATCTTCAAGTCAAGAACAAAAGCCGGCTCTTCTTCCGCCGACAGCTTCGCGCTGTCTCCGGTAAGTATCCGTTGGAACGCTTGTTCCATCGGGCTGTTTAGGCTCGCGCCAGCCCAGACCTGAAGGAGGAATACGCATGTCACTTGGACTCATCGTCAAGACCGGCCGCATTCTCACCGCCCGGCTGCTCATGGGCGATCCCATCGAGGGCATCACCCACTGCGCCATCGGTGACGGGGACGCCACGTTCACCGATCCCGTCAATCCGCCCGCTCCGGATATCGACCAGACAGCGCTCAAGAACGAGCGGGCCCGCAAAAAGCAGTACAAGCGCACCTTTCTCAAGGAAGACCCGGAGGGGACGCTCATCGTGAACGGCATCCATTACATCGAAACCGGCGAGGAGACCCAGACCATCGGCGTCTTCTTCCGCTTCGAGGAAAACGAAGCCAACGGCATCACCATCCGGGAATACGGATTCTTCGGCGGAGACGTGGCCTACATCGCCGGACTCCAGTCCGATTATGCGGCGAACGGCGTTTACCACCCGGACACCAATCCGACCGGTGAGGTGCTCGATCCCGGCTATCTGTACGAAGTGAAGAACATCCCCGACTTCAACAAGACCTCGGACACGCGGGTGGAGCTGGTCGGGGTCATCAAGATTTAGGAGGAAAGACCATGTCCATCTCGCGCGATACGTTCGACCCGGCGAAAAACTACAAGCGGGTCCGCTACCACCAGGACCGGGACCTACTCGACTCGGAACTGAACGAGCAGCAGGACATCATCAATAACGAGCGCAGGAAGCTCGCGGACATCCTCTTCAAGGAGGGGGCCATCGTCAGCGGCTTCGGCGTGACGGTCGCGGCCAACGTGCTCACCGTGGCCGAGGGGCTGGTCTACATCGACGGCTGCCTGGAGCGCGTGCCCGGAGCGGTGCTCACCTATGACCCGGCCAAGACGAGCGGCGCGGATTACGTCTATGTCGAGCTGCTCAAGTACAACTACGGCTACAACCAGGACGCCGTGCTCATCAACCCCGCCACCGGCGAACCCACCGCCGAGCGCGAGAAGTGGGTCTTATCCCTCAAGAATCACGACACGAGCGGCGAGGCGTTGCCGAACAACGTGACCCAGCGCAAGGTGGTCGCTGTCCACAAATTCGACCGCGAAACCGGCGACGTGACGGCGACCGTCCGCGAAAAATCGAACCTCTACCTGCAGGACCTGCTCGGGACGCTGCCCGGAAGCCGCATCACCGTGGCGTCGATCACCGAGGATCAGCTCGCCTTCGCCGCCGCCGAGGGGCTGAACTCGCTGCTCCAGAACCTTGCGGAGCGGACCTACGACCAGGCCGGCAGTTATCTGGTCAAGGGACTCGACAGCTTCATCGGCGACAACGACGGCCAAAACGTCGAGGTGATCACCAACGCGGGCCGAGCCTATATCCAAGGGTTCCGCCTGCAGAAAGACCTGCCCACAACCACCTTGGTGCCCAAGTCCACTGCGGTCAAATCGGTCCGGGGTGAACAGAAGACCTACGTGGTCGGCACCCGGCGCTATGCCCTCAACAACACGCCTCTCAAGGAAACCACTCAGGTCGAGGCCATCGTGGAGATCGTCTCCAACATCACCCGCGGCTCCGTCGGGGGCGGCGAGGACCTGCTCGTTCCCAACCCGGTGGTGGATATCATCGAGGTGAGCCAGGGCGCGACGGTCTTTCAGGAAGGAGCGGACTGGCAGCAGTCCGGCAACTACGTGGACTGGCTGGGTTCGGGCAACGAGCCGGCCATCGGCACGACTTACACCGTCCGCTGGACCTACACCAAACAGATGATCAAGGGGGCGGACTACGTGGACGGCGGCTGGTTCGGACGTTCGGGCCATCCCGCGGCTGACGAGTATTTCTATCTGGTCACCGCGCAGAGCGCCGCCGGCGAAACCCCGTACGATCCCGCCAAGGTCGTCTCGCGCGACACCCCGGCCGGTGAAATCAACCGCCTCTCCTGGCTGCCGGTCAGCGGCGCGACCGGTTACCGCATCTATCGCGGCACGCAAAACGCGGCCCGCGCGGACTTTCAGCGGCTCAAGGACGTGGCCGCCGGGGTTACCTCATACACCGACGATGGCGTGGACGAGGTTGTGGGCGGCAACCCGCCCGCCTCCAACACGAGCGGCCTGACCATGTCCCCGGTGCAGGTCGAGCCCGGCAACCTTTCCATCATCAATTTCGGCCGCGCCAATATCGGCGACGAGCCGGTGGCCGGCTCCAACTGCAGCATCGACTACGACTACTACGTCGGACGCAGGGACATCATCTACGCCACCACCCGCGAGATCAAGCGGCTGGAAGGCGCTCCGGCGGACTGGCCGAAGCTGCCCATCGTCCCGGAAGGCACGCTCGGACTCTGCAGCGTCGATTGTCCGCCGAATTCGGTGGACCTGACGGTCCAGAACTTCGGCCTGACCCGCGTCACCATGGACCAGATCCACGAGATCATCAAGGACGTCGAGGACCTCAAATACAACGACGCCCAGTTCCAGATGAACAACGAGCTGCAGAACCGGGACGCCCAGACCAAGAAGGGCGTCTACTCCGACGACTTTTCGAACGACGCCCAGTCCGACATCTATCACAGCGAGTGGAGCGCCCGCATCGACCGGGTCCGGCGCTTCGCCGCACCGGCCAGGACAGCCTCGGCCACCGTGCTCACGGTAAATCCCTCGGCGAGCAACGCCTTGTTCAAGGGCAGCCTCGCGTTGCTCCCGGCCACGGAACGTGTGCTCGTCGAGCAGACCGACTGGTCCGAGGTCAAGAACATCAACCCCTACGCCGTGTTCGAGAAACCCGATGCCTCAGTGGAGATCACGCCGAACATCGGCAGGCGCGGCCAGACCGGAATCGCCGTGGTCGGGTCCAACTTTCAGTCCAACGCGAACAACGTGACCATCCGCTGCGACGGCCAGGTGGTGGCGTCGGGTGTCCATGCGGACACCGCGGGCCGCGTGAGCGCGTCCTTCGTCATCCCCGAGAACGTGCGCAACGGCAACCGCATCGTGGAAATGACCGACGGGCTCTATTCCGCCCGAGCCGGCATTCAGATCAACGATCCGATGGTCATCACCCGCATCGAACGCATCGTCGAGGAGCGCATCATCCGCGTGCCCGTGGTTCAAGTGGTCTGGCGCACACAGATCGTCACCGTGCGCAACGATCCTCTGGCCCAGACCTTCAGCTTCACCGAGGACAAGGTGGTCTCCGGTGTGGGATTGTACTTCACAGCCAAAGACCCGTCCATCCCGGTCACGGTTCAAATCCGCGGCGTCACCACGGGTCTGCCCAACGGCGTTATTTTCGCTGAAAAGGTCCTGGCCCCTGGCGACGTAAGTCTGAACGTCGAGACCAAGGTCGTCTTCGCCAACCCGTTTTACGCGCAGGCGGGAACCAGCTATGCCGTCGTGTTGCTTACCAACAGCAGCAACTACCGCATGCGCGTCGCCACCCTGGGGCAACTGGGTCAAAACGGCGTGATCACCCGGCAGACCTATGCGGCCGGCGTGCTGCTGGAAAGCTCCAACGCCGAAACCTGGGCCCCGCTCAACGGCTCCGATCTCACCATGAAAATCTATGGTTACGACTTTCAGCCCAGCGGCGAGGTGCGCTTCCAGCCCATCACCGGCGTACAGTTCAGCGATCTGAACCTGGACGAATACTCATCCGTTCCTCAAGGCACCGGCATCGCTTGGGAGTACTCGACCGACGGCGGCGTCCTCTGGGACGCCATCGTGCCCGCGGAGGAGGAGCGCCTCCCCAACTTGGCAAGTCAAGTGCTGGTCCGGGCGCTTTTTTCCAGCAACGCCGCCAACATCTCTCCGGCGTTGATCCACAAGGATGTAAACCTCATCGGGTATCTCAACAACCCGACGGGCACGTACCTTAATCGGGAAAACGAACTCACCCAGGGCGTCTCATCCACCAAAATATACACCCAGATGAACATCCCGAGCGGGACGACCATCAACTGGTTCGCCTCCAACAACGGCGGCGCGACCTGGGAAGCCATGTCGATCCTGACGACGCGCAAAATCGACCAGGAGTGGACGGAGTACACGCTCACCAGAACCTTCTCCGACCCGAACGGAAACAGGGTCCGCTACAAGGCGGAGATGACCGGCAACAACCTGGTGTACCCGAGGATTCACACCCTCGGTGCGACGCTGAGCTGATCGGAGGGACGTCATGATCGTTCGCAGACAAGGCGGATTGACCGAGTTCATTCCATCACCACAGGAGAAGCGTGACGGAATCCTCCGGGACCACACCCTCGATCTGCTCGCCAACCTGGACGCCCGCTTGCGGCGCATCGAGGAGCGGCAGGGCATTGAGCCGGACGCCGCCGAGGCGTTCGCCGGACTCATGGCCCGCATCAAGCGGGAGGAGATCGAGGCCGGTCGGATCAACCGGGAACTGATGGACGCCGGATACCTGCATGAAGACCTGTCCGCCGCGGCGCTTGCGGCGCAGGCCGGGAGGAACCAACCATGAGCATCACCATCAAGAGCAACACCGATACGATTCTGGAACTGCCAGGGCTTACGGGTACGCTCGGGCCCGGAAAGGCCGCCGTCGTTCAGGCGATGACCCCGGACCTGCTGCGCGCCGTGGACCTCGGCCTGCTGCTGGTCCCCTCCGGCACGGAACCGCCCGAGGGGCTGCCGCCGGTCGTGTTCGACCACCGCTACCCGCACGTTCTGCCTCTAACCGCCGGGCGCGCTTACTATGTCCGCGTCCTCCGGTCCCCGGGCGGTTTCCACGATGGGACTCGGGTTCGGGACTTCATCGCCTACTACGGCGACGGAGCGGGCATGAGCTGTGCTTTCTCCGACGACGGCTTTGCCTGGGACGCTGAGAAAAAAGTCACCGGCATCGCGGCCAACGGCTATCACGTGGTCTGCGCGCTGGAGGCCGCTGACCGGCTGCGCATCCTCTACTGGAACCCGGACGTTCCCAACCAGCCCTATGCCATGGCCGGTCTGCGCACAGCGGTCTGTGATCCGTCGGTTGCCCCCGCCGCGTTCACGGGCGATACCCCGTGTTCCGGTGACCTGGTGACCGAGGGAAGCGTCCAGGTCTGGAACCGCGGTCATTACGGGCCGTCGTTCCTCTGGTACAACTCGCTGCCCACTTCGGTCGAAGGAAGACCTTTCACCTGGCGCTACGCCATGTATTTCATCGCCTCGACCGGCGGCAACGACAGCCTCGGTCTGGCCTGCTCCAATGACGCGGTCGTATGGAAGTTGTTCGGGAACGGCCCGATCCTCTCCGGCTTGATCGACCCGCAGCCTTGGGAAGGCGCGAACGGCTATGTCTCCGCCGCCCACGTCGAGAGGCTTCCCGACGGGAGATGGTGGATGCTCTACTCCGGGGGCTCCGCGGGAAACGCCGGAATCGGCTATGCATGGTCCTGGGACCGTGTCCACTGGCGCAAGGCGGAGATCAACCCCGTGTTCAAGAACGGCAGCGGGCCATTCCTCGAGCGCTGCTACACGCCGAGCCTGGTCCGGGACGCCGACGGCTCGCTGCTCCTTTACCGGGCGGCCAAGGACGCGACCGCCTACCGGACCTTCGTTTCCCGTCTGCGGGCACCGGCCCTCGGATGGCGGGACCTGCTCGGCCCAGACCGGCTCGGTCAGGGGCTCACCGCGCGGGAGGCCATCCACCGGGGCGTCGGCACCCAGGCTGAACGCGACGCTGCTCTCCCGAACCCGTCCAAGGGCGACGAGTGGTTCAACACCGACCTCGCGGGCGGCGGCAAGTGGGAGAAACACACCGGCACCGACTGGAAGCGGAGCTGATCCCCCGAACACCTCTCTTTTCTTCGGACGCCAGGGAATCCCGTAATCCCGCGTGTTACCGTAAGTTACGCCTCCATGTACATAACTCATTGGAATCAAAGGAGTTATGTGTCGAATTCGCCTTGCTTTCTGTTCGGAAAGAAGCCTGTATGTGTGTGAACACAAGAGCCGATCCCTTGCCGGGAACGGGCTTACAGAACGTAAGGAGAGACCATGGACTTACGCCGGATCAACTTCGGAATCGAGATCGAGACAGTCAAACGGACGCGCGAGCGGGTCGCCCAGGCGGTCCAGTCGGTGGTGGGCGGCCAAGTCCGCCACATCGGCAGCCCGGGCAGCTTCGACCCCTGGGAAGTCACCGACAACCATGGACGGGTCTGGAAAGTGGTATCCGACGGCTCGCTCATCAATGTGCCGGTCCACCTGCGGGCCGAGGTGGTGAGCCCCGTCCTGTCCTACGAGGACATCCCCGTCCTCCAGGAGGTCGTCCGGGCGCTGCGGGCCTGCGGAGCCAAGGTGGACGACCGTTGCGGCATCCACGTCCACGTCGACGCCACAGCCTTTGACGGCCGGACCCTCGCGAACCTCGCCAAGATCGTCTACAAACAGGAAGCGCTCATTCTCACCGCCCTGGGCGTGAACGAGACACGCCGCCGCAACTACAGCAAACCGGTGAGCGACGATCTCATCGCACAGATCGAGCGCCGCCGTCCCAGGACCAGGGACCAGCTCAACCATATTTGGTACGGCTACCACAACCGGCAGCCCCAGCACTACGACAGCACCCGCTACCACGGGGTGAACCTGCACAACGTCTGGTACCGGGGCACAGTCGAGTTCCGCTGGTTCGAGGGGACGCTCCACGCAGGCAAGGTGAAAGCCTACATCCAACTGGTCCTGGCCGTAGCGGCCAAGGCGCTGAACGGCCGGGCCGCATCGAGCCGCAAGCGGTCCTTCGACCCGCAGAGCGCCCGGTACGACTTCCGGGTCTTCCTGCTCCACCTGGGGCTGATCGGCGACGAGTTCAAGACCGCGCGCAAGCATCTGATCGCCGCCCTGCCGGGAGACTCGGCCTTCAAACGGGGCAGAGTGAAACCAAACGAACAATCCGCCGACAAGGTGGAACCCCTCACGGAGGCCGGGCCCGAAACCCGGCCTCCGGCGTTTTCGGGGGACGAGACCGGCGGGACGCAAGGAGGCGCGTCATGAGAGTGTTGATTCGAAACACCGCCCTCGACGGGCGGCCGCTGGAAGGCGACGGCGAGGTCTTCACCGGGGAGACGGTAACCGAGGTGGTTCAAGCCATGAAAGGAGCCACGCTCTTTTCCGACCAGCGGGACCTCGAGGATTACATCGACATGGTCTTGCGCAACGCCAAGATGCTGTCCGGCGTCGAGCTTACGGTCCGGGGCGATACGCCGGAGGAAAAGGCCGCATCCTTCCTGGATGCCCTGATCAAACATGGCCTTGCCGAGGTGCAGGACGACAAATCGGCCCGGATACCGATTCCCTCCCTGGTTTGGCAGGGCATCGACGCGGTCCGGCTCTCGGGGTTGACCAACATGCTCGACCGGCCGGTCGTCGCCCGGTTGGCCGGAGAGCTCGGCTGGCCCGACGCCACGCGCTGGATCGAGGAGCACCCGAAGGAATACGCCGAGGGCGTCTTCCGCGGGTTCATCGTCGATCTGCAGGGAGGTAAATCCTGATGTGCGGGCTCGCGGGAGTCATCTTCGGAAATAAGCGACGACGCGCCGAGGAGCGGGAGTATCTCGCCTGGCTCTTCACCCGCCTGCTTGTATTGAGTGAGGAGCGCGGACCACACGCCACCGGCGCGGCATGGCTCGACACCGACGGCGGACACCGGCTCTTCAAACGGCCGGTGACGGCCGAGCGGTTCGTCACGGACAAGGCCTTCGCCGAACTCCTTGCCTCTATGGACAACCGCGCCGCGCTCCTGCTCGGCCATACCCGGTGGCGCACTCGAGGGGACGAGCGGGTCAACAGCAACAACCACCCGATCCGCGCCGGGGAGGTGATCGGCACCCACAACGGCACCATTTACAACGCCGACTACCTGTTCCGGCGCTGGAAGATGCGGCGTTTCGCCGAGGTGGACAGCGAGATTCTGTTCCGCCTGGCCGCGAACGCCGCCCGGGACGGGGCCATGGATATCGAGCGGTTCAAAGCCCGGCTCCGACGCTGTCGGGGTCAGATCACCGCCGTCATCGCCTGCCGGACCGATCCGCAAACCGTCATCGTGCTCAAGGGCAACCGACCGCTGGAACTACGCTGGCATCCCCGCCGCAAAGCGGTTCTCTACGCTTCGGACCCCGCATACCTCGACGCCGTGCTGGCGGAGGAAAAAGGCTGGCGTGAGATTGCGGTCCCGCCCATGAGCCTGGTGGTGTTCCGACGCGAGGACCTGTCCGGGTACTCGGTGGAACCGTTCGAGTTCGTCGCCCAGGAGAGAAAGGGCGCGGAGCCATGACAGACACTCCAATGAACCTCATGAACCAGGCAATGAACCCAACAGAACCCTTGAAGCCGAACACAAACGGAATGCTGAGACTCTTCGTCTACGGCACCCTGAAGCGCGGTTTCTGGAACCACGACCGCTTTTGCCGGGGCGTCCTGACCGTGGAGGACGCCGTCGTCCGCGGCCGCCTCTTCGAGACATCCTCCGGAATCCCGGTCCTGGAGGTCCCGGAGGAGGACATCCTTGCCGTCGGGACCACCAACCCGCTCGCCGACGTGGCCACACAAGCGCACGTGACGGCCCGCATGTCCAATCCCGAGCCAACCCCCGACCGGCTCCCGAAGAAGGGCACAGGCGCGCCCTGGGGCCCCGTGTACGGGGAGATTCTCACCTTCGACGATCCCGTGATCCGCCTCCCGGCCATCGACCGGCTGGAGGGGTTTCATCCCGGCGGTCCCTGCCTCTACCGCCGCGTCCTGGTTCCGGTCCAGGTCAACGGAACCGTGCTCCCGGCCTGGCTCTATGTTGCTGATGTAAATGAATATCTCGGTTTCAAGCCGCTTCCGTCCGGCAAATGGCGATCCTGAAATCCGACTCGATCAACCCGCAGATTTCTCTTGCTTTTCTCTTGCGAACGATATAATATACGCTATTAAATTCGGGCAGGGGCTGTGGTCTGTCATTCAGACGAGAGGTGCAGCGAATGGACACAGAAGGTCGAAGTCTTTCGGCATTGGTAAAAGAGATACGACGTCAGCTTTCCTTGAGCCAGGAAGACCTGGCCCGGCAGCTCGGCGTCAGCTATGCGACCGTCAACCGATGGGAGAACGGTCTATCCAAGCCTTCCAAGCTCGCAAAGGCCCAACTGGAGAGCTTTTGTAAAAAAATGACCGGTCAGGGCAAGTTGACGTTTCCGGAGGGTGACCGCAGATGACGACCGAAAACGAAACGCACAAACAGCCGCTGCACCTTCTAATCCCCCGTCTGCGTGCCGTTGTCCTCGCCCTCGGCGAGTCGGCCTCTCCCGCATGGTGGAAAACCGAATTCATGAATGAGACCGGGCTGAGGTTCTTGGAACGTCTGTATCCGCGGACGACCTTTCAAGCAGCGGTCCACGCAGCAGGGAAGGCTGCAGGTGACGCTCATGACCGCGCCGTCGGACGCGTCGGTGTGTACCACCTCTTCAGACTGCCCGAATCCCTGGAAACCGAACTCCATCGAATGCCTCCGGACCCGGCCGACGATTTCTTCCCGTCATTGCGCAACGCCATGGGGCGGCCTGAAGAGTTGATGAAATTGCTCGCACCGATGTGCGGCGGCGAGAGAGCGGACGCCGCTCCGGGAGCAAGAAAGATCGGCACCGACAAGGACATTATGACAACGGCGGGAATCAGGAAAACCGCCGCTGTTTACTATACGGCGTTTGCGAGGAATAAACCCGGCTTCCCCTATTTCACGGCCGTTACGGACGGAGGCCGTGGATGACCATGACCATGGATAAAGAAGTACAGCGGAAATACTCGACCGCGATCAGCAAGGGTGCCGGAATGATTGAAGAGACCCGGCGTCTCCTCGAACAATGGCGTCCGGATGAACCGCTTGATGACTTCACGCGCAGGGTCCAGGCTGAAGGGCTTCTCGGCAACTCCACCGCCTACAGAACCCGCGACGTCGTCAGGAGGGTGTTTGCACCGCGGTTCTTGAGACCGAGCGACAAGCCCGCACGGATTCTTCAAAGAGTGCTTGCATCAGGCCTGCCGGGGCGTGTTTTCACCGAACTCCTGTTCGTGTTTGCGGCGCGTCAGGACCCGCTGGTCTATGACTTCACGATACGTGAATACTGGCCCGCCGCCCGCAGGGGAAGACCCGTCATGGACACGGACCCAATGCTCTCGTTCCTGTCGGAAGCACATTACGACGGCCGTTTGGACAACCAGTGGTCGGAGAAGGTGTCGGTGCGCATCGCCCGGTGCGTTCTCGGTCTCCTGCGGGATGTCGGATTCCTCCGCGAAGTCGTCCGGGGCCGCAGGGAGATCGTCAATTACCGCATGTCGGATGAAGGGGTCGCGATCTTGGCCAAGGAACTCAATGAAGCCGGCGTGACGGACTCCTCACTTTGCAACCATCCCGACTGGGGGCTGTTCGGAATGACTCCTTCGGAGGTGGTGGAGCGTCTGGACGGCATCGGGGAACACCGCGGGGTGATCGTTCAGCGCGCCGGTTCGGTCGTGCATTTCACCTGGGTCGTCAAATCCATTGAGGAGCTGATCGATGTACTCGCTCGATAACGCATTCAACGAACTGCTCGATAAGATCCGAGACCCCGATGCGCTCAATCCGGCTAAGAGCGCACCGGTCTTTTACTTCCGTTACCCGCCCGAAATGATGCTCACCGTCAAGAAACACCTTCCCCGTTTGATATCGAGAATCAGACAGGAGGCCGGCCGTGACGTCCGCCGCGTTTCTCTTGCCGATGTTATCTGGGACATTGTGGATAAGTCGGGAAGATGGGATATCTGGCTCGATCTGGAAAGTGATGCCGACGCCGACCAAATCAACGAGGCGGTCCGTGATGTTCTGCGTCAGGGAAACAAGCTGATCAGCCGCGTCACTGAAGCGATTACATCCGCGCCGGAGGGAACGATCGTCTTCCTGACGGAAGCCGAGCTTCTGCACCCTTATCTGAGAACGCGCGTCATCGAGGAGTACCTGCATAACAAAGTCACCGTCTGCACGATCATATTCTACCCCGGTGAACGAAGCGGCCAATTCGGGTTGAAGTTCCTCGGGTTTTACAAAGAAGACAGCGGATACCGCTCGACGATTATCGGAGGCCTTTAGCGATGACGAAAATCCACGAATACTTCAGGCGTGACATAAACAGGACCATTGAGAAAGTCATCGACTATTACGCCCAGGAGGAGGACCGCCTGGCGCGTGAGGTCGCCGAATACGAGGTTACGGACAATATCGAGTCCTGCTTCCGCAAGTTCCTCGATGTTTTCGGCGAAGGCGTCCGGGGCGGTCAGGTGACTGAGGTCGGCATCTGGGTGTCCGGCTTTTACGGCAGCGGCAAGAGCTCGTTCACCAAATACCTCGGTGCGTCCCTTGACCCGATGCGTACCGTCGGCGGCAAGCCCTTCCTTGATCTCCTTTGCGACCGTTTCCCCCGCAACGAGATTCCGGCCGCACTGCGCACCGTCTCCAAGAAACATCCCACAGCGGTGGTGCTGCTTGATCTCGGCGCGGAACAGCTCGCCGAAAGCGCCGCCGCCCCGGTCTCCACCGTGCTTTATTGGAAGGTGCTTCAGTGGGCGGGTTTTTCCAAAGAAAAAAAGACCGCTCAGCTCGAGTTCACACTCGACCGCCGCGGAAAGTACGATGAGTTCAAGGATAAATACCGAAGGCGTTACAAGAGTTCGTGGGAGGAAATCCACAACGATCCGTTGATCGGCGTGGCCCGCGCGGCGGAGATCGTGCCGGAGGTCCTGCCCGATGATTTCCCCACGCCGGAGAGCTTCCGCGGACTGCGGTTCGAGGAAGCCAGGGACGTGCGGGACCTGGCGCGTGAGATCATCGACATCTGCAGGCGCAAGACCGGGCATGAAAACATTCTGCTCCTTGTGGACGAGGCCGGTCAGTACGTCGCCCCCCGCGGCGAGTTGATCCTCAACCTCGACGGGCTGGCCCGCAATCTCAAGGAGCTCGGCAAAGGCAAGGTTTGGATCGCCGCCACCGGCCAACAGACTTTGAGCGAAATCGTCGAAAAGGCCGCGCATAACTCCGCGGAGCTCAACAAGCTGCGGGACCGCTTCCCGATTTCCATCCATCTCGACGCGAGCGACATCCGTGAGATCACACACCGGCGTCTGCTCGACAAATCCGAGGAGGGGCGGAAGAAGCTGGAAGCCTTGTTCAAAGAACACGGAGAGTCCTTGGTCACCCACACCCGCCTCTCCGGTACGGCCTTGTTCAAGGGCGACCCCGATTCGGGAACGTTCACGCGCCTCTATCCGTTCCTGCCGCAGCACTTCGACCTTCTACTGGAACTCATCCGGACCCTCGCCCGTTCCACCGGCGGCATCGGCTTGCGGTCGGCGATCCGGGTCATCCAGGACGTGCTGGTGGACAAGAGCCGCGTCCTCGGCGTCGACGCCGTCAAGCTCGCCGACCGGGAGATCGGCGTGCTCGCCTGCGTGGACGATTTCTACGACACCCTCCGCGCGGACATCGCCAAGGTTCTGCCCCATGTCATCGGAGGGGTGGAGAAGACAGCCAAGATCTTCGGGCCGACCGCCTTCGAAACCAGAGTGGCCAAAGCGGTCGCCGCCCTTCAACCCGTGGAGACCTTCCCCCGTACCGCGGAGAATCTCGCCGCGCTGCTCTATAGAAAGATCGGGTCTCCCGGGCTGCTCGACCAGGTGCGGGAGGCTCTCCGGAAAATCGCATCCGAAAAGGAATGCGGCCTCATCGAGGACCCTCAGGCGGGCGGCTGGGTCTTTCTGAGCGACGCCGTCAAACCGATCCGCGACAAGCGCAACAGCTACGCGCCCACGTCCGGCGAAGCAATGAGGGCAAGGATCGACATCCTCAAACAGGGTACCGCCGACCATTCATTATTCCGGGTGCAGCCCGCCGCGAGACTGGAGAACATCAAGGAAGTCAGGTCATCGGTCAAACTCGGCCGGACGCCGGTCGTAGGCGGCTCCGAAGATGTCGAACTGCGTCTGGAATTCGTCGACCCGGCCCTCTGGGACGGCAAGCGGGGTGAATTCCTGGTCTCCACCAATACCCAGGTGGAACTGAAGAACACCGTGGTCCTCCTGGTGAAGAACGACGACACCGTGGAGGAACTTCTTCCCGAAATCGTGCGCTCGGAAAAAGTCCTCGGTGACGTCGATGAGCGGACCGCGGATCACGTGGTCGCCCAGTATCTCCGCGCCGAACGCCGGGCGGCCGAGCGCTGCCGTGAGCGGACGGCCGCCGCCATGGAAAAGGCGATGCTGGAAGGCGTCTTCATCTTCCGCGGCAAGCCGACCCCCGTCCGCGAGGCCGGGGAGACCCTGGACGCCGCCGTGCGCACCATTCTCTCCTCCGCCGTCAAGGAGGTCTTCCCCCATTTCCATCTGGCCCCGATCCGGCCTTCCACGGACGAGGCGGCCAAGTTCCTCGGCGTCGAGCGTATGGACCGCATCGCCAAGGACCTCGACCCTCTCGGCCTTGTGGTCAAGAGCAAGGGCGCTCCTCGGGTGGACACGGCGGCTCCGGTGCTCGCGGAGGTCATCAGGGTGTTCCGGACCAAGACCGCCGAGTCCGGTTCCGGAAGGCTCCAGGGTTCCTATCTGCAGGATTTGTTTTCCGCGCCGCCCTATGGATGGACTAAAGACACCGTGCGGTACCTGTTCGCGGCTCTCCTTCGCGCCGGAGAGATCGAATTCCACGTCCCGGGCGCGGGAGGACCGGTGCGCACCGCGGGACCGCAGGCGGTGGAGGCCGTCAAAAGCACGGTCTCGTTCAACAGGATCGGTGTGTCGCCCCGCGACGCCAAGCTGCCCCCCGAAGCCTTGGACAGGGCCGCCCGGCGTCTGGAAACCCTCTTCGGCGACGAAGTTCTGCCGTTGGAAGACCATATCAGCCGCTCCGTCCGGCTGCACGTACCTGACCTTCTGGAAAAACTCGGGGCTTTGCCCGACCGTCTGCGTCTCCTGAGCCTTCCCGGCGAGAGCCGCTGCCGGCGCCTGCTGGCCGACGCTGCCGATCTGCTGAAGGGCGACGCCGGCGGAGCGGCTTCGGTCCTCGGCGGTGTGGAATGTGCGCTGCCCGACGAGATCACCTGGGCCAAGGCTGTTTTCGACGCCCTTGAGTCGGGCGCGGAGGCCGACGTGCGGAACGCCCGGTCGGTGCTGGATTCGTCGGCCGACCTGGAACGGCTCTTCCCCGGTGCCGTGAACGACCTCCTGAGCGCCGAAGACAGGACCGCGGCGGAGGAAGTGCTGTCGAGCGAAAGGTTCTTCGAACGGCTGCCCGAGCTGCGGAGCGTAATCAGATCCGCCATGGATCGCACGGAAAAGAGATACACGGTCGACCGCGCCGCGTATGAAGACGACCTCAAGAAAGCCCTCACCGGGCTCGAGACCGAACCGGACTGGGCGAAGCTGCTGGACGAGGACCGTGAGGAGATCGCGACCAAGCTTACATGCGATCTGCCGCCGACCGTCGGGAACAGCGACCCCGTAAGGCTGCTACAGACCCTGTTGGTGCGCAGGCGGACCCTGCCTGGTTTGATCGAAGAGCTGAAAGCGGAAATCAAACGGAGACGCCCGGCCGAGCCCGAACCCGAACCGTCACCCGAAGGGGGCGGCGAGCCGCCGGTCGAGGAGATCGTCGAAGCCGACGCTCTGGTGGAACCCGCGGTCATCACCACGGCGGCGGATTTGGATTCTTGGCTGGCGGGCATTCGGGAGAAGCTGGCCGGGCTGTTGAAATCGAACAAGCGGATACGGATCAAGGGGCGCTGATGAGCTTCGACAAAGACACACGAAATCTGCTGGCCAAGACCGTCGCCGCGTGCCGGCGTCGGCTGATCGAGGACGTCACCGACCAGCTCCGCGGCGTCTTCGGCCTGCACCCGGACGGCACGGTGCTGCCGCTCGGCAAACTGACGCACCTGTCGCCCGATCAAAACTCGGCGGCCCGTCGCTTGCGCGATCTTCTCGACCATTACACCGTCGGTGCGGCGGGAAAGGATTCGGACCGCCGCAAGGCCGCCTATGAGCGGATGGTCCTGGAGATCTCTTTCACCGCCCTCAACCGTCTGGCGGCCCTGCGTCTGTGCGAGGAGCGGGGGCTGGTCGTCGAATGCGTCCGCAAAGGAACGGGTTCGGCCGGTTTCCAGATGTTCGAGCGCATCTCCGGCGGCGCGCTCGGCGGCCGCTACGACACCTACCGGGTGTTTCTGGAGTGCCTTTTCGACGAACTCGCCCTCGACTTGGGCGTATTGTTCGACCGGATGACGCCCCAGTCGGCGGTGTTCCCCTCGGAACGCTGCTTGGAAGACGTCCTCGCCGAGCTGAACAAACCGGAACTGACGCACCTCTGGACCGAGGACGAGACCATCGGCTGGGTCTACCAATATTTCAATCCGCCCGAAGAACGCAAAGCCATGCGGGATGCGTCCCAGGCTCCGCGCAACAGCCGGGAGCTGGCGGTCCGCAACCAGTTCTTCACGCCGCGGTACGTCGTGGAGTTCCTCACCGACAACACATTGGGGCGCATCTGGTACGAGATGCGCAAGGGTGACACGGTCCTCAAGGAGGAATGCCGCTATTTGGTGCGGAGACCGAACGAGGTATTCCTCGGCCCGGGAGAAAAGTCTCCCGCCGGTAAGGATGACGAAACCGATCTTTCCCAAGAGGAACTGTTCAAGCGTCCGGTATACATCGAGCACCGACCGAAGAAAGACCCGCGCGACCTGCGTGTTCTCGACCCTGCCTGCGGCTCAGGCCACTTCCTGCTGTACGCATTCGACCTGCTGGAACGGATTTACGAAGAAGCCTGGGAGGAACAGTATGCAGTATGCAGTAGGCTGAAGGCAGAAGGAGATAACGATGAGTGGGAAGAACTATCGGGATCTGGTCGCCTGGCAGAAAGCGATGGATCTGGTGGAGATGATTTACGAGGTGACCAAGAGGTTCCCGAAGGAAGAATTGTATGGGATCACATCGCAAATCCGCAGGGCGGCTGTCTCGATACCATCGAACATAGCGGAGGGGCAAGGGAGGACATCAAACAAGGAGTTTCAGAACTTTCTGTCGATAGCCCACGGCTCGCTGAGGGAAGTCGAAACGCAGATATTGATCGTTCAAAGACTGGGGTATCTGCCGTACAAGGAAGTGCAAGCGATCTTGGGCTTGGCGGGCGAAACGGGACGATTGATCAACGGGCTCTTGAACTCGCTCTCAAAGAGATAGGCTACGACTACTCCGATTCTGCCTACCGCCCTCTGCCTACTGCCTACCCATCGAGGGACGCTTTCTTGAAAGCAGTCCCGAAGATGATCGTCGAGCACAACCTGCACGGCATCGACATCGACCCGCGGGCTGTGCAGATCGCCGCCCTCGCCCTCTGGCTGCGGGCGCAGAAGACCTGGAAAAACCTGGGCCTCAAGGCCCCGGAACGGCCGCGCATCGCCAGATCGAACATCGTCACCGCCGAGCCGATGCCCGGCGAAGAGGACATGCGCCGCGAGTTCACCGCCGGCCTCAAACCCCGGGTGCTGGGGCAGATCGTGGATGAGGTGTTCGAGAAGATGAAGGTCGCGGGCGAGGCGGGCTCGCTCCTCAAGATCGAAGAGGAAATCAAGGACGCCGTGGCCGCGGCCAAAAAGCAGTGGGAGGAAAGCCCGAAACAAGAACAACTGCTTCTCTTCCCGGAAAACGCCCCACGGCGTGACCCCGCTCGATACGATTTCTCCGATCTCAAACAGCCACGGAGAAGCGTAAACCAATCGACCGCCGCTTCACTGCCTACTGCCTACCGCCTACTGCCTACTGACTTCTGGGAGCAGGCGGAGGACCGCATCCTGGACGCGCTGAAAGAGTACGCGGAGCAGGCGGAAAACGGCCGGGCGGTCCGCCGCAGATTGTTTGCCGAGGATGCGGCCCGCGGCTTCGCCTTCATCGACCTCTGCCGCAAGCGCTACGACGTGGTGCTGATGAATCCGCCTTATGGTGACGCTACAGAAAGAGTCAAGCGCATTCTTAACAACTTCTACACAAGAACGCGTGGTAATCTATATGCCGCTTTCATAGAAAGAGCTTCAGAGCTACTGCTTAAGCGGGGGTTGTGCGCTGCTCTAACCGAAAGAATGTGGGCATTTCAGCCTACATTTCGGCATTTGCGAGAGCAGATTATTTTCCCGTGTTTTCGACCTGTCGTCTTCTTAGACCTAATGTTCGGTGTATTAGATGACGCATTCAACAGGACCGCTGCATACGTTCTAATAAACGAGTCTTCATCTTGCGCCAATGTTCACTTTATTGATCTCCGTAGCGTTCACGAGAAGGAAAATGCATTACGCGAAGTTTTCTCGGAGACGTTTTACAGGCATCCAGCATGTTGTGTGCGAAGCTTGGAACGCATGAAAAGGTATCCAGGATGCATGCTTCTTTATTCACTCCCGCCCCGGCTTGAAAAGCTCTTTGTTGAAGCTCCAAAACTTGGCGAATGTGTTGGAACTACCGCAGAAGGAAGGCAGACTTCAAACGATGATAGATTTGTTAGAGCCGTGTGGGAAGTACCATATAGGGATCAAGCAAAAGGCAACTGGATTTCATTTGCAAAGGGGGGAGACAATCTTCCTTTTTATAGAGATTCTGCCTATATAGCGAGATGGGATTTTGCTTCACAGGAAGACACTCTAGCAACCCTACAGATGAAACTTGAAAACTTTCGGCCAGAACACCAGTACCTTCATCGGGGAATCGCCCCGAGGAGGAGTATATGGTTGGCCCCGAGTATGTGCCAGCATCCAAGAAGGA
>QOQW01000016.1 GCA_003327425.1 Candidatus Ozemibacter sibiricus
CTCGAACATCGTGGCCAGGTGGGCTTTCCCCAGGAGGTCGAGGGCAAAGCGTTGGCGAAGACAGGTCGTTGGCCGGGCACGGTCCATCACCCGCAGCCTTTTTCATCTGTAGGGTTGCTAGAGTGTCAGTTTTCTGGTAAATTTGTTCCTTGAAAACTCCGGTGGGAACCCCCTGCCGTGAGCTGGTTGTCAGGGAGGTCAGGGGAGGGTGAGTCGGCGACAGGGAATGGTTCTCGGAATCATTCTCCTCAGCTTGATGATGCTCGCGGTGTTCGTCTTTTCCTATCAATCCATGGTCCGACAGCAGAACCTGCGGGCGCATCGCGAACAGATCGGCGCCGTCGCCGAGACCCTGGCCGTCAGCGGCTTGAATCTGATCGCCGATCACCTCAATGCAGATCCAGAGCCCATCTTGATGGCGGGGGCTCCCACTCTGCTGACGCCGGGAACGCCCTCGACCGTCGCGCTGGCTCCTGCCCAATGCGAAGCCTTGCGCGCCGAGCTGGATGATTATTTCCAGAAGCTGACCTTCTTTGCCGTGAAACCGCAATGCACGGAAGTTTCCGTGGTGTTCACCGACATTCTCCCGCTGACGCCCGATACCACCGCGGCGCAGTTCCAGGGCGGACGAGATCCGGCCGAGAAATCCGGAGAGGCTGTCCTGACCTGCACCGTTTCCTACCAATCCCTGAAGCGGCGAGCCGAAGTGCGTCGGCAGTTCCGGGTGGTCAGCATGGTTCCAGGGCCCTTCGCCCGCTTCACCTTGTTTGTCCCCACGACCCCCAACTACTTCTCCTACAACGCATTGGGGGTGAACTTCGATGGAACGGTCGATTCGACCTACATCCCGCCTGGCACCACGGTCGGCCCCTTCGCCCCCCTCACGCTGTTCCATGGCTCGGAAACCGCCCCCCTGGACCCGGGGTTCACCGCCCGTCCGCCCACCACGGACCTGTTGCGAGGGTGGGTGTTTCTCGGCCCGAGCCGGGACCCGGTGGCGACGGGCCCCGTCCTGTTGAGGATTCCAAGTGGCTACAACAGTGCGGCGGGCGGCCATTTCCTGTTTTCCAAACCGGTCGTGGTGCCGCCTTCGCCGATGGCCGTCGTGGCTCCGGAGAACATCACCGACCCCACCCATTTCCAACTGCCGCCCGCGGCGCCGCCCGGCGTGCAGGCCATGTTGGGCGGGGTGTATCAGGGCTTTTTCACCAAAGATCCTGGTCTGGCCAATCCGGCCGCTGGTGCCGCCGGATGGAATCTGTGGCCCGACCTGCTGACCGGGGCCGCCTGGACGCCGGCCGATCGCTTCCTGTGCGCGAGCAGCTGGCTGTTCCCCTTCGGCGACAAGAACAATGTCTCGCGAACCCTGATGGTCGGCCCGGTTCTGGCGGGCTTTCTCAAATTCTACTACCTCAAGGAACATCCCCCGTCCGCCACCCCCTGGAAGGGGATCATCAAAGGGGTCCCGCTGGCGACCTACAATCCGACCGATACGATCGCTATGCTGGCGGCAGGGTCGCCTCCAGCCATCCGCTACCAGGATCTCTTCCGGCAGGCGTTCGGGGGAAAGCCCGGGTACGGCAGTCTGCTGACGGTGATGCCGACGAACTTCGTGGTAAACCCCGCGGCCAGCCCTCTGACCACCGGCGTCCCCTTCAACATCTTCTTCGATTTCATGGCCTATGACGGGCCGCCGGCTGCCTATCCCAAGCCATTGTCCTACCAGCCGTCGCCCACCGGCCTGGGCCAGCCGACCGATCCCTATTTCGTTCCCTATCATGATCTCATCAAGGACCAGGCCGCGGTCGGGGTGCGGGGTCTCCACCCCTATGGACCGCCTGAAGGCGCGGCCTATGCCAACAAGTGGTTCGAGATCCGGTTCAAGGAAGGAGGCACCACCCCTGACGACATCTATTTCCGAGGCAATCTGGCCAACTTCGACGTGCGGGCCTCGAATCTGATGCAACGGGTGACCCACGTCATCGATCTGGCGTCCTGCACCTCGGCTGCCGAAGAGCGCGAGCTTCTCGAGCGCTCGCTGTTCTATCGGGAAACGGCCCTGCCGCCCCTGCCCGCCGATCCGCCAGGGTTGACCGCCGTCTCGCCACCCCTGACCACGCCCGTGTACCGGTTGCAGAAACGAGGCATTCTGATGATCTTGCGACGCAAAGACGGGGGGGTGAACAACGGTCCGAGCTGGGGGCCACTCGATCTGCCGGGACCGCTCCTGCTCGACAAGTCGGCCATCCTGATCGTGGGCAATGGCGATGTACGCATTGCCAAGCCCATTCGAAGCCCCGAGCTGCATGGATGTCCCTATTGGTTGTGTTCGGTCGTTTGCTTGCAGGGCAACATCATCCTGGGGACCACGGAGCAGGTCGATGCCTACCTGACGGCTTTGGCGCCCGGTACGCCTGGTGGCCGTCTGCTTTCGGCCGGGCCTGGAATCAACCGGATGAATATCGTGGGAGGCCTGGCCATCCGGGAAATGGGGCTGGCCAACCCACCGACCGGGCAGTCGACGATGGAGCATTTTCCCCAGGGCGGGACCATACGGTACAACCCCCGGTTCAATCCGTCGTTGCCTGCCCAGTATGCGATGTCGCGGGTCTTCGTGCTCGAGGAAAAGGCCCGCTCAGTGGTGGTCGGGGGAGGAGATTGAGATGCCGAACTCGCTGATGACGTCTGGACGCCGCGGGTTCACCATGGTCGAGGTATTCGTGGCGGTGGTCATTCTCATGCTGGCTTTGATGCCATTGTCGACGGTGATCAGTGCCTCGAACCGTACCAGCAATGTTTCCGTCTATGAAATCATGGCGGTCCATTATGCCGCCGAGCTGGCGGAACAATTGAATCGGCTCTCGCCGACGATGTTGCGGCAGATTCGCCTCCAGACGGGGAAGGCCTTGCCCGCCCTCCTGGGCGAACCGTCCCTCGTCGCTGCCTTGCAAGATCATTCCTTCACGACCGAGTATGAAGTGCTGGTGCCGGATACCCGGTTTTCCCTGTTCTTGTCGCCTCTCCATCCCGCATTTACCTTGCGAGAACTGACGGTCGAGCCCTTGCCCGTCCATGTCGCGCCTTCGCTCCTTGGGAAGGGAAACCTGTGGGCGGTGAAAATCCATCTCGGGTGGAAGATGGCGCCTGGAGATCCTGTGCAGCACAAGGCGGTCTATGGCGTGATCCTTCGGGAGGACGCATGAACAAGTGGGCGCGAACCGACAGGATGTGGCGCAGCATGGACAGATCCGGGGCTTCCCTGGGCTGGAAGGACGGAGGATGGGGCCGGCGAGCCTGGGCCGGGGGTGTGACCATGGTCGAGGCCCTGGTGATGGTCGTGGTCGGGGTGATTTTGTTGATGGCGATGCAGACGTTCTTCTCCAACACCCTGCGGACCACGTTGAAGGGCACCGATTCCCTGGAGACGATCCGCGCTGCCAGCGTGTTGCTGAGCCAGTTCGGAAAGGACGTGGCCGCGGCGGGAGCGGTGATCTGCCACGGCCCGGGCCCCGGGCCGCAAATCGAACGGATTCCGATCGGCGGTTCCTTCTCGCCAGGGGCCATTTCTCTCTGCAACACCATCGAAATGGCGGCCCCGATCGGCACCATCACCTATTCCTTCTCTCCGACCGACTCGTATGTCACCAGGCGGGTATCGAGTGCCACGGCCCCCTTGCAGGAGCGGCAATTCGCTTTGCCGCGACTCAAGGAATTCGGGGTGGCGTATGTCCAGAAGGAGTTCTCGCCATTTACCACCGGTGCGCCTTATCCCGTGCCGCAAAGCCACGTGCTCTTGCGCATCAAATTGTCTTCTGACGATCCCCGTTTCCCGGCCCGGGAGCTATCGCTGAGCTCTTTCTTCATCTCGAGCCAGATGAAGGCCACCGATTGGAATTATTACGTCAATATCCCTTGATTTCCTTTCATTGGAAAAGCTGAGGAGATCTGGCTCCCAAAAGAAAAAGGTGAGGAGGTTTTTTATGGTTCGCCGAATGTGGATGGCGCTTGCCTGTGGCTTGGTAATTTGGGGATTTGTTCTCCCCGCCGCTTGGGCAGGTGTTGATCCTGGGGAGCTTTACCAGGCCATCTACGCCTACAATAAAACGCATCAGACCCGTATGGACCCGGTCGATGTCAACACCCTGCTCCAGGAAGGCTTCCTGAGCGTAATCCCGGAAGTATCGGAAGAATGCCGGGTAAGCTATGTGGATGTTCCTCCTGAGGGCAAACAAATGAAGGTCGCGATCGTTGTCTACGCCAATCCTCCCATCATCAGGGAAGCGATTTTTCCCGGTTGGGGCTTTGAGGGTGAGATCGCAACACCTCCTGCCAAGGCCCCGGCTTCAGGATCAGCCAATTTCCCCGGATCACTTGGGGGTGTCATGGAATATGTAACTCGTGTTCCCGAAAAACAGATGGTGCCAGCCACCAGTCCCACTCCAATTGGGAGGTCGAACCAACAGGAGGTCGGTCAAGGGACGATTCGGGTAAGCTTGCCCAGCAAGGACACGGTCGAAATTCGGTACTATTTCCCCATTTTGCCGAGAATCCAGTCCTGGACCTCATCACGGGAGAAGGCCCCGCTTCCGCAACGTTCCGACCGCTTTTCCAAGGAAGTGTTGCCTACTCTCCTCCAGACCAGGCCCTTGAAATAGCCCCTGTCAGAAGAACCCATCAAACATCATTTATAGAGAAAGTTTTCACATGTTTTAGCTTTTGTTAGGTGGGCAGGGGGCTCGGTGCGAATTTTCCCTCCCTCTCAGGAGGCCGTCCGGTCCCGGACCAGGCCTGGCCGGCCCTCGGCCGGTTCCAGGCGTGTGCCCACTACGAGATGTCCCCATGTTTGAGTCGAGGCCTGAGGGACCTCCTTGTAAAAGACGGCGCTACTGGCCCCCGATGGTGATCAGGAGACGGGCCCTCCAGGATGGCGAATCGGGCAAAGGGACCCAGTGGCTCTGAGGAGCGGGCGTGCCAAGTCCCTTGACAGGTGGTCAAAAAAAGTGCTTTAATTCACAAAAAGGCTGCGCGAACAATGGCCGATCAGTTTGAAACCGTACGGGGCATCATCGGTCGGTATCACCACGACCGAAGTCGGCTGATTCAGGCCATGTATGAGATCCAAGATGCCATGGGGTACATCTCGGATCCAATATTGGCCATGATCGCCGAGGGCTTCGGCATCGCCAAAAGCGAAGTGGCCGGGGTCGCTACCTTTTACCCCCACTTCCAGTTGAAGGCCAAAGCACGCTTCGTCATACGATGCTGCTCGGGCGTGGTGTGCGAGATCTGCGGGAATGCCGCGCTCCGGGAGGCAGTTCGCAAGACGCTCCGGATCAAAGAGGGAGAAGCGACCCGGGATGGCATGTTCCTGCTGAAGGTCGGTGGGTGCCTCGGGGCCTGCGACCAGGCTCCTGCCTTGATGATCAATGAAACCTTATATGGAAAGGTGCGCCCGGAGGACATTCCCGACCTTCTGCAGGGGGTGGCGCGCGGGGCCGCCATGGGAGAGAAGTCATGAGTCCCATGGAGTGCCACCCCTTGCTCGATCATCTGGCCCGGCCTGCCCTCGAAACCTGGGAAGGCTATCGGGCGGCCGGCGGAGGCAAGGCTTTCGAACGGGCGGTGCGGCACTCGACACCGGAAGCGGTGCGTGCTGATATTCAGGCGTCGGGATTGAAAGGCCGAGGGGGGAGCGCCTTCCCGACCGGAGAAAAAATGGAAGCCGTGGCGCGGGCGTCGGGCTTCCCTCGCTATGTCGTGATGAATGGAGAAGAAGGGGGGCCCGGCGGGTTCAAAGACCGGTTTCTGCTCGAGGGCAGTCCCTATCTCATCCTGGAAGGCCTGCTGCTCGCTGGCTACGCCAGCGGGGCGACGCAGGGCCTCTGTGTGGTGCGGCGCAGCGCTCCAGAGGCGCAGCGCCGCCTGCGCCAGGCGGTTGAAGGCTTGCGAGCAGCCGGCTGGCTGGGGGCGAATATTCTGGGCACCGGGTTCACCTTCGAGGTGAGCGTCGAGATCGGAGCTGGGGTGTTCTGCTGCGGGGAAGAAACGGCCTTGTTGGAATCTGTTCAAGGGCGACGAGGGTATCCCCGCCCGCGACCGCCGTATCCTTCCGAGAAGGGATTTCGCGACTGCCCGACGTTGGTGGTCAATGTCGAGACCCTCGCCAATCTGCCTCTGATCATCGACCGAGGCCCGGAGTGGTTCCGCAGCATCGGTCGGGCCGACGATCCTGGCACACGTCTGTGGGGGGTCAGCGGACATGTTCGGAAGCCGGGAGTGTACGAAGCCCCGATCGGCACCCCGCTGGCCGAGGTTCTGGCTCAGGCGGGCGGGCCGCGCGAGGGCGAGCGCCTGGCCGCCGTCCTGCCGGGAGGCGCCGTGTCGGCCTTTCTGCCCGCCGAGGCCCTGGAAACCCCGCTGGCGGCGGATACCCTCGCCGCCCATGGGGGCTGCCTGGGGTCGGGAGCGATCATCGCCTTCTCTGATCGGTGCTGCTTCGTGCAGGTGGCGCAACGGCTGGCCGCCTTCTTCGAGCAGGAATCGTGCGGCAAATGCACGCCCTGCCGGGAAGGGACGAAAAAACTGCGGGAAGTGCTCGAGAGCGTGTCCAGCGCCCGGCGCAAGAATGGGGGCGAGCCGCGACGCGGCGTGGGCCGGGAAGTGCCGCCGCCCCGGCCGGGCGAGCTGCTGCCCCTGCTGATCGAGACGCTGGCCCGGTCGTCGGCGTGCGGCCTGGGCCGGGCGGCCGGCACCGCGATCGGCAGCGCCCTCCGGTTGTTCCCGGAGGAATTCGCGGCGCATTTCCAACGGCACGAGTGCCCCAAACGGATCTGCTGGAGCTGAGCGGATGATGACCGGACGATCGGGAGCCGAGGTGAACCTGGTGCTGAACGGGTTCCCGTTGCGGGTGCCGGCGGGGACGACCATTCTCGAGGCCGCCCGCCGGATCCATGTCACCCTCCCGCGGTTGTGCTCCCTGCCGGGGCGGGCGCATCACGGCTCGTGCCGGGTCTGCGTGGTCGAGGTGAAGGGCCGCCACGAGCTGCTGCCAGCCTGCGAGACCGTCGTGACCGAAGGGATGGTGATCGAGACCAACTCGCCGGTGGTGCGGCGGACGCGCCGCATGCTGGTCGAGCTGCTGCTGGCCAGCCATCCCGAGGACTGCAACACCTGCGACCGCAACCGGCTCTGCGAATTGCGCCGCCTGGCCCACGAGACCGGCATCCGGACGCGCTACTTCGAGCGGAGCCCCAAAGAGGGTTTCTACCCCGATACCTCCCATCCGTCGATCGTGCGCGACCCCAACAAATGCCTGCTGTGCGGTCGGTGCGTCCATATCTGCCGCGAGGTGCAGACGGTCGAGGCCATCGGATTCATGGGGCGGGGGGGGCAGACCCAGGTGGCCAGCCCGTTCGCGGGCGGTCTGGGGGCTTCGCCCTGCGTCGGATGCGGCCAGTGCGTGCTGGCCTGCCCGGTCGGGGCGTTGCATGAGCAACACGACCTCGACGCCATCTGGGATGTCCTGGCCGATCCCGCCAAGACGGTGATCGCCCAGGTGGCGCCCGCCACGCGCGTCTCGCTGGGAGAGGAATTCGACCACCCGCCGGGGACGGCGCTGACCGGCCAGATCGTGGCGGCGCTGCGTCGGCTGGGGTTTCGCTATGTGTTCGACACCAGTTTCGCCGCCGATCTGGTAGCCGTGGAGGAAGGGCACGAGCTGGTCGACCGGCTGCAGGGCGGTGGGCCTCTGCCCTTGATCTCCAGTTGCAGTCCGAGTCTGGTCAAATTCATCGAACACTTCTACCCGGCGCAGTTGCCCCATCTCTCGGTCTGCAAGTCGCCGCAACAGGCGTTCGGAGCGCTCGCCAAGACCTGGTTCGCCCAGCGCCGGGGTCTCGATCCGCACCGGATCGTGGTGATCTCGGTGATGCCCTGCACCGCCAAGAAATATGAGGCGGCCCGCCCCGAAATGAAGCGGAACGGAGTGCCCGACGTGGATTTCGTCCTGACCAATCGGGAGCTGGCGCGTCTGATTCGCGAAGCCGGGATCGATTTCGCCGCGTTGCCCGAGGAGCCCTTCGATTCCCCGATGGGAAGCGCTTCGGGGCCCGGTACCCTGTTCGGAACCTCGGGTGGCATGACCGAAGCGACGCTCGAGACGGTGCGCGCGCTGCTCGGCGGCCCGCCGCCCGGCCCCGAAGAGTACACTCCGCTGCGGGGGCTGAGCGAGGTCAAACGCGCCGCCTTCCGGCTGGGCGATCGGTTGCTGCCGGTGGCGGTGGCCAGCGGTCTGAGCAACGCCCGCACCCTGCTCGAATCGATCCGGGCCGGGAATCCGGAGGGGCTGGCGTTCATCGAATTGATGGGCTGTCCGGGCGGGTGCGTCGGGGGCGGTGGCCAATCGCACGAAGCCTCGTTCGAGGTGCGGTCGATGCGGTCTTCGGCGCTCCATCGCGAGCATCGGGGGCGGCCGATCCGGCGGCCGGCCGACAATCCGGCCCTGCAGGCCCTCTATGAGGAATTCCTGGGCAAGCCCGGCGGCCTGAAAAGCCGCGATATTCTGTACACCCGCTATTTTCCCCGAAGCAAATACTGGTAGCGCAAGGAGAACCACCATGGCTACTCTCACTCCCCCCGATGTGTTCGACCTCCCCGGGCTCGAAGCGCGGGCCCGCTCCCGTCAGAAGCCCGATCGGAGCCGCCTGGCCGAGCTGCTGGCCAAGGCCCGCGGCTTGCACGGCCTGACCCCCGACGAAGCCGCGTTCCTGCTCGATGTCGATGATCCTGAAGATCGCCAGCAGCTGCTCGATGTGGCGATCAAGGTCAAACAGGAGATCTATGGCCCCCGGCTGGTGCTCTTCGCGCCGCTCTACACCTCGAGCCACTGCACCAATGACTGCCTCTACTGCGGGTTCCGCGCGACTTCCGGCACGGCCCGCCGGCGCCTGACCCTCGAGGAGATCAAAGCCGAGACCCGCGCCATCGTGGCCATGGGGCACAAGCGGGTGTTGATGGTGGCGGGGGAAGATGTCACGCTGACCCCGCGCGATCTGGCCGCGCAGGTCGAGGCCATCTATTCCGTGCATGAGCCCAAGGGCAATATCCGGCGGGTCAACGTCAACGCCGCGCCCCTCGATGTGGAGGGCTTCAAAGTGCTCAAGGGAGCCGGCATCGGCACCTACCAGTGCTTCCAGGAGACCTACCATCCTGAGACCTACCGCCGCATGCATCCGCGTGGGCCCAAGAGCGACTATCACGGTCGGCTGCATGTCTTCGACCGCTGCATTCCGGCGGGCATCGACGATTTCGGCATGGGGTTCCTGTTCGGGCTCTACGACCATCGGTTCGAGACGCTCGCCCTGCTGCAGCACATCGCCTGGCTCGAGAAGACGTTCGGCATCGGCCCGCACACCATTTCCATCCCGCGCTTGGAGCCGGCCGAAGGGACGGACGTCTATGAAACCACCCCCTGGAAGGTCTCCGATGACGAACTGCTGAAAGTGACCGCCATCCTGCGGCTGGCCGTGCCCTACACCGGTATCATCCTGTCGACGCGGGAGACGCCGGCCTTGCGGCACCGGCTGCTGCAGGTCGGGGTTTCCCAGATGTCGGCAGGGTCGATCACCAATCCGGGCGGCTATGCGGAAGGGGAGGACTCGGTGGCCCAGTTCGAGGTGCAGGACCACCGCTCGCTCGACGAGGTGATCCGCGAGGTCTGCAAGGAACGGTACGTGCCGAGTTTCTGCACCGGCTGCTATCGGAAAGGCCGAACCGGCGAGAAGTTCCAGTCGATGGCGAAACACCAGCATATCGACACGTTCTGCTCGCTGAACGCGGTCGCCACCCTGCAGGAGTACCTCGAGGATTTCGCCTCGCCCGAGACGCGGCAGGTGGCTGAACGCTGTCTGGGCGAGTTCATCGAGCAGCAGACCGACCCCGAGATGCGCGCCAAGATGATGGAATGGCGCGCACGCATCAAGAAAGGCGAGCGTGACATTCCCTATTGACGCGTCAGCGACGGGCGTCGCCGGTCGTGGATCGTGGTGGCGCTCGCGCGGACGCCGGACCTGGCCCTTGGCCCGACCTGCCTGGCCCGATCGGCAGGACCTGGACGACGGGGCCCGACCGGAGATGATGAATGACGATTGATGTGGCAACGATCTGGGACGCTTTGGCGACTCGTGCCGCCTTGTCGCCGGCACAGGCCGATTTCCTGTTCTCGCCTGCGTTCGACCCCCATCGGGAGCGGCTCTACGCGATGGCCGACGAGGTGCGGCGGCGCGAAGTCGGGGATGAAGTCTACCTGCGCGGCATCGTCGAGTTCAGCAACATCTGTCGGTGCCGCTGCGCGTACTGCGGAATCTCCGCCCTCAACGCCGGCGTGTCGCGCTATCGGATGACCCGCGACCAGATCGCGGCGACGATCGACGCCGCGTATCGGCTGGGCTACCGCAGCTTCGTGCTGCAGTCGGGCGAGGATCCCGGGTACACGGTCGACGACCTGTGCGGCATCATCAGCCATCTCAAAGAGCGGTTCGACGTGGCATTGACCCTGTCGATCGGGGAATGGCCGCGCGAGGCCTATGCCGCGTTCAAAGCGGCCGGGGCCGATCGGTTCCTGTTGCGGATCGAGACGTCCGACCCGGTGCTGTACGCGCGGTTCCATCCGCATTCGACCTGGGAGCGCCGGCACCGCTGCCTGATGGACCTGAAAGAGCTGGGCTATCAGGTGGGCAGCGGCATCCTGGTCGGACTGCCGGGCCAGGATGGCGCCAGCCTGGGTCGCGATCTCGAGTATCTGCGGGCCTTGCGGCCCGAGATGGTGGGCATCGGTCCGTTCATCCCGCACCCTGCCACGCCGCTGGCCGGCGAGAAGGGCGGCACCCTCGAGGCCTGCTTGACCTTCCTGGCCCTGCTGCGCCTGTACCTGCCCGATGCCTTCCTGCCGGCGACGACGGCGATGGGGAGCATCGATCCCCAGGGACGTCAGAAAGCGCTACGGGCGGGGGCCAATGTCATGATGCCGAACGTCTCGCCGATGGAGAACCGCGAGAGCTACCAGCTCTATCCGGGCAAGATCTGTCTGACCGACGATGCTGGCGCCTGCCGGAAATGCGTGGAGCGGATGGTGACGGCCATGGGCCGTACCGTGAACACCGGCCACGGGCACATCCGCCGGAAGGTGTTCTGACGATGGGCACGGACTCTCGGATCGAACGCGATTTCCTGGGCGAACGGGCGGTGCCGGCCGGGGCCTACTATGGCATCCATGCCGTGCGGGCTGCCGAGAACTTCGCGGTGTCGGGCCGCCGGCTGCCGCGCTCGCTGATCCGGGCCCTCGCCCTGATCAAGAAGGCGGCGGCGCTGGCCCATGGGCAGCTCGGCGACCTCGACCCGGACAAGGTGCGGGCCATCGAGCAGGCCTGCGACGAAATGGCCAGCGGCCGCTTCGATGCGGAGTTCATCGTCGATCCGCTGCAGGGCGGGGCCGGCACGGCCACCAACATGAACGCCAACGAGATCGTGGCCAACCGAGCCTGCGAGTTGCTGGGTTCGCCATTGGGCAGCTACGTGCCGGTGCATCCGACCGACGATGTCAATCGGGGCCAGAGCACGAACGATGTCTTTCCCACGGCGGTGCGCATCGCCGCCATCTGGGAGCTGCGCGACCTGGTCGATGAGGTGGCCCGTCTGCAGGAAAGCCTGCAGAAAAAGGAAAACGAGTTTGCCGCGATCTTGAAGATCGGCCGCACCCAGTTGCAGGATGCGGTGCCGGTGACGCTGGGGGCCGAGTTCTCGGCCTGGGCCGAGGCCATCTCGCGCGATCGGTGGCGGCTGTATCGGGTCGAGGAACGGCTGCGGGTGGTCAACCTCGGGGGCACGGCGGTCGGCACCGGCATCAACACCTCCCGCAAGTTCCAGTTCGAAATCCTCCGGATCCTGCGGGATGAGACGGGCATCGGGCTGGCGCGGGCCGACAACCTGGTCGAGGCGACCCAGAACGCCGATGTCTTCGTCGAGATCTCCGGCCTGCTGAAGCCGCTGGCGGTGAATCTGAGCAAGATGGCGTCCGATCTGCGTCTGCTGGCGTCGGGGCCGCGCTCGGGCCTGGGCGAAATCCGGCTGCCGGCGGTGCAAGAAGGCAGCAGCATCATGCCGGGCAAGGTCAACCCGGTGATGTGCGAGATGATCCATCAGATCGCCATGAAGGTCTATGGGAACGACCTGGTCATCACGCACGCGGCCGAGATGGGCCAGCTCGAGCTGAACGCCTTCCTGCCCGTGATCATGGACGTGCTGCTCGAGTCGCTGACCATGCTGCGGCGCGGGATCGCCCTGTTCAACGATCGTTGCGTCAAGGGCATCGAGGCCAACGAGCAGCGGTGTCGCGAGAACCTGCGCGGTTCGCTGGGCCTGCTGACGGTGCTGGCCGGGCGGCTGGGCCACGAGGCGATGTCGCAGGTCTACCAGCGCCACCTGCGGACGGGGGAGCCGGTCACCGACATCCTGATCAGCGAGGGCTGGGCCACGGCGGCTGAGATCGAGGCGGCTCTCGAACGCTATCGCGCGGTCTGACCCGACGCGGCGGGCCCCGCCTACCGCCGCGGTCGGGCCGCGTCGAAGGCTCACGCCGTGTCGAAGCGGAAGATCTCGACCTCGCGGCGTTTCCCTTTCACGCGGGTTTCGGCCAGACGCCGGCCGGGAAAGGCCGCGGCGAGGTCGGGGGTGGCCGCCACCAGGTCGGCAACCGCGCCGTCGGTGACGAGCCCTCCGCCCGATCGAGCGGCGAGATCGGCCAGCCGCGAGGCCAGGTTGACCGTGTCGCCCAGGATGGTCATCTCGAGCCGTACGCTCGGGGTGCCCAGCAGCCCGAATAGCACGGGGCCGCGGGTCAGGCCGAGGGCGGGCGGACCAGGCAGATCGGGGATCTCGACGGGCAGCCGCTGGCGCAGGGTGGCGGCGGCGTGCAGGGCCTGAGCGAGCGTGGCGGCGGGCGGGGTGGTGCCGGTGATGGGGAAGAACGCCAGCAGTTTGTCGCCGATGAATTTGTCGATGTCGCCGCCCGCCGCCCGGATGTGGCGCCCAGCGGCGGCCAGGGCGCGGTTGAGGAGGCTGACGATGCTCTGGGGATCGCGTTCGGCCAGCAGATCCTTGAACCCGGTCAGGGTGACGAACAAGACGAAGGCCTCGCGGCTCTGGCCGGCGCGGGCCTCGGCGCTGCGACCCTCGCGCAACGTGGTCAAGGTGGCCTCAGAGACGAATCGGCCCAGCAGGCGGCCCTGCGCCGCTTCTTCGGCCATGCGGTTGAAGGCCGTGGCCAGGGCGTCGAACTCCCCGCCGTCGCCCAGAGGCAGGCGGGGGGAATAGTCGCCGGCGGCGATGCGCTGAGCGGCAGCGGCGAGCCGGTGCATGGGGGTCAGGAACCGGTCGGTCACCAACGTGGCCAGCCAGATGGTAAGCACCAGAATGCCGACCAGGAGAGCCCCTTGCAGGAGGAATTCCCGGTTCACCCGCTCGAGAATGCGGCCCAGGCGGAGCGTGCCGATCACGATGTTGTCGTTGAGCTGGCGGAGGGGAATGGCCAGAGCGAGGGTGCGGGTCGAGCCGTGGCCGCGCTCTTCCAGCACTGCGGTCCGCCGTCGCTGGGCGGTCAAGGCCAGGCGGTGGTCGGCCGGCGGCGTGAGACGGAGCCATTCGTGCGTCAGGAACGGCTGGCCGGGGTCGGCCCGGAGGGAATCGACCGGGCGCGCTTTGCGAAAGGCGGGCGCGTTGGATTTGATCAAGGACCACCGGACGGGGGCATCGTAGCGGGGTTGAAGGAGATGATAGTAGAAGGAATGGAATTCCGGCATCGTCCGCCAGGTCAGCATCACGCCGAGGGGAGGCCTGGACGCGCCAGGGATCAGGGTGGTGTAGGTATGGTCGTTCGTCCCCTGCGATGATGACCATGTCGAAAGCTGATCGGGGGCGAGAAAGAAGCGACCGACCTGGTCCAGGCCGAGGGTGAGTCCGACGTCTTCGTACTCCTTTTCGAGTTCGCTGCCGATCAGCATTTCCTGGTCGGGGGCGCCTGGACGAGAGGATGGCTCCTGGTCTTCGCCCCAACCCAGCGAGCGGGCGCCGGTTCGAGCCAGGTAGCGCGTGGCGAGGAGGCGGGGATCCTTGGTGGCCGGGACGGGGCGGGTGGGGTCGAACATCGCTCCCTGGCCCTGCGTGGGGGCCACCGAGAGATCGAGGAGGGGAAGGCCCAGGAGCGTCAGGTGTCGCCACAGTGTGGGGAGCGTTTCGGCCAGCCGGTTGGTCGCTTCCGAACCTGCCTGAGGAACGCCGGAGGCGAAGACGCAGGGATGGAACGTGGCCCGGAACAGGGCGCGGGTCGTGGCCCGGGTCAGGTCGGTGGCAGCTTCCAAGGCGGCGGCACGGACAAACAGGGTTTCCTGGCTGTCGCCCTCCTGCCGGGTCAGGTGTTCGGCACGAGATTGGTCGAGAATAGCGATGGCGATCACCAGGGTCGGGAAGATGGCCAGCAGGAACCCGCCCAGCAGTTGGCGTGAAAGGGGAAGGAAGGTTCGTTCGGGGCCGCTGCGCCAGTACCTCAAAAACCAGAGACCCCCGGCCAGCCAGGCCAGGGCGGCGAGCCCGCCGATCACGCGAGGGATGGTCGGCGGGGGCTTGGGACGGGCCAGCCATACGCTTTCGGAGGCCAGGGTCCCAGGCGGGATCCGGTGGAAGATCAGCTCAGAGGCGGTCGCCACGGCGAGGAGGCCAGTGTTCCATGGCCGTGGGGGTCCTCCTCCCGTGACGGCTTGCCGAGGAAACTGGTTCGTGACTTGCTGCCCCGGGCTGGGCGGAGTCGGCGACCAGACGCCTAGCGCCCCGCGGCGAGCCCATTGTCGCAGGATCTGGGTCATGGTCAAGGCTTTGGGGGCTTGATCGGGAGGAACCATCAGAACCAACAACCCGCGCAGTCGCCGCATGATGTCGCGACCAGCCATCTCCCGGCGCGGATCGTAGCGGAGGGTACCGGCGGATCTGCTCGCGCGGCGGTAGATCGGATCGTCGGGGTGGAGGAGGTCGGGCTCTTCCAGGATCGGGGTGATGAACCATCGTCGCGGGACGTCATTCATCGGGCTGTCGTAGGCCGTCATCAGCCGGCGTCGCAGATGGTCGATGGTCTGGCTGTACAGACCGGTGAACGGCCCGCCTCGTCGTTCCACCCACCGTTGGAGGTCGCTGGGGATGGGGATTTCGAATCCCAGCCGGGTGACGAGGTTGACCCAGAGGGTCGGCAGGAAGAGACGGAGATCGGTGCGTGCCGCGGCCGGCAACGGGGCTCCGCCCAGAACGAGGGTGGTCCAACTGGCCAGGGGCCCTCGGAAAGGAGCGTGATTGGCGCACAGCGCGATTCCCCACGCGGGGTCGGTCGACAGCTCGAACGGCCAGGAGCCGAGTTCGTGCCACTCCAGGCCATCCACGGACCCATAGCCGAACAGTCGATCGGGACCGGGAAGCAAGCGCAGCCAGATCTCCGGCGAGGCGGTTCGAACGCGGTCAGGCGGTGGTACCCCCTCGGGGCGCATGGCTGCGGCCTCCTCGGCGCGCCGGGCGGTCAGGATCTCCCCGCGTCTGGCCATGAGGGCCACGCAGGCGGCGTCGCCCGTGAGGCCCTGGCGGACCATCAAGCCGACCTGGCCACGGGGTGCCCCGGTGGGATCGGTGGGGAGGGTGAACCGCGCGGTGATCCCTGGGAAGCGATCGCTGCGAAAGGCGAAGAAGAAATCGTCCCAGGTCGCGTCGATGTCGAACCCGCCGCCCATCACCTGCCACCCGCCACCTGGCAGGGTTATCAGCTGGCCCGGAGGGTGGGCCCCGCCGATATCCAGGCCTTCCCAGCATGCCTCGGACGGTGAGGAAGGGAGAGAGGCCAAGGCGGTCGGGTCGGTGCCGAGGATGACTGGCGACACCGTCGCCAGGGCGGGGTCGGCCGCGATGTGAAAGGACGCATACGCCCAGGACAGGCCGGGAATCTGTCGATGGGCCGCGGTCAGGCGGCGGGCGAGGGGCGGCGGGATGCCCCCCCGATCATGGCTGGTTGGAGCTGGAGGAACGGCGGGGAGAAGGAGGGGGAAGGCGCGTTGCAGGCGGATGGTCGGGGCCAGTTCCGGGTCGGCCAGGCGCGCCACTTCTTCCAGGTCGGCTTCCAGGAGCGATTCTACCACCTGGCGGTCGCGGTCCTGGCGGGCCTTCTGCCACCGCAGCCAGCCCCCGCCGAGGCAGAGCCCGGTCAACAACCAGATTACCAGGACTCCTGCGGCGGCGGCGGAAGGCCGGGCGGTCGGCGCATCTGCCGGATGAGCGCTGGCGAGCGAAGGAGCGTGCGTGGGAGAGCGAGCGGGAGAGGGAGAGACCAAGGGGATGGACGGGGCGGAGAGGGAAGGATCGCCGCCAGGATCTGGGATCCTGGCGGGAGGCCGCGGCGAATCAGCGTTCGCAATCGACCGGGGGGGGACGGCGAGGTGGAGGGCAGGGCAGGAATCCGACGGCGCCAAGGCAGGTCGCGGAAGCGGTGGCGTGAGATGGCGGAGTTCCCAGGCGTGGTCGGCCACAGGCAGGAACTCTTCCTCGGGATGGCGCTGGCGGATGGCGTCCGAGACAACGATCCGGGTCGCCGTGCCCTGGCGCGAGCAGCTTTCCAGGGCCGCCGCCAGCGGCACGACCTCGCCGAGGACGGTGAAATCGAGCCGGACCTCGCCGTCGCCCAGGACGCCGGCCACCACCTCGCCGCTGTCGAGGCCGATTCCGATCTCGTATAGGAAGGCCCCCGCTCGGGCCCGGCCGGCTTGCAAGGCGAGGTGGGCCTGCCGCATGGCACGGGCGGCGGCGAGGGCCCGGCGTTCGCGCGCGGTGGCGTCGGGCCCGTAGAACACGGCGACGATGGCATCGCCGATGAAGCGGTCGACCACCCCGCCCTGGCTTTGGATGGCCTCGGCCATGGCTGCGAGGTGGGCATTCAGCATCTGGAAGACCGCCTCGGGAGGATGGGTTTCGCTGATCGTGGTGAAATCGCGCAGATCGGAGGCGAGCACGGTCACCGGCTGCCGCCGACCGGCGGCGGCGGCCGTCAGGCTGCCGCCAGCGACCACGTCCAGCACCTGGGGCGCGACGAAGCGGGTCAGATCGCGGCGGGTGCGCAGCTCGGCGGTCATCTGATCGAGGATCAGGGTCATGCGGCCCAGTTCGTCCTCCCGCGCTTCGGCCAGTCGGACCGTCAGATCGCCGTCGGCGATGGCGCCCAGGCCCTGGCCCATGCGGACCATCGGACGCGCCAGCCAGGTGGCCAGCCGATGCCCGACCAGTCCGAGCAAGAGCAGGAGGCCGGCCACCAGGGCGGCCAGCTCCCGGCGTTCCTGGCGCAGGCGGGCCTGGATTTCGGCCAGAGGCGCCTGCGCGGCCAGGATGAAGGACGGATGGTCGGCCAGCACCCGGGCCAGGCCGAGCGAGCGGCCGTGCGACAGCACGCGGGCCGGCGGCCGACCGGGCCGAACCGCCGCCGCCAGGGCGCGCAGATCCGTGGTGTCGCCGGCTCCGGCCAGATATTCCAGGCCGAGGCCGCGCTGCTCGAAGACGGCGAGCCCGGTCAGGGGGCGGGACAGCCGGTCGGTCCCGGAGCGGAAGGTGGTTTGCAGCATGGCTCGCAGGGTGGGGGCGATATCCCAGATGATGCCGATGACCATGCGCAGCCGCCCCGCTTCCCAGAACGGCTGGCCGACCCCCATGTAGCGCAGCCGGCCGAGCCAGAAGCGCTCCAGGTTGCCGGCGGCGTTCTTGCCGTAGCCGCCGATCATGGAGCCCAGGGAAAAGAGCCGCTGGGGAACGGAAGCAGGGGCGACGGCACTGGCGTTCGGGCGCAGGTCATTGGCCCAGTAGCGACCGAGAAGGCCGAGCAGGGTGGGCACCGTGTTCGTCGGCACCCTCAGATGGCCTGCCATCAGCGTGGTGCCTTGAGGGCCGAAGGCGACGACGGCCAGGGCATCCAGCCCCGCGGCGCGCACCTGGTGCAGGAGCGTATCGAGCACGGGCGAGGAGGAGGCGGTGGTCCAGGGGGCCGCGGCCAGGCGGTCGGCCAGGGTGCGGCCCTGGCGGTCGGTCTGATTGAGCAGGGGGCGGCAGATGGCGGCCTGCCGGGCGGCCAGGCCGTCGATTTCTTCTTCGAAGGCGTCGAGACGGAGGCCCAGCGTGCGCGCCAGTTCGTCTTGCAGGTTCCGTTCATGGGCCTGGGCATGACGGGTGCCAGCGATGATCGCCGCCATGACCGGAAGAGCCGCCAATCCGGCGAACCAGAGAAACAGCGCGCCGCGAATGCCCGGCTGGGGCCAGCGTCCTTCTCGGAGGCGGAACCCTCCGATCCACGTCCAGGCGATGACCCAGACCCAACTGGCCAGCCGGGCGGTCCAGCCCAGCAACCCGGGCCCGGTGGCCGGGCGACGGATGAGCAGCACTCCCAGATGACCCGTTGCCGGATCGAGCGGACAGACGCGCACCCACCAGTCGCCGCGTTCAGCCAGGCGGTCCACGCCGTTCCAGGGCAGGCGGGGCAGGCCCCTGACATCGCCGGGCGTGGGGGAAGGGCCGATGCCATACTGGCGGTACCATGCCTGCAGCACGGCGGCTACGCGGGGAGATCGCACCACCGGCGGGCCGATCGGAGTGCCGCTGGCCGGTCCGTGGGCGATTGGGGCGGGCAGGAAGGCTGGCAGGACATGGCGGGGGCGCCAGCGGTCGGCCAGGAAGCGCAGTCCCGCGAGATGCCATTCTCCGGCCGGGGGGGTGAGCAGAACCAGGAAGGCGCCCAGAGGCCGGCCCTCGCATCGACAGATCTGCCAGACCACCTGGCCGTACTTCTGTTTATGGATCACTGGGAGGGGAATGCCTTCGTAAGGTGCTTGCAGCATCGCTGGCAGGAATCCGAACCCGAACAATCCTCGCAGGCGGCTTTCCCAGGACTTGTCCATCATGGGGCCCCCGGTTTCGCTCTCGCTCTGGCGCAGGAGATCGGTGAGCAGCCGGGTCATCATCGTGCGTTGAGCCGTTGGCCAACGGGGCCCGGCCAGGGGAACGGGCGAGGCGTCGGTTCCGTGGTCGGGGGCGACCACGGCCCAGACCTGAATGGCGCCGCTCGGGGGCGGCAAATGGGCCGCCAGCCGCTTCGACAGGGAAGCCACCCGGGCGGCGAGGGGCCGATCAGGCTGGTCGATCTCTTCCCAGGTCTTCTTCAGGCGAGAGGCCAGGAAGAGGGCCGGGAACCCCGGGGCTGAGCCGGCGCGCAGGAGGCGGGCCGCCGGATCGGTCCGCTCGAGATATCGCCGTTCGGTGTCCTCCCGGTCGAGGCGGGCCTGCAGGTCGGCCTGGTACGCCAGGAAAGCCACGGGAAGGAAGGACAGGATCAGGGGCAACCACCAGCCACCCCGCCGGACATGGCTACCAGTCATGGCCATTCCTGGTGGTGGTTCGGAAACGAGTGGGGGAGGCAAGTCTGGTGACTCGGTCAGCGGGTGGGTTCGCCGCAGACGAGCAGCCCTCGGCCATCACTTCGGTCATCACCCCGGTCATCGCTGCGCACCGCTGGGGTGAATGCCTGTTCTGTTCAGACCCGGCCAGGGAGGGGAGCCTTTCGCCTTCGCGGGTGATCCGTGGCGAGCCAGGGCGGGGGCAGGCAGCTTCGCCGGTGGGGTCATGATCGGGGGACGTCCTGGAGCACCCGGAGCGGTCGGCTGGGGTGGCGCCTCCCGGGTTCTCGTACCACCCTGGCTGGCCGGGGCCGCCAACCGGCGGTCATCTACTTCCCGATCGAGAATTGGTATTTGATCGCCGGCACCTGGTGAGCCGCCATCTGGGCCTCCAGCCAGGCCAGAAAGGCGGGGGCCCCGGAATGCATCTCGACCAGGTCGCCGAGCAGTTCGGCGAGCCCCTTCTTGGCTTTGCGTCTGACCAGTTTGGCCGTTTTGAGGCCGGCCAGCTCGGCCGCCTTGGCCAGGGCGTCCTCGCGATAGCCGATGCCGTCGATCAAGCCGTTGGCCAGGGCCTGTTCCGCGGTATAGAGCGAGCCGTCGGCCAGTTTGGTGATCTCTTGGGGGCTCTTGCCACGGGCCGCGGCGACGATGGCGATGAAGCGGTCGTGCATGCCGTCGATGATCGACATCAGCATGCGATGCTCCTCTTCGGTCATTTCCCGGAACGGGGACAGCACGTCTTTCTTGGGCGTCCGTTCGGACTTGAGCGCGATATGCCGGAACCCGATCATGTCGGCGAGTTTTTCGATGTTGGCGGTCTGCATGATGACGCCGATGCTGCCCAAAACCGAGGTGGGATGGGCGAAGATCTTGTCGCCGGCGCAGGCGACGTAGTAGCCGCCCGACGCCCCGAGCTGGCCGATCAGGGTGACGATGGGCTTCTTGCGTGCCTTCAGCTTGGACAATTTGTGATGGATGATATCGGACGCGGTGACCTCGCCGCCAGGCGAGTTGACCTCGAGCAGGACGGCCTTGACCCGGTCGAGTTTGAGGGCGGCTTCGAGGTCTTTGTCGAGGCGGTCCATCAGGCTGCGCTTGAATTCGAACGGGGTGGGATCGTCGTCGTCGCCCATGGTGATGGTGCCGTTGATCCTGATCAGCAGCACCTCGTCGGTGGCGTCGCGATCGCCTTCGACATACTCGGTGCGATACTTGGCCTCGTCACGGGGGTTGGGGCCCAGGTTGAACAGGTCGAACAGCCCCTGGGCGGCGGCTGGCCGCGGAACCAGGAGCGAGCCGATGGTGGCGAGGGCCAGACAGAGCAGCAGGGAAGCGGCGGAGCGGTTCATGTGATTCTCCTTGCGGTGGGGAAACGGGCGGACCCGCCGATGAGGGGAGCGGGTCTCGTCGAGTTCACTCATTCCAGGTCGGACGGCTGGCGCCGTCGGGGCAGCCCCGGCTGTGGAACCGACAGCGGGGGCAGAGCAGGCATTCGCGGACCGGGTTGCGGTCGAGGCCCTGGGCCTTCTGGATCCAGGCGGGGTCGCGCAGGAGCATGCGGCCGAGCACGATGAGGTGGGCATCGCGGTTGGCGATGATCTCATGGGCGAGGGTAGGAAATTGGATCTTGCCGGCCACCGCGACCGGGATCGACACAGCTTCGCGGATATCACGGGCGTCATCGCGGAAGACGCCGTACGGGGTGGCGGGGCCGACCAGCGATTCCGGGCCGTGCAACGAGGCATACATCCCGCCGGAAACGCTGATCAGATCGGCGCCCGCTCCTTCCAGGCCTTTGGCCAGCAGGCAGGAGGCCTGCAGGGTGAGGCCGCGCGGCAGGTAGTCGCGCGCCGACAGGCGGTAGGAGATGAGGAGGTCAGGGAACGCGCGCCGGATCGACTGGACCACCTCGAGCGGGAAGCGGCTGGCGGCGTGGCGCTGCAGGCCGTATTCGTCATCCCGCTGGTTGGTCAGGGGCGACACGAACTGGTGCAGCAGGTAGCCATGCGCGCCATGGAGTTCGACGCCGGCGAACCCGGCGTCCTGGGCGAGGCGGGCGCTGTCGGTGAACTTCCGCACCAGATCTTTGATCTCCTGCGGGTGGAGGGCACGGACGGGCCGATCGAGGACGGGGCACGGAATGGGCGAGGGCGCGACCATCTGGGTGTGTTCCCGCGAAGGGAGGCCCTGGCGGCCCGCATGGTGCAACTGCAGGAGGGGGATGGCGCCGCGTTCGCGAATCGTTTCGGCCAGTTGCCGCAGCCCGGGCAGCGCTTCTTCGCTGTAGGCGTTCAGCTCGCGCGACCAGCCCGGCCCCTCGGGAGAGATAACCGCGGCCTCCGCCACCACCATGCCGACGCCGGTCAGCGTGAGGTGCCGGTAATAGGCCAGCATGGTTTCGGTGACCAGGCCGCGTTTGTCGGCATACTGCGTCGCCATCGGGGCGGCCACGAAGCGGTTCTTGAGCGTATAGCCCCGCAAAGACAAGGGCTCGAAGGGATTGGGCGGCATGCTGGCATGATACTGGAGGCCCCAGGGGAGGTCAAGACGGCCGGGAGCAAGGAAGATGCCCTCTGGCTAGCGCGGGATGCGCCTTGGCTCCACACCCCGCCACGCATTCCGCGGGGTCGACGGGGAAAATGCCGGGGCCGGGGCGTCCCGCAGGTTGGATCAGGTGGGCGAGCTATGGTAGGATGCCTCATCCATGAATGCCTTGCCGACCTTTCCCGCCTCGGTGCCTCTGGGGTTCGAGCACCAGCCCCTGATCGCGGGCCTCTTGGCTCGGAAGGGCATCCATTCCTCGGATTTCGCCTTCTACAACCTTTGGGGTTGGTACCTCGAAAAGCCGACGCAGATCAGCCGCTTCGGCGACCATCTGATCCTGGTGGTCGAAGGCCCGGGTGGGGCCTGTCTGGCTCTGCCTCCGCTGGGGGAAGGCCCGATCCGCGGCGCGCTGGAAGCGCTGCTTGCCCAGATGGCCGTGCGCGGATGTCCGCTGACGCTGTCCTACGTTCCGACCATCATCAAGGAGGAGATCGTCGCGGCGGTGCCGGGATGCCGATGCGAGCCGCAGCGCAGCGATTTCGACTACCTCTATGATCGTACTGAGCTGGCCGAGCTGGCCGGTCGCAAGTTCCACCAGAAGAAGAATTTCGTCAATCGCGTCCAGGACGAGCTGCGACCGGTCGTCGAGCGTATGACACCCGCCCATGCCGACGAGGTGCAGGCCTACCTCGATCAGTGGTATGCCGCCTTTCCCGCCACCGATGAGACGGTCAAGATCGAAGCGCTGGCCGCCCGGCGGGCGCTGCCCCACCTCGACCGGATGGGCGGCCTGGGAATCCTGGTGCGGGTGGATGGCCGCCTGGCCGGGGTCTCCTTCGCCTCCCCGGTGCATCCCGGCTGCTGGGTGGTGACCCTCGAGAAGGCCGAGCGCAGCTACAAGGGGTTGTACCAGTTCCTGAACTGGGCCCTGGTCAACCGCCTGCCGCCCGACGTCACCCTCATCAATCGCGAAACCGATCTGGGCATCGAAGGATTGCGGACGGCCAAGCTGAGCTACCACCCGTGCGGCTTCGAGGAGAAATTCACGATATGGTTCTGACCGGGCGAATCGGGGTCGTCCTGCTCCTGTGGGTGCTGACCACGTGCGGATTGGCCGGGTGCGGCGGCGAGCACACCGTCCCCGTGCCGGTCGAGAAAATGGGGCCGACCGCCGAGCCGGCCGAATCGATGGCGCTCGATGTCGATGCCCGCGGCTACGTCAACGGGGTCTTCCAGCCTGGCAACACCGATGTGAAAGGGTACTACCAGTATCCGGTGTCGTATACCGGCGCCTGGGATCTCATTCAGACCAACGCGCGGCAGAACTGGTTCCTGGCCATGTCGGTGGCCACGGGCTCGCGGGTCGACATCGTCGGCACCATGACCCGGGTCATCTTCGACTTCTGGGACCACCGCCAGTATGCCGATGCCGGTCGGGTCTCCTTCTGGCTCGACGGGGTGAAAGTGGGGGAATTCGACCTGGCCCGCACGGCTGCCACCGGGCAGGCCATCATGGATTACATGGTCTACACCGGCAAGACGACCCTGGCGACCGTCTCGATGCGGCTCGAATCAGGCCGGGCCGTCATCGCCGGTTACCGTTTCATCTTCCCGCCGATCGTGGTGAACCGGTGAGCGGTTTCTGGAAGGCGTTGGGCTTCCTTCTTCCCGAGGAAATCTTCCCCGCGGTGCGGGTCGGCGACCTCGAGCTGGTCAAGAAGATCGTGCGGGCGCATCCGCCGGCGGCGGTGCTGTCCCATCCCACCTATGGCACGCCCTTGCATGCCGCCATCGCTGAGGGCAAGGCCGAGATCGCCGCGTTCCTGCTCGAGGCGGGCGCCGATCCCCGTCAGAAGGATGCGGCCGGGATGACCGCGGTGCATCTCGCCGCGACGCGAGGCGATCGGGCCATCCTCCAGCACCTGGTGGAGGCGGGCGCCTCGCTCGAGGAGCGCGACCCCGCCGGGCAGACGCCCTTGCATCTGGCGGCGGCGGCCGGCCGCAAGGAAGCGGTGGCCTTCCTCCTCGGGCGGAAGGTGCCGGTCGATCTGCTCGATCCCGCCGACGAATCGCCGTTGTTCAAGGCCGTGCGCAACGGGCATCTCGAGGTGGTCCGGCTGCTGCTCGACCGCGGCGCCGAACTGGATCGGGACAACAAAGCCGGCCAGACCCCCTTGCTGGTGGCCGCCGCCAGCGGTCAGGAACGGATGCTGCAGTTCCTGATCGATCGCGGTGCCGACGTGCTGGCGGTCGACCGCAAGGCGAAGGGCATCCTGCATGCCCTGGCGGCCCGCGGCACCCGCGATCTGATCAGCCTGGCCCTGCGTCACGGGGCCGATCTCGCCTGGCGGGACGCCGATGGCGAGACCCCGTTGCATCATGCGGTCTTCATGGGAAACTCCGAGCTGGTGGAATATTTCCTGGTCCGCGGGGCGGCTCCCGATGCGCAAGATGAGGAAGGCTGGGCGCCCCTGCACTGGGCGGCCTGGCGGAAGGACCGCCGCTGTGCCGAGATCTTGCTGGGGCGCGGGGCCGATCCCAACCTGCGCAATCGGGCCGGCCGGACGCCGTTGCATCTGGCGGTGCTGCTGGGGGCCGATGCGACGTTCCTGGCCTTTTTGCTGGAACGCGGAGCCGATCCCGCGCTGGCCGATGCGGCCGGGGCCACCCCGCGCGATCTGGCGATGCGGCATGGCCTGCCCTGGCCGGTGACGCCGGGGCGGGTCTCTTCCACCTCGGCGCCCCCGTCGGCGTCTTTGGCTCCTTTGCCCTCTGCCTCTGCCTCTCCCTCTCCCTCGGCGCCTCCATCGTCGGTCGCCGGCTCCGAGGCTGCTCCCGCTGCTGCCGAGGTCGCTGGCCAGGCGGCTCCGCCCGAGCCCCTGGCCGGATCGGCTCCTCCGCCTCCCGACTCGCCAGGAAGCTGAGGCGGCAGGGGCCCTCGGCCGGCGATGGTCGAGTGGCTCACTGGGACTGGTCTGCCCAGAAGCCGCAAGAAACCGCCAGCGGGCGAAGCCGCGGACAACGCTGGCACGGAATCGAGGAGCGGCCGTCGAGGCAGGAGCCCTGATCAGGACAGCTCGGCGATGGCGGCGGCTTCGGTGTCAGCCACCATCGCAAAGCTGAGGATGCCCGTGTTGCGGAACACGGTCATGGCGATCTTGCTCAGCCCGACCATGACGAGCTGGCCGCCGCGATGTTCGACGATGTTCTCGGCCATCTCGAAGAGGGCGGCCACCCCCTGGCTGTTGATGACAGGGGCCCCTTCCAGGTTCAGCACGAATTTCCGGCAGCCTTGCGAGAAGCCGTGTTCGACGGCTTCGGCCACTGCTTCGGCGCCGATGCCATCGAGATAACCGTTGACCCGGATGGTCAGGATTCCCTGGTCGAGGTGGGTCGTTAGATGGAATGGCGACATTGCCGGTGGCGTCCTTTCCGCCAGGGCGCAGACGCGGCGCCCGGCCTCTCGCATTCTAGCACACCCCCGCTCCGTGCCAAAACACCGGGGAAGGACTCTGGAACCGGAACGGCTCGCTCCCGGAGCCAAGAGAACGAAGGACTTGGCGCCGGAGCGTTTTTCCTATACCTTGGCTGTCGCAGGATCATTCCCCCGGGTCGAGGATGGCGACAGATGGATGAGGCACGAACGCGATATCTGATCGATGGCCGAGAGCTTTCTGTGTTGGAAGCGCCCGCTCGCGCCGACGACCAGGCCGGGCAGGATGACCGCGCGATCATCCTGCTGCATGGGTTGACCGCCTCGGCCGCCACGATGAAGCCGCAGATCGAGCTGTTGACCGGGGCGGGCTTCGTCTGCCTAGCGCCCGATGCCCCGCACCATGGGCCGCGGGATGACGGGTTCCTGGCCGCCATGCATGAGGCGCCTCCGACACGGGCCCATGCCTGTCTGCTCGATATCGTCACCGCCTGGATCGACGAAGTCGCCGCCCTGCAGAGGGCCTTGCGCGCCGCCGGCAAACGCCGCCTGGCCGTGGTGGGGGTCTCCATGGGAGGGCACACCGCTCTCGGCGCGATGTTGCGGGAGCCCCGTCCCGATGTCTGCGTCCCGCTCATTTCCACTCCCAGCTGGGAACCGCGCCGGGTTGGCGCTGCCCGCGATCCCCGCGATGTCCAGGCGCCCGTGCATTTCCCCGAGCGATTCCCACCTACTCCGCTGCTGGCCATCACCGCCGGCCGGGATTCGATCGTCCCCCCGGGCCCGATGAGGGCCTTCGTGGCAACCCTGCGCCCGCTGTATGCGGCCTTCCCCGAGCGGTTGCACCACCGCGATTTCCCTGAATCCGATCATGTCATGCGGCCGGAAGACTGGCAGGCGGCCTGGCAGGAGGTGCTCGCCTGGCTCGCGCGCTGGCTTCCCCCGGCGCCGCCGTCGAGGCCGGGCTGATCGCCCGTCGGGTAGCCGGCACGGCCGGCAGGCTAAAGGAAAAGCCGCCCGTGGCCGATGGTCTTCCTGAGGAAGAAAAATCCACCCCTCTAGGGAGGCTCGCATGAAACCGAGGTCCGTTCCGGCCCCCCATCAGCCCGAATGCAAGACATGCCCCCGGTTCTCCATTCTGCGCTCCCCATGCCGTCCCGAGGCCTGCATCTTCCGACAGAATGCTCTGGTGACCGTCCTGCCGACCGCCCTGAACCTTCTCATCTCTGCTCGCCCCGTTGGCGTTTCGGCGTCCTGAGGCCGTTTCCAGCTCGCTGACCGTCGCCCGCCTTCTGCGCGGGGCGGGCCCGCCTGCCCGCGGCCCGAGGCGGGGGCGGGTCACCCCTTCGTGCTGGCCATCTCTTTCCGGGCGTCTTCGAGATTCTTGAGGTTGTCGATGGCCATCTCCTTCATGCGCAGGTTCTCGACCTTGCTCTTGCCGAAGTTGTAGATCTGTTTGGCCGCCTCGTAGGCCTTGACCTTGTCTTGGTTGGCTGCCGATTCCATCCAGGTCAGGTCGCAGTTGGCGTATTCGGTTTTCACCAGGCGCATCTCGGTGCATTTCTCGTCGATCAGGGCGGCTTTCTCCTCCGGGCTCATATTGGCGTTGGCCAGCTCCCGTTCGAGCTGCGACCGCAGCTCAGCCTCGGTGGCAGGATACTTGTCGATCATCTTCGTGAACTGCTTCATCTTTTCGGGGTCTTTCTTGTCTTCTTCGCTGAGATTGGCCATGGCTTTCTCGATCTGGCGATCGACCAGCTTCATTTCATAGGCCTTCTTCTGGGCCTGGGCTCTGGCTTTCTGGGCCGGGTCGTTCTCATTGTAGATGGTCTTGCCGGCGAAGGACCGATCGAAGAACTCCTTTTCGTTCCGCTTGATGCGCTCGTCGAGTTCCTTGATGATGCGGTCGGCTTGTTCGGACGCCCGGTTGCCGCTGCCTTTGGGCGGGATGTCGCGGTCGGGGCATTCGATCTTGCGCAGCTCGTCGCGCAGGGCGGTGACCTCGGCGACGTCAGGGTCCTCGCCGGTCAGCCAGGCCCACCACGAATGGCCGGTGTCGACCTTTTTGATCTGGTCGTTGAGCCCCTGCAGATCTTCGTTGACCTGCTTGATGGAATCTTTCTGGACCTGCGTCAGATCATCGATCTGTTCCTTGGTCAGGTTCTTCAGGTCGTCTTTGCCCAGGGCATCGTCGAACCAGACGCATTTCTCGGCGGTGTCGAGCGGGTCTTTGACCGTGTTGCCCAACTGGAAGGAGCTGGCGAAGTGCTTGTTGGCCAGCTGGTAGTAGTCGTCACGCAGGATGACCGAGGTGCGTTCGACGTGGATCTCATCTTTTTTCATGCCAGGAATGCGCATCTTCATCCGGACGACCACGTCGACCCGGGCTTGCAGATTGGGGTTCTTCTCGGCTTCCTCGGGCGAGAGGTTCTGCTTGGTGATGGTGATGGCATCGACGTTGGTCGACAAGGTGCGGGGGGCCTTCCCGGCCAGGATGCGGCGCAGGACCGGACGCCCGAAGGTGTAGCGGACGGTCTGGGTGCGATCGGCGGCCAGCTTCTCCTCGCCATCCTGGTCCTCGCTGACGAAGCGTTGGAACTCGAGGGTGAGGGGCTCGGGGGTGGTCTTGAAGGTGTTGGCCTTGACGGCTTTGAGGTCGGCCGTGAGCTGCATGATGATGGTGCGGGCCTCTCGCTGCAGGATCTGGCGGGTGGAGGTCTGGGCGATGTTGCGTTGGGCCTGGCTCCAGAAGCCCATGGCGACGCCCATGACGAGCGAGCCGAGCATGACGCCGACCATGACCTCGGTCAGGGTGAAGGCGTGTCGGGGAGTGTTCGCGCTCATGGCCATACCTCCCTTCGCCGCGCACGGCGGCCGGTCAGAACTTGGTCTCCGGGTTGAAGATGAGGGCGGCGGCCCGCAGGCGGCGTTCCTCTTGTGTGGTGGTCTCTCGCCCCCCCCGGTCGCGCCAGCGGATCTCGGCCTGGAAGTAGATCTCGACCAGCTGCCCGGCCTCGTTCTTCGCGCCTTGCATGGTGGCCTCGAGCCAGTATTCGCGATCGGCGGCCTGCTTCAGGGCAAGAAGGCTGGCGCTGGTCTCTGGATAGTACTTCTCGGGAATGGGGAGGGGTTTCTCCTGGAGAAGCTCGGGGCATTCCTTCTGGTAGGTGGCGAAGGGAACGTGCTTGACCTCTTCGATGAGCTTGCTGACCAGGGCGCCCCCCTTGGATTGGTTGACCGTCTTGGTGGCGAGGGTGTAGTCGGTCGTGATCAGGCCCAGGATGGGAATGAAGGCGATGGCCACGATGGCCACCGCCACCATGATCTCGACGAGGGTGAAGCCGGGCTGGCGTGCCATGTCAGTCGACCTTCCACGTCGACCAGCGCGGCGAGAGCGTGACATGGTAGCGCCGGGGATCGAACTTGCCGGTCTTGGGGTGCAGGCTGCCGAGCGAAGCACGGACGCGAGAGGAGAGGAAATCGATCATGACATGGCCCTGCATGCGCATCTTGTCGACCCGGTTGGTGACCCAGTTGCCCTGGATGTTGAGCGAGGCGTCGGGAGAGACGTAGAGACCGACGTTGGTGAACAGCGATCCTTCCAGGACCCAGTCGCCGGCTTTGGTGATCACCAGTCCGCCCTGCCGCGCGATCAGGCTGAAGACCGTCTTGCGATCGAGGTCTTTATCGGCGGCGGGCTCATCGACGCAGCGGATATGGCAGCCCAGGAAGATGTTGCCCGAACAGACGATCATTCCCTTGCCGATCACCTGGAGGGTATCGCCCTCGGGGGGCGCGAAGGGCTGCTCGTTCGACCCGAGGGAGCCGGCGATGAAGGTGACGCCGTTGAGCAGCAGGGCTTTGCCCTTGGGGGTGTCGATCATGCGGTTGGGCAGATCTTTCAGGAAGGCCTGCCAGGTCGGGTAGAAGTAGGTGGCTTTCTTGGCGTATTGCTCGACGGTATAGAAGTTGGCCGGGCAATTGATCATTTTTTCCGGATCGTACATGTGCAGGGCCGTGTCGGCGGCGTTCTTTTCGACGTCGAACGGCTTCATGAACCAGAGATTGAAGTCATATTTGTTGATCACCTCGTCGGTGAACCAGACCGGGACAGGGACGGGTGGCACGAAGCACCAGGGCGGCGGGAAGGGCAGGAGAGGCAGCCGGTCGAGCTGGGTCAGCCCGATGATGGTGACATGCCATTGTCGATAGCGTTTGACCACCATTCCTTCGATGTCTCGGGAGAGGGTCGGGTAGATGCTGTTGATACCGAAGAAATGGGTCTTGTTCTGGCCCCAGCCCAGGGAAGGCAGGGTATAGAGACTGTTGCGGGTTCCCATCCACGGGAGTTCGAAATCGACGAAGCAGTCGTCATCCGCTTCGCCGAAGGTCACCCCGGGCACCGGCGCCGATTGGCCGAGGCCGCGGAGAGCGATCGAGATGCCGAAATGGATGATGGTGCAACTCAGCTTCGAGATGTCAGGGATGAAATTGATTTTGGCTTTGTTGTCTTTGTCGGGGCCGGTTTCAGGCGGTTCGGGGGCCCACCACTTGCCGGCATTGACCCGTTTGATGCTGGAGGCCCAGCGATCGCGGTTCTCTTTGTACTTGGGATCCTTGTTCAGCCAGTGGCAATTCGGGGCGATATCGCTGGACAACGACCAGCCGCGGTTGATCTTTTCGAATTTCAGGCCTTTGATGTTGGGAATGCCCAGCTTTTCGGAATCGACCTTGATGCTCTTGGTGTAGAAGGTGAAATCAAGCGTGTAATTGGCCTGGGAAACGACCATGTCCTCATCGCGGCCCAGCATCATCAAGCCGTCGATGCCGCCGGCCAGGTTGAGGAAGGTATTGGCCACCCCGTTGCCCGCCAGCCGCGGCCCTTTCCAATCGCCCATCAGAGAGCAGTTGACCAGCAAGGGGCTGCCGGGCTCCTCGTCGCTCTTGAAGTCGTCGGGCTTGTAATTGATACGGATCTGGCCCGCCATTTCTTTGTTCTTCTCGCGGGTGGCGCGGTCCTGGATGCGGCCGCCGCTGTTGTTGACGTAGAAACTGCCGCCATAGTCGTTGAAATTGATCCGGTCGTTGCTGAGATTGGCGGCGAAGAAGCTGTAGAGCGGGGCCATCGGTTGGATGTCGGAGACCTTGAACTCCTTGGTCGCCTCGATACGGCGTTCGGAGACGGAGCGGTCGCGAAAGGTGAGGCGGGCCTCCGAGCGCATTTTGAGTTCCCCGTATTTCTCGATGTGGTACTCGTATCCGACCGGGATGGGGCCGAGGCCGGCCGGCCACAGGTCGGCCAGGGCAGGGAAGAAGTTCTCGTCGTAGAGGATCTTGAAGGGGTAGAGATCAGGTTTGTCGAAGGCCTGCGCGATCATGCGAGCGATGACATCGAGGGTGAAATAATCGTTGAGGCCGAGCCCATCGGGGCGGTTGCAGGCCTGGGCGAAGGTCGAGCCCTTGGTGAGCGGTTTGACCGCCAGGTCGATGACGGGGGTCGGATCGATGGTCGCCAGCGTGATCTCTTTGTTGATGAGGGGGATCCAGACCTTGATGGGAATGGCGAAATTGAACAATTTGAGCCAGTCGGGGAAATAGAGCAGGAAGGCCATGCGTCCCTTGTTCTCGAGGAAGTCGAGGACATCCTGGCGGGTCGAGAACTCGATGTCGATGCCGGGTACCTTGAATTCGCCGGCCTCGGGCTTCTTGGCGGTGATGCGGAAAGCCTTGTCGACCTCGACGGTGACCTTAACCTCCCAGGAGGTGACTTTCCCGTCCCCCATGAAGGCGACGAGCCGGTCGAGCGTGTCTTCGCCTTCGGGCTGCAGACGGAGATCCTGGGCGGTCAGCTCGATACGGTTCTTGAAGACCGTGTCTTGCAGCGGTTTGACGTCGAGCAGCTCATCTTTGCCGAGGTCGCCCCCGAAGGTGTAGGGGTTGTTGGGCGCGGCCTTCAAGGGGTACCGCAGGAGGAGGGCGAAGGTCTTGGCGTCGGCCTCGCGCTTGAAGGAGGCGGGATCATTCATCGAGCGGCTGAGACGATGGACCGCCCGCATCAGGGCGGCTTCGGCCAGGCAGCCGGCTTGATCGCCCGCCAACGATCGCCAGGTCTGGCGGCCCCGTTCGACCGAGGACTGGGTCAGCCAGATCGCGCCCAGGAACAGCAAGGCCATGATCAGGACCACCATGGCGAGGATATTGCCCCGCCTGGAGCGAGCCGCGAGCCAGCGCATAGCCATTCCCCCTTTCTGGCCGATCAGCCCTCACCCGCCTCGGGTGCGGGACGGACCGGCTTCCCCCAGCGGCAGGTCGGTCGGAAAAAGTTGACGGGTTTTCTCGATGGCTTGCAGGAACTGGTCGAGATCGACCTTGGTGCCGAGCGCGAGATTGCCCTTCACCAGCTCTTCGCGCAAACGCCCGGGATCGACCCTGGCGAGCTGTTCGAGCATGTCGGAGGCGCGAGCGATGTTGTCGGCGAAGGGGCCATAGACGTGCTTGAGTCTCTGCGCGGCAAGGGCATAGGCTTTGAAGGCCTTGATGAATTCGTCGAGACGTTGCTGCCGTTTGTAGGTCTCCATCAGACCCCCATAGGCCTCGAGCGCAAGGAAGGGGTTGTCGGCGGCATGGTCGAGCGCCTGCCGGAAGTGGGCCTCGGCGGCGGTCAGGTCGCCGGCGTCGAGATTGGCATTGCCTTCGATCAGCGCCGGGTCTTCGGCCGCCAGGGACATCTGGACCGCTTCGGGGGCCATTTCGGGGGGGAACTGGCGCTTGGGCGGCGTGGCGCGGATGACCGACCAGGCCTTGTCGAGTTCAGCAGCGATGACGTCTTGCCGTCCCTCGATGGGGGAGGCGGGGGTAGGGGCGGCGCCCGGGCGTCGACCGGGCTCGGTCGGGGCGGGCCGGGTCGGCAGGAGATCGAATGCCGAGCTGCGGCTTTCGATGGCTTGCGTCGAGAATTCGGCCTCCTGCCGGTCGCGTTCATGGCGGATGATCAAGGTGAGAAGCGGCAGCAACAGGAGAACGCATCCGATCACGAACCATCGGATGTCGCTTAAATCGATGCGATCGACCGGTTCTGCCATTGTTCCCTACCCTCAGTATTCCATCATAATTATACTCGGTGTACCCTCCCTGATGGGGAAAACCAATCCTCAGAAGTGCCAGAAGGCCGATAACCTGAGGAACATCGAGATCGGAAGTGGTTCCAACAAGGGGAATCTTGGTCGAGAGCCTGCGGGGGTAGATTACCCGGCCCTGGGCAGGGGGCGCGGCGTGGTCAAGCAGCGGATGACCTCTTCGGTGATCCAGTCGGGGGTCGAGGCGCCGGCGGTGACCCCGACCGTCGTGAAGGTGGCGAATGCTTCCAGGGGGAGTTCGGCGGCTGTCTCGACGTGGAAGGTCGGCCGGCCGGAGGCGGCGGCGATTTCGGCGAGACGCCGGGTGTTGGCGCTGTTGCGCCCACCGACGACCACGACCGCGTCGCAGGTGCGGGCGAGACGCTGGACCTCCTCCTGTCGGCGGGAGGTGGCCTTGCAGATCGATTGGAAGATCTGGCAGTGCGGGATACGGCGGCGCAGCTCAGCGCCGATGGCTTCGTAATCGGCGGCATTGAAGGTGGTCTGGGCGATCACCATGGCGCGGTCGAGCGCGGGCAAGGCCTGCGCTTCGGCGACCGAGGAAAGAATGTAGCAGGGGCCGGTGGCGAAGCTCTGCAAACTGAGGATTTCGGGATGCTCGCGGTCGCCGACGATGATGACCGGAACGCCCGCGGCGGAGCAGCTGGCGATGCGCTTCTGGCTCGAGACCACGTGCGGGCAGGTCGCGTCGACGATGGTCAGTCCGCGGGCGCGCAGGCGGGCGATGCGGTCGGCGGGCATGCCATGCGCCCGGATGAGGAGGATGCCGTGATCGGGGTCGACATCGTCGGGAAGGGGGGTGACCCCTTTGGCTCGCAATGTTTCGACGGCTTGCGGGTTGTGGATGAGTGGCCCGCAGGTGAAGATCTCGTCCTGGCCCTGGGCCGTCTCGAGAGCGATCTGGACGGCCCGCTTGACCCCCATGCAGAACCCGGCCGTCTTGGCGAGGATGATCTTCATGGCGCGGCCGCCTTTCGGGAGAACGCAGGCATGATCGGCGTCTGATCGCCGACCCGAGCCTGTAGCCTGATGTGGGGACGATTCATGCGTGGGGTGGCTGCGGTGGATGCTCCTTGAACCACGCGGCCAGGCGCCGGGCCCCTTCGTCGATCGACACGCGGGGCTCGTAGCCGAGGTCGCGGCGGGCCGCGGCGATGTTGAACCAGTGGGCGGTCGACATCTCGCTGGCCAGCCAGCGGGTCATGCGGGGCTCGCCGGACAGCCGGAAGATCGTCCAGATCCATTCCATGGCCCAGCCGATGCACCAGGCGACTCCAGCCGGGATGGTCTTGGTCACAGGGGGTTCGCCAGCCGCGACCAGGATCAGATTGACCATGTCGAACAACGGTCGGGGTTCGCCGTTGCTGATGAAATACGCTTTGCCTGCGCAGGGAGCGCCGGGGGCGAGCCGCTCGGCCGCCAGCAGGTGGGCTTCCGCCGCGTTGTCGATGTAGATCGTATCGACGAGGTTGGTGTTGTTGCCGACGATGCGGAGCCGGCCGGCGCGGGCCGCAGCGATCATGCGGGGGGCGAGATGGTTGTCGCCGGGGCCCCAGATCAGGTGGGGCCGCAGGGCGACCGTGGCGAGATCGGGCCCATTGGCAGCCAGGACGAGTTTTTCGGCCATGGCCTTGGTGCGCGGGTAGTGGGTTTCGTAATGCTCGCTGTAGGGCACCGATTCATCGGCGTTCTCCATGTCCTTGCCGCCGAAGACGACACTGGGCGAGCTGGTGTAGACGAGGCGCTTGATCTTCAACTCGCGGCAGGCCGCCAGTACGTTCTCGGTGCCGATGACGTTCGCCTGGTAGTACTCTTCGTAGGGGCCCCACATACCAGCCTTGGCGGCCACATGGAAGACCACCTCGCACCCTCGACAGGCGTTGGTGATCGCGGCTCGGTCGGTCAGATCGCCGCGCACGGTCTCGATGCCGAGGTGCTCGAGTTCGGGATAGGCGCCACGAGAAAAGCTGCGCACCTTCACCCCGCGTTGGGCGAGCATCGTGGCGATGGCCTTGCCTAAGAAACCGCCGCCGCCGGTGACCAGAACCTGGGTGCCCGCCGGCAGCCCAGGCGCCGGGCTGGAAGCATTGCTCATGGGAACCTCCGCGTCATAGGAGTGGGTAGATGATACCAGAGCAGCTGGCTTCGTTCTACTGGGCTACCCAGAATCAGCCGCCCGCTCCTCACCTCGAAGCAACGGCCGTTTGCGCCCAGGTGGCGAGAAGTTCTCGATTGATCTTGGCGTTATGACGCACGTCCACCGGGAAGGAGCCGGGATAGAAGAGGATGACCTGGATGGCGCGGGTGTGCGGGTGCTGGGCGCCGAGGGCTAGCAGTTCCCGGCGCAGGCCGGGCAGATCGTGGCGGTCGTCTCCGGGCTCGAGTTCGACGCAGAGAGCGGGAGTCTGCTGCCCGGGGGCGCCAAGCCCGACGAGCGCGGTGCGGAAGACGCGCGGATGGGCGTTGAAGATGGCCTCGCAGGGGATGGTGAAGAGCGGGCCCTGCGGGGTGGTGACGCGGTGGGCCTTGCGGCCGCAGAACCACAAGCGGCCCTGCCCGTCGAACCGGCCGACGTCGCCCATGCGGTGCCAGATCTCCTGGCCGTCGGCTGATCGGATCTTGGCGAGCGCGGTGGCTTCGGGGCGACGGTAGTACTCGCGGGTGACGATGGGCCCTTTCACCACGATCTCGCCGACCTCGCCTGTCGGCAGAATGAGACTGTCATCCCAGGCCGGGATGGGATCGTCGGTAATCTTGATGACCCGTACCGTCACATGGGGCACCGGTCGGCCGACGCAGGTGCCCCCGCCTCGGGCCGTCTCGTGCATGGTCTCGCTGAGGATCTCCCGGCTGCCGATCGAGCTGACCGGCAGCGCTTCGGTGGCCCCGTAGGGGGTGAAGATCTCGGTGCCCTCGGGGAGCATCTTGTGCAACCGCTGGAGAACGTCGTTGCGGGCGGGAGCGCCGCATGAGATGACGGTTCTGATGGTCGGGATCCGGCGGCCGTGCTTCTCGCCGTACCGGCTGAGGGTGTTGATCAGGGCCGGCGATCCGAACATCACGGTGGCGCCGTTGTCTTCGATGGCCTCGATCAGCTTGACCGGGTCGGCCTGGGCGGGTCGGGTGGCATCCATGTCGGGGATGACGCTGGTCATGCCCAGGCAGACGTCGAACAGGGCGAAGAGGGGGAAGGTCGCCAGATCGACGTCTTCCGTTCGGAAATCGTAGAGTTCCTGGATGTAGTGGACTTGGTGGGTCAAGATGGAGTGGGTGTAGACGGCCCCTTTCGAGATGCCGGTGCTGCCGCTGGTGAACATGATGGCGCCCATCTCGTCGGCCGGCATCATGGCGATGGGGAAGGGCTGCTCGGAAGGGCGGCGCAGGTCGGTGTGCTTCCAGCCGCCCCAGAACAGGCGCCGCCCGACCGTGACGCAGGTCTTGATGGTGTCGGCCCCCCACCGGAACAGAACGCGGGCCACATGCGCCTTGGTGACACCGACGAAAGCTTCAGGCTGCGCTTCGGCCAGGCAGAGGCCCAGGTTCTTCAGGCCGATGCCAGGATCGATCAGCACGACCACCGCTCCGACCTTGAACAGGGCGAAGGTGAGAATGAAGAACTCGAGCCCGGGGGTGACCATCAAGACGGTGCGGGTGCCGCGCCTGATGCCGATCTCTTCGAACCCGCGGGCGTAGGCGTCGCTCTCGCGCTCGAGCTGGGCGAAGGTCAGGTGGGTATAGGCGGCCCGTCCCTGCCAATCGCGCCCGGCCGGCACGACGACGGCATGCTTGTGCGGCATCCGGACCGCTTTCTCGCGCAGAAGCGCGGCCATGTTGAACCCTTCTCGGGGGAGGAGAGAAGGGCTGGCGCTTGAACGATCAGAAGCCATGGGTGTCCTCGTCAGGCAGATACGGTGGTCGGGCGGTTGTCGAGGGGGTGCCGGGCCAGGAAATCGCGCATCAGGGCGATGACTTCCTGATGCACCTCTTCGAGGAGGTAGTGCCCGGCCTGCCGGAAGGAATGGGCCTCGACCTGGGGCAGCCGTCGCCGCCATTCCAGGAAGAACGCGCGGTCGAAGATGAAATCGCGCTGCCCCCAGCACAACAGGGCCGGGGTGTTCTGGAAATGGGCCAGCCCGCGTTCGACGGCCTGCAGATCATCCCAGGAAGGATCGCCAGGAGCGAGCGGAATATCCTGCACGAAGCGGATCGTGGCGATGCGGTTTTCCCAGGAATCGTACGGGGCGAGGAAGGCCTCGTACACGGCAGGGGGCAAAGGCTTGACCGTGCTGGTCAGCGCGGTGATGCGGGCGAAGGCGTTGCAGCGCCGGGTGAGCCATTCGCCCAGGGCGGAATGGCGGAACAGCCACAGCGGCCAGGGGAAGGGCTTGCCAGCCGGCAGTCCGAACGCGGCGGTGTTGAAGATGACGAGGCGTTTGATGCGCTCCGGGTGGCGGGCGGCATAGCCGAACCCGATCGGCCCGCCCCAGTCATGCACGACGAGCGTGATGTCGCCGGTGACCCCGCGGTCGGCCAGCAGGGCTTCGAGGTCGTCGATGCGCGAACGCAGCCGGTACTCGTAGCGGTCATCGCCGGGCTTGTCGGAAAGCCCGCATCCGATGTGGTCGGGGACGATCACCCGACAGGTGTCGCGGAAGGCCGAGACCAGGCGCCGATACAAAAACGACCACGAGGGGTTGCCGTGCACCATGACCATGGTCTCGGCGCCCTGGCCTTCCTCGAGGTAGTGCAGGCGCAGGCCGCGGCGATCGAAGAAATGGCTGGCGAACGGATAGTCGGGAAACGACGGCGTCACCATTGCCACCCCAGCATCAGGCTGTTGAGGCCGCTGCCGATGCCCATGAAGGCGACCCGCTGGCCCCGCTGCAGCACCCCGCGTTCGGCGGCGATGGCGGCGGTGACCGGCAGCGAGACGGTGCCCATATTTCCCAGGAAGGGAAAAGTGCTGAAATCCTTGTCAGGGGAGATGCCCAACCCTTCGAGAATGGCCAATCGGTTGGCGTTGGCCACCTGATGAGGAATCAGCCGGTCGATTGTCTCGCGGGCCCATTGCATCTCTTGGTAGAAGGCCTGGCCGAGGCGGGTGATCAGCTCCTTGCCGTGGGTCAGCAGACCGATGGCGTTGGTCTCCATCATCATGGGCGCGCGCGGCGGGTCATGGCGGTCGAATCCCCAGCGGCACATGCGGTGATGCTGGGGGGCGGCCATGGCGGTGGCGCCGACCAGGCGCGGCCGATCAGGGGCGTAGGAGCCGTCGGTCAGGACGACGCCGGCGGCGCCCGACCCGCCGGTCAGCGTGGCGAGGGCTTGTTTGAAGAAATCCATGCTGCCTTCGGCGATCATGCGCTCGATCATGATGGTGGTGATCTCGCGGGCGGTCTCGCAGGCGACGATGAGGCCGGCTTTGATCTGGCCCAGTTCGATCCGGTTGGCGATGTCGACGATGCCGTTGAGCACGCCCAGGCAGGCGTTCGAGATGTCGTAGATCATGGCGGTCGGCGGCAGACCGAGGTTGGCGGCGACCGCACAGGCCGTGGCCGGTTCGAAATCGTCGCGGCAGACCCCGGCATACACCAGGGCGCCGATGTCGGACACGGGAACGTCGGTTTCTTCGAGGGCTTTGCGGGCCGCTTTGGTCGCCTCGTGGGAGTTGACGTGCCCCGGGTTCCACCACCGGCGTTCTTTGATGCCGGTCAGGGCCTCGAGCTGCCCGGGTTGCAAAAACAGCCTCTGGTAGAGGGGCCGCAGGCGTTCCTCGATCCAGGAGCTGGTGATGACATTGGTAGGAAGCTCGTAGCCGATGGCTTCCAGGACCACCCGGGAGAACTTCATGCTGGGACCTTTCTGCGACGGAGGACGCGCCGGGACAAACCCATCACGGCCGTTCGCGAAGACGGACGGCGAAATCCTCCAGTTTATATATCACCAGCCCATCGACTTTCAAGTACCCCGAGCCCTGGATGGTGCGCGTGGCATCGTCGATGGCGGTGACGCAGGCTTCGACCGTGACCTGCCGGTTGGTGGGAATGACCTGCCCGCGATAGGACCAGGTGTGCCGACGGCCTACGGCGATCGGTTCGAAGCCAAGGCGGGGGCTGGGCGGGGTCGAAGCGTGGTCGCCGCCCCACCGATGCACGGCGGCGACCTTCAGCAATTGCAGGAACGCTTCGAGGCCGAGCGACCCCGGAATGACGGGGTCTTGATAGAAGTGGGCCTGGAAGAACCATTCTCCCGGATCGACCGTCTTGACGCCTCTGATGAACCCGAGGCCGTGAGGGCCGCCGTCGGGCACGAACAGGTCGATGCCATCATTCATCAAGTAGGCCTTCGCCGGCAGAAGGAAGCCGTCGCGCCCGGTGTCTCTCGGGTCGTCAGGGGTCAGCGGCGCGGGGTGGGGCAGGGGGAAGGCCACGTGGCGGGCGATCTCATCGGGGCCAGGGGTGTAGGGCCGGGCCCCGCGCACGCCGACCTGCTGGGCCAGCGCTTCGCGCGTGAAGAACCCGAACGTGGTGTCGCCCTCATAGATCAGGCGGCGGCCGGCGCCGGTGACCCGGAAGGTGAACGACTGGATGATCATGCCTCCTGATTGCGAGATCTTGGTGCACCTGATCTCGGCGGTAAGCAGGCCGGTTCGATCGGTCACGTCCTCGTGCAGGGTGGCAGAGCCGTCGAGGTTGCGGTAGTGGAGCGGGTGCGAGCTGGTCAGTGCCGACCCCATGTAGGCCGAGAACCAGCCGCAGACTTGGAGCGGGAACTCGAGCAAAACCGAGAACGGAATGCCCGACTGGCGATTGGCCCGGAAATACCAGGCGTCGGGCGGGATGCGAAATTGGCCTTCGACGATGCCGCCCGGCTTGAGCAGCAAAGGCGGGTGGTCAACGCGGGTGATGCGATCGAGGAAGAGGTAGGGGGGGCCGGGCAGACGCGCCAAAAAGCGATCCCGGTCGAAGGGGCGGTACGCTTCCCCGAAACAGACCGACGGCCGGCCGATCGCATACTCGAGGATCTGTTCGCCCGTGAATACCGCCGGCCGTTCTTCCTGATCTTCATCTTCGTCGCGGCCATCGACGGCTGGCGCGGTGGTGGCGGGGGCCGCGGTGGCGGCGGCGGGGCGGCCCGCCGCGGGGAAATGACGGGAATTCCAGAGTTGTACGAGCTTTTCTCGCGAGCTGCCGGAGAGCTGGACCGAGACGTCGGAACAGAGCACGATGCAACGGCCGTCGGCGTACATCAGGGCGTCGGCGATGGCGTAGGGTTCGGGCCGGAAGCCCAGCTCCTTGATCGAGATCTCGTAGGTCGCCCGGCGGGTGCCGGGGATGACCTGGCCGCGGCAGCGCAGCCCGCTGCGCACGCCAGGAATGGGTTCGAACGCGCAGGTGTCGGCTTCGCCGACCCAGCCCATCCGCAGCAGGAAGATGCGGAAGGCCTGCATGCATGATTCGTACATCAGGGTGCCGGGCATGACCTGATCGTCGATGAAATGGCAGGTCAGGAACCAGGCATCAGGCGGGATGTCGATCTCGGCCCGGATCAACCCCAGGCCGAATCGGCCTCCAGTCGGTTCGATGGCGGTGACGCGATCAAGCACCGCCATCCGGCCATCCGGCAGGCCCACCGGTCGTCGCAGGGGCAGGCCGGCGAAGGCGGGGCCGAACGCCCCGGCCAGATCGCCGCGACGGAGGGCGGCGAACCCTTCCGGGCCGATCGTGGTCGGCAGCGGGCCGACGACCAGCTCGGGCAGGTCGGCCGGGCGGGGCCGAGGATCAGGGCGGGTCTCCTCGTCCTTGAGGATCAGTCCTTTGCCTTCCTCGAGCTGCTTCTGGGTGAAGAACCCGGCGCAGCCGTTGCGCATGGTGATGAGCTGCCGGCCTCTCACGGTGCCGTCGAATTCGAAGAAGAACAGGTAGGTCTGGGCCTGTTTGATGAAGCGCAGGATCCGGATGTCGTAGCGGATGGTGTCGCCTGGCCGGGGCAGTGGGCCGTGGAAGGTGACGGTGGCGTCGAGCAGCCGGTAGACCGCCAGCCCGCGCGTCTTGAAATCGATGCCGAGCCAGGCCGAAAGGAAGAGGTCGGCCTGGCCGGCTTCGACGGCGAGGCCGGTGGGCATGCGATCGTGGTCGAGGTACCAGGCGCCGGGCAGAACATCATGCTCGGTGACGCAGCGTCCCGGGCCCAGGCTGCCTTTTTCTCCTTCGACCAGCAGGATGCGGTCGACGAAATTCAACGGCTCGTCAGGCAGGCGGACCCGCGTCGGGAAGGCGTCGATCGGGGCGAAGAATTCGCCCAGGGCGGCGCCGATCCGGCCTACGGCGAACTCCATCGAGCCGCGCCGGTCGAGGAAGACCGCCGGCGGGGCGGCTGGGGCAGCCGGTGCGCCCGGCGTGGCGGGGACTGGGATGGCTGGCGCCGCGGTACCGGATGGGGGGGCGGGTGACGGGAAGCTGGGCGGGGTGGGGGCCGCCGGCGCCACGGTGGTAGACCAGGTGGCTGCTCCTTCGGTGGCGCCGGGGCGGTCGTCGGGTTGGGGCACGGGAAAATCGCTGCGCATGCCTTCGCTGGTTGCCGTTTGGGGAACGGGCGTCGTCGGGAGCGGGTCAGAGGCCGCGGTTTCGGCGCTCGGCTCGGCCAGGGATTCGCTGGGCAGCTCCTGCATCAGCGCCAGATGGCGTTCGAGCAGACGAGCCTGAGCCTCGGTCAGGCGGGCCGAGAGGTCCAGGAAGGCGCGGTGGGCCTGGGCGCCGGCCTGGCGGGCCGCCGTCCAGTCGGTGAGGAATTCCTGGCCCAGCGCCGACAGCGTCGGATCAGATGGCAGCGCTGACGGCACAGAAGAGGAGCGATGGTCAGGCATGGCGAGTTCCTCGGCGGGCGTGGTCAGAGCAGGGGAGCGATCGACGGCGATGGCGGAAGAGGCGGCGTCGAACCCATTGGCGGCGAAAGCTGGGCGAGAGCCCGCCACGGCCGCGGCCGGTTCAGCCGGAGCGAGGCTGGCAACGGTTTCGGGAGGGGCGGCGTGGCCACCGGGGCGAAGGACTGGCGATCCGGCGGTAGGGCTCGCTTCCAGGCTCGCGGCGATGGCGGGCTGGGGGCTTGCCTCGGCGGCCGAGCGGCTCGTTCCTGGGTCTGAGGGTCGGCGCGAGACTGGTTCGACCTCGTTGCTTGAGAGGGTTGTCGCCGGGCGGGGCCCGGTTGGCTCCGAAACAGGGGGCGCCACAGGTTGCAAGGCCTGGCTGGCCGCTGGTTTCGGCGCCTGGCGATGAACTGACAGGGAGGTACCGTGCGGTCGGGCCATGGTGCCATGGCCGAACCGGTAGCCGATCGGCACGCGCACGGTGGCGCGGGGCGGCCCGACCGACACCGCCGCCGCCGCGGGGAATTCGTACAAATCGGCCAGATCGATGGCCACTCCTTCGGCATGCAAATGGGCCAACAAGCGCAGCAGGCCGATCTCTTCCGGCTGGCCGGGTTGCAGGATGGTGCGGGCCAGGTGGGGCCGCTGGCCAAGAATCTTGCCGATCATCCGGGTCATCGAGCCGCGGGGCCCCATTTCGAGGAAGAAGCGGATCCCGTCGGCGTAGGCGGTTTCGATGGTCTTGGGCAGATCGATGGGGCCGATGCACTGGGCGAGGATCGAGTCGGCCGAGGCGTCGCGCGACGGCACGAAGGCGCGGCTCCAGCCGCTGCTGTAGAACGTAAGGCCGGGCGGCGGCGCGGTGTCGTCGAAGACATGCAGGGCGCGATACTTGTCGGCCACCGGCCGAGCTGCGGGGCAATGCACCGAGGAGACCCCTTCGATCTCGAAGAATGCGCATCCCAGGCGCTTGACCAGCTCGAGCACCTGGGCGCGACGGCCGCCGATGACGCATTCGTCGGGGGTGTTGACGATCAGGATGTAGGTGTGGTCCAGGCCCTGGCGCGCCGCCTCGACCGTCGCCGCCGGGCGATCGACGACGCCGAGCGCCCAGTCGACGGGCACGGCCGGATCGAGGCCCCAGGCTTCGCGGACCGCGGTGCAGGGGCCGATCAGGTCGGTGGTGAACAGGGTCGAGACGCGCATGCGCTCGACCATCTCGTCACGCTGGTTCCAGGTGCGGGTGGCGAAGTTGCCGGCCGTCTCGCCGAGGCTGTAGCCGATGATGGCCGCCGGTTCGATCCCGAACCGGCGCACCAGATCGCTGGTCAGGGCGCAGCACGAGACATGGCCGAAGACGAGGGCATTGTGATCGGCCAGCAGCGCCGCGTTGGCCGCGGCTTCCCAGCCCGGGCCCCAGGCCAGGCGCCAGGGCGCGATGAGATGGATGGCGAACTGCTCGGCGAGATGGCGGTAGGCGGCATCGAGGGTGCGCAGCAGGTCGGGCCAGAACCGGCCGATGCCCAGCCCCATGCCGAGGAAATGGTTCCCCGAGCCGGGGAAGGTGAAGGCGATGCGGCCCTGCCGCGCCAGGGGGTCGGGGCTGTAGAAGACGGCATCGCCGAAGCGGGGTCCGCCGACGAAGAGTCGATCGGGGGTCTGGGCTAAATGCGTCTGCAGGGCGGTGAGGCGCTGGTCGAATTCCTCGCGCGTGGCGGCGCACAGAGCGGCGCCCAGATCATCGGGGGAGGGTGGGGGGCGGGACGCCCACCACTGCCGGGCGAGGTCGGCCAGCGACCAGTCGGGATGCGCGGTCGCCAGCTTGCGCAGGGACTGCAGATGGCGGCTCACCGCGGCCGGACCGACCCCGCGCGCCAGGAAAAGGGCGATGCCTGGCTCGCCCAGCGGGCGTCGCCGCTCGCGCCGCCGACCAGCCTCCACCTGACCGGTGGTGCTGATGGGAAGGGTCGGGGCCACCACGGGGGAGGCCGGCGTTTCCAGCGTTTCCAGCACGATGTGGGCGGCCGACCCGTCAGTGCCGAGCGCCGACACGCCGGCTCGCCGCGGGCCCTCCGAGCGGTTGCGCAGCCAGTACTGCGCCTGCCGGGGGGCGAAGAGTTGCGGGTGCTCTAGCAGCCGGGGGTGGGGGCGGCTCAGAGCCGGGAATGGCGGCAGCATTTCGTGGTACAGGCACAAAGCGGCCCGGATCAGCGAGGCCATGCCGGCGGCGCAGCCGGTGTGGCCGATGATCGGCTTGACGCTGGCCAGGGCCACCCGTGGGATCCGGCGACGGTGGGGGGGAATGGCCGCCAGTTCGGGCGGTTCCGGCGCGCCGGCGCTCGTTCCGTCGGGAAGGATGAAACAGGCGGCGATGGCCGCGGCTTCGCGGGCATCTTCGGCCGGATCGCCGCTGCCATGCGTTTCCAGCAGGCCGACCGTGCCCGGATGGGCGCCCGCCTCGGCCCAGGCCCTCCGGATCGCTACCTCGAGAGGGTTCGGGCCGCCGATGCCCGCGATTGCGGCATCGTTGCGGCCCGCCGTCAGTGCCGCGGCGGTGCCGGCCACGGGGCCTGACGCGAAGCCGGCCCCCCGGATCACGCAATAGATGCGATCGCCGTCGCGGCGTGCATCGTCCAGTCGCTTGAGGACGAGCGCTCCGGCCCCTTCGCCCGGCACGGTGCCGTCGGGGTCGGCGGCGAACGGTCGGCAGACGCCATGCGGGGCCAGCGTGTGCAGTCGATCGAAAGCGCGCAGGTGCCGCAGGTCGCCCGCCACGTCGACCGCGCCGACCAGGGCGCAATCGATCTCGCGGCGTTGCAGGGCGCGCCGAGCCGCTTCGAGCGCGCGCAGACCCGAGGTCTCCTCGCTGGAGAACGTGTGCGACGGGCCGCCGACCTGGAACTCGCGGGCGATCCGGCTGGCGACGATGCCGCCGAGAGCTCCGACGGTGCGGTCGCTGGTCAGGGGCGGGGACGCTTCATCTCGCACCGCAGCGAGGCCGTCTTCGGTGCCCAGCCCCCACCGCAGGGCGAAATTGGTGCTGTTGAGGTCGAGCCCGATGCCCATGAAGACCCCCCAGCGCAGCGAGGGGGGGCGGCTGCCGCGCAGATCGCGCAGGGCGCCATCGACCGCCTGCAGCATCAATAGCTGTTGCGGCAGGATATCGGGGATCTCTTTCGGCGAGATGCGGAAGGCGCCGATCGGTACGGCGAGGTCATCGCCGAACCACCCCCGACGGAAACGGGCCTCGATCGCCTCGGCCGCGGTCGGGACGGGAAGCCGGTCGGGGCGGTCAGGGGCGGGTCCGTGCCGGGCGGCGGGGCCAGGGTGGCGGGCGGGGGATTCCTCGGCCGTGGCGTCGGCCACCGGCTCGGCGCCGAGCGCCACCGGCTGGAAGGCGGCCAGCCCCTGCCAGGGGCCGAACCGGGCGTCGAGACCGACGATGGCGATGGGTTCATCGGTATGGAGGTCGACGGCGTCCTCGATCTGGACCAAGCCATCGGTGCGGACCATCGGGGTCGAGAGCGAGGCCGGCGGAGTGGCTGAAGAGGCGAGCCCGGCGCCGGAAGAGGCGCGGGGAGTGCTGGCCGGAGCGGTGGCCGAGTCGCGCGGGGAGGACGTGACGCCTGCCAGGTCGGCCGCAGAATCGGTTGAAGCAGGCACCGGCGGCAGCCACTCTTCGAGCAACACGTGGGCGTCGATGCCGCCGAACCCGAAGGCGCTGACGGCGGCCCGGCGCGGCCGGCCGGGGGCGCGAACCGGCCAGGGCGCCGCTTCCCGCAGCACCTGGAAGGGGCTGTCGGCCAGCTTCAGGTTGGGGTCGGGCGACCGGAAATTGGCGGTCGGTGGCAGTTCGCCCTGGCGCAGGGCCAGCAGCACTTTCAGCAGGCCGGCCGCGCCGGCCCCGGTCAACAGATGGCCCACGTTCGATTTGACCGATCCGATGACGCAGGGCTGGGCAGGGCGGGGCTGGCCTTCCCACAACGTACGCAGACTGGTCAGCTCGACCTTGTCGCCGGTCGGCGTGCCGGTGCCATGGCATTCGATCAGATCGACATCGGCCGGCTGCCAGCCGGCCTGCCGATAGGCGGCCCGCATGGCGCGCACCTGCCCCTCGGGGTCGGGAGCCAGCAGGCTGCCCCCGACATCGTTGGCCAGGCCGATGCCGCGAATGACGGCCCAGATGCGGTCGCCGTCGCGTACCGCGTCGGCCAGCCGCTTGAGCAGGAACAGTCCGGCGCCCTCGCCGACCACCAGCCCATCGGCCGCGGCGTCGAAAGGCCGGCAGACTCCCGAGGGCGACAGGGCCCGCAACTGGCTGAACCCCATCTGGGTGAACTGGCACGACGGCCGGCAGACGCCGCCGGTGAGCACCGCATCGGCGCGGCCGGCCCGCAGCTCTTCGCACGCCAGCTTGATGGCGTAGAGCGACGAGGCGCAGGCGGCATCGAGCGTCAGGCAGCCGCCGCCCAGGCCGAGGGCCTGGGCCAGCAGCCCGGCCGGCGCGCCCGCCGCGAAGCGGTTCAGCGGCTGGTAGCCGACCAGCGGGTCGCTCACACCGGCGGCGCCGAGGGCCGCCTGGGCGGCGGCCGCCTCGGGCCGGCGCTGCTGCAGCAGAGGGCCGAGCACCCGCCAGGTCAGCTCGCAGGTGGTATCGGTCGGCAGCACGATGTTGGCGATCAGAACGGGCACGCGGGCGCGGTCGAGACGGTCGGTGCGGGCGCTGCGGAAGGCTTCCAGGCCCGCCTTGAGGGTGACATGGAAGAGCGGATCGAGCCCGCGCAGCAGGTCGAGCGGCAGCCCGGTCGCGGCGGCGAGGGCCTCGGGGTCGGGAAGCTCGCGGATCAGGCAGGCGGACGGCGACAGCACCCGGTCGACGGCGCCGGGGCGCGGGTCGGTGAGCTGGCGGGCCGGGCGGTACCAGCGGCCGGCCGGCACTTCGGCGCCGGTCCAGGTGGCGGAGCGGATGACCTGCCAGAACTCGTCAGGCCCGGGGGCGCCGGGGAAGATGCCGCCGACCCCGACGATGGCGATGGCGAAAGGCGTCGCGGTCGGCTCGCCGGCCGCCGTGGTCGGCGAATCAGGCCGAGACATGCCGCTCGAGGGTCCGGCGTCCGAAAGCTTCGTGCAGAGAGGGGTTCATCATGCACTCGTACCCTTCCAGCACGGCGACCAGGCCGCCCTGGGCGTCGACGAAATCGATGTCGGCCTGGGCCTTGTAGGACCCGGCCAGTCGCGCGGCGATCCGTACCGAGACTCGATCCGAGGGGAAGCTCGCCTGGTACTGGCGATACCGCGCGGCCGCGGTCGGCAGCGAGGGTGCCCCGCCCACTTGAGTGGTCCACAGGATCATCAACTGGAACGCCACATCGAGGGCCAGGGGATCGCTCAACCAGGCTGGCCGCAAGGGATCGCGCACCCAGGCGGCCGGCGGCGGGGTGGTGCCGGACTCGGCCACGATGCCTTCGGGAGACCAGCCCTGCACACGATGGATGCCTTGCAGCATGGTGCCGTGGAACAGGTGCTGTCGGTAGATCTCAGCGATCGGCAGGGGGTAGGGGCGCGAGATATCGGGCCGGACGCGGCTGTCGGGGGCGGCGGGCAGGCGGTCGGCCAGCACCACCTCGGCGCTGGCATGGACGACCTCACGTCCGCCGGGAGTGCCGCGGATCTCGACGCTGCAGCACAGGCCGTGCGGGCCGGGTCGGATCTTGGTGGCATGAACGCTGATCGGCGTGGGGCGGCCGCCCGCCAGCACGATGCCCTTCAGCACCTTCAGGTCGTCGAAGCCATGGAACTGCAAGCCCGGGTTCTCATGGATGGCGGCGTGGGCCATCCATTCCACCATCATGGCGACCGGGAAGACCGGTTCGCCGTTCAGGATATGGTGGGCCAGGTAGCGCTCGCGATCGAGGTCGAGGTCGCGTTCGAACGCCAGCCGGAACCGGCGCGCCGGCCCGGCCGGAGCGGCAGTGGCCGTGGTGGTCCTACTGGCGGGGACGACCGTAGGGGCGACCTGGGGGGCGGGGGTGGCGGTGGTGGTCGGCTTCGACGGAGATTCTGCCGTCAAGCTGGCCTGGGAGGTGGGCGCGGAACGGTCCGGTCCGGGGCCGGTGGTCGTGGTGCCTTCCAGGGCGACGACGCCCACCTCGACGGGCGGCTGGCCGGTCGCGGCGATCTCTCGAATGAACAGCTCGGCGCCGGCCGCCAGCGGAATCAGACCGACACCTTCGGCCCGGAACAGCTTCTTCAGCGAATCGGTGACCATGCCCCCTTCCCACGGTCCCCAGTTGAAGGAGACGGTGCGGCAGGCCGGGTAGAAGCGGCTCCATTTCTGGGCGATCTTGTTGAGGGCTTCGTTGGCCATGGCGTAGTCGACCTGGCCGATGCGGCCCAGGCGGGCGGTCGTCGAACTGAACAAGCCGAGCAGCCGCAGACGCGCGGGGTCGAGGGCGGCCAGCAGGTGGCGCAGACTGGTGATCTTGGTGCGCAGAACGTCCTCGAGCTGATCGCGGGTCTTGTCTTCGATCCGGCGATCGCGCAGCACTCCGGCGCCGTGCACCAGACCCACGATGGGGCCGACTTCAGCTTCGATGCTGGCGACCACCGTGTGCACCGCTTTCTCGTCGCGGACATCGACCGAGCGGTAGAGGGGCCGACCGCCGGCGGCTTCGATGCGTTGCAAGGTGGCCAGGATCTCCCGGCTGGCGAGCCGGGCGCGATACTCGGCTTCCAGTTCGCGCGGCTTCATCGCGGCGGAACCGGCATGGCGCAGGATGGCCTGCTTGATGGCGGCCTCGCCCTCGACGCCGGCGAGCCAGGCCGGTTCGGGTTGCGGGGCGGGAGTGCGGCCCAGCAGCAGAATGGTCGGCCGCCAGGTGCGTGCCAGGGCGACCGAGATCTCGGCGGTGACGCCTCGAGCGCCACCAGTGACCAGCACCACTTCCCCGGGTTGGAACAGGGGATTCGGATCGGGCGGAGCCGGCGGACGGTCCATGGCTTCCTGCAGATGATAGAGTCCATCCGCGGTGATCCCGAGTTCGATCGGCCCGGCGCGGAACAACTGGGGAAGCAACGCCCGCACGGCCGCGGGCGCCTCGAGCGCGGGCGCGAGGTCGAACGCCCGCACCGTCAGTTCCGTCCATTCGCGGGCGGCGGTTTTCGCCAGGCCGGCCAGGCCGCCCTGACACGGATCGGCCGGCCCAGCCAGATCGAGCAGGCCGAACCCGCCGTCCAGGCGGGCGACCGTGGCCAGCAGCACCGGCCCTCGGGTCACGTTGTTCCGCAGGATGGGACCGGCTTTCTGCACCGCGAAGAAGCCGTTGATCAGCGCTTCCTCGTGCTCCGCGCCCCACAGCGGGGCTTTGCGCTGGCGCTTGGGCGGGGCGCCGAGCACCAGCAGGGCATGGGTATCGGCGGGGAAGACCCAGGACTCAGGCGCCTGCAGATCGAGCTTGACGACTTTGTAGCCTTTCTGAGTCAGACCTTTGCTGAGTTCACGGGTGAAGGCGGTGCCTTCGTCGGTGACCAGGATGGTGCATCCCGCAGGGAGGGCCAGAGGCGCCGGATGGGCGGGTTCGGCATAGGGCACCGCGGTCAGGACGGTCCGCCGCAGGGGAACGGTGGGGGAGGGCGTCACCGCGGGCTGGCTGGCCACGGCGATTCCGGTGGCGGTCTGGGTGGCGGGAGAAGGGGCCGACGTCGGAGTCGGCGCGGTGGCGGCGTCAGCGCCGGAGGTGCCCACGCCCGCGGTCTGGATGGAAGCGGTCTGGGATTGCGTTGGGGCAGGCGAAGAGCCGGTCGGAGAGCCCGCGGTCGAGGTCGACAACCGGTCATCGGCAGGACCGGCCGCCAGGAAGTCGATGATCTGGCGCAGGGTGCGCAGCTTGCCGAGCTGGTCAGGCTGCACGACGGGGGCCTGCGGGAACTTCTCCTGCACGGCGGACATGATCTCGACCCGCTTGATCGAGTCGATGCCGAGATCGGATTCCATGTCCATGTCGAGGTTCAGCATCTCGGGCGGGTAGCCGGTCTTCTCGCCGACGATGGCCAGCAGCGCCGGCTGGAAATCGGGGATGGCGCTGCCGGTGCTGCCGGTGGCGACGCCGGCCGGGGCGACGGCCGCCTGACGGGAGGATGTGGCCTGGCCGGCCGAAGAACCGGCGAGCGAAGCCGGCTGACGATCAGGGCCCATGCCGGCGGCCAGGAAGTCGATGATCTGGCGCAGGGTGCGCAGTTTGCCGAGCTGGTCAGGCTGCACGACGGGGGCCTGCGGGAACTTCTCCTGAACGGCGGACATGATCTCGACCCGTTTGATCGAGTCGATGCCGAGATCGGATTCCATGTCCATGTCGAGGTTCAGCATGTCGGGCGGGTAGCCGGTCTTCTCGCCGACGATGGCCAGCAGCGTCGGCTGGAAATCGGGGATGGCGCTGCCGGTGCGGCCGATGCTGGCGGTGGCGACGCCGGCCGGTGCGGCGGCCGCCTGACGGGAGGACGTGGCCTGGCCGGCCGAAGAACCGGCGAGCGAAGCCGGCTGACGATCAGGGCCCATGCCGGCGGCCAGGAAGTCGATGATCTGGCGCAGGGTGCGCAGTTTGCCGAGCTGGTCGGGCTGCACGACGGGGGCCTGCGGGAACTTCTCCTGCACGGCCGACATGATCTCGACCCGTTTGATCGAGTCGATGCCGAGATCGGATTCCATGTCCATGTCGAGGTTCAGCATCTCGGGCGGGTAGCCGGTCTTCTCGCCGACGATGGCCAGCAGCGCTGGCTGGAAATCGGGCATGGCGCTGCCGGGGCTAACGGTGGCGACGCCGGCCGGGGCGGCGGCCGCCTGACGGGAGGACGTGGCCTGGCCGGCCGTAGAACTGGCAGGCGAAGCAGGCTGACGCTCGGTGCCGGTGCCGGCGGCCAGGAAGTCGATGATCTGGCGCAGGGTGCGCAGTTTGCCGAGCTGGTCGGGCTGCACGACCGGGGCCTGCGGGAACTTCTCCTGCACGGCGGACATGATCTCGACCCGTTTGATCGAGTCGATCCCGAGATCGGATTCCATGTCCATGTCGAGGTTCAGCATCTCGACGGGGTAGCCGGTCTTCTCGCCGACGATGGCCAGCAGACCAGTCTGGAAATCGGCCGGCAAAGTCGGGCCGGCGGTCGCCCTGCTCGATGGGGAGCCGCTGGTCGGAGCAGCCGAATGGGTCGCCTGTCTCGAAGCCATCGCTGGTGATCCGAGCGGTGTCGCTTCCGCCGGGGCGGGGGCCGCGCTGCCTTCGAACGCAGAACCGGTCGCGGCAGGAAGAGGTTGAGAAGCGACGAACGGTTCGCTCGGCGGCGGGGCCGAGTGGCTGACCGCGGGGCCGGCCGGTCGGTGTTCAGGGATCGCCACGCTGGTCGGGGCGACCTGGGCGTCGATGGCCGGACGCGACGACTGACCGCTGCCGGTCAGGGCGGCGGCGGCTCCCAACGATCGCTCGATGATGGCCTGGATCGCCATCTGGGCCCGTTCCTGCCCTTCGAGGAAGCGTCGGTGCAGGTCGGCGGTCTGGGCCTGCATCTGCTGGAGGGCGGCCAGCGTTTCGCGGGTCAGGCGCAGGGCTTCCAGACTGGCGCTGGCGTTGGGGCCAAGACCGCCACCCACGGAGGGGGGCGCGGCGGTGGTCGGCACGGGCTTGGCATCGGTCGAAGAAGGGGTGGAAGGAGGTGGTGTCCAAGCGGGCGAATGTCCAGGTTGCATAGTTTGTACGGCCTTGGCGGAAATGGCGGCGCGTGACGGCTGACCGTCGTTCAGGCCGCTGGGCGTGGTGATGTTGGTGGCGGTGCGGGTGGTCGCGGTGGCGTTGGTCGCGGCGGAGAAGGACGCCCCTCCGGTCGAATGGCTCGCGCGGGCGGCCACCGCCGAGGTCGCTGGGTCGCCGCTGGCCGGGGCGTGGCCTGCGGCTGCCGTCATTGTGGCTGCGGCCCTCGCGGCGGGGGCGGTGGTGGGTTGCGAGGTCCGCAGTCCGGTGGCGCCGGCGGCCATGGCCATGCCAGAGGGCTGGCCATGAGCCTGGGTGGCCGCGTTGCCGCCGCTGCCGGTCGAGGCCGCCGGGCTATGGCCGGCCGCCGTCGCGCTGGTGGCGTCCGTCGGGCTTGCCCGACTCGGCATGGCCGCGGCTCGAGCCGGCTCGGCTCGGGTTCCGGCGGCCTGGGACAAGGCGTTCGCGGCCTGGGACAAGGCGTTCGTCGTCCGTGGCGTGGCGGGGGCGGCCCCGTCCGGCCGGGCCCGGGCGGGCCGGCTCTCGCGCGGCGGCACGGGCGCCCGGAAGTTGGCGCCGCAGATCGGGAAGGTCAATCGGCGCTGGCGGGGCTGCCAGGCGGCGAGCCGGCGCTCCCCGTCCTCCCATTCCTGGAGGCGCAGGGCATGGCCGGCGGCGGCCAGGGCGGCCAGCGCCCGGGCGAGGTCGCCGACGCCCGACCGCTGGCCGGCTCCGGCATCCACCGCGATGACCCGATGGGGGCGCTCGCCCAGGATGGCCCGGATCAAGCCGCCGATCTTGCCGCCGGGGCCGGTCTCGACGAAGGTCCGGATGCCGTCGGCATACATCGCCTCGATCAGCGTGACGAACCGCACGGGATTGGCCAATTGACGGCCGAGCAGATCGGCCATGGCGGCCGGGTCGCTCGGATACGGGCGGCCGGTGGTGTTGGCATAGACCGGGATGGCCGGCGCGCGCAGGCCGCGGCGCTGCACCTCGGCCCGGAAGGGCTCGGCCGCCTCGGCCACCAGCGGACTATGGAAGGCGCCCGCCACCGGCAGCACGGTGGCCCGCAGCTTCCGTCGCGCGAAGACCTCCTTGGCCTGCTGCACCGCCGCGGTCGGGCCCGACAGCACCGTCTGCTCCGGCGCGTTTTCATTGGCGATGGTCAGCTCCAGCTTCTCTTCGGCCAGCACCGCCTCGATGGCCGCCCGCGCGGCGGCCACCGCGATCATGCCGCCGCGGTCGCCCTCCCCCTGGCCCATCAGTTCGCCGCGGCGCCGCGACAGGTGCCACAAGGCCGTCGGCTCGAGGGCCCCGGCCGCGCACAGGGCGGCCAGCTCGCCGTACGAGTGGCCCGCCGCCGCCGCCGGCGCGAAGCCGAACCGTTGCAGCACCCGGAAGGTGCCGTAGCCGATGGCGCCCAGCGCCGGCTGGGCCAGGCGAGTGGCGCGCAGCGCCTGCTCGTACTGCTCCCGTTTCATGCGATCGAGCGTCGGGCGCGGGAAGATGGTAGCCGCCAGCCCCTCGACCACGCGGTCGGCCGCCTGCACCGTGTCGAAGGCTTCCGGGAAGGTGCAGACCAGATCGCGGCCCATGTTGACGTACTGAGACCCCTGCCCGGGGAAGATGACGGCGGCCGGCTCGGCCCGCGGCCCCTCGTCATACCACACGCCTTCCGGCAGATGGAAGGCGGCCGGCGCGGCCGGGTCGGCCAGCCGGGCGCGGGCCGCGGCGAACAGCGGGGCGCGCGACGTGCGATCAGCCTCGACCACCATGGTCAGGCGGCAGGGCAGGTCGGCCCGGAACTGCTGCCGCGAGCGGGCCGCTGCGATGCCTTCGGGCTCGGCGGCCGCGGCCTTCTCGAAGGTGGCCAGCCGCTCGAGCAGCTCCTGGCGATTGCTGGCGGCGAACGCGTAGATCTCGACCCGGCCGTCCCAATCGGTGGCCGTTTTGGTGGGGTCGGCCTCCTCGACCAGGGTGTGGAAGTTGCTGCCGCCGAATCCGAACGAGCTGACCCCGGCGCGCCGCGGGGTCCCTTCCGGCGCGAACCACGGGCGCGGTTCGGTCAGCAGATAGAAGGGGCAGTCGCGGGTCTGCAGCAACGGGTTCGGTTCCTTGATCTTGATGGTCGGCGGCAGCACTTTGTGGTGCAGCGCCAGCGCGACCTTGATCAGGCCGGCCGCGCCGGCGGCCGCCTTGGTATGCCCGATCTGCGACTTGACCGAACCGAGGCCCACCCAGGGTTCCCGGTGGTCGGGATTGGCGAAGACCTCCTTCAACCCGGTCAGTTCGATCTCATCGCCCACCTTGGTGCCGGTGCCGTGGGCCTCGATCAGGCCGATGCTGCTCGGTGTCACGCCCGCCGCCTCGTAGGCGCGGCGGATGGCCACCACCTGCCCCGCCGCCGATGGCGCGTAGATGGCCTTCCCCTTGCCGTCGCTCGAGGTGCCCATCCCCCGGATCACCGCGTAGATGCGGTCACCGGCCGCCCGGGCGTCGCTGAGCCGCTTCAGCACGAGCATGCCCAGGCCTTCCCCCAGGATCGTGCCGTCGGAATCGACGCTGAACGGGCGGGCGTCGCCGGTCGGCGACAGGGCCGGCGTCTTGCTGAAGCACATGTACATGAAGATGTCGTTGAAGGTGTCGATGCCGCCGGTGATCACCATGTCGGCCCGCCCCGTCTCCAGCTCCAGCAGCGCCATGTGGATCGCCGCCAGCGAGCTGCCGCAGGCCGCATCGACCACGCAGTTGGTGCCGCCCAGGTTGAGGCGGTTGGTGATGCGCCCCGCCGCGACATTCCCCAGCAGCCCTGGGAACGAATTCTCCTGCCAGGCGACGTACCCTTCGGCGATATTGTCCATCACCTCGCGGGCGATCTCGTCGGGAACCCCCGCCCGCTGCAGCGCTCGCCGCCAGATCGGGTGCCCCAGCCTGGCCCCGAGCGGGATGACCAGCTCGAGCGTGCCGGTCAAACCGAGGATCACCCCGACCCGGCTGCGATCGAACGTGCGGTTCGGCCCGTACCCTGCATCCTGCAGAGCGCCGGTGGCCACCACCAGTCCCAGCAGTTGTGAGGTGTCGATGGCCTCGAGGGCCTGCGGGGTGATGCCATACTCGGCCGGATCGAACTCGGTGACGGGAACGAACCCTCCCCGTTTGGCATAGGTGCGATCGGGAGTCTTGGGGTCGGCATCGTAATAATCCTCAGGCCGCCAGTGCGTCGGCGGGATCTCGGTGATGGCATCGACCCGGCCTTTGATGTTGGCCCAATATTCCTGCAGCGACTGGGCGCGGGGGAAGAGGCAGCTCATCCCGATGATGGCGATGGGTTCGGAGGTTCGTTCACTGTTCATCTCGTTCACCAAATCCTGTAGCTGATGGGAGTTCCCTCAGGACCGTGCGACGAAAGGGGCCGCACGGTCGGAGGTTCCACCTCCCTTTCCCGGGAGAACCCCCCAGAGTAACCCGTATGCTACCACGGATTCGACGGAATTGCGACTGGAGAAATTGCCGTCGGCCGCCCGGAAGGCTGGCTGGCGAAAGAGGCGGCCGGTTCGCGTCGCCTCTGGCCGCTGACGATCGGCGGCGTTCTTGGGCAACACGTTCGCTGGCCGGTCATGGCCGGCGCTCGCCAGTCGGCGGTTGGCCCAGCCTGTCAGGGGGGCCGATGCTCCCGCCCGGCCTTCTGGTCGATCTCGCCGCGGGGCGTGGCCGCGGCCGTCGTTCAGGCCTCGAGCCGGGTCCGAGGGGGGCCTGGCACCGTCAGGCCGCCGCGCCGGGCAGGTAGCGCCCCCACACGCTGGCGGGCACCGGCCGGACCTCGGCCATGGCGGGCGGCACCGGGACCCCTTGCGCTCGGAGCAGACTGGCCCGCAGCACGACGGCCGCCCCGTACAGCAGGTTTCCCGCCACCTCGACCACGCGTCGGCCAGCCGGCGCTTCCAGGTGCGAGCCCTTGGCCCATTCGTTGAAGGCGCCCATGGCGGGTCCGCACCAGATCTGGTAATCGACCGTGCGGCCGGGGTCGCCGGCGATGGCCCATTTGGGCGACTGGCCCAGATACCAGCGGAAGACCAGGGCCATCAGATGGCGGGGATCGCGTTCGGCCCGCTCGATCTGACTGGGATCGCGTCGAGCGAAGTAGGCGCGCGTGTCCTCCCAGATCTTGGCGAGCGGGGCCTTGAAGATCGTCTTTTCGAGACTGTCGCGTTCGGCGGCCGGCAGGTCATCGAGGCAGCGGTAGGCGGTATACAGTTCGTAGAGCTTCTTGGCTCGCATGGCGAACATGGTGCCCCGCTTCAACACCTGGACGTTGACGCCCATCTCGAACATGTCGCCGGCGGGGGCCATGGCGATGTCGGCCTGGCCGGCCTGGGCCAGCATGGTGCGCACCGCCTCGGAGGTGCCCGACTCGACGCAGGCTTGATGGACCGACCCCACCATCACCCACGCCGCTCCCATGGCGAAGGCCGCCGCGGCGGCGGCCGGCGTGGCGATGCCGCCGCCCAGGCCGACCCGCAAGGGGATCGGGTAGCGGAACTGCGCCTGCAGCCGATCGCGCAGGGCCAGGAAGGTCGGCAGCAGGCAGACCGCCGGCCGATTGTCGGTGTGACCGCCCGAGTCGGCCTCGGCGGTGATGTCCTGGGCCACCGGCAGGCTGCTGGCCAGACGCGCCTGCTCGGGCGTCACCAGCCCCCGGCCCAGCAGGTCGGCGACCATCTTCTCGGGGGGCGGCGACAGGAACTTGGTGGCCACCTCGACTCGCGAGGCTTTGGCGACGATGCGGGTGGTGGCGATGACCCGGCCGTCAGGGGTCTGGCGCAGGCCCTGCAGCCGATACCGGACCAGGGCCGGCGTCATCGTCAGGAACGCCGAGGCCTCGACCAGTCCGACCCCGCGTCGCAGGAACAGATCGACCAGGGCCTCTTCCAGGTGCGGTTCATTCGGGCTATGGATGAGATTGACCCCGAAGGGAAGCCCGGGCGATGCGCGCTGCAGCCGATCGATGGCCTGTTCGACCCAATCGGGGGACTGGCCGGCGGCGCCGATGAATCCCAGCATGCCGGCGCGCCCGAGGGCTTCCGCCATGGCGGGCGAGCTGATCCCGTGCGCCATCGAGCCTCCCAGATAAGGGAATCGAAGGCCCAGATCGGCCAGGAAGCTCCGATCTCCGAGGTCGGCCGGCGCCAACGGCGGCACCAGCCCATGCACGGGGCTCGCTCCCGCTCCCGGGGCCTGGGAGCCCCAGGTCACGGTTCCGCCCTGCGCCACGCCGAGCTGACCTTCCCGTTCGACGACGGTCAGCGGCCGGTCGATGGTGCGCATCGCCTCAGCCAACGCCGCTTCTCCGCCCTGCCACCTTTCGGGAGGGCCTTCCCACCAGCCGATGATGCCCATGTCGCGATCCTTTCGAGAAACGGTTGCCCCCGCCGGCCCGGGCGACCCGGGTGGCGGAATGGGGGGAATCTACCAGAAACCTGCTCGTTCCACAATCGGAAAGTCAGCCGGGCGCTGTCGCGTCATGACGTCTTCTACCTGCGTTTGCCGGCGACAGTCCTTCCTCCCGAGGCTGGCACGGGTGGGGTAGCAGACAGGCACAGATTTGGGTATCATGATGCCACTATCACCGTGAAGTTAATCATTGATTGATGATGGACCGAGAACGCCGCTTGGGAATGGGGTTCCTCTCTGGGGCTCTGGGCCTGGTGATCCTGCTGGGCGCCCTCCTCTCGATCGGATCGGTCTTGATCGCTGGTCGCGACGCCTCGCTCGGCTACCTCCCTTTCGCATCCCAGTCTTCCGAGCCGTCTGGTTCGGAGGCCCCTACCGCCGTGGTGGCGACGACCACCGGGCCAGGGGTGACCGTTCCACCTGCCAGTGACGGGCCCCGCATCGGCCTCGTCTACACGGCTTCGCAGGCGGCCATTCTGGCCAGCGGCCGCGAAGATCCGCTGCGCTCCTATCGCCGCGCCATCGAAATGCACGGGGGGCGAGTCGTGTCGCTCCTGGTCTCCGATCCTGAATCCGTGACCAATGAGAAGACCCGCCTGCTCGACGGCCTCCTGCTGCCAGGCGGGTGCGATGTCGATCCTGAGCTGTTCGGCGAGGATCCGCATCCGCGGCTCGAACGGATTGATCGGGCGCTCGATTCGCTGCAGTTCTTCCTGCTCGAATTCGCTCGAAAGCTGCGCCTGCCCGTGCTGGGCATCTGCCGTGGCCATCAGGTGATCAACGTCTTCCACGGCGGAAGCCTGTACCAGGACATTCCCACGCAACTGGTCGACGTTCCGCCCCTTATCCATCGGCTCAAAGACGACCACGGCACCCACCGGGCCGTCCATCTCATTCAAATCGCCTCCGGCAGCGAGATGGAGGTCCTGGCCGGCAGCTCGACCTGGGAGGTCAACACCTACCATCACCAGTCGGTCAAGCAGCTCGGCCGCGATCTGCGGGTCACCGCCTCTTCGGCCGACGGAGTGGTCGAGGCCATCGAAGGCACCACCGACTGGTTCGTCCTGGGCGTCCAGTTCCATCCCGAGAAGGATCTGGAGCATGATCCGCGCTGCGTCGCCCTGTTCGCCCGGTTTGTCGAAGCGGTCCGGGCCCACCGCGCCGAGGAGGAAGCGGCGCGTGCCCGGCAAAAAAACCGTTCGGAGCCTCCCCGATGAGCGAGAAAAAGAAGAAGCTCGACACCATGTGCGGCCTTCCCAAAGACGTGAAAGGCGACCTGCTGGATGCCTTCCGGGAGGCCGTCCGCAAACCCCGTTTCTACTGCGAGCGCTGCCACCGCGTGGCCCGCAAGAAGCGCCACCTCTGCAAACCGGTCCGCCTACGAGAAAAAGGAAAATCCTCCCGCTGAAGAGGATGGAGGAATCCTTTTCCCATCCTGGGCAGCTTGTTGCTTTGAGGTTGAGGGTTGAATCTTCGTTTGGGCTCATTTGCAACGGATTCTGCAGTCATGAATTCTTAGGAGGTGATGGCGTTGGGAAGCCGTTTGGTGAGGTTGGCGATCAAAGGGTTCAAAACCATTCGGGCGCTTTCGAATTTCGAACCGAGATCCGTGTCGGTTCTCATAGGGCCAAACGGAGCGGGAAAGTCGAACTTTATTTCCTTTTTTCGGATGCTGGCGTGGACATTGGGGGCGCCAAGCAAGCTCCAAGAATTTGTCGGGAAGTCGGGGGGGGCAAACGCTCTGTTGTACGACGGATCGGCCGTGACCAGGGAACTCGAGGCCGAGATAACGGTGAAGACGGAGGTTGGGGAGAACCAGTATGCCTTTCGGCTTGTCTTTGCGGCAGGCGATACCCTTATTTTCGCCGATGAGCGGTATCGATTCTCGCGGGCGGATATTCCCCAGCCAGCTCCATGGCAAGGGTTGGGAGCTGGGCATCGCGAGCCGAATCTGGTAGTCCGAGCCGAGGAAGGGGATACGACCGCGCGAGTCATTCTCGCGCTCCTCCGAAAAATCGTCGTCTATCAATTCCATAATACTTCTGAAACAGCTCGCATGCGGTGCCGGTGGAACGTGGAAGACAACCGCTGGCTGAAGGAGGATGCCGCCAATATCGCGCCTTTTCTCCTGCGACTACGCGAAAATGAGCCTCGATGCTACCGTCGTATTGTCGAGACGATCCGCTTGATTCTTCCCTTCTTTGCCGATTTCGAACTCGACCCCGAGAACGGTCGTCTCTTGCTCAAGTGGCGGGAGCGAGGGAGTGATCTGGTGTTCGACGCTTCGCAAGCGGCCGATGGAATGTTACGGGTGATGGCCCTCGTCACCTTGTTGCAACAACCCGAATCGGATCTTCCCCATGTGCTTATCTTGGACGAACCCGAATTGGGCTTGCATCCCTTCGCCATCAATGTCATCGGTGGCCTTGTTCGAGCCGTGGCGACGCACGTTCAGGTCATCGTGGCGACGCAATCTTCTGCTTTTCTCGATTGCTTCGAAGCCGATCACGTTGTGGTCGTTGAGCGGAAAGGCCGGGAGACGGAGTTGAAGCGCCTTGAAGCCAATTCCTTGAACGAGTGGTTGTCTGAATATTCCCTTTCCGAAATTTGGGAAAAGAATATTTTCGGGGGGCGGCCAACGTGAGTGTGCGACTTCACTTCGTTGTCGAAGGCCAGACCGAAGAAACCTTCGTCCGTGACGTCCTTAGCCCGCATCTGGCAACCCATTCGGTCTGGTGTGCGGTTCGATGCGTGACGACCAGTCGGAGGCGGGGCAAGAAATATCGGGGGGGCTTGGATAGTTACCTGCGTGCGAAGAACGATCTGATCCGATGGATGAAGGAAGATTCCGCTCTCGAAGTGTGGTACACCACGATGTTCGACTTGTACCGCCTCCCGAGCGATTTTCCGAATTACCAGCAAGCTTCTCTCTTGGCTTGTTCTCGACAGCGTGTCGCTTGCTTGGAAACAGCGTGGAAGGAGGACATTCCGTTCCCTCGTTTTATTCCGTATATCCAACTCCACGAATTCGAAGCGTTGGTGTTGGCTGATCCCGAAAAGCTGGACTGGGAGTTCCTCGAGCATGAGGCGGCCATTGCCAACCTCGTTCGCCTGACCAAAATGTTCGAATCACCTGAATTGATCAATGATGGTGACGATACCTCCCCCTCCAAACGGATTATCAAAGAAATTCCCGATTATGAAGGAAAAAAGGCTTCGGCCGGTCCTCTCGTCGTTGCCAAAATCGGGCTACCCCAGCTCCGTGCGAAGTGTCCCCATTTCAGTGAGTGGCTCGGCAAATTGGAACGCCTTGTCTCTGGGCAGGGGCAGCCCCCCCCTCCCCAAAATTAACCGTCGCAACCCTGTCGCCCGCTTTCTCATTGCGATGGCGGGCTCCCTATGGCGGGGTCGAGGGGTCGCACCCCTCGACCTCTCAGGAAAGGGCTGTGTTTCCTCGGTTTGTGCGTGGGGTCAACGCCGGCGGGTGGCTCTGGTCTGGCTGCTTTTCTGGCCGCGGTACAGGCTCTTTGCCTTGGTGGCTGCCTTCGCTTTGCTGCTAGCCTGGGGTTTGGTCTTGGCCTTGGTGGCGGCCTTCGCTGGGCGGCTGCCGTGGGGCTTGCCTTGGGCCTTGGTTGGGTGGGAAGCCCCGCGTGCCGTCTTCCGGGGCGTGGGAGCGGGCGCGCTCGTCGCTCGCTCGGCCAGCCGCAGCGCGGTGAGGGCGAAGACCTTGGCGTCGCCCAACAGGTTGTCGAGCTTGCAGTATTCATTGGGCTGGTGGGCGACCTCGTCGAGCTTGCTGTAGACCACCGCCGGCAGATGGAGCTTGCGGAAGAAGGCGGCGACGGTGCCGCCGCCGATGCCGCGCGGGACGGCCTTGACCTTGTGGACGTCCCTGACGGCGGCGATCAGCTCGGTCACCAGCGGGTCGTCGGCCGCGGTGGGCGGCGCCGCCTCGCCGCGCTGCACATCTTCGAACGTGATCTTCACCTTGTGCTTCTTCTCGATGGCCTTGGCCAGCCGCTGGATCTCGGCTTCGACCTTCTTCAACGGATAGCAGGGGAGCACGCGCGCATCGAGGTAGAACACGTCCTCCGCCGGGATCGTATTGATGTTCGGGATGTTGTTCTCTTTCTTGGTCGGTTCGAACGTGCTCATCGGCGGGTCGAACAAAGGATCCTTCTTCGGGAACGTCTTGTACAGCGACTGCAGGGCGACGACCAGCTCGCTGGCCGCTCGGAAGGCGTTGATGCCTTTCTGCGGCATCGAGGCATGGCACTGCTTGCCCTGGGTCTTGATCTTCAACCACCAGATCGATTTCTCGGCCACCTCGACCATCGAGCCATCGGCCAGCCCGCCATCCGGCACGATGAACATATCGCGCGGCCCGAACAGGTGCGCATGCTGCCGGCACAGAAAGCCCGCGCCGTACTCGCTGCCGGTCTCTTCGTCGGCGGCGAACAGCAGACCGAGGTCGAACGGCGGGCGCCAGCCGCTCTCCATGATGGCTCGCACCGCCAGCAGGCTGGCCACCAGCCCCTGGTGGTTGTCCTCCACGCCGCGCCCGTACAAGGTGCGACCTTCGACGGTCAGCGCGAAGGGGTCGGTCTTCCACAGGGACAGATCGCCGGGTGGCACCACGTCGAGGTGCGACATGATCCAGAGCGTTCGCCCGCCTTCGGTTCCCTTGTACAAGGCGACGAGATTGGGGCGGACCCCGCCTTTGGCGGCCGGGTGCGGGGCATCGTAGCGAGCGATCGAGTCGAACGGCAGCTGGCGCAGCTCTTGTTCGAGCCAGACGGCCTTGTCGAGTTCGCCCGTGCCGCCGCCGGTCGGCGTGATGGCCGGGATCGCCACCAGCCCCCGCTGCAGCTCGATGGCCCACGCTTCGAGAGCATCGATGTTCTTGAACAGATCGTTTTGCATGCGCCTTCCTTCCTCAAGGTGATTGAATGGTAGTATACCTTTCAGAAACTTTTTGTCCAGGAACTTCGCCGGACACGCTTTTCCCTCATTCCTTAGGACACTTCTGGAAAAGGAGGAAGAGGACATCCCTGTCCCTGCACCCTCAATGGTGACACATTCGATCTATGCGCATTCCCTGAACAATGTTTCACCAGATCGGTGGCACCGGCTGAACGATCATCTGAACGGCGTGGCCGAGCTGGCTGGTGAGTTCGCCTCGGCTTTCGATTCGGCCGACTGGGCGCGTGCTGCCGGCCTGCTGCACGATTTGGGGAAAGCCCATCCTGCCTTTCAAGCGTATCTGCGTCGGGTGAACGGTTTGGATGCCTCCGATCGAGATGATGGCGAAGCGCCCACGACCGGCTCCCGCATCAACCATTCTGGCGCCGGCGCCGTTCAGGCGGACCGGCTCTGGAATACCCCGGCCACGTCCCTGATCGGCCGAGTGCTGGCCTATCTCGTCGCCGGTCATCACGCCGGACTCCCGGACTGGTACGGCGGCTGCGATGCGCTCCCCCAACGTCTCCGTGACGAAGCCACGATCTTCGAAGAAATCTCCGCTGTCGTTGCCCCATTTCTCGAGAACCTCCCTCGGCGACTTTCTTTCCCGGCCTCAGCCATGGCTTGTCGGGGTGCCGAGGCCATCGCCTTTCATAGCTGGGTCCGCATGCTGTTCTCCTGCCTGGTCGATGCCGATTTCCTCGATACCGAAGGGTTCATGAATCCCGCTCAGCGGGCTCTCCGCCATAACTTGTCCGATTTGAAATCCCTGAAGCGTTCATTCGATGCGGCGTTGTCCGATTTCTTGGCACGGCTCTCCGCGCGGCCCGAAAGCGAGGGCGTTTCCCCGATCAACCGGGTGCGGGCCGCCATTCTCGAGGCGTGTCGACGAGCGGCCAGGCGCCCCCCGGGCTTTTTTCGGCTGGCGGTACCGACGGGTGGCGGCAAAACATTGTCTGGAACAGCCTTCGCCCTCGACCATGCCGTGTACCATGGCTTGCGGCGCATCATCTACGTGATTCCCTACACCAGCATCATCGAGCAGACCGCGCAGGTCTTGCGCGGGTTCTTGGGCGAAGCCAATGTGGTCGAACACCATTCGAACGTCCTTCTCGAGGGGCATCCGGTCCGTCCTGAACTGGCGCTGGCCGCCGAAAACTGGGATGCTCCCGTCATCGTCACCACCAATGTCCAGTTCTTCGAGTCGCTGTATGCCGCCAGCCCCTCGCGATGCCGGAAATTGCACAATCTGGTCCGCAGCGTCATCATCCTCGATGAGGCCCAGTTGCTGCCGCCGCGTTGGTTGGTGCCTTGCGTCGAGGCATTGAATCGGCTCGTCAAGGACTATCACGCCACCGTCGTCTTCTCGACCGCGACCCAGCCCCCTCTGCCCGGCCTGGAGAGCCAAACTCAGGCCATCATCGAAGACGAATCGACCTTGTACGAAAACCTCCGTCGTGCCGACATCCAGTTTCCTGCGTCGCTCGAACCCTTACCCGATTGGCAGCCGCTGGTAGACCGCTTGCAGCAGCACCCCCAGGTTCTCTGCATCGTCAACCGCCGCCGCGACTGCTATGAACTGTACCAGCAACTTTCTCAGATCCACCCCGAAGGGACGATTCATCTCTCGGCGCTCATGTGTGGCGCCCATCGCTCGCAGGTCATCGCGCAGATTCGCGCCGCCCTGGCCGAAGGGCGCCCGGTGCGAGTCATCAGCACGCAACTGGTCGAGGCGGGGGTCGATCTCGACTTTCCGGTGGTCTATCGCGCTCTGGCTGGGCTCGATTCCATTCAGCAGGCGGCCGGACGATGCAATCGCGAAGGGCGCCTGCCGGGCCGCGGCCAGGTCCGGGTATTCGTCCCGCCCACGGCCTCGCCGCCCGGCCTCTTGCGGAAAGGCGAAGATGCGACCCGTGAGCTGCTGAGCGATCCCGCGTTCTCTCCTGATGATCCTCAGATCATGACGCGCTTCTTCGCCCGGTGGTACGATCGCGCCAACGACCTGGGCCAGTCGTGGTGGCATGAGCATTTGGTCAAGAACGTCAACGATCGCCAGGTGCCGGGCGCCGTGCAATTTCGCGCCGCGGCAAGGGAATTCCGCCTCATCGATCAAGATACCGTTCCGATCATTGTGCAATACGATGGCAGCCATGGTCTCCTCGAGCGCCTCCGCTATGGCGGGCCCTCGCGAGAATGCCTCAGGGCCTTGCAACGCTACGTGGTCAATGTCCATCCCCAGACCGCACGCCAGCTCCAAGAACAAGGGTTGGTCGGCGAAGCGATCCGTGGTATGCTGATGCAAGTCGATTCGACCCTCTACGACTCGAATATCGGTTTGAATATCTGGCGCCAGCCTACCAAGCAGATGATCTGGTAATCTGAATCGCATCCAGTTCCAAATGGGGGAAAGTGAGATGAAAGGCTTTTGTCTGGAGGTCAGTGGCCCCTTCGCCTGTTTTACCCGCCCCGAAATGAAGGTCGAGCGGGTCAGCTATGATGTCATCACGCCCTCGGCGGCGCGGGCCATTTTCGATGCCATTCTCTGGAAACCGGCTATCCGCTGGGTGATCACCCGCATCGAAGTGCTGGCGCCCATTCAGTGGATTTCCGTGCGCCGGAACGAGGTGGCCAAGACAGCGATCCCGCGGTCGACGGGCATCTTCATCGAAGACGACCGGCAGCAACGAGCCGCCTTGCTGTTGCGCGATGTCCGCTATCGGTTGCATGGCCGGTTCGAGGTCCTCCCGGCTGATCGGCGCCCGAAGGCCTGCAACCCTGTTCCAGACTCGCTCATCGAGCCTGAGGAACAAAAGGCCGAACCTGACCTGCCGTCGCTTCCGCTGGCCCAGGTCGAAGCGAAATACGCGGCCATGTTCGAGCGGCGGGCCCGTCTCGGCAAGCATTTCCACCAACCCTACCTCGGGTGTCGCGAATTCGCCGCTGATGTTCGATTGGTCGATGCCAGCACCAGGCAACCCCCGCCGGTCGATGATTCCCGCGAATTGGGATGGATGCTCTATGACCTCGATTTTTCCGACCCGGCCGATCCTCGGCCCATGTTCTATCGACCGAGCATGAAGTCGGGTGTCATTGAGGTCCCCCATCCTGAAAGCCCGGAGATTCGGCGATGATCCTGCAAGCACTGAATGATCTCTATCACCGGCTTGGCGACAAGGTTCCCTCATTTGGGTGGGGCCGGCAGGCCATTCCTTTTCTGGCCGTCATCGATCGGCAGGGTCGGTTCGTTCGGTTCGAAGATACCCGCGAGGGCAGGCAGGCAAAGGTTTTCTGTGTACCCATTTTGGGTGAGAAGAAGGGTAGCGCCATCAAAGCAAACCTTTGTTGGGAAAACATCGAATACATGTTCGGAATTCTTTCAGAAGAAAGCGAGAGGAAAGGCGACGTAAAGAAGAAGCTCGCCGCAAAACATGCCGAATTTTGCCGCAAATTGGGTCTGCTGCCGGGTAGTGACCCGGCGGTGGTCGCGCTGCGGCAGTTCGCGACGCTCTCGCAGGAATCCCTGGTCAGGCGAGACCCGCTTTGGCCAGAAATTTTCTCGCAAAATCGGCAAAATCCCTGGATTCTCCTCGCCCTGGAAGGGGAAGGGCCGGTGACTGCGATTCCTGCCGTACAAAAAGCGATCGACGCCATCCGCCCTGCGTCCTCCCGCCGCGGGGTGTGTTTGGTGACTGGAAACGAAGATGAGATCATGCAATTGGAACCCCCCATCAAGGGAGTTCGGGGCAGCCAGGCCACGGGTGGAAGTCTTGTGGCGGTCAATAACGAAGTGAAGAACGGGGTCAATCAGGGGCAGACTCCCGCCTTCGCGTCCTATCTCAAGCAGCAGGCCTGCAATTCACCGATCGGCCGGCGCGCGGGATTCGCCTACACCACTGCTCTGAACTACCTCCTGGCCAAGGATTCACCTCACCACCTCCAGGTCGGTGACGCCACCGCCGTATTCTGGAGCGAGCAACCCACGCCCCTCGAGACCGATTTCCCTTGGTTTTTTCAGGCGCCCCCCAGAGATGATCCCGGCCGGCAGATCGAGGCGATCCGGCAATTGCATGAGAGCGTTGTGCGGGGGGGATATGCTCCCTCGGATGTCGAAACCCGCTTTTTCGTGCTCGGTCTGGCGCCCAATGCTGCCCGCCTGGCCGTTCGCTTCTGGACGTGCACCACCGTCCTCGAGATGGCCAAGAACATCGACCAGCATTTTCAAGATCTGGCCATCGTTCATGGGCCGCATGACTCTGGCAATCTCGGCCTGTTCCGGCTGCTCTGCTCGGTGGCGCCGCAGGATGATTCAAGAAACATTCCGCCCCATCTTGGCGGCGAGGTCATGCGGGCCATTTTGCAGGGGACGCCGTACCCGATCACCTTGTTGCAGGCGGCCGTACGCCGGATTCGCGCCGAGCGCAGCGTGACCTATCCGCGGGCGGCCTTGATCAAGGCCTGTCTGAACCGTCTGACCCGTTGGGATACCCATCGCAAGGAGGATGAACTGACTGTGAGTCTCGATCTTGGACAGACGAATGTAGGCTACCGGTTGGGCCGGTTGTTCGCGGTTCTCGAAAAGATTCAGAGCGAAGCGAATCCAGGCCTCAATACCACGATTCGCGATCGTTTCTATGGCGCAGCTTCCGGGTCGCCGGGGTCGGTCTTCCCGACGTTGATACGATTGTCGCGGCACCACCTGGCCAAGCTGTCGACCGGTTTGCGCACGGTGCGGGAACGTCTCATCCAGGAGATCATGGGGGCCTTGCCTTCCCAGGGCTTCCCCACCCATCTCGATCTGGGTGATCAGGGCCGCTTCGCCATCGGCTACTATCATCAAATGCAAGCCTTGTATACCAAAAATGAACCTTCGAACAAGGAGTGAATGACCATGAGTGACCCCATCAAAGAACGATATGATTTCGTACTGGTGTTCGATGTCCAGGATGGCAATCCCAACGGCGATCCCGATGCGGGCAACCTGCCGCGTCTCGATCCCGAAACCGGTCGAGGCCTGGTCACTGATGTCTGTCTCAAGCGCAAAGTGCGCAATTTTGTCCAGTTGGTCAAAGAGGGCAAAACGCCGTTCGCCATTTATGTGAAGGAAAAAGCGGTCCTCGGCAAAGCGCATGTCGAGGCGTTCAAAGCGCTGAATATCGTTACGGGCCAAGCTTCGAAGAAGCCCATCCCCGCCAATCTTGTGGAAAGCCTGGATGGGATTGACTGGCCAGAAGGGTTGAGTGTCGTCGAAGGCGATGACGGGACCGATCTCGTGGTTGAAGCCGATGCCGACAAGAAACTGGTCAAAGAATGGCTCAAAGAGGTCGATTGTCCGAAACCGTTGAAAGAGCTGATCAAAAAAGCCCTGGATGAAGCCAAACCCCGCAAACCTACCGCCGCCGAGACCGAGCGTGGCCGGACAAAGATGTGCCAGGACTTCTACGACATCCGGACCTTCGGCGCCGTCATGTCGCTCAAATCGGCGCCGAATTGCGGGCAGGTGCGCGGGCCCGTGCAGATGACCTTCGCACGGTCGGTCGATCCCGTGATCGTGCAAGAGCATTCGATCACGCGCATGGCGGTGGCCACCGAGGCCGAAGCCGAAAAACAGTCCGGCGACAACCGCACGATGGGCCGCAAGAATACCATCCCCTATGGTCTCTACGTGGCCCATGGCTTTGTGTCTCCCCATCTGGCCGCGCAGACCGGGTTTTCGCAAGACGACCTCAAACTGCTGTGGGAGGCCCTCCTCAACATGTTCGAGCATGATCGCTCGGCGGCTCGTGGGTTGATGGCGACTCGCAAACTGGTGATTTTCAAGCACGATACGGCCCTGGGCGATGCCCCGGCCCATCGCTTGTTCGAACGCGTGAAGATCGAGAAAAAAGTCGCCGAGCGGCCCGCGCGGTCATTCGACGATTATCGCATCCTGATCGATGGGCAGGAATCCCCGTCCTCTCAGATTCGCCTCGATCTGTCCGCGAAGATGCCCGCCTGATGGCCCCGGCTATTGGCTTTGCTGTTCGGCCTGGGTTCTGCCGGGCGCCGCCAGATGCACCATGAGGTATTCTGAAGAAGATCTCTTGCCGATTTCGGCTTTGCAACACCTGGTCTTCTGTGAACGCCAATGGGCGCTCATCCATCTCGAAGGATCCTGGGCAGAAAACCGCCTGACGGCCGCCGGGCGGGTCATGCACGAACGCGTTCACAGCGGAGAGGCGGAGACCCGCCGCGAGGTGCGGGTGACCCGTGGCTTGGCCTTGCGGTCATTGACCTGGGGGCTGATCGGCAAAGCCGATGTGGTCGAGTTCCACCGGGTCGAAGAAGGGGAATTCCAGCCTGGAGAGGCGGCCCGTCTGCCCCGGCATGCTGGCTGGTGGATCCCCGTCCCGGTGGAATACAAGGTCGGCAAGCCCAAGCTCGAGCGGTGCGACGAGGTGCAGTTGTGCGCCCAAGCGCTTTGTCTCGAGGAGATGCTGGGGGTGAAGGTACCGCGGGGAGAATTGTACTATGGCAAGACCTGTCAGCGTCACGAGGTGTTGATCTCGGAAGACCTGCGACGAGAAACCGCCGAAGCGATCGCTCGTCTGCGTGACCTCACCGAAGGAAAAAAACAGCCTCGGGGACGATTCGATCAGAAATGCGAGGCGTGTTCGCTCAGGGACCTCTGCCAACCTCGGTTGGCGGTTCGAGGACGATCGGTGGCCTCGTATGTGGAGGCTTTGTTCGATCCTCGTCAGGAGGGAGGAACGGCGTGAAGCGGCTGCTCAACACGCTCTACGTCACCACGCCGAAATCGTACCTTCATCACGAAGGGGAGGCGGTGGTAGTTCGGGTCAACAAACAGATTCGGGCGAGGATCCCTTTGCTGACCCTGCAATCGATCGTGTGCTTCGAACAGGTGGCCTGTAGCCCGCCGCTTTTGGGCTTGTGTGGGCGGCGAAAGGTGCAGGTCGCTTTTTTCGACCGGCGTGGCCGTTTTCTGGCACGTGTCCAGGGGCCGGTGAGCGGCAATGTCCTGTTGCGGCGGGAGCAATATCGGCGGGCCGATGATCTGGTTCTGGCGACCGACATGGCCAGGGTCATGGTTGGCGCGAAGATTGCCAACTGCCGTGCAGTGCTGCAGCGGGCTATTCGCGATCGACCCCAGCAGGCCAGCCCGCGTCTGGGGCAAGCGGTCGATCAGCTGGGCGATTGCCTGAAGCGGTTGCGAGAAGCGGCCACTGATCTCGGAGCTGTGCGTGGGATCGAAGGGGAGGCCGCTCGCCACTATTTTCAGGTCTTCGATGAGCTGATCCTGGTCGATAAGGACGCCTTCCGTTTTCAGGAGCGGAACCGACGCCCCCCGATGGATCGGATGAATGCCATCCTGTCGTTTCTGTACACCCTCCTGGCACATGATGTCACCTCGGCGTTGGAAGGCGTCGGTCTCGATCCAGCGGTGGGGTTCCTTCATCGTGATCGCCCAGGTCGGATGGGCCTGGCCCTCGACATGATGGAGGAGTTTCGCCCGTTTCTCGCCGATCGGATGGCGCTGTCCCTGGTGAACCTGCAGCAGGTGAGAGCCAAGGGATTTCGGGTGACTGAGACAGGAGCCGTGCGGATGGACGATGACACCCGAAAAGCCTTATTGGTGGCCTATCAGAAGCGGAAACAGGAACTCATCCATCATCCTTTCCTTGATGAAAAAGTGGAGATCGGTTTGCTTCCGCATGTTCAGGCGATGTTGTTGAGTCGCTTTTTGCGTGGTGAGGCGGATGGGTATCCGCCGTTCGTGTGGAAATGAGGTTGGCCGAGGAGAATAGCCATGATGGTGCTGGTCACCTATGATGTCAATACCGAAACTGCCGCCGGACGGCGCCGCTTGCGAAATGTCGCCAGGGCCTGTCAGGATTTTGGGCAACGCGTTCAGAAATCGGTGTTCGAATGTCTGGTCGACCCGGGGCAGTGGGTGGCCTTGGAGGATCGATTGCGAAAGACGATCGATCCTGAGGTTGATAGTTTGCGATTCTATTTCCTTGGCAGCAAATGGCATGGGAAAGTGGAGCATGTGGGAGCCCGACCGGCGTTCGATCTCGAGGGACCGATGGTCCTCTAGATGGGAACTTCTGGGGAGCCAATCACTGTCCGCGAACCGGTGGCTCTCAAGAATTTCTCAGAGGGCTTCGCGATGCTGTTCTGTGGCGGCTTTAAGCAGGTTTTCCCGCGCAGAGCGAAGGATCGTTCGCTGGGTTGGTCGGGGGTTCGCGGATTACCCTATCCAAGCCCTCATCTGATCTAGATCATAAAATTTGCGGTCGCCCCCCGCGCGGGGGGCGTGGATTGAAACAAGCAGCCTGTACTGCTATCGATCGCGGCAAGGCGTCGCCCCCCGCGCGGGGGGCGTGGATTGAAACATCCTGGCCGGGTCGGACGCTGCATCCAGTGCTGGTCGCCCCCCGCGCGGGGGGCGTGGATTGAAACCGGCGTGGCACGCCCAGACAGCAGATCGGCGCAGGTCGCCCCCCGCGCGGGGGGCGTGGATTGAAACCCTGGCCCTCGAGCGGTTGAAATTCCAGAAGAACGTCGCCCCCCGCGCGGGGGGCGTGGATTGAAACCAAGCCGTCTGCATCGTGACGCCGATGACGCCGCGTCGCCCCCCGCGCGGGGGGCGTGGATTGAAACGGCGCAGGCGTCGTCGATGCGGCAGCCATCGCGGCGTCGCCCCCCGCGCGGGGGGCGTGGATTGAAACGCGATGGGGGACGCGCGATACTATGCGCGGGCTCGTCGCCCCCCGCGCGGGGGGCGTGGATTGAAACACGGACTGCGTGGTCTACGTCCCGGAGGCCGGGGTCGCCCCCCGCGCGGGGGGCGTGGATTGAAACTGAAGGTCTTGCACTTCGGTCTGAATCCGGATTACGTCGCCCCCCGCGCGGGGGGCGTGGATTGAAACGTAACGGTGATCGAGGCTCGCGGCTACTCTGAGTCGCCCCCCGCGCGGGGGGCGTGGATTGAAACCGGCAGTGGAAGTGCGTGCGAGTCGTGCGGCGAGAGTCGCCCCCCGCGCGGGGGGCGTGGATTGAAACGTTGTAATACCTCAATCTAAAGTCGGCCTTCCCCAGTCGCCCCCCGCGCGGGGGGCGTGGATTGAAACTGGACGGGGCTGCCGGAGGTAACGTTGGTGTAGCCGTCGCCCCCCGCGCGGGGGGCGTGGATTGAAACGCGAGCCCCGCCGCCGCTCAGGAGTGGATCGACGAGTCGCCCCCCGCGCGGGGGGCGTGGATTGAAACGATTTTCTTTTCGGGGGCCGGTGGCGGCGGTAGGTCGCCCCCCGCGCGGGGGGCGTGGATTGAAACTGGCCCGAGGACATCAAGCCTTTGCGGGGTCAGCGTCGCCCCCCGCGCGGGGGGCGTGGATTGAAACTGATGAGGCTCTAAAGGGAGCATGACCATGGCACGTCGCCCCCCGCGCGGGGGGCGTGGATTGAAACCCTGGAATGAGCCAGGACACTGCACCCAGGATATGTCGCCCCCCGCGCGGGGGGCGTGGATTGAAACGTAAAGACCCCAGCGCCTGACACATTCATCGGGTCGCCCCCCGCGCGGGGGGCGTGGATTGAAACGGAGCGGGAGTGGGAGGTTGCCCGCTCGGCAGAGTCGCCCCCCGCGCGGGGGGCGTGGATTGAAACCGACGACTGGCAGCAAATGTCCGCTTGATTGCGTCGCCCCCCGCGCGGGGGGCGTGGATTGAAACCCGCCGACGGTCGACGCGGAGCCCTCCTGGACGTCGCCCCCCGCGCGGGGGGCGTGGATTGAAACAGCCAAACCCCAATCATCTGTTTGAGGTCCGTCGTCGCCCCCCGCGCGGGGGGCGTGGATTGAAACTTCGCCCCGCGCAGCAGGGTCCAGCGGTAGATGCGTCGCCCCCCGCGCGGGGGGCGTGGATTGAAACCGGCCTTGGCCACGGCCACGGGCCGATGACGGACGTCGCCCCCCGCGCGGGGGGCGTGGATTGAAACCCGCCGGCAGCGGCGATCAAAAGCTTGCTCGCGTCGCCCCCCGCGCGGGGGGCGTGGATTGAAACGCGTCGTCATCGCCACGAGCGACCCTGTGCCCATGTCGCCCCCCGCGCGGGGGGCGTGGATTGAAACTGTCGGCCCCCGGCGGCGACATCGAGGCCATCAGGTCGCCCCCCGCGCGGGGGGCGTGGATTGAAACGCGGAATGGGCCTGCGGGATCCCGGAGGGGGCCGTCGCCCCCCGCGCGGGGGGCGTGGATTGAAACCAGCCGCCCATGGACGGCCCTGTGAGGGTCCGCGTCGCCCCCCGCGCGGGGGGCGTGGATTGAAACCTCGGGCTTGGCGGCCTTCGGTTCCTCCTTCGGGGGTCGCCCCCCGCGCGGGGGGCGTGGATTGAAACTTCCCAACACTGCTCCAGGTGTGCTGGAACCCCTTGTAACGGGAGCGGGGGGTGGAAACAAAAAAAGCCCCCCGGCTGGGCCGGGGGGTGAGAGACGTGAAGCTATTTTCCTGAGGGCTCTTTCCCTTTCCCATCAGGGGCGGGCGCGGGGGATTTGGGCAGCTTGGGCGTGGCGGTGGCCGATGGGGTCTGGTTCGGCAGGCCACGCAGCTCGGAAGGGGTCATGAAGGGGAGGCTTTCGATTTCTTCGATCTGTTCCTGAGTCAATCGATCGAAATCGGCGGGAACCTGAAGGTTGAATTCCTTGCGAGCATCCTCCAGCGTGATCGCTGGAATGAAGATCAAAGGATCGTTGTGCATGAACTCCAGGAACTGCTGGAGCGAGCCTGGGTTGGCATAGGCGCCCAGCATGGGCGCGAGCCGATGCCAGTCGGCAGGCAGCAACTGGGAGGCGTGGCCGACCCAGATCCGTTTGGGCGTTCCACCGATGCCCTGATCGCCGCCCATGATGTCGTTGACCGCGGCGAGCCCGGCGACCACTTCCGAAGAATCGGCAGGCGGGGGAGTGATCTGGGACCGCAACAGGTAGGCCCAGCGTTTGCCCCCGGCATATTTCCTTTCGCGGACGATGGCCGAGGCGAACAGGTCGGCGGTGACGATCGCCATGTCGATGCGGAACAAACCGACGCCCTCGATGGCGATCCACAGGCAATTCTTGCGATCGAAGCACATCGACCGGATGGGATGGGTCTGGACATACTGATTCAGCCACTCTTGAAAATCATCCGGATTCAGGGTGCGCACATCGGCCAGTTCATCGGCGGTCAGCAGCCCGGTGGCACCGGGAGGGACCACGGCATCCCGCTCCTGTTCGATCAGATCCTGGATGATGGCTTTGACCCGTCGCCCGAGATTGAACGCCTGAAACGCGTGCGAGGCGCGCGACGCCGGAAGGATATTCCCCATCTGGGTGGCGAAGTAGACGCCCCCGTTCTCATCGGCCGTTACCGTGGTGGTCCAGGAGGCGTTGAGCGCTTCGCCTTTGGCCGTTTCGACATCGAAGGCGAAGCATCCTTGATCGCTGCCGACGATCAGGCGCTCTTTGGCCTCGCCGGTATCCTCCAGGACCTTCAGGGTTGCCTCCAGGAGTTTTTCGACGGCGCGCCCGGCATGTTCTTCGGTTCCCTTCCCTGACATCGCCAACGAAGACTGCGCAAACTCGGGGTCGACCGCCGGGCGGAGATGCACCTTCGACAACATGCCCTGAACGATGGCGATGCGGCGGTCCAAGGGGAGCAACCCGGAGCCGGTCTGGCCGATGACCATGTGGTTGACCCAGGCGTCGAATGGCTCGGATACGACTTCCACCCCATACAAGGTCGTTCCCTGCTTGTATTGCAGGCCCCGGTCGGTCCCGATCCAGGGGCGTTTCTGTCCGTCCACGGCCAAGGCGGTGATCTGATTGCTGACCAGGCCATCGGCATCCAGGAATTTGGTCAGGCCTGGGTCGAAAAGACCTTTGGTGGTGCCGACCCACAGACCAGACGGTGGCGTCAGCGCCAACGACAAAACGATGGTCTCGGCCAGGTCTTTGCTGCGTTGAAGGGTCGCGCTGCCGGAATGGAGCCGCACCTGGAACAAGCCATTGTTGGCCGCGATATGGAGGGTCTGCCCATCCGGAGCCAGGGTCAGCGCGTTGACCGGCCCCAGGCGAGCGATGTCCTCAGAGGTTAAGAGATGGCGGAAAGACCCGGCCTGGGAGTCGATCTGCAGGATTCCCTGGTCGTAGGTTCCCGCGACCACCCCGCTTTTCCCGTCCGAAATCACGCATCGTACCTGATGGGTCGGGAAGCCGTTGATTTTCCCATAGTATCTGGTATGGGGCGTCCACTCGCGCATGCGGAAAGTGGTCTTCTCTTCCCCTGCCAGGGGTCGGGGCAGTCCGCCCAGCAAGCCGATCAAGCCAAAGACGATCAATGTGCGTTCGAGCAGATGCCATCTTTTCCAGCCACGCATGGACATTTCCCTCCTGATCCAGAATGCTCAGAATATTCCCAGAAGCCTTCGTCCCCCGAAGCCTGCTGCCTTGGTTCGGAAATGCCTCCTGCGATGCCCCAGCGAGGATCGTCGATGCGGGTGACACCGAACGGGTATCGCCCTGCGTTCAGAACGCGACCTTGCTTGCCTTTCGCTTGCATTTCAGGCCGTCCCAGCGCCGATGCTCGCAGAGGAACCGAGCCACGGAATGGCAGGAACTTCGGGGTGCCGAGGCCCTGGATTCTGATCTATCACTGGAGCCTGTCCTGGTCAAATCCTGGGTGGAAGCCACCGTGGATACGCTGTGCAGGTGGCAGCGGTCGCGCCGTTCCGGTGGGCCATGCCGCTTGAAAAGGAGTTTTCTCCTCGGTCCTTCGGCAAGGCGGATCTCGAAAAGCGATGGGAGCGCCATGCCGAAAGGCACGGGGGCTGCTTCGTTCAGGAAGGCTGGTGGCCTGGCCTGGTCAAACGAAGGGTGCGAACCGGCTGTGGCGCGAAGCGGCGGACCGGGCGATCGGCAAGAACGTGTTGGGGGACGCGGGCGGGAGCCGGCGCCTTGTCAGCCGACTTGTGCAGGCCTGACTGAGTCAGCTCGTCTGAAGAGCCCAGCCTGGCGATGAGCAAAGCGAGAGCAACAAGATGTGGCAGCCATCCAAGTGTCGTGGTTTCGTCAAAGCAGTTCCCATCTAGCCTTGAGTGGGTGCTCTGAGCGGGTAGTCAACCACCGAATGGCATGAAGAGCCAGGGGAAGGGAATGGCCCAGATGCCCGCTTCGCCAAGCGGTTCCAGCTTCTGCCCGCGGTAGACCACAAGACCCCCACGCCATTCCTTCCCCAGAACTCTGGCCACTTCGCGCATGACCCGCGCATCAGCCCGGCCCGGTCGCTGGGTCAGTTTGGCCTCGATGCCCACGAAGCCATGCGGAGTCTGGATCAACATATCGATCTCGGCGCCGGCGTGAGTACGATAGAAGAACAGCTCAGCATTTTCCCCGGCCGTGCGGACCCACTTGTACACTTCGGCCACCACCAGCGATTCGAACATTTCCCCGGTGAGTTCGCCGAAGTTGCCGGTCAGGCTGCGGCAGAGCCCGATGTCGAGCCAATGCAGCTTGGGGGTCTTGACCGCGGAACTGGTGAGGTTGCGATGGAACGGGGGCAGCAGGATGGCCTGGTAGGAAAGCCGGAGGTATTCCAGATACCGACGGGCGGTATCGACGCTGATGCCGGCATCCCGGGCCAGCTGGGAATAGCTCAGCAGGCACCCGGTGCGCAAGGCCGCCAACCGTTGGAACTGGCGAAACGGCTGGAGATCGTTGATGCGAGCCAGATCGGCCAGGTCGCGCTGGAGGTAGGTGTATTCGTAATCCTGCAACCATTTGCGCCGCTCCTCCGGGGGAATGGCCGGCAACGCAGGCATCCCTCCCCACAGGGACAGGTGGCGGAACGCCCGTTGCAGGTCGTCGAAGGCCGCTCCGATCAACCTCGAAGGCCGCTCGGCACAGACGTCGGTGCCCTTGGGGGTCGCCAAGAGCGTATGCAGGAAGGGCGGTGCGGGAGGGGGACCCTGTGCGGGCGAAACCAGCTCGGCAAACAGCAGCGGCCAGAGTTCGAACAGGACCACTCGACCGGCCAGGGACTCCCGAATCTGTTTCAGCAACAGGATCTGACTGGAGCCGGTGAGCACGCTGAAGGAGACTTCCTTGGCATCGAAGGCGTATTTGATCTTTTCGAAGATGCCTGGCTCTTTCTGGGCTTCGTCGAACAGAGCGTTGCCGATGTCCCGGCCCCAAGCGAACGATGATACATCCTGCACCTGATCGCGAATTTCGGGCGCATCGAGATTGAGATACGTCATTCGGGGCCAGGTGGCACGGATCAGGGTGGTTTTCCCGGTCTGCCTGGCCCCGGTCAGCAAAAGGAGCCGGCGACCTTTCCGGGCTGCCAGAAAACCACGTAAGTATCGATGAAAATACATTTCGCTTGTCATCGTAAAATTTCAATCTATTTTTATGGTATTTTCATCGGTTTTCCTTGTCAAGGTCACCGAAAGGGGTGAAAAAATCTTGCTCCGCCGGCGACAAGCCCGTCCATTGGTGTGAGCGGAACTCAGGGACCAGCGGTCGCGGCGTTCCGGTGAGCCATGCCGCTTGACAAGGGGGGTTCTCCTCGGTCCCTCGGCAGGGCAGGAATCGGCCAGCGATGGGAACGTCATGCCGACAGGTATGGCGGCTGCTTCATCCGGGGGGGCTGGTGGCCTGGCCTGGTCAACCGAAGGGTGCGAACCGGCTGGCGCGGCGCGGCGGACCAGGCGATCGGCAAGAACGTGCCGGGGGACGCGGGCGGGAGCCGGCACCTTGTCAGCCGGCTTGTGCCGGGCCGGCCAGGTCTGCTAGTCTGAGTGGCCCCAACCCGGCGACGAGCAAAGCGAGAACAACTTCTGTCCATCGGTCACGCCACGCATGCGACCAGTCTCAGCCCCACTGGCGAGTGTCCCCGTTGCCGCGTCGGCTGGCCCGAACGGCCCGCTGACCGTCATCGGAACCGCGGGGAAGAAAGCGAATCGGCCAGTCGGCGCGGTGGTGGGTGGTGGTGGCGCGGCTGGGGGGGCGCGGTCGGCCAGACCACCCCGCGTCGAGCACGTGCGGGGTGATCGTATGAGGCGCGGCTCAAAGGAGATCGCGTGAGCCGGGAACGTGACGTGGGGCCGTCCGCTGCCGCCGCTTCGCCGGTGGTTCCTGCCGCTGGCGATGGCGGGGCGAGCCGCTCCGGCGACCGCCTGGCGTTGTGGGCCTTGATCGGAACGCAGTTGATCACGGGCAGCACCTATCTGGTGGCCAAGATCGGCCTGGCCGAATTCGATCCCTTCGCCCTGGGGGCCCTGCGGTTCACGCTGACGGCGGTGGTCTTTCTCGTGCTGCTGGGCGTGACCGGTCGCCTGCGGCCTCCGCTGGCCGGGGACTGGCCTCTGCTCCTGCGCCTGGCGGCCTGGTGCATTCCGCTCAACCAGGGCCTGTTCCTGTATGGCATCCGGGAGACCTACGCGGCGCACGGCGCGCTGTTGTATGCCACGTCTCCGATGATCGTCCTGGTGATGGCCGCGCTGCTGGGCCGGGAGCCGGCGACGCCAACCAGAGTGGCCGGGGTCGCCTTGGGGTTCGGCGGCGTGGTGCTCGTGCTGCTGCAGAAAGGGTTCGCCTTCTCGTGGAGCAGCTTGCGGGGCGATCTCGTCGTGTTCGCCGCGGTTTTGATCTGGGGCTGGTACACCCTCGACAACAAAGCCGCCCTGGCCCGGTACGATGCCCTCTATCTGACCGGCATGGCCATGATCTTGGGTGCGATCCAGTTCCTGCCCATCGGTCTGTTCGCGTTGCGGGCGCAGGATTGGGCGGTCGTCACCTGGCGCGGGTGGGCGGCCGTCGCCTACCTGTCGCTGCTGACCTCGGTCGTGGCCTACCTCGTCTGGTCGTGGGCCCTGTCTCGCCTGGCGTCGGTGCAGGTGGCGATCGTGTCGAACCTCCAGCCGGCCGTGGCCGCGACGGTCGGCTGGCTGGTGCTCGGCGAGCCGGTGACTGGCGCCTTCGTGGCAGGTACGCTCCTGGTCGCGCTGGGCGTCTATCTCACGCAACGAGGGTGATCAGCGCTGGAAGCTCGGTATGAGCGGTGGATGACGGATCGTCCGGCTCTCGCACGAAGAGTTCGCCCGCCCTGGGAGCAGCCAGGGCGGCGCGCCTCTACGATGCAGGGGCGTGGCGGCTTGTTCACCATGGTGGCATCGGGTAGAATGGTGCCGATCGGGGCCGGCGCTTCCCCTGCGGGGCCGGCGAAGAGGACTCGCGCCGAGGCATGGCCCCAGGATGAGCGACGATGAGCAGCACCCTGTTCTTCCATTTCCTGCCGAAGCAGAAGCCGGTCATCCTGCCGACCTTCGAGAGCGTCCTCGAGGCGATCAAAGGCAACGGCTTCGTCTGGCTCGATTTCAACGGGCCCACGGCCGAGCTGCTGCAGCCGCTGGTCGATCAGCTGGGCGTGCATCCCCTGGTCATCGAAGACTGCCTGGGCGAGAACCAGATCCCCAAGCTCGACGTCTACCAGGGCAACAGTTTCGTCTTGTTCAACAGCTATGGCTACGATGGGAAGGTGCTGACCATCGAAGAGATCGATTTCATCATCTCCCCCAAGTTCCTCGTCACCGTGCACGGGCGGGTCGAACAGAAGAGCGAGTTCTTCACCAGGCTGCCCGAGCGCATCGAGCGGGCACTCGCCACGGTCACCAAGGGGACCGATTTCCTGATGCACGCCATCATGGATTACGTGGTCGACCAGAAGTTCGTGGTGATCGAGAAGCTGGAAGACGAGCTGGAGGCGGTCGAACGGCAGATCCATGATGCGCCGGCGAAGTTCAAGCCCCAGGAGCTGATGCGGCTGCGCGGCCACATGCTGGCGCTGCGCAAGAGCCTGTTCCATGAGCGCGAGGTGGTCAGCAAGCTCTGCCGCAAAGATGCGCCCTGCATCACCGACAAGAGCGTCTATTACTTCCGCGACATCTATGACCATCTGACCAAGTTCTTCGAATTCGTCGAAATCAATCGGGAAATGGTCAGCAACCTGTTCGAGCTCTACCTGTCGGCGCGCAACAACCATCTGACCGAGATCTCCCTGCAGATGAACGAGGTGATGAAGCGCCTGACCCTGATCACCACCATCTTCATGCCGCTCACCCTGCTGTCGGGCATCGGCGGGATGTCGGAATATTCGGCCATCACAGGGGGAACCGAGAACTGGGTCATTTCGTACTCGGCCTTCATGATCGCGATGGTCGTGCTGGGATGGCTGAATTACAAGCTGTTGAAATGGAAGAAGTGGGTGTGACCGAACCAGAAGAACCGGTGGTCATCCCCATCGATGGGGTGCTCGATCTGCACATGTTCCGGCCGGGCGAGGTGAAGGATCTGGTGCCGGAATATCTCGACGCCTGCCAACGCCGGGGGTTGCGGCATGTCCGCATCATCCACGGCAAAGGGCTCGGTCGCCTGCGCCGCACCGTGCACGCCCTGCTGGAACGGCTGCCGGCCGTCGAATCCTTCGCGCTGGCCGATCAGGAAGCCGGGGGATGGGGGGCGACCCTGGTGGTTCTGCGGCCGCGCTCGGCATGAGCTGGTGGCCCCGCGCTGAGCGGGCGGCGATGCGCGGTGGGTCGGGCATGGCGCAAGGCCAGGGCCGGGGCCAGGAACCGCGCCATCGCCAGCTGCATGAACGCCTGGCCGGAACCCTGGTTGGAACCCTGGCCGGGTGGCAGTGGCTGGGCGGAGTGTGGCTTGCTCTCGCTTGCCTGCTCGGCGGAGCGGGGGCACCTCTCGCGGCCGCCCCGGGCGAGAGGCCGTCGCCTGGGCGATCGGTTCATTCGGCGACGGCGCCGATGCCCTTGCGCCTGCGTCCCATGGCCTACCTGCAGCAGGAACGGTCGAGGCTGACGGAGGCGATCCAGGCGGCGGTGACGGGCCGTCCCGCTCCGAGCGGTTCGGAATTCTCGATCGTCGAACGGCATTCCATGCAAGACGGATGGGTGTTTATCAAAGGCGGATCCTTCGGGATGTGCAGCGACGATATCGTGTTTTTCGCGTTGTACCATCCGGGGCGGCGCCGGCTGCACCTGCTGCTGGCGGAGTGCACCGGCACCGTGGAAGGCGGGCGATTCCTGATCGGACCCCAGGGGGATTGGGTGGTGGTGGGCCGCGAATGCCTGGGGCGCGAGCCGCCCCGGCGCTACCACCTGCTCCATGGACGGCCAGAGCGGGACCGTTGCTTCGATCGGGCCTTGCAGGCCGCCTTCGCTTCCTTGCCCGCCCGGGCCGGCCGCGCTCTGGGCGAGCACTACGATCGGGAATTCGCCCTCGATGCCGCCGGTCGTCTCCAGGTGATGGTCACCGTGAGCGACCGGTCCGATTCCGACTGGCGGCAGACCTACCTTCTGACGGTGGAAGAGCATCAGGGAGAGTGGCGCGTCTCGATCAGCCCGCCAGAGGCTTCGACCACCCCCGCGAGGGCTCATTGAGGGGGCTTCGGGTTCTCCGCGCGGTCCCCTCGCCTGGGGCCAGCCGGGGGGCGAAAGCCATTGACAAACCCTTGCCCGGAGAATATCTATTGGCTTGCATGACACGCGTGCGCGAGAGACGAGTCCCCCGAAGGGTCCTGCCCCCGCCGTGGCCGGCCAGCCGAGCGGTGGTCTGGCTGGTGTTGCTGGCGCTCGTCTGGCCGTTGGTGCCGCACGGGCATCACGACGATGCCCACCCGCGAGCGACGGCAGGTTCGGTCGGCCTGACCGAGCGGGTCATCCACGAAGATTGCCCGCAGTGTCAGGTCCTGCATTGCCCGGTCACGGTCAGTCTCCCTCTGCTGTTCACCACCCGCCTGGAGGCGGCCCCCACCCGCGACGGCGCTTTGTCAGGCGAGTGGATCGCGGCCAGTGAGCCGCCCCTTCCCCTCTACAGTCGGCCTCCTCCCTTTGCCGTGGCCTGAGGCCCACGGCCATCGGCGTTTCGCGCCCGTTCGAGCGCTGCGGCGTTCTCGGCCGAACGGGTGCGGCCAGGGCGTCGCCCCGCTCGCCTCCGGGCCATTCGATGGGGGAAAAAGTTCAAGGCCGGGGCGAGCCCGCCGAGCCGGTTGAATCTCCCGCCTGTTTTGCTTCCAGGGCGTTTCCTGGTTGGAATCGCACCGCCGGGGTCAGGGTCTTCCCGGGAGGCCGTGAGCCGCAAAGGCCATCATCAGGTGCTTTTGCCGCCCTGACGTATCTGTGAACTCAATCTGTGAACTTGATTTCTGGAGGAGTTTCATGAATCCCTTGGTTTCCAAATTGGGGGTTGCCCCAATCCTTCTCCTGCTGTCCGTGGGGATCGCCATGATGGCGTCCCCCCCTCACCTCCTGCTCGCAGCCGAGGCGGGAGCCGCCTCGCCTCAGTCAGAAGTCGCCGCCTTGCGCGAAGAGGTTGCCCGGTTGACGGCCCTGGTGGCCAGCCTGTCGACACGGCTCGCCCGCCTGGAAGAAGAAAACACCGCCCGCCAGGCCCAAATCGACGCTCGCCTGGCCGAGGCGCGGGCCGTGGCCGCGCCGGCCGGAGGGGGCGTCATTCAGAACCAGAATCCCGACATCAGCGTCGTCGGGGTGGCGGTGGGCAAAGCGTCCACCGACCGTCGCGATCCCGACCGGAATGCCATCCGGCTGGAAGGGTCGGAGCTGGTGCTGACCAAGAACGTCTCGCCCTACGCGCGGGCCAACCTGACCCTGGGCTACCACGGCGAGGAAGGTCATGTCGAAGAGGGCTACGCCGATTTCTCCCATGTGCTGCCCGGCCGTTGGGAAGCGCGGGTCGGGCGGTTCCTGATGCCGATCGGGACGCTCAATCAGATCCATTCGCATGACTGGCCGATGGCGGCGCGCCCCTTGCCGCTCGAGTTCTTCCTGGGCGGGGAACATGGGGCGACCGACGAGGGGCTGTCGCTCAGCACCCCGCTCGATCTGCGTTCCAAGACCTACGCCCGCTGGCAGGCCGAAGTGCTGCGCGGCGGCTCGACCATCCTCTTCAACGATGGCCAGACACGGGTGCTGGGCGGACGGCTGTCGGGCAACACCCCCCTCAACGATCGCGACGACCTGAACTGGGGGATGAACTGGCACCGCGGGGCCTGGAACCGAGCGGGCGATCTCGATTCCACCGTCTATGGGGGCGATCTGATGTGGCGCCGGCGGCTGTCGCAGTTCGATCGGCTGACCTTCTGGGGAGAATGGCTCTGGAATACGCGCGAAGCCCTGGGGCGCTCGCCTTTGACGGCCAAAGGCTATTACCTGACCGGCATGTACAAGTTCCGCAAGGATCGCGACTGGCATATCGGGGTCGAGTACGATTGCACCGAGCGCCCGGGCGATGCGCGGTTCAATGCCGTGGCCCGCTCGGCCTTCGCCGGCTATTGGCTCACCGAGAACGATCGACTGCAGTTGCAGTTCCGGCAGGTGCGCGATCCCTTCCGGGGGGCGTCGTACAACGAAGTGCTGCTGCAGGTGATCTGGGGCATGGGGCCGCACAAGCCCCATCTGGCGAATTTCTGAGGAGGCCGTGGCATGGAACGACGCATTTTCGCCATCCGCGAACACATGGTGGTAGCCGGTCGCCCGGAGGCAGGCGGTGCCAGCGTCGGCGCTGCTGGGAATATGAATATGCCGTGGCCGGGCCTGGCCAGGTGGCTGGCCGCGGTCGCCCTTCTGGCGATGGTCGGGGCGAGTCTGAGCGGCTGCTCGCGCCAATCGGTGACCGATTTCACGCCCTATCCGGCGATGCAGGCGCCGGTGCAACTGGTGCTGGCGCTGGGGCCGGCCAGTTTCACGGTCGATGGCCAGCCGGTGCAGGTCGACCGCGTGAAGGTCTACGTCAAAGCCGTTCGACTGGCGGTGACCGGCGGCACGGCGCGGACATCGCGGCGGGCTGCGCTGGTGGCCCACGCCACCGAGGATGGCCATGACCACCACGGCCACGGTACCGGCGATGAGTCGGCCGAGACCGCGGCCTTCCCTGACGATCCGAACCGGCTGCCCGCCGATGATCGTCCGCTGGTGCCTGAGGTCGTGGCAGTCGAGAAGGTGTGCGATCTGGCGACCCCGACCATCGTGGCCGAAATGGCGGTGCGAGCCGGCGTGGCGCCGATCTGGGAGCTGCACCTGAGTCCGGGCGATCTGCAGGCGTTGGAGCCCCTGAGCTTGTTGGCCGAGGGCACCATCGGCTCGGGAGCCCAGGTGGTCCCCTGGCGCCTGGAACTGGACCACGAGCAGCATCTGACCTTCCCGACCGGGTCGGCCCTGCCGGCCGGCGCAGGGCCGCGCCACCGCTTGCGATTGCTGCCGGCCCACTGGTTCGAGGGAATCGGCCTGTGGCAGATGGCGCAATCAGGACCAGTCACCATCGATCACCGGCAGTCCGCCGTGCAGGCTCGCTGCGCGGCCAATGTCCGCCAGGCGGTGGAGATGACCAGCGAGTCGCGGACGGCCGCCCTGGATGGCCATGACCATGCGCATGATCACGACCACGATCAGGCGCATGAAGATGGCGAGGAACACGATCATGAGCACGATCACGACCATGAATGACGCCAAGGATGAGCTTCCTATGACGACACGCATCTCTATGACCACGCCCGTCGGCCAGCGCGGTGGCCGACCACCCGCGGTCCCCGACCAGTGCGGGAAGGCCGCAGGACTGGCCCGCGGTCACTCCCCTGAGCGGTCGCCCGGGCCGGCTCGCCTCTTCCTCGAAGGCCGGCTGGCGGTCTGGATGATGGCTCTGCTGCTGGCGCTGGGGCCGGTGGGGCCCGGCTGGGCCGGGCTGCCCGTGGTGACCACCACCACCGACCTGCTGGCCATCGTGCAGGCCATCGGCGGCGATCGCGTCGACGCCGTCTCGATCGGACGCGGGCACGAAGATCCGCATTTCGTCGAACCGCGCCCCAGCTTCCTGACCACGCTGGGGCGGGCCCAGCTGCTCTTCCTCATCGGCCTCGATCTCGAGATCTGGCTGCGCCCGCTGCTCGACGGGGCGCGCAACCTGACGATCAAACCCGGCGGCCGCGGCTATGTCGATTGTTCCCAGGTCATCCCGGTGAAAGAGATTCCCACGGTGCGGGTCGACCCCTCGATGGGCGATGTGCATCCGTTGGGGAATCCGCATTATTGGCTCGATCCGGCCAATGCCCTGCGGCTGGCCGAGTTGATCGCCCGCAAGCTGAGCGAAGCCGATCCGGCCGGCGCCGCGACCTTCGCGGCCAATCTCGCCGCGTTCCGGCGCGATCTCGAAGCCAGGATTCCCGGGTGGAAGGCGCGCCTGGCGAAGGTGCCCAACCGCAAGATCGCCTGCTTCCACAGCAGCTGGATCTATTTCACCGATGCCTTCGGCCTCGAGATCGTCGGGTATGTCGAGCCGCGGCCGGGCATCCCGCCGACCGGCCGGGAGATCGCGGCGCTGGTCGCGGCGATGCAGGCCGCCGGCGCCAAGGTGATTCTGCGCGAGCGCTACCACCCCGACCGCTTCGCCGATCTGGTGGCGGGGAAGGTCGGCGGCAAGGTGCTGGTGCTGCCGGCCTCGGTCGGAGCCGAACCGGCGATCAAGACCTATCCCGACCTTATCGAGACCCTGGTGGCGCGCCTGGAGAGCGCCTTGCAATGATCTTCGCCGGCTCGCCGGCTCGTCGGGGCGAATCCGAGAGATATTCGGGCCGGTGGGCCAGCCGGGTCGGCCGTTGTCGGCGACCTGCCTGCCGGTCGGCGGGCGATGGGCGCCTCGGGGCAACGGAGCTGGGAAGGAGATGGCCATGAATGGCGTATGGGCCTCGGCCCAGGGCATGACGGTGGGGTATCCGGGGCGGCCGGTCGTCGAGGGGGTGACCTTCGATCTGCCGCTCGGCTCGGCGCTTGGTCTGGTGGGGCCCAACGGATCGGGCAAGACGACCCTGCTGCGCACCTTGCTGGGGCTGCTGCCGCCTCTGGCTGGACGTCTCGATCGGCCAGGGGCCCGGCCCGGCGGCGTCGGGTACGTCCCGCAGCAGGGGGCGATCGATGAATTGTTCCCCTTCACGGTACGCGATATCGTCGAGATGGGTCTGGCCGCGCGCCACTCGGCATGGTGGGGCCCCGCGGCCGCCTGGCGCGCCGAGGCGCAGGCCGCCCTGGCCGCGGTCGGCCTGGCCGACCAGGCCGGCCGGCTCTTTCGCGAACTGTCGGGCGGCATGAAGCAGCGGGCGCTGGTGGCCCGCGCTCTGGCTGGGCGGCCCGATCTGCTGGTGCTCGATGAGCCCACGCGTGGTCTCGACCTGGGCCAGACCGCCACGCTGTTGCGGTTGCTCGACCAGTTGCGCCGGGACCGCGGGCTGACCACCATCATGGTCTCCCACGTGCTCAGCGACGTGCTGGAGCATACCGACCAGCTCCTGCTCCTGCACGAAGGCCGGGTGGCGTTCCAGGGCCCGACCCGCGGCCTGACCGAGCGCGATCTGCAGCGCATCTACGGTCCTGACGTGGCTTTCCCGGCTCTGGCGGGCGCCACGCGCTCGCCTGGCCTGGCGAATGGCGCGGTGGCCGCGGCCGCGCCGGGGTCGGCACCCTCGTCGGGGCTTTCGCGCGGCGAGCCGGGGAAGGAGCCGGCGGCGACCGCGAGCGACGGCGCCGCCCCGTCATCGACGGGGCCGGCCGCGCCGGAGCCTGGCCGGCGGGAAGCGCCAGGAGGTTGAGGCGATGCCGGGCGATTGGCTCGATTTGCTGTCGTTCTTCCATGATGCCTTGCTGGTGGCCATGGTGGCCGGCTTCCTGCTGGGGGCGATGGGGGTCTTTCTGCACCTGCGGCGCAGCCTGTTTCTCGGGGCCGCCCTGCCGCAGGTGGCTGGGCTGGGGTTCATTCTGGCGATGGCGGTCCATCTGCCGGCCTGGCTGGGAGCCCTGGTCGTGGTCGCCGGGTTCGTCGGGCTCCTGACCTGGCGCGGAGCGGGAGAAGCCGGCGGGTTCACCGCCGAAGCCGCCATCGGTCTGGGGTTCGTCGCAGCCATGGCCGGGTCGGTGCTGGTCACCGCCCTGACCGGCACCGAAACCCATGGCCTGGAGCTGCTGCTGAAAGGAAGCGTCCTGACCTCGACCTGTCAGGATCTGCACCGACTGGTAGGCTTCGGCCTGCCGTGGCTCCTGGTGCTGCTGCTGATGCGCCGCCGGCTGGTGCTGATCTCGCTCGACCCGGAAATGGCGCGGGCCATGGGGATTCCGGTGCGCCCGTTCGAGGTGGCGCTGTTCTTCGGGGCCAGCGTGGCGATCATCCTGACCCTGCAGGCGGCGGGGGCGATGGCCTGCTTCGGGCTGCTGCTGCTGCCCGGGCTGGGGGCCCTGGCGGTGGCGAGCACCGTGCGCGGAGTCTTCGTCTGGGCCGCTGGGCTGGGCATGATCGGGGCCGTCGGCGGCGTGGCCGCCGCCCTGGCCTGGGATCTCCCGGCCGGTCCGGCCATGGTGGTGGCCTCGTTGGCATTGACGGTGATCTGTCGCTGGCTGGGTCGGGGACGCTTCGTCCCTCATCCCGTGAGCTGAATCAGCAGCGGCGAACGGCCGGGGCGCGCCGACCAGGGGCCCCGCCCCCTTCCTCCAATCAGGGCTGCCGGTCCTGGCCCCCGGTTCCAGTCGGCGCCACGCGCCGCGTGCCGGCGGCGGGCGGGGAGAGTCCTGGCCATCTTCGTTGGAGCGGCGTGCGTGGGTCCCGGCGTCAGCGCAGGAAGGGGCCGGCCTCGCCGATCCGGCCCGGGCCGTTGCGGATCCAGATGCCCGCCGAATTGCCGGCGACCCGGAAGGTCAGCGACGAGGCCGTGCTGGCCACTTCCTGGGTCAGGCCGGTGATGGCATCGACATAGAGGCCGCTCGGCAGGCGGTCGACGGTGATCTCCTGATCGATGACGGCGGCGAGGCCGACCACAGCCAGGTCGCGCCAGTTCTGCCAGTTGCGCACGAAGCTCATGCCGCTGCCCCACGCGCGGCCGTTCTCGAGCGTGCCGGCCTGCAGGGCGGGCACGCGGGCACGGATCTGATTGAGCCGCTGGATGTGCAACCAGAGCGGGTGCGCTTTGGTGACGGGCAGGGCGGCGTTCTCGAGATGGCTTCCGAAATAGGCGTGGCCCGTCTGGCTGAGCAGATGAGTCGGCAGGAAGGGCACCATGGGCGCTCCGGCCATGAACCCGATCTCTTCTCCTTGTTGCAGGCACGGAATGCCGCGGGTCGTCCACAGCAGCGTGTAGGCCAGCGCCGCCTGCCACAGCTCGCCGGCGAAGCGGAAGCGCGGATCGAGCCCGGGCCCGGTGCGCGCCCCATGGAAGGCGGTCAGCAGGAAGGTCGGATCGCCGTAGACCCAATCCCGGCGGAAGAACGCGTCGAGGCCATCGTAGGTGCCGTTGACCACCGAGGTGGCGAAGGCCCGCGTCAGCGGCCCATCGGTCACGGCCAGGCCCGAGAACGGCCCGGCATCAGGCTGGCGCGGGTCGGTGCCGGTGCGCGAATACCACCAGGGGGTCAGTTCGGAAGGCAGGCGGTCGCTGGCCAGCAGCCCGAAGCCCGAGCCGCGAGCTTCGACATCGGCCAGCACGTAGAGCTGGGGCTTCTTTTCGCGCCAGTGGTCGACCATCGTGCGCAGTTCGTCGCGGTCGACATGACCGGCCAGATCGATGCGCACCCCGTCGATGCCGAGATCGATCAGGCGGAACACGGCCCGGTTCAGGTAGCGTTTGACCGTCCAGTTCTCGGTGGCCAGGTCGAGGGCATCGCGGCCCAGATGCTTGCGCTGGAGGGCGAAGGTGGATGTGGCATCGGCGGCGGTCGACCAGCCGTGGCGATGGTACCACTCGGCCGGCAGGGTCGCTTCGTCGGTGTCGAAGAATCGGTCGGGGCGATAGCCGACGAGAGGCAGGCGCGTTCCGGTGCGCGGGTCGATCAGGGGGCCGGCCCCCCACGGATCGCGGTGCAGGAAATCCTGGAACCATTCGGGCGCCTTGGGATTGTCATTGTCTTCGCGGAACGGGTGCCGGTAGTTGCCCCAGTGGAAGATGTACGGCGGCGGAACGACCATGTTCGCCCCGCGATAGAATTTGTGGGGCAGGCGGTCGACCCAGACCTGGCCTCGGATGCCGTAGTTCGAGGTGTGATTGACCACGATCGTCTGGATCACCTTGAGCCCGCGGTGGTGCGCTTCCCGGAGCAGATCGACGTAGCGGGCGCCGGGCGATTCGAGACGGGGGTCGACGGTCAGCCAGTCGTAGCCAGCCAGCCCGTCGTAGTCGCAGGCGCCGCGGTTCTCGATCACCGGCGACAGGCAAAGGGCGGTGAAGCCGAGATCCTGGATGTAGTCGAGCCGGCTGATCAGGCCCGCGAAATCGCCGCGCCAGTGCGGATCGCCCGAGGCGATGCGTTCCCGGCAAAAGAAATCGTTGCTCGGGTCGCCGTTGAAGAAGCGCGAGACCAGCACGTGGTAGATGGTCTCGCGGCGCAGATCGCCGACGAAAGCGACCTCGCCGGTGATGGTGACGCGTACGACATCCTGGGCGGAGTTGCCGGAATCATCGGTCACGGTCAGCGTGACGTCGTAGATGCCCGGCTCGTCATACCGCCGGGTCGGAGTGGGACCGATCAGGCCGTTGCTCCAGACGTAGCTGGCGATGGTGCCGTCGGGGTCGTACGACAGGGTGCCGTTGAACTGGACGAGGGTGCCCGGGCCGGCAGTGATGTCGGCACCAGCATTGGCGACGGGGGGAAGGTTGCCGCCGGCCTGGTCGAAGGCCCAGGTCAGGGTGCGGTCGTCGAATGTGATCCGCCACGCGCCGGCGGCGGGAATCTCGACCGCGAGATTGCCGCCGCGCAGGACGGCGGTGCCGCCGAAGGCCGGGCTGCGGCCGCTGACGAAGGGCGAGCCCCACCAGACCGACCAGGTGCCGTTGGCGACGAACCGGAATTCGTGGCGGCCGGCAGCGAGATGGACGAAGGTCTCCCAGCGGGTGCCGACCGGGTTTTTCATCTGGCCGGCGGCCGAGGTCAGGTTCCAGTCGCCACCCAGGCCGGCGACTTTGATCGAGCGGTAGATCGAGGTGCCGACCGGCACCGGATGCGGAACGGGCGGGGTAGGCGGCGGCAGCCCTTCCGGGGCCGTGGCCAGGCGAGCGGCCCAGATCGGCGCCCCGCGGCCACCGACCAGCCAGAGGCCGGCTGCCATCACCATCAACAGGAGCCATACGGGCCAGGCCTGTTTCATACGCATCCCTCACGCCCTGAGGTTCCGCTCCTGGGAGCGGCCGGTCGTCCGAGCGCTTCATCGACAGAAATGTCGCTTTGCCGAATCATCCTGGCCCATCACCTCCGGCTTGATTGGCCCCGGCCGATCTCGCTCCTTGGTTCGGGTCTTTCCGCCAGGGTACCGATGGTGGGGAGGCGGCAGCCGGCGGCACCGGATGGGGTGAGGGCCGAAGGAATGGTGGTATAATGGAAAAGGGATGCGGGTCGGAGCCGCTCGCCACGGAGGATGCCATGCGTTTGCCCCGCATGATTTTTTGGACGGTTGTCTACACGCTCGGCATGGGATGCGTGCTGTTGGTCTTCTTGGGAATGGATTATTTCTTCTCTGAAGGGAAAGGCCTGATCAAAGAGACATTCGAACGCCAAGAAGCCGATTCCGACGGCGACCTCAAAACCGTCAGGTACCTGCGCCTCGACGATGGGCGTGAAATCAAAGTCAGCTACCCCTTTTGGAGGGTATGCAAGCCTGGCGACCGTTTCGAGAAAGAGAAATATTCCTTCACCTTCAAGGTCAACGAATACGCGCTCAATGAGTTGTGGGAATTCCTGCCGTTTCTGGTGGTGGCCAGCGTGATCTTCGGGGTCATTTTCGGGGTCAAGACCGGTTGGCAGGGCGGGTGACGGGCGCGCGCGTCAATCGTCGGCCAGAGGCGGCGGTGGTGGCGGTGGCCCCTCCGGCAGATCGACCAGAATGGCGCCGTTTTCTTCTCGCACCTGAAAGACCCGCATCGGCGGCATGCCGAGAAACCCCATATCTTTGAGGATCACGCCGGTGCGAAGATCGACCGTCACGGAATGCCAGGGACAGGAAATGGTGTGGCCCTCGACCAGCCCGCCTCCCATGGTTTGTTCCTGGTGGGGGCATTTGTCTTCGAGGGCGAAGACGCCTTCGGCGGTGCGCACGAGCAGCACGCGCCAGCCATGATGGCGCAACGCCAGGGTGCCGTTCAACGGCAGGTGATCAGAGCGGGTGATGGTGTACCACATGGGTGCTGCCTCCATGATACCGCGCCTTGGCTCGAACGCCAACCCGTACGAGTCGGAGCGAGAACACGCCGAGCTCGGCCCTTTTCACTGGCCTTCGGCGAACGCTCACGAACGAATGAACGGCAGACGGCAAGGGCGTCGTCGGCGTCGGTGAGCCTGTTGCGGCTTGGACCCGGTTCGGGGGCGTGGTGGGCGAATTCCGGGGCAGGCATCTCGTCGACTTGACAAGTCGAGCGGGGTACCGGAACATACCCCACAAGCCGGTGTGTGCCGGCATCGAAACTGGCATTGCCAAACAGGAGACATCGACCATGACCCGCCTGCTCTGCCTGGCCCTGGTGGCCCTGACCATGCTGGGACCCTCCGCGCTGTCCGCCCAGCAGATCGCCGACGAGGAGACGATGAAGGCTCTCGAAGCCATGATCGACAAGGCCCTCGACGCCTACAACAAACAGGATTGGAAAGCCTTCTACGCCGACTTCGCTCCGGCGATGGCGGCCATCTGCACCGAACAGGCCTTCCAGACCATGTACATCGGCATGTATATGAATCAATTCGGCCAGTACAAGTCGCGCGAATTGATCAAGGAAAAGACGGTGGTTCCCGCCAACCCCGCCGATGCGCCCGTGGGGCTTCTGCAGTACAAGGCGGTCTTCGAGAAGAATGCCCAGGTCGAGATCGCGGTCAACATCACCCGCGATGGCAATGCCTGGAAGCTGATGCAGATCCAGTTCAACGACGCCCATTAAGATCTTCCCGCGCCGCAGTCGCCGCCCGTCCGTGGTTCGGCCGGGCGGTTTCGCTATTTCAGGCAGTCCGATGGTCCGCCGAACGACAGGTGTTCTCGGCGCCCGGCGAAGCCGCCACTCGGCGGGCGAGGCTGGCCAGGCTGAGCAGCAGGATCAACGGGGTGATCGGCAGACCGATCGTTGAGGCGAGGCCGCGCCCTAGGAACGGCAGACTCCAGAGCAGCCACCATTGGATCGTTTCGCCGCGTCGCCAGCCGGTCTGCCCGCGTTCCTGCCACATCCAGCCAAGCACGAGAGCCAGCACGGGCAGATCGTAGTCGAACCCGTGCGGAGTGGCCAGCAACGCGCCGAGGGCGAGGGCGGCGGCGCGCACAGGTGCGGAGGCGCGGCCAGAACTCCAGAACCAGATGATGGTCAGAACCACTCCCAGCGTGATCACCCCTTGCGCCAGGCCGGCGGCTTCCGGGCCGAAGCCGAGCAGGCGCAGACCGGCGAAGGGGGTGATCATCTGCGGCCACCGGGGGGAATCGCCCTGTAGCGAACGGAGCGGCAGGGGAAGAATGGCGAAGAAGGCCTGCCAGGTGTCGAGGCCGAAAGCGGCGAAGCTGACGGACACCAGGACGGCCACCGTCGCTCCGAACCCGGCGAGAGCGCTCCAGAAGCGGCCCGCCACGAGGGCGACGGGAACGAGCAGCCCCAGATGGGGTTTGCAGGTGGCCAGGCCCAGCAGAGCGCCCGCCAGAAAAGCGCGGCGTGGGAGGAGATAAAGGCCCGAACCCAGGAACAGGGCGGTCCAGAAGCCGGTCTGCCCGTAGGCCAGGTTCGCCATGATTCCAGGAAAGCCCAGGGCGACCCAGAGCGTCAACGGATGAGGGGCGATCGCCCGCGTCAGCAGAACGAGATAGCCCGCCAGCGAACCCAGCGACCAGGCGAAGATGGCCACGACGTAGGGCAGGCAGGCCAGGGGAGCGATCAGCAGCAGCGTGAACGGCGGATAGTACCAGGGATTGGGGAAGTCCAGGGCGGACACCCCCAGCACCTGCCGGAAGGTGGCGAACAGAGCGAGCGGATCGTAGGCCAGCGCCGCCTGACCAGCCCTGGCCAGCAGGGCGGCGGCATAGAAGGTCAGGAAATCATGGCCCGGCGGATGGCCCCAGGGGTCGAGTCCCTCGCGAATGGCCAACGTCTGATACAGGAAGACCGAAAGATAGACCAGGCCGAGACCGGCGCCGACCGCGCGGATCCGCCAGGGCCAGAGGCTCGGCGCCGCGGCGAGCGGCGGAGGCGGAGGCGTGGGCGAGGGCGCGGAAGCCACGGGTCAGAAAAACCGCAGGCTGGCGCCCGCGCTGATGGTCTGCAGGCGATAGTCGACCTCGGCGGCCTTCCAGAGAGGTTCTTTCGACTGGCGCAAGTATTTGGCGGTGACTTCATGCACGCCCAGATCGAGGAAGAGATCGAGATTCTGCGCTTTCTGCCGGATGCTCAGGCGTCCGCCCTGGCGATAGGTGTCGAACCCGTGCAAGGGGGCGAACAAGCCCTCCGAGTCGACATACAGGATGCGCTGGCCGAACAGCGCGGTCAGGGCGATCGTGGCGTTGTGGTCATGGTACTCGACGGTGGTGCGGAGGCCGGCTGGGGTGCGGGTTTCAGCGCGTCCGGCCTCGGCGCCTTGCAGGAACGAGGCATCCAGGCCCAGGGTCGAGGACCAATGGGGATGATGGTGGAAGATCAATGCCAGCGAACTCTGGATGGCGTTGAGGTCGGGGAAGTTGGCCGAATCGAGTTCGGCCGACCAGTGGAACCGTTCCCGGGCGACCCGCGAATACTTCCCGCCGAACACCCAGCCGTTGTCGGTGAGCCAGTCATTGTTCTGGAAGACCATCAGATGGACCTGGGCCTGCCCGGTCTCGGCGAGGCGGCGCCGCAACCGCAGGCCCAGCAGGTTCTCGGCGAAATCGAAGGCCCCGGTCGAGGCATGGGTATTGGTGCGGGTGAAGGCGAACGTGCTGTTGGCCTTCTCGCTGTCGTGCGTGACCATGACGGTGTGCAGGTCGCGAGGATCCTTGTAGTCGCCGTAGTCGAGGCGGGTCAGGCGATAGGACGCTTCCCAGGTGCGGTAGTTGCCGTAGGCCTGCCAGCCTTCGATCACTTCCGGGCAATGGGGGAAGCGGGCCATGAGGTCGGCGAAATGCCGCTGGGCAGCCGCCGGGCGATGCGCTCTGGCCAGGGCGTGTCCGAGCTTGACCTGCATCGCCACGTGGTTGGGGTGGCGGCGGTAGAGGGCGATGGCCGGCAGGTACTGCTGGCGCTCTTCATAGTAGGAGGCGCGCAGCTCGTCCAGATCGGCATCGGGAGTGCCCCAGCGGCCGGCCAGCTGGTCGAGCTGTCGTTTGCCGGTCTCGGGGTCGGCGCCCAGCAGGTTCGCTTTGGCCAGCCGGAACCGGTTGGCCTCGATGTCGCGCTTCGCTCTGATCTCGCGCTGGTAGTGACGGACCAGCTCGCTCAGCACGCCAGCCGCCTTGGCTCGCTCGCCTCGGGCACGGTGCAGATCGGCCCACAGCCATTCGACATCAGGGCCGGGAAAGCGGGCCCGCAGGGTGGTCAGCACCTTCTCGGCCTCGTCGAACTGTCGGGCGAGGATCAGACATTCGGCCGCCCATTGCAGGGCGAACTGGGGCTGGCTGGAATGCCGGGCGGCTTTGAGATAGACGTCGGCGGCCGAGCGGTAGCTCCTGGCCATCTTGTGCAGCCAGGCCGCCCGGATCAACTGCCCTTCGTCGGGGTTGGCAGGTAAGCTGAGCAGGAAGGTGCGAGCCGCTTCTTCCCATTGCCAGGACGATTCGTGCAAGACCGCCAGCTTGCGGTAGAGGTCGCGGCGGGCGGCAGGATCCTCGACGCGCAGCAGTTGCTCGCGCAGTTCCTGGATCTCGTCCTGCTCGACGGCATACAGGGCGCGTTGCAGCGAGGGGTTGTCGGGGAAGGCCGCCTTGGCCCGTCGCAGGAAAGGGGCGGCCTCGGCCGAGCGGTTCAGCTTCCAGAGGCAGAGGCCGGCGCCGAGGGCGGCGGCCGGGTCGCTCTCGGCGGACGGTCGGAACACGGCGAGGGCCTTTTCGTATTTTCCCTGGTTCAGCAGCACGTTTCCAGAATAGAGCGCGGTGGTAGGGTCGGAGCCCAGCGTCTCGAGGTCGTTGGGGCCCGCCATGGCGGCGGGGCCATGGAGCAGGCCGGCGATGAGGATCAACAGCCCGATCGCCTCGACGCAGGTCGCGCAACGCAGCCGCTGTCGCCGGGACGCGGTGGTCCGCCTTCCGAGGCGGGAGGCGAGAGGAGCTTCGCAGACGGTGTGAGGGTGTGGGTGCACGTCAGGAATCGTGGCGGGTCAGAACCAGCGTGGCGGATTGAAGGCTGTCATGGGTCCTCCATCAGGAGGTCGAGGGTTTCCCATCTTAACTATCGGGAGGGGATTGAGGACTCAGAAGGGTCCTCATGGGGCCGAACTCAAACCCGAATCTTTGATCGACAACGAGACCGTTTGGGCCAAGAAACCGGGCAGGCAGTCTGGCTGGCAACCGAGCAGGCGCCTCCTCCGACCGAACCTGTCGCGGCGGGCAGCGTGCGAAAAGGGGTCCAGACGCTGTGTCGCCGGGCGGTTTTCGATGGGAAAAAGCGGTTCATCAGTCAGGGGGGGCGGGTTGGCGGCGGTGACAAAGGCATGGTTTGCCGCCCGAGAGGGTGTGGCCGGCCGGCTTTGATTCCGCCGAGCTGAGAGGTGGGGCTCCGTGGCTGGGGCCAGGGCCGGTTCGTCTGGCACTCTGTCCGCCAGACCTCGCCGAGCATCACGCCAGGGGCACCAGGTAGGGGCAGGGCATACCCTTCCCGTCAGTGCGGCGAAGTTTTATACAGCCTCGGGTACACAGGCTGGGCGCCCGCCAGCCCTTTGCTCAGGGCCGTTTTGCCCTGCCTTCCGGTTCGCCCCAGGCGCCGAGTGCAGGAGAAATAGACCCGCGTCTGCGCAAGAAGTGCTGATAAGTTCGAAGAAATTGCGTTTTCCCTCTTGCCTGAAAAAGTTTTTGTCCTTAGAATGGAGAAAGTATCGAGTAACCCCGATTGGGGTACGGCGCATTCGGTCCCTGGACGCAGCAAGGAGCATAAGAGTATGAGTCGTCGTCCCACCCCCTTCTTCTTTTGGCTGTTCGCCGTTCTTCTCGCGTTGGCTGGTTCTCCGGTTTTTGCCGCCAAGACGTTGGTGCGCCTGGAGGGCCTGACCCCGGCGCAGATGCAAGAGTACCACCGCCAGGGGTACGATATCGCCCGTTACGGCAAGGATTTCCTCGAGGTCGTGCTCGAGGTGGCTGAAGTGCGGGCGTTCACCAAAAGAGGGCTGCGCGTGACCCCGGTCATCCCTGATCTCGACCGCTACATCGCCGAGGTTCGCGCCGCCGAGACAGCCGAGGCCAAATATTACACGTATCAGACCATGTACGAGACCATGCAGACCTGGGTCGAAAAATATCCCAAGATCTGCCGGCTCGAGTCGATCGGCAAGACCTTCGAGAATCGCGACATCTGGGCCCTGAAGATCAGCGACCACCCGCAGGTCGATGAGAAAGAGCCCGCCGTGCTCATCATGGGGGCCCATCACGCCCGTGAATGGATCTCGACCGAGGTGCCAATGGCTACGGCCAAAGCCCTTCTTGAAGGGTACGGTCAGGACGAACGCCTGACCCGCCTGGTCAACGAGCGCGAGATCTGGTTCGTTCCCATGGTCAACCCTGATGGCATGACCTACAGCCAGACCGTGAACCGGTACTGGCGCAAGAATCGTCGCAAGAATGCCGACGGCAGCTTCGGGGTCGACCCCAATCGCAACTACGGTTATAAATGGGGGGTGGCGGGGGCGAGCACCTCGCCCAGCGCCGATACCTATCAGGGGCCCAGCCCCTTCAGCGAGCTGGAAACCCAGGCCATTCGCGACCTGGCCGCGCGCGAGAAATTCTCCGCCGATATCTCCTTCCACAGCTATTCCGAATTGATCCTCTACCCCTGGAGCTGGACCAACAAAGAGAAATGCGAGCACGATGCCATCTTCGCCAAATTCGGCAAGGAGATGGCCGCCTTCAACCGCTATACCTCGCAGCAGAGCTCCGACCTCTATCCGTCGGGTGGCGATACCGACGACTACCTCTACGCCACCCACAAGTCGCTGTCCTTCACCTTCGAGCTGGCCACCACGTTCATTCCGACGCCTGACAAGATCGCCCCGATCTGCGCCCAGAACGTCCCGGCCGTTCTTCATCTGATCGAGAAGGCTGGCACCTATGGCTTGGTGACCCCCGTCGGGGAAGACCTCATCGCCGATCTCGACACCCCCTCGGCCGTGGCCGCCCTGGTCGATCTGACCCCGTTCGCCAGCCAGAACGACGTGGCCGCCCGGCTGCGCCGGCTCGAGGTCGAGCTGGCTCGCCGGCTGGTGGCTGATCAGGCCGCCGGGCGCACCGCCACCGCGGAGGCCCTGGCCCAGCTCCCCTCCGATCATCCGATGCGGCGAGCGATCGAGCGCGATGCCGCCCAGATGCTGGCATTCGCCACGGTGCATCGCGACACCGCCCGGCCGTAAGCTCGCGGTTCTTCCCTCCGGCCAGGTTCGGCCGGGGTGACCAGCCGTCAAGAATTTCCCAAGCTCGGCCCTTCGGGGCCGAGCTTCGTGTTGGTGAGGGGGGCAGCCGCTCGACCAGTCTCGAAGCGCAGATGTCGAGAGCAGGGCCCAGGGGGGTGAGGCGATTTGGTAGAATAGTACTACCTTCTGCTCAAAGGGGGATGAACCATGCCACGCTTGCTCTTGAACCGCCACCACGGATTCGCCGTTCACCAGCGACCGGCCGGAAAGACAGCGACCAGCGTGCTGGTCCAGACTTCCGCCCAAGGCCTGGTTCTGTTTCTGTTGAGCACCTTGCTCTGGGCCCTGGCCCTGGCTCGCCCCCTCCCCGCCTGGGACCAACACCACACCTTCACTGGTCTGGTGGTCGAGGCCCTGCAAACCGACCTTCCCCTCCTGCGGCAGCCGGTGAAACCCATGCCGCTGTCGGCCTTCCTCAAACGGCACGCTCCCGGCTTGAAAACCTTGCTGGCCGATTTCTACACCTGGAAAAAGCAGGTGTACTCCTATCCGCAATGGTTGCTGACGCCTGAATCGGAAGCCTGGCTGTATTCCTCCGAAGCGGCGGGAAAGTTGACGGAAGCGCGGTTCAAAGAGTTGCTGGGCGTGCGATCGACCGCCTTCGGGAGCGTCGATGTCCCTTCCTCTTCCTATCCGACCTTCGCGCCTGCCGCCCGTTCCTTCGGGGCGTGGGTGCGCTATTTTTCGGATGAACCCGACTGGGGAATGGACCAGGGATTATTCGGCAAGGGCGATCCACGGTATACCGAGATCCCCTATGGCGATATCGACAAGCTCTCTTCGCAAGCGCCCTTCCACATGTATTTCGGCAATGAGAATGCGATCACCTACGCCGCGCGGCCGTCCCTCAAGCAGAGCATGACGCTGCTGCGCTTCTCCCTGTTCCAGCGATTGGCCGCCTTCGCCCTGGCCCGGCACGAATGGTTCTGGGGCGCGCGCTTCCTGGGCTGCGCCCTGCACTACCTGCAAGATGTGGCCATGCCCTATCATGCCAGCGCGCTGCCCTACGCCACCGTTTTCACCTATCTCAAATATGCCGTGGTCAAAGACAAGCAGAAGTTCCTGGCCGATAACATGCAACTCCTGTCCAATCGCCATTTCGCCTACGAGGCCTTCGCCTATCGCTTCCTGACCCTGGCGAAGGAGCGCATCGAGCGGATCCTGCCCGAGTTCGACGCCATCATCGGCCGCGCCAGGAACGCGGCGCTGGGTTCCTCGGCCGAGCCGGCCTCCGATGAGCAGTTCCTGGTCAGCATTTTCAAACGGGTGGCGAAGGCGGCATACAAGCACGCCCGCCCCGTCGACAAGGTGATCGGCAAGACCTTCGAGCCCCGGCTGGTCAAAGATCCGACCTTCGATCCCGCTTCCAACGAAGAATTCAAGGTCGAGACCTGGCTCACCGAGGCCTTGCTCGATGATTGGGTCGCCGGGAAGCGGTTTCCGCAGAAAGCCCTGTTCGATGAATTCCGGCCCGACCTCATCCGGACGCTCGAAGCCAGCACCATCCTGCTGACTCGCCTGCTCGCCCCGGTCAAATGGTGATGGCGAGCCGCTGGTAAGCCGCTGTTGTTGAACCGCGGCGGCGCCGACCAGGCCGGTCGGCGCCGCCGCTTCTTCCTCAGAAGCTGGCTGGCCGCCGAGGGGGTCAGGCCAGAAGGTCGGGGGCGTTCAACCGGTAGGCGGTGACGGAGCGGGTCTTGCCCTTGATGGGCGGCAGCTCGAGCGGCACCAGCCGGTCGGCGAGGGCACGGTCGGGCGAGGTTCTGAGCAGCTCGTAGGTGCGGGCCTCCAGCACGACGCCGCCGCTGGCCCCCTGACTGTCGGGCAGGACGCCGCCGCCGGCGGACAGGCGCAGCGCCAGATCGCCGAGGCGCGAAGCCAGGTTGACGGTGTCGCCGATGACCGTGTATTCGAGGCGCACGTCGGGCGTGCCCATGATGCCGGCCAGCACCGGGCCGGTAACGACGCCCACGCCCAACGGGAGGTCGAGATCGCCCCGGATCCGAGCCATGGCTGCGCGCATGGTGGTGGCCGCCCGGGCCGCCGCGGCCGCCGCGGCCGCCGGGCCTCCCAGCCGGTCGGGATGGAAGACCGCCAGGATCTTGTCCCCGATGAACTTGTCGATGTCGCCGCCCGCTTCGCGGATGAGGCGGGCCATCGTTTCGAGGAAGCGATTGAGGCGGGGCACCAGGGTGACCGGATCTTCCGTCGCCAGCAGGTGCTTGAAGCCGGCCAGGCCGGCGAAGAGCACGGTGACTTCGAGGTGCTCGCCGGCGAGCGCGCGGCGGCCCCGCTCGTCGTCCGCCGCCGCCACGCGCACGGATTCCGAGACGAATCGGCTCAGCAGCCGGCCTTGTTCGACGCCGCTCGCGACGCGATTGAAGGCCTCGGCCAGCCGACCGAACTCGCCGCCGCGATCGACGGGCAGGCGGGCGGTGAAATCCTGCGCCAGGATGCGCGCGGCGGCGCCGGCCAGAGCCAGCACCGGCTCGAGGAACCGGCGGGCGATCCGCATGGCCAGCAGCAGGGTGAGCAGGAGCACGGCAGCCAGTCCCAGGCGGCGATGGATGGCCCCCCCCTCGAGGCTGGCGCGGCGCTGGCCGATGGGCAGCTCGCCGATCAGGACGCGATCGTGGCGGTTGGCCCCGCGGTGCGCCAGGGTCAGCTTCGCGTCCTGTGCCTGGCCTTCCTCCCAGAAGGCCGGAAATCCGGACGATTCGGCCAGGTGACCGAGGGTCGACCAGGGCAGCGGGGTCATCGCGGGGTCCATGTCATAACTGGGAGGGAAATCGGCATCGCCATCGTTACGGGGCATCCAGAAGGGCGGGCGATGCCACAGGCCAGGCGCTCGGGGTTCGAGCATGCCGACCAGTCGGCAGGGCGCCGCCGGGGCGGCCAGGGTTTCGGCCCAGCCGGCCAGATGCTGGAAATCGGCGAATTCGCTGTTCAATCGCGCCTGGACTCCGTACCGCGGGGTGCCGCGCTCCCAGAGGTTGAATCGCAGGAATTCATCCTGGCGCATGCCCGAAGCGAACGAGGAGACGGCGCGCGGCGCATGGAGCATGGCGGCCAGCACGTTGGGCGACATGATGCTGCTCAGGAAATCGCGGAACTCGTCGATGCCCACCGACATCAGCAGGTCGGAGCGGTCGTTCGTCGACAGGTTCGGATTCAAGGTGCGCAATGACAGCCGGTGCATGGTGCTGAAAAATTTCACCAACGGCTCGGCCTGCCCGCGAGCGCGGTGGTAGACGAGATTCAGCCGGCCCGGGCCGATCACGAAGGCCTGGCTGAGCGGGAGGCCGCGTCGCATGTTCTGGCGATCGAGAGCGAACAAGACGGTGTCGAACGTCCGCTGGTCTTCGCGATTGGAAGCCTGCTCGAGGCGGTGGAGCACCTGGCGCAGGTCGGGGTGGCGGAAGATGCGTTCCATGCCGGAAATCAGCCAGGCCAGGTAGAGGTCGCGCGTCTCGCTGATCGCCTTCATGGTGCGCTGCAGGCGTCCGACCTGATCGGTTTCCAGGCGGAGGCGGGCTTCGGCGAACGATCGCTCCATGAACAGGCTGCCCAGGGCCAGCACGGGCAGGATGGCGCTGACGAACACGACCGGCAGGCGGGTGGTCAGCGAACGGGCGAAGGTGCCCTTGCCCAGCATCAGCGCGGTGGTCAGCGCGACGCCGGTGCCGATCCAGAGCAGGGCGGCGACGGCCACTCCCCAGGACGGGATGATGGCCGGGCCTTCGGCAAGGCCGGTGGTTGGCCGGGCGAGCCAGACCTCATATTCCCGGTCGAGCACGATCCGGCCTCTGATCACACCGAACCCGGGGACGGCGAACGGCTCGCCCAGGCGGTGATCGGCCGCGCCCAGAGCCTGGCTCAGGGCGGGGTAGCGCAGGAACGTGGGATGGACGAGGTGTTCGAGGGCATCCCCGTCGAGGGGGCGGATCGCGGCCGTGATGCCCAGTCCGTCGAGATTGCGGAGGGCCGCCTTCAGCGCGAAATCGGCCGAGAGGTCGTCGGGGTGGATGAAGAGAAGCACGCCGCCGAAGGTGTGGGCGAACGAATGGAGCCGCGTGGCGGTGGGAAAATACCTGGGATGATTCTCGGGCAGTCCGGTCAGGGGCTGCGACTGCACGAGCGGGGCGACCAGGGCCAGGCGGGGCCGCCCACCCAGACGAGGGATGGTGGTCAGCGCCTGGATGGCGCTGCGCATCAAGGCGACGAAGGATTTGAGGCCCAGCTGGGTTTCGAGAAAGACGACCTGGCTTTTGGGCAGGTGTGGCGTGACATGCCAGAGGCCGGCCATGCAGAGGATGTAGAGGTCGAGGGGGTTGACCGGGTCCAGATCGATGACGGCTCCCCCCGAGGCGACGAGGGTGAAGCCTTCGCTGGCCAGCCGGTCATCGCGGAAGAACGGAGCATGCCGGAACAGGAACCAGGAGGTGCGTGGCAGCAGGCTCTGCAGGTCGCGCATCTTGCGCGGCAGGCGTTCGAGCAGATCGGACGCGAGGGCCGCGCCGGTCGCTTCGCCACGGATGAGGTCGTGCAGCAGGCGGTTGATCAGGAGGGAGCCCTGCACCTGGGCATCGATCGAGCGCTCGAACAAGGCCAGGTCGTCCTGGAGCCGGTGCGCCAAGGTGGCCTGCTGGCGCGCGGCGGCCCAGCGGTCGAAGAGATGCCACAGGCCATAGCCCAGCACAAGAGGGAACAACCACAGCCCCAAACCGGCCGCCAGAACGAAGCGGGAAGGGGCGCGAGGGGTGGCCTGGTCAGCGGCGGCCGGCGCAGGGGCGGAGGCGGAGCGGGGGCCGGCGGCCGGGCGGGGGGGCATCGGATCGGCGAGCGTGGGGCCGGGGGGCGCGGTTGGGGAGGGCGTCGGGCCAGGGGCTGGCGAGGCAGGAGCCCCCAGAGGGGCGGAGGTGGCTGGGGTGGGGCCGCCAGCCGAGGAAGAGGAGCTGGCCGGCGCCCGGCCGCCTTCTCCCGGCGGGGCGGGGGGCGGGGTGGACGGCGATGAGGCGGGCGGGACGCTGGTCGGCGGGTCGGTGGGGCCGTCGGCCAGTTCCCAGACCTCGCCAACCGAAGGGTCGGTCAGGGGCAGGAAGGTGAAGCCCGGCCCGGCCTGCGCGCGCACGGCCGGCGAGCAGACCACCTTCAGGGCGCGCCCGCCCTTGGAGGCGGCTTCCAGGTCGGCGGCATGCTTGAACGGTTCTCCCAGCACGGTGAAATCGAGGCGATGCTGGCGATCGCCGGTGACGCCGGTGACGACCGGCCCGACCTCGATGCCGATGCCGATCTGGTAGGTGAACTCGCCGGCCGCCTGCCGCTCGCGGTTGAAGGCCTGGTGCGCGGCCATCATGGCGCGGGCGGCGCTCAGGGCGCGATCGACCATGGAGGCGCCGCTGTCGGAGGGGAAGAAGACCGCCTGGATGGCATCGCCGATGAAGCGGTCGATCACCCCGCCGTGCTGGCGCAGGATGGTGGTCATGATCTGCAGGTGGCGATTGATGAGCGCGAACATGCGATCGGGAGGGTACGTCTCGGACAGCGTGGTGAAGCTGCGCACATCGCTCACCAGCAGCACCAGCTCGCGGGCGGTCGGGCGGGCCGCCTGCTCCAGATCGCCGTGCGCCACCACTTCGAGCACCTGGGGGGCGACGAAGCGGCTCATGGCCTGTCGTTCCTGCAGCCATCGCGCCATGCGGTCGAGGGTGCGGCCGGTGGTGCCCAGCTCGTCGTCGCGGGGCTCGGCGATGCGGACCTCGAGGTCGAACCGCTCGGCGGCCACCACCTGCAAGCCGTCGATCATGCGGACGATCGGACGGGCCAGCCAGCGTTCGAGGCCGACGCCGCCCAGCAGCACCAGGCCCAGGATCGCCAGCAGGGCGAGGCCGCTGCGCCTGGCTTCCTGGGCGAGTTCCTCGCGCAAGGGCCGCAGCGAGGCGGTGGCGCCCAGCAGAATGCCGGGCAGGCGGCGGCTGGGGAAGGCGATCAAGAGACGATCTTCGAGCCGGTCGACGACGGTGCCGGTCCGCAGCTGGCGGGCGATCTGGCCCAGGGTGGCGTCGCGCGGCGGGCCGGCGATGGCCTGCCACCCTTCGTGGCGGCGGCGGAACGCGAAGAAGCGGGCCCCGCGGTCGTCGGGCTCGGCGGCGTTCTGGCGGTCGATGGCTTCGCGCAGGTACTGGTCGAGCTGGGTGTCCATGTTCCAGAGGATGAAGATGGCCCATCGCGGCTGGCCCTCCAGCTCGATCAGATTGAAATAGCGCAGGGTGTGGCGTTCGCCCAGGGAGATGGCGGCCACGACGTCGGGCACCGGCAGCAGATCCTGGTTCGTTGAGAACAGGCCCAGGCCCCCGATGGCGGCGGCGGTCGACAGCTTGCGCGGACCGATCGCCGGCGGCGTCGAGGGGGCGGTCGAGGGGGCGGTCGAGGTGGTGGTCGTCGTGGCGAACGTGCGCAGCACCTCGTTGGCGATGGCGTGATGGAAGCCCGTCAGGGTCCTGGTCTGGTTGGGGCCCAGCCGGTGGTGGGGCGGAAAGGCCGCATAGCAGCGGTGCTGGTCGACCAGCAGGATGCCGATGACATCCATGTCGGCGTCGCGGCAGCGGCGGAGGAGGTCGTCGGCCTGGCGCTGTCCGGTGGCATCGCCCTGGGAGGCGGGCAGGGTTTCTACCTCCTTGAGCCGGGCGAGCAGCTCGGGAGAATGGGCCAGCGTACGGCAGAGCGTCTGGTAGCGCAGGGTCAGCCGGGAACTGCCGGTCTCGAGGTCGAGGAGGCGCCGTTCCAGGCGTCGCGTCAATTGGAATTCCCGATTGCTGGTCAGATGGAGGCTGAATTGCTCCCCGGTGGCGATGATCAAGGCCATCGGGGTGGCGGCGAGGCCGACGAACCACCACTGCAATTCCTGGCGGACGCCGAGGGCGGGCCACGAACGGCCCAGGCCGCGGCGCAGGAGGAGGAAGCCCCAGGCCAGACCCAGGCACGCGCCATAGAGGCGGGCCAGGCGGGTGGTCCAGAGCGGGCGTTCGGCCGGGGCCGGCCCGACCAGGACTGGCAGATGCGCCATCCAGATCGAGGGGACGCCGGCCAGGCCCCACCAGCCGTCGGCCTCGACCACCTCGATGGTGGCTTCGGCGGGCAGGCGGGTGCGGCCGACCTGCCGGTCGGGCGGGGGGGGGCGCTCGACCATGCGCCGCGCCAGCCCGCGAAGGAGGCGGCGCGCCGCCGGGCGGCGCAGCGCCGGATGCAGGACCGGGCGGGCGATGGCGGGGCGCGGGCCGGGGAGCGGGAGGAAGGCCGGCCAGATGGCTTCCCCGGCCCGCACTCGCTTCCAGGTATGCAATGTGGCGAGCAGCGGCAGGCGGATCTCATCCTGGCGAACCGGCACGGCCAGCAGGAAGGCGCCATGGGGGCGCCCGCCGCGCCGCAGCAGGTTCCACACCACCAACTGCTGGCGGCCCTGCAGGATCGCATAGAACGCTCGCCCCCGCCAGGGCAGGGTGAACAGGTCGGGCACGCAGCCTTCCCCGAAGGTCGAACGCAACCGGGCCTCCCAGGTTGGCGTGAGGAGTTGATTGGGCAAGCCGTTCCATTCGCGCCCCACTTCTTCCAGGACGCGGGCGAGAATGAAGCGCAGGTTGGTGGAGAATCCTCGCCCGCTCATCAACACCGCCGGCCGGGCCAGAGTGGGGTCGGGGAAGGAGGCGGCCCAGAGGGTCGCCCCGCGGCCGCCAGGCAGATAGGTGCGGGCAGCGGCTCGGCGCAGCGCGCGCTCGTTGCGGGCAGGCGTCGGGGCCGCCTCGCCGAGGGCGGCGCGCCATTCTTCCTGGAGCTGGCGTCCGGCCAGCTCGACCCAGGTCGGGTAGGCCGCTCGTTCTTGGAGGTGGTGAGCCAGCCGGGTCGCCCGGTCGGCCCACTCCCGCTTCTGCTCCTCGCGCTGCAAGGTGCGCAGGCCATCGGCCTCGATCTGCAGCACCAGCCAGGGCAGCACCGACAGCAGCAGGGGCAGCAGCCAGGCCGCCACCCGCCCGTCTTTTGCAGAGCCTGTCCTCTCCGTCACCGTGCCACCCTCGCGACGCATGATACACCGGACCGCGTCCGCTCACAAACGTCCCCAAAACGCTGATCTCGGCCGGCTTCCCTGGTTTCGCCACGAGGGTATCGGGGTTGGACTGGCCCTGCGGCTGCTCCGCCCGCCGACCGGCGCGCGGTCGGCGGGCCATGACCAAAGATTCAGAGGTCGGTGGTTCGTTGGCGGGATTCTGGCGAGCTGGCGAGATGCTCCCTCTGCGCTGTGGCTGCGCTTCCGAGGGGGAGTTGGCTCTGACGAACCCAGGGGGAGGGGGCGGCGGAGGAATCCCAACCGAAGAGCGAAGGTGCCTTGCAATTCATAGAGGGGGACGGTACCATGGCGCCCGATGCTTGGGCTCAGCCCTCTCTGCTGAAAGGAGTCTGCCATGCTGCCGCGCAACCCTCATCTGGCCCGTTTGAAATCGCGCTACCTGTTCGCCGAGATCGCCCGGCGCCGGCGCGAGTTCGCCGCTGCCCATCCCGAGGTGCGGGTCATCAGTCTCGGCATCGGTGACACCACCGAGCCTCTGGTCGAGCCGATCGTCGCCGCCGTGCGCGACCGGGCGATCGCCATGGGCACCCGCGAAGGGTACACCGGGTATGGCGATGAGCAGGGCATGACCGCCTTGCGGCAGAAGATCGCCGAGGTGATCTACGGGGGAGCGGTCACGCCCGATGAGGTGTTCGTCTCCGATGGTTGCAAATGCGATATCGGCCGTCTGCAACTGATGTTCGGCCCGGGGGCCCACCTCGCCGTCCAGGATCCTTCCTACCCCGCCTATGTCGACAGTGCGGTGCTGACTGGCATGACCGGCGACCTGATCGAGTCGCGGGGCCAGTTCGCAGGCATCACTTACCTGCCCTGCCATGCCGACAACGGCTTCTTCCCCGTGCTGGAAGCCATTCCCGGACGCAGCGTCGTCTATTTCTGCTCGCCGAACAACCCGACCGGCGCGGTGGCGACGCGCGACCAGCTGACGCAGCTGGTCGCCGCCGTACGCGAGCGCCGCGGCGTGCTGGTCTTCGATGCCGCCTACAGCGCGTTCATCCATGACGACGGGCTGCCCCGCAGCATCTACGAGATTCCCGGCGCCCGGGAGGTCGCCATCGAGACCGGCTCCTTCTCGAAACCCGCCGGTTTCACCGGCGTCCGGCTGGGCTGGACGGTGGTGCCCCGCGATCTGCGCTACGAAGATGGCACGCGCCTCCACGACGATTTCAACCGCATCGTCACCACCATCTTCAATGGCGCCTCGGTGTTCGCGCAGGCGGCCGGGCTGGCCGCGCTCAGCCCGGAAGGCCTGGCCGCCACGCGGCGACAGATCGAATACTACATGGGCAACGCCCGCCTCATTCGCGAGACGCTCGAGCAGGCCGGGTTCCGGGTGTTCGGCGGCGTGAATGCGCCCTACCTGTGGGCGCGGATTCCCGGCAAGAGCAGTTGGGAAGCCTTCGACGAGCTGCTGCACCGGGCGCAGGTCGTGGCCACGCCCGGGGCCGGCTTCGGCCCGGCCGGCGAAGGCTACCTGCGCTTCAGCGCCTTCGCCCACCGCGAAGACGTCGAAGAGGCGGTCGGCCGCCTCCGTCGGGTCTACGCCTCATCGCGTTCCTGAGCGTTTCGGTCTGAGCGGCCGGCGACGCCGACCCGGCCCATCCGGTCGGGGCTTTGCCCGAAGCTCTGAAGAGAGGCGTCTGGGCCCAGGCCGGCCGCGAGAGGGATGGCGAGCGGGGGGCCTGGGGCCTGAGGCCCAAAACACCACCAGGGGCCGCCGGCCTCTGGCCCCCCAACCGCTCGGTGTCTCGGCCGGCCGCCACCGGGCCGACCAGGGGGCACCAAGCGGCTGGTCAGCGGCAGGGCCGGGCTGGTCAGCGGCAGAGCCGCGCTGCAACCACGAGTGGCTCAGCGCTGATCAGAAAGGGCTCAGCGCGAGGTGGCGGGGCGGCGGGCCGGGCGGGCGGGCGCGGCGGAGCCAGGACCGCCGTGCAGCGTGTCGAACTTCATCTTCGCCTTGAGGAGCTTGGCGATCTCGGGCTCTTCCGCTTCGGTGGCCCAGTCGTAGGGGGTCTTGCCTTCTTTGTCCTTGAGGTTGGGGTCGGCGCCTTTGGCCAGCAGGTAGACGACCGCTTCCTGTTCGCCGGCGGCGGCGGCCGCGTGCAACGGCGTCACGCCATCTTCATCCTGGGCGTTGACCTCGGCGCCTTTGGCGATCAAGGCTTTGTAGATCTCGACGCGGGGCACCTCGTCCTCGTCTTCCCCTTCCTCCTCGGCGGAAGCGGGGGAGGCCGCTCCCGCCGCGGCGGTGCCGGTGGCGGGCGCCGCTTCTTCCTCCTCGTCGGGGCCGACGTCGCCGGCCGCGTAGTGGAGGGCGGTCATGCCCGTCTTGTCCTTCCCGCGGGGATCGGCTCCCTTGGCCAGCAGCAGGTTGACCAGATCGAGACTGCCGACGGCCGCGGCGATCTCGAGCGCCGCCGCACCGTCGTTGTCGCGCCGCTTGACATCGGCCCCCTTGGCGAGCAGGAGCTTGACGAGGTCGATGTCTTCGTTGCCGACGGCCAGCAGCAAGGGGGTGGTGCCGTCATTCGAGGCGGCGTTGGGGTCGGCCTGGCGCGACAGCAGGAAGGCGGTCATCGTGGCCAGACCTTCCCCCACCGCGATGTGGAGCGGGGTTTCGCCATCCTTGGTCGTTTTCAGGTTGATCAGGGAAGGATCCTTGTCGAGCAGGGCGGTGACCTTGGCCAGGTTGTCGGCCTTGACCGCGGCGTGGATGGGGGCGGCCAGGGCGGCTCCCGTGCCGGTTAGGGCCAGCAGCAGAACCACGAACAGACGAACCGATGTGCGCATGTTTTCGCTCCTCGTCGTTGACGGTCCTCTTTCTTTGTACCAGAATCCGGCCCGAATGACAAACCCCGCACCCCAAGCGAGGTTTTCTGCCGGTGATCGGCGCGACTTCCGCACCGACAGGCGAGGCCGGAGGGGTCAGGGGGTGTCGTCCTCGTCGGGCGCCGTGCCGATGCGGGGAAGGTAGACCCCGGTGAGGGTCAACCGACCGCGCCGGGCCCCTGAACGAGTCTTGCTGATGCCTCCGGCGAAATCGGTCACCTCGTCGAAACGAGGGGGCACCACCTCGCGGCCGTCCCGATCGACGAATCCCCATTTGGTGCCGCGCCGCACGGCCGCCCGCCCTTCGGAGAAATCGCGGGCCTGGTCGTAGTGCATGGGCACCACCAGCCGGCCGGTCCCATCGACGAACCCGGTGCCCTGGCCGTTCGAGACCCAGCAGCGATCCTCGCGCACCAGGCCGACCGCGGTCCAGGTGGCGGGGTGCAGTTCCCGGCCGTCCGGGGCGTACATGCTCCACAGGTCGCCCTCGAGCAGCAACAGGCTGCCGCTGGCGAACGTTCGCACGGCCCGGAAGGCTGGTCGCAGCACGAACCGGCCCTGGGCGTCGACGAACCCGAAGCGCCCATTGACCTCGACCTGGCGCAGGCCGCCCGGCAGCGGCGGGTCGTTCCCGATCGGCAGATCGATCGCGAGTCGGCGCCCCTGCGGGTCGATGAACACGACCTCGCCGCGCACGGTGACCGCTGCCCGGCCGTCCCGGAACGGGCCCGCCCAGTCGAAGACCGGCGGAATGACCAGTTGCCCGGTGGCATCGACGTAGCCCCAGCGCCCTTCTTCGTCGCGGACGGCGGCCAGCCCGTCGCTGAGCGGCTCCACGGCGAGATAGCGCGGTTCGGTCACCCGGCCGCTGGCCGGGTGATAGAAGCCCCATCGGCGGTCCTTCTGCAGGAGGAACAGATCGGGATCATCGATCACGATGCGGTCATACTGGCACGGGAGCAGGACCTTGCCAGCGCCGTCCACCAGGCCTTCCCGGCCGTCGGCCTGGCTCAGCAGCAGGTTGTCCTGGAGCGGGGCGAGGAAATCGAAGGTCGGGGCCAGGATCTCGCCGCGGCCGGTCTGATAGAGCCCCGCCTTGCTCTGCCGGCAGACGATGAAGGTGTCGCCGCCGGGCAGGCATTCCATCTGGTCATAGGTCGGAGAGGCCAGCAGCCGTCCCGCCCGGTCGATCAGGAAGCAGACGCCGTCGGCTTCGACCACCGCCTGACCGTTCTGGAAGGCATGGGCCTGGGTGAAGCGGGGGGGGACCACCTCGCGCCCGTCCCGGTCGATGTAGCCCCAGCGGCCTTGCCGGCGCACCGCCGCTCGCCCTTCCTGGAAGGGGGTGGCCTCTTCGTAGGGGCCGGGAATGACCAGCACCCCCCGGGGATCGAGGTACCCCATGCCTTCGGGGCGGGTGACCAGGGCTCGTTCCTCGCTCATCTCGTCGATCGCCGTGAACCGCGGCCCCGGCAGCAGGGTCCCCGTCGACGCGACCAGCACCCACTCCTCGCCGTCGCGCACGGGGAACACGCCCGGGGCGAAGCCGTTCGTCCAATCGGCCAGGGGATCGATGCGGTCGGCGTCCCCATCGGTGCCGTCGAGGTCGCCCAGGACTGGATCGAGCCCTTCGTTCGGGGGCTGCCAGATCGCATCGAACCGGGGGGGGACCACCAGGCGCGCGGCGGTGTCGATGAAGCCCCACCGTCCGTTCACGCGCACCGGCGCGAACCCGTGCCGGAACCTCGCCACCCGTTCCCAGAGCGGGTAGACCTGGTAGTCGCCGTGTTCGTCGAGCCGTCCCCAGGGGCCGGTGGCGGTGCCGGTGTGGAAGCCGTAGCGATCGCCGACCCGCACCGGTCGGAACAACGCTTCCGCCGGGAGGGGCGGGCTGCTCGGTTCTGCCGCCCCCAGCCAAGGGCGGTCAGGGGCCGCGACTTGCTCGGCGACCGCACCCGCGGGATCATCCGTGCGGGCCATTTCCGCGCATACCATGGGGAAGGCGGCCAGGAGCATGAGCGTGATCATGGCAGCCATGGGCGCTACCGGCCGAACCCGCGGTGTCAGCATCATTCCTCTGAAGGGTGGCAGCAGCAGGCGGGCCAGGCATCCTGTCCAGGTTGTGCTTGAAACGAACGAATGCATAGTTCCTATCCGAGAATGGAAACGGTGGCGGGGAGCACGCGCCAGCGGGCCGCCGTGACGTCGAGCAGTTCGCCATCGTAATCGATGGGCAGAGGCTGTTCGAACCGCGCGGCGACCTCGTCGACTTCGACGCAGTGCACCTCGGGATGCCCGCGCAGACCCTGCTTCTCGAAGGCATCGATCAACTGCAGCAGGCGCCAGACCGACACCTTGCGGCAGAGGGCGAGATCGAGCCGGCCGTCATACGGGGTGCGCGGGGTCAGGAACGTGAACGAGCCCGCGACGAACCGTTGTTTCAGCAGGCTCATGCCGGTGAACTCGCCTTCCCAGCGGTGGGGGCCGGCCTCGACCTGCGCCCGGAAGCCCCGATAGGTGAGCACCTCCTGGGCCGAGGCCAGCAGCAGAGCCCCGGTGTACCAGTACCGGTACAGCCAGTTGGCCAGCGAACGCTGACGGGTCAAGCGGTGGTTGGCGGCCGGAATGGTGCCGACATGCGAGGCTTGCAGCAGATGATGGACGACGGCTTCGCCGCTGGGCAAGGTGGCGTCGAGCCGAATCACGTCGCGTCGCCGAGCGGTCTCGAGCGCGAGGCGGCAGGGCACGCCGGCGAGTTGCGGCGCCTCGCCGATCGGCTTGTGGAAATCGTTGCTGGTGCCCAGGCCGATCGCCCCGAGATGGACCGTGCCGGGGGCCAGTCCCTGGTCCTGGGCGGCCATCAGGGCGTCGAGGACGAGCTGCAGCATGCCGTCGCCGCCCGCCGCGACCAGACAGGTGGCGCCCTGCCCGATCGCCTCGGCCACCCGGGCGGGCACGTCGGCCGCCCCCGTCGTCGTCCACAGCTTGAACGGGCGGCCGGCGGCGCGCAGGGCTTCGGCCAGCCGGGGCCAGGCGGCCGCCGCCGCCCCGCGGTTGGCCTGCGGATTCAAGAAGATGTCGAGCCGTCCCTCAGCCACGCCCGATCACCCCGTATTTGCGGCCAAGCTCGATCAGCAGGCTCAGGGCGAACTCGAGATCGGCCGGGGTGTGGGTGGCCATCACCGTCAGGCGGATCCGTTCGGTGCCGGGGGCGACCGCCGGATACTCGATCAGCGACAGGAAGAGCCCCCGTTCGTAGGCCTCCTTGACGATGGCATAGACCTTTTCGCGGCTGCGCACGAAGATCGGGATGATCGGGGCATCCAGGCCGCCCAGTTCGAACCCGGCCTCGGTCAGGCGGCGGCGAACCAGGGCGGCATTCTCGTGCAGCTTCGCCACCAGCTCGGGATGCTGCTCGATGATATCGAGGCCGGCCAGGCAGGCCGCCACCGTCATCGGCGCCACCGCGGCCGTGAACATGCCCGAGCGCGCGAAATGCCGCAGCCAGTTGATCACGACCTTGCGGCTGGCGATGAACCCGCCGTAGCAGCCGAAGGCTTTGGAAAAGGTGCCCATCACGAAATCGACCTCGCCTTCGACCCCGCAGTATTCGAGCGAGCCGCGGCCGTGCTGGCCTACGGCCCCGGTGCCATGGGCGTCATCGACCAGCAGCAGGGCCCGGTACTTTTTGCACAGGTCGACGATCGGTCGCAAGGGCGCGATCTCGCCATCCATGCTGTAGACGCCGTCGACGGCGACCAGCTTCTGGCCCGGCTTGCCCTCGACCTCGCGCAGGCAGCGCTCGAGGTCGGCCAGATCGGAGTGCTTGAAGACCAGGCGTTGGGCCCGGCTGTAGCGGGCGCCGTCGATCAGGCTGGCGTGGTTCAGCTCGTCGCCGATGAACCAGTCGTGCGGGCCCAGCAGCGCGGTGATCAGGCCGATGTTGGCCGCATACCCCGAGGGGAAGAGCATGGCCGCTTCGCAGTGCTTGAAGGCCGCCAGGCGGGCCTCGAACTCCTGATGCAGGGTGGTGTTCCCATTGAGCGTGCAGGGGCCGGCCATGCCGATGCCCCAGCGATCGATGGCGGCCTTGGTGCGGGCCACCACTTCGGGATGCGTGGTCAGCCCCAGGTAGTTGTTGCTGGCCATCATCACCATCTCTTTCGGTTGGCCCGTTTCGAGGGTGACCGCTTCGATGTGATTGGTGCTGGCGCTCGTGGTGGTGCGGAAGAAGAGATACAGCTTCTGCCGGCGGGCTTCTTCGATGACCTGGTGGAACAGCGCCATCTTCTCGGGCAGTGAGCGGGTCTGATCGGCGAGCAGCGCCTTGACGTCGAAATTGGCTACGTCCATCGGGGCAATACCTCGGTTTCCAGGATGCGGATAAGATCGGCGCCGACCGCAGCCGGGGGACGATCCACCGCGACCACCGGCCAGCCCTCCCGGGCGGCCTCGTCGCGCAGGCTGGCCCGCAATCGGCTCTGGAAGGCGACGAAGGTCGCCTCGCTCGGGGGCTGGAAGCCGCACTCGTAGGGGGTGACCGTCGATTTGCGCGACCAGGCGAGGGCCGGGTCGAGATCGAGCAGGACGGTCACCACCGGTCGGGGGAAGACGGCGGCGAAGGTGCGGAGCCACTGCGGGTCGGTGCCGGTCAGCGCTTCCGTGAACGCATACTTGTACCAGTAGCCGTTGGCCAGGATCAGGTCGGGCCGGGCCTGTCGCACCAGATGGAGCGACTCGAGCAGGCCATGGAAGATGAACAGGGCGCGCGGCCCGCCGCTCAGCAGTGCGAGGTAGCGATGGACGGCCGCGGGGTCGGCGATGAACGGATGGTGATGGTACCGCGGGTTGTGCGCGATTTCCCAGACGTGCAGATGCGCGGCTCGCCGGCCGTGCGTGTTCGCCAACCACTCGGACAACCCCCGGATATGCGTCGATTTGCCGCACCCATCGATGCCGGTCAAGCAGACCAGCGGCGGGTTGGCCGCGGGGGGGCCGTCATGCCGAGCAGGGGAAGGCGGGACGGGCACGTGGCTGTCTCCTTTGATGGCTGGGTCCGATGGTGAGGAGTATACCATGGCCGGGAAGAGGCGATGGTCCACCGACTCCCTTCCTTCCTTCCTGGCGACGAAGAAGTGGCGATCTGGATACCCGCGACGGACCACGCTTGAGGCCTGTCGTCGTCGGCGATGGTAGAATGTTCTCGATCGTCGGTTCGGTGGCCCGATTTCCGAACTTCGAAGGGAGCGAACGGTGATGCGCTGTCGATGGTTGACCCGGTGGTGGCTGGGAGTGATCTTCTGCGGGATGCTGGCTCCCGCCTGGGGAAGGACCTGGTACACCCTGCCCCCGCCGGTGCCGAACCTGAAGCAGGTCATGACGACGCTGCTCGATGGCGGGGATATCTGGGTCGGGTACCGTGATTACGGCCTCGTCCGCATGGATTTCTACGGGACGATCCAGAAGTCCTTTACCCCGGCCAATGGGTTGCCCGGCCCGACCGTCACAGCCATCGTGCGCGTCGGCAACGATCTGTGGGTCGGCACCGCCGATGGCCTGGCCTTCATCGACGACGGCGGCACCATCAAATCCTTCACCGCCGATCATGGGCTGCCCGACAACGGCATCACCTGCCTGGCCACCCGCGATGGGGAACTGTTCGTCGGCACCATGCGCGGCCTGGCCCGCTATCGGGGCGGCTCCTTCGATGTCTGGACGGAAGCGCGCGGCCTGCCCACCGACCATATCACCGGCTTGTGCGATTCCCCGCTCGGCATGCTGGTGACCACGACGAAAGGCTGGGCCATCGTCCAGGGTTCGAACATCGACAGCCATACCCTGGGCACCGATGCCGACCTGCCCTGCGAATGGTTCACCTGTGCCGCCTACTACAAATATCGCCGCTTCGGCTCGACCGCCGACGACTGGGTCGTCCTCGGCACCGCCGGCGAAGGGTTGTACTTGTACAACGATCGGAAATACACATCGCTGCGCACCGCCGATCCAGGGCTGGCCGCCACCTGGATCACCTGCCTCGCCTATGAGCCGGTCACCGAGCGGCTCTGGGTCGGCACCAAAGAGGGGCTGGCCATCAAAGATGTCAAGGACGGCCCGTGGGAGCTGGTCACTGCGGCCAACAGCGGGCTGGTGTCCGATGCGATCAATCATCTCAGTCTGATGGCGATCGATCATCCCATCAAGGACTACGAGCCCATGAACGCCTCCGGCCAGCCCCAGCTGCGCGGCGGTTGCGGATGCGCCTGCGCCACCTGCACGCGGAACATCGCCAGCGCTTCCCCCCAGCCCTGCAAAGGGGTGTGCTATGCCCCTCTCCTCAATCCGACCTGCAAAGTGCTGCATGTGATCCAGACCTGGGCCGGCATCGCCACCGACGAAGGGGCCAATGTGTTTTTCGAGAAGAACCTCCCGCACCACGGTCAGGGCAACTTCTACACCTATCTGGCCAACATGGGCTGGAAGGTGGTGGGCCTGGGCGTCGGCGAACGGGTCTATGCGGCGGTCCATCCGCCGGGGGCCCTGACCGGCTTCCTGTTCGCCTTCGTCCCGCCGAAGGTGGAATTCGTGCCTGATTTTCCGCGCCCCCCCGCGGTGCGGTTCCCCAGCGAGGTGAATGTGCTCGTCGCCACGCATGACGGACGTCCCGCCGTCGGCGGCTACAAATTCGGGCGCGGCGGGCTCGCCATCTTGACCGGCGCCGAAAATGGCTCCTGGTCCATCTACGATGGCGATGCCGGGTTGCGCGATGCCAACGTCACCGCGCTGTATCAAGACAAGAACACGCTGCTGATCGGCACCGGCGGGCTGTCCGACGGCACGTTCGACTTCCGGACCAAGACTGGTACCATCGGTAGCAGCGGCAACCTCTATCGCTGGCGCGACGGGCAGATCGAATCGTTCCCGCGCGAGGGCCTGCCGTTCAGCACGCCGAGCTCGATGTTCCGCTCAGCGGTGACCGCCATCTGCGCCGATAACGACAAGATCTATGTCGGCACCAATGGCGACGGGGTGTACATCTTCGATGGCGTGTCCTGGACCCGGTGGGAGACCCTGAGCACCAAAGGGCTGTCCAGCGATTTCATCCAGGCCCTGGCGGTGCGCGACGGCATCCTCTACGTCGGCAGCAAAAAGGGGCTCGACTGCTTCGGGCCGGGGTTCTGCCTGCACACCGATATCACCTCGTTCGGAGCCTATTCGAACGAAGTCGAGGCCCTGCTCTTCGACGATTCGGAAGGGGACGAGTCGAAGCTGGTGCTCTGGGTCGGCCATCGCAACGGCCTGCTGCGGATCAGCACCGAAGAGGGCGTCATGGTGCATGGCGGCAAACCCCGCGCCCAGGGCATGGGCAGCATGGCCTGGCCTTCGCGGGGCGTGCTCTCGGCGAAGGCTCTGGTCGGGTGGGCCTGGCCGGGCAATCCCAACGAAGGCGGCCCGGATGTCTGTCCCTTCGATGGGCTGCCGGGCAACCACATCTACGCCCTGGCCTACGACGATCTCAATCTCTGGATCGCCACCGACAACGGCATCGGCCGCCTGCGGAAGTGATCACCCCGCGGCCGTCGTTCCGCGCGGTGGGCGACTACGTCATCGTAGCGGGCAGACCGAGGCGTTGCGCGAGTTCCGCGTATCCGCCTTCCCAGGTCGGAAACAGGCCCGCCGGTGCGGGGCGCCGTCGGGTGAACGGCGTCTGCAGCAGGAAGACCGGGATGCCGACCGCCCCGGCCACCAGATCCTTGCCCTGGTCGTTGCCGACCATCAGGCAGCGCTCGGCGGGCAGGCGCAGATGGGCGAGCAGTTCTTGGTAGAAGCGGGGCGAGTCTTTCTGGCTCGAATAGAGATCGCTGCCGGTGACATGGACGAACCAGGCAGGGGCATAGCCGATGCTGGCCAGGCGGTCACGGTTGAAGGCCGCCGGCATGACCGGACTGGTCGCCACCGCCTGCTGGAACCGGCCGCTCTGGTGGGCGGCCTGCACCAGGGCTCGCGCGACGGGAATGGGACGCAGGAAGCGTTGGACGGCGGCGCCCACCTCCGGCATGGCCAGCAACTCCCGCGTCAGAGCGGCGATCGCGGTGGGTGAACGGCCCAACGACGCGGCCATCAGCCGGTTGAAACATTGGTCGTTGGTGGAGGGGCCGGGGTTGCGCATCATGCGCCGCCAAGCGCGCGCCGTCACCAGCAGGGCGCGCAGCCAGGGCTCCTCGCGGGCCAGCCGTCGCAGATAGGCCCAGGCGATATGGCCCACCACCTGCAGGCTGGTCCAGATGGCCAGCGTGCCGTCCAGATCCCAGAGGATGGCGTCGGGGCGCCAGGTGGGCGGCAGATCGGCGGCCCGGCGCGGGGCGAAACCGAACTGGAGGAAACGATCAAGACGGTCAGCCGCCAGGGGAGGCGACCCCGCCGCTGGCTCGGCGGCCTGGCCGCCGGCAGCCCCTGGCGCAGCCGTCGCCGACAGGGGAGGGGGAGGCAGGGGCGGTTTCGCGAGCGATGGCGCTGTCATCGGTCCTCCGCGGCGGTGGCCGACGGGAAGAGCACCGTTCCGGTCGTGCCGTCCACTTCGAGCGGCTCGCCGTCGACGAGCCTGTCCCAGATTCCAGCGAGGCCCAGCACGGCCGGCAGCCGATACTCGCGGGCCGCGATGGCGCCGTGCGACAGCACCGATCCGGTCTCGGCCACCAGCCCGGCCGCCCGCGGAAAGACCATCGAGAAGAACGGATCGGGCGAGCGCACCACCAGGATGTCGCCGGGCTCGACCCGCTCCAGATCGGCAATGGTGGCCAGTTTGCGAGCAGGGCCCCGGCCTTTCCCTGGCGAGGCCGCCACCCCGCGCTGGCAGACGGGCCGCCCTCGCGCTCTGAGGGGGGGCGCGCGGTCGTCGCCGGTCTGTTCGTCGGTCGACGCTCCGGACCGGAGGCAGGTGCCAGACAGACCATTCGGGCGCATCTCTCCATCGCCTGGCCTGTCCGTCGAACGGCCAGGCGATGCCGCCTCGGCTGGCGGGTGGGGCGAGACCCGCTCCTCGCGGAAGCTGGCTGTCGGGCCGCCAAGGCTTTCGCCGTGCGAGGCGATCGTCATCTCGGCCGGCGAGGCGACGACGGTGGCCCGCCCCTCTCTGGCAGGCGCCCTGGCCACGTTCTCCACCGCAGGCGGGGTGGGCGGACCTTCCCGGGCGGCTCGGTCGTGGGCTCGCTGCCGTTGGCTGATCAGCTCGTCCAGCGAGCCGTGCTGGTCGCGGCGCAGCAGGTCGCGCACTTCTCGGTCGGTCAGCCAGTAGATGTCTTCGGGGCGAGCCAGCCGGCCGCGCCGGACGAGTTCCGTTCCCAGTTTGCCGATCAAGCGGCGGGTCGGAGGAAAGACCAGTCCCGTGTAGAAATGGTGCTCTTCATCGATGATCAGGAAGGTGCGCAGCGTCTCGATCAGGAATTCGGCCAGACCTCTTGCTACCGGCCAGGGAGCGAGGGCGGTCAGCACGGAGTTCCGGGCGTGGGCTGGCTCGTCGGAACGAGTCGCTGCCGCCAACGGCCCGGTTCCGCGGGCCTCGCTGGCGACGCCACCCGTCCTCGCCTCGGCGGCGGCGGCCCGGGCCAGGGTCAGCAGACGCTCGGGGTCTTCCCCCAGGGTGGGGAAACGCAGGTCCCAGCCGGGGGCGAGGTGGCCGAATTCCCGGCAGAAGGCTTCCCAGGCCGCCCGCGCCGGAGGGGGCCACTCCTCGGGGCGAGCCGACGGCTGCGACGCGGCCAAATGGCCCAGCTCGGCCAGCCGCCGATGGAAGGCCAGGGTCGCGTTCTCGTCCAGTCCGGCGGCCAGCCGCGCCGGCAGACTGGTCGGGTCGGGCAGCTCCGCCAGCCGGGCCAGCTCGATCAGCATCAGGGCTGCCACTTCCCGGACCGCGAAGATGACCAGGTCGGGTTCGATGTAGGCGATCATCTCGGCGCGCAGTTCATCGCCGAGCGCCAGGAGGGCGGGCCAGTCATCGACCTGGGCGATCCGCTCGGCCAGCGCGGCCACGCGGGTCTTGAAGCGGGCCAGCACCGACGGCCAGGCCCGTCGCACGTCGCCGCCGATCCGGGCGAGGAATCGGCGCACGGCCCCGCCGGCCAGGGCCAGGACCGGCGAATCGAGGCGGTCGCCCAGGCGCGTGCGCATCGTCTCGGGCGCTCGCAGGAACCGGGCCACCGCGCGCAGATTCTTCCAGAATCCCGGGCCGTCCCCCAGGCGGGGCAGCACCTCGGCCAGGAGCCCGATCTGTTCGCCGATCCCGAGTCGTACCTTGAAGCGCTGCTTGAAGTCGAAGGCATCGGCATTGGCGTAGATCCAGCCGTTCACCGAACAGGCCAGTTCGGTGCGGGCGTCGAGCGGCCGGCCCATGAACTCGGCGAATGAACGCACTCCCCGGTCGAACACCTCCTGGATGTTGCTCCAGCCCAGGGGGCTCAACGGGAAGGGATAGCGTTCCGCCGTCAGGGCCCGCGTCCACCGGATCCCTGGCGGAAAGGCCCCGCTCGCCGCCGCGTCGGCGGCCTTCCCTTCAGGGCAGCAGGGCGGCAGCGCGCTCATGGAATCAATCGAAACTGGCCATGAACGCCATGATCTGGGCCTCGTCCTGGCCGAGGCGTTCGCGCAGCTCGTCCATGCGGCGGCGACCGCCGCGGCCGCTGGCCAGCAGCGACGCCGCCAGCTCGAGCAGCGACTTCAGCATCAACAGACCGAACACGGCCAGGCCATACTCGCGTCCCACTTCGCGCGCCGTCCGCCAGAGGTTCATCGCGAACAGCCAGGCCGGCGATCGTTCCCCCGGCCGACAGGCGTTGGTGCGGGAGAAGACCTGCCGCGGCGGCAGCAGCAGCCGGTGCCAGAAGGTCGCCCACCATTTCGCTTTGGGGATGAACCGGTTCTCGAAGGTGAAGGCCAGGTAGGCCTTCTCGATCTCCGACGACCAGGTGCTGCGGCTCTCGGCCAGCAGGTCGGCGCGCGCCGCCAGCCGCTCGGTGTCCCGCCCCACGAAGGGATCGGCGGTCGCCCGCCATCGCTGCATCCACCGTGCGGGAATGGTCAGACCATACATCGCCTCGGCCAGTCGCAGCGGTCGCAAGACCGCGGTCGCGGTGCCGGCTTCTTCCACCATCCGTCCGAAGGTGTCCCAGTCGAAATCAGGATGGGCCCGCACCAGGTTCGCCACATCGCCCAGCTCTTTCAGGCCCGTTTTGTAATAATGGAAATGCACGCCCAGGTGATGCAGGGCGTCGAGGGGGCTGAGCGCCGCCACCGCGCGGCCGGCCACCCGCAAGGGCTGCCGCCGGGCCCAGGTGCCGTCGTAGTCGAGACGGTAGCCGGTCTTCGGGTTGACCAGGCCCCAATGCAACCCCAGCACGAACGTCAGGTCGCGCGAGACGTGGGCAGGCAGATGATAGGACCGGCGAGGATCGGGCACCGCCTGCGGGTCGTCCTCCTCTTCGCCGCCATCCAGCAGCGCCAGCGGCACCAGCTCCAGCTCGCGCAGCACCTCTCGCAACGCCGGCACATCGGCGGGCCGGAAGAGCAGGTCGAGATCGTTCATCTTCTTGTAGGCGGGGTCGGCGTAGATCGTTTCGCCGAACGCCACGCCCTTCAAGACGATGACCGGAATGCCGCGCGCCGCCAACCGGTCGAATAGCTCGCCGGCCCGCGCCAGTCGGACGCGGGCCAGCTGCTCGACAGTCGTCCGTCGGGAGGCGATCGCCTGGCGCACCTGGGGCGGCAGGCTCTCCCAGAGCCCCAGGCGATGGGTGGTCGTCCATACGAGGGGACCTACATCGTTGTGGCGCAGCAGGCGCCGGAAGCGGCGCCACTCGATGTCGGACAGGCCCGCCGCCAATCGGCGGGCCTCCTCGGCTTCGGCTGGCATGGGCTGCGCCAGGGTCAACCGCACCAGCAACCGATCCGGGGCCGGCATCCCGGAACCAAACGCGGAGGCCATCACGTCATTGCACGCCTCGCTCCCGCAGGAAGGGGGCATACGCTTGATCCGATCCGAGAATGTGGGTGTTGAGCCAGTCTTTGAGAAGGTTCATCACTCGCAGGGTCAGCACCGGCTTGCCGGCCGCCAGATCCTTCGAGACGTCGGCCACTTGCTGCACCAGACCTTGATGTTCGCGGATGTGGACCGCCGCTTTGGGATACCGGTGTTCGGCAAAGAGCTTTTCCTCATGGGCGAAATGGGTCTTGGTGTAGGCGGCAAGATCGTGCAAAACCTTGCCGAGAATGTCGTTGCCTTTGCCCTCTTTCATGGCCAGGAACAATTCGTTGATCAGGCCGACCAGCCGACGATGCTGGCTATCGATCGAGGGAATTCCCGTGGCGTAGTGGTCCTTCCAGGGGAAGAAATCAGACATGGTGGTCTCCTTTGCAAAGAGATTCGATGACGGTAGTCTATCACACCTCATCCTGCTGGGCGGCCTGCCGATCGGGGTCTATTGGCTCGCAACAGCGTCGGATCCCCTTGGTCAGAGGCCAAAGGTCGGGGGAAAAACGGCGGGCGGACGGGGTTCAGTGCAGGCGTTCGGCCTGCTCCTGGCGGGTGAGGCGGCTGACGTCGATGATCAGCGCGATCGAGCCATCGCCCAGGATGGTCGCCCCCGAGAACTCGGGCACGCGCCGGTACATCTTGCCCAGGGGTTTGATCACGGTCTTGTGCTCCCCGATCACCGCGTCCACCAGCAGGCCGATCCGGGCCTCGCGCGTGTGGCAGATGACCACCTGCTCGATGGCGGGGCGGTCGCCGGCCATGCCGAAGCGCTGCCGCAGCGGAATGAACGGCACCATCTGCCCGCGCACCTCGACCAGGTTCTTGCCGGTGAAGGTATCATGGTCGGTCTGCCGCAATTGGATGCACTCCTCCACGACCGAGAGCGGTAGGATGAACGATTGCCCCGCGAGCGTCACCAGCAGGCCGTCGATGATGGCCAGAGTGAGGGGCAGCGTGATGTCGACCTGGGTGCCCTGGCCGGGCACGCTGGCGATGTCGAGGGTGCCGCGCAGATCCTCGATGGTCTTCTTGACCACATCCATGCCCACCCCTCGTCCAGAGACGTTGGTCACCTGCGTCGCCGTCGAAAACCCTGGCAGGAAGATCAGGCTGAAGATCTCTTTGTCGGAGAGTTCGGTGCCAGGCGGCACCAGCTTGCGCTCGATCGCCTTGGCCAGAATCGCCTCCCGCCGCAGGCCGCCCCCGTCGTCGCGCACGTGGATGACCACATGACCGCCGACGTGTTCCGCCGACAGATGGATCGTGCCCTTGCGCGGCTTGCCGGCGGCCTCTCGCACCGCGGGCGGTTCGATGCCGTGGTCGGCGCTGTTGCGGATCAGGTGCATCAACGGCTCGTCGAGCTTGTCGATCACCGTCTTGTCGATCTCGGTCTCGCCCCCGGCCGTGGTCAGCTCGATCTCCTTGCCCAGCCCCACTGCCAGATCATGGACGAGCCGCTTGAACTTGCTGAAGGTGGCCTCGATGGGCAGCATCCGGATGCTCAACGCATTGTCGCGCAGGCCGTTGGTCAGGCGGCTGACCTCCTCCGAGATGGCGTTGAGGTTGAAGGCCTGCAGCACCTCGGCCAGGCGGTCCGGGCTGGTCTCGCGCAAGGTCGCGGTCGCCTGGGCGAGCCGTTCCTGCACCGTGACCAGCTCGCCGATCAGATTGACCAGCTTGTCGAGCTTGAGCGAGCTGACCCGGATGCTGGTGACCGCCTCGCTTTTAACCCGCCGTTCGGCCGCCTCCTTCTGTCGGCGTTGTTCCCGCAGGGCATCGTCGACTTGATCACGGCTGAGGAGTCCTTGCTCGACGAGCCGCTCGCCGATCGGCTTCTGCTTGGCCAGTTCCTGGTTCAACGCCTCGGGCGAGACCGCCCCCCGCTCTACCAGGATCTGCCCGAGCAACTGGACCCCGCCCCCTGTTCCTTCCTCCTTGGCTGGCTCGGCGACCTCCTCGATGGTCGCCTGCCCATCGCCCACCAGTGACGCCAAAAGGTCGCGCACCTGGGCCGGATCGGCGGTGGTGCGCAGGAGCAGTTCCAGACTGCTGGCCTCTCCGGAGGTGCCGCCGGTGGATGGGGGGGTGAGCGATCTTGCACTCTCGGTCATGCTTGCCCTTGCCTCAGGCCGTCATGGACTCCTTGGCCCTCATTGCGTCCGTGCGGTCGGAACTCGCCGTCTCGCGCACCAAGCGGATCTGTCCCAGGGCCCGCAAGCGTTCTACCACCTGCTCGGGCGTGAGTCCCAGGGGCGTGCGGCCGGCCGCCAACCGCACGATGATCCGGAAGGTGTGGAGCGCGGCGGGCGGCCTGTCTGAGGCGGCGGCCAGCATCGCGGGCCGGACCCGCTTCCAGGCCTCTTTGATGGCCAGCGGCCGCTCGAGCGCGGCCAGGATCTCGGCCGGATCGGGATCGGCGGGCTGGGGGGCCAGGGCATCGGTCATGATCCGGGCCGCTTCGCGGGCGGCCTCGCGGGCCACCACCCGCGCTTCGGCGGGAAGATCTAGACCGGCCCGGGCCAGGGATTCGGCATCCTGGCGGATGTCGCCCAGAAATTCGGCCAGGCTGTCCAGTCCGAGCTGGCGGGCCAGTTCCAGGATTTCCCCCAGGGCGGCCACCGCCTGGGGCAGCCGGCCTTCTGCGGTCAGCTGCCCGGGCAGAAGAGCGACCAGTTCTTCCAACCGACGCCGCTGCTTTTCCTGCGGGTTGGCTCGCGCCTCGCCGGTCTGGGCCCGGCGGAGGTTCTCCAGAATGTCCTGGGTCCAGGCCGGATCGGCGGGGGCCCCCCCGAAATGGGCGTCGATCATGGCCAGCATCTGATCGCGGGCCAGCAACGACAGGTTGACCAACGACGGGGTCACCACGGTTCGCCCTTGTCGGATGGCGTCGAATTCAGTTTCCAGGCGGTGGGCGAACTGGGAGACATCGTCCAGGCCGACCATGCCGGCCGACCCCTTGATCGTGTGCATGACCCGGAACAAGCGGTCGACCTCGGCCATTTCCTCAGGGTGCTCGCCCAGCCGCAGCAGGGCTTCCTCGAGTTCGGCCAGGTATTCCATCGCTCCTTCCCGGAACAATTCCTTCAAATCATCGCTCATGGCTTCTCTCCTCGCCCTGGCAGTCATTCGTCGAACAACGTGATGTCGGTATCCTGCGCCGCCTGTGTGGCCGCCGTCTGGTGGAGCTTCTCCTCGTCGGCCATCACCGCCGTGGTGGCCGTCGACCGGATCTTCTTGACGAACACCTCGAACGTATCGGTATGGAACTGGATGACCCGCGTCCAGGAGCCGCCGGTGTCTTGTCCTTTGATGGGAATGCCCTCTAAACGCAGATATTCCAGGACGAATTCGACATTCCTGAGCCCCGGGCTCTTCTCGGTCGACACCGTGGCCAGCACGTGTCCTCCCCCGAAGACCTTGGCCTGCAGCCGACTGCGCAGCGCGCCCAGTTTCGTCATTTCGTTGATCAGCACTTCCATGGCATTGATGCCGTAGCGCGCGCTCTCGTTGAACATCTGCAGATCGGCCTGCCCGGGCAGCAGGATGTGGTTCATCCCGCACACCTTGGTGACCGGGTCGAACAGGCAGGCCGACACGCACGACCCCAGCAGCGTTCGCAGCACCGCCCGTTCCCGGCAGGCGAACAACTGCCCGATGTGCAGGTTGACCACCTTGGGCGGATACTGGCGGAGGCTGCGTTCAGCGATGATGGGCATGGACACCTCCGTCGTCGGGTTCGGCGCAGCGACGCAGGACCTCGCGGGCGATCTGGTCGAGAGGCAGGACGAGATCCACGCCCCCTCGCGCGATGGCTTCCCTGGGCATGCCGAAGACCACCGAACTGGCTTCATCCTGGGCGATGGTGAAGGCCCCCGCCTCCTTCAGCTCCCGCATGCCGCGCGCCCCGTCGTCCCCCATGCCGGTCATGATCACCCCGACCACGTTCCGACCCGCATATCGCGCCGCCGAGCGGAACAGCACATCGACCGAGGGCCGATGCCGCGAGACCAGCGGGCCATCCTTGACCTCGACGTAGTAACGGGCGCCGCTCCGCTTTACCAGCAGGTGGCGATTGCCCGGCGCGATCAGGGCGTGCCCGCGCATCAGGGTGTCGCCGTCGGCGGCTTCTTTGACCGTGACCCGGCACAGGCCATCGAGGCGGGCGGCGAACGACGCCGTGAACTTCTCGGGCATGTGCTGCACGATGACCACGGCCGGACTGTCGAGCGGCAGCGCCTCCAGGAAGACGCGCAATGCCTCGGTGCCGCCGGTCGAGGCGCCCACCACCACGACCTTTTCCGTGGTGCGCACCATGGCCTGAGTGGTCGGTTTGGGCAGGATGACATCGGCCGTCCGTTTCGGTTCCACCAGCGGCCGGCGCAGGCGGGCCGGCCGCACCTGGGCGGCGGCCTTGATGATGTCGCAGATCTGCACCTTCGCTTCTTCGAGGAAGGCCCGGGTGCCGAGCCGCGGCTTGGTGATGATCTCGACCGCGCCGTACTCGAAGGCGCGCAGCGAGGTTTCGCATTGGCCTTCCACCAGGCTCGAGCAGATGACCACTGGGATCGGGTGCTGGCTCATCAGCTTCTGCAGGAAGGTCAGCCCGTCCATGCGCGGCATCTCGATGTCGAGGACGATGACGTCGGGCACTTCCTCGGCGATCTTCTGCACCGCGATGTAGGGGTCAGGGGCCACCGCCATCACCGAGAGGGCGGGATCGCTCGCCAGCAGGTCGCTCATGGCCTGCCGCACGACGGCCGAGTCATCGACGATCAGAACCCGGATCGGTTTCTTCATCGGGTCAGCCCGTGAGGCGGGCCCTCTCCTTCCGCAAAGGGTTTGCGATAGACAGTGGGGGCGACATTCAGCAGCGGGATGTCGAGGCCGGTCAAGGTTTCGGAATGGCCGAGGAACAGGTATCCGCCCGGGGGCAGCCGGCGGTAGAACTCCCGCAACAGCTTTTCCTGGGTGAAGCGGTCGAAATAGATGATGACGTTCCGGCAGAAGATGATCTGGAAGGTCTCCCGGACCTGGGTGCCGACTTCCATGAGATTCAGACGCTGGAAGGTGATGCGCGCCCGGATCTCGGGGGTGAAGCGCACCACGCGGCGGGCCGGATCCTTGCTGCGCATCAGGTAGCGTCGCCGCCACTCGAGAGGCACCGGGGCGATCCGTTCTTCCGGGTAGATGCCATCCCGGGCGATGGCCAGCATGCGGGCCGAGATGTCGGTGGCGAGAATGCGGAAGCGGAAGTGCGGGTGGCTCGCGGCGAATTCGCTCAGGACCATGGCCAGGGTGTAAGGTTCTTCCCCGCTGGAGCACCCGGCGCTCCATACCAGGAAGCGGTCGCCGGTGCCGCCAGTCTGATCGGCCGCCAGGGTGGGCAGCACGGTGGCGGTCAGATACTCGAAATGGTCAGGTTCTCGCAGGAACTCGGTCTTGTTGGTGGTGACCAGGTCGACCATCTCGAGGGCTTCGCGGGCCATGCCTTCCGGACTGAACAGGTATTGGCAATATTCCTTGAACCCCGGCAGGCGAAGCTGATGCAGACGTTTGCGCAGCCGCCCTTCCAACAGGGCTTTCTTGCTGGGCGGCAGGTGGATGCCCCACCGTTGGTAGATGAATTCGCTCATCCGCCGGAACTCGGCAGGAGACATCTCGGTCAGGCCTGCGGTGGCGACGGGCATGCGTTCCTCCTCGGCATGGCCTCGGCCCCGGTCAGGCGGTGGGTTCAGGTTCATCGGCCGACTCAGGCGGTGGCGTTCGACTCGAGCAACTGCTTGCCGGAGGCGGTCATGTCCTGGGCCATCAGGATCTCGTCGGATGAGAACACCTTGTCGATATCGAGGATCATCAGGAACCGGTCGCCGATCTTGCCCATGCCTTTCAGGAACTCGACCTTGAGGCGCGATCCGATCTTGGGCGGCGGTTCGATCTGGCTGGGCTCGAGTTCGATGACCTCCTGCACCGAGTCGGCCAGGGCGCCGATGATCGTCGCCTCGTTCTCGAGCTGCACTTCGACGACCACGATGCAGGTATTGACCGATTTCTCGGTCTTGCTCATGCCGAACTTCAGCCGCATGTCGACGACCGGCACCACGCTCCCGCGCAGGTTGATCACCCCTCGCATGAACTCGGGGGTGCGCGGTACTTTGGTGATCGGCGGAAAATCCAGGATCTCCCGCACCTTGGCCACGTCGACGGCATAGACCTCATCTTCGAGCTTGAAGGTCAGGTATTGGACCGCGGCATTGGTGGTCTTGGAATCGGTGGTTGCCATGTTCTGCTCCTCGTGTCCAGGGCGAGGCCCCCGGGGGCGGGGGCCTCGCCGTTCCGCTCAGGTCGGTGCTCAGTATTTCTCGAACTCGGTGTCCCGCTTGTCGGCAGCGGCAGCGGGTTCTTCCCCGAGGTCGATGGCCGCGCCGCCCGGCTTGGCCTGGACCTTCTTGGCCTTGGTCGTCACCCGCCGTGCATCGAGGGGGGCGGCGGCCGCCTTGGCCGCCTTCAGCACCGCCCCGGCCCGGTCGCCGACCGCCTGGGTCGCCGCTTGAGCCGTGCCGACCTTGAAGAACGAGATGGTCGCCCGCATCTGCTCGGCCTGCGAGGTCATCTCTTCGGCGGTCGAGGCCAGCTCTTCGGCGGCGCCGGCATTCTGCTGGATGATCTGGTCGAGCTGCTGGATCGCCTTGTTGATCTGGTCGGCCCCGGTCGTCTGCTCCTTGCAGGCGGCGCTGATCTCCTGGACGAGTTCGGCGGTCTTCTGGATATCGGGCACGATCTTGGCGAGCATTTCGCCAGCCCGCCCCGCCACCTTGACGCTCGAGGCCGACAGGTTGCGGATCTCGCCGGCCGCCAACTGGCTGCGCTCGGCCAGCTTGCGCACCTCGGAGGCGACCACCGCGAAGCCCTTGCCGTGCTCGCCGGCGCGGGCCGCTTCGATGGCGGCGTTCAACGCCAACAGGTTGGTCTGGCGGGCGATCTCCTCGATGATCGAGATCTTGCTGGCGATCTCGTTCATCGCCTGCACCGTCTCGGCCACCGCTTTGCCGCCGTCCTTGGCGTCTTCGGCCGCCTTGCGGGCGATCTTTTCGGTCTGGGCCGCGTTGTCGGCGTTCTGCTGGATGTTGCTGCTCATCTCCTCCATCGAGGAGCTGGCTTCCTCGGCGGCGGTGGCCTGCTGGTTGGCGCCGCTGGACATCGTTTCCGCGCTCGCCGACAGCTCGTTCGACCCGTTGGCCACGTTGTCGGCCGCCTGCCGGATCTCGTTGACCGCCGCCGTCAAGCGGGTGACCATCTGCCGCAGGGCCCGCATCAGCTCGTCATGCACCGACCGTTCCTTGATGTCGAGGCACAGGTTGCCGTCGGCGATCTGCTGCGCGATGCCGGTGATGCCCTTCATGGCCTCGATCATCGCCTTCAACGAGCGCATCAGTTCATCCTGGGCGCTGCGCTCCTTGACCTCGACGTTCAGGTTGCCGATCGCCATCTCCCGGGCCACCGTCACGATCTGGTTGTTGGCTTCGATCAACAGGTTGATGTTCTGCTTGATCTCATTGAAGTCGCCGTTGTACGAGTCGGTGATCAGCGGCGGAATGTCGCCCTTGCTGATGCGGTCGACATACTCGGCGGCCACGTTCAACGGCCCGATCACGGCATCGAGCGTCTGGTTGACGCCTTCGACGATGCGGCGATAGTCGCCCTGATGCTTGCTGGCATCGGCCCGCGTCGCCAGCTTGCCCTCGATCGCCGCTTTGGCCAGCATGTTGGCATCGGCCACCAGCGCATTGATGTTATCGATGCAGTTGTTCAGGTTGTTCTTGATCTCGTTGAAATCGCCGTTGTACTGGTCGGTGATCTTCTTGGGAATGTCGCCCTTGCTGATGCGGTCGACATACTCGGCGGCCACGTTCAACGGCCCGATCACGGCGTCGAGGGTGCGGTTGACCCCGTCGACGATCTTGCGGAAGTCGCCCTGGTGCTTGCTGGCATCGGCCCGCGTCGCCAGGCGCCCGGCCACCGCCGCCTCGACCAGCATGTTGGCGTCGGCCACCAACGCATTGATGTTGTCGATGCAGTTGTTCAGGTTGTTCTTGATCTCGTTGAAATCGCCGTTGTACTGGTCGGTGATCTTCTTGGGAATGTCGCCCTTGCTGATACGGTCGACATACTCGGCCGCCACGTTCAGCGGTCCGATCACCGCATCGAGCGTCTGATTGACACCGGCCAACAGCGGCTGGAATTCGAAGCTGATCTTGTCGACCTGGGCCCGGGTGGCCAGCTTGCCGGCGATGGCCGCGTCGCAGAGCAGCTTCATTTCCGACTGGAAGGTCTCGAGGATATTCCGGATATTGCCGCTGATCAACAAGCCGAATACCAGAGCCACCAGAAATCCGAACATCATTCCTCCCATGGTGACATGGCGAACGGTGCTTTGAGCTGCCTTGGCCTCGACGACAGCGGCGGCGGCGACCTCTTCGTTGATCTTCACGATTTTGGCCAGCGATTCCACGGCAGCGTTCTGCCGTTCCTGGCAATCGACCAAGGCCAGTTGGGTCATCTCGCCGTGGAGCGTGTCGATCCGGCCGACCATGGTCAACAACTCATCGAATTTGGCGAATGTCTTTTTCCCAGCTTCTTCCATCTCATTATGGATGATCGCCATCGCTCCATCCTTGTCGCCTTGCCGGGAGAGTCCTTTGGCGCGCTTGACCGCGGCATGGAAGGCTTCATGGGAGGGGCGCATTTCATTGAGGAGCCGCAGGATCTCTGGGTTCTTGGTGGAAAAATGGGCCATCCATTTGCCGAAACGACAAGCGGTGTGGTCATCTCCCCCTTCGAGCTGATCCTTCCCAAGGACATGAGCGAGAATATCCATGGTTAATTTGTGATGGTCCCCGCGGAAGATCTGCAGATCGCGGGCCAACCCAGTGGGATCGGACAATTGGTAGCTGGCGAACTCTTTGGCTTTGGCCAGGAACTGTTCATCGGCCTTGCGCCATTCCGCCACCAGCCCCACGAACTTCTGCCATTCGGCCGCCTCCTCTTTGGTCTGGGGCAACGGCTCGTAGACATCCCAGGCCGCTTTGTAGTAGTCGCGGGCTTTGTCAAAGTCGACGAATTGCTTGGCCTGCTCAGCTTCGCTCAAACCAAGGGCGAGCAGCGTGCGCTGCGCGACTTTCAGTCGTTCGAAGCCTTCTCCGATGCGCCGCAAAGCATCGACGCTGGGCATCCGCACCTCGGCGATCTCTTTGAGATTATCTCCCAGGTTTCCAGCTCCCCAGAAGCCGGCATACCCCACGATCAGGGTGATGACGGCCACGATACAGAACCCCCCAACCAGCTTGTTGGCCAATGTCAATCGTTCGAACACTCGGCTACTCCTTGTCGTTCAGGACTATCCGCCAGCGCGGTCGGACCCGTACCAACCACCAAGAGACGCTTGGTGACGGCGGAGGACGTGCCCAGAATCGGCGATCAGGCAACGTGGGCATGCTCGGACTTCTCTCCGCAAGAGCGTGACGCGACCAGAATCCCTTGGCGGGCGTTGGCGGCGCTCTGGCGCAGCAGATCGGCGGCCCCGCTCAGAATGGGAGCGTCATGTCCCGGGTAGATGGCCCGCACCGGCAACGAAGCCAAGCGGTCCAGCACGGCCACGAACTCGGCGAGATAGGTTCCGTTCGGCGAGTGGATGCGCAGCGGCGAATCGCCCGAGAACAAAACCCCCTCCGATCGGTTATACAGGCAGATCGAATCATGCGAATGTCCCGGCATGTGGATCACCTCGAACCACTCATCGCCCAGGCGCAATTCCTCGCCGTCCTGAAGCAGGCGATCGACTCCCGGCCCCGGAGCCCAGGCCAATAGTTCTGCCTTGTACCGTTCTTTCAGCGCCGCTGCCCCCCCTGCGTGGTCGAAATGATTGTGCGTGAGGATGATCCGCTCGACCGGGCGCTTGCCGACCCCGGTATTGAGGCGCGAGATCTCCTCGGCGATGAACTCGTCGATGCCGACATCGATCAAGGTGTTGACATCGTCGAGCCGATTCCAGGTGCCCAGCACTAGGTAGGCCGTGGCGCTGTAGGTGCGCGGCGTGCGAGCCAGCGGAATGATCCTCATGCGTGGAGCGACACCTTGCGGTAAACTTGAGCGTCGCTGGCCACCTGCTGGAAGAGCGGGACCACCTCGGCCGGCAGTTTCTGGGTGTGCTCATTCGCGAGAATCGAATCTGTGGCCAGGCTGCGATGGAACATCTTGAACACCTCCACCCGTTCGGCGGGCTGGAAGTGCAACAGCACGTTCTTGCAGACGATCAGGCTGAAGCCGTCCCCGATCGGGTTCAGGCTGAGCAGATCATGGTGGGTGAAGGTGACCCGGCGCCGGATCGGTTCGATCACCTGGAAGCATCCCTCCTGTTCCGTCGGCTGGAAGTAGCGGTCGAAGTACGGCTGGGGAATGCGCTCCAGTTCAGCCTTCGGATAGATGCCCCGCCGGATGATCTCGCCGAACTCGGCCTCGATGTCGGTCGCTTCGATACGCAGATTTTGAAAACTGAAATAGCCCATCTTCTCGGCCAGCAGCATGGCCAGCGTGTAGACCTCCTGGCCCTTGGCGCTGCCCGCCACCCAGACCCGGATGCGCGAGCGGCCCATCGTCTGCGCCACCATGTGCTGGACCGCGGTATCGAGCGTCGGCAGGTCGCGGAAGAAGAAGCTGAACGCCATGCTCACCCTCCTTGCTGTGCCAGATCGAGAACGTGGCTCTCTTCCTGCACGATCTTGGTCAGGTCGATGATCAGGGCGACGCTGCCGTCGCCCATGATGGTCGCCCCCGAAATGCCCTTCACATTCTTGTAGAAGCTGCCCAGTGGCTTGATCACCGTCTGGAACTCGCCGATCACCTGGTCGACGACGAAGCCGACCCGATGCTGCCCGACGCTGGCGATGACGATCTGCTGGATGGCCGGCGCCTGCCCGTCGACGGCGAATTTTTCGCGCAGCGGGATGTACGGCACGATCTGGTCGCGCACCATCACTACATTTTTGCGATAGGTACGAGCCTCCGTCTCGCGGGTCAGCTCGATGCACTCCTCGACCGCCGCCAGCGGCAGCACGAAGTGCCAGCTGCCCAGCGCCACCACCAGCCCTTCGATGATGGCCAGGGTCAAAGGCAGGCGCAGCAGGAAGGTCAGGCCCTGGCCCGGTCGGTTCTCGATCTCCAGGGTGCCCCGCAGATCGTCGATCACGGCCTTGACCTCGCCCAGACCGCCCTCTGCGAAAAACCCCGGCTGGCAGAGCAGGCGCAGCAACTCCTGCCCGGCCAGCTCGTCGGCCGGCAGGGGCAGGCCGAGTGCCTGGGCCCGCGCCCGCAGCGCGGCCGGATCGAAGCCCTGGCCGTCGTCCCGCACCTCGATGCAGAAATTCCCGCCGAAATGGCGGGCCGTCAGGCTCAGCATGGCCTGAGCGGCTTTGCCGCCAGCCGTGCGCCGGGCCGGATTCTCCAGGCTGTGGATGACGGCCAGGCGAACCAACTGGCCGAGCGGGGCGCCGAGCCGCTCGATCACATCCTTGTCGAGTTCGGTCTCGGTGCCCTGCATCACCACCCGCAGGTCTTTGCCCTGACCGCGGGCCGTCTCGGAGATCGTGGCCCGCAAGGCCTCGAAGGTGGCGCCGATCGGGAGCATGCGGATCTTCAACGCCCTGTCGCGCAGGTCGGCGCTCAAGCGTTCGAGTTCTTCGGCCAGCGAGGTCAATTCGGCGTCGTTGCGCCGCGCTGCCACCTGACTGATGCGAGCCTGGACCGTGACCAGTTCGCCGATCAGTTCGACCAGGCGATCGAGCTTCTCGGCCGAGATGCGCAGATCGCGCCGTCCCTCGCTGACGGCCTCCGTGGGGGGGCGGGCCGCTTCGGTGAGGGAATCCGGCGACATGGTCGAGGCCGGTCGTTCGTTCGCCCTCGCGTGCGCCGCGCCAGCAGGAGGATCGGAGGGGGAGGCGGCCCGGGGATCGACCGTGGGCCCAGACGCGGCCGACCCGGTCGCCGTGGCGGCGCGGCTCGCCCCTGCTTGGAAAGCGGCCTCGGTGGGGGTGATGTCGATCTGCGCATGGTCTTCCACGAACAAGAAGACATCGCGAATGGCGTTCAGATCGGCGTGGGTGTGGAGAAGGATGTCCCAGGCGAGGTAGCAGGACTCTGGATCAAGGGTGTTGAGAGCGGGGAGCCTGCTCAGATCGGGGCGCACTTCGCACGGGCCCAATTCCGCCAGTTCCTTCAAGATGCCTACGGGATTGTTGCCGGTCAGGAAGATTCCGGGGTGGGGGGCAAATCGGATCGACCAGGTGGTGGGCGAGCGGGGCGGCTCTCCCGTTGCTTCGTCGATCCCTGGGTGGCCTTTGGCAGGCGCCTGGACGCTGTCAGAGGGAGGGACCTCGGTGGGAGCTTCCTGTCGGAGCGGCTGACTGGCTTGCGAGGCCAGAGGGGGCATCGCCCCATCGCGCGGGCCGGGGGTGGGCTCGGATGAGGAGGATGGGCTCGGCCCCGCTGCCCCTTCGGCTGATGCTTGCGATGCCGAGATGGGTTCACCATCAGCCTGAGGTGGCAAGGCCGCCGGGCCGGTGGCCTCAGGCCTCGCGCGCGGCGTGACTGGTCGGCTGGCCATGGTCCGAAAATCGACGACCAACTGCCCGATCAGCGCCATGTTCGGGGCCTCGCCGCCGCGCTCGTGGTCGACCAGCAGCCGGATCTGATCGCGGGCCTGCAGGGTGCGGGCGATCAGGTCGGGGGTCACCTCGAGGCGCCCGGCGCGCACCAGGTCGAACACCGTCTCGATCTCATGGACCACCGCCACCACATCGTCGAACCCGAACATGCTGCCCGACCCTTTGAGCGTGTGCATGGCGCGGAACACCTGGTCGATGAGATCGCGATCGCGTGGTGATTGCTCCAGGTCGAGCAGCAGGGCCTCGAGGCTGGCCAGCAGATCGAGGGCCTCCTCGCGGAAGGTCGAGGCGAAGCCGTTCGATGGCATCCTAAGCCTCCTGGGCGGGGCGCGGGCATCGATCGAAACTCCCCACCCGCTGGATGTGCCCCTTCTGGATCAAGGCATCGATCAACAAAAAGATCGTGCGATGCAGCACCGGGTTGTCGGGATGCCGGTCATGCTGGACGAGGGCTCGCCGCAAGCGGGCGATCAGTCCGGGAATGGTCTTGTACAAATACGGATTGGGCATCCTTTTCACCCCAACACGCGCTTGATCACCGCCAGCAGCTGCTCCGGTCGGAAGGGCTTGACGATCCAGCCGGTCGCGCCCGCTTTTCGACCTTCTTGTTTCCGTGCCTCCTGCGATTCGGTCGTCAGCATCAAGATCGGGGTCGCCCGGAACCCCGGCTCGGCGCGCAACCGGCGAATCAGCTCGATGCCGTCGAGCTGGGGCATGTTCAGGTCGGTGATGATCAGGGACGGCGGACAGCCGGTGGCCTTCTGCAGGGCGTCGGCGCCATCGACCGCTTCGACGACCTCGAACCCTGCCCCCCTCAGAGTGGCGGTGAGCATGGTTCGCATGCTCACCGAATCGTCGGCAATCAACACTCGTTGCGGCATTCCTTCCCCTCGACGATGGGCAGACCCAGCCATGCGTGGGCGGTCATCGGAAACCCCGCCGCCGCCGCGGTTTGCTGAACGATCGGGCTCGGGCCGGGCGCCCGCAGGCACAACGCCTTGCCTTGTTCGGCGGCCGAGCGCCGAGCCGCCAGCAGGAGCTGCACCAAGGTCAGATCGACCGTGGTCACCTGGGACAGATCGATGAGCAGACGCGACGTCTGCGACAACGCCTGAACCAGGGCGTGGTGGACCGTTTTGGCTTGCTCCAGGCCGATCTCGCCCTGCAGGCGCAGAACGCCACCGCCCATCTGATCAGGGGCGGCGCCGAAAGTACAATGCTCAGTCATGCCACCTCGCTCGCTGCATGCATTCGACTTCCATCTCTGTTTTGAGTCTAGCGTGGTGGCCGAGGATTGTTTATCCGCGTCTGCCTGATCGAATTGTCCGGTTCTCGTGACTCCGCGTGTCAGTACCCTTGGTCTGGCAGATGTCAGAACCCGTCGGCGGCGAATGTCGGCGAAATCCCTCGCGGATCGTGTCGGGAATTTGCCTACACCGAGTCCGGAAGCCGCTCTCCGTCGCCTGAACGGATGGTCACGGGCCCGGCCGAGCAGCGGGCCCGGCAGTCAGGCGCGATCAGCGATCAGCAGGCATGACCAGCGGCGGGTAGGCAGAAACGGCGTCGCGCGACGAACCGGAGCCGACGGTGGTCGAGCGGCGCTGGGTCAGCCAGTCGGGCTTCGTCGGTATGAGGCCGAAGCCATGGGGCGAACGGGGGGCTTTAGCGTGGCACGGCGGCGGGGTCGCTCGATTCGATGAGGCCCACGGGCAGAATGACGTAGGGGTCTTCGGCCAGGGTCTGGGCCAGCCGCAGCAAGCAGAGGTCGAACCCCCAGCGGGCCACGAACTCGGAGACCAGCTCGCATTCCTTCAGGCTCAGCTCGGACCAGCGGCCGACCCAGATCTTCTCCGCTTTCGGAGAAAGGCTGCGCACGAGGGCGATCCCTCTGGTCACCTGCGGGACCTGCGGATAATCTCCCTGCGGTGCCTGGATCTTGAACCCGAAGGCCCCGGGGGCGTCGGAAGGCGGTGGCGGCGGAGGCGCCGCCGGATCATCCTCGGGCGGGCTGAACCCATAGCGGTGGAAGAACTGGATGGCGTAGGCGCCCGAATCATGGTTGGCGTAGATCGGGCGGAAGCGGAACAAGCCGCCGCCTTTGACCGCCACCCACAATTGCCCGAGAGGCGAAAACGTCAGGTCGGAGATGCGCTTGTTGGCGAGAAACGCCTGGATCCAATCTTCGGGATCCTTGAACCCGGCCGCGCGCATTTCCTCGAGCATGGCGGTGGTCGAGGCGAAGGCGGGGTCGTTGGGAGCGGCCCGCGCGGCGGCCGCCAGATGCGCCCGGATGCGATCGGCGATCAGACGGGCGATCGGGAAATTCTCCATGAAGCTTTCGGTGAACCCGATCGGAATGACCTCGAGGTCGGTGGTCGCCCCATACCCCTGCCCGAGCAGGTTGGAGGCGACGGCCGTAAACCACCCCGGCTGCGCCAGCTCGAACCGGTCGGAGCCGGTCTGCTTGCAGAACGCGCCGTTGGCCGTGGCCAGATACAGGGGAATGTCATTGCCGAAGCGGGCCGCTTTGTCTTGCAGGGCCTTGATCTCGGCGACGATCTCCTGGTGGGGGCGCCCGGAATCGACGCCGTGCAATCGCCGATCGCGCTGGCTGAGACCACGCAGCATGGCAGCATAGCTGGCCTTCAGCTTCTTCAGGAATTCCTGGTCCTGGATGTTCCCCCAGGCCATGGCGTAGATCCAGGGGTCGGTGACGCCCTGGGCCTGTTCGAGCGGCACTTTGTCGAAACCGGCGAACCTGGCTTTGGCCAGGCCATCCGACGTGCCGATCCACAGATTCCCCTGGGGATCGGTGCCCAGGCACTGGATCAGGTTGGCCGGCAGGCCATGCGCATCGGTGTAACGGGTGAACCCGCCGGCTTTCTTGACCAGACCGCGGCTGGTACCTACCCAGAGTTCCGAGGCGTTCTCCCGCTGGCAGACCGACAGGCAGACATTGTCGGCCAGTCCGTCCTCGGCGAAGAACTTGCGGCTGCTGACCGACCCGGAGCCGGGCGGCAGGTAGTTGAGGCCGCTGGCTGTACAGACCCAGACCGTGCCGTCGGGACTGATCCAGATGTCGTGGATGGCATCGAACGACAGTCCGGCCTGTTTCTGGGTGATCTGCCGCCATTTGCGGCCGTCCGGGGCAATGATGATCAGGCCCTTGTCTTCGGTGCCGACGAAGACGTTCCCCTTGCGGTCGACCGCCACGGCGGTGATTTCATCGGAGGGGAAGCCATTGATCCGGCCGAAATACAGATCATCGCACGTCGCCGAGAAGCAGGCTTCGGCCGGCGCCGGCGCCAGCCCGACCACGATGATCACCGACCACAGCCAGGCGAAGAAGTGAACGCGACGAGTCATGGGTGTTCCTCCGATGACAAGTATACGCGTTTTGGGCAGTCCTGGGGAATGTTGAGCCTGGGTGGGTCGTCCCTTCCAGGAGCGGATCCGGGGCTCGATGGCCAGGAAGGCAGCGCCCGTCGCGGTCGCCCGCGCACCGGCAAGCGGCGCGATGACAATGCATCGGGCTGGCAGGGAGGGAAGAGGAGGTCAGCCCTGCTCTTCGAGCAGGTGGTGCTCGATGCAGTATTTGACCAGATCGGCCCCGGTCTTCTTGTGCAGCTTCTCGAGAATGCGGGCCCGATAGGTGCTGACCGTCTTGACGCTGATGGCGAGGGCTTCGCCGATCTCGCGCGGGGCCTTGCCGGCGCCGATCATCTTCAACACCATGAATTCGCGATGCGACAGGATCTCGTGCGGGGGGCGGTCGGCGCGGTGGTCGCGGAACAGCAACCGCTCGGCCAGATCGGGGGGGATGTAGCGCCCGCCGCTGGCGATCTTGCGGACGGCCTCGATGAAGGTCGCGGGCGGCGCGTCCTTGGGGAGGAACCCGGCCGCGCCCAGTTTGAAGGCCCGTGCCGCATAGTGTTCTTCGGCATGCATGGTCATCACCAGCACGTTCACCCCTTTATGCCGGGCCCGGATCTGCTCGAGCACGTCGAGCCCGTGCAATCCCGGCAGCGACAGGTCGAGGGTGACCACGTCGCAGGGGTGCTGGTCTAGCCACTGAAGGGCGGCCGCCCCGTCGGCCGCCTCGCCGACGACCTGGATGTCGGTCGTCTCGGCGGCGGTCTCGCACAGGCCTTTGCGCAGGAGCGGGTGGTCGTCGACAACGAGGACACGGATCATCGCTGCAGCCTCCCTCGAGGGATCTCCAGCCGGATGAGGGTGCCGGACCCGGGTCTGCTTTCAACGAACAGGGTACCCCCGATGTGCAGGGCACGTTCTTTCATCCCCATTATACCAAGCGAGCGGGCGGCCGTGGGAATCGCTTCAGGCATGCCGATGCCGTCGTCCTCGACTTCGAAGACCACCCGATCCTCCTCCAGGAAGAGCCGGACGCCGACGCGCCGGGCCTGCGCATGGCGCAGCACGTTGGTCAGGGCTTCCTGCAGAATGCGGTAGATGGCGATCGACACTTCTTTGGGAAACGCCGCCTCTTCGAGGGTGATCTTGAGGTCGCATTCGATCCCGGAGCGTTCATGGAAGTTGGCGACCTGCCAGTCGATGGCGGCGATCAGCCCCAGATCGTCGATCAAGCTGGGCCTGAGTTCTCGGGCGATGCGGCGGACGGTCTCGAGGGCCTGGTGAGCCAGCGTTCCCACCTCCTGCACTTTGGCCCTGAGTCGATTGGTGGCAATGGTCCCCAAGGGCTGGTTCAGCCACTCGGCCACGCGGTTGATCTCCACTTTCATGCCGGTCAGGAGTTGCCCCAGATCGTCATGGATCTCGCGCGAGACTCGGGCTTTCTCGTCTTCCCGAATGGTCTCGAGTTTCGAGGCCAGGGCATGCAGCCGGTCGTTCGACTCGCGCAGTCGTTCGGCGGCCTGCTTCTGGGGCGTCAGATCCTGGATGGCGGAGACCCGGGCTGGTTCACCGCGGTATCTGGTTTCCTTGGGGGAAATCCTGACCCATCGTTTCTGGTCATCCAGGCGAACCAGTTCGGTCTCATAGGGCTGTTCGAGATGATTTTGGATGTTGGTTCGCACCAGGGATTTCCAGGGCTCCTGGAAGAATTCGGTGATGGAGCGACCTAGGACTTCCGTCAAGGTGGCAGCGCCGACCAGGCCGGCGAGCTGGCGGTTGCCGTCGATGATCCGGCCGTCGTGGGAAAGGATGACGATCGCTTCATCGGCCGCTTCGGCCAGGGCCCGGAACCGTTCCTCGCTCTCCCGCAATTCGGCCTGGGCCTTCCGAAGAGACGTGATGTCGCGCGTGATCGTCAGAACGGTGCGCACCTGCCCTTGTTCATCGCATTCAGGGAACAACCGACATTCCAGGTCCCGGGTCGCCGTGGGGGTTGCGAACCGGAATTCCGCCACCTGCGATTGCCCGGTGGCGAGCACATGGTCGAACGCCCGTCGCCAATCGTTGACCAATCCTTGGAATTCCGCGGGGAGCGTATCGATGGTGCGATCGAGGAAGAATTCGGGCGGCTGGCCCAACAGGCGGACGATGGCGGGGCTGACATAGAGCACGCCGCCGTTGCGATCGAGGCGGCCCACGGCGTCGTCGAGGTTCTCGACCAGGGCGCGGAATTTCTCTTCGCTTTCTTCAAGGGCGTTTTCGATCAGCTTGCGGGAGGTCACGTCGGTGATCATGACCGCGAACTGCCCCGGCCGAGGTCGGAACGCCGAGACTTCGTAATAGCGGTCAAGGGTGGCGGTGTAGTGTTCGAACGACAGCGTCTCGCCGGTCTGGACCACCTGGCCGTAGGTGGCGATCCAGAAGGGTTCGACGCCGGGCAGCACTTCCCGCACCGTGCGGCCGATGATCTCATGGGCCTTGAGCCCGGTCATCTCTTCGAAGGCGGGGTTGACCTCGAGGAACCGATAGTCATGGGGGCGTCCATGGTTGTCAAAAAGCATTTCGTGAAGGGCGAAGCCGCTCCCCATTCTGGTGAAGAGCAGGCGGTATTTTTCGCGACTTTCTTCGAGGGCCTGTTCGGCGCGTTTGCGCTCCGAGATGTCGCGGGCGATGCTGATGATCATCGGCCGGCCCTGGAAGGTGACCAGCGAGGCGGAAATCTCGGTGGGAATCCGGGTGCCGTTTTTGCTCACGTGCTCGGTTTCGAAGATCAAGCTTCCCTGCTGTTTGATGGTGGCGATCCGTTCGGGAAGCAGAACCGCAAACTCGGGGGCACTGAGATCGGCCGGCCCCATCCTCAGCAGCTCCTCGCGGGTATACCCCAGCCGCCGGCAGGCGGCGGTGTTCGCTTCGAGGAAGACCATCCGTTCATCATAGATGAAGATGGCGTCGCCGGCCTTCTCGATGAAGGTGCGGAAGCGCTCTTCCGATTCGGCCAGAGCCGCCTGGGCCTGCCGGATCTCGGTCACATCCCGGGCGACATGGACGCTGCCCAGCAGGTTCCCCTGGCCATCGCGAATGGGGGAGGCCGTGATCAGAAAATGGCCTCGCAGGCGAGATTCCCAGGCGTCGGAGGAATGTTCGAGCCCGTCTCGCAAGAGCCGTTCGTGGGGACAAGTGGGTGGCGGTGCGGCCGGATCGTGCATCAGCTCATAGCAGAACCGGCCTTGCGCCGCGGCAGGGTTTATGCCCAGGCGGTTCGCCATGGCCTGATTCATGCGGATGATCTTGCGGTCAGGGCTCAGAATCGCGATCAGGTCGGGCACGGCATTGAACGTCCGCTCCCATTCTTCTTTGGCTCGGAGGATCTCGGCCTGCTGCTCGCGCTCTCGGGTGATATCGCGGACCATGGTGAGCAGCCGGCCTTTGCCCGCGGTGGTGGGCAGGGGCAGCAGGCGGGTCTCGGTGATGTACCGCTGTCCCTGGTACAGGGTTTCTTCTTCCGATTGGACCAATGTTCCGGTGGTGCGGGCGCGGGCCATACCTTCTTCCGCACCCTTGCCTAGGAAGGGGAAAAGCTCTCGAACCGTTTTCCCTTGAAAATCGGTCGGTAGGCCCATTCGGTCGAGCTGGGCGAGGAGGGAGCGATTCATGAACACCAATCGGCCTTGTTCGTCGGTGATATGAATCCATTCGGGAATGGCATCGATCACCGCCTCGAACATCGCTTCCGACGCTTGCAGCGCCTGTTCGGCCTGGCGCCGTTGCACGATTGTCCAGGCGGCGTCGAGGGCGAGGCGGAGCTGCTCGATGTCGGTGTCATCGTAGGGCTCGCGTTTGTTGCCCACGGCGACCACGGCGACGATCTTCCCTTCCTTGATCAAGGGCACGGCCAGGAACCGCTTCACTTCCACATGCCCGGGGGGAAACCCTCTCTTGCGCGGGTCAGGGGCGGCGAAATCGTTGATCAGGAGCGGCCGTCGTTCGCGCACCGCCTCGCCCCAGATGCCGGTCTGCTCAAGCTGGTACACCGTCGACGGATTCGGGATTCGGCATTGGGCCATCGCCTCTTTCGACCAGGTGTTGAGCGTGAGTTCACGTTTGGTCTCGTCGTACCAATGGATGAACCCCAAGGGACTTCGAGTGAGGTCCAAGATCTGGGTCAGAACGAAATCGAGGAACTCCCGGAGGTCTTCGCTGGGGTGCTGGGCGATGGCCAGCAGGCAGGCCAGTCGTTGTTCGCTGCGACGCAGGGCTTCTTCGGCCATTTTGCGCTCGGTGATGTCGGTGAGCAGAGCGAACGAACCGGCGAACGCCCCATCGGCGGCTCGCAGAGCGGTGGCCGTCACCGTGCACCAGATGGCTTTCCCATTCGAACGACGGAAGCGTTGCTCGTAGGTGCCGCTCTCCCCCTGGGTCCGTTGCCTCATTCGGGCTTCATGGGCGGGCAGGTCGTCGGAGAACATGAACGCCGTGACCGGTTGGCCGATGATGTCGGCGGGCGATCGTCCCAGCATCTCGGCCATCCGCGGGTTGACATAGGTCGTCATCTGCTGGGCATCCATCGCCCAGATGCCCTCTTGCGCCGTCTCGCAGACCTGGCGATACAGGCTCTCCCGGCGCTCGAGAGCCATGAGGGCGGCGGTGGCAGCGATTTCTGCCTCTTCCAGGCGTCGTTTGAGCGCCTCGAGATCGTTCGTTCGAGGTTCTCGATCCAGGCGGCGTCTGACGATACTCCTGGCGATGGCCCACTCTTCCTCGGATAAGCCGATTTGCCAGGAAGTTTGGGGGGCTTTCTCTCTACCCATAGTGAACTTCCGACGCTATAACAACCGCGTCTATAAGGGCAACAAATTTTGTACAGGGTACCCTTTTTGAGAAAAGCAGCGCAAGCTTTTTTTTGAGATCAGGTATAAAATGGATAGGCTCCAAAGCGTGAGAAATTTCTTACATGTCGGTCGGTAAATCTCTTATAGCCGACCTGGAATTATTAGGAGACAATGGGAAGTGGTTGAAAGCATGTTTACCTTCAGTGAGGTTGCACCATGGGAAAACGGATCATGATCGTCGACGATGCTGCGGTCATGCGCATCATGCTGAAACAGTTGTTCGAGAAGAACGGCTTCGAGGTGGTGGCCGAAGTCTCGAACGGGGCCGATGCCGTGGAGCGCTACGAGATCCTGCGACCCGACCTCGTCACCATGGATATCACCATGCCCGACATGGATGGCATCACCGCGGTCAAGGAGATCATCCGGATCGACCCCGGCGCACGCATCATCATGTGCTCGGCCATGGGGCAGGTCGACAAGGTCAAGGCCGCCGTGCTGGCCGGGGCCAAGAGCTTCCTGGTCAAGCCGCTCAAACCCGAGCGGGTCCTGCAGACCGTCAATCAGGTGCTCGGTCTCGCCGAGGCGCCGGCGACCAAGCCCTGACCACCCCCTCACCGCAAGCGGAGGCACCATGGATGCCAACATTCTGAATCAATTCATTCTGTCGGCCGACCAGATCTTCAAACAACTGGGCGACTTCCATCTCAAGAAGGAATCCCTCGAGCGTCTGCAGGATTGCAGCAAGGTCAAAGCGCGGGTGGCCACGCTGCTCGGCCTCACCGGCGCGTTGAAAGGCCAGGTCATCCTCACCATGGAAGAGCCGCTGGCCATGAAACTGGCCTCCGCCATCCTGATGGGCATCGAAGTGACCGAATACAACGAGATGGCCGAAAGCGGGGTCTGCGAGATGGTCAACATGATCGCCGGCGAAGCGTCGCGCCGACTGCACGAACTCGGCTACCCGTGCGATCTGTCGGTGCCTTCGATCATCCGGGGCGATCAGCTCGAGATCGGCATGCAGCCCAGGATCCCCATCTTCCTGATCCGGTTCGCCACCGAATATGGGCCGGTGCAGATGCTGCTGGGACTCGAAGTCATGAAGCCCCGGTAAGGGGCGCAGAACCCCTCAGATCAACCCATCGGAGGGTTGAGCCAGGAAGGCGCGGAATTCCTGGTCGAGGTGTTTCCAGGGCAGGTCCTTCCGCTTCAGGAAGAAATACCCCTCCAGCTTGGAAAAGTATGGATGGAAGGGCGCGCCCTCCATCTCATGCAGGAAATTGTTGGCCACGAAGACCGGCAGGGTCAGGGTGTTCCAGTTCTCCGCCTGCAGGTAATGGTGGTCGCCGATGACCGCGCCCAGATAGGTCGGGAAGTTCCAGCGGTTGCACAACAGGCTGCCCACCGTCTGATGCTCGGTGCCGAAGACCAATAGTTCGGCCATGAAGCTCGGAATGTTCTTCTCACGCATCTGCTGCGCCACCCGCTCATAGTGCTCGGGGAAGAAGAAGGCCAGCGCCATCCGTCCGACGTCGTGCAGCAGTCCGCCCATACGGACCTTGGCGCACTCTTCGGCCGTTCCGCCGGCGCTCTTGCAGATGTACTCCGCCAGTCGGGCGCAGGCTCGCCCGTGGTCGATGACGGCCGCCTGGCTCTGGAACAGGCCGCCGACGCTGGTGTAGAAGTTGAACAGGAACAACTGGCGCAGGTTCGAGAAGCCGAGGGTGACCATCGCCTGCTGCAGGGTTTCCGCCTTCGACTGCCGAGCGAAATACGCCGAATTGGCCCACCGTAGAATCTGGCTGACCAGGCCGGGGTTGTTCTTGATGAGGGCTTCGAGGCCGGGAAAGGTGGCGTCGTTCGAGCTGACATAGGCGATCAACCGGTAGGCCTCGGTGTTGAGGATCGGCACGTCCCGCAGCTTGCGCAGCAGCAGATGCAGCGTCTCGTCGCCGGCATACGACAAGGACGCGCTCTTGATGGTGGGGAAGACGGCCAGACCGGCATCATTGCAGGCCGCCACCAGCTTCTGGTCGGTCGAGATCGCTTTGATCCGGGTGCGGGCCGAAACGGCCTGCAGCTCAGAAAACAACCGGGGGGTCCAATGTTGCAGCTGGCTCAGGTTGACCAGGACATGGCTCCATTTCTTCGAGGCTTGGGAAATCATCTGGAACAACTCGAAGTCGTTGTCCTTGACCGTGCCAGAGATCACCAATTGCGTGATCCCCCCATCCAGGGTCTCGATGCGGAACTCAGCCATGGGTCCCCCGTGCTGGAATCTTGTGGCGGGGAAGCATCCTACCATGGAGTCCCTCTCTTTGGCCAGCCATCGCCGATGTTCGACCGTCGTGGCACGGGCGGCGGAAAGGGCAGGCATGGACATTGCCTCAAGGTAAAAAAAATAGAAAAAGCGCGAAAAAACATCATTGCGTGCGTAGGATCAAAAAATTTTAGGATGAAATGTGTTTGTGTTTGTTTTTGCTGATATTCCTTCAATTTTCGTTCTTTTCGACCGTCGGACCGTACGGTAATCTTTGGGCCTGTTAGCACTCACCAATGGCGAGTGCTAACAGCGACAAAAGCAGCACGCACGGGTCAGACCCCCCGGCACGCCGGGGAAGAATTTCGAGAAGGAGACAAGACATGGCAGTCAAACAATTGGCTTACGGCGAGAATGCCCGCCGGGCGCTCGAGCGCGGCGTCGATTTCGTCGCCAACGCCGTCCGCTCCACGCTGGGGCCGAAGGGTTGTTATGCCGTCCTCCAGAAGAGTTTCGGCAGCCCGACGGTCACCAACGACGGCGTCATGATCGCCAAGGAGATCGAGATCGAAGATCGGTTCGAGAACATGGGCGCTCAGCTCGTCCGCGAAGTGGCCAGCAAGACCAACGACGTGGCCGGCGATGGCACCACCACCGCCACCGTCCTGGCGCAGGCCATCGTCCATGAGGGCTTCAAGAACGCGGCGGCCGGGGCTTCCCCCATCTACCTGAAGAAGGGCATCGAGAAGGCCGTGCGCGCCGTGGTCGAAGAGATCAAGGCCCAGGCCAAGAAGGTCGACGACAACAAGGACAGCATCGCCCAGGTCGCCACCATCTCGGCCCGCGATCCCATGATCGGCAAGGTCATCGCCGAGGCGATGGACAAGGTCGGCAAGGACGGGGTCATCACCGTCGAAGAGGCCAAGGGCCTCGAAACCACGCTCGAATTCGTCGACGGGATGGAGTTCGACAAGGGCTATGTCAGCCCCTACATGGTCACCGACCACGAGCGCATGGAGGCGGTGCTCGAGAAGCCCTACATCCTGATCACCGAGAACAAGATCAACAGCATCAAGGACATCCTGCCGCTGCTCGAGAAGATCGTCCAGAGCAAGCGCCCCCTGTTGATCATCGCCGAGGACGTCGAGGGCGAGGCCCTGGCCACCCTCGTCGTCAACAAGCTGCGCGGCACCTTCAACTGCGTCGCCGTCAAGGCGCCGGCCTTCGGTGATCGCCGCAAGGCCATGCTTGAGGATATCGCCATCCTGACCGCCGGCAAGAAGATCAGCGAAGAGCTGGGCATGAAGCTCGACAAGGTCACGATGGACGACCTCGGCACCGCCAAGAAGGTCATCGTCAGCAAAGAGAAGACCACCATCATCGAGGGCGCCGGCAAGGCCAAGGATGTGCAGGCCCGCATCGCCCAGATCCGCGCCGAGATGGAGCAGAGCACCAGCAGCTATGACAAGGAGAAGCTGCAGGAGCGCCTGGCCAAGCTGTCGGGCGGGGTCGCCCTGATCAAGGTCGGGGCCGCCACCGAGACCGCCATGAAGGAGCGCAAGACCCGCGTCGAAGACGCCCTCAGCGCCACCCGCGCCGCGGTCGAGGAAGGCGTCGTCGCCGGCGGCGGCGTCACCTACCTCAACGCCCTCAAGGCGCTCGACAAGGTCACCACCGACAATCCCGACGAGAAGATCGGGGTCGACATCGTGCGCAAGGCCCTGCAGAAACCCATCCACTTCATCCTGTCCAACGCCGGCCTCGAGCCCGCGCCCATCATCGACAAGATCCAGAGCAAGGGCAAGAACGGCTGGGGCTACGATGTGGTCGCCAACGATTACGTCGACATGTTCAAGGCCGGCATCATCGACCCCGCCAAGGTCACCCGCTCGGCCCTGCAGAACGCCAGCTCGATCGCCGCCATCCTGCTCACCACCGAGGTGCTGGTCGCCGAGGTTCCGGAAGAGAAGAAACCCGCCGGTCGCGGCATGCCCCACATGGGCGGGATGCACGGCATGATGTGAGATCCGTTCGGTCGTCGTCCCGACCGGGGCGGCCCCCGGTCGGGATACCAAAAATTCGAATAAGTACAAAATATCATCAGCAGGAGAAGCATCATGAACCTCAAACCCCTCAATGATCGCGTCATTGTGAAGCCCAAGGAAGCCCTCGAGAAGTCCAAAGGCGGCGTCATCCTCCCCGATACCGCCTCCAAAGAGAAGCCCATCGAGGGCAAGGTCATCGCCGTGGGTCCTGGCAAGATGACCGACAATGGCAACCGCATCCCCCTGGAAGTGAAGAAAGATCAGAACGTGATCTTCTCGAAGTACTCCGGCACCGAGATCAAGATCGACGACGAGAACTACCTGATCCTCCGCGAGGAAGACATCCTCGCCATCATCAACTGAGACTGATTCCGACCCGGCCGCGCCTGGCGCGGCTTCGCACACGAACAGGAGATTGACATCATGGCAGCCAAGCAATTGAAATACTGGGAAGATGCCCGTCGGGCCCTCGAGCGGGGCGTCGATATCGTGGCCAACGCCGTGCGCGCCACCCTCGGCCCCAAGGGGTGTTATGCCATCCTCGACAAGAAGTTCGGCAGCCCGACCGTCACCAACGACGGCGTCACCATCGCCAAGGAGATCGAGGTCGAGGACCACTTCGAGAACATGGGCGCCCAGCTCGTGAAGGAAGTGGCCAGCAAGACCAACGATGTGGCCGGCGACGGCACCACCACCGCCACCGTCCTCGCCCAGGCCATCGTCCACGAAGGCTTCAAGAACGTCGCCGCCGGGGCCAACCCGAGCTTCCTCAAGCGCGGCATCGAGAAAGCGGTCGAGGCCATCGTCGCCGAGATCAAGAACCTGGCCAAGAAGGTCGACGACAACAAGGACAGCGTCGCCCAGGTCGCGACCATCTCCGCCCGCGATCCCGAGATCGGCAAGGTCATCGCCGAGGCGATGGACAAGGTCGGCAAGGACGGCGTCATCACCGTCGAGGAAGCCAAGAGCTTCGACACCACCCTCGAGTTCGTCGATGGCATGGAGTTCGACAAGGGCTACATCAGCCCCTACATGGTCACCGACCATGAGCGGATGGAAGCCGTCCTCGAGAATCCCTACATCCTGATCACCGAGAACAAGATCAACAACATCAAGGACATCCTGCCCCTCCTCGAGAAGATCGTGCAGGTCAACAAGCCCCTGCTGATCATCGCCGAGGATGTCGAGGGCGAGGCCCTGGCCACCCTGGTGGTCAACAAGCTGCGCGGCACCTTCAACTGCGTCGCGGTCAAGGCCCCCGGCTTCGGCGATCGGCGCAAGGCCATGCTGCAGGATATCGCCGTCCTGACCCGCGGCCAGAAGATCTCCGAAGAACTCGGCCTCAAGCTCGAGAACGTCGACCTGAACCAGCTCGGCCAGGCCAAGAAGGTCGTCATCTCCAAGGAGAAGACCACTATCATCGAGGGCGCCGGCAAGGCCGCCGACATCAAGGCCCGCATCGCCCAGATCAAGGCCGAGATCGAGCAGAGCACCAGCAGCTACGATAAAGAGAAGCTGCAGGAGCGCCTCGCCAAGCTGTCCGGCGGCGTCGCCGTGATCAAGGTCGGCGCGGCCACCGAGACCGAGATGAAGGAGCGCAAGACCCGCGTCGAAGACGCCCTTTCGGCCACCCGCGCCGCGGTCGAGGAAGGCGTCGTCGCCGGCGGCGGCGTCACCTACCTCAACGCCCTCCCCGTCCTCAACAAGCTGAACGTGGAAGGCGACGAGAAGATCGGCGTCGACATCGTCCGCAAGGCCCTCCATGCTCCCATCCGGCTGATCCTCTCCAATGCCGGTCTCGAAGCCTCGGTCATCATCGAGAAGATCCTCGAGAAGAAGACCCATGGCTACGGGTTCGACGTGGTGAAGAACGATTACGCCGACATGTTCAAGAACGGCGTCATCGATCCGGCCAAGGTCACCCGCTCGGCCCTGCAGAATGCGGCCTCCATCGCCTCGATCCTCCTCACCACCGAGGTGCTGGTCGCCGAAGTGCCCGAGAAGAAGAAGGAAGCGCCCATGCCCGCCGGCGGCGGCATGGACATGGACTACTGATTCCGTGACGGAGTCCACCCACCCCGGCTCCCGGGCCGGGGTGGGTGTTCTCTGACCCGGCTCTCGCCTCGCCATGGGCAAGACCAGACTGCCGCACGACGGCCCGGCGTCGGTCCCTCCGACCGGCCCCGATGAGCTGAACCAGCGCCAGCGTCGCATCCTCAAGGAGGTATGCGACGCCTTCATCTCCACCGGCGAACCGGTGGGGTCGCGCACCATTTCCCGCTTCAGCGATCTGGCCTGTTCGCCGGCCACCATCCGCAACGAGATGCAGGATCTCGAGCTGATGGGCTATCTGGCTTCGCCCCATACCTCGGCCGGGCGCGTGCCGACCGAGAAGGGCTATCGCTTCTACGTCAACTTCCTGGCCAATTTCGATCGAGTCAATCGCCTCGAAGAGCGGTTGATCGAGCAGCTGGCCCGCCGCATCGAGCAAGCCTGCGACGAGCGCGACGATGTGGTGCGCGCCGCCCTGCGCCTGGCCGCCGAAGAGACCCGGCTGGCCGGCATCGCCCTCGCCCCGCAGGTGCTGCACCCGCGGTTGCGCTCGGTGCGCCTCTTTCGCGTCCTGGAGGACAAGGCCATGCTGGTCACCGTCGACGACTGCGGCCAGATCAACGACCAGCTGGTCTCGATCCCGCCCGAGACCTCCGATGCCGTGCTCGAGAACCTCGCCGGCTTCCTCAACACCGAACTGTGCCACCACCAGGTCATGGCCGACGAAGCCGTCCTGCTGCGCAAATCGCACGAACTGGTGGCCCGCCACAGCCGCCTGGTCTCCGCCCTCGTCCAGCGCATCCGCCTGGCCATGGAGAACCCGGCCGCCGATACCCTCTTCCTCGAGGGCTTCATGAACTTTTTCGACCAGCCGGAATTCCGCGATCCGGCCAAGATGCGAGCCATGGTCAGCCTGCTCGACCGCAAGGAGCAGCTGCTGCAGGTGCTCGCCCGCAACCTCGACCAGGACGAGAAGATCCGCGTCGCCATCGGGTCCGATTCCGGACTGGCCGCCCCCGATCTCTCGGTGGTCACCGCCCGCTACCTCGGCCCGCATCGCTCGATCGGCCGCATCGGCGTCATCGGGCCCCTGCGCATGGATTACGGCCGCGTCGTGGCCACCCTGGCCGAGATCTCTTCCGCTCTGACCCGGTTGTTCACCGGGTCGCTGCCGTCCCCCGGCCCGAGCCAGCCTGGCGTCTGTCGGCCGGGCACTTCCTCTTCCAAGGATCCCAGCCATGACTGACCACCCCGCTTCCAGCTCTGCTCCCGCTGAACCTCGCCCGGCGGAGGGAGCCGCCGCGGCGGGCGGTCCGGCCGCTCCCGAACCGTCCACCGGGCCCGAACCCGGTGCCTCCCCGGCGGCCGCTCCGGCGGAAGGACCGGCGTCGGCCGCTCAAGAAGGGACCGGCCCCGCCTCGGCGCCGGCCGACGAACTGGCCGCCCTCCGCCAGGAACTCGAAAAAGCCCGGGCCGAAGCGGCCGAATGGAAGAAGCAGTACCACCGCGGGCTGGCCGATTACGACAACCTGCGCAAACGCACGGCCAAAGAGGTGCTCGAAGCCTCCACCCGCGGCAAGGAAGATCTTATGAAGAAGCTCCTGCCCGTCCTCGATACCTTCCACAATGCCCTCCGCCAGATGGAGGAGGCCAAGGTCGACAAGAAGGTGATGGAGGGCATGGAAATGCTCTGGTTCCAGTTTTCCGATACTCTCGAGAAAGAGGGGCTGAAGCCCATTGCCGCCTTGCGCCAGAAGTTCGACCCGCAGCTGCATGAGGCCATGATGCGCAGCTCCAATCCGGAATTCGACGACGACATCGTGGTGCGCGAGTTCGAGATCGGCTATACCTTCAAGGATCGCGTCATCCGCACCGCCAAAGTGGAAATCAATTCGAAGTCATAGGAGGAACCCATGTCACGCGTGATCGGAATCGATCTCGGAACATCCAACTCGGCCGCCGCGGTCATCGAAGGCGGCAAGCCGGTGATCATCCCCAGCGCCGAGGGTGTGTCGATCGGCGGTAAGGCTTTTCCCAGCATCGTCGCCTTCACCAAGGACGGCCAGCGGTTGATCGGCGAGCCAGCGCGTCGGCAGGCGGCCACCAACCCCGACCGCACCATCCAGGCGATCAAACGCAAGATGGGGACGAACTACAAGGTCAAGATCGACGACAAGGAGTTCACGCCCCAGGAAATCTCGGCGATGATCCTGCAGAAGATCAAGCGCGATGCCGAGGCCTTCCTCAATGATAAGGTGACCGGGGCGGTCATCACGGTGCCGGCCTATTTCGACGACGCCCAGCGCCAGGCCACCAAGGACGCCGGCGCCATCGCCGGTCTCGAGGTCAAGCGCATCATCAACGAGCCCACCGCGGCCGCGCTGGCCTACGGGCTCGACAAGAAGGGCGATCGCAAGATCCTGGTGTTCGACCTGGGCGGCGGCACCCTCGACGTCACCATTCTCGAGATGGGCAACGGGGTCTTCGAAGTGCTGTCGACCAACGGCGATACCCAGTTGGGCGGCACCGACATGGACCGCCTCATCCTCGAATACATCATCAACGAGTTCAAGAAGAAAGAAGGCATCGATCTGTCGAAGGATTCGATGGCCATGCAGCGGTTGCGCGAAGCCGCTGAGAAAGCCAAGATCGAGCTGTCGACCACCACCACCACCGATATCAACCTGCCGTTCATCACCGCCACCGCCGAGGGGCCCAAGCACTTGGTCATGACCTTGACCCGGGCCAAGCTCGAAGAGCTGATCGATCCGCTGATCGAGCGCTGCAAACCTCCCATGGACAACGCGTTGCGGGATGCCAATCTCAAGCGCAGCGACATCGACCACATCATCATGGTCGGCGGCCCGACCCGCATGCCCATCATCCAGAAGCTGCTGAAAGACCACTTCGGCAAGGATCCGGAACGCGGCGTCGACCCCATGGAGTGCGTCGCCATGGGCGCGGCCATCCAGGCGGGCATCCTGGGCGGCGAGGTCAAGGACGTATTGCTGCTCGATGTCACTCCGCTGTCGCTGGGCATCGAGACCCTCGGTGGCGTGATGACCGTCTTGATCCCCCGCAATACGACCATTCCCACGAAGAAGAGTCAGATCTTCTCGACCGCGTCCGACAACCAGCCGGCCGTCAGCGTCCATGTGCTGCAGGGCGAGCGTCCGATGGCCGCCGACAACAAGACGCTGGGCCGGTTCGACCTGGTCGGCATCCCGCCCGCGCCGCGCGGCGTGCCGCAGATCGAGGTCACCTTCGATATCGATGCCAACGGCATCGTGCATGTCTCGGCCAAGGATCTCGGCACCGGCAAGGAGCAGGCCATCACCATCACCGCCAGCTCCGGTCTGTCCAAGGAGCAGATCGAGCGCATGGTCAAGGAGGCCGAGCAGTATGCGGCCGAGGATGCCAAGGTCAAGGAGAAGATCGAAGCCAAGAACCAGGCGGAAAGCCTTATCTACCAGACCGAGAAGACCCTCAAGGAACTGGGCGAAAAGGTGCCTGCCGATCTGCGCAGCACCATCGACGGCAAAGTCGCCGACCTCAAGAAGGCCGTCGAGAGCAACGACACCGAGGCCATCAAGAAAAAGACCGAAGAGCTGATCAACGCCTCGCACAAACTGGCCGAGATGGTCTACCAGCAGGCCAGCGCCAAGGGGGCCGGTTCCGACGCCGGTGGCGGTCCGACCGGCGGCATGGGCGGCGGCCCCTCGGGGTCCGGCTCGCACAAAGAAGAGAACGTCGTCGACGCCGAATTCAAGAAGGCCGATTGATCACCCTGTTCACACGTGCGCAGTGCCGCAATTCCGGGAACATGATACGAACGGCGAGAAATTTCGTATCATGTTCGACACTCTAGCAACCCTACAGATGAAACTTGAAAACTTTCGGCCAGAACACCAGTACCTTCATCGGGGAATCGCCCCGAGGAGGAGTATATGGTTGGCCCCGAGTATGTGCCAGCATCCAAGAAGGA
>QOQW01000017.1 GCA_003327425.1 Candidatus Ozemibacter sibiricus
ACTGTCTCACGACGTTCTGAACCCAGCTCACGTACCGCTTTAATGGGCGAACAGCCCAACCCTTGGGACCTACTCCAGCCCCAGGATGCGATGAGCCGACATCGAGGTGCCAAACCTCCCCGTCGATATGAACTCTTGGGGGAGATAAGCCTGTTATCCCCGGGGTAGCTTTTATCCGTTGAGCGATGGCCCTTCCATTCGGTACCACCGGATCACTAAGCCCGACTTTCGTCCCTGCTCGGCTCGTCTGCCTCACAGTCAAGCTCCCTTTTGCCTTTGCACTCTCCGCGTGGTTTCCAATCACGCTGAGGGAACCTTTGGACGCCTCCGTTACGCTTTGGGAGGCGACCGCCCCAGTCAAACTGCCCGCCTGACACTGTCCCCGACCGGGATCAACCGGCCCAGGTTAGAATTCCAGACTCATAAGGGTAGTATTCCACCGTCGGCTCCCCCAAGGCTGGCGCCCTAGGTTCATAGCCTCCTACCTATCCTCTACATATAAGGCCAAAATCCAATATCAAGCTACAGTAAAGCTCCACGGGGTCTTTTTGTCCTGACGCGGATACCAGGCGTCTTCACCCGGTTCACAGTTTCGCCGAACCCCACGTTGAGACAGTGCTCAGACCGTTACGCCATTCATGCGGGTCGGAACTTACCCGACAAGGGATTTCGCTACCTTAGGACCGTTATAGTTACGGCCGCCATTCACTGGGGCTTAAGTTCGGAGCTTCGGAGAGTCACCCCTCCTGACCCCTCCCCGTAACCTTCCAGCATTGGGCAGGCGTCAGACCCTATACGTCGGCTATTCGCCTTGGCAGAGTCCTGTGTTTTTGATAAACAGTCGCCTGAGCCTATTCTCTGCGACTCCCTCGGGCTACCCTTCGACGGCTCCGATTGCTCAAAACCGTTCCAGTCACCCTACCGGAGCACACCTTCTCCCGAAGTTACGGTGTCAATTTGCCGAGTTCCTTAACGTGGGTTCTTTCGAGCGCCTGAGGATTCTCTCCTCGCCCACCTGTGTCGGTTTACGGTACGGTCACGGATACCCCTCTCTGAGAAGCTTTTCTCGGCAGCTTGGGATCTGCTCCTTCCCCCTACTCACTTCGGGGGCCTGTCGGGCCTCAGTTCAACGACCGCACGGATTTCCCTATGCGGCCTCCCTACACCCTTCGACATGGGCGGTCTACCCATGCGGACATACCCTCCTGCGTCACTCCCTCGATCGAACAGGATATCCATGGTACGGAATATTAACCAGTTTCCCTTCACCTACGTCGTCTCGACCTCAGCTTAGGACCGACTGACCCTGGGAGGATTAACCTTCCCCAGGAAACCTTAGGCTTACGGCGAACAGGTTTCTCACCTGTCTTATCGCTACTCGTTCCGACATTCTCATTTCTGCTTCGTCCAGCACTCCTCACGGTATGCCTTCATCCTACCCGCAGAACGCTCCCCTACCCCTGCATGGCGGCGAACCACCACGCAAGACGTGGTTTCGGTGGCGTGCTTAGCCCCGTTACATTTTCCGCGCAGAGACCCTCGACCAGTGAGCTATTACGCACTCTTTGAATGAATGGCTGCTTCTAAGCCAACATCCTGGCTGTCTAGGGATCTCCACATCGTTTCCCACTCAGCACGCACTTCAGGACCTTAACCGACGTTCTGGGCTCTTTCCCTCGCGGCAATGAAGCTTATCCCCCACTGCCTGACTCCCGGATAATAACTGATGGTATTCGAAGTTTGGTTGGGTTTGGTAAGCTGGTATGCCCCCTAGCCCATCCAGCGCTCTACCCCCATCAGTCTTCCTCCGAGGCTAGTCCTAAAACTATTTCGGGGAGAACCAGCTATCTCCAGGTTCGATTGGCTTTTCACCCCTACCCACAGTTCATTGCTCAACTTTTCAACGTTGAGGCATGCGGACCTCCACGTGGTGTTACCCACGCTTCATCCTGACCAAGGGTAGCTCACCTGGTTTCGGGTCTACCCAGCGCAACTAGCGCCCTCTTCAGACTCGCTTTCGCTCCGGCTCCGCCATTCCCGGCTTAACCTCGCTACACTGGGTAACTCGTCGGATCATTCTTCCATAGGCACGCGATCAGGCATTCCACACCTCGCGGCATGGCATAGCCCTCTCACTGCTTGCAGGCACACGGTTTCAGGTTCTCTTTCACTTGCCTCGTCGGCATGCTTTTCACCTTTCCCTCACGGTACTGCTCCACTATCGGTCGCCAAGACATGTTTAGCCTTACGTGACGGTCCACGCAAATTCCCACCGGCTTTCCCAGATCCGGTAGTACTCGGGTGTCATCCCACAGGGTGCTCAATCTGTCGCCTACAGGGCTATCACCTTCTCCGGCCGGCCGTTCCAGACCGCTTCAGCTAGATTGACCACAATCCCCGTCCCCAGGTCTGGAGCCCCAGAACGGATGATCCCACGACCCCCCGCCGACAACGCCTCCAGGCTTCGACATCAGGCAGGGTTTAGGCTCTTCCCCTTTCGCTCGCCACTACTCAGGGAATCGATGTTTCTTTCTCTTCCTCCAGGTACTGAGATGGTTCAGTTCCCCAGGTTCCCGCTCTCGAACCTATGGATTCAGTCCGAGGCGACGGTCGACTGTCGACCGCCAGGTTCCCCCATTCGGATATCTGCGGATCTATGCTTGCTTGCAGCTCCCCGCAGCTTTTCGCAGCTGGCCACGTCCTTCTTCGGTGCTTGGCGCCTAGGCATCCACCGTGCGCCCTTCACAACTTACTCCTGACGCACTCGAAACTGCGGACCCGTCTGCATGCTCGCGCATGCCTCGCCGGTTCCACATTTCTTCAGAACGCTACTAGACCTCGTTCTTGCCATCCACTTGTCAAAGATCACAATTTATGAAGAAAACCGAGGGAACGGGGCGATCCGAACGATCGCCCCTACCAAGATCACATCCCGGCAGGGTCGACTGGAGATACGGTCACCTCGTCAGGCCTCACGGCCTCGACAGGCCCACGTTCTCCCTAGAAAGGAGGTGATCCAGCCGCAGGTTCTCCTACGGCTACCTTGTTACGACTTCACCCCAGTCACCAGTCCCACCTTCGACAGCTGCCCCCTTGCGGATAGCTCACCGGCTTCGGGTGTTACTGGCTCCCATGGTGTGACGGGCGGTGTGTACAAGGCCCGAGAACGTATTCAACGCGGCATGCTGATCCGCGTTTACTAGCGATTCCGGCTTCATGGGGGCGAATTGCAGCCCCCAATCTGAACTTGGCCCGGCTTTCAGGGATTTGCTCCGGGTTACCCCATCGCCTCCCGCTGTACCGGGCATTGTAGTACGTGTGTGGCCCTGGTCGTAAGGGGCGTGATGACTTGACGTCATCCCCACCTTCCTCCGGTTTGTCACCGGCAGTCTCGCTAGAGTACCCGGCTTCACCCGCTGGCAACTAGCAACAAGGGTTGCGCTCGTTGCGGGACTTAACCCAACATCTCACGACACGAGCTGACGACAGCCATGCACCACCTGTGTTCAGGCTCCCCTTGCGGGGCACCCCAATGTTTCCATCAGGTTCCTGACATGTCAAGACCAGGTAAGGTTCCTCGCGTATCATCGAATTAAACCACATACTCCACCGCTTGTGCGGGCCCCCGTCAATTCCTTTGAGTTTTAACCTTGCGGCCGTACTCCCCAGGCGGAGTGCTTAATGCGTTAGCGACGGCACAGAAGGAGTCGATACCTCCTACACCTAGCACTCATCGTTTACAGCGTGGACTACCAGGGTATCTAATCCTGTTTGCTCCCCACGCTTTCGCGTCTCAGCGTCAATGTCGGACCAGTGACCCGCCTTCGCCACAGGTGTTCCTCCCGATATCTACACATTTCACCGTTACACCGGGAATTCCAGTCACCCCTTCCGAATTCCAGTCAGGCAGTTTCCAGCGCAGCGCTCTGGTTGAGCCAGAGCATTTCACACCAGACTTACCCAACCGCCTACACGCCCTTTACGCCCAGTAATTCCGGACAACGCTCGCCCCCTACGTATTACCGCGGCTGCTGGCACGTAGTTAGCCGGGGCTTATTCGCACAGTACCATCAAACATCCGTGGTATGAGCACGAACGCCTTTTTCCCGTGCAAAAGAGGTTTACAACCCGAAGGCCGTCATCCCTCACGCGGCGTCGCTCCGTCAGGCTTGCGCCCATTGCGGAAAATTCCTCACTGCTGCCTCCCGTAGGAGTCTGGGCCGTGTCTCAGTCCCAGTGTGGCCGATCACCCTCTCAGGCCGGCTACCCGTCTTCGCCTTGGTGGGCCGTTACCCCGCCAACTAGCTGATAGGCCGCAGGCTCTTCCTCCAGCGCCAGACTTTCGCCCAGCCTTTGATCACACCCCTCCCGGGGCGGGGTCTTATCGGGCATTAGCCCAAGTTTCCCTGGGTTGTTCCCGTCTGAAGGGGAGATTACCTACGTGTTACTCACCCGTTCGCCACTAGCTCACGACCGTATTGCTACAACCATGAGCCCGTTCGACTTGCATGTGTTAGGCACGCCGCCAGCGTTAGTCCTGAGCCAGGATCAAACTCTCCATGAAAACTCTTCAACCCAACCGGCCGCTCTCGCAGCCGGCCGAGCCTCATTCGTTCACAGAGACGAGTCTGATCAACTCATCATTTCAACTCAAAGGCTCTTCGCAGAGCCCCCATACCTGAACGCTTTCTTGGCTCCCTCGATTCCCTTGTCAATCAGCACCGGCTTTCGCCGTACCCTCCGCAGAGGGTAAGGCTGAGTTTACCATGCTCGAGGCGTCGAGTCAACACCCTTTTTTTGGAACTTTTCGAGTCCGCCATTGACTTTCCTCCGGTCTTCCATCACTATCGTGGGGCACGCTGGATCTTCGCTTTCCATGGAGTAGAATATGAAGCTTCTCCGAACCCTTTGTCCTCCCCTTTTCCTAAGCCTGGTGGCCTGGTTGTCGGTTCTGGGAGCGCCCGCTCCTGTTTTCGGTCAAGAGCCGGGCCTGCCTTCCCCAACCCCGGTCGTCGATGAACCCGGGGAAATCGACAGCGGGAACGCATCCGAGGCGGACCTGCCGATCCCCCAGGCCGCCCCTTCCTCCGGCCCCTTATATCTGCAGCAAGCGAAGCTCCCCATTCCGCCGACCACCTCCCTGGCCTCGTTCACCGCATTCATGGTCGCCGCCCGCCAAGAAGACCCGACCTTCCTCGCCCAGCGCTGGGAGCGATGGCGGGGCCTGTGGCGCAACCGCGATCTGGTGCGCGAGAAGGAATCGCTGGCCTTCCTGCTGACCCCCCGCGAGAAGTTCTGCCGTCCCTGGAACCTGAAACGGGCCTATGATCACGCCTTCCTCGACATCAAATACGGCGTGACCATCTCCGGGCCGTATATCGTCGGGCGCATGACGACCGCCATCGACGTCCAACCTGGGGAAAAGGTGCTCGAGATCGGCACGGGATCAGGGTATCAGGCGGCCATGCTGGCCTACTTGACTGACAAGGTCTATACCATCGAGATCATCGAGCCGCTGGCCAGCGAGACCGATCAGCTCTTCACCCAGCTCGCCGCCAACGGGTATCCGGAATACGCGAACATCCGCCGCAAAGCCGACGATGGGTACTACGGCTGGGAAGAACACGCCCCCTTCGACAAGATCATCGTCACCTGCGGCATCGACCACATTCCCCCACCCCTGTTGCAGCAGCTCAAAGTGGGGGGCATCATGTGCATCCCGGTCGGAGCGCCAGGAGCGCAGGTCGTGCTGAAGGTGACCAAGACGCTCGACGAAGACGGCGAAGTCACCGTCACGCGCGAGGACATCTACAAAGGACGCAAGAAAGCCGCCTTCGTGCCGTTCACCAAGAAAGGCGGCGGCACCCACTACCAGAAGAAGTAGCTCATGCCAGGCGTCAGCGCCCCGCCCAGCGCCATTGGGCCCCATGGGCTGGCCCGCTGGCGGTGGTCGGAACGCGCACCAGGCAAGCGCTCATTGCTGGCGGCGCCGGTGCCATGCCCATCGGCCGGATCTCCCGCCACCAGACCCTGATAAGGCCGAGACCGTGCCTGCCAGCCGACAAGGACCCCGACTATGAACGAACCATCCGTCTCCACCACCGGTGCATCGAACCCCGGGTCTGACAGCCACCGTCATCCGCTGGCCCCAGACCGGGCGGACATTGATGCCAGGCTTTCCCCCGTCATCGAGGCGCGCGCGCCGCAAGCCCTGGGGCTGGCCGGGCGGCTGGCGTTGGGGTTCTTCTCGGCCGCCATCATCGCGTATGAATTGTTCGTCATGCGGGTCTTCGCGAACGGCAACTGGGCGCATTTCGGCTCGCTGGTCATCGGCATGGCGATGTTCGGGTTCGGCGTGTTCAGCGTGCTGCTGTGCCTGCTCAAGGAGCGGTTCCAACGGCACCTCGAAGCCTGGACCGGCCTGGCGGCGATCGTCACCGGGCCCGCCATGGTCGCGGCCAACGCGATCGCGCAGATGCTGCCGTTCAACCCCATGTTCCTGATCTCGGACCCAGCCCAGAAATGGTATCTGGCCGGGTATTTCGGGCTGTATTTCTTTCCGTTCCTGGCGGGCGCCATGGTCATCGGCCTGATCTTCCTGCGCGAGCAGGAGGAGTTCGGCAAGGTCTATTTCGCCAACATGGCCGGCTCGGGCCTGGGAGGCCTGCTGCTGTTCGGCGCCATGTATCTGGTCGAACCCGCCCGGCTCTTCCTCGTGCCGGTGGCGTTGTGGGCGATCGCCGTCCTGCTCTGGACGTCGCGAGGCGCCGGCGGACCGGGCGTGAGCACGGCCGTGATCGCCATCGCGGGCGCCGTGGTCATGGGAGGGTGGTTCCCGCAGCTCACCGTTTCCCCATATAAAGGGGTGAGCTACGCCCGCCAGTTCCCCGATGCACGGCTGGTCCATCAGCGCTCTTCCCCGTTCGGTCACATGGAGGTCTATTCCAGTTCGTACTTCCATTTCGCGCCGGGCTTGAGCGACAGCGCCGGCCAGTTTCTGAAAAAGCTCCCCGAGCGGGCCTTCCTGGGCATGTATCTCGATGGCGATGGGCCGATCGGCATCATGAAAGACCTGCCCGATGACGAGGCGGAGTATATCCGGTTCCTGCCGATGTCGATGCCCTATCTACTGGCGACCGGACCCGATGTCTTCGTGATGCAGTTCGGGGGCGGGATCTCGACCAACGTCGCGCTGAAAATGGGGGCGAAGAGCGTGACCGTGGCCGAGAGCCATCCGTTGATCCGGGAGGCGGTGCGCGACCATCCCGAGATCAGCAGCTTCACGGGGCGGATCCTCGACCGGCCGAACGTGCAGGTGATCCCGTTCGAAGGGCGGATCTTCCTGACCGCCTCGGCGGCCACCTACGATCTGGTCGACCTCAGCCTGGCCGACTCGACAGGCCTGTCGATGCCGGGCGGCAGCTCGGTGCATGAGAACCACCTCTACACGGTCGAGACCTTCCGGGCGGGGCTGCGCGCCCTGCGGCCGGGCGGGCTGTTCGCGATGACCGTCTGGAACAAGGAAGATCCGCCGAAATCGACGCTGCGCTTGCTGACCACCTTCCTGGAAGCGTTGCGCGCAGAACGGGGCGCGGAGATCGCCAGCCATGTCTTCGTCTGCCATACCTACCTGTCGACGTTGACCCTGGTCGCCAAGCCGGATGGCTTCACCGCCGACGAGGTCAAGACCCTGCGCCGATACTGCAAGCGAGCCAGTTTCGAGATCCTCTACCAGCCGGGGCAAGCCCCGCCCGCCGGCGATCTGGGGACGGTGCTGCAGGCCTATCGCCACCTGTTCTTCGATCCGGCCGCGAATGAAACGCTCGACGAGAGCGTCGACATGACAGCCGGAGCGCTCTACCGGCTGGCGTTGGCCGAGCTGGTGACCCGAGGGCCCGCCGCGCTGCGCGACGGCTATGTCTTCACCACCGACCCGCTGACCGCTGACCGGCCCTATCTGGCGGGATTCGTGCGAGCGCGCGACCTGCCGCGGTTCCTCGACAAGCTCGAACAGATCTCGGACGAATGGGGCTACCTGCTGCTGTGGGCCACCTTCGCGATCTCGGGGCTGCTGGGACTGGGGTTGCTGGCCATTCCGGTCATCTTCGGGTGGCGAGCGGCCTTCGCGCACCACCGGGGCAAACTGGGCACGATCATCTATTTCACCTGCCTCGGCCTGGGGTACATGTTCGTCGAACTGGGGCTGATCAGCAAGGCCATTCTGTTCCTAGGTAATCCGACGGTGTCGGTCTCGGTGCTGATCACCGGCATGCTGGTCTTTTCGGGGCTGGGAAGCTATCTCTCGGGCCGCTTCCTGGAGCGGGCGGGCCGGGCGCTGACGGTGGCGGGGGCGCTCATCTGGCTGATGACCGGGCTGGCCGCGTTGGGCCTGGATCGCCTGTTCGTCGGGCTGGCCGGCTGGCCCTACAGCGCTCGCCTGGTGGCGACCCTCGTTCTGCTCTTCCCGCTGGCGTTCTGCATGGGGTTTCCCTTCGCCTTGGGCATGGGGACCCTCGCCCGCCAGCGCAAGGATCACTTCTTCATCTGGGCCTGGGGCATCAACGGGTCGTTCTCGACGACCGGATCGGTGGCGGTGCCGCTGCTGGCCGTCAATCTCGGCATCTCGTCGGTGCTGCTGCTGGCCGGGGCGCTGTATCTGATCGCGGTGCCCGCCTTCTTCGCCCTGTCGCGAGCCACCCCGGCGTCCACACCGTTCGGGTCAGGAGGACAGCAATGAATGGGCGAGCCATCGTGATCGGCGTGGTCGTTCTGGGCCTCATGGCCGTCGCGGCCGTCGGAGCGCCGCCCGCACCGTCTGAGAAGCCGAAGAAGGCAACGCCCGCCCGCCCGCCCTCGCGCCGGCAGAGCGCTTCCCCGTCGCTGAACCCAGCGCTGGCTGCGGCAACGGCCACCGCCGCGATGGCGGCAACGATGGTGGCAACGATGCCAGCAACCGAGCGAACCTTCGTGCGCGCCTTGGACACCGCGCCGTTCCCGTATGAGGGGAAGTACGCCGATACCCAGGTCGACTTCTTCGATGCCGTCGATCCGCAGACGGGCCGACGCTTTCATACGAATCGCTATGGGCAGCGGTTCGCCGAGGCCGATCATTATCGCGATGCGTCGGTCCTCTTCCATCTCTCGCCGGGGTTCGACCCCAGCCGGCCGTTTTCGCTGGTCTTCTTCTTCCACGGCAACCAGAGTTCGGCCAGCGACTCGTTCCGTGATTTCCGGCTGGGCGAGCAGCTCGACCGGGCGGGACGCAACGCCGTGCTGATCGTGCCGCAACTGGCCCGGCAGGCGGCCGACTCGAGCCCAGGCAAGTTCTTCCGGGCCGGGGCGTTCAAGGCCTTCCTCGCCGACGTGGCCGCCACTCTGGCCGAGCGGTGCGGGGCCGCCCACCTCGAGCGATTCCGGCAGGCCCCTCTGGTCTTGATAGGGTTCAGCGGCGGGTACAAGTCGGTGGCCTACATCCTCGATCGCGGCGGGGCCACCAGCCGGGTCAAAGCCGTCCTGCTGCTCGACGCTCTGTATGAAGACGTCGACAAGTTCAGCGCCTGGTTGACGCGCAACCCCGGCCGCCGCGCCTTCGTGCTGCTGGCCGGCAAAGGGACTTCTTCGGCCAGCAACGGTCGTGCTCTGGCCCATTTCCTGCGGCAGCACGGCGTGGCCACGGCGAAATCCTGGCCGACCGCCCTCGGCCCCGACGGCATCCATGTCGTCGAAACCACCACCGAGCATTTGAAGATCCCGGTGGCAGGCCCTCCCACCCTGCCGATCGCGAGCTTCTTGCGCGCGCTGGAGGTGCGAACCCGCTAGCCCATACCGACGGGCCGAGCGGCCGAGCGGCCGACCAGCGCCATCCGCGGCAACGCTGCGCGCAAAAATCAGGCATCTGCCTGGAAGACCTTGCCGAAAGGCCCGTCGCTCCCGAGGGGGCCGATTCCTCGTTCCCACCGACCTGCCGGCGAACCCAGGCGAGAACCGAGGCCGCCTCGCCGGTATGCAAGATCACGCGTCGTGGAGTCACGGTGGAGTCACGGCCCCAGATCAGCGCGGGCTGTTGGTTCAGGGGCCGCCCCAGGCGCAGAGGGGTGGCATGCCATGCTCTTCTATGGAAATTCCATAAGGGGTTTCCGTACCGGAAGCGCTGGAAAATACGGGGTTCCCGGATAGTTTCCTTCGTCGGTCTCCCGTATCGTAGCGCTTGGTGAGCTGCAACCCGGTCCCTGGCGATCCTGATCCGATCTCTGCTCTCCGCTTCCTGCCGCCTGGAAACTGGTGGTCCGCTCGCCCCGCTGGCTGATCGGTCTCGCGGCATTCACACCGGACAAGGAGTCGATATGTTCCCTGCTCGCACCGCGCCCTTGCACAAGGCTCTCGTTGGGTTTCTTCTTCTTTCAGGCATCACTCTGGTCTTCATGACCCTGGGTTGTCACTGGGATCGATACGGGAATTTCCCGGGCGAGGTCGATGTCGTCGGCGCCAAAGTCCTCTCCGGGGTCGTCACCAAGACGACCGTCACCACTTCCATCCAGGCCCGCATCAACCCAGCCCAGGCCGCCGCGCTCAAAGGCCAAGTCATCAAGGGCGCCGAGGTCTGGATCGAAGAACTGCCTGACGTCCCCCATCAGATCACCGACGACAACGGGGTCTTCGTGTTCGGCAACATTCCGCAGGGGACCTATCGCGTCATCGCCAAGTATCAGCAAGGCGGCAAGACCTTCAAGAAGCGGTCGGAGGAAATGACCCCCATCGATCCGAACCAACAGACGGCTGCTCTGGTCGAATTGCTGCTGCTCGAAGCCACCAAGGTCGTCAGCGGCATCCTGCGCGACGAGAACGGGAATCCGCTGCCCGAAGGGGTCGAGTTGAGCCTCTGGGGCGAGATCTTCCGCACCGGCCCGGGTGGAGTCTTCACCTCGCCGCCGGTTCCCAGCGACGTGCAGCAGGCCCCGATCGTGGTGAAATCCCAGGGCGGCCGCCAGGCCAAGACCTTCGACGCTCCCTTCGTGAGCGCCGATCAGCCGGTCATCCTCGACGTCCGCATTCCCAACCTCAACTCCACGGAGACGCCGCCACCCAACCCCTTCATCACGGGAGTGAAGAACGGCGTGTTCACCAATGTCGTCTATCCCAACGAAACCATCGATCTGACGGCGCATGCCGGCGCGCTTTCCAAAGAAGAGCTGGCCAAGCTCACGTTCAAATGGGAAACCACCCTCGGCGTGCTGACTCCCAAGGCGAATCCCTGGGAACACCTCTGGCAAGCGCCGCTCGGAGGCGGGATAGCCACCGTGACGGTGACGGTGACCGATGAAAAAGGGCGGCCCGGCATCGCCCACTTCCGGACCGGCTTCACGACCCAGGCCCTGGCCATCGTGCGACGCAGCTGGGACACCGCGCCGATCGGCGCCAACACCACCGTCCTCACCGTCGAGTTCAACCAGCCCCTGGTCCCCTCCACGGTCGATGCCGCCATCTTCCAGGTGCGTCAGGGCGAGACCGCGGTTCCCGGCAAGCTCGAACTGACCACGGACAACAAGGTCATCAAGTTCACGGCAAACGCCCCGCTCGGGGCCGGCACGCCCACCACCGTGAGCATCTCCCAGCATCTGCGCGGCATCACCGGCGGCACGCTGCCCACGCCCACCACTCTCACGGTGGCGACCGTGGCGCGACCGGTGATCGCCGGCATCACCGCGGGCTCCTTCAAGACCAATCAGAAATTCACCCTCACCGGCGAAACGGATGCCACCCTTGAATACTCGCTGGATGGCGGAACGACCTGGCAGGTCTATACGGGTGAGACCACCATCTCCACTGAGGGAACCATCAATCTGATCGCCCGGCAGACCACCAAGGATGGACGCATCTCTCCCACGACCGACCCCCTCACGGTCACCCTCGACAAGACCGCGCCGGCCACGCCGGTCATCGCCGGCCTGACGGCGGGAACCTTCAACACCGACCGCACCTTCACCGCGACCGGCGAAGCGGGCGCCACCATCGAGTATTCGCTCGACAACGGCGCCACCTGGAAGACCTACACCGGGGCAGTGACGATCGCCAACGAAGGCACCTACGCGGTGACCACCCGGCAGACCGATGCCGCGGGCAATGTCTCTCCATTGTCGGCCGCCGTGACCGTGACCATCGATAAAACCGCGCCGACCGCGCCGGTCATCGCCGGCCTGACGGCGGGCACCTTCAATACCGACCGCACGTTCACGGTGACGGGCGAGCCGGGCGCCACCATCGAGTATTCGCTCGACAACGGCGCCACCTGGAAGACCTACACCGGGGAAGTGACGATCGCCAACGAAGGCACCTACGCGGTGACCACCCGGCAGACCGATGCCGCGGGCAATGTCTCCCCGTTGACGGCCGCCGTGACCGTGACCATCAGCAAAGCTCCTCCGGCCGCCCCGACCATCGCTGGCCTGACGGCAGGAACCTTCAACACCAACCGCACCTTCACCGTGACCGGCGAAGCGGGCACCACCATCGAGTATTCGCTCGACAACGGCAACACCTGGATTCCCTACACCGGGGCAGTGACGATCGCCAACGAAGGCTCCTACACCATAACCGCCCGGCAGACCAACAGTGCGGGAGCAGTCTCCGCCAAGGCCGCCCCCATCGCGATCACGATGGACAAAACCCCGCCGGCCGCCCCCAGCATCGCCGGCCTGACGGCGGGAACCTTCACCACCGACCAGAAGTTCACCGTCAGCGGCGAACCGGGAGCCACCATCCAGTATTCCCTGAACAACGGTACTACCTGGACAACCTATTCTGGTGAAGTGACGCTCTCGACCAATGACAGCTACCAGGTGACGGCCCGCCAGACGGATGCCGCCGGCAATATCTCCCCTTCCGCCTCCGCGATCGCCGTCACGATCAACAAGGTGGTCGGGCCGGCCTTCGACACCGCCAACCTGTCGCCTTCCAACGGAGCGATCGAGGTCGATATCAGTACCGTGGTGAAGATCCCTGCCACCGTCGATCTCGATGGATCGACCGTCACCGCCGACCACGTGACCGTGAAGGATGGCGATACGGCTCTCAGCGGCAACGTGGCCTACAATGCCGGGACCAGAACCATCACCTTCACCCCCAACTCCGATTTTCCGCAGGGCAAGACCTTGACCATCAGCGTGACGTCGGGCGTCAAGAAAGCGGATGGTTCAGCGGTCGCCCCGCTCACCTCGACCTTCACAACCTTGAAGGTGAGCGATCTGATCGCCTGGTACAAGTTCGAAAACAACCTCTATGACTCCTCGGGCAACAATCACACCCTGACCCCCGTTGGCAGTCCGCAGCTGAAGACAGACAAAGCGAAGGTCGGCGCCTATTCTGCCTACTTCAATGGGAGCAGCCGTTATTCCATCGACAACGGTGCCAACTTCAACATGGGCAGCAAGTTCACCGTCACGTGCTGGGTGTACATTCCCTCGTTGACCTCCAGCCTGAAAACGATCATGGCCAACGGAACGGCTGGGGAGCAGCAGCCAGGGTTCAAGCTATGCGTGAATTCCTGGCAAAAGCTCGACCGGAAGATCACCATCGAGGCCGGCGACGGCATCAAGGGCGCCAAAGTGGTCACCCCTGACAACTTCGTCCAGGATGGGGCCTGGTATCATCTCGCCTTCATCATCGACAAGACCACCCCCTTCTGGGGCTTCTACTTCAACGGGGTCAAGGCGAATCCCACCAGCGTGACTTCGGACACCGGCGCCGACGAAGCCTATTTCAATGCCAACATCAAATCCTTCGTCAACACCAACCAGCCGACGGTCATCGGAGCCTTCCGGGATGGGACCTACGGTTTCGTCGGCTACATCGACGATCTGCGGGTCTACGGCAAAGTCCTCAGCGACGCGGAGATCCAGCAGATCTCTCAGCAGAAGTAACCCGCGGCGCAAGCCGCCAGCAGGTCCTCGCAACGCCCCCCGCGCGGGGGCGTTTTCCTTTGCCGCCCTCCTCTTCGACCTGGACTTGCTGGTGGCAGGAGAGAACGGGCGTCCGTCCCAGAGGGGAAAAAGGAGCGGGCGGCGGCCCGAATCCCAGGCGCCGGCGAAGCAACCTTGTACAAGTAGCCAACCAAGCGATGAGCGCCACCGACGACGTTCCGCCGCGGTTCCTTCCCACCTCGTACTGATGGGCCCGAGAAGATCAGGGGTTCTGGCGAGAACCGGTCAGGCGGACGGCCAGCAGGAGGAGATCGCGGCTTGAATCGACCACGAGCTTGCGCTTGAGGTTGGCCTGATGGGCATCGACGGTGCGCGGACTGATGTTCAGGAGGCGGGCGATGTCGGCGATCTTCTTGCCCTGCCCGAGCAGGGTCAGGATCTCCCGTTCCCGGGCGGTCAACCGCTCGAGCTGGCCGGGGGTGACGGCTCCCCCGGCGACCACCGCGGGTTCTTGCAACACCTGTCGAGACAGGTCGCCAGGGAGGTAGACCTCGCCTTGCAGAACGCGGCGAAGCGCCGTGACCAGATGCCCCGCCGCATCCTCTTTGCGGACGAACCCGGAGGCCCCCAGAGTGAGCGCGCGTCGCACCAGGTCGGGGTCGCCATGCATCGACAGAATGAGCACGGGAACGGCCGGCAGGATCCGGCGCAGGTCGGTCAGCAACCCGAGGCCGTCCTCATCCGCCAGGGTCAGATCGAGGATCACGCAGTCGACCGCCAGGGTCTGGACGACCGCCAGGGCTTCCCGGGCCGAGCCGGCCTGCCCGCACACCTTGAATTCAGGATGATTGGCCAGATAGAGGGCCACCCCCTCGCGCACGATCGGATGGTCATCGACCAGGAAGATCCGGGCGGGGGTTGGGGGAGACGGATGCGAGCTCATGCCATGCCTCTAGCCATCGACTTTACACCTCCCGTACGAAAATTTCCATAGGGAAAATCAGTACCGCCTCGCAGAATCCTAGGGTGTTCCACTAGCTGGCGAAGACAGCGCCGAACACAGCTCCAGCAGAGGGTTCGAAGGGCCATACGGAAAATCCTTAGTTTTCCGAATCAGCTTCAGATCGACGATAGCCACCCGCCAACATTTTTTCATCCGGCGAGTTTCTTGATCCAGAAAGCCTTTCAATCGAACCTACGGGAATCCTCTACGCAGTTTCCTCTATGGACGCTGCCGCCCCACGATGCGACAATCAGCCATTCAAGCCATTTTCGTCGAGGTCGAGCCGCCAGTGGACCAGGCGGACGCCCCGAACGATTTTGCAACTCAGGCCGCCACCGGCGGTCAGCAGATGGAATGGAGGTTGTCATGGAGTGTCGATGGGTACAGGCGAGGCGACTCGCCGTGGTGGTCCTGGCAGCGGTGGTGGCGCTGATGGTGGGGTGTCGCGGGGGCGGCAGCGACGGCGGCGATGTCGCCCTCGGCCCCGGTCCGACCACGCCTGAATTTCAATCCCCCGCGGTCAATCCTTCCCCCAATCGAATCACCGAAGAGGTCTTCTATTCGACCCTGACCGCCGGATCGACGACCGTGCCCATCGCCACCGAAACGTCCCGTCGTATCCAGAAGGTGTCGGCCGATGGCTGGACCCTGAAACTGCCGAACGACCCGGCGTTTGCGAACATCGGCGAAGGCTCCACGTTGGTGGCCCCGGTCACTCCGGAATTTCCCGAGGGGTTGGTCCGCTACGTAGTCAAGGTCATCGACAACGGCCCCGAGAAGGTGGTCGAGACCAGGGTCGCGGCGCTCGATGAGGTCTTCGAGAACGGCGAGATGGGGCTGGCCGACATCATCGACGAGGGCGAGGTGGTCGAGTTCCTCTCCGCCCCGGAATACGATCCCAACGAGGCATTCGATCAGGATGACACCACCATCCCCGAGGGCTCGGTGCGCGTACCGGGCGTTCCCGGACGCGGCCCCCGCTTCCAGGTCCTGTCGAAGGTCGGCGACGGCTGGGTGGCTCCTCCCGGCTTCCGACCGGCGATCCGGCCGATCAAAGTCGGCAGCGGGTTCTATTTCGAGATCAACAAGATCCTGTTCGACAAGGACTTCAACCTCAACACCACCGACGACCAGTTCAAGGTGCAGGCCAAGTTCGTCTTCGACCCGCGCCTGGCGATGGGGTGCACGATCCAGGAATGGAAACTGACCCGAGCGCTCTTCAAGGTCTCCTTCGACGGCGAACTCGACCTGAAGATCGGGGCTGACGTTCCCGCCAAATACAGCAAAGCCATCGAACTGGGGCGCAAGAAGCTGCAGCGCAAAATCGTGGGCTATGCCGGTCCGGTGCCGATCTGGATCACCCCTGAAATCCCCATCAATCTGGTGATCGGCGGCGCGGTCAATCCGCCCGTCTATACCCAGGCCTCCTACAAGCTCTCGATCGTCGGCGGAGTCGAGATGGTCAACGGCAAGACCAACCTCATCAAGAAGTTCGAGCAGAGCAGCTCCTACGAGGCCAATGATCCCGAGGGGTCGATCGAAGTCAAGGCCGGCATCCGGCCAGAGCTGGTGATCTTCATCGAAGGACTGGTCGGACCGAAGTTCGGCCTCGAGATGTTCGCCAAGCTGATCTTCTCGCCACTGCGGGTGATCGCCCTCGATTTGCTGCTCGGCATCACCGGCGGGGTCGGCATCGAACTCGAGGTGTTCTCCAAGAAGTTCTACAACGGCTACTGGGACCTCTTCACATGGGAGAAGTCGGTCTGGCAGAAAAAGGGCCCGTTGATCACCATCCCCTACACGCCACCCGATCCGAAGACACCGATCGTGCTCACCCCCGCGGGGTATTCGCCGGAAACCTTGACCTCGCTCTCGCCCGGCGGCGCTTCGCTCATTCCTGATCCGACGAACATTGCGATCGGCAATGGGCACCGCCTCCTCATGAACCGGGTAGAGCCCCAGACGTTCACGATGGGCGGCACCGTCGAGCCCAACGCGTTCGCGGCCACGGTTTCCAAACCCTTCTGGATGGGCCGGTATGAGGTCACCCAGGCGCAGTATCAGCAGATCATGGGCGTCAACCCCTCGACGGTCAAGCCGTCCACCGCGGCCGAGCTGGCCTCGTGGCCGGTCCAGAACGTGTCGTGGTTCGATGCCATCTCCTTCTGCAACCAGTTGAGCTACAACCTGGGCCTGCGGCCCTGCTACCGCACGGCCAACGGGGCCATCACCTTCGATGCCACTGCCAACGGGTTCCGGCTGCCAACCGAGGCGGAATGGGAACTCGCCGCCCAGGAAGCGAACACCGATCAGCAGCTCGACCAGCAAGGCTATGCCGGCTGGGATGCCATCGCCTGGTTCTGGGACAATATCCCCTCCACCACCGCCACCACGCTCGGCAAGGGGCCGATGGCGATCGGCCGAAAACGGGCCAATGCCAATAGCCTCTACGACATGCGGGGCAATGTCGCGGAGTGGGTCTGGGATTTCCATGCCCCCTATACCAGCAACGCCAAGACCAATCCCACCGGCCCGACCACCGGAACCTACCGGGTCATCCGAGGTGGGTCCTGGGATGCCCGCTCCCTGAACTACTCCGCCCTCTACCGCACGGCCCGCGACGCCAGCGGGCCCACGGCCCGGAACTTCAGCACCGGCTTCCGGGTGGCCCGCAACGCGGAATGAGGCTCTCACCCACGCAAAGGAGCATGAAGATGTCTGCCAAGAATACCAACTCCCGGGTGCCTGCCCGGACGGACCGTTCTCGCTTCTGGGCCGCTCTCGCGGTTCTCGTGACCGCGGTGGTGGTGACGCTGACCGGCTGCAATCCTCTGGGTTCGGGGGGCGGAGCCGGTGATGACGTCGTCCCGGTTCCCGCCTTCACCGATTCGGGCTACTACGTAACAGGCAAGCTGATGCTGCCGCGCGTCGAGTTCGACGAAACGTCCGCTTCTGTACGTGAGGCCGAGGGCGCCCTGCGCATGGAGATCCAGGCCACCGACGAGATGCCGGCCGCCGGCTATGTCGTCTTCCTCCCGAAATTCCCAGAGATCTTCGCCATCGTGGCTTCCGACGGAACCTATCGCCTAGGCCCGGTTCCCCCAGAGGCCGAAGAGGATTTCAGCGACCTCTACGGCGATGAGAACGGCTTCGATCTGTGGGGCGAAACGCCCGAGGGGCAGAACACCGGCTCGGTCAAGGCGACCCAGAGGCTGTACGGCCGCGCCGCGGCCGGGCAGGCTCCTCGTGGCTATCTGGCTCCCATCCTCGATCAACTGAGAGAGATCGAGAAGCGCACCGGCCAGAAGGTCCTCGACAAAATCCCGCTGCCGGTCGTGAAACCCTCCATCAAGATCATTGGCGTCCCCCCCGAGGCCTTCGGCGACCCCAAGTCGCTCTCGACGGCCACCATCAAAGCGGCCTTGCGGGCCGGGTTCGGCGATTGGTTGGTGGAGGCAGCCACGGCTATGGTCAAAGAGATTCCCGGGCCCAAACAGGTGGTGGAGACCGTGGAGAACGTAGTCCAGGCCTTCAAGGGGAACTTCTCAGGAGATCTCGACCTGGGGCTGCCCAGCCTCAACCAGAACGACCTGATGGCGAAACTGGGCGATTCTTTCCTGGTACCCATTACCATGCAGCCGAACAATCGTGTGGCCCGGGGCAAGATCACCAATGAAAACGGCGTCGGATTGCCCGCGGCGGTCCTGCGGTTGAACGGGGCGACCTTCCTGACCACGTTGTCCGGCGAGTTCGAAACCCCCAAGCAGCCTCGCGGGTCCAAGAGTCAGATCGAGATCGTGGGCGGGCCCTACGCTCAGAAGCTGCCCCCGATCGATTTTTCCTTCCCCTCCGATCAGAAGCCCTATTACAATTACCAGGTCTTTCCCAATGATTGGGCCAACAACAAACCGCCGGTCGTCTCGCTCGCCGCCGACCGGTACACCGTCGGCCCCAATGGCGTGGTGACGCTCACGGCCAGGGCCACCGATCCCGAAAACCAGGGCTTGCGCTTCGCGTGGTCGGCCTCGCGCGGTACCATCAAAGGAAACAACCTGAGCGCGACCTTCTCTCCCGGTCAGGAAGCCGGCGTGGCCACCATCACCTTCGAAGCCACCGACCCCGCCAACAACAAGGGGCGCACCTCGATCAACATCTTCGTCACGGAATCGATCGGGCCCTTCTCGGCACCCGACAATTCCATTCCCGTCATCATGCCCGACACGGGCCTGTCGCCCGCTCCCCAGGCCGCCAATGTGTCCGGCATCGCCCCTCTGGTGATCACGTTCAACCGTCCGGTCGCCGCCGCCGGCGCCAACCTCTTCATCACCATCTTCGATGAAGAGGCCAACGCGGAGGTCGAGCGCATCTCTCCCACCGATACCGGCAAGGTCGTGGTCAACGGCAACGTGGTGACGATCAAGCCGCGGGCCCTGCGCCCCGGCCGGAAGCACTCGGTGACCATCGCCGCCGGGGCGTTCCGCTCTGCCGACTTCCTCAAGTCGTTCGCCGGGATCACCGCCCGCACCACCTGGACCTTCACCACCGCCCAGGTCTTCGCCTCCCTCGAGCCGGTTCCGACCAAGGGCATCGCGGTGGGCGCCGACCTCGTCGCCGTCTTCGACCGCGACGTGATCAAAGGGTCCGGCAACATCCTCATCCGCAAGGTGAGCGGAGATGACATCCTGGCGACCATCCCGGTGACCGATGCCCGGGTGACCCTGACCGGCGGTCGCACCCTGCGGATCGCCCACGATCCCTTCGTCCCGGGAACCGCCCTGTATGTCCAGATCCCGGAGACCGCCATCGTCCTGCCCGATGGCAAGCCCTTCTTCGGCGTCACCGGCTCCTGGTGGAACTTCACCGTGAACACCGCCCCCAATGTGGATCGCGTGGCGTTCACGTCGACCACCCAGGCGACCTACTACCCCGGTCAGACGATCAGTTTCATCGTAAATTTCTCGGGACCGGTCCAGGTGACCGGCAACCCCGCCGTCGCTCTGAACACCACACCGGCGCGTCAGGCTCTCTACGTGAACTCGCCGGCGCCCGACCAGATGGCCTTCTCCTATACCGTCCAGCCCGGCGATTTCGTCGATCGGCTCGACTATGCGTCGGTCAACGCCCTCACCACGAACGGAGGCAGCATCAAGGCCGCCGATGGAGCGGATGCCCTCCTGCCCCTCCCGACACCGGGTGGCACCGGTTCGCTCGCGGCCGACCGGGCCGTCAAGATCGAGCTGGTCCCCGCCGTGACCCTGGTGACCTCGAGCGCTCCCAACGGCAGCTATGTCGCGGGCGACGTCATTCCCATCCAGGTCACCTTCTCCAAGACCGTCAACGTGACCGGCGCCCCGCAACTTGAACTGAACACCGGGGATGTCAAGCGGAAAGCCGTCTATGCCAGCGGCGGCGGCACGACGGTGCTCGTCTTCAACTACACGGTGCAGGCGGGAGATTCCAGTTCCGATCTCGATTACACCGGCCCCACCGCCCTCACCCTCAACGGCGGCACCATCAAGGGCGCCGCCGGCGAAGATGCGCTCCTGACCCTGCCCGCCATCGGTTCGGTCGAATCTCTCGGCGTCCAGAAGAACCTCGTCATCGGCGATGCGGCCCCCGGAGTGACGCTGGTCAGCTCGACCCAGGCCAACGGCACCTACGACGTGGGCGCCGTCATTCCCATCCAGATCACGTTCTCCAAGGTCGTCAAGGTCACCGGCACCCCGCAGCTCGAACTGAACACCGGCTCGGTCAAGCAGAAGGCCGACTATACCAGCGGTGACGGCTCCAATGTGCTCGTCTTCACCTACACGGTGCAGCCCGGTGACACCAGCGCCGATCTCGATTACACCAGCGTCAATGCCCTTGCGCTCAATGGCGGCACCATCAAGGGGACCGGCGACGAGATCGCCGTGCTGACCCTGCCCGGCGTCGGCACCGCCAACTCCCTCGGCGGTCAGAAGAACCTGGTCATCAACACCCAGCCACCGGCCGTGACCCTGGTGAGTTCGACCAAGGCCAACGGGACCTACGATGTGGGAACCGAGATCGCCATCCAGGTCACGTTCTCCAAGGCGGTCAAGGTGACCGGCACCCCGCAGCTCGAATTGGACACCGGGTCGGTCAAACGGAAGGCCAGCTATGACAGCGGCGATGGCACCACCGTCCTCACGTTCCTCTACCAGGTGCAGGCCGGCGACACCAGCGCCGATCTCAATTACCCCAGCGTCGATGCCCTCACGCTCAACGGCGGTACCATCAAGAGCGACACTGGCGCCGACGCCGTGCTGACCCTGCCCGCCATCACCTCGGCCAACTCTCTCGGCGGTCAGAAGAACCTGGTCATCGACACCCAGCCTCCGGCCGTAACCCTGGTGAGTTCGACCAAGGCCAACGGGACCTACGATGTGGGAACCGAGATCGCCATCCAGGTCACGTTCTCCAAGCCGGTCAAGGTGACCGGCACCCCGCAGCTCGAGCTGGACACCGGGTCGGTCAAGCAGAAAGCCAACTATACCTCGGGTGACGGCTCCAATGTGCTCGTCTTCACCTATACGGTGCAGGCCGGCGACACCAGCTCCGATCTCAATTACACCAGCACCAATGCTCTCTCGCTCAACGGCGGTACCATCAAGAGCGACACTGGCGCCGACGCCGTGCTGACCCTGCCCGCCATCACCTCGGCCAACTCTCTCGGCGGTCAGAAGAACCTGGTCATCGACACCGCCCCCCCGACCTTCCTCACCACCGCCCCGACCAGCCCGTTGCCGGGAGCCACCGACGTGAACACCACGACCCTGATCATGAGCTTCTCCTCGGCAATCGAAGCTATGGGCGGCACGATCTCCATCAAGAAGTATTCCGACAATTCCCTCATCGAAAGCTTCGCCGCCAACAACACCGCCAAGGTGACGGTCAGCGGCTCGCAGGCCACCCTGAAGATCAATGCCTTGGCCGGCGGCACCAAGGTCTACGTCGTCATGGGGAACGACTGCTTCCGCAAGCAGAGTGGGGGAACAGCCTTCCCCGGGATCTCCTCGAAGGACACCTGGAGCTTCACCACGGCCGCCACCGGGGCCATCAATGGCTTCTTCGGCGAAAGCATCCAGAATGTCGGATTGCCGGGCGTCAAGATCGAAGTGCGGGCGGGGTCTGACAACACCACCGGGGATGTCCTGGTCACGGGCACCGTCGGAGCCGGAGGAGCCTTCGCTTTCTCCTCGCTCCCGGTCGGTCCCTGCACCCTTCTGTTCACCGACCCGAGCATCTACCCCGTCCACCATAATGTCACCGTCGTGGCCGATACCGACACGAACATTCCTGAAGTCAGGACGGTCAAAGTCGTTCCCGCCAATACCTTCAAAGTCTATCTCCGCTGCAACTCCAACGACTACTACATCGTCGGGACCTTCCCCAAGGATGACACAGGTGGACGCTACCAGTGTGGTGGCGGGTTCTATCCCAGTTCTGCCGGTGACGCCGAGGCGAAGATGGACCATTCATCGTTTTCCACCACCGAAGAACTCAACGTGACCTCGCATACCAGGGCCGGTTTGTACCGGTTCTTTGTCAAGGACGGCGGCTTCTTGGGCCTGAACTTCTCGGATGTGCGCGTGACCCTCTACCTGCCGGGCGGGGAAATGCGCGAATTCAAGCCGACGGGGACCCCCACTGCTGGGAACACGGTCTGGGTAGCATTCGAGATGTCGGAAGACGGAGGTGTGAACCCAATCAACACATTCCAAGCGGTTGCCCCCGAGTGATCTGAGACAAAGGATCGGCTTCGGTCCTGGGTTGCCCGGGCGGTTCCCTTCTGGAGCCGCCCGGGCTTGCTTTGGTGGACGGGACTCCCAGCTCCTTCAACCACGATCGCCACTCATTCCTTCAGGCATGCCGCACGCACAGAGGCCCGGCGTCAGAGGAGCGGGACCGAGGCGCCCCTCTCATGCCTTCCCCGACGCTCGGAAGCCCTATGGCGATGGGCCGGTTCGCTCGGGTGGAAAAAACGGATGATCGAAGCCTCTGCGGCCGAGGTTCACCCCAGGGGAAATGTGCAACGGATGGTCGTCCCCTGGCCGGGCTTCGATTGGACAACGAGGGTGCCACCGATCTGCTGGGCGCGGAACCGCATGGTCTCGAGGCCCCGACCCCGGCCGGCCAGGGATTCGGCGGCGAATCCTCCCCCATTGTCGCTGATCTCGAGGCATCCGGAGGAGGGCTCCACCAGCAGACGAACGGCGATGGAGGTCGGCGAAGCGTGGCGGACGGCATTGTGCATCGCCTCCTGGGCGATCCGCAGAAGCTGCAGGGCAATATCGGGGGAGGCGATGGCCACCGGCTGGGCGGGTTCCAAGCAACAAGCGATGCCCCAATCGGCCTGCACCTGTCTGGTGAGAGCGACCAGATCCCAGTAGAGGGCATCGCCAGTCAGGGCGATCGGGTTGAGCCCGTGCGACAGCAGGCGGGTTCCCTGAATCGCCTGGGTCAGGCGTTTACGAATGAGCGACAGTTCGGGCAGGCCGGCTTTCTGGGCGGGATCGAGCTTATCCTCCATCGCGCCGCAGAGCATGGCCAGACCGGCCAGCACCTGCCCCAGCCCGTCATGGAGGTCGCGTCCGATGCGATTCTTCTCCTGCTCGGAGGCCTGCAGTTCGCACCGCACCAGCGCCAATCGATGGCGATCGGCTTCGGCCGCCTTGCGCGCGGTGATGTCGATGAAGGCGACATAGGCGCAGGGCCGCCCCTCGAACTCGATCCGGCGGACGCTCATCAGGACGACCACCGGCTCCTGGCCGCCTTTCAGCAGCTCCACTTCGCGCTCATCAAGACCGCCCTGATCAAGGATCTGGCGGATGATGCCCGCGCGCTCCTCGGGATGCCGATAGAACCCGATGGCCGGCCGGCCGATCACCTGGTCGGCGGGCAGGCCCAGCCACGCCAGGGCGGTCGGATTGGCATAGACGATCGTCTGCGTTAGCAGGTCGGTGACGGCCACCGGAAACGGCGCCGTCTCGAGCAACAGGCGATTGCGCGCCTCGCTCTCCCGCAACTGGCGCTCCATCTGCCGACGCCGGGAAATATCGCGCACGACGACGATGCCCCCTTCGTGATCGCTCTCCTGCCCAAGGACCCGGTGGGAGGTCAGTTCCAGCGTGCGGGTTTCCGCCTCTCGCGGGAGCGGGAGATCGAGTTCGAGAGCGCCTTCTTGCACCGCCGCGTTCTGCACGAACGCGGCGAGGTCGGGGGCCCAGGCCAGCACGTTGGCCGCCTTCTGCCCGATGTCCCGCAGCGGGTCGAGCTGCAGAAGGCGCTGGGCGGCCGGATTGAGGTCCTGCAGGCGTCCTTCCCGATCGACCACCAGCAATCCATCTCGCAGGCTGTTGAAGACGGTGTTGCGGGCGAACGGCAGCAGATCGACCACTTGATACCGGAAGAGGGCCCAGGCATCGATCAGCCCCGAGAAGACCAGCAAGCTCGGGGCGAGATTGATATCGGGAATGGGCGTTATTCCTGCCAGGAAGAGGGCATTGACGCTGCCGATGCCCACGTTCGTCAAGAGGAACAGCCAGGCTCGTCGCTGATCGAAGATGGTCCGCCCCGACTGCAAGAACCGGATCAGGAACCAGAAGGTGCGCAGCTGGATGGCGTATCCCCACAGAATGCACACCTGCATGGCCGGTCCAAGTTTGTAGTGCAGGCGGTGCCAATCGCCCACCTCCCGCAAGGAGAACCCATACAAGTACCAATCATGCGCCGGCATGGTGATGAGAAAAGGGAACTGCACGACGGGATAGCCCCAGAGGAATGCCTTCTCCCACCAGCTCGTGGCCTGATCGGGACGGCAGAACCGACGAACCCAGAGGTACCAGAGCGGAACCATGAGACTGATGGCGGTGTTGCGGACCTGGATGAAAAGGATCTTTTCAGGGATGGTGTGAGCCAGGAGATCCAAGCCATAGCATCCCGACCAGATGGCGGCGCAGAGCACGGTAGCGGCGAACGGTCGGACCAGCGGCCCGGAGAAGGTGCGCCAGACCCAGACCGCCAGCGCGACCTGGACGATCGTGCCGAGCGCCAGGGAGACGAGAATGATCGTGAAGATCATGCCGCGCCTCCGACGAGGCGGGGGAACCCCAGGCCGGGCGGTTCAGGCCGCCTCGATCGGCCGCACCCAAGGCCCGCCCTGGCCCAGCCACGGCGGGAGGGCAGCGGCGCCAGGGGCAGGGAGCGCGCGGGCCCGGTCCCGCACCGGCGATAGAGCACGCCGGTCACGGGCGGCGGGGGGAGGCCAATGCGGAGGACGGCGCGGACGAGGCAGCAGGCAAGGGGGCGGTGGATCGCCGCGGCCGAGCGGTGGGCGCGGCCGGCGACGGCGAGCACGACGAGGGCGACGAGGGCGACGGCGAGGCGGAGGACACAGACGAGGAAGCCGGGGGAACCGCAGGGACCGCGGGGGTCGCGGGGGCGGCGGGAGCCGCGGAGGGAGGAACGACCGCGGTCAGCAGGCTGAACGAGGCCAGCGGCAGGGGCGGATGGATGGGGACGGTGGCCGACCCTGGGCCCAGCACCGCCATCGTCTGCTCCCAGGAGTTCCTGGCTCGCCAGCGGCTGTCTGGCGTATCGAGCCCGAATGCTGCTTCGTTGGCCAGGGCTTCGACCAGGGGCAGGATGTGGTAGTGCCAGGTGCCGGCCCGCAGGTGGCGATGCACCCAGAGCGGCACGGCCCCGATCTGCGCGAAGCGCCAGGGCCGGCCGGGGCCGTCGCGTTCCATCACCACCCGCATCAACAGGCCGTCTTCGGTATCGCGCCGCTTGAGGAACTCGTAACGCTGGTTGGAGATGAAATTGCCCAGCGACCAGGCGACCAGCATTCGGCCGTCGTCGGGGCGGGGCAGCAGCTCGACCTTCTGCACGACATGCGGATGGTGGCCGAAGACCAGGTCGACGCCCGCCGAGGCCAGATGCTGCGCCATCAGCCGTTGGCCGGCCGTCGGAGCCTTGCCGTATTCCTCGCCCCAGTGCAGCACGACGACGATCAGCTCGGCCCCTTTCTCTCGCAAGCGGCGCACCTTGGCTTCGATCAGGGGCAGGTCTTCGGCCAGCTTGTAGGGACGGAAGGTCTCGAGCAGCTCGAGCGCCGCCGCCGGCATGACCGTGCCGTTGAGGGTGCGGGCGGTGCCGCGCGGCCCGGTCTCGTAGGACAGGCCCAGCAGGCCGACCTTGACCCCGCGCACCTCTTTGATCAACAGCGGATCTTCCTCGGGTCGCGCCCGTCCGCCGATGACCGCCATGCCGTTCTTCCGGATGATCTCGACGGTGCGGATCGCGCCGGGCACGCCCATGTCGAGGGCGTGGTTGTTGGCGACGGTCAGCACGTCGAAGCCGGCCCGCGCCAGCGCCTCGGCGAAGGTGTCGGGCGTGTTGAAATAGGGGTAGCCCGAGTATTTCTTCTCGGGCCCGGCGAAGACCGTCTCGAGATTGCCGATGGCCAGATCGGCGAGCTGCAGATAGGGTGTGATGAACCGGAAATCGTCATCGAACAGGTAGGCATTGGCCGAGGCCACCCAGTGCGTCTTCAACTGGGTCTCGTGCACCATGAGATCGCCGACCGCCACGAGGTCGACCCGCTGCGGTTCGCCGACGCTGGCGAGGGCGTCCTGCCCAGCGGCGGGACGTCCGCCGCCGCCGAACAGCACCAGCCATACCGCGAACCACAGCACCGCCATCGACCGGGCCGACGGTTTAAGACCAACGCAAGAACGCATGACGGCCAGACGCACCAGCATGGGAACAGATTCCTTTCCGCGGTTTCGCTCGTTCTTCCTCAATCGACGCCGAGTTCGCGCATCGACAGGAGCTGCTCGGACACGTTGAAACAGACGTTGTTGCCGGTCTGGCTCTTCAGGTTCGAGTCGTAGTTGATGAAGACGCGCTTGGGCATGATGAGAGGCCCGTCTTCCTTTTCCTGGCGGTTGAGGTTCTCGACGACGAGATTGCCGAGAATCGACACCTGCTGGCCTCCCTTGATGCTTTCTTTGGCGTAGACGGCCGCTTCGATCTTGGCCTTGGTCAAGCCGGGCGCGAAGGTGACCACGCCGTTGAGCGCGACCAGGGAGAGGAAACTGCGCGCACTGTCATGGACGACGTTGTCGGTCAGGATGATGTTGCCCTCGGTGATGATCATGCCCTGGCCGCTGATGCGGCCCCCGATGTAGACGTTGCCCTGAACGTAGATGATGCCCCAGACCGAGGCCGGCTTGGCATAGGTACCCTTCAGAACGAGATCGCCTTCGTAGAACTCATGGCAGAACTCTTTGCCGTGCTTCTTGATGCGCTCGAGCTGCAGCGGTTCGAGCTTGTTGGGATACCGTGTGACGAAGTCGAATTTGGTGTTGATGGTATAGGGATCGGAACTCGGATAGGGCGTTTCGGTAATGCCAAGCACGTAGGGCTTGAGCTTCTGGTAGTACCGGATGATCTCGCCCTCGTAGTAGGTGTATTTGCTGAGGTAGGGGTCATGCAACTGGTTGTTGCAGAAGAGGTAGCCGATCTCGGGCCGTTGATGCGAGAAGATCGAGTTGTCTTCGAAGTAGTTGATGATGTCGTCGGCGGCGAAGAACGGCAGGTAGACGTGCAGGCGGCCATTGGTGCGGATCTTGCCCCACAGGTAGGGATGCAGCTTCTGGATGGTGGTATCGACGTAGTCTTTGATCTTGACGTCGGTAACGCTCATGACCAGCTTGCGGATGACCTTGAGGGTCTTGACCTTGACGTCGCCCTCGAAATTGATCAGGCTGACGGTGTTGGGCTCCCAGAACAGGGCTTCGGCGCTGTTGCCGAGCGTCTCCTGGAAGGCTTCGTTGGTCTTCTTGATGATCTCGTCGATCATGTCTTTCAAGGAGCGGACGACGCTCCAGTTGCGGCAGCGGAACTCGCCTTCCTTGAGGTATTCATCGCGCTTGCCGCTGATGAACAGGGTGTAGTTCTCGGCGGGGGGCGTCAGATCGCTGACCTTGAGGTCGCGCACCACCTCGAGGCGCTTGGTGGCCCGGCGGTAGGTCGCGGTCGAAACGAAGCGCAGGTGGCCATCCCAGCCGCCCAGCGCCTTGTCGGCGTAGGTGTCGCGGTTCTCCTTGCGATAGATCTTGAGCTGGGAAGGCACCTCTTCGTACTCGTCGATGTAGGTCTTGAAGGGGGTCAGTTTGAGGTTGTTGACCTCGACGAGCACCTCGACCTTGCCGCCTTTGATCAGCTCGCCATCGGCGATCTCGACCTTGAGCTGGAAGTTCTCGGCCCGGTCGATGTCGAGCAGGCCGAGGATGCGATCGTTGATCTCGCCGTCTTCGGTCAGCAGCTTCTCGGAGAACAGCTCGCGCATCTTGACCATGGCCTTCTCGATGCCGGCCTCGGCCAGGTAGAAGGCGACGATGCTGTCGCCCTGGCGGATGGTCTGGCCGCGCTCCTGGGTCATGTAGGTGACGAAGAGGGTGCCGAAGATGTAGAGCATCCCGACCACGGTCAGCAGCATGAACAACGCGCTGCCGCGGGTGGCGAGCGTTCGGCGACGGCCTCCTGGCGGCCAGACCGACCAGGTCATTCTTCATCTCCGGCGTCGGTGATGTGGCGAGGCTTCTCACCGGCCGCGTGCCACTTCAGGTAGGCATTGATGAAACGATCGAGATCGCCGTCCATGACGGCCTGCACATTGCTGGTCTGTTCGCCGGTGCGCAGATCTTTCACCAACGTATAGGGGCAGAAGACATAGGACCGGATCTGGCTGCCGAAGCCGATGTTCTTGAGTTCGCCCTGGATCCGGCTGAGTTCCTTTTCCTGCGCCTCTTTCTGCAGCTTGTACAACTTGGCCTTCAGCATCTTCAAGGCGACTTCGCGGTTCTGATGCTGACTGCGCTCGACCTGGCAGGTGACGATGATGCCGGTCGGAATGTGGGTGATGCGGACGGCGGAGGAGGTCTTGTTGACGTGCTGGCCGCCGGCCCCCGAGCTGCGGAAGAAATCGAGCTTGAGGTCTTCTTCGCGGATCTCGACCTCGATGTCATCGGGCAGGACCGGGACCACATCGACGGCCGAGAAGCTGGTGTGGCGGCGGGCATTGGCATCGAAGGGCGAAATGCGCACCAGGCGATGCACGCCTTTCTCGCCCTTCAGATAGCCATAGGCATAGCGGCCTTTGACCAGCAGGGTGACGGCCTTGATGCCCTGATCTTCCTCCTGCAGGTCGATGACTTCGTATTTGAAGCCGTTGCGTTCGATCCAGCGCTGGTACATGCGCAGCAGCATCGACGCCCAGTCGCAGGACTCGGTGCCGCCGGCCCCCGGCTTGATCGACAGGTAGCAGTCGGAGGTATCGTATTCCTCGGAGAGGAAGGTCGACAGCTCGACGGCATCGAGCCGCTTCTCGAGCTCGCCGAGCTGTCGGATCAGCTCGGCCATGGTCTGCTGGTCGCCGTCGGCTTCGCTCAGTTCCAGCAGTTCGACGGTATCGTTGACGTCGCGCACCAGCGCCTCGTAGGTCTCGGCCGACTTGCGCAGGTCGGCGATGGTCTGGGTGACGCTCTGCGCTTTGGCGCGATCGTTCCAGAAGTTGGGATGGAGGGTTTCCCCTTCGAGCTGTTCGATTCGGGCCCGCAGCTTGGGCAGGTCAAAGATGGCTCCCGATGCTGGAGAGCCGTGCGCGCATGTCGCGGATGCGCTCCTGGATTTCGTAGTCCACGGTCTACCTCCTGAGATGGCAAGGGCTGAGAACGATCAGCGGGAAACGCGGTTGACGCGCCGGATGGTCTCGGTCGTGCCGTCTACCGTGCCTTCCGCCAGGATTTCGATGACCAGTTGCGATTTCTCGAGGTCGCGCCCGGTGATGCGGAACTCGGCGACGTCGTAGGTGGCGGCATAGGACGCGATCGGTTCGCCCGGGCGAACGACGTCTTCGATGAAGGCGCGCGAGAGGGTGGTCCATTCTTCGGGCGAGGCCCGCTCGAGGGCCAGCATGACCTCGGGACGCTGGCGCTGGAAGGTCTTCATCTTGAGAAAGAGGTGCTGCAAGGCGGAGCGGGCCATGAAGTAGGCGCGGCGGGCCTTGAGGGCCCGCTGGAAGCGCTGGCGGCTGTTGGACATGGTCCAGGAGAGGGAGCCGACCCAGACGGCCAGGCAGAGGGCGACTCCCATGACGATGGGGATGGCGATGCCCTGGCGGGCGCGAGCGACGGTCAGCATCACAGATCAGCCTTGTAGGCGACGAGGTCGAGCGAGTGCCGCCCTTTCTCGCCCCAGGTACCGACCAGGGTGAGGCGCTTGAGGCCGTCTTCGACGCGGCGACGGTCCATCTGGCCGGTGCGGGTATCGACGATCGCCGAGAACTCGACGGGCACCATCTCGACCCGCAACGAGAAGGACACGAGATGGCGGCCGACCTCGACCGGGCGCAGATCGAGCACCTGCCGTTCGTCGCCGGCCTCGGTGCTCAGCCGGACGTTTTCGGTGACCCCCAGGGGCAACCGATGGAAGGGCTGGGCGAGGGCGATCTCCATCTTCTCTTCCAGCAGGTTCATGACCTGGTGGAATTCGCCGAGACTGTCGCTGCCCCGCAGGTATTCGACGAGGAACATCCCGATCGGCAGCAGCAGGGTGGACAGGATCGTCAGCGCGATCAGCACTTCCACCAGGGTGATGCCGGAGGTTCTGCTCATGGGTCCCATGGGTCCTTTGCCTGAAGAGGATACCACAGGTGGCGGTCAAATCCTACTCTCCAAGGTCTCTGACAACCAGGTGCACCCCGCCCCCATCGAGCGGCACCCGAGGGGGCATGGTTCTTCACGCCGCTGACCGCATGGCCCGAGGGGAACGGCCCCTGGCCCCCATGGATCGACCAGGCCAACGCCGAACGGACGGCCGACCGGGCGACCGCTTCGTCGGAGGTCAGATCGAACGGGCCGGGTGGAAGGGCCTGGTGGCCAGCGAGGGTGGCCGGTAGGCGGCGGCCCTGACCGGCGGCGCCTTACCCCGCCAGGCGCCCGCCTGCCCCTGAACTGACGCGTTTGTCGGCGGCCAGAGCGCGCTCGCCCCGCCCGGCGCCAGTCTTCCCTTGTGGTATGATCGAAACCAGCCATGGTTGTTCGCATGCCAGCCCATCCATTCCCTTCCCCCACCCCGCGAGAGCCAGGAAAGCCAGATCGGCTGGCGGTGTGGCGGGCGGGCCCCGGGTGGCGGGCCGGCCAGGCCACGCGGGGAAGGCCGCCATGACGGCAGGGTTGAACCGGCGGGCTCTGGTGCCCACGCTGGTCTTCCTGCTGCCGTGCCTGGGGCTGCTCTGGTATCTCGACCGGACCGCCCACACGGCCTGGGAGGAAGCGCGCGCCGACCACCGGGCGCTCCTCGAGCGGTTGGTCGCGCAGTGCTCCCGCCGGGCCGACCGCACCGCCGCGATCCAGGACACCGCCACCCGGATCGCCCGCGCCCTGACCTGGGGCGAAGACCCCCGCCCCCTCCTCGAGGCCCTGCCCCCGGGCGCCGTCCAGGTCTTCCTGTTCGACGGGAACGGGCGCCGGCGGCCGCACCCCGGGTTCACCAGCGGCATGGTCCAGGCGTCGGAGCGCTGTCATGCCCTGCTGCGGCAGGCGGTCCGCGGCCAGGGCCGCCCCTTGTCGCCCTCGGAGAGCCGGCTGGTCGAGTCGTTCCTGGGCCATCCCGGGGCCTTGTCGATCGTCGCGGCGCGGGTCGGCCGCCTGCAATCGCTCGAAGCGGTCGGCGTCGACCGCTCGATCGGGCTGTATCCCTTCCGCACGCGCGCCCGTCCGCGCCGGCGCGGCTCGTTCATCCTGATCCTCGACCACGGCAACATCACCCCCGCCTGGCTCATCACGCGAGCCCTCATGCGCCTGCGGCGGCTGGCCGGCCCGCGGTTCCGGTTCGCCGCCCTGTCGCTGGAGCCGCCCGATGCGGCGACGCGCGAAGCGGCCCGCGACTGGGGGCCGGTGCCGCCGCTGCCACCGGCGGCCATGACCGGCTTTTTCCGGTGGGATGACGCCGAGTGGGCGGGAATGCTGCACGCGCGCCATTTCCTCATGCTGGCGGGGGCCGCGCCGCCGGCCTATCTCCCCTCCCTGGCCGGGTGGCATCCGCTGACGCTCGGGGTGACGGTCGGCCTGAGCGCCTGGCTGTTCTGGGCCGCCCGCCGGGCGTTCCAACGGGGCATTCCCTTGCGGCTTTTGATGGCCACGACGTTGGGCGCCGTGGTCTTCACCGGCATGGCCGCCCTGCTGGGTTTCGGGGCGGTCGGCCTGGAAGCCCGCCGCTCCACCCTCTATCGCGAGCGCCGCAAAGACGGCCTGGAGATCCTGTCCAAGATCGATGCCGACCTTCCCTTCTTCATGAACGTCCTGCAGCGGCGGTTCCAGCGGATCGCCGACACGTTGCCGCGGGTGCTCGATTCGCCGGTCAAGCGGCAGGAACTCCTGGGCCGGATCAGGGGCGTGGGAACGGTGCTGGCGGTGGACCTGTTCGATGCTTCGGGAACCGCTCTGTTCCGCAGCCCATCCACGATCGACGGGGTCTATCAGACGCTCTGGGGCGAGGCATTCCACCGGGTTCTGGGCCGGATCGCCGCCATCGCCCTCAAAAGGGCTCGACCGAAGACGGTCGGCCCCGAACCACCGCCCCCCTCCCGTCAGGAAACCCTGGTCGACCGCCTGGGCCTCAGGTTCTGGCAGGATCGCGGCCGTCTCTTCACCGGCCTGATCGCCAAACACCCTCTCACCCTGTTCTTTCAGATCATCCCTGATCGCCAGGGACAGCCGACGGCCGCGTTGCTGATCAGGATCCGGCACCAGGCCATCGAACGGGCCCACCTGCGCGACCGGACCCGCACTCTGGCGCGCACCGCCGCTTCGCATGGGTATCCGTTCCGCGTCTTCGCCGTCGACGACCATGGAGCGGTGTCATCGCGGGTGGGACGCCGTCTGCCTCCTCACCTCCTGGCCGACATGGCTGATGACATGACCAAAAGCCGACTGCCGACCTCCCGAACGTTCCGGTGGGGCAAGCGAACCTATCTTCTGGTCAGCCAGCCGGCCCGCGTCTGGCGCAACGCCTGCCTGTACCATCTGAGCCCCCTCGACACCCTCGACCAGGAGGCGCACCACCTGCGATCCGGGTTCGTGGCGTTCGGCGCGCTGGTTCTGCTGCTGGCCGGCGGCATCCTGGCCGCGGCCTCTCGCCTGTTGCTCGATCCTCTCGCCCCGATCGGGGAAAGCCTGCGCCAGATCGCGGCCTCGCAGCTCAAAGGGAGCCTGGAGCTGTCGACCGGGGACGAGTTCGAGACGATCGCGGCCGGCATCCAGGCCACGATCCAGGAACTGCGGGAACGACGGCTGGCCCAGACCATCCAGCACCACCTGATTCCGTCGGGGCCGCTGGCCCAGGCCGGAACCGCCGCCCAGGGCTGGACCCGCAGCCACGCCGAGATCGGCGGCGAGATCTTCGACTGCCAGGCGCTCGGTGCGGACCGCCTCGCCCTCTGGATCGCCCGCGCGCCCGGGCACTCCATTCCCTCGGCCTTGGTGCTGGCCATGATCAAGGTGGCCCTGCGCCTCTTCCTGGAAACCCCCGGCTCCCGACCGGCTTCGGTCTTGGCGGACCTCGACCGGCATTTCCGCCAACGGATGCAGGGGTATCGGCCGGCGCCGCTCGCCCTGGCGTTCGCCGACCCCGCCCGCCAGCGCTTCGAAGCCGTGCTGCGAGGCGACTTCCAGGTGCTGCATCTCAGCGCTGATGGCCTGCTCGGGCGCTTCACCAGACCTGCCCACCAGGAGGCCGATGCCCTCTGGGAGGTGAACGGTGCCGTTCAGGCCGGCGAGCGGTGGATCATGTTGTCAGGCGAGGACGGGCCGGCCGGCGACCACCACTCCGCCGCCACCCGCTGGTGGACAGGGTTGGCCGGGGAGCTGGGCCGCCGCCCGCTGGCCGAGACCGGCCCCTTCCTGCTGGATCGTTTGGCGGCCTTCATGCCTGATCCCGCAGCCAGGACCCGCACCGTAGTCGTCTGGGAGGTGCCTGGCCCGTGACGGTCGATCGCCGCTGGATCTGGCTGCTGGGAATGCTGATCCTGTGGGGGATCCCGGCAGGGCTGTTCTGGGCAGGAGTCGGCGCCTTCTGGCAATGGCGAACCCGGCAGATCGTACAGGCCACCTGGAGCGAGCTGGACCGTCGCCTGGACACCTGGGTCGAGCGCGCCCAGAACGCCGTGGGCGCCCATCTGAACGCCGGCTATGACCGGCTGCAGGGGCGATCCCTGGCCCCTGACGCCGTGGCGACCGCCGTGAACCGCCTCCTCGCGCCCTTCCCTGACCGGGCTATCCAGGTCTGGCTGCTGGACGGCGCCGGCCGACGGCTCGACCAGCCCGACGCTCCCGCCGATGACCCCTGCCGCCGGGTGTTCCAGTTCATCAAACACCCCTGGACGGCCGGATTCCCCTTCACGGCGGACTTCTTCCAGCGCTTCACGGAAGTCGGCCCCAGCCTCGATTTCTTCTGGCATGTCCGCGGGTTCGAAGGCCAGCTGCGCCAGCCGAGGATGGGCAAACAATGCCTGTACCGGTGGACTCCCACCGCCGGGCCCGGCCAGGTGGGAGGCATGGTGGCCGTGATCGATCAGGAGCGGATTCCGGTCGGCTGGTGCTGGCAGAGCAGTCGCCCGACGCTGGCCGACACCCCATTCGTCGCCGGCGGCATCGCCGAAGACGGGGTCCGCATGCTCCCTCCCCAAATTTCGGAGGGCGACTTCGCAGAGCTGCTGCGCCAGGCCCGGGCCGCCCCGACCGATCGTCTGGTGGTCGGCGGCTGGCAGTATGCCCTGCGCTCGGTCGGAGCCGGAACCCTTCTGCTCATGGGGGCCCCCCTGCCCCACCCGCCACGCAGCCTTCTTCTGGCACTGTTCGTCGGCTATGCCTTCGCCAGCTTCCGGCTCCTGGTCGGTTCCCACCGCTTCGTCGTAGGTGGGCAGCGGCTGGTCCTGCCCCTGCGCCGCAAGCTGGCCCTGTTGTTCCTGGCCGCTGGCGTATTTCCGTTGACCGCAGCTGCCGCCCTGGCCCACGCCACCCTCGCCGCCATCCAGGACGACCTGCGCACCGCCCACCGGCAGGCGGCCTATGCCCGCTTGGGCGATCTGGAAGCCGGGTTCGAGCGCTTCGCCGCCGAGCGGGAACGCGAGTTCCGTCACTGGAGCCGGGAACTGGGAGCGGGTCGCCTGACGGTCGCCTCTCTCGCTCGCCTGCTCGAAGAAGGCCAGGCCGCCGCGCGCTTGAGCGATGCCCTCCTCATCGCGTCGACCTCCCAGGTGGTCTTCTCCACCCAGCCCGTGGACAAACCCGAAGTGGCCTGGCTGCTGGCCCAGCCGCTGGCGGAGCGGCAACGCCTGGTGTCGCTGATGGTAGGCCAGCGGTTGTCCTTCCCGTCTCCCGTCGTCTTCCATCGGGTGATGGAGTTGCCACCGCCGCCCGGAGCCCTGGGCAAGAACAAGGCTCTCGAGGCGCGGGACCGCGCCTTCCAGATCCTTTCCAAGGTGGCTCGACAGTATATCGCCTTCGCCGATCGGCGCCGGGGCCTCGAGACGACGGCCCCACCCGCGGCGGCCGACCTGGTGGTCGAAGAGATGCAGTCCGAGGATGGCCAGACCGTCTTCCAGATGACCAAGCTCTTCCTCGGCCAGCTCCTGGGCCTGGAAAGCACCGAAGCCAACGGCGATTTCTTCTTCGCCGACGTGCCGGCCGATCGGCATGGCAAGGGACAGTATCTCCTCTTCCTGATCCTTCACCCGCTCAATTTCCTCCAGCCGTATCTGGAAGCATCGCTCGCGGGAGAGCTGGGTGGACCCGAGAAGACGGGCCTGCGCGCCATCTGCGTCTCGCCGTATTTCGATCTGGGGCCGAGCTACCCGCTCGAGGAGGGCGATCCGTTCCCCGCGCTGGCCCGACACATGGTGGGCAACAACCTCCGGACCATGGAGACCACTCTAGAATGGCAGGGGGAACAGATCGATGCCGTGCTGTTGAAGAGCCACCTCATGGCGGGCTATGTGTTCGTCCATTGCACGCCGCACCGCGAGCTGGCCCGCCAGCTCGCCCCCTCCCGATGGCGGGCCGGCCTGGCGCTGGCCGGGGTGGCCGGCCTCTCGCTCGCCCTGGGGTGGCTGGTCCTCAGCTCCTTCCTGGCCCCGGTTCAGGAGCTGGCCGCCGGGGTGGCCGCCCTCGGGCGGAACGATCTGCAGCATCGTGTCCGGGTCGAGACCAACGACGAACTCGGCCAGATCTGCGAACTGCTCAACCGTACCCTGGCTCATCTGCAGGAGATGGAGCTGGGATTCGCCATCCAGGGCACGTTGTATCCCGCCGCCCCGTTGCGGATCGGCCCGTATGAAATCCTTGGCAAGAACCGCATGACTCAAGCCATCGGCGGCGACTACTTCGATTACTTTCCGCTGCCCAACGGCAACGTCGCCATCATCGTGGCCGACGTCACCGGGCATGGCCTGTCGGCCGCCCTGGTCACCGCCATGGCCAAGGCGGCCTTCACCATCCTCGCCGGGCGGCGGCCCGACGATCCGGCCGAGATCATGACCGCCTGCAACACCCTTCTGTTCGAGCTGCTCCAGCGGCAGAAGATGCTGACCGCCCAGCTGCTCGTGCTCGACCCCGCCGCGGGCGCTCTGACCATCGCCAATGCCGGCCATCTGTTCCCCCTGATCTTCCAGGCCGATGGCTCGCTCCTGCCGCTCTCCCTTTCTTCCTACCCGCTCGGCACCAAGAAAGCCGGCCGCTGCGCCCTGGCGACCATCGAGCAGTGGACGGGGCCGGTGGTCCTGATCACCGACGGGCTCGTGGAAGCCCTTTGTCCCGATGGCACCCAGGTCAACTTCCCTCGCTTGCAGGACGCCGTGCGCCGCGGCCTGCATCAATCCCCCGCCGCCCCGGCCGACGCCATCTTCGAGAACATCCGCCAGTTGACCGACCCGGTGCCCTGGGCCGATGATGCCACGCTCGTCATCCTCCGACGCGCCGGTTGACGGTCGGCACGGCTGGGTTGCCCCGAGATCCGACCAGACCGGCCGGGCGCGAGGAAAACCCCACCACCACAACCCCTGCTTCACCGAAATCCTGTGGCAAGACCCCAGAGATCTGCTATCCTGGAGCCAGGGTTCGAGTCTTCACCGAGGAGGTCATCCATGTCCTGCCTGTCGCCAACCACCCGTCGTCCGCTGACCGTCTGCCTGATCGGACTGGGCCTGATGACGCTCCTGGCCAGGCCGCTACCGGCCGCCGATCCCCGCCAGGTCACCGGCGGCGACCGGATCGCCCTGGCCTGGTTCAATGCCGCCGGTTTCTATCAGAACGTTCTCACCGGCCTGCAGTCCCTGAGCATGCCGAAGGGGGCAGCGCTGCGAGCCGAATTGGCCAGACTCGTCGATAGCGCCGCCGCCAGCTTCGCCCAGGCCCGCCGCCAGGCCAACCAGACGGCCTGCGCGAAGCAGCGTCGCCTTCTCCACAGCGCCCTCGAGATGTACCGCCTCGACCACCAGCCGCCGCTGCCGGCGCCGGGCCCGATCGATCTGGCCCGCCTGCGAGCTGGCCCCTATCTGAAAGGGGAAGTAGCCTGCCCCGAGGGCGGCACCTACTCCCTGACCGGGCCCCTCGACCACGGAGGCGAGGTCGCCTGCTCGGTCCACGGCTCCGCCAAAGCGCCGCGCACCGACGCCAACCGTCCGCCGGCCGTGAACCTCGAGCGCCTGATCGGCCTGGTCCAGGAGTTCCATGACAAGAACCTCTGTCGCCCTCGCGGGGGATTGTGGTTCGGCGTCGATTCCCTGCAAGGCTTCGGCGCTTGCCTGGAAGCCGATTGCCAGCCGCTCCCACTGGTGGAATTCCTGCGCACGATCGCGCCGGTCCCTCTCCCCGCTCCCGACGAGCAGACGCCGGACAAAGTCGTGTTCCGCCTGCCGCCCCCGGCCAGAGGGGCCCCGCCGCTCACCCTCACGCTGACCTCCCGCGGCATCTTCCTGGACGCCTTCCGGACTCCGGGCGGCGCCGCCCCGACCGGTCCGTGGGCCGAGATGGTGGCCCTGACCCAGGCCGGCACCAGCGATGTCCTCGTGGAACTGGATGGCTCGCTCTTCACCCGCACCATGAAGGAACAGGTGCCGAACCCGGCCGATCCAATCAGGAAGGCGGTGCAGAGCCTCGCTCGCATCCGTATCGTGGTGGGGCGGGGTGGCTGCCGGGCCATGGCGACCTTCGCCGATCCGCAGGCCGTCACCACCCTCCAACCCCCGCTCGAGCAACAACTGGGCATCATCAAACCCTTGCTCGACAAGGGGCTGTATGATCAGCTCCAGGCCATGCCCCCCGAAGCCAAGGCCGGAATCGACCCCCTCCGGAACATGGTCGCCAGTCTGGCGGTCTTCACCGATGGCCCCTGGCTCGGCATCGCCGCCCCGGAGCTGCCTGCCCACAGCGCCTTGCTGCTGCCCGCCGTCACGGGCGTGATCGTCGCCAACGCCATCCCCAATTATGCCAGAGCCCGCGAACAGGCCCGCGCCAGCCAGTGCCGGGCCAACATGCGAGTGATCATGGGGGCGCTCGAGATGGACGAGCTGGACACCGGCAAACGCCCGGCCCGCCTCGACTTCCAGGATCTCCTAGGCAAGAAGCTGCTGCGCGAGATTCCGGTCTGCCCGGAGGGTGGCGTCTATTCGGCCGAGCCCGACGCGAGCGGCCAGGGATTCCGGATCAACTGCACGGTCCACGGCCCCCTGCCCGACTGAGGCAAGGCGGGCGAGGCACGCGGCACGGCCGGCGCCCGACACGCCGCCCCGGCCCCGCTCAGTGGAGAGCGCCGAGCCCGCAGCACTTCTTGTACTTTTTGCCGCTGCCGCAGGGGCAGGGGTCGTTACGCCCGATCTTCTCGGCCGCCCGCTTGGGGGCCGCCTTGGTTTCGGCCTCCTCGCCGCGGTTGTAGTACATCTCCTGCTGCTTCCGCTCCGTTTCCTGGCGCTGCTCGGCGCGTGAGTACTGCACGCGGAAGAGGTAGTAGAGGACGTCTTCCTTGACCCCCTCGATCATGTCCTGGAACATCTGGAAGCCTTCGATCTTGTACTCGACCAGCGGATCGCGCTGACCCCACGAGCGCAGGTGGATGCCCTCGTGGAGCTGGTCCATGTTGTGGAGGTGGTCCTTCCATTTGGCGTCGACGATCTGCAGCAGCAGCGATTTCTCGAATTCCTTGAAGAGGTCGGGACCGATCTCGGCCCGCTTGGCTTCGATCTTCTCCTTGACCAGCCGCGACAGGGTCTCGGCCAGCTCGTCGCGCGCCATCTTCGCCATCTCGTCGGCCGTCATCTCGATGGGGAAGATCTTCAGCAACTGCTCGCGCAGGCTGGGGTAATCCCACTCGTCGGGTTCGATCTCGGGGTTCAGCACGCGGTTCAGGATGCTCTCGAGCACCTCATCGGCCATGGCCAGGATGTCCTCGTGGATGTCATCCTGCTCGAGGGCCTTGCGCCGCTCGCGATAGATCATCGAGCGCTGCTGGTTCATGACATCATCGTATTTGAGAACATGCTTGCGGATCTCGAAATGATGGCTCTCCACCCGCCGCTGGGCATTCTCGATCGATCTGGTGATCCAGGGGTGGATGATCGGTTCCCCCCGTTCCCAGCCGAGGCGTTCCATCCAGCCGGCGATGTTGCTCGACCCGAACAACCGCATCAGATCGTCTTCCAGCGAGAGGTAGAACTGGCTCTCGCCGGGATCGCCCTGGCGCCCGGCACGGCCGCGCAGCTGGTTGTCGATGCGGCGCGCCTCGTGCCGCTCGGTGCCGAGGATGAACAGCCCGCCCGCCGCGAGCACCCGCTCTTTTTCGGCAGCGCATTGCTCGCGATACTTCTGCAGGGCGGCCTGGTACTCCTCGCCTTCCCGCTGGCCGGTCTCCTGGAAGGCCAGCATCTCGGGGTTGCCGCCGAGCAGGATGTCGGTACCGCGCCCGGCCATGTTGGTGGCGATGGTGATGGCGCCTTCGCGGCCGGCCTGGGCGACGATCTCCGCTTCCTTCTCATGGTACTTGGCGTTCAGCACCTGACAGGGCACGCCGCGGTTCTTGAGCATGGCGGCGAGCAGCTCGCTCTTCTCGATCGAGATGGTGCCGACCAGCACCGGCTGCTTGCGCTGATGGATCTCGAGAATGTGCTCGACGATCGCTTCGAATTTCTCTTCGGCCGTCTTGTAGATGACGTCGGGGTGGTCCTGGCGGATGCAGGGCTTGTTGGGAGGAATGACCACCACTTCGCATTTGTAGATCTCCATGAACTCCTTGGCCTCGGTCTCGGCCGTGCCGGTCATGCCCGCCAGCTTGCGGTACATGCGGAAGTAGTTCTGGAAGGTGATCGAGGCGAGGGTCTGGTTCTCCTGCTGGATGGCGACGCCTTCCTTGGCTTCGATGGCCTGGTGCAGGCCGTCGGAATACCGCCGCCCGAACATCAGCCGGCCGGTGAACTCGTCGACGATCACCACTTCCTTGCCCCGGCCATCTTCCCGGTCGCGCACGATGTATTCCTTGTCGCGATGGAAGAAATGCTTGGCTTTGAGGGCATTCTGCAGGTAGTGGACGAGGTCCATGTTCTTGGTGTCGTAGAGGTTCTGCACGCCCAGAGCCTGTTCGACCCGCTGGATGCCCTCTTCGGTGACCGAGACGCCATGGTGCTTTTCATCGATGATGTAGTCGCGATCCTTCTGCAACAGATCGCGCACGATCCTCGCCATGACGTAGTAGGTACCGGTCGCCTTCTCGGCGGGCCCGCTGATGATCAGCGGCGTGCGGGCCTCATCGATGAGGATGGAGTCGACTTCGTCGACGATGGCGTAATTGAACTCGGGCCGCTGCACGCAATCGGCGAGGCTGTGGGCGAGGTTGTCGCGCAGGTAGTCGAACCCGAACTCGTTGTTGGTGCCATAGGTGATGTCGGCGGCGTAGGCGGCCCGTTTCTGCTCGGCGTCGAGCCCATGGACGTTGAGGCCGACGGTCATGCCGAGGAACTTGTACAGACGGCCCATCCATTCGGAGTCGCGGCGGGCCAGGTAATCGTTGACGGTGACAAGGATGGCCCCGCGGCCGACCGGGACGGTGAGCCCCTTGTCATCGGTCAACGGCACGAAGTCGGTGACGCCCCGTTCTTTCGCCAGCTCGACCCAGGCCGGATTCAGCTCGAGGGCGTTGAGGTAGATGGGCAGGGTGGCCACGAGGGTCTTGCCTTCGCCGGTCTTCATCTCGACGATGCGTCCTTCGTGGAGGGCGAGGCCGCCGAGGATCTGCACATCGAAGTGGCGCATGTTCAGGACGCGGGTCGAGGCTTCCCGCACCGCGGCAAACACGTCGACGACGAGGTCGTCGATGGTTTCCCCTTCGAGGAGGCGGGTGCGGAACTTCCGGGTCATCCCGCGCAGCTCGTCGTCGGACATCCGACGATAGTGGTCGGCCCGCTCGTTGATCTCGGCGAGCGTCTGGCTCAACCGCTCGATCTCGCGGGTGTTGAAGTCGGGGAAGAAGTAGCGGAACAGCTTGATCAGCCAGTCGAACATGGGCAGCACCTTTCACGGGGCAGGGTCGCCGAAAAAACAGCGCGGCCTCGGAGCGAGGCCGCGGGGCGGGAAACCGTCATGCGATGAGTCACTGCCTCGGTCGGGGAGTGGCCAGCCGACCGGGGCAGTCCTTCCTCATTTTTCTTCGGCGGAGATGATCTTGATGACGTCTTCGACCGTCCGGGCTTCCATCAGTTCGTTGCGGAATTCCTGGTAGCGCAGCAGCCGGGACAGCCGAGCCAGAGCCTTCAGGTACAGCCCTCCGGATTCGACCGGCGCGGCGATCAGGAAGATCAGATGGACGGGCCGGTTGTCGAGAGCCTCGAACTCGATGCCGGCCGTCGAGCGGCCGATGGCCACCACCACCTCGCGAACCGCGGAGGTGCGGGAATGGGGAATGGCGATGCCCTTGCCGATGCCGGTGGACCCGACCTTCTCGCGCTCGAGGACCGACTTGAGGAACGCCTCGGCATCGGTCACATAACCGGCCGCATCGATGAGGCCGATCAGCTCCTTGATGGCATCGAGCTTCTTGGTGGCGGTCAGCTCCAGCCGGATCAGTTGGGGAGAGATGAATTCGGTGAGCTCCAAGGTCCCTCCTTGCGATGGGTGGGGTGGGACAGGCGGCGTCGCCGGCTCAGTATTCGGGCTCGATGAGGCCGAAGTTGCCGTCGCTGCGCTTGTAGATGACATTGATCTGGTTGGTCTCGGCGTTCGAGAAGACGAAGAAGCCCTGCTTGAGCAGCTCGAGCTGCTGCGCCGCCTCGTCGGCGAACATGGGTTTCATCGGGAAGGTGCCGCTGCGCACGATGCGAGGAGCCTGCTCGGCGGGCGCACCCGCGGTCGCTTCTTTGCCCTTGCCACCCTTGGTCTTGGCGATCTCGAGAACGGTATGGGTGGCCAGCCGGGCTTCTTTGTTCGGCTGGCGGCGGGGCAGATCCCGCTGCTTGTCTTTGTATTTCTTCACCTGGCGCTCGATCTTGTCGGCGACCATGTCGATGGAGGCGTAGAGATCTTCCGACGCCTTCTTGGCGCGCAGGACGATGCCGTTGGCCCAGACGGTGACCTCGCAGACCTTGCTGCGAGTCTGGTCTTTGACCTCGTCGACGGACAACGTCACATCCACTTCGATGATGTGATCGAAATACTTCTTGATCGCGGAAAGCTTCTTCTCGGCGTAGTCTTTCAACGCCTTCGACAGGTGGATGTTCTTGCCGGTGACAACGAGTTGCATGGGAAGGCCTCCAAAAAAAAGTGAAAAGAACCCTGTGTCGGTGCTGGATACTAGCACAGGCCACCCCCCCTGTCAAGGCAGCGGCGGGCCCGACACCGAATCCTTTCGCTTCGATCGGCAGCCGAGTCCGGCCGTGGAAGCGGCGGGTTCCCCCGCCGCCGGGGCCCCTGCCACCATCACCCCGACATCTTCCCCTGGTCTTGAACTGGAGGGAGCGCGAACCAGAGGGTCGGGCCGGAGCGCCCCGCCCCGCATGGCAAATTCCCCTTGCTGGAGCGGGGCGGCCCGAGTATGATGGTGATCGGTTCCCAACCACGCACCTGATTTCTTCTGATAAAGAAAGGGGGACGGACCAGGCCGTCGTGCGCTCGCCGCTTCGTCCATCCGCAGCATCGTCTGACCACGTTTCATCCATCAGCGATGAGCAGTTGCGCTTCCTCAGCGAAAATCTCGCCGAAGGGATGGTCTACCAGATCGATAGCGGTCTCGACGGCAATGATCGCGTCTTCTCCTATTTGAGCCCGGCGGTCCAGAGGCTGCATGGGCTAGCGGTCGAAGAAGTCCTGGCCAACCCCGACCTCATCTACGCGCAGCTCCTTCCCGAAGACCGCGATCGCCTGATCCTCGAGGAAGAACGCGCCTTCGCCACTCGTACTCTTCTCGATATCGACGTCCGGGTCAGGCTGCCCTCCGGCGAGGTGCGGTGGCGTCATTTCCGCTCGGCGCCCCGCCTCCGGAGCGACGGCCACATCGTCTGGGACGGCATCGAAATCGACATCACCGAGCGCAAGCAGGCCGAAGAGACGGCCCGGCGCCTGGCCGAAGAAGGCTTGGCCATCCAGCGGCTGGCCAGGATCTCCAATTACCGTTGGGACATTCCGACCGACCAACTGACCTGGGGTCCGGTCTTTTTCGAAATCGCCGAACGCCCCCCCCACGATTTCCCCCGGACCATGGAGGGATTCGTCCAGCTCATCCACCCTGACGACCGCCAGCGGTTCCGCCAGGCGCTCGACGCGATCCTGGCCGGCCATCCCATCCGGTCCATCGAATACCGGCTCGCCCTCCCGCAGGGCGGGTACAAGCACATCATCACGCACAGCACCGTGGAATTCGCCGCCGATGGGCAGACCCCCCGCGTTTTAAGCGGCTATGCCCAGGACATCAGCGATCTCAAGCGGGCCCAGCTCGAGAAAGACCACCTCCAGGCCGAACTGGCCCAGGCCCAGAAGCTGGAATCAGTGGGGCGCCTGGCCGGGGGCGTCGCCCATGATTTCAACAACATGCTGGGAGTCATCCTCGGCCGCGCCGAACTTCTGCTGAAAGATCTGCCAGACCCCTCGCCGTTGCGTCATGGCCTGGAGCAGATCCAGACCGCCGCCCGCCGCTCGGCCGAACTGACCCGCCAATTGCTGACCTTCGCCCGCCGGCAGGCCGTGGCCCCCCGTGTGATCAATCTGAACGAAGCCGTCTCCGGCATGCTGAAGATGCTGCGCCGACTGATCGGCGAAGACATCCGCCTCGCCTGGTCCCCTGATCCCGACCTCTGGCACGTCTGCGTCGACCTTTCGCAGCTCGACCAGATCCTGACCAATCTCTGCGTCAATGCCCGCGATGCCATCGGCGGGAACGGCACCATCGAGATCGTCACCCGCAACGTCACCCTCGATGCCGCCTTCTGTGCAACGAAGGTCGGCCTGACCCCCGGTCGGTATGTGATGCTCGCCGTCGCCGATACCGGACAGGGAATCCCCCCTGAAGTGCTTCCCCATGTCTTCGAACCCTTCTTCACCACCAAGATGCCCGGCCAGGGTACCGGCCTCGGGCTGGCCACCGTCTACGGGATCGTCCGCCAGAATGGCGGCTTCCTCGATGTCACCAGCCAGCCGGGCCAGGGCACCACGTTCCGCATCTACCTGCCCCGGGTGTTGAAACCGAGCCCGGACCTGCAACCCGAGCCCCCTCTCGATCCGCCCCGAGCCAGGGCCGGCGAAACCATCCTCCTGGTCGAAGATGAACCCGGCATCCTGGAGGTCGGTCGGATCATGCTGGAATCGCTCGGGTACCAGGTCCTGGCCGCCCGCACCCCTGCCGATGCGCTCCAGATCATCAAAGACCGTCATCCCTCAACCATCCACCTCCTGGTGACCGATGTCGTCATGCCGCAGATGAACGGGCGCGAACTGGGGGAGCGGCTGGCCGCCGCCATCCCCGGCCTCCCCCACCTCTTCATGTCGGGCTATACCGCCGACATCGTCGCCCACCGCGGCATCGACGACCAGCGCCACCATTTCCTGGCCAAGCCCTTCAGCCTGGAAAGCCTGGCCACCAAGGTCCGCCAGATCCTCGACCAGACGCCCCGCCCGGACGCTTCGGCCTGACCCCCGCCGCGGCGGAACCAATCTCGAATCGGGTCTCTCAAGGCCGTCGTGAGACACCCCTCCCCCGACCGACGGCAGATGTGACAAATTCCTTCGACCATGGGTATAATGGAGGCACATCTGTCGACGAGGTGCTGAGTATGGAGAAGCGGTCGCGGGTTTTCCTCTGGGGGATCGGCCTGATCATCGGCGTCTGCCTGCTAGGTGGCCCGGCCAGGGCCGACGAAGATCCGGCCACCTATCGGGTGGCGGTGAACCTGGGTTTTCAGCTTGAAGGCCAGGTGTACGGCCAGTTCCGCACCCCGGTCTATCTGCTCGAGCCCGCGCTCGACAATCTGCTGATCTCGGTCGAGGCCCGACGCGCCCCCGACGCCGTGATCCGCTCCTATGTCCGGTTCCGTGACCAGAAGACCGGCACCTGGACCCGCTTCCACCCCTTCGACACCGAATTCCACTTCGCCGACCCGCATCCGATCTCGGCCTACCAGCTGCTCTTCATCATTCTCGATCTCGGCAAGGGCCAGAGCGCCATCGCGCGGTTCACCGCGCAAGGCCGCTGTCTCGGCGAGGCGACGATGACCGAACTCCTCAAGACCCCTCTGGCCTTCCAGCCGGCCCGCCCCTGGCCGAAGCCGAAGATCGTCAGCCGCGAGGAATGGAAGGCCCGCCCGCCCAAGGGCGAGTACAAGTACCATACGCCGCAGAAGATCGTCGTCCACCATACCTGGAAGCCCACCGCCTCCCAATATGTCGGAGCGGCGACCATCCGGGGCATCCAGAACTATCACATGGATGACCCCAATACCGGGTGGTCCGACATCGGGTACCATTTCCTGATCGGGCCCGATGGGGTCATCTACCAGGGCCGTCCCGAACAGGCGGTGGGGGCCCACTGCCCCCCCAACACCACCATGGTGGGAGTCAACGTCATCGGCAATTACGATGCCGGCCAGGATCCGATCACCCCCGACATGGAGAAATCGCTCATCGAGCTGCTGTCCTGGCTGGCCTCGACCTACAAGATCGATCCGCGCACCCAGTTCTACGGGCACCGCGATTTCTCCCCCAAGTCCTGCCCCGGCGATCAGGTCTATGAACGCCTCCCGCAGTATCGCGAAACGGTGCTCGCCAACATCGGGGAACTGAAACCCCACTGAGCGATCGGGTCTGCGACCGCGCGTCTTCGCCATCCCCGGGCCATCCCCCGTCGCCCGACGGGGGATGGCCGTTTCTGGTATGCTGAGACATGCTCGCGCCACGTGAGTTCGCCGCCACGCAGTTCCGACCGCATCCGCTGGTCTGGCTGATCGGCCCGGTGGTCACCACCCTCAGCCTGCAGATGCTGACGGGCAACACCTACTTGATGATCCTGCCGTCCTCGGCCGGCCTGGTGATCGGCCTTGTGCTGGCCTTCTTCCTCCTGGCCCTGCTCGGCCGGCGCCTCAGCGACGCGCTCCTGGCCCGCTTCGACCTGATGCTGCCCACCGTCGGCCTGTGGTTCCACCCGTTCATGCTCATCGGCTTGACCGGCCTGCTGGGCATGTTCCTGCTGGTCGTCTGGCCCGCCTGGGCGGGGCGGGGCTTCTGGCCGACCTTCCTCCATCTGAACGCCAAGGTCACCACCATCGCCTTCTCCACCACCTTCTTTTCGTTCGCGCTCTTCCTGGGCGGCTTCGTCCTGCTCGAGGTCGGCCGCTACCTGGGCTGGTCGGTCGATCTGGCCGAAGAGATGTGGAAAACCGTGCAAGGGGAAGCGGCGGCGGCCGCCACCGGGCTGGCCCAGGGCGAGACCGCCGGGCTGCAGATCGGCCTGGCCGCCATGAAGGAGCGTCTGCGCCAGCTCGAGCAGGCCCGCCTCCGGGCCCAGCGCTGCAACCGCGTGGCCGCCCTGGGGGTGTTCGCCCTCCTGCTGCTGGCCGGCACCGCCGTCGTCTTCTTCCGGCCCGAGCTCATCCTGTTCTATCGCGGCGAAGCCCAGTTGCGCTCGTTCCGCGAACCCGAGGTGGCCTTCGAGACCTTCGAGCATCTGGCCCGCAAATACCCTCGCTACAAGTATCTCGACACCGTCACCTACTACGCCACCTGGACCCTCGAACGCCGGCTCAATCGCTACGCCGAGGCGGCCCGTCGCTACGAGGCGTGGCTGCAACGGTTCGGCCCCGACAACATCTGGGCCGATGAGGTGATGGCCAATCTGACCCGCCTGCACCTCGACAAGCTGGCCAGCCCCGCCGTCGCCCTCGAGTGGGCCCGCCGCTATCAGCAGCACTTCCCCGAGGGCATCATGGCCCCGCACGTGGCCCTCTACGAGGTGCGCGCCCTCCAGGAGCTGGGCCGCCTCGACGAGGCCCGCGCCGTGTTGCGGCAGGCCCGCGAACGGTTCGCCGGGCGCTTGATCGTGCTCTACGACAGCGAAGATGATTTCCTGGCCCGGCTGCCCTTCGAAGCGGCCGCCCTGCCGCTGGAGATGTGAGCCGCCAGGGCCCGGGGGGGCTGTGGTATAATCGGCACACGACCCGTCAGAAAGGCCCGTGGCCCGCCCACGGGATGATGCAGGAACCACCATGGCGCTCGTTCTGGTCCGCGAGATCGTGGCCGATCAGGGGCTGACCCTGATCGCCGGCCAGCCCGGCCTCGACCGCAAGATCATCTCGCCCGAGGTCCACCGGCCCGGCCTCGAGCTGGCCGGGTTCTTCGAGCATTTCGGCTATGAACGCATCATCGTGCTGGGGCGCACCGAACTGGCCTACCTGGGTGAACAGCCCCCCGAGACCCGCAAGGTGCGGCTGCGACAACTGCTCTTCTTCAACATCCCCTGCATCATCGTCACCGACGACCTGCTGGTGCTCGACGAGCTGATCGATCTGTGCAACCAGAAGGGGATTCCCATTCTGCGCACCGCGCAGCGGGCCGGCGAGTTCATCTACCAACTGTCGCGCTACCTGCACAACCGGTTCGCTCCCCGCAAGAGCGTGCACGGGGTCTTCGTCGAGGTCTACGGGGTCGGCATCTTGATCATGGGGCCGTCGGGCATCGGCAAGAGCGAGTGCGCCCTCGAGCTGATCAAGCGCGGACACCGTCTGGTGGCCGATGACGCGGTGCAGCTGACCAAGATCAGCGACCACAAGATCGTCGGCTCGCCCGACGAAATGATCCGCCACCACATGGAGATCCGGGGCCTGGGCATCATCGACATCCAGGCGCTGTTCGGCATCTCGGCCACCGCCGAAGAGAAGCCGGTCGAGCTGGTCATCCAGTTCGAGAAGTGGGACGACAAGAAGGAATACGACCGTCTGGGCATCTTGCAGAAGACGATCAAGTTCCTCAAGGTCGAGGTGCCGATCACCACCATCCCGGTGCGCGAGGGCCGCAACCTGGCCGTGGTCGTCGAAACGGCCGCCATGAACTACTACCTGAAGCGGATGGGCATCACCAGCGCCGAGAACTTCGCGCGCCAGCTGCAGAGCAAGATGCTCAAGAACCGTTGATGCTGCTGTCGGTCCGGCGCCAGCTCAGCGTCCTGCTGCGCGCTCTGGGGTGGGCAGGCCTGCTGGTGGTGGGCTTCGCCATGGTGGCCCTGGCCCTGGTGCTGGGCGCGCTGTCGACGCTGGCGCTGGCCCCTGCCCATCTCGAGACGATCCGCAGCTTCGGGGCGCTCGGCCTGTCGTTGGCCGCGCTCAGCGCCATCCTGATCGGCCTCTACTGGATCTGGCGCGGATTCGATCAGGCCTTCCGCCAGCTCTCCTGGCGCGATCACGAGACCTCCGAACGCCTGCGGGCCTTCGTTCTGCGCCGGCTCGAGGGGCAACTGCCGCCGCTGGTCGCCATGGGCGGCGGCACCGGCCTGAGCACCCTGCTGAAAGGGCTGAAAGAGCTGCCCGTCGATCTGACCGCCATCGTCACCGTCACCGACGACGGCGGCTCGTCGGGCCGCCTGCGCAAAGACCTGCAGATCCTGCCGCCGGGCGACATCCGCAACTGCCTGGTCGCCCTGTCGTCCTCCGAAAGCCTGTTGTCGCGGCTGTTCCAGTACCGCTTCGAAGAAGGCGGGGAGGTGGCCGGCCACAGCTTCGGCAACCTGTTCATCGCGGCGATGACGGGAGTGCTGGGCGACTTCGGCACGGCGGTGCGCGAAGCCAGCAGCATCCTGGCCATCCGCGGCCAGGTCATCCCCGTCACCGTCGACAACGTCGAACTGGAGGCCACCTTCGCCGACGGCAGCACCGTGCGCGGCGAGACCGCCATCTCAGGGGCGGGGAAACGCATCGCCCGCGTGGGCCTGATCCCGCCGACCGCGCTGCCCAACGCCGAAGCCCTGCAGGCCATCGACCAGGCCCGGATCGTGGTGCTAGGCCCCGGCAGCCTGTTCACCAGCGTCATCCCCAACCTGCTGATCCCTGAGATCGCCGAGCGCATCAACCGCAGCACCGCCCGGGTCGTCTACATCTGCAACGTCATGACCCAGCCGGGCGAGACCGACGGCTTCACCGCCGCCGACCATGTCGCCGCCCTCCTCGAGAAGACCGCGCTGCGGCGCATCGACGTGGCCATCGTCAATGCCCGCCGCGTGGCCCGCCAGTTGATGGCCAAGTACGAAGCGCGAGGCCAGTACTGGGTGCCCCCCACCGTGACCCGCATCGAGGAGATGGGCATCCGGGTGGTGGCCGGCGATTTCCTGTCGGAGACCGATCTGGTGCGACATGACGCCCGCGCCCTGTCCAACGCCGTGATGGCGCTGCTGCAGGAGCCCCGCGCCTCCGGCTGATCCGCGCGGCTGGCGCCGAAACGCGAACGCACCGCACCACCGCCAGGGATCGCCATGGGTCGTGATGAATCATGATGGACGGGACTGGACTCCGATGGACCGAGGTCGTCCATGACCACTGAACCGCCTGCCGGTCGCGACTACCATCTGACGCTCAAGCGGGAGATCCTCGAGTCCCGCTTGCCGCTCCTGTGCTGCCGGCAGGCCTTTCTGGCCGGGCTGTCCCGCCGGCTGGCCGCCGGGCAGCAGGCGCGCCTGCAGTTGCCCAAGGCCCTGCGCGACGCCCCGCTCCTCGAGCGACTGACCCGCCTGGCCCTGCCGCGCCGCCTGGCCGCCGAGCTGGCGCCCGACCGGCGCACCTTCCCGGCGGCGCTGCGTCAGCAGGCCTGGCAGGGGTTCATCCGCCGGTTGGCCGAGCACCTGCGAGGCATTCCTCATCGCCATTGCCTGCGGGCCTGGCTGCGCGGCATGTTCGTCCGCGGCGGCTACTTGCAAGATCCCGCGCTCGGCTACCACCTCGAGATCATGATCCGAGGCCGCACCCGCCAGCGGGTTTTTCGGCTGGTGGCGCGAGCGCTGCGACTGCCCTTCCGGTTCTGCCGCCGCCGCGACCACGTGGTCGCCTACCTCAAGGGGCAGGCCGGATTGCAGCGCTTCTTACGAGCCATCGAAGCGTTCGACCGGGCCATGGCCCTGCAGGATCTGGTGGCGGCTCGCCAGCTGTTGAGCGATGTCAATCGGCAGGTCAACTTCGAAACCGCCAATATCAACCGCGCCGTCGCGGCCGCCGAGCGGCAGGTCGAGCGCCTTCGCCATCTGCTGGCCGAGGCCGATCCCGAGGCCATGTCAGATGCCTTGCGGGCCATGGCCGAACTGCGGGTGAAATACCCCGAGGATTCGCTCGAGAAGCTGGGACAACGGTTCACGCCGCCGCTGTCGAAATCGGCCGTCAACCACCGCTTGCGCCGCCTCGACGAGCTGTATCGCAAGCTCTTTCCCGCCCCTCGCCAAGACGAACCGCCGACCAAGAGCGGTTCTTGATCACCGTCTCGCCCTTCTCTGCCATCATGCCGGCACTGGGTCAGAGGGCCCGGTCAGCCGGAACCGTCTCCCCGCCTCGACCACGGTGCCTTTCCCCTCGACCCGGCCGAGGGCGAGGTCGCCCCCCAGGCCCTCCACCGGCACCGGGCGCAGCCTCGACAGCAACGCCTCATGCCGTTCGGGCGACACATGGCCGACCGTCACATGCGGTCGCCACTCATCCAGCACCCAGGGGAATCCGTAGCGCTGGATGTTGGCCTGTTCGACCGTCGAGTAGGTGTTGAGAGCCTGCAGGAACTTCGGCCGGATCAAGCCCTCCCGTAGGGGGTCGAGCGCGCGCACGACCGCAGCATGCAGGGCCGCCAGCGCCGGCGTGCGAGCGACTTGCAGGAAGAGGTACCCATCGCGGGCGGCGGTGAGGCCGACCAAAGCGAGGGGAACAGGCGGGAACGCGCGGGCCACCTCGGCCACCGCCGCTTCGACCCGCACGACGGCCGCCTCGGGAAACAGGCCCATGAACAGCGTCAGGTGGGGCACCCGCCCCTGGGCGAAATCCACTTCCCCCCCGGCCGTGGCGACGATCTCGCGATTCAGGCGGACAGCCTCAGACAGTATTGTACCATCAAGCACGATGTAGCAATCGAGGTAGGCGGGGGGCGACACGGACATCGGCCCGGGCCGTCAGTGGGGCAGCCCCAGGCGCGCTTCGACCCAGGCCTGGTAGGCGGCCATCACCCGATAGAGGGGATCCATGCCCAGGTAGAAGACGAACAGGAATCCCAGGCACAGATACGGCCCGAACGGGATCATGTGGGCGAGCGGCTTGTACTCGGTGCCGTACCGGAGGCGGCGGTAGAGGATGGTCGAGACGCCGACCACCGAGCCGGCGAAACTGGCCAGGACGATGGTGGCGATCACGGCCTGCCAGCCCATCCAGGCGCCCATGGCGCCGAGCAGCTTGACGTCGCCCCAGCCCATCCCTTCCTTTTTCAGCAGGAAGAGGGCCAACCAGCTCAGCATCGCCAGGAAGCCGAACCCGAGCAGGAAGCCGAAGAGACTGTCGAGAACGGGCACATAGAACGAGGGCGGGCTGGCCAGCGCTTCGGCTCGCAGGGCCAGGGCGACCGCGCCGTGCCAGGCCAGGCCGGTCCAGCACCCGTGCACCGACAGTAGATCGGGGATGATGTAGTAGCGGTAGTCGACCACCGCGATGATCAGGCAGGAGACGGCGAACAGCCAGGAGACCACCGCCCGCACGCCGGGCCCATAGGCCAGGATGGAGGCGGCGGCGATCAGAGCTGCGAAGGCGGCGTAGAGGGAGTCCTGCGTGCGGCCGGCGTTGTAGCACCCGCGGCGCCGGCCGCCGACGCAGGCGTGGCACTGCAGGTAATCGCCATGGAAGCTCTCGTGCCCGGGCCAGGCCCGGATGGCCCAGGCGATCCGTGGACCTGTCTTCCAGCCCAGGACGGCGGCCAGGAACGCGACCGCCCAGGTGACGGCCTCGCTGGTCATCAGCACCGTCGCGGCGACCGCGGCGATGACAGGCGGGCGGCACACGCCGAGGTCGGCGAGCGAGAGCCGGACGGCCGGGCTCGGGAACCCGCCCCGGCGGCCGGCTTGTCGCGTTCTTCGGCCTTCGTGGCTGCTTCGGCTCGACGCCTTCCTTCCTGCGGCGCAGTAGATGGCCGCTCCTTCTGGGGGTGGGTGGCAATGAACCGGCGCCGACCGGGCAGCCAGCCCTGGCGAGCGAAGACGAAGGCGAGCAGTTTGAAGACCAGCTTGGCGGCCAGGAAGTCGGGGGCGATGAAGCCCGGAATCGGGCAAAGTTCGACCACGTCGCACCCGACCACCTCGCGTTGCGCCACGACCCGACGCAGCAACTGCACCACGGGGTACCAGTGGAGGCCGCCCGGCTCGGGGGTGCCGACGGCCGGCATCACCGCGGGATCGAAGGCATCGAGATCGATGGTGATGTAGACCCGCTTCGTCAGGCGTTCGAGCACGCGGTCGATCCAGGGGTGGGCGGGGTCGCCGGCGGCGAGGTCATGGGCCCAGAAGATGCCGTCATGCTTCGTCTTCTGCACGAAGGCCATCTCGCCGGCCGAGATGTTCCGGATGCCGACCTGGGTCAGACGGTCGGGCCCGATCAGTTCGATCACACGGCGCATGACCGACGCGTGGTTGAAGGGCGTGTGCTCATAGGAATCGCGCAGATCGGCGTGCGCATCGAGCTGCAGCACGCAGAGGTCGTCGCCATGGATGGCATGCAGCGCCCGGATCGGACCGGTGGTCAGGCTGTGTTCGCCCCCGAGCAGGAAGGGGAACTTCCCGTCATGGAGCAGGGTGCGCACCGCCTCTTCGACGGTGGCGACGGTGGCCTGCGGCCCCCGCATATCGGGCTCGAGCTCGGGCAAGGTGTGAACGCCGCGATTGAGCGGTTCGCAGCCGAACTCGGGGTCGAACAGTTCGACATTGCGCGAGGCGGCCAGAATGGCGGCGGGGCCATCACGGGTGCCCGCACGGTATGAAGTCGTACTGTCGTAGGGGACAGGCAGCAGAACGGCGCGGGCATCATCATAGGTACAATCTTCCGGAGGCAGGCCGAGGAAATTGGCCCCCCCGCGAAACGGCAGGCGATCGAGCGGCATGATATGGCTCCAGGCTGGTAGGAATTCGGGAGACAATATACCACACCCGCTTGCCGCAGCCTGCGAGACAGCAACCTTAATTCGCCGATGACGGGTCAGCCCTGCCGCTAGATGCTGCACGGCGGGCGTTCGCCGCGCTTCTGCCTGCTTGGACGATGGGGGGCGCGACGCCCCGAAGCGGGCGTTCCCGCTTTGAAGCAGGAGCAGTCAGGAATGGGCGCAGCGGCGATCTGCCCACTGTCCGCGCCCCATTCCCCCTGGTCCGCGGACGGTTTGTCTATGTCTTGTCCGCAACGATGGGGCGAACGTTCGGGGGGGCAACCGAGAGACCGCTGGAAATGCCTGCAACTTTCCTTAGCGACATTCGGCGAGGAGGGTGTTGATTTCCCCGAGAGCTTGGATGGCGTGGCTGCTCAGCACCTTGCAGCTTCTGCTCCAATAATCGGTATCTCCAACTCCTCCAAAAGCGATGGTCTGAGCATCTGAAAGCAGTTTTTCGATCTTCGGTTTGATTTTATCAGCCATCACTTTATCAAGCACCGTTGTCATGGAAGAAAAATGAATGGCGAGATTGATCGCGAATAATTTCGTACGATCGCTCCAGTAATCGACGCCTCCATAGCCTTTGAAGGCATATTCATGGGATTTTTCGGCCATTTTTTTATTGAGTTCGATCGCGGCATCGACCCATTCTTTTCGCTTTTGCCCGTGATCAAGGCTCTTGTTGATGAGGAAATTGATAGACATCAGATGGGTCGCGGTCCGAAAAGCCAGCAATTTGGTACGAACCGACCAATTCGCATTGGCATTATGGAACGCCAACCGCAACAATTCGGCATGCATCACGGTGTTCGTCTGCAACAGCTCGTTCAGGTCAACCTGGGCATACCCCGCGACACTCCACCAGATCAGGAACACCGAGAGCCACCATGTTCGCCGCATTTCCGCCTCCCTGAAAGAATCGTCCTGATGGTGCGCCACCAAAGGGCAGGATCAGGTTGCCGAAACCGTTCCACCCCGGGCGCTGTACACCAGCGTGCCAATGATCGCGACATTTGTCAATCCATGAATTTTGACCTGGCATTCTCCATCGACCCTCCAACCCCTCTCGAGATATTTCTGGCCAGATCGCCGGGCGTGGGGCCTGGCTCGATTCGCCCTACGAGCAACGTCTCCCCAGATAACCGAGAGCCATAGATGCGAAAGGCCGATTCCGGTTGCATTGGTCGGTCGAGTCGACTACCCTGATCGTGCGGGTTGCTATCACCCGGCGGAACGGACGGATACCACCCATCATACAGGGCCAGCGCAGTCCGCTGGGTGACGGAGCGGGGCGAGCGGCGCAGCGCCGCACCCGCCGCACGAGAGGAGGGACGACATGGATTCGATCAGTGCCTGGTGGAATGGTCTGGCGCCGTTCACCCGTTTGTTGGTCGGTGATGCGATCGCGGTGGTCGTGGCATTTTTCGGCGGAGGGCTGCTGGGCGGATGGGTTCGCGGCCGGCTGAAGGAGTTCGGGGTCGACGACCTGCTGAGCCTGCCCTGGCGGCCGGCTCGATCGGACCTCGACGACAAGCCGGGCGCCGGCGACTTGTACTCGTATCTGGTCGATCTGACCGTCTGGATGTTCGGCGTGGCGTTCATCGCTCACCAGCACCAGAACAAAGCCCTGGCCGACCTTGTTTTCAGAGTTGTCGGTCGGGTTTGGATGCTGGCGATCTTGGTCTTCCTGGCGACCTTCCTGGCCAATGCGGTGGGGCGGGCCGTCAACGACCTGCTCAAGCACCCGGCCGTGCGCGACCGGCTCGAAGCCCTGCTCCCGGGCCAGGACAAAGCTGGCGGCACGATTGTCGACATCCTGGCCCGCAGCCTGTCGACCCTGGTCTTCGGCTTCCTGTTCTTGCTCGTGATCATGACGGCCAGCGAGCTGGCCGGCCTGGCGGCGCTGGGCAGCGCCGTCGCCGCCCTCTGGCACCTCGGGTTGCGTTTGATCTCGGTGGCGGCGGCTCTCGGGATCGGCGCGCTGGGCGTGCTGGCGGTGGCCCGAGCCTGGCCGACCGCCACTTCCAAGCAGGAAAAGACGTATGAAGAAAAGGTGCAGGGATTCACCCGCTTGGGGTTGGTGGCGGTCACCACCATTCTCGCCGTCGATCTGGTCACTTCGGCCGCCAGCACCTTCACCTGGGTGGCGGTGCTCTTCCTGCTCGCCGTTTTCCTCGAGCCGCTGCGCGGGTCGCTGCTCGACATCTGGGCCGGGTTCGCCCTCGAATTCTATGCCGTGAAGAAGATCAAGCTGGGCGAGGCGGAGGCCACCCTCGAGAAAACCGGGTTTTTGCACTCCTGGCTGCGCAATGCGGCAGGCGAGACCTTCCAACTGGCCAACCGCGAGGTCCTGGCCGCCCACATGCGGCACCCCGCAGGCGATCGTCCAGCCTTATCGACCTGATCGACCCGCGCGGCCCTTTTCTTCTACCGAAGCGATGGGAGGGGGTGTCGCGTCGCCAAAATCAGCGTGGATTCCCCACGGCGGTGGCGGTAGCCGAAGCTGAAATCGAGGCACGAGAGGGGCTGGCCGGCGACCAGGGCGGCGAGATCGCGCTGGTAGAACCGGGCGAACATCGGAATCGGCCCAGGATAGGGGCCAAACACGCGCAGGCGCCACTGGTCGGGGGTGAACCAGCGAACCGGAATGCCTGAATCATCTTGTACAAGCGTCTGACTGCGTTCGAGCAGAAAGGTGCGAGCGATCGAGAAATGGGGGCGATGCAGCAGGTAGGAAGCCGATTTGAGCAGGCTGTTGCCGCGACCGAGCGTGTCGCAAAAATGCAGGAACCCCGGATACGCCTGGATTTTGCTGTCGGTGAGATCGGTAGACACGTAGATCAGATGCTGCCGGCGGCCGTGGGAGGCGCAGAACGTGATCATGACCCCCTCGTGGAATCCGCCCCGGGGATCGACCGGGCGGCCGGCCCACAGTCTTCCCGTCGGGTCGATCTGCACAGGGGTCACATCCAGGATGGTTTTCCCGGTGCGGGCCAACATGACATAGAGGAGCGGCAGCGGCCCGGCCAGATCTTTCGTGCGGAAGAAACTGATGACCAGATAATCGCTCAGGGCGCCGCGCACCTGATTCAGCCAGGCGCCGAGGTCGCGTTCCCAGCCGGTCTCGGTCTCGGGCAAGGGGCCGACCGGCTCCAGACCGCAGAGAACGTAGAGCGAAGCGCCGGGAAAGAGGGTATCGGCATACAGGTAGTCGGGACCGCTGAACAGGTAGAAGAGGGGAATGGCCTCCGTGTGCGCCTGCCCAAGCGTAGCCTGGGCCCAGGCTCGCACGTTGGCCAGTTGTCGAATTTCAAGAGCCTGCCAAGCTTGATCCATGAGCGCGGCATGCTGGACCCAGGCGGGATGCGCGAGGTAGGCATCGAGAACGGAGCCTGGCGGCGGGGGCAGCCCGGCCAGGAACCGGGCCATCTGATCGGGCGTCGGCCACCGCGGCGACCAGGAAGCGGCGCCCAGACCCGCGACGAGGCAGAAGCCGACGAGCACGACCAGCAATCCCAGCCATCGCCGGCGCCGCAGGGCCAGGGCCCGCGCCTCCCCAACGGCCAGGCGCGGCCGGGGAGGCGGCCACGTCGCCCCCACCGCCAGGGCCGCCGGCGCGGGACCTTTCATCTGGCCTGGGAGGCGCGCTGCGAAAGACGGGCGGCGCGCGAGCGAGGCCAGGCCGGAAGCCGCCATCAGCCGGCGGCCGGGCTGGCGCTCGCGCTGGAGGAGAGGCTGGTCGGCAGCTCGGCGCCCAGGATCTTGGCCAGCAGGGCGTTGCTGCGTTCGTCGACGTCCTGGCCACCGGCGGCATTGTCTTTGCAGAGCGTGACGAAGGCTTCGATCCAGTGCAGGTAGAGGGGAAGCCCGGGATAGGCCTCGGGCGTCAGGCTCGCCTTCAGCACCCCTTGCGGCAAGGGCTTCTCGGGCCGAGGCTGGCCGAGCGTGGTGACGAAGCGGTTGAGATGGGCGGCGCTGGCGGCGGCGCGCTGGGCCATGAATTTGGCGGCGCCGGGCGAGGCGAGGGCGGCCTGGCTGGCCTCGCCGATCGCCTGGAAGATGTTGAGCCGGGCCGCGCCTTTCAATAGCTCCTGGGTCACCTCGGCGAACCATTCGGGGGGAAGGCCGGTCAGACGATGCGTCTCGGGATCGTTGGCCAGGGCGGTCAGTTGCTGCTGCCAGCGCGCGAAGATGCTGCGGGCGAACTGCTCGCCGCGGGTCACCGCCGTCGCCGCCGGGGCCGACGCCGCCGGCCCTTTCGGCTGAGCCCCGCCGGACGCGCCCGCCCCGGCCGCCCCAGCCGGCGCGGTGGGCGAGGGCGACGCCGCCGACGAAGCCGAGGCGCCGGGGCGTTTGAAGATGTCGGGCCGAAAGGCCGGTTGCGGCGGCGGCGCCGCGGCCGGCGCATCCTTCCTGGCCGCTGGTTCATCGTCGTCCGTCATGGGATTGACGATGGCGTCGTAGAGCATGGCCACGGTCTTCTCGGAGAGGCAGAAGCGGTCACGGTCGAGCAGCAGCGGCAGCGAGAAATGGGTCGGCATGACCGCGCCGAGGGCGTCGAGCAGGCGGTTGGCCCGCTCCTCGGCGGCCGCCCGGTTCTGGACCATGTCGTCGCCCACGAAGTAGGGAGCGAGCAGCTTCTTCAGCTCGCCCAGCATCTGGCGCAGGTTGTCGCTGAGCTGGCGCGCCTTGGCCTCGGGCGGCACGGTGGCGCGAATGCGCTCGATCAGCCAGGGAATGCCGGCCTGCCCCGGACTGGCGGCGCGGTCCCAGGCGAGGGCGGGGTCGGCGAAGTGCTTGCGCACCAGCGGGTGGGCCAGATACTGGGCCTTGATCTCGGCCAGTTGCTGCTCGTCGCGCACGAACTCCTTGCCGTCGCGGTCACGCCCGAAGACCGTCTGCTGCACGTTGGGATTGCGCACCCAGAAACAGTTGCGGAAGGGCTGGGTGTCGTCCCATTGGGTGGGCCACTCGCCGGCCCGCCCGAAGAATTCGGCGAAGTTGGTGCCGAGACGCGACTCCCAGCGCACGTTGGGGTCTTCCCCCTTCTTGCGCACCAGGTCCATGTCGAATTTGGTGAAGACATGGAAGAGCAGCACCGGCTTGCCGCGCCGATCGGCCGGCTCGGGGCCGGTGCTCCAGTCGACCCACTTGTTGATCATGTAGGGCAGCGATTTGGCCTCCTGCGGCCCGCCCTCCTGGCAGAGCACCAGGGCCGTGATGTCGCGATCGTCGGAGAAGCGGTCGAACAGACAGGCCACCTTGCCGCGCAGGAAGACCTCGGGCAGGGCAGCGGGGTCGTTGATCAGCCGCTGCTGGTCGAAGACCTGGGCGCGGGCGCGGGCGCCGGGGAAGTCGAGCACGTCCATCTCGTCGAGCAGGCCGGGCGTCGGCCCGGGCGGCACGCGCAACATCAGCTCGCAGGTCAGCGCGCAGACCAGGCTGGCATCGAGGTCGACCCGCCGCCCGTCGGGCAGTACGAGCGGCACCTTGCGGTGGCCGGGCTGGGTGAGGGTCGACAGCCGTTGCACGTCGATGATGCTCTGCTGGCGCGGGATCAGGGCCTCTTCGGTCAGGCCGACGATCTCGCTGCCGATGCCGGCGAGAGCCTGCGCCAGTTGCCGATAGAGGTCGGTGAGGCGGGTGAACTTCCCCCACAGCCATTCGAGGTAGGAGACCTGGTACTCGCCCGGCAGGTGACGCACTTCATCGTTGAGGATGCCCCAGTAGTTGATGTCTTCGAGCATCTTCAGGAAGGGGCTGCGGAAGTGGCGTTTGACGTAGTCTTGCAGGTCCCAGACTTCTTCTTCGGTGAGGGCGAAGGCGTCGCCGCCGCGCCCGCGCTGCACGCCGCGGAACGAATAACGCAGCTTCTGCAGGTCTTCGGCCGAGGGGGCGAACTCGGACTGGCACTCGAACAGGAACCCGTTGATCAGGATCTTGATGACATCGACTCGCTTCAGCAGACGGATGGCGGCGGCGCAGCCCGGCACCGCGGCATAGGGCCGCCGGGTGAAACGGGTGACGACGGCGGTGCTCTCGCGGCCGCCGGCCGGGTTGATCTCTTCGAGGAAGTCGCGCTTTTGTTCAGGGGCGCCCGCCGCATTGAGGAAGACCTCGAGCGTCGGGGCGCTTCCCTTCACCATCTCGGAGACGAGGTACGACTTGCCGCACTGGCTGGCCCCGAAGACGCCGAGCGCCACGGGGCGGCGGGCCGATTCCTGGATCTTGGCCACCGTCAGGCGCTTGCCATGGATGGCCTTCAACAGCCCATTCTGGATCTGGGGCTGCCTGACGCAGGTCTCGGCCCACTCGGCGCTGAGGCGCAGCACGTCGGCCAGTTGGCCGGCTTGAGCGAGAACCTGTTGTTCGGCGGGACGGGGCGTGATCGGTTCCATGGTCGGTCTCCTTGGAGCGATGGGCTCAGCGGATCAGGCTATCATCAGGATGTCACTTCGGCTGGACGAGGAATTGATAGGTCTGGGGCGCTTTGCCGGGGGTCTCGACGATGACGCGCACCTCTTTGGCGACGGCGCCGGGGGTGAAGCGCAGGGTTGCGCTCTCGCCGGTCATCGTGGTCTGGCCAGGGGCCCCGAGGAAGGTCGCCTCGCCGGTGGTCAGGGGCTTGCCGTCGGCATCGAGGATCTTCCAGGTGGTCCGGGGATCGGGCGGCCGCGACATGATATGCTGGTCTTGCGCGCCCTTGATCTCGAGGGAAATGGCCGGCTCGCCGGGCTGGCCCGTCTGGGGAGAGGGCCCGGGCTGGCTGGGCTGGCCCGATTGGCTCGGTCGGCTCGGTCGGCTGGTCTGCGGGCCAGGCGCTTCGGGAGTGCCCCCGCCCGGCTGGCCGCCACCGCCTCCAGGCAGGCTGCCACCACCACCGCCGGGGAGACCTCCTCCGCCGCCACCAGGCAGACCACCACCACCGGGCGATCCACCACCACCGCCAGGCAACCCGCCGCCACCGCCGCCGGGGAGACCTCCTCCGCCACCAGGCAGACTACCACCGCCGCCACCGGGCAGCGCCCCACCGCCGCCACCGCCGGCCAGGGGCGCCCCGAGGCCCGGGGGCATGCCCATGCCGTATGGCCGGGGTGCGAACATCCGACGCAGCAGCAGCAACAGGATGATGATGGCCAGGATGATGGCCAACGGCTTGACCCACCAGTACCGATTGGGATCTTTCTCTTCCTCCGGGGGAGGCGGCGGTTCCGGCTTGGGCTCGGCCTTCGGTTCAGGTTTGGGTTCAGGCTTCAGCACTGGCTTCGGCTCAGGCTTCTGCTCCGGTTTGGGCTCGGGCTTCGGTTCGGGCTTCGCCTCGGGAGTGGGCTCAGGAGGCGGTGGCGGCGCCGCCTCGGCGGTCGCCTCCGGAGCCGGTTCAGGGGCAGGAGCCGGCGCCGGGGGCGGCGGAGCCGCGGTGGCCATCGTGGCCACCGTTGCCGGGCCGGCCGTCCGTTTGACATTGAGCAGGAATTCGTCCCAGCCGGCGAAGACGACCTTGTTGGGGTCGACCCCGCCTTCGGGCACGAACCCCCAGTGCAGGATGACCACCTTCCCATCGACCACCACCACGCGGTCGAGGTCGGGCGAGACCGCCACCGCCCGCAGGAAGTCGGAATAATCCTTCTGCTTGCCACCCGCCGAGGCACGCTGATCGCTGTAGGCCCTGATCTTCTCGAGCGCTTCGGCCAACTGGCGGGCATGCCGCTCCCGCTGGTCGGGAGGCAGTTCCTTGAACGGCACTGGCAAGCCGGTCAGGTCGGTCATCCAGCGGATCTCGCCGGTCCGCCCGAAATCTCCTCCTTCCGAGAACGGCCGGGCGAACAGGTGCTCGAGGGCGCCTCCCGGCTCGATCTCGCGCAGGACGGCCTGCAGATGCCCATAGAACTGGTGGACGGGCTGATTGCGGAAGATGGCGGGCTTGACCCCGCGCAGCGTGGTGGTACCGATGATGCCCATGACGACCTCCTCAGGTCAGGGCCCGGCCCAGCCGGACCACCTGTCGAGAATCGGAACGAATGACCAGGAAGCCATGCACCTCGCGAATGGTCTTGCCCGTCGGCGAGGCCGCCGGCACGCGTTCCCAATACTGGTTGTTGAACGGTTCGCCCTCGCTGGCCAGGAAGGTATGGGTGCCCGCCACCGCGCTGGCCCAGGCGGCCAGCGCCTTGAGCAGCCGCCCCCGCTCGGGGAAGGCGTGGCCGGCCAGGTGCGCCAGGGCCCGATCGGTGGCGACCGACAAGGCGAACTGCTTCTGGTCGGGGGTGCCGAAGCGCAGGGCCTGCGCCGCCGGGAAGGCGGCCGTCACCGCCTGCCAGGCGGCCAGAAAGACCGGGCCGGGGGCGATGGCGCCCAGCACTTCGCGCAGGCGCGTCCGGGCCTCGCGCTCCACGCCCTCGACCGGCACCCGATCGAACCAGGCCAGCAGGGTGTCGCGCACCACGGTCTCGGGGGGCACGACCGGGGCGGCCGGGGCGGCCGGCTCCGTCGGCGGAAGAGGCGAAACGAACGGCGGGAACGGACCTGTCGGGGTGGGCCAGGCAGGGGTGGGCCCCGCGGGCCCCGCCGCCGTTCCCAGCCCTGCTCCCGTCCCCACGACCTGCACCCCGCCACCGCCGCCCCCGGCCGAAACGCTCGCGGCCGCGGGCCACGGCGGCAGCTCGACCGCCACCGCGGGGGCGGGCCCGGTCGGAGCCGCGCTCTCCTCCGCCCCCACCGCGGGGCCGCGCAGGGGCAGGCCCCCTTCGGCGACTCGCTGCAGCCAACGGGGCCCGAACAGGTTCAACAACCGCCGCAGATCGGCCACCTCTTCGTCGGTCAACGGCTCGGCCCGGCTCGACCCCGGCTGGCCCGCGACCTGGACGGCCGTGGCACCGCCTACGCCATTCGCCGTCAAAGGCGGCAGCGCTGGTTCGTCCCGGCGGTGGGCCGGGGCTCCCTGCTGAGGGGCCACCGCCACCGAACCGGGCGCGAACGGGGGCCAGGCCCCGCTTTCTTTCGCGGGCCCTGGCGAGGTCGGCAATGGCGGCACCGCGGGTTCGGGCGCCGGCGCCCCTCCCGTCGGCATCGGGATCTCGATGGCCGGAAAGGCCGGCAACCCCTCATCGGATAAGGGTTTCGCTTCCGCCCCCGCGGGCTGTTCGTCCTCCTGCCCCGGGAAGGGAAAGGGAAACTGGTCATCGGGCCCGATCATACCTGTCGCCTCCTTCGCACGGCTCGGCGCTGACGCACGGCACCGAACGCGTCGCCATCATCATCGCACCTCGCCCCTCTCCTGGCACCAGCGCTCGCTCGAGCCATCCCAGCCCCCCTCGCGACCCGACGGCCACCCACCGCGACGATCGCCTCCTGGCTTCTACCTGCCGACGCATGTCTGCGCGCGCGACCTCGCCGAACCGCTCAGGTCAGGTCGAAGGTGCCGGTGTCGAGCCAGTAGCGCTCGGTGGCCAAGGTCCGCAGCCGCAGCTCGGCCAGTCTCGACTCCAGGCGCGCCCCTTTCTGGTCTTCGACCTTGGCGACGGTCAGCACCTCGCGGGCCTTGGCATCCTGCTGCAGGGTCACCCGCAAGGGGCCCCGCTTCTCGACGTCGGCCGGATTGACCCGCAGCTCGTAGAGCGGGTTCAGCAGATCGACCGCCACGTCGATGCGCCGGGCCCCCAGCAGCACCGGCCCGGTCAGCTCGATGACGGCCTGCGGCTGGCCGCTGGGCGTCGGGAAGAGCTGCCGATCGATCTGCATGACCTCGGGCCGGTAGGTGCCCAGGAAGCAGTCGCGATGCCGCACCGCGGCGTCATCGGTCTGCAGCGTCAGCCCTTCGAGCTGTCGCAACTGCTCGGCGAACAGCCAGACGGCGCCGCCGACCACGCAGGTCGTCTTGGGATCGGCGATGCCGCCGCTCCGCTGCGAGAACGGGTACCACGCACCGACCGGATAGCCCTTGAGGCCGATGATGCGATCGGGCGGCACCGGCATCAACCGCACCAGGATGTCGCGGATGACGGGCAGCGAGCTGGGCTTGCCGCCCAGGATCAACGCGTCGCAGTCGAACTGGACGATGATCTCCGAGAACAGCCGCAGCACCGTCTCGAGCACGTTGCGCACCACCTCATTGATGCGCCGCCGCGACATCTGCCACGGGATCTCGGGCAGGGTCAGCGCCACCCCGAGCTCCTTCTGCATGATCTCGGCGAAGAAGTCGAGCACGTTGCCGCCCGGCAGCCGCGTCGGGAAGAACCGATCGAAGCTCAGCTCGAGGGTCGGCTCTTCGGTCTCGAGTTCGGCGAACTCGAGGTGCCGGTGGGCCATGGGAATCCAGACCTGCCGCGCCAGCTCGGCCTTGAGATCGAGGAACCGCTTGTCGCGTCCGCCCCGCCCCGGCCCGAACAGCGCGTTGAACTCCTCGCGCGCCAGCCCGGGGTTCTGGCGGACCGCCGCCGCGAACACCTGCGGCAGGATGAGCTTCTCGATGACCCGCTTGGCCACCTCGTCGCCGGCCACCGCAAAGCCCTCCGAGAAAAGCATCGTCTGGGCCACGCCGGCCACATCGAAGCTCGACGGGGCGTACTCGGCCACCATCAGATCGGTGGTGCCCCCGCCGATGTCGATGCTGGCCAGGCGCAGGGTCGGCTGCCGCTGCCCCTGGGCGGTGGTGCGCTCGCGCCCGAGCACGGTCAGCATCTCGCGGGCGTTGCCGAGGTAGCGGTGGCGCACCTCGCCATAGATGTAGGTGAGCTGCACCGCGGTCGCTTCGTCGAGGTCCATGTACAGGCGCGGCTTGGCTTCGCCGGCCGCGGCCCGCCCGGTCACATGGAAGTACAGGTCGATGGCATCCTGCACCCGCTTGCGGTAGCGCTCCTTCTCGAGGGGCGACATGCCGTTGGGCGTGGTCAGCACCAGGCTCTGCAGCACGCGCCGGGCCAGGCGGTGGCCCCGATGCTTGCGGTAGGCGAACGAGTTGATCTGGGCGTAGGCATGGTTGAGCAGCTCGGTGATGACGAAGGTCATCATGGCGGCCGGCGGATAGAGCGGCTCGAAGGACGGCTGCGCCTGGGCGCCGCCGAACCCGCCATCGGCATTGAGGAAGCTCAGGAACGGCGCGGCGACCTTCTTCCCCAGCCCGCTGCCCGGCAGATGGAAATACCACGGGAAGGGCCGTTCGCGGTCATCCCACAGGTACCGTTTGGGGCTCGACATGCCGGTATCGCCCAGATCGCACGGGTCGAGCCGCGCCGCCTCGTGGCCGAGCCGCACCACGCTCGGCCAGCGGAAGCCGGCGCCGGCATGCGGCACAGGATTGTCAGGATCGAAGAACAGCGGCGGCTGGAATTTGAAGCTGGTGTCGAACGGCTCGGTATAGGCCTCGGCCGGTTCGCGCAGGTTCCGGATCTCGAGCTTGCGACACTCATCGAGGCTGATCGGTTTGCCCGGCTCGGTCTCGGCGATGATGCCGCAGGCGCGGCTGTTGCCCAGATCGAGGATGAGATGGGTGGGAATCTCGGCCCCCTCGGGATTGAGGAAGGTGACCTCGGGCAGGAGTTCAGCCTGGCGCAAGCCGTCGATCAAGCTCATGAAAGCGGCCAGGGGCAGGGCCCCGCGCGGCACCTGCTCGCCCCCGGTGGCCAGCACCTCGCGGAAGATCGACTGCAGCCAGGCCAGCAGGGTCGGCGACTGCCAGAACCCGGTCGCAGCCACATCAGGAACGAACGGCAGGCCGATGTCGTCGGCGAAGAAGCCGAAGCAGTCCTGGGTCGGGGCATCGGGCGGCAGGGCCGGCTGCACGGTGGTATCAACCACGAACGTGAAGCGATGGAGCTGATCGTCGGTGGCCAGCGGCGGGCGGCTGATGAACAGGCGGATCCAGTCCTTGCTGCGCGACGAGGCCGCCCCGATGCCCGATTTGCGCGAATAGGGCAGCGGGATCCATTTCCGCAGGCAGGCGCGCAAGGCATCGTGGAACCGGATGACCACGGCGCCGGTATCGGTCAGGGGCTGCCCGGTCGCGCTCAAGGCATGGTGGATGGGCGCCTCCCCGAGCTGCAGGCTGATGCTGCCCCCTGGCGCGGTCAGGACGCGGTAGGTCCAGGTGCGGGACAGCAGAGCATCGGTGAGGCGGACATCATGTTCAGGCGTATAGAACGAGACGCCGGTGCCGGCCAGGAATTCGATCTGTTCCATGTCTCAGGTCTCCAAGGTGCTGGTTGGGCGAGAAGGGAAGGCCAGGACGAGCCAGGGAAGGCCATGCCGCCGCTCGCCGCGTCGCCACCGCGACCGCGGGCCGGCCCAGGCGGCCCGAGTCATGACGAGGGCGGGGCGGGCGGCGGCGCGGCGGGGCCGCCTTCCCCCGGTTTCGGCGGGGGAACGGGCCAGTTCAGGGCGTCCCGCACCGGCCACCAGATGATCGGCACGATCGCCACCAGGGCCAGGAAGCCGACGAAACCGGAGGTCAGCACGAAGATGACCATCAGCTCGATGACGACAAGCACCGACCAGCACAGCAGCTCCTGATTGATCGTGGTGGGGCGGGCTTGGGCTTGGGTCTGGCTCATGGCGGCGGCTCCTTGTCTACGGCAGTTTTTTCAGGCGGGCGGCGGCTTCGGGATGGCCCTTCTGGGCGGCGGCGGCGAACCAGCGACGGGCCTCGAGGAAGTCGATCGGCACCCCCCGGCCTGATTGATATAAAATGCCAAGCTGTACCATAGCATCGGCATTGCCGGTCTCGGCCGACTTGCGAAACCATTTGGCCGCCTCGGCCGGGTCTTCCTTCTGGCCGTAGCCGCGCAGGCAGACCATGCCGAGCGTGTACCAGGCCGGCACGTGGTCGTGCAGGGCGGCCAGCCGCAGCAGCCGCACCCCTTCGCTCAGGTTGACCGGCCGCCCCACCCCTTCGAGGAGGTCGCGCGCCAGTTGGTACTGAGCTTCGGGCGTGGCCGGCGTCGGCACCGGCCCCGCCGGACCGAAGAATTTCTCGACCGGCGGCGGGGCAGCCGGAGGCGCCCGCCCGGAGGAGAAAGCGGCGCTGGCTGCCGCACTCGACGGCCCCCCGGCGCGACCAGCGTCGAGGCCAGGCCCGGCCGCTGAGGTACCCGGGCGAGGGGAGGGCTCAGGACCGCGCGCCGACGCTGCCCCCTGGGAAGAAGCGCCAGGCGGGGCCGGCGCCCTCGGCGCCTCTGGCTGGTTCGGCGTCGGCGACGCCGGTCCGGCCGACGGCGCGGCTGAAGTCGACCCCGACGACGCGGCGGGAGGCGCCGATTTCCCCGCTCCCGGCGCCGGTCGTGGCGGCACGGCCGACACCGGCAACGGCCGCGGCAGGAAGTCCTCGGCTTTGACCGGCTGGGCCAGGGCCAGGCCGCGCGGCCCGGGCATGGCGTCAGGATCGCTCCAGACCCGCGCCACCCGGAACAACCCTGCGGCGCCGCCGGTCTGGAACTCGATGCCCAGCGGCGTCGATGGCGGAGGCACCACGCCCGAAGCACGGCCGGCGTCCCCGCCGGCGGAAGCTGCGCTGGGCGTCGACCCCACCGGCGCCCCAGTTCGCGAAGAGGCGCCCGCGACGGGCCCGGCCGACCCGGCCGGCCCACCTGCGGACGGCGGCGGAGCACCCGGCCGGCTGCCCGGCTGGCCCGCAGGGCGGGTGGACGAGACTCCGGCGGGGCCGGGCGGGCGCGGCACGCCGCCCGCTTGAGCCGCAGGTTGAGCGGGCACGCCGCCCGCCGCCCCCGGCGCCGCGCGCGGACTCGCCGACGGCGGAGGAGGCGGGGGCGGGGGCGGCGGCGGTGAGGGCGGCGCGGCCGGGGCCGGGACCGCCGCCGGATCGGCCGGGCGAGGCGGCAGGGTGATGACCAGGGCGTAGGCCCAGGTCTCGATCGCCCACCAGGCCTGTTGACGAGGCAGGCCATGGATGAGTTCGAGTTCGTCGGCCAGGTGCCCGAGGCTGGTGGAATCGGTCGCCTTGCGCAGCGTCCAGGGAAGACGGGCTTCCAGACCGATCGCGAGCGCCTCGATCTCGGCGGCCGGACCGCCGACCAGGGCTTCCATCTCTCGCGAGAAGCGGTCGGCGCTCTGGAACACAGCAGCATCCTTGCGCGCCACCAGTTCCGCCAACGCCTGCCGCACATCCTTGGCCATGCGCCATCCTCCCCAGGCCCAATCCACCCGCGGGCATGCCCGCGGTGGTCGGTCCGCGAGGGTATTCTACCCTGATCCTCCGGAATTGCAAAGTTCCGCACCCAACTCGCCAGGGCCGATCGCACAGTATCTCAGGACCCTAACCTCTCCTCTGGAGAGGGCACAGGCGGTGTCCACCATGGCGCGCCATGATGTCGATCGCGCTGGTGCTCCTGGTGGTGATCAGGGCATGGCTCCATCAACAACCAAAGGCTCCTGGGAGCCCACGCGGGTTTTCGTGCTACCCTGGAGGCATGCCAGGACACCGCGGCCCCCACCCGGAAGACGCCCGTCTGTTCGCCCCCACCCGGCTGCCCGTCTTGCGCCAGGCCGCGGCCGATCTCGCCTGGCTGCTGACGCGCGGCTACGGGGCCGAGGCGGCCTTGCGGCTGGTCGGCGACCATTTCCAGTTGACGATCCGGCAACGCCTCGCCGTGGGGCGTTCGACCTGCGCCGACCAGACGGCGGCCACCCGACGGCAGCGTTGCCTGGCGCTCGACGCCTGCCGCGGCCGCGGCCTGGCCATCGACGGGTACAATATCCTCATCACACTCGAAAGCGCCCTGGCCGGCGGCTACCTGTTCCGGGGGCGCGATGGCGCCATCCGCGATCTGGCCAGTCTGCACGGGTCATGGCGCCGGGTGGCCGAAACCGCCCGTGCCGTCTCGCTGGTCGCCGACGCTCTCGCCGCCATCGCCGGCGACGACCGCGCGTCTTCCGCCTCAGCTCCGCCACCCGCTCACGCCGGGTCGGGTCTCGGTCCCGTCATCTGGTACCTCGACGCGCCGGTGTCCAATAGCGGCCGGCTCGCCGCCCTCCTGCGCGACACGGCCGCCGCCCGCCGCCTCGACTGGACCGTCGAACTGGTGATGAACACCGACCGGGCGGTCCTGGCTACCGGCCTTCCCGTCGCCACGTCCGATTCCTGGATCCTCGATCACGCTCCGGCCTGGGTGAACCTCGTCGCCGCGATCCTGCCCGCGCTCGATCCGTCGCCGCCGCTGATCGATCTCGCCATCGATGGTTGACGGTCAGGCCTCCACGATCAGGGCATGGGCGCCGCGTGGTTCGACCGCCCCGACCACGGCGGCCTCGAGGTAGCCAGCGGCGTGCAGATCGGCCAGCGCGCTGGCGACCCGGTCGGCGGCGAAGCAGATCAGCAGCCCCCCGGAGGTCTGGGGATCGAGCAGCAGCATCTTCCGCTCGTAGGGCAGGTCGGCCGAGAACGCGGTCTCGGCCTCGACGTAGGTCTGGTTGCGGAAGGCCCCGCCCGGAATGCACCCCATCCGGATCAGTTCGAGAGCGCCCGGCAGCGCCGGCACGCGGCTCGCGGCGAACCGCAGGGTCACGTGGCTGCCGTTGGCGAGGTGGCGAGCGTGGCCGAGCAGGCCGAAGCCGGTGATGTCGGTGGCGGCGCGCACTCCGCAGGCCTGCATGATCTCGGCTCCCCGGCGGTTCAATTGCCGCATGGTGTCGATGGCCCGTCGATGATCGTCGGGACGCGCCTCGCCGATCCGCTGCCCGGCGACCAGCGCGCCGGTGCCCAGCGGCTTGGTCAGCACGAGCACGTCGCCCGGCCGGGCGGCGGCGTTGGTGATGACCTTCTGCGGATGGACGATTCCCGTCACGGCCAGCCCGTATTTGGGCGGCGCATCGGCGATGGTGTGGCCGCCCACCACCACGCCGCCCGCCTCGGCGACTTTCTCTTGGCCCCCTCGCAGAATCTCGCCCAGCACCTCGAAGGGAATGCCGGTAGCAGGGAACATCACGAGGTTCATGCAGGTCAGCACCTGGCCGCCCATGGCGAAGACGTCACTGAGGGCGTTGGCGGCGGCGATCTGGCCGAACTCGTACGGATCGGAACAGATCGGCGGGAAGAAGTCGGTGGTCTCGATCAGCGCGATCTCGTCGGTCAGCCGGTAGACGCCAGCATCGTCGCAGGTGTCGAGCCCGACCAGCAGGTTGGCATCGGCCGGGCGCGGCAGGCCGGCGATGGCCTTCACCAGCAGGTCGGCCGGCAGCTTGGCCGAGCATCCGCCGTATTCGACCGTCTGCAGCAGGTCGAAGACCAGCCGCGGCGGCCGCGCCGGGTGAACCTGGGCCGTCAGCCCGTGCTCGGCCAGGAGCCGCCGGGCGCTATCCCCTTCGCCCGGCGGCACTGCCAGGGCCATGCCGCATTCGGGCGAGATCTCCTTGGGCACGGCCACCACCAGGATGGCCAGCCCTCGCGCCCGGCACACCTCTTCGGCCTTGATGACCGCCCGCGTCGTCGGCAGCAGCAGCAGATCGGCATTCCCCTGTTCGCAGGTGGCTGCGCCCGTCTGGGTTCGGGGGGGCAACGCATCGCTCATCGCCATCCTCCAGCGCGCCGGCGGTTTTTCTCCATCATCCACGACCTCCCAGGCGGTACGAGACGATCATGTCCCACGCACGACTTCCTCGAGGGCGGCAGCCAGGAACTCGAGATCGGCCGGGGAATGGTAGATCGAGGGCGCCAGACGGACGGTGCCCTGCGGGAAGGTGCCGAGCGTGCGATGGGCCAGCGGAGCGCACTGCAGGCCGATCCGCACCTCGATGCCGAACCGCTCGGCCAATCGATTCCCGAGGTCGGCCGGATCGCGCCCCGCCACCGTGATCGACGCCACTTCGCCCTGCGCCGCCGGATCGGCGGCGGCCCAGACGATCATCCCGGGCAGCCGGCGCAGCCGCTCGAGCAGGGCCAGAAAGGCGGCCAGCTCGTGGCGAGGGGCCGGCCGCTCTTCGAGCGCGGCCAGCAGGCCGCAGAGACCGGCGAGGTTGGCGGTGCCGGCCTCGAAACGATCGGGCAGCTCGTCGGGCATCTCGAAGCGATCGGACCGGCTGCCGGTTCCGCCCCAGATCAAAGGCGCCACCGTCTCGGGCCGGCGCAGGAAGAGGGCGCCCGTGCCGGTCGGGCCCAGCAGGCCCTTGTGACCGGTGACCGCCACGTAATCGAGGTTCCACTCGTCGGTTCGCAGCGGCACCGTGCCCAGCGACTGGCTGGCATCGACCAGCACCGGCACCGCCCCCAGCCGCTCTTTGATGGCGGCCAGCGGCTGCACCACGCCGTTGACGTTGCTCATGTGGTTGACCACCGCCAATCGCACGTCGGGCGTCACCGCGGCCGGCAGCCGGTCGAGATCGACCGTCCCGTCGGCGTGGTGCGGCATCACCTCCCAGTGCAGCAGGCCCCGCCGCGCCAGCTCGGCCAGCGGCCGCATCACCGCATTGTGCTCGAGCGGCGTGACCAGCACTTTTCCTCGGTGGTACGAGAACCCCTGCAAGACCGTATTGAGCGCGGTGGTGGCGTTGGGCTGGAAGACCACCTGCTCGGCGAGCCGCGTGCCCAGCGTCTCGGCCAGGCGGTCGCGGGTCCGTTCGATCAGTCGCGCGACCTCGCGGGCCCGCGGGTAGGCGGAGCGCCCGTACGAGCCGCCCATCTCGTCGAGGTAGCGGGCCATGGCGCGCGCCACGCCTGGGGGTTTGGGGAAGGAAGTCGCCGCGTTGTCGAAGTAGCGAGAACCCGGCGCCCCGGCGAACCGGCCTGGGGTCATGGGTTGATCACCGCTCCCGCGCCGGCCAGGGTCTGCAGGATGTCATACATGTTCGAGACGGTCCCGACCTGTCGTTTCGCCTTCAGTTCGAAGAAATCGAGGCAGGTGCCACAGACCAGCAGCTTCACCCCGCGGGTTTCGAGATCGCGCAGCGCCGGTAGCACCGGCGATCCCTCGCAAGCCAGCTTGACACCCGCATTGTAGAAGACGATGGCCGCGGGCAGCGGCTGCAGCTCTTTCAGGGTGTTGCAGCAGGCCTGGATCAGCAGCCGCCCCAACTCCTCCGATCCGGTTCCCATGCCTTCGCGGTTGATCACTACCACCGGCGGACGCGCACCAGCCGGCGCCCCGGCCGGCGCTCCGGCGAGGCCAGCGGTAGGACCTGCCGCCGCGCCTGCCGCGGGACCTGCTACCGAGCCGGCGACGGGCGCGCACCAGGCTTCCGCCGGCCGTTCTGGCACCGTCGGGGCCGTTTTGACCGCACGCAAGGTGAAGACCCCGCCCGCTTGCGCTTCTTCCGGGCGGCTGCCGTGGTCTTGCAGGAAGCGCCGGACATTGTCGCACGCCGTCGCGTTGTCGAGCAGCACTTCGAGCGGCTCCCCGACCGCCATCTCTTCGAGGGCCTTCTTGACCAGAATCAACGGTCGGGGGCAGAGCATGCCCCGAGCATCGATCGTTTTCACCGCCATCGCATTCTCATCCTCGCTTCCGGGCAGGTCGGCATCTGGCATTCCCGACCGCCGACCGCCGGTCAAGGGTATCAGGTTCCTGCTTTTCAGAAAAGCCGCCCCCGAGGGTCAGGAGCGAATATCTTCTCCCGCCCCAAGCACCGGGAGGAAGCCAAAAGACTTTTTCCCTGAGAACTGCGCCAGGGGCCATCGGCCCCTGGACCCCCTGCCACGGCCCGCCGAACGCGGGCGTTCGGCGGGCGGGTCGACCGCCTGGTCAGCGGGCAGGACGCCGGCAGCGAATGCAGCGGGCCACGCGTTGGCACCAGCCCTTTCTGGTGCGATCAGGCTTCGAAGCCGTGAGCAGCCAGCCTCGCGAACAACCGCAGAAACCCGCCCACCTCGTCGTCTTTGGCCAGATCGGCTTCGACCCGCCGGCGAGCGGCCTCGCCAAGCTGGCGCCGACGAGCCGGATCGCCGAGCAACCGTCGGGCCTGGGCGAGAAAGTCCTCCTCGCCGGTGAAGAAGAGGGCCTCCCGTTCGGGCTCGGCCAGCGCGCGATGCCCGGGAATATCGGACAGCAGGCAGGGCCGCCGGCTCAGCATCGCTTCCCGCACCGCGTGCGGCATGCCTTCCGAACGGCTGGCCGCTACGAACAGATCCATCGCCCGTAGGAAGGAATCGATCTCGGCATGCGGGATCTCATCCACATGCCGCACCCAGGGCCGCCCGATGCGGAACTCGGCCAATCGCCGCACCACCGCCTCTTCCAACGGGGCGCCGGCATGCAGCCAGATCAGATCGGCCCCTTCCTGCCGCAGGCGCTCCAGCCACGGCAGCACCAGCAAGGGGCGCTTCACCTCGCGCAAACCGGCGATCGCCCCGACCACCAGCGCCCCGGGCGGCAATCCCAAGCGCTGCCGATAGTCGACCTGCGATCGCGGCAAGGCCACGCCGTTGGGGATCACCCGCACCTTGGCCGCCCAGGCCGGCTCACGCTCGACCAGCTCTCGACGGGCCGCCTCATGGAAGACCACGATCGCCGCGCTCCGCGCCAGCACCCGCCGAATCGTCGGGCCGGTGGCGGGGTGGTCGAGCATCTCGTTGAGGTCGGTACCACGCAAAGAGACGACCTGCGGCACCAGCCGGCCCCGCGCCGCACCGCCCCGGGCCAGCACGGCCGAAGCCCCGGCGCATCGCCAGGCATGCAACAGCAGAGCCACCGAGAAGGGCCCAGGCGGCGGGGACAGCAGAGGCGACGAGGGCGCGAGAGACGCCGCTGCCGGCCCGCCGCGCCCTTCCACCTGGCCGCCGGGAACCAGCTCGCCCGACCCTGCCGCCACGCCAGAGGGCTCGTCCGAACCCGTTACCTGACCATCGGCCTCTTCGGCGGGAAAAGGCGGATCCCAGACGACGACGTCGTGCCCGGCCCGGAGGAAGCCGTCGCGCAGCCGGCGGGCCGCCACGCTGTTGCCCCGGGGGTCGGCGATCGGGTAGGGAACGACCAGGAGAATCCTCACGAGCCCTCCATCTCCCACCAGGACAGGACAGCATCGACCATCGGCCCCGCCAGGTCGACCGCCGGCAGATGCGGGTAGGTCAGACGCGGCGCCGAATTCACCTCGAGCACTTGCAGGCCATCGGCCGTCTCGATCAGATCGACCGTGCCGGTCGGCAGCCCCACCGCTTGCAGCGCCTGCCACGCCAGTTCGAGCGCCCCGGTCGGCCAGGGCACCGTTCCGACCCGGCCCTCGGCCTGCAGCCCCCCGCCGATGTCCTCGAGGCAGGCCAGCCCGCGCCCCGCCGCCACCGCCGCCACCAGGGTGCGATCATGCGGCAGGAACGGCTGGGCGACGTAGGCGTCGAGATCGGCGACGGCCGGCCCGGGGTCGGCAGGCTGGCGGCACACGCAGCTCCCCTGGCTTCCCCACCCCACCCGCCGCTTGAGGATGATCGGCAGCGGCAGGTGATGCGCTTCGCCGCCGAGCCGCGTCTGGGGAATGGGAACTCCGGCCTTGGCCAGCCCCTGGGCCGTCTGCCATTTGTCCTCGGCGTTCGTCACCGCGGCGGGCGCCGGAAACACCCGCACCCCTTGTCGAGTCAGCCCTTCTGCCACCTCGATGACCCGGTTCAGATCGGCTGGCTGACGCAGATCGTAGCGCAGCCAGACCTTCTCCGCCGCTAGCCGCGGCCCGGGCCCCGCCGCCGACGCCGCTACCACCTCAGCGAGCCGGCCCCGCCGCGCCAACGCCTCGACCAGCAGCCGGTTGCTGGCCACATCGTAGGGGTTGCCGTACCAACTGAAATCGAGAATCGCCACCTCCATCGCTCACGCCCCTTGCAGAACGGAAAATCCCACCAGAGTCGAACCTTCCCGACCAGTGGCCGGCGTCGCTCGCCCCCGCCACCGCTCGACGAGCGCCCTCCCCGGCCCGGCCGCCCAGGCCAGCCAGGCTCGTCGCTCGATCTCGCGCTCGGCCGCGTACCAGACTCCCGCCCTCGCGGCCATCGGGCGCCCCGGATGGCACATCACCTCGGTCACCCCTGGCGCCAACCCTTCGACCAGATCGGCCAGCCGGGCCTCTGTCCAATAGCCGCCGGGGCAGACATCCCCCCGGAAATGGTCGGGGGTGGGAAGGCGCCGCTCCCGACAGCGCTGCCGCGCCAAGTCTGACCGCGTCCGCACCGGGCAGCCGAGCCGGCCCGCCAGGTCGAGGAACGCTTCGAACAGGGCGGGATGGCCTTCACCCAGGTGTTTGTGGCTCGTCAGATGGGCCGGTAAGCGGCCCGTCAGGGCCCTGAACGCGTCGACCTGCGCCGCCAGCTCGACTCGCACCTGGTCGATGACCTCTGGCCGCACCAGCCGATCGACCTGCCCATGCAGTTGCCCGGCCTCGTCGACCAGAGCGGGAACCTGGGCAACAGGCGCCGCCGGCCGACCGAGCGACAGGTTCACATGCAATCCCCACCCATCGAACCGCTCGGTAAGCGAACCCCAGCCCGCGGTGGGGCCGGAGACGCCCCCGAAGGGCGGGTTGACCAGCACCGCCACCGCGGTCACCACGCCTGCTTCAAGAAGGTCGAGAACGCCGGCATCGACCTCGGGACACAGACCGAAGTCGTCGGCGGTCACGATCAGCCGAGTTGCTTCCTTATGTCGCAAAAAAGCCTGGCTCCCTTCCGGCTCTCACCGCAACGGTGCATCACCGACCGCCTCGACGTTCGGGCTCGCTTCGCCGCGGCTTTCCCGCTGCCTCACCGTCTGGTTCCTTCATAGAGGCGAGCGGTGAAATACAGACCGTCGGCATCTTCTTCGAACTCGGCCTCCCCAGCCGCTCGCCGAGCCTCGAGGTGCGCAAACATGCCGGGCGTCAGGCGGTCGAACTCCTCGACGGTGAAGGAACGTCGCTTTTCGGCCAGCTTCCGCACCGTGAAGGCCCGGTCGAACTCAGCCAGCACCCGCCGCGGATGAGCGATGCTGTTGAGATACAGCACCAGCCGTCCTCCCGGCACCAGACGCGCGGCCGCCTGCTCGATCACCGCGCGCAGCAGGTCGGTCCCGTCGAACCCGCCGAAATACCGGTGATCGAACGGCCGTGGCGCGGGTTTGTGGGGCAACAGCGCCACCACCAGATCGAGCGGGCCGGGCACCGGCTCCAGCAGCGACCCCTGCCGAAACGCCACTCGGTCCGCCAGTCTGTTGGCAAGGGCATTCTGCCGAGCCGCGGCCAACGCCTCCTCATCGATATCGGTGCCGACCACCGAAGCCGCCCCGGCCAGGGCGCAGAACAGGCTCAGCACCCCGGTTCCGCACCCGGGTTCGGCCACGCGATCGCCCCAGCGCACCTGCAGATGGGCCCAGGTGAAGGCCGTGGCATGGTCGGACAGAAGCCGGGGCGGCCCATCTTCGACGATGGCCCCGACCGGCGTTTGATGAATGACCACTCCCGGTGTTCCTCCCTCGCGCGCTGACCAGATCTTCCAGCACCTTACACCTGGGTCCTCCCTGGCGCAACCCGAGAGCCCGGAGCGAAACAAACCTTGGGCAGGGAACTCCAAAGAAGGGGGGAACGCCTGCTCCCAGAGAAAACCGCCAGGGGCCACCGGCCCCTGGACCCCTTGTCTCTGCCTGCCGAACGCCTCGCGTTCGGCAGGAGGGGTACCGCTTCGCCAACGGCTGTCATCCCCACCAGCCAACGAACGACTGCGAGCTTCCAAAAGAAACCCGCCCCGGACACCAGATCGTGACCGGGGCGGGAGGAAAACGGGGAGAACAGGGCGGCGGCAGGGTACCAGAAGGAGGAGAACCGAGGACCACCAGAGCGGAGAACCTCAGATCAACCGATCAGGAACCCTGGAACACCTGGTTGGAACCACTTCTGAGGACCAGACGCGGACAGACCGGGACACCCTCATGAGGCGAAAGGTCGCGAACACCGAAGGGCAGGACAGGAGAGCCAGGGTTTCAAGGGCTGCCTCATGAGAACCACCAAGACCAACGACGAGGAGGGATCACCAGAACGAACCGAACCAGGACTCGAACGTGATCAGGACCGCGGGATCAGAACCGATCGAGGACGCCGCCGCCCAACCAAAGGACAAGGGCAGACCCCTGCGAGAAAGAAGGATTCAGATGTGGGTCCAGAGGATGCGCCAGAGTTTGTGGCCTATCGACCAGAGCCACTGACACAGGGCCCGGCCACATTCGGCCCCGTGGTGAACCGCTCCCGCAGGGGAATGCCCGGATAGGAACAGATGGTCGACGGGGAAGAAGCCTTGCATCTTGTTGCCTCCTCCAGACGGCTGGTCAGACTTGTGATCTTCATCCGTGGCGAGGATGGGTCGACACCCATGGCAACCTGAGCACCAACTTCTACCCCAGAATTTAATCCTACGATGAAGGTTGTCAAGTCCAGCTTCTGAACTTGTTTTGCGAGCCCGTCCCTCACCCGGTCAGCGCATTCATCCAGGCCGCGCGAACTTCCTCAGGCAAAGAGGCCGATTCGATCATCAATCGGCACATCTGACGCAGCTCGGCCGGCACCTCGGGCAGCCGTTCCACCGCATCGGAAGGCAGCTCCCAATCGCGGGGGAAGATCACGCCGCAGGGGCAGGCGTAGGCCACCAGCGCGTTCCGCTCCCAATTCAGGGTCCGGTCCATGAAGGCGATCCGGCCATGCACCAGGCGCGCCCCGGGAGCCACCAGCGCTAGCAGATGCGTGTTATGCAAGCCGACGAACAGGTAGCCGCGCGCCCCGGAAGGAGCGATGGGCTTCTCTTCCATGGGGGCGGGGAGTTCTTCGAGCGCCTGCCCGAGCAGGCGCGGTGCCAGGAACTCGGCCAGTCGTTCGTTCTGGGCCGGGTCGAGCACCCGCATGAACCCGCCCGCCACCTGGGGCGTGACGTAAGCCAGCTGCACCCGCACCCGAATGAATTCCGCCCCGATCTGCAGCTCCCCTTCCAGTTCCTGACCACGGGCCAGGCCCCGCGGAAGTTCCTGCTCGGGAAGCAGCACTCCCAGCCCATTATAGCTGAGGTTGGTCACGCTGAGCGTCCCCTCGCGGTTCCGGCCGAGGTGGAATTTCACCCCGGCCTCGCCTTCTTTGAGGACGTACCGGTGGTACAACCGCCGCTCTTCCCGCGCCATGCCATTCAACAACGGATCGCGTACCCCCGGCGGCAGGGTCGCATGTTCGAGGATGACCTTGCCCATCTTCAGGGCCCGGTGCGAAGGCACCTGGAAGAACGCCACCGACGTCGGATCGATGCGGCCGTACCCCGGTTTCCCGCCACCTTCTTGCCGCAGGCGGCCGGTCTGCAGGACTTGCATTCGGTTGTCCCAGGTGATGACGTAGTCGAGGAAATAGTATTCTTCTTTTACTGTCTGGCCTTCCAGGGTTTGCCAAAGGAAGATCTGAGCGCCGTCCTCCCCCTGGAACCAGCGCAGCCGCAAGTTGGGATCACGATTCTGGATGGCGGCGGCATCGATCTCCTGCAACGAGGCGCCGATGATGCGCGGCTTCAAGATATCGCTGAGAATGCGGCTTTGCGTGGCCGACAACTTCTCGAATGCGCAGCCGACCAGGGCTCCTTGCACATTGCACACCTTGAGGGTCGCGGCCAGCTGCACATGATGCAGATTGACCCGGGCCTCATACACCTGCCCAATGGCAAACGCCTCGCTCGCCGCTTTGCCCTCCGTCGGCGGCGCCGCCCTGGACGCCTCCCCGTCTTCAGACGCCCCGGCGTCGAACCGCAACCCACCGTAGCTCAAGTTGCTGATCGGGAACGGACCGCGATCGCCCAGGGTCACCAGCCCGTCGTTCACCTCAATGCGCTGAAACCGCCGCCGTTCGCGGACGCCCGCCACCGGCGCCCCCGCCGTCTCGGCAGGGCGCTTGCCGACGATCCAATGCAGAAGATCTTGAAATCCCATAATGCCTTGAGGGCAGTTTTCCTTGAAAACCCAGCCATTCCAAGAATGGCCAGAACTTTAGCCTTTCGAAGCCCACCGTCCTGACCGAAGAAAGATTGAAAGAATGCTCATATAGACCGTAAGCCTGGCCAATGGTAGTCTAGCCCCCCTTGGCCCCTTGGATTTTCTCCGGAGGCCAAGGGGGGAGATCAGGTTCAATGCAATAGGTCCTCAGGCGTTTCGGAACTACCTTGCTCGCCCGGTGTCACCGTCGCACCTTCGACTTGAGAACCGGATGGCGACTGGGCTTGTCCGTCATCCGAACTCATACTCCCATTCTGGTTGGCCGCCGAACCTGTGCCGCTCCCTTGTCCTGCCAAGGCACCAGCAGGAGCATTCACCTGGCCGGTTCCTGGCTGGGTTGAGGCTGAGGAGGCCTCACTGGTCGAGGCTGCACCGGCTCCTCCGGCTCCGCCCTTCTTCTGGTTTTCACGCGCATCAATATCCCGGAAGATATCCTCGAACCATTTCTCCATGTCGGCTCGACTTCCTTGGAAGCCAGTGATCTTCTTCCAGGTTTCGAAATCTTTGCGCGCCAAATCCCGCCACTTGGTGGCAATCCTCCGGGCTCTAGCAAAATTGCCCCAGTCCAGGTGCTTTGAATATCTGTTTACATCTCGATTCCAGGCCTCTGCGGTCATTCCTCCGCTCTCTTCGAATCGAACGTCTGCCAGCAATTTTTCAAGGTAGCTGAGGAACATCTCCTTGGACCCCTGATAATTGAGGGCCTTTTTCACAGCTTCAAAGTCATTCTTCACGTAGCCCAGCCATTTTTCGACCAAGGCTTTGGCTTGTCTGAATTCTCCAACGGCCAAAGCATCAAGGAAATCTTCACTGTCTTTCTTCCATTCAAGGTAATAATCCTGAACTTTGACGCGTTGCGAACCGGTCCCAATGTTGGAAGGGGGTGAGGGCGGCATCGATGGCCCCACTGGTCCGACGCCTGTTTGATTCTTGCCAAGGCTAGACCCGGGCCCTTGGCCGACAACATTGACCTGACCAGCTTGCGCATCGATATCGGCAAAAATCTTCCGGAAGAACGCTTCCATTTCTTCACGGGTTCCAACGAAACCTGAAATTTTTTTCCACTCTTCAAAATTGTTCGACGCCAAGCGGTACCATTTTTGGGCAATGGCTCGCGCCATTCCGTAGCTGCCAGAATTCAAATGCCTGGTATAACGGTCAACATCACGCTTCCAGATTTCGCTCGACATGCCTCCAGCCTCTTCCCAGGCGACATCGCTACGGCATTTGGCGAAAAATGCCATAGCCGCTTGCTGGTCACCAGCATACCCCGTGGCTTGCTTGAAATCTTGGAAGCGTTCTTTGGCAATAGCCTCCCATTTGGCGATCAGCGCATAGGCTTTTTGGTAGTTGCCAGCCGCCAATGCGTCAAAGTAGGCTTCCTGATCGAACCGCCATTCGGCCGCCAGCGTCGCCCCCCCATTATTGTTGCGGCGCAATCCCAGGGCTCCAGGGGCTGTCCCAATCAAAGAAACAGGAGACCCGGACTCCGATTGCGGAAGATTCACTTGGGTGGTCCCAGAACTGTTCCGCAAGCCCCTCAATTTCAACACCTCTTGCAAGTTCTGCCCATAACAGGCCACCACCGTCACCAGACTGACCACCACCATGGCCAGAACCGATCTCGCCCATAGGCCATTCGAATGGATGTTCACGAACGTGTTCCTCCTAAAAAATGATTTTTCCTCAACAGGAATTTGGAGATACGCTAGCTTGGGTCCAGATGGCTTCTCAGTGTAGCCAATGACCGTCCCACTCATCCTCAGGGCAAATCGGGCGACAACCCGCCTTCCCCCACATGGTCGGACTCAGGGTCCCTATGCTCAAAGCAAGCCACTGCGGCGACCGCGACTGGCGAATCCGCCAGGATCATTCGATAGTGGGGAAAGGCCGCGAAGAACATCCGCCATCGGTTGGCGATTCCCGCCGCCAACCGATGCTGGCCGCGCGACTGCGCTTGCGTGTAACGTTTCAGATCGGTACGTAACGTCGCTTCCATTCTCGCAACGACAGAAAGCGAAACAGAGAGCTCAGTTGGTTCTTCTGAACCGGATGGTGCAAGGGATTGAGGGACTCCATCCTCCGAGAAACCAGGCGCCAGCATTTGCCGGATGTCAGCAGGAGAAAAATTTTTGTTGGCAGGCATCTGATTGATATCCTGCAAAGTTTCCACAGGCGTGCTTTGGCCTGTCACGGTTGGTTGCGTAAGGTCAGCAGGTTGCACCGGCCACGTCGCAGTTAACGATGACCCCCCGCCGCCGGGGAGGCTCCCCGAACCGCTGAAGGAAGAGCTCCCCGGGAGGTTCCCGAAAAGGCCCGATTCAATGGTCCCTGGTGTTGAACCAGTGGTGCCGCTTGCCAACGATCGCAGTCGCTCCAGAAATTCGCTGGCAGCCGTACTCACGCCCCCCGATGGGGCTGCCCGATTCAAAATATCAGAGATGGGGTCGGTACGCGGTGGAGGGCTGGAGGAAGGGGCTGTTCCTGGCACAGGGAGTTGGGCCCACCCCACGGAGGAAAACCCAAGGCAGAGAAAAAGCAATAGGAGGATCGTCAAGGGTTTCGCCCGGCAGAATCCAACGGCAACCCGGAGCCGAATACCGAAGCTGGGAAAGATCAGAGTTCGTGGTTCATGATTGAGCCCCCATGGCTTATTCATGGAGAACCTCCTCGATGGTTGTCAGCGATTGACCGGTGAGCTGAGCATTGCCAGAACCCACGGTATTGGGAGGACTGTCCGGAACCGACACAGGTCCCGATACTGGTCCGGAGCGAGGGAATCCAGCCGCATCTACCACCAATTTCTGGCCAGCTTTCACCTGAGCCGCAAATCCGGTGATGGTAGCCACCTCGACGCACCCTTCTGTGACTTCGAGTTCGATGTCCCCTGTCGACTGACACGTCACAGAAAAGACCGTTCCGCGAACACCCAGCACCGCCACCGGGGTTGAAACAGAAAATCGAATATGTCCTCCTGGGGGAACCCTCACGGTGATTTTCCCTTGGCGCAGCCGGATTTCGGAATCGACCAACCGGAAAGACACAGCCTTTCCTTCAACTTCCACCCCATGGGTCGACCGGAGGATGATCGTTCCGCTGGCTTGATAATCCGCATGAAGAGCGAGCGAGCCAGAGATGGTGCCGATAGATCGCCCGCCAGCATCTATCACCGTACCTTGGCGCAGGTCCCAGACCGATTCGCCCACCACCCGCCTGGGAGAACCTGTTTCCAACCGGGTAGGGCGCCACGGCCATGTCCGCCACCCCCATCCGAGGAGCCCCACGACCACGATCAAACTTGCCACCCAAGCGAGGGAGATACGCAACGGCATCATGGCCGGAGGCGAGGTTTTTCGACCGGTGGGAGGGATAGAGGCCTGAGAAACCACGAGCCGCTCTCGAACCTCTTCCATGGTCAGCGGCACAAACCGTTTCTGGATGGCCGTTCGAAGCTGAACCATCTGGGCTTCAAATGACTGCACTCCTTCCATCGCCTGGCGACAGGACGTACAGGTTTGGCAATGGTGAAGGATCTCGGGAGAAGGGGCGGGAATCGTTTCTTTTTCCAGAAGCTGCTTGAGCAGCTCTTCCGTGCGAGCACACCTAGAATCAATCATAGCCCACACCTCGGTTGGAGGGATCATTCTCGTGCAAGGAGATCGAGAAGTCGCCGGCGCCCCTCGAATAACAGGGCACGAACGCTTCCCGGCGTCTTGTTGCCCAGCAGATCTGCGATCTCATGCGAGCGAAGATCGAAAAAATATCGCATGACCAGAACCTCGCGCAGTTCATCAGGCAATCGACCGAGAGCGTCTTCGATATCGCGTTTGTTCATGGCGGACTGAGCCGGATCCTTGCCACCTGGCGTCGATGACATCAACGACGGCGCTTGGCCCTGTCGGTCCGATTTCCGCAAATGATCAATGACCAGATGCCGGCAGACCTTCATCAGCCAAGCTCGTGGGTTCTCCGGCATTCCCCCTTTCTCGACCGTCTGAAGCAACCGAACAAATGTTTCTGAAACGAGATCATTGGCCAGATCACCGGCGCACTTCCATTGCGAGCGCAGATACCAGCGCACCAGAGGCGAATACATCTGGAAAATCTCTGGCAATGAGCACTCCTTCACTGACTCACCTTGCTCTCCTTCGCATTGGCTTCCACCCAATGAACTTGACGGTTGATGGGCAGCAACTGTTGGAAATTTTTGTGACTCAGCCATGTCAACCTCCCATAGGATGGGTGGGGCTCCCTAGCCCATGAATGATCATTTGGGAAAATCCCAGATCCAGGCAGCTAGATCGGGGGAATTTCTGAACCCTGTGGCAAGCACGCGCTCAAAGGTGGATTTTTTGATTTTTCCCTTCATGACAGCTCGAATCCTGACGCAGGAGCCTGCGGGATCAAGAGCAGACGCAGTGAATTCATGGATCAACCCAGTTCCAACGCGAAATCTGGACACGACTCCTCCTGTCTGATCCATTTCTTCCCGAACGACTTCCCCGTCTGGGGCGGAGAATGAATAGCGCACCCGTTTTTCCCCTGCCAGATCAATGATTGGAAACATGAAGCTCGTGGCCGCCGCAGCCGAGGGGGCAAATTCGATTCGCCCGCCCCCGGGAGCCTGACGGGTCACGATAGCCATGGGAATGCCACGAGCAAAATCCTTTCCCAACATTCGAAACAGAATCCCGATGGCATGGGAATGATCGGTGGCTTCCCGACCGAACTGAGTCCCTCGCAGCCCTTGCTGGAGAAGCCGCCAGCCCGCCGCCAGAATCAATGAAAACACGAGGATCCCCACGGCCACCTCTACCAACGTGAAACACTTGGCGCGCTTCATTCGATCAACACTTGGGGAAACTCCAACTGGCGAGGCCGGCCAGTTCCTTCCTTCCAGCTTACGGCTAGCACCACCAGGCGACCGGCCCTGCCAATCCCATCCTGGGTTGGTGGCATGGCCAAATCATCGACCGTCAGGCGGACTGCGAATATTTGGCTATCCCAGGAGGGGAGATTGACTCGATTCATTCCTGGTGGCCCGGGTAACTCGACCCAGCCATCTGGTCCCATTGACACATCCACCGGGGTAGGAGTCGGAGGAATCAGGCCAGCCCGCAGATGGCGAACCTGCTCCAGAAAACTGCTTCCAATGCTCCATGCCTCGATCTCATGGGTACTGAGCCGCACGGACGATTGGGCCTGCCCCAAGACAACAAATATGGGGACGAGAATGAGCCCGAGCAGACCACACGCGATCAAAATTTCGACAAGGGAAAAACCCTTCCTGGATCGATCGCCATAGACCCTGCTCGACAGCTTCATAATTCCATTTCTTCCAGGAAGGATGGGCGCCCCAGCATGAACACGTGATTGCGGAGCAGATTTTCAGGGATCATGGGATCAAAGCCCTGGTCATAGAGGATGATGCCCCCACACCTGGCGATGCGCTGAGGATCGACCCATTTGACGCAGAGACCGCCGCTGATGGCCAGACGATTGTCCCAGAGCAGCGTTCCTTCAGGAGCCAGCAATAGAGCTTCCGCATCGCCACTGACTACCCGGATGTTCTTCCGCCGCGATATGATCACCATTCGGCCTGCGGCCGTTCCACGACGAATGGAATGCACCACGACGTCCCCCTCTACCACCAATACTACTGGGGCATCCACCACGATCCGATCTGCGACCCTCAGATCACCCTGGACATGAATGATCGCAGGCTTGACAAAACGCCACCCATTCTGAACTGGTTGAACCACCGACAACCGCAACAATTGGTCGCCATCCTGCACCTGGTAGGCCCATCCATCCTCGATGGCAGCAAAACCAGACGCCAGATCACACCCCGCCAGATCGGCCTGCAGACGAGGTTGGTCATCCTGTGCACTGCGGGGCAGGATAAAGTTATGCCCATCATTGGGATATTCCGAACCTCCGGCATCATGGCGAAATACATGGGGCGAGGGAAAGGACCTCATCTGGCCTTCCGAGGTCTGGTCGAAAAGACTGTCATAGAGGGCATTATAAGCAGGAAATCCGCTGGCGCGCGAAAAATCGAAAGAAAGTTTGGTCATGAATGTAATGTAGTCGTTGGCCGCCCCGCTATTATAGGTCGGCATCAGATCTGTCAAGGAGGTGGGAACCCCAGACAACCCGGCCGGATTGAGAAAGAGATCATAACCACTGGCGCTTACCAGATGCGGCGACAGCGGGGGTAGTTATAAAGAGGCCCTGGTGAGCCGAGGCAGTGGGAAGACCAACTTGTGGCTTCGCACAGCATCGGCGACCGAATCCCCATTTCCATCGTAGATCATGGTCGCATAGAGGAAAAATCTGGCCAGGACGTTACCGATAACCCGCGTGGGTGAAATCTTGGTCTTGTTGCCGTACAGCCGCAAAACGCTTGACCGCTCCATTCGAGCCGCCACGCCTGCTCCAACTACTTTCTTGAGGACCTCGCTGGTCGTCCATTCTTTCATGGCTCCAATCGGCGTGAAGCGGACGCGCAAACGAGAAGATCCTAGGTAGGGCGAGCAGGCATAAGGCAATTCTGCGTTGGGGGAGACACCGAAATACAATCGAGGCCAGAACAAAAAGGTCTCAGATTCACGGCGACTGGGGTGAGTGCCATCAAGATTCAGGAAGATGCGGGAGCCGCCCAAATAAACCCATCCAGATTCTCTCCAGGATTCCAGAGCGGACGGGACAAAAGGCCGCATGGAATGCATTAAAAGCAGGCTGTCTTGCGGCCCGACATCTTCCTGGAACCGCTTTTCTTTGATATTGAACATTTCTGGATCATCACAAGAACGTACAAACAGCGTGAATTTCGCCGGGATCAGAGGGAGAAGACATTTGTGCACGAATGGACGGCGAATGACCCAGAAATATTTCTTCTTCCGCCACGAAAACAAAATTTCAAGGTTGACGAACCCCTGATGAAACGCAGGCTGGCGCTTCATCAGGGAAAACACCGCTCGCATGCGCACATCGCTCAGCTCAGGAAACCGCCCGCACACCTTGGCGATGACTTGTTCCAAGTCGGCTCGCCGGTCGAGATCGCCTGGCTCCAGAATCACTCCATCCAGGGAGGCCCCATTGCTCAAATTGAAGGGGGAATCCCCTCCTGAAGGGGGAAAGAGTTTGCGACAGCCAGCGCGCATCCGAAACGACTCTTCCAAAAAACTCCAGAATGGCTCGGCGACCGCAGCGGCCATCGCTCCGGTTATGGTTTCCCCGACGACATCGACCGACATGCTTCTCAGATGCCGAGAGTACGAATGAAGAGAAGCAAAGAGCAAGCCCAGGAACACCAACGTCAGCAAGACAAAGACCAACGCGACACCTTCACGCAAAGAGCGTTGCCTACAGTGTACTCGCCATCGGGCCACCGTTGTCAGTCTCCTACGTTTCCTTGGGCCTCCACCAGCTTACACATAAAACCAAGCGATGACAACAATTTACCAAGGATGGTATCTTGGTAGTGGCACGACTTGACTGATGGGCATTTCCGTACTATACCAGCTTCATCCTCGAGACAAAGACTGGGTAGCTTTCCCCGTAAGTCCCTGTCTTTCTCTAAATCCGATTTTTCCACGAAGTGGTTCTCCTAATGTGTCTCGCACACTACATGCACACTACAATTTGGGGCTCATCAGTTAGCGTACTGCCACTACCGGTATCTTATCAGTCAAGGCCCTTAAGTGCTTGTCGCACGAACGCCAAGAATGAGCATTTCTTGTGCGGTCATCCAGCAGACGCGTTCCGGATCCAGAGCACTGAGTACCGGAAGCAAAAAAGCCGGATTCATGCACCAAGCTCTTCAGTGAGGTACCTGCCTCACGCCCAGAGGCATCCCCACCAAGGGGTCTGGAGCGAGGTTCGGGAATTAGCGCATCGAGTTCCCACCTCACGAGGGTTTTCACCACTACCCGTTTGCTTCTGCGATGACAATAGGCCACCTTGGGGAGTGTCTCTTTTCGCTGCCCTCTCATGGGCCCATCCTATGCCGGAAGATGAAATTATCGAGTCTTTCTCGCTGAAGAAGGTTACAATCCCCCGCCTCATCGGGCGCCAACCAACAATCTTCAAAATAGCTGATCAACTCTTAAAATGCAATAGACACCGTATCGTGGATTCTGCTCTATCAAACTCACTTGAGGGTACCCCCTCTCCGTGTGGTATCATGTACACGTGGAGCGGCCCGCGAAGACCGACCACCGCGGTCGTGTCCGCACCAAGGAAGGGTTCTCGCACATCAACAAGGAGGTTGATCGTATGCAGCGCATGTTCCAGGCGAGGGATCTGGTCGGTACCGGAGTGGCGGTGGTCGCCTGTTTCCTGCTGTTGACGCAGGCGGGATGGTGCCAGAACGCGCCCACGCCCTCCCAGCTTCCCACCTACATCTATGGATGCGGCGGCTTCCATTATCATTGCTGCCACACGAACGGATTCTATACCACCGACGGCCGCCACGTATTCTACTTCCCCTACGGGTTTCCGCGGTCCGTCCACCGGCACAACATCTATTCGGGGTACGGGCCCGACTTCCGGTTCTCGACCCGCTACCGCTGGACCTCCCGCCCATTGCATTGGGGCTGTCCGTGTCATCCTGCCTACCAGATGCAATTCCAGGGCCCCTACTGGGCCCATACCACCTATCGCGCCGCGCGAGGCCTGTTCCATCGCAGCAACTGGAAGTGCGCGTGGATTCCCTATTACGTGGCCGCCATTCCGGCTGCGCCGGTGCTGGGGGTCGCCCCCACCGGTCCTGCCACCCCAGCCTATCCGGCGCCTGGCACCAGCACCCTGCCGGGGCCGGCCACCCTTCCGCCAGCCAGGAAATAGCCGACCATCCGCGACACCGGCCTAACTTCGGGCCGGGCCGCGCGGTCGTCGCACGAGCGGCGGCAGACCGTGCGCCCGACGGGCCCGGTCGCACATCTCGTTCGGCGAACCGTCGTCGTGCTCGGGGTTGAACTCGCGGCAGAGCGACCCACGCCGGTCATAGATCGAGCAGGTGACGAAGTGGCCGATCCGGCCCTCGAGCGCCACGCACCGGCCGGGCGGGCCCTCCGTGCCAGCCATGATCCGTACATGTTCCCCCAGGGGCACCGTCATCGCAGCGGGAACTCCCCCTGGGGCGAAATCGTCGACCTCGGTCCAGTTGAGCAGGATCCGGCAGTAGGCGCAGCAAGCGCCACAGGTCCGGCAGACGCCCGGATCGGTCGGCCAGAATCGTCCCTGCTCGTCCTGGCCGCCCGCCGGTGAGCAAGTCGGCGGGGGTGCCTTCGCCTTCGAGGTTCCTGGCGAGCCTTGACGCCGAGCCATCAGAGAGCCCTCCGGTCAGAAGATGCGGTGTTCCCCCTCGCAGGCGAACATCTCGCCGAAGGTGACCGCCCCGCGCTTCTGCCGGGCATACGGCAGCAGCACGACCAGCGAGAGCCCGGCCCGATGGTCGAGCGCGAAGGCGGCGCAATCGACCGGGGCCCGTTCGCCGGGCGGAGTGGCCCGAGTATCGGAGACGATGGCGGTGGCGATCGCCTTGCCGGCCGCCGCCGCCTCGCGCATCCTGTCTTCGAGGAAGCGGACCAGCGCTTCAGGATCGGCCGACTCGTCGGCCTGGACGGCGAATTTGCGCGCGCGGCGCGCCGTATCGAGGTAGGCCGCGAAGGGCAGGAAGCCTCCCGGCTGGCGCAGCAGGGTGCGCAGGGGGGCGATCAGGCGACCGATCAGCAGTTCCACATCACGACGGGCATTCTCTCTGGCCATACGGTTCCTTCCTGGGGTCGGATCTCGCTTGCCCTGCCACAGGCGTCGGAGCCGCCCCGCGAATGGCGACGAAGAACCGACCTTCCCGTCCATGGCGATGGCGGCAGGTTGCTTCCAGCCTAGCAGAAGTCCCATCGGCTCGCAAATCCGCGACCACGCCTCCCTCGATCGCAAAAGGAACCGCGGGAGGCGGTTTTCGTATTCAGGAATTGCCGCCAAACTGCCGATGATTGTGACGGGTTATTCCAGCTCGAGGCAGCGACCCGCAGAGAATGAGGCAAACAACCGCATCCAGACGGCCTTTTGGACGCCACCTGCCCGTGGCGATGCTCCTGCTGTGCCTGATGACCCTGACCGTCGCCCCGGCCCACGCCCAGAACGGCGGCGGGACGGCCGCCTCCTTCCAGGATCTGCCCAAAGACCACTGGGCCTACAAGGATGTCGATTTCCTGATCCGCCAGGGCTACATGGAAGGGTATCCCGACGGCACGTTCAAGGGTCGCAAGGTCACCACCCGGTATGACATCGCCCTCATCCTCGCGCGCATTTTGCGTCGCATGGAAGACAAGAAGAACGCCATCGACGAAGCCACCGAGGCCGAACGGGCCGCCCTCGGCCGTCTGACCAAGGAATTCAAGGATGAACTCGGGCTGCTGGGCGTCCGCGTCGACACCCTGGAGCGCCGGATGGGCGAAGCCGAGAGCAAGATCCAGAATCTGCAGACCAGCGTGCCCAAGGTCAAGGTCTCGGGTTTCTACCGCGGCCGCGGCCAGTTCATCATCGAACCTTCCACCGTCACCAAGGATGAAGCTGGCTACGACGCCACCTTCACCGACCCTGGTCTACGCACCTTCTACCAGCAGATCTACCTGCGATTCACCGGGAAGCCCCTCGACGAAAAGGTCGAGGTGTTCTACGAACTGCTCGGCTACATCAGCGGCTCCACCTGGAACAAGCTCATCTACAACGACATGGGCAAGAACTTCGGCGCCAACCCGTTCGACCGCATCGACGACTATGTGACCAAGGTGCAGAACGACCGCTACGCGCAATCGAACAAGATGCATTTCATCAGCAACGCCAAATCCATGAAGGTGCGTGTCTTCGCCGGCGAATCGATCACCGGTATCGACGACCCGCTCAACACCCTGACCGAAGATACCAATGTCGTCTATCCGTACCAAGGGCTCGAACTGTCAGGCACCGACCGCGACCTTACCTACCAAGGCGCCATCTACCGAACCGACTTGAAATTCGGCTCGAGCGACATGCACGAAATGCTGGCGGGGCGCCTGCTCTGGAAGCTGCCCTCCAAGTTCAGCCCCGACGCCCTGACCATCGGCACCACCTACGCCGAGAAGATCAACAGCTACAAGATCCGCGGTGACTCCAACACCGTGCGCGGCGTCGACATCAGCTACACCACCGAGCGGGCCGGCAAGATCCAGGGCACGGCCCAGTTCCTGACCAGCACCGATTACCACACCGACACCCGCGACGGGAAGCAGCGCAACCTGGGCGATGAAGCCACCAAGTTCGACATCAGCATCCAGAACGGTGGTTTCACCGGCACCGTCAAGCATTACGACATGGGCAAGGACTTCCGCGCCCACATGGCCCCGATCTGGGCCTACGACATCGGCGGCGAGGACGGCAGCAGCGACTACCCCTACAACCCCGTGTTCAAGGACAACTACAAGCACGAAGGGTTCTGGGGCGAGAAGCTGACCCGCTTCTCGGCCAACTACGATTTCGGCAACAAGCTCCTGTCGATCGCCAAGAACCTATCGATGGAGGCATCCTGGCTGAGCAAGACCTGGGAGGTCGACCCCTTCGCCCCCCAGAAGACCGACGGCTACAGCGGCCGCAAGTTCACCTATCAACTGCTCTCCGACTTCACCGACAGCACCACCCTCAAATGGGACTTCGTTCAGAAGTTCGACGCCCTGCCCGACGAGAACGGCACCATCGAGAACACCCTCGAACTCAACCTCAAACTGAACGACTCGGTCAGCACCAAGGGCAAGATCTTCGTCCTGACCGATCACGACGAGATCGACGAGAAGGACGGCCAACGCTACAAGTACAACGAGCGGGTCGGCTACTTCGAGGTCAACAGCAACATCAACCCCCGCGTCTTCGCCAAGGGCAGCGTCGAGCATCAAGTGCGCTGGGTCAACGCCCCCAAAGAGAACCTGCGCATCGACTACATCGGGGAAGCCACCTACAACTTCACCCCGACCACCTCGCTGACCGGCGGCATCCAGCATGTCGATTTCGAGCACCGCGGCGAGCCCGGCAAGTCGAGCCTGGCCAATGCCATCCTGGCCGAGCTGAAGAAGAACTTCACCAACAAATTCCGGGGCCGGGCCTTCTATACCCGCGGCGTCATCGACTTCAAGGACGGCCTGACCGACACCGTCGACCGCGAGAACATCTACGGCGAACTGATCTACGACATCAGCAAGGACGCCTCGATCAAGTTCAAGTTCGGCTACGACTATCCCGACGATTGGCGCTGGGACATCTCCAGCTACGACAACGGCCGCGACAAGAAGGACATCGCGACCCAGAAGATGCTGATCTTCGAAGCCAAGACCAACTTCTAGGAGGAAGGACCGGCCATGCGACTCGCCCGCTTCAATCTCGTTCTGCTGGCCCTTTCCCTCTTGACGCTCGGCACCGGCTGCGTCCAGGAGAAGCTGGTCATTCCGGTCGCCACCGTCACCGGCAAGATCGTGGTGCCGCCCGCCAAGGACCCGCTCGGCGTCAAGGTCTCGGTGGCCGGCAACCCCGGCATCAGCACCTACGTCAACGAGCGCGGCGAATTCAAGCTCGAGTTCCGCACCCCCGGCCGCTATCTGCTCGTCTGCCGCGGCCAGCAGTATGACGTCGATTTCGTCTGGGTCGATGCCGTCCTCGAAGAGACGGTCAGTGTCGGCAACGTCTACCTCAGCGAGAAGATCGTCGGCGAGGCCAAATGGATCGCCACCATCGTCGACTTCCCCGACGCCACGGGGTTCAAGGTCAAGAGCCTCGACCCCAGGTGGGCCACCGATACCATCCCGATGTACGACGACGGCACCCACGGCGACAAGATCGCCAACGACGGCATCTACACGACTCGCGCCCAGAACCTCTACACCGGCTCGCAGCTCTACTCGATCATCTGGATGAAAGATACCGAGGCCAACGAAGTGAAAGACCCCCACCGCGAATTCGAGCGGAACGGCAAATCCGAGATCATCGTCCGCGAACCCGACATGAAGGTCGCCCGCGGCACCGTGACCAGCGCCCTGACCGGGGTCAACTACAGCGAGGTCGTGCTCGCCACCAAGATGGGCGCGCGCAAGATCAACGTCGATTCGGACGGGAAGTATGCGATGCCCATGGAAGGCAACGGCAAAGAGTACCTGGTCTTCCGCAGCCCCTCCTTCCATATCCGCGCCATTCCGGTCGATCTGACGACCATGCCCATCTATGACGTGCCGCCCGTCACGCTGGCGGCCAAGGGCGGCGGGGAAGCCAAGTTCATCCTGATCAAGAGCGACTTCCAGGAGGTGGTCAACCCCACCGTGGTGGCCGACTTCACCAACTGGCAGCCGCAGGCCCTCTACGACGATGGCACCAACGGCGACGAGGTGGCCGGCGACGGCGTCTACACCCGCCTCTTCACCCGCGTCGCTCCCGGCTACCACAAGTATGCCTTCAACATCACCGCTACCAATCAGGTGCGCGACCCCTACCAGGAATCGGGCGATTCCCAATACTCCATCCTGCTGGTGAAGTGATGAGGAACCGAACTCCCGACGGCCGCCGCGCCGCCATCCGTCTGCTGCCCATCATCCTGCTGATGCTGCTGGGCGCCACCGCCGGCGCCGGGGCCGCGCCGCGGCCGCCGACCAATTTCTTCCGCGAGACCGGCGCGTTGTTCGATCAGACCGATCCGGTGGGCGACGACAAGGGTCCGGGATTTTACCAGTATCCTCTCGACAAGCGGATCCGCCGCGGCACCTTCGATCTCAGGCGAGTCACCGTCTACGAGGAAGGGCCGGTCTATGTCTTCACCATCCAGACCCGCGAATACCTCATGACCCATTGGCCCGACACCCAGAGAAGCGACGAGCAGGGATTCGTCGTCAACATGTTCGACCTCTACATCGACCTCGATGGCCGACCCCACACCGGGTACAAGGAAGCCCTGCCCGGCCGCGAGCTGGAGTTCGCCGACGACCGCGGCTGGGAGAAGGTCATCCTGGTCACCCCGCTGTCGCAATTCCGCGCCTACGACCTGCTCAAAGGCAAGACCGACGATCTCGCCTTCCAGGATCGGATCTCCGACGTCGTGCTGCCTGATTACGTGCAGATCCAGCGCGACAAGATGGTCATCCGCATCAGCAAGAGCCTGATCGGCATGATCACGCCACAGAGCGGCTTCCAGTGCCTGGCGCTCGGCTTCGCCCGGGTCATCTCTCCCAACCGCCTGCTGAACATGGATGTCCGCGGATTCGCCACGCCGACCGATTTCGGCGGCGGCTGGGACACCTACGGCGATCCGCCCGTCATGGACCTGCTGATGCCCGAAGGCCAGGATCAATACGAGACCCTGCGGGCCTACCGCTCGCAGCCGTCGCGGTTCGACATCGTGCGGGCGAAGATTCCCTTCCTCTACCCGAATCAGAAGGCCGCCTCGGCCATCCCCGAGGTGCCGATCCGCCCCGTCGCCGCCCCGCTTCCCCCGCCAGCGACGCTCCCAGCGCCGCCAGGGCCGGCGGCCCGTCCGGTCGCCCCGCCGCCGGCCCCCATCATCAGCGTGGAACCGGCGCCCCGACCGGCGTCCACCCAGGCCCCGGCCCGCCCGGTCCAACCCCGGCCGGCAGCGCCCCTGCGGCTGCCGGAGCCGCCGGCAGTGATCGGAGCCGCCGGCGAGGACGAGAACGACGCAGGCGACGAGAGCGTGGCCGAGGCCGGCTTCGTTCCCCTCACGCCATCCCGGTCGAAGACCACGACCGCCAAGAGTGCCGCCACGGCCGGCCAGGCCACGACAGGAACCCGGCCCGCCGCGACCGGCGCGGCCGCCCGGCCCACCGCCGGTTTCCTGCCCCTGCCCGCCAAGAAGACCTCGACCACGCCCAAGACCACGACCGCCCCCACGACGACGGTCGCCACGGCGGGATTCGTCCCGCTGAAACCGGGAGGGAGCACCCGATGAGCCAACGCTTTCCCACCCCCGAGATCTTACCTTTTCTGCTCCGTATGACGAAGGAAGGAGAGAGGGACCAGCGTCCCCGACGAGGAGGTCGCCCATGAACTGTCACCGCACACACCTGAAGGTGGGAGTGTTCATCTGCATCCTGACGCTGCTCGGCACCGTCAGCGCTTCGGCGCAGTCGGCCCGGGCGCGCGGCATGGGCGGCGCCTTCCTCGGGGTGTCCGACGACGAGACGGCCACCTTCTACAATCCGGCCGGTCTGTCCCAGATCCAGGGCCGGGAAGCCTCCCTCCAGTCGAAGGTCAACGAACGCGACATCTACAACTGGGATTCGCTCGCCTTCACCGGCCACATCTACGAAGACAACCCCAAAGACGTCTTCTCGATCACCGACTACCTCGAACACAACGTCCTGGAAGAGCCCATCGCCCGCCGCCCCAAATACAGCTACGGCTGCGCCTACACCCAGGACTACCGTTCGACCGCGCTCGGCCGGATGGTCGGCGGCGAGTTCCTCGGCATCCAGCGCGAGACCGACAACCTGCTGCTGGCCTTCGGCACCCGCTTCCCCATCGCCCGCCGCATGCTGGCCCGCGAGCAGCTCTATGGCGGCATCAAGATCCAGTCGGCCAACGTCGATCGCAAGATCGCCACCCTCGGCACCCACGCCAAGCGCGAGACCCAGACCCTCGGCCTCGGCCTGATGTACCACTACAACGACCGCATCACCGGCGGGCTGACCGTCGATAACGTCCTGCAGCGCGTGCGCGGCACGGGCAGCCAGCGTGATGGCGTCACCCTCAACCTGGGCGCCGCGCTGCGCCTGACCAAAGGAGTGCTGCTCTCGGCCGACGCCACCAATGTCACCAATGCCCCGCGCTCGTCCCAGCAGCAGTGGCGCATGGGCATCGAAAAGAAGTTCATCGAGAACGACTTCACCCTGCGGATGGGCTCCTGGAACGGCACCCTGACCCTGGGGTTCGGCATGCACCTGATCCCCACCATCCGCTTCGACTACGCCTTCTACAATGGCGACATCGTCAAGGAGCACCACCTCGGTGCCCACGTCACCTTCGACTGAGCCCTCCGCTCGACCATGTCGCCCCGCGTCATCCTGCTGACCCTTCTCTTCGCCAGCCTGTGGACGGCGGCCGCCGGTGCGACCGACCCGGCCACAGCTGCCCGCCCCCTTCCGCCCCTGACCGAAGGACCCGGGACCGCCATTCCGGCTCCGCCCAGGGCGACCACGGCCGGGCGCCTTCGGCACCCCGATGTCCCCACCGCCTACAGCCCGGCCGCCCTTCTGCCGGCGCCGCCCCCGGTGGATTTCGACCGGCAGATCGTCACGGTCTGGGGCCTGGCCGGCCAGCCCTGGTCGACCGAGGCCGTCTCCTTCGAGGATGAACGGGCCCGCGCCTGGATGCACGCTTTGCATCAGGCCTACGAAGCCCTGCTCGAGATCCCCTTGATGGAAGGCATCACCGTCCGGCAGGCCCTGCAGATGAACGCCGGTCTCAAAGAACGCCTCGGCATGGTGCTGCTCTCGGCCCGCCGCACCTTCTACGAGCCCGACCAGACCGGCCTGGTGCGCTGCCGGCTGGAAGTGCCGTTCAGCGGGCCGGTCAGCCTGCGCTCGGCCCTCTACCTGGCTGCCCTGCGGCCCCAGCCGCAAGAGCCGCTGGCGCTGCTGGCCTCCTGGTCGGTCCTGGCCACGGCCACCCCGCTGCCCGATCTGGCGTCGGGGCCGGCGGTGACCCGCCTCGTGCTCGATCTGCGCCGCACCGGGTTCGAACCCTCGCTCTTCCCGCGCTTCTTCTCCGAGCACGGGCATCTGCTGTTCCAGGAAGCCCAGATTCCCGGGCCCGAACGGTTCAGCCGGCCGGCCATCCGGTTCACGCAGGACATCGCCGTCGCCACGGCCGGCAAGCCGGCCGGCGAGATCGCCTACCTCGACGCCCGCGTCGCGCCGCTGGCGCACCGCGATGTCACGATCGCCGCGGCCGAGGAGAGCCTGTTCCTCGCCTTCTGTCGGCGTCTGGCGGCCGAGCCGCTCGGCGGCCACGAGATCCTGATCGTGCATGGCAACCGCCGCTTCGAAGGCGGCCGCCTGCCCAGGAGCGCAGCGCCCACCGGTGAAAAAGCGGCCGGCACCGGCCAGCCGGCTGGCGGCGGCCGCCCCGCCGGCGGGGGCACCCGGCCCCGCCGCTGAGCGCGCCGCTCTGCGTGATGATGACCACAGCCCACCGAAGGAGACAACCCATGAACAACCGCCATCTCTATTTGAAGCTGGCTCTGCTGGTTCTTCTGGCGCTGGTCGCCGGGCCGGCCCTGGCCGCCACCGCCTCCACCGGGATCGATGCCGAGCTGGCCCGTCGTCTCGATCGCCTCGAGCGCTATATCTACGGCGAGGTCCAGGGCGGCGGCGTGGCCGACCGCCTCGACCGGATCGAGAAGGATCTGCTCGGCCGCCGCACCGGCCAGCGGCCGGCCGACAAGGCCCAGACCCTGTTCAATTTCGTATTCAAAGGCACCGGCCAATCGCCCTCGCTCGACATGAAGCTGAACGTACTCGAATGGAAGGTCTTCAACGAGACCCGCCAGGGCAAGCTGGCCGACCGCATCGCCGCCCTCGACACCTTCGTCATCGGCTCGCCATCGACCGAGCCGCTGGCCTTCCGGGTCGAGCAGCTGATCCATCTGACCATCGCCAACGGCATCATCTCGCTGCACCAGGTCCGGATCCCGGCCGGCACCGCGATCAAGGTGCGGCTGGGCAAGACGATCTCGAGCAAGGACTCGCGCCAGGGCGATACGGTGCCCATGACCGTCGTCAGCGACCTGTTCATCGACGGCAACGTGCTGGCCATCGGCAAGGGCGCCCTGCTGTCGGGCGACCTCGAGAAGGTGCAGCGCGGCCGCCGGTTCGGACGCTCGGGCTTCGTCAAGCTCGGCATCAGCGAGGTGGCCGCCATCGATGCCACGCGGGTGCCCGTCAAGATCACCGGCCTGGGCGAGGAATTCGACAAGAAGAAGCTCGGCATGGCCGCCGGCGCCTCGGCCCTCGGCTATCTGGTCATGGGCCCGGTGGGCCTCGTCGGCGGCGCCTTCGTCAAGGGCGAAGACGTCACCGTGCCCGAAGGCACCACCCTCGACCTGGTCGTCACTGCCGATACCAAGGTGCTCGGCGTGGTAATCAACCGCTCGTAATCCTTTTCTCTGGATTTCCCTCCTGTTCCGGGCCGCTTCAGCGCGGCCCGCGCTTTTTTTCGCCGATCGTTGGCGTCGAGGCCACCCACCCCTGACCCTCGGATCGTCGCCGTTGGACGACCGCGCATCCGATCGGCCGACGGAACGCTTCGTCGATGGGCTGCCCGATGTTTCCTCGGCTGGCCACGCGGGGGCCAGAGGCCCGCCGACCCGGCGCGATGGCATTTGCCCGCCGCTTGGAAATCTGGTAGAGTGGTGGTGTCCTGGGGGATGGAGTCCCCCGCTAACCGCTGTCATAGCTGATGACTCCTGCCGGTCGGCGCTCCCGACCTGCAGGAGTTTTTTCTTCGAGCGCCGAACCGCCTCCCGCCAGGGCGACGGTTCGGGATCGGCAGACGGCTGGTCGCACGCACCGGTCACGGAGGCTGAACGATGATCACGATCGACATTCCCGGGTTCAAAACCCTGGCCCTCCAGCACCTCGTTCTGGACTACAACGGCACCCTGGCCCTCGACGGTCGGCTGCTGCCCGGCGTGGCCGACGCCCTGGCCGACCTGGCCCCCCACCTGGCGATCCACGTCCTGACCGCCGATACCTTCGGCACCGCCCGCGCCCAGTTGCAGGGGCTCGCCCTGGAGCTGACCATCCTCGAGCCCGAAGAACAGGCGCGGGCCAAACGGCAACTGGTCAGCCAGCTGGGAGCCACCACGGTGGTCGCCATCGGCAACGGCCGGAACGATCGGCTGATGCTGGCCGAAGCCGGTCTGGGCATCGCCGTCCTCCAGGCCGAAGGCGCCGCCACCGAAGCCTGGCAGGCTGCCCACCTCGTCTGCCCCACCATCCTGGACGCGCTGGACCTGCTGCGGCATCCCCGGCGCCTGGTGGCGACCCTCCGCGGATGAGGGCCGCCTTGGTTGGTTGGTGTTCACCGTCGTGCCACCGTTGCTCACCCCTTCCTGAACCCGACCGCCCCGCGTTTCCCCTGGTGGAGCTTCCTGAGCCGTCCATGAAAGGAGTCGTCGCATGACCGCCAGCACCCCCATCCCGACCAATGGCCCCGAGAAAGATCCGATGGTGATCCTGCCACCCTTGCTGGACCAGGCCATCGCCGCGCTGACCGACTTGGACCCCGATCTGGCCGCCTACGGTCCCAAGTTCGCGGCGTTGCAGGCCCGGTGGCGGGAAGGGCGGTTCCACCTGGCCGTCCTGGGCCAGTTCAAGCGGGGCAAGAGCACTCTGCTGAACGCCCTGCTCGGCGCCGAGGTCCTGGCCACCTCGGTGGTGCCGCTGACCGCCATTCCGACCTTCCTGTCCTGGGGCGAGAAGCGCCGGGCCCGCATCACCTTCTCCGATGACAAGCCGCCCGAAGACCGGACCTTCACCGCCGATGCCCAGCTCCACGACTTCCTCAGCACCTACGTCACCGAGGCCGGCAACCCCAAGAACCGACTCGAGGTCTCGCATGTCGAGGTCTTCCTGCCGGCCGACCTGTTGCGCAAGGGCGTGGTGCTGATCGATACCCCGGGCATCGGCTCGACCTTCCGGCACAACACCGAGGCGACCCTCAACTTCTTGACCCAATGCGACGCGGCCCTGTTCATCGTGTCGGCCGACCCCCCGGTGACCGAGGTGGAGGTCGAGTTCCTCAAGCAGGTGCGGCACAAGGTGCCCCACCTGTCCTTCGTCATGAACAAGATCGACTACCTCGACGAGACCGAACGCGCCACCGCCCTCGATTTCTTCCGCAAGGTGCTGGAAGGGCAGGGGGGCATCGCCATCGGGCCCGAGATCTTCACCGTCTCGGCCCGCCGCGGTCTGCAGGCGCGTCTGGCCGGCGACCCCGCCGGCTGGCAGGCTAGCGGCCTGGCGCGCCTGGAAGCGCATCTGATCGACTTCCTGGCCACCGGCAAGAGCCGGACCCTGGCCCAGGCCCTTGCCCGCAAGGCCCAGACCCTGACCGACGAGGCGGTCATGTCGATCGAGGTCCGCCTGCGGGCCATGGACATCTCGATCGAAGAGCTCGAGCGCCGTCTGGCCACCTTCGAACGCAAGCTGCAGGAGGCGGAGCAGGAACGGCTGACCTCGCAGGATCTCCTCAAAGGCGCCAATCGCCGGATGCACGAGTTCCTGGAGGAGTATGCGGAAGAGCTGCGCCGTCGCGCGCTGGCCTACCTCGACAGCCGAGTCCGCGAGGCCATCGAACGAAGCAACGGCGACGGCATCGACGAAGACATGGTGCGCGACCTGCTGGCGCAGGTCATTCCCGGTTATTTCGAACACGAGACGGGCAAGGCGGTCAAGACGTTCGAGGCCCGCATGGCCGAAGCGCTACGCCCCTTCCAGCGCCGGACCGACGAACTGATCGGCCTGATCCGCAAGACGGCGGCCGAGCTGTTCGACATTCCCTACCGGGCGCCCGACAGCGCCGACGCCTTCAAGATGATCGAGAAACCCTACTGGGTCACCCACAAGTGGCGGGCCGGCCTGCGTTCGCTGACCGGCAGCTTCCTCGACCATTTCACCTCGGCGGCTTCCCGCCAAGCGCGAGCCCTGGCCCGCATCGCCGAACAACTGCAGCTGCTGGTCGTCGAGAATGTCGAGAACCTGCGCTGGCCCATCTTCCAGAGCATCGACCAGACCTTCCTGCACTTCGGCTCGACACTCGATGATCGGCTCAAGGAGACCATCGCCGCCACGCACGGCGCCATGAAGGCCACCCTCGACGTCCGCCGGACCCGCGCCAGCCAGCTGGAGCCGCTACGGCAGCGGTATGCCGAGGCCGTCCATCGCCTGGTCGAGCTGAGCGCCGCCTTCGTCACGGTGGGCGGCGCCCCCCCGCAGCCCCCCGCCGCCAGCGCCACCGGCAGTGCCAGCGGTGTCACCGGCCGCGCCTCTGCCAACGCCGGGGGCAGTGACTTGGGCCGCGCTCGCCCGGCGAACGGAGCCGAGCCGACGGCCGCCCCGCCGACGGGGCCGGGCTCGTTCTGACCCGCCGCCCGCGCCGATGATCGTCGACCGCGAGACCCTCGCCGACCTCGAGATCTTCGCCTGCCGCTCGGGCGGCCAGCCGGTCATCGCCTACCTCGACCGCTGCCGAACGGAAGGCGGAGCCGACGAGCTGCGCACGCTCATCGCCAAGGGGCCGGGCCATGACGTCCCGATCCGCGAGCTGCAGGAGGTGACGCGGTTCTTCTACGACCATGGCCAGGGCCTGACCTTCCCCGTCGACCGCAAAGCCGCCCGCGCGCTCGAACAGTATCTGGCATCGAACTTCACCGGGATCGACCTGCCCCTCTCCTGGAGCCGCCATCTCCAGTCGTTCATCCTGCGCTATCGCTGCCCCGAGATGTACCAGTTCTGCCACAGCGGGATCCAGGAGACCATGAAGACGCTCGCAGCCGCCGTCGCCTTCGTCACGGCGGTGACCGAGGCGGGCGAGAGCCCTCCGGCGGTGCGGGCGCTCGCCGGAGAGTTCCTCCGCCTTTGGCAGGAGATCGGCGGCCCCGGGCTGGCCGCCCGCTGCCAGGATCCGTCGACCACCGAGGTCTTCGTGATCGATCATCTGCTGCGGAGCCAGAACCGGGACAACCTGCGCCGGATGCTGCGCCTGCTCTACCGCCTCGACGCGCACGTCGGCATGGCCATCGCCACGCGGGAGCACGGCTTGGTCTTTCCCACCATCGTCGAGGGCCCCGACCGCCGGATCGAGATCGAAGGGCTGTATCATCTCTTCCTCGCCAGGCCGGTCCGCAACGATTTCCGGCTCGATGGCGCGCAGAATCTGCTGTTTCTGACCGGGCCCAACATGGCCGGCAAATCGACCTACATGAAGGCGGTGGGCATCGCCGTCATCCTGGCGCACATCGGCATGGGAGTGCCGGCTGCGGCGATGAGCGTGTCCCCGATCGATTACCTGTTCTGCGAACTCAGCATGCACGACGACATTCGGCTGGGCATCAGCGGATTCCTGGCCGAGGTGCTGCGCGTGCAGCGGATCCTGCAGTTCTGCGCCGGCCGCTTCAAGCTGCTGGTCATCATCGATGAGATCTTCAAGGGCACCAACGTCCATGACGCCTACGCCTGCTCCAAGCTCGTCATCACCGGACTGGCCAGGCTGCGCGATCATTTCTTCCTCATCTCGTCCCATCTGCTCGAACTGGAAGCAGACCTGCGCCCGTTCCGCAACATCCGGTTCCGCTGCTTCGATGCCGCCCTGCAGAACGGCGCCCTCTCGTTCTCCTACCGCATCGCCGACGGCGTCTCCCCGACCCGGGTCGGCCTGCAGCTCCTGGCCGAACACGGGATCATCGACATGTTCCGGGAACTGGAACGAACCCCGTCCCCGGCCGCCGCCGAACGCCCCTGAGGCGCCCGCCCCTTTCTCCACCACCGCCGCCGCGAGTTCATCCCCCCGACCCTGATTGGCGATCAAGACGCCGCCAACCTGACCACCGGTGAAGCCGCCGGACGCCGGCCGAGGGCCACGTGTTCGGCCACCGGCCCCTGGCGGTAGTCGTCAAGGCAAAGTCGCTCCGCCGCGCCAGGCTCCCTGCCGCCGGCTGCTTTCGCCCTGGGCGACCGGATGGATGGTTCGGAGAAGCGGGCTGGTGTGGTATGCTGGCGCCCGAATTCCCGATGGAGGTTCGACCCATGACCGCCACTGCGCCGCGCCCGGTGGGCGCGTTCGATCTCTTCCTGGTCGTGCTGGGCTCGGTGATTTCGACGCTGGGCCTGGTCTGCTTCACCATTCCCAACAAGATCGCCGCCGGCGGCCTGACCGGCCTGGCCACCGTGCTGTATTTCGCGGTGGGACTGCCGGTCGGCGCCGTGGTGCTGACCGGCAACCTCGCGCTGATCGCCGCCCAGATGAAGCTGGTCGGCTTCCGGTCGGCCGGGAAGACGGTGCTGTCGGTGGCCCTGACCTCGGTGCTGATCGAGCTGCTGATGCGGGTCTGGCCCATCTCGCCGCTGGCCACCGATCCCATCCTGGCCTGTCTCTACGGCGGTATTCTGAGCGGGATCGGCGTCGGCGTCACCTTCCGTGGCGGCGGCACCACGGGCGGCGTCGACATCGTCGCCCAGATCTGTCACCATCTGTTCCACTGGCCGATCGGCGATGTCATCCTGGTCACCAATTTCCTGATCACGATCGGCGCCGGTTTCGTCTTCGGCCCCCAATTGGCGCTCTACGGCTTGATCACCGTCTTCTTCAGCGGCTGGGTGGTCGATGCCGTGCTCGAAGGCATCGCGGTCTACCGCAGCGTGCTGATCATCACCCAGAACCCCAACGAAGTGGCCTGGGCCATCATGGAGGAGCTCCACCGCGGCGTCACCTGCATCGATGCCCGCGGCATGTACACGAGCGCGCCGACCAACGTCCTGCTGGTGGCGGTGCGCCGGATGGAGCTGCCCCAGATGCGCCAGCTGATCTACGAGTTCGATCCCAACGCCTTCGTCATCGTCGGCGACGCTCGCCAGGTGCTGGGCCGCGGCTTCCTGAGCCTCGGCGACCAGGTCAAACGGCAGACCCAGGGATAGGCTCAGAGCGCCCACCCCGCGAGGAAGCCGACGCGATGGCGTCGGCCGGGCGTCTTCTCGAAGGGGCCGGCCCCCGGCGGCACGATGCCGGCGGGGGCGGCCGCGGTCAGGACGGCCCGGCCCCCTCGCCTTTGGTCAGGCGCTGCAGCGCTTGTTCGGCCTCGGCGTAGGACTCGTAGATGTGGGGCGCCAGGCCGCGCCGCTCGAGGGCGTTCTTCAGCTTGAAGCGCAGGAAGGCGCTGGTGGTGAACCGCGTCACGTGCGAGTAGAAGCGGTCCATCAGGCGCTGGACCATGGCCGAATACGGGTCGATCAGCTCGGGGGCGATCGAGAAGTTGTCGTAGTTGACGATGGCGGGCACCCGCCGACCGACGGGGGCCAGCAGGTCGGTCACCCGACGTTCGATCTCTTCGATCTGCTTGAGGGTCTGCAGGTGCAGCCCTTCGAAGTTCACCAGCAGGACCTGGTCGCAGGCGTCGAAGACGAGGCGCGAGGCCAGCGGCACGGTCAGCAGCTCCTCGGCCAGCCCCATGGGCCCTTCGCTGAAGATGCGGGGGTCCATCAGGCGCGGCGGCGCCTCGATCACCGGCCGGAACTGCATGTGCGCCAGGATGTCCTTCTCGAGGTCGATGCCCGGCGCGATCTCGATCAGCTCGAGCCCCTTGGCGGTGAGCCGGAAGACGCAGCGCTCGGTGATGTACAGCACGGGCTGCCCGCGCTTGACCGCCTGGGCGCCGCTGAAGGTCACATGCTCGACCTGCGTCAGGAACTTCGGCGTGTGGCCTTCCTTGACGATGCGCAGCCGGCCGCCCTCGACCGCCACCTCGAGATCGCCGGCGGTGAAGGTACCGACGAAGACGACCTTCTTGGCGTTCTGGCTGATGTTGATGAAGCCGCCCGCCCCGGCCAGCCGGGAGCCGAACTTGCTCACGTTGAGATTGCCGTGCTGATCGGCCTGGGCCAGCCCCAGGAAGGCCACGTCGAGGCCGCCGCCGTCGTAGAAATCGAACTGATAGGGCTGGTCGATGATGGCGGCGGTGTTGGTGCCGGCCCCGAAGTTCAATCCGCCAGCCGGCAGACCGCCGATGACACCGGGCTCGGTGGTCAGCGTGAGGAACGGCAGGATCTTCTCCTCGTTGGCGACGCGGGCCACCCCTTCCGGCATGCCGATGCCGAGATTGACCACGGCGTTGGGCTCGAGCTCGAAGGCGGCCCGCCGCGCGATGATCTTGCGATCGCTCATCTCGAGCGGCGGGATCGATTCCATCGGCACCCGGATCTCGCCGCTGAAGGCGGGGTCGTACGGGGTGGCGAAGGTCTGCCAGTGGTTCTCGGGCCGGCCGACCACCACGCAGTCGACCAGCACGCCAGGAATCTTCACCTGGCGCGGCGACAGACTGCCCCGCTCGACGATCCGCTCGACCTGCACCAGAACCAGCCCGCCCGAGTTGTGGGCGGCCAGGGCCAGCGCCAGGGCCTCGAGCGTCAGGGCTTCCCGCTCCATCGAGATGTTGCCTTCAGGATCGGCCGAAGTGCCCCGCAGGAGAGCGACATTGATGGGAAACGTGCGATACGCGAGGTATTCCTGGCCATCGAAAGTGACCACTTCGACGAGATCTTCTTTGGTGCGTGCGTTGATCTTGCCCCCGGTCAGGCGCGGATCGACGAAGGTGCCCAGGCCGACGCTGGTGATCGTGCGGGGTTTATGGGCCGCGATGTCGCGGAAGAGGTGGGAAAGCACCCCCTGGGGCAGATTGTAGGCCTCGATCTCGCCGGCGAAGGCCAGCTTCTGCAACTTCGGCACCAGCCCCCAGTGGCCGCCCACCACCCGCTTCAACAGCCCGCTGTGGCCGAGATGGTTGAGCCCGCGGTCTTTCCCGTCGCCCTGGCCTGCCGCATAGACGAGCGTCAGGTCGCGCGGCTGGCCGGTCTGCGTGAACCGCTGCTCGAGGGCGATGGCCAGCTCTTCGGGGAAGCCGGTCCCGACGAACCCGCCGGTGGCCACGGTGTCGCCCGACCGGATCAAGCCGACCGCCTCGGCGGCCGAGACGACCTTGCTGCGCCCGACCTTGGGGGTCGACAGGGCCGCCAGCGCGGGATGGATGGGGGAAGCGGACGCGGGGGCAGAGGGTTCAGACATGGTTCCTCCAACAGCGTGGCATTTTTTGCTTTGCAAAAAAAACTCTACTCCACCCCTGGTCGCCTGTCAACCTTCGCCCGGCCCTCTCCGCCCTTCTTTCACCGTGGGCGGCCGGCGGGCTCCACGAGGTGGCGGGACGGACGCCCCGCGGCAGGCGGTGGCGCGATCGCCCCGCCACGGGCCCGACAGCAGGGCCCAGGCTGGCCACGAGGGGTGCCCGTTGCCGTTGGGTCCGGCGAGGTGGCACTGGGAGACCCGATGTGGTATGGTGCCGGGCATGTATCCGATCCTGTTCGCCTGGGGGCCGATCCGCATCGGTTCGTATGGCGTGCTGCTCGCCCTGGCTTTCGGGGCGGCCATCATCATCACCAACCGCGAGTTCCGACGCCAGGGCCTCGACACCCTCCTCGCCTGGGACATCTACCTGCTGGCCATTCTGGGCGGCCTGGTGGGGTCGCGCGGCCTGTACATCCTCGAGCATTTCGGGGCGTTCCTGCGCGATCCAGGGCCCTTCTTGATCTCGGCCACGGGCTTCTCGGTCATCGGCGGCTACCTGCTGGCCATCGCTCTCTGCTGGATCCGGGTCCATCGGGAAGGACAGCCCTTCTTGAAGATCGCCGACCTGTGCGCCCCGGGCATGGCGGTCGGCTACGCGATCGGCCGCCTGGGCTGCATCGCCGCCGGAGATGGCTGCTATGGCCTGCCGACGCTCGCCTGGTGCGGCATGACCTTCCCCCACGGGCTGGTGCCCACCCTCAGCCATCAGAATCCTTTGCTGACCCGGCTGTTCATGCAGCGGTTCCCGGGAACGCCGGTTCCTGACGACATTCCGGTCCATCCCACGCCGCTGTATGAATCGATCTCGGCGTTCATCCTCCTGGCCATCCTGCTCGCCGGCCGCTGGACCATCGGCCCCGGACGCCGGCTGGCCTTCTTCCTGGCCTGGTTCGGCATCTCCCGGTTCGGTGTCGAGTTCATCCGCCTCAACCCCGTGGTCTGGTGGGGGTTGACGTCCGACCAGCTCCTGTCGGTCGGGTGGGTAGCCCTCAGTCTGCTCGTCCTGTGGATCGGCCGGAACCAGTTGCCCCTCGCGCCCGAGCCGACGCCAGGCAGCCCGGCTCAGAACGGAACCGAGCGGCCCCTGGCCCACGCCGCGCCACCCCCGGCCGATGGCGCCCGCGCCGGCCCCGCCGCCTCCTCTCTCCCGGCTGACCCCCTCCCCCCCGGGGGAACCACGCGATGAAGCACATCGGCGATCCCGCGCGGCGAGCCCGGCTCGCCGCCCCAGGTGCGGACCGCCCCGGGGCGGTCGTCTACTGGATGTCCCGCGACCAGCGGGTCGACGACAACTGGGCCCTGCTGCACGCTTCCGCCCTGGCCCGCGCCCGGCGCGCCCCCCTGCAGGTAGTCTTCACCCTCGATCCCGCGTTCCCCGACGCCACCCGCCGGGCCTGGGATTTCCTGCTCCGGGGGCTGATCGAAGTCGAGGCCGATCTGCGCGCACGCGGCATTCCCTTCCACCTCCTCCTCGGGGCCCCGCCCCAGAGCCTGGCGCTGTTCTGTCGACAGCAGCGCGTCGGCTGCCTGGTTACCGACTTCAGCCCCCTGCGCCACAAACGAGTCTGGCAGGCCGAAGCGGCGGCCGCCACCGGATTGGCCGTGACCGAAGTCGATGCCCACAACATCGTGCCCGCCTGGATCGCCTCGCCCAAGCAGGAGTTTGCGGCCCGTACCCTCCGCCTCAAACTCAATCGGATTCTGAGCGACTGGCTGGAGGAGTTCCCCGCCCTCGAACCCCCGCCCTCCCCCGGCCCCCTGCCGCCCCCTACCGATTGGGCCGCCGTGCAGGCGGCCGTGGCCGGCACCCGCGCCGTGCCGCCTGTCGAGTGGCTCCGCCCCGGCCCGGTCGCCGCCCGCGACCACCTGCGCCGGTTCGTGACCGGCGCCCTGCGCACTTACGCCCTGACCCGCAACGACCCCTGCCTGGACGGCACGTCCAATCTCTCTCCCTACCTGCATTTCGGTCATCTTGCCCCGCAGCGGGCCGCCCTGGCCGCCGGCGCCGCCCGCGTCGCCGAGGAATCGCGGCTGGCCTTCCTCGAGGAACTGGTGGTGCGCCGCGAGCTGTCCGACAACTTCTGCCTGTACAACCCGCATTACGATTCGCCCGCGGGCTACCCCGACTGGGCGAAGAAGACGCTGGCCCTCCATGCCGCCGACCGCCGCGAGCATCTCTACGACGAAGAGGCCTTCGAGGCGGCCCGTACCCACGATGAGCTGTGGAATGCCGCGCAGCGGCAGATGGTCCGCACCGGCAAGATGCACGGCTACCTGCGCATGTACTGGGCCAAGAAGCTCCTCGAATGGACGCCTTCCGTCGCCGAGGCCCACCGGATCGCCCTCGCCCTGAACGACCGCTACGAACTCGACGGCCGCGACCCCAACGGCTATGTGGGAGTGGCCTGGAGCCTCGGCGGCGTCCATGACCGGCCCTGGAGCCAGCGGCCCATCTTCGGCACCATCCGCTACATGTCGTTCGGCGGCTGCCGGAGCAAGTTCCGCGTCGCCGCCTTCATCGCCCGCTGGCCCCCCTGAAACCCGCCGAGCGGGGAGGGGCGAACCGCCGGGCCGCGCCGCTCTGGTAGCCGCTCCAGGTGTCAGGGCCAGCGCCAGACCAGAAGGGTGTGCAGAAACGTCGCCACCAGGATCGCCAGGCCCATCTCGAGGGGGGAAAGGCGAGGCATCCACCCGCGGACGGCCGGCGCTGGCGAGATGGCGGGTCCCGCGGTGCGCTGCCACAGAGCCGCCCAGCGCGGGGCCTCCTCGGCCAGGAAGCGGTCGGCCACCTCCGACACATGCTGGCAGACGGCCGCTTCGGGGTAGCGGTCGAGGACATACTCGACCAGTTTGCCCGCCGTGTCTTCATCCCCGGTGGTCTGGAAATGGACGGCCGCCTCGATGAGCAGGCTGGCTGGCGCATTGCACTGCTGGGCCGCGAACTTCACCAGGTAGGGGAAGGGATCGTCACCGGCTTCTTGCTTCCCTTCCGTCTCGGAAGGCAGGAACGCCTCGGGGAATCGCTTCCGCAAGCGCCCCAGAATGGTGCGGCACCCCTGGCGGACGGTACGGTCAGGCGATTGCAGGTGCGGCACCAGCAGCGCGATCACCAGGGGCGCTTCTTCGGCGGTGATCTCCTCCCCGTTCCCGATCGCCTGGAAGGCCTGGTGAAGCTCCGCCGGTCGGTCGCTGGTGATGTAGCGATGGAAGGCATCGGCAAGCATGGCGGCCGTCCCCTTGTCTCAGGTCAGAGGTGTCCGATGTTCTTGGTACTCGACCAGACGCCAGGATTTCCGAAGCCGAAAGCCGCGCGGTGGCTGACGGACAGGCCAGCCACCGCGCGGACGAGACCAGGATTCGTCGTCAGGGGAAAGATCAGCCGCTGACGGTCTCGACCCCCGGCACCTCGGCGACCGCTTCCGCTTCGCGTTCGGTGCCAGCGAGGGACGCCCGATGCATGGCGAAAGTCGCCAGCCAGCCCATGACGATGGCCATGCTGGCCAGGAAGGCCGGGTTGTTGTGCATCGCGGTCACCTGGAACCAGGCGATGCCCAGGTAGGTGAGCCCCGAGACGATCACACCGGCGAAGACCGCCGATCGGCTCATCGACGGCAGGAACATGCCGGCCGCCAGGGGGAAGAAGGTCGTGGTGAACAGGAAATAGACGCCATACATGCCGAAGATGGCGACCGACCCGCCCACCGGATTCTTGACCTGCCCGACCGAGAGCCAGATGATGACCAGCGCCGTCACCACCAGCAGCAGACGCCCATAGAACAGAGCCTGCTTGCCCAGATCGGCCTCGGCATCGGGGGGCAGCTCCGTTTTCCCACGCTTGAGCAGCGGCAGGAACATATCGGTCGAGAAGATGGTGGACAGCGAGAGCAGCAGCCCTTCCAGGGTCGACATCCCGGCGCACAGGATGCCCAGCATGATCACGACCTGCACGATCGGCGAGAAGGTGGCCGCCACGTAGGTCGGCACCACCAGATCCATGCGGTCGATGGGCGGCAGGGTCAGCCGGGCATAGAGCCCGACGATCATCAGGAACGAAAAGACGAGCCCGACCAGGGTGGCGGTCAACAGGTAGGAGGTCACCTGCCCCTCATCCTTGAGATACAGCACCTTGGCCACGACATGCGGCTGGCAGACGATGGCGATGCCGACCAGGAAATTGCAGAAGAAGATCTCGAAGAGGTTGCGGAAATAGGGAGACGCCGGGTTGGTCACCGCCACCAGATTGGGATCGATGGCCGCCAGCCGGGTCAGGAACCCCTCGCCGCTGAAGAACAGATGCACGCCCGATCCCAGCAGGATGAGGGCCACCACGAACATGACGATCGCCTGCAGGGCATTGGTATAGGCCGAGGTGTTCACCCCGCCGATCATCATGTAGGCGAAGACGAACCCGACCAGCACCGCGATGAGCCAGGTGAACTGCGGATTGTAGACGGTGCCCGTCCCTGCCTCGCCTGGCAGGAAGGCCGGGATGCCGAGGGCCTGCCCCAGGGCGTAGGCCAGCCCGACCACGATCAGCACGGCGAAGGCGATCAGAGCCAGCGAGATCACCGCGAAGAGGTACTGCATCATCGGCGATTCGTACCGCTTGCCGATCCACTGTGGAACGGTGAGGGCGGCGACCCGACTGCCCACCGACAGGAAACGTTTGGAGAACAGGACCAGGCCGAGAATGACGCCCATGGGAGCCGCGAAAGCGAAGCCCAGCAGGCCGGCCACTCCGTATTTGTAGATCAGCCCCGGATTGACCACGAAGGTCGCCACGCTGGTCAACTGGGCGGCCAGCGACAGCCCGACGACGACCGGCGGAATGTCCTTGCTGCCCACCGCGAAGCTCTTCAGATCTTTCGTCTTCAGAGCTCCCCGGATGGTGAGCGCGATGGTCACCGCCACATAGATCCCGACCGCCACCCATGCCATGGCCTGTTGCGACATGCTGTCCTTCCTCCTGCGTTGCACTCTTATTCTTGGCTTTTCTGCTGCGGCTCAAAGAGCCTTTGTTTTGCAACGCAAAAAAGTCTAGCGTACCGCCGCCGCCGTGTCAAGCCCCCTCGACCGCCGACCGCCGGCCGGCTGTCATAGCCGCCGGAAGCGGGTTGTCCCGCCGCGGGCCGCCCGTCATGGCCAGTCGGCATCCACCACCGGCGCGGCCCGACCACCCTGCGGCCATCTCGGTCGGGTCGCGGACGCCTGGCCTGGCTCCTGCAGCCGTCACGAGCAGGGGCGCGGCCCGCGGCGCCGTCTCAGAGGTGCGGATAGTTGCTCAGAAAGCCGGTGACGTCGAGGCGGGTCAGGCGACCGTTGTTGGTCAAAAAGCCGGCCCGGTCGAGCTTGCCCAGGAAATGGACGATCATCTTCTTCCACCAGGGCCAGTCATGGGCCACATCGTGGCCCCAGAGCTCGAACAGGTGCGGCACCCCTTTGTTGTTGAGATGGGCGGACACCGCGGCCGCTTCCCCGTTCCATTCTTCCCATGGCCCCTGACCGGCGCAGAAGATCAACAGATCGCGGCGCAGGTTGTCGAGGTAGAAGGGATCCTGCAAGCCGGGCAGGTACATCAGCGGATCGTTGAAATAGATGTCGTCGTTGCGGAAATCGCCCACCGCGAACGCGATGCTGTAGTTGCCGCTCAGGCAGATGGCGATATCGAACAGGTCGGGATGCCGCAGGATGAAATTGCCGGCATGGTAGGCGCCGAAGCTGACGCCGGTGACGGCGATGCCGGCCCCCGCATGCCCGTCGCCCAGGATGAAGGGCACGATGTCATGGGTGATCGCCCAGTCATAGTCATTGGCCCGGCGCGCCTTGTCGGCGGGATGGGCATTGGCGAACCAGGTCTCGTGGTCGAGGCCGTCGACGCAATAGACCTGGATCTTCCCCGCCTCGATGAACGGCGAGATGGCCTCGATCATGGCGAAGTTCTCGAAATCGAAAAACCGCCCGCTGGAGCTGGGAAACACCAGCAGCGGCTTGCCATGGTGCCCGAAGACCAGCATTTCGAGCGGCCGGCCGATCGCTTGGCTGGGGATGGCGAGGTAGGTCCGTTTCATGCTGCTTCCTCCTGGATGGCGGCGATCATGTCCCGCACTTCGTCTTCGCTGGGCGAGCGCACCAGGAAGGCATACTGGCCCATCACCGCGTATTCGATGGGCGTCATGGCCTGGGCATGGACGATGCGGGCTCCGAAGCGGCGCCGCAGCTCTTCTTCGGAATACCGATAGGAGCGGTCGAGCTTGCGGCCGACATAGGCGCAATGGTACTTGCGTTCGAACTGGAAGTCCCGCCGGCCCTGCACGACGATGGCGGCCCACCAGTCGTAGACATCGATATCGGCGGAATAGTTGAACATGTGGGTGGTCAGACCGCCGGGCGGGCGCATGTTGATCTCCAGCCCGCGCAACTGCCGATCCGGCAGGCGGTAGAACTCGATGTGGAAGAACTTGCTGCGAATGCGAGCGGCTTCGACCACGCGGCGTCCCATCGCCTCGAGATCGCCGGGCACGGTGCGGAAGTTGTAGTAGGCCAGATTCTGGTTGAGCTTGACGATCCGGTGGATGTCGTTGTTGAAGAGGTGGCCCGTCCAGAACACGATGTTGCCCTCGCGATCGGTGAGCCCATCGAAGGATTCGATGACGCCGTGGAGGTATTCCTCGATGAAATACGGATACGGCCCCCGCCCGGCAAAGAATGACCGCAGATCGTCGTCGTTGCGGATGGTGTAGGTATCGCCGGCGCCGACCCCCGAATCGGGCTTGATGAAGGCGGGGAACTTGCCCCCGATGAACTCGCGGCACTGGTCGAGACTCTCGACCAGCGCCCCCCGCGCGGTGGGCACCTGCGCGCGGGCGAATACCTGCTTCATCAGCGACTTGCGCTTGATGAAGGCCAGATCCCCGGGCCGGGGGCCGGGAATGTCGAAGGTTTCCCGCACCGCCGCTTCCAGCTCGATCCAGGGTTCGAGGTGCGATTCGACGTGGTCGAGGCGGCCCCAGCCGTCCCGGAAGTGGCGGCAGGCCTGCAACACCTGACCGGTGTCATGGAGGCTGTCGACCCGATAGTGACAGGTCAGGTACTGGCGAAGGTCCCAGGGGAGGGCCTCGTCGGGCAGATCGGTGACCCCGAAGACCCGCGCCCCATACCCCACCAGGTGGCGGGTGAACAGAGAGTAATGCGCAGGGAAATGCGGAGACAGATGGACGACGTTCATACGGCTTCCTTCCGGCTGACGATGCCGCGGCCGAACGATGGCGGCAGGCCCATGGTATCGAATGCCGTCCAGGATGACAACCCCTTCCTCCCTCGCGGCGCCTTCTCTTTGACACTCTTCGCCCACCTACGGGCGACAGGCGTGGCCCCTCCCCTGGCATGTTCGGCCGGCCGCGCGCGGGGAAACATCACGAAGCGGGTTTGGCGGGGCCTGCCACGGGCGGTATAATGGCGATACCCATGAGCCTGTCCGCCTTCATTCCCCAGGAACTGGAATCGCCGATCCGCTCCGCTCGCCTGCTCGCCCTGCAGAACGCCTTCTTCGAGGGCCAGAGCGAAGAGGAGCTGACCGCGCTCGAGCAGCGCGAGCCGCGCGAGGAGGACGAGGAATGCCGCCGGCTGTTGCGACAGGCGATCCAGGCCGTGCGGCGGCGACTGGGCAAGATCGACGCCGAACCTTCACCCGCCTTCGATCCCGCCGCCTTCCATCAGCGCTACCAGGCGGCCGACGCCGCCGCTCGCCTGCGGCTGCTGGAAGATCTCGACTCCCTGCAGCGCAGCGCCCTGGCCAGCCGCGCCCTCGACTGGTTCATCCACGCATCGGAACCGGCCCTGCAGGCCACCCTGATCAGGATGTTCGGCGAGTTCTGGCCGGCCGCCCGCCTCGAGCTGCTCGCCCCTCGCCTCCATGACCACTCGCTGAGCGTCCGGATGGCCGCCCTCGGGGTGCTGAGCAAGCGGGCGCCCCGCCTCATCGCCGACGACCTCGCCGCCCTGGCCGAGGCCGACGACCCCGGTCGGCGGGCCCTCGCCATCCGCGGCCTGTTCGGGCTCGAGCCGAGCCGCGCCCTGACCGCGTTGTCCGGCATGCTCCTGAGCCCGGATCCGGCGCAGCGGCGCACCGCCCTCCACGTCGGCCTGGCGCTCCCCTTCGAACAGGTCAAGCCCCTCCTGCTGCAGTTCATCGCTGTGGAAAGCGATCCCGAGCTGCTCTGGCACGCCGGCCGCTCCTTCCAGCTCCATCCTGACGTCGATTCGCCCTATCGCCTGTGGGAGATCGCCGAGGAAAGCCCGCCCGCCAAGGCCGCGATGGTGCGGCGCATCTTGCACAGCGTCTGCGAAGCGATCAGCACCTCGAACCTGCTGGGCGAGGAGCGGAAATTCCACGAATACTATCAGCAACTGCAGGAATGGATCTACCGCAAGGCCGCCAATCGCTTCGTCCAGGACTGCATCGCCCGCCTCGCCCAGGAAGAAGACGGCGGGGAACCTCCCGAACTCGCCGCCGCCGTCCGCAAGCATATCCGCTCGGCTCCCGTCCGGGCCGCCTTCGAGGAAGCCCTGACCTGGCCCCTGGCGGAACCGGTCCGCCACCGCCTGGAACGCTGGCTGCAGGAAACCGCCGCCACCGAGCCCGCCGCCACCGCCCCCGATTCTTCCTCTCCACCATCGGCCCGCCCCGACTCGCCCCCGCCCCCCCCCGCCACGCTCGCCCCTCCCGCGACGCGCCCCGCCCCCCCTTCACCAGCGGCCGCCAGCCCGGCTGACCCCACGCCGGGCCCCCAGGATCGCTCCCCACCTGACTCCCAGGGGCCGACCAGCCGTGGCCAGGAGGTTTCTCCCGGTCTTTCCGAAGACAAGCCCGCTGCCCGGGCTGAACCGCCGCCGCCCGCCACCACCTCCAGCGCCCCCGCGAGCGATCGCGGCCCCGCGGTTCCCGCCGCCCGCCCCCCCCCCTCTCCCGAAGAGGCCCTGTTCGCCCAGGCCGCCAGCTGGGACCGCCAAGACCTGCCCCAGGCCAGGCCCATTCTGCAAAAAGCCCTGGCCGACCCCTCGCTGTCAGATCGCGCCCGCATCCTCCTGCTCCGCACCGCCCTGCGCCTGGGCGCCCGCGATTTCATCAGCACCGCGCGCGGCTGGCTGAAGCATCCCAATGAAGGAGTGGTCGCCGCCGCCATCGACTATTTGGCCTTCGCCGACCCCGATGGACTGTTCCCGCTGATCGGCCAGTTCTTCCGCAACCCCGCCCAGCGGGTCGTCAGCGCCGCGATCAAGGCCCTGCGCCAGGTCGACCAGGCCCAGGCCGTCTCCTATCTCACCGCGATGCTGCGCGATCGACAGCCTTCCGTGCAGAAGGTGGCCCTCGGCTGCCTGGTCTTCGTCGATTTCGCCCTGATCCGCCAACCTCTGGCCGCCTTCATGGCCGGCACCCGCTCGCGAGAATGCCTGGAAGCCGCCCTCTGTCTCTTCCTGGCCAATCCCGAACCCGAGAACCTGCCCCTGCTCGACGAAGTCGCCCGGGCCCTGCCCGCCGACCTGCAGTCCCTGCTGCTGGAAGTGCGGAACAAGACCGAAGCCATGCTGGCCCGCTTCGGCCGCCGTGCCGACCCGGGACCCGCTTCCGATGCCGGTGCGATCGCGGGAACCCCGCCCGACCGGACCGCCCCGCCGCGCGCCACCGGCCCCAAGCCGGCCCCCGCGGCCAGACCGCCCGCGGTAACGACGGGCTTGCCCAAAGCCGAGCCTGCCCCGCGCCAGGCCCCCGCCGCCCCGGCCCCGGCCGCGCCCCTTCCTATCGCCCGATCCGGCCCCGAACGGCCTCGACCTCCCCACCCCGCTTCGCCGTCGCCCGGCGGGCGGCCTCCCAGTCCTCGCCCTGCCCCCCAGCATCTCGGCTCCGAGAAGAACCGCCCGCCGCGCCCATCCGCCCCTGGCGAAGTCCCTCCCCGGTGGTGGTCCACCCCCCAGACCTGGATGGCGGCCGGCGGCTTTTTCCTGGTCGGGGCGTTCTTCTATCTGCTCTCGGCGTTTCTGAGCCCATTGAACGAACGGCCGACCTCGCCCGCCTGGTCAGGCGACCCCATCATCCGCAGCGCGCCGGCCACCGACAACGCCTCCGGCCCCCTCACCACCAGCGCCGATCTGTTCGCCGAGTACCGACGCCTGAAACGGCGCGGCAAGACCCCATGAGCCACGCTCCGTCATCGTCTCACCAATCGCCGCCCAGACCGCCCTTTCCTGCCTCCGGCCACTGGCGACGCCCTTCGACCATGGCCTGGCCCCAGCGACCCACCACTGCTCAGAGGCCGCCCGCCCGCTCCTTCCAACAAAGAGCCCTGGTGGCGATCGCCAGCTTGCTGGTCCTGATCGCGGCGACGGCTTCCTGGTCGCCAGCCAGAGGCGCCGAGCCGCCGGCCTCCGAGGCCGATCTCCACATCCTGGCCGAACAGGGCGATCTCTCCGGAGTCAAACGATGGCTGGCCCGCCATCCCCAGGCCATCGCCTGGCGGGATGCCCTCGGCCTCGAGCCTCTCCACCGCGCCGTCCGCAGCGGGAATCGCGCCCTGGTCGAGTTCCTCGTCCAGCGCGGCGCTCCGCTCGATACGCCCGATGGCCTGCAAGGCTGGACGCCCTTGCATCACGCCGCCCGCCTCGGCTATGTCGGCATCGTCAAAGTTCTGCTAGCCCGGGGTGCCGCCTCCTCGCCGCCCGATCGGCGAGGCCAGACCCCGCTCCACCTCGCCGCCCGCCTCGGCAAGGCCGCGACCGTGGCCGTCCTGCTCCAGCACGGCGCCCAGGTCGATCCCACCAACCTGTGGGACCGCACCCCCCTGCACGAGGCCGTGCGCCTGGGCCGCGAGGCCGACGATCCTGCCGCCGCCCGCGCCGTCGACGACTACCTGACGGCCGCCCGGCATCTCGTGGCGGCAGGAGCCTGGCTCGATGCCCGCGACGCCCAGGGCCGCACCGTGCTGGCGCTGGCGCTCGAGGCCGGCTGCCCGCCGGCCTTCCTCGACTGGCTGCGCTCCCTCGGCGCCTCCCTGTGAACATGAACGACCTTCTACCGCCCGACCCGCCCGGCCCGCCCCACCCGCCCGACCCCGCCGTCCCCGAACCGCTGCCGCTCGTCGTCGAGCAGCTCGCCAAGTCGTATCGCAGCAAGCATGGCGAACCGTTTCCCGCCGTGAAGGGCATTTCGTTCACGGTCGCGCCGGGGGAATGCTTCGGTCTTCTAGGGCCCAACGGGGCCGGGAAATCGACCTCCATGAACTGCATCGTCGGGTTCTACCCCCCGACCGCCGGGCGGGTCTTCCTGCTGGGCATCGATGTCCATGCCGATCCCAAGCGCGCCCGCGCCCGCCTCGGCGTCTGCTCGCAGGAAGACACGCTCGACACCGATTTCACCGTCTTCGACCAGATGGTGCTCTATGCCTCGTTTTTCCGCATCCCCGAAGCCGAGGCCGAACGCCGCACCCGCCATCTGCTCGAACGGTTCGGCCTCGCCCACAAAGCCCAGGAGCCGGTCGAAGCCTTGTCGGGCGGCATGCGCCGCCGCCTGCAGGTGGCCCGGGCCCTGGTCGCCGACCCGCGCCTGCTCATCCTCGACGAACCGACCACCGGGCTCGATCCCGAGGCCCGACGGGTGGTGTGGAACGTCATCGACGACTTTCGCCGCGGGGGCGGGGCCATTTTGCTGTCGACCCATTACATGCAGGAGGCTGAGCGGCTGTGCGACCGGGTGGGCATCATCCACCAGGGGCTGATCCTCGATGTGGCGCCTCCCGCCGCCTTGATCGCCCGTCACCTCGGACCGGCCACCGTGCGCGAAGAGATCAGGCCGGGCGTGTTCTGGGAACGTCCACCCAATCTCGAAGACGTCTACCTCAAGTTGACCGGCACTTCCCTGACCAGCGGACCCACCGATGAGGAGGCCAGGGAATGATCGAGGGCTGGGCCATCTGGGTGGTGTGGCGACGCTATTTCGCCATCTACCGCAAGGATATCCGCTTCGGGCTGACCACGACCTTCGTCGAGCCCATCCTCTATCTGCTGTCGTTCGGCTACGGCCTCGGCACGATGGTCGGCACCATCCAGGTCGATGGAATCGAGCTGACCTACCGCCAGTTCATCTTCGCCGGCATCGCCGCTCAGACCGTCCTCTTCCAGGGCTTTTTCGAGGCGGCTTATGGCAGTTTCGTACGCATGTACTACCAGCGCATCTACCAGGCCATGGCCATGACCCCGATCACCCTGGCGGAAGTGCTGTGGGGCGAACTCCTGTGGGATGCCACCAAAGGCTCGATCGCCGCCGCGGCGGTGCTGCTGATCGGCGGCCTGACCGGCGACTTCCTGGCCCTGGGCGCCCTCGCCGCCCTGCCGGTGACCTTCCTCAGCGCCCTGCTGTTCGCCGCCCTGGGCCTGCTGTCGGCCGCCTGGGCCGCCTCGATCGATGAGATCTCCTATCCCCAGTTCCTCTTCATCTTCCCGATGTTCCTGTTCTGCGGGGTCTTCTATCCCCTCGACCAGCTGCCCGCCTGGCTGCAGACCTTCGTCTGGTTCCTGCCCTTGACCCCGGTCGTCTCGCTGCTGCGCAGTCTCACCCTCGGCACGCCCATCTTCTGGCGAGCCATTCCCCTGTTGCTCATCTGGCTGGCTGCAGCCGTCCGCCTCTCGCGCCAACGCATGCTGGCCCGCCTGATCAAATAACCCCTCGATCCACGGGGAAAAATCCGTCACCGCCACCGCCGCCTTGGTCGGCGGTTCGACTCAGCGAGGCGGTCGCGCCGCCAGACGAGCCGTCAGGGCAGCCACTGCAGGCGGTCGATGGCGAACCCGAAGGCGTTGACGTATTCGCCGGCTTCCAGCACCAGGGTGGCCCGATCGCCGTCGATGACTTCCGACCAGCCAGCGGCATGCACCCCGTTGATGTATTCGACCACCTCGCCGGCCCCATTCTTGATGGTGAGGCTGTCGCCGAAATGGTCGATCTCGAGGCGGGTGAAGTACACCCGGAACTTGCGAGCGCCCGGCACGGTCAGCTCCCAGGTGAGGGTCTTCTGATTCGGGTAGGGATGCGGCGATTCGAGCGGACGTGATTCTTCGCGCCACTGGCTGAAATCTTCGACCGGCAGACGGCGCCCCGGACGGCCGGTCAGCGCATTGTACAGGTTCAGGCGCCGCCCGCCGACCACATACCGCGACAAGCCGCGCACCTGATCGGCGCTGTCGAGCAGGGCCTGCTTGACCTGGCGCCAGGTCCAGGCGGGGTGCTGCATCCAGACCATGGTGGCCGCGCCCGCCACCAGCGGACAGGCCTGCGAGGTTCCAGAAAAGGAGCGATACTGCCCTTTCGGAAAGAGGGAGAACATATTCTCGCCCGGGGCCGCGAGTTCCACCATCGAACCGAAGTTGCAGAAGGTGGACAGATCGCGATTGTTGGTCGCGCCCACGACCAGCTGGTTCTCGATCCCGTAGCAGCTGGGGTAGTCCTGTTCGTCGGGCAGGTCCATGTTCTTGCGCGAATTGCCGGAGGCACAGACGAACAGCACCCCTTTCTGCGCAGAATAGGCGATGGCCTCCTTCATGGCCTGGGTGAACGAGGGACTGCCATAGCTGTTCGACAGCACTCTGGCCCCGTTGTCGACGGCGTAGCGGATGGCTCGCGCGATCTGCTCCGAGGACAAGGTATTCCCCAGGCCGAAGATCTTGACCAGCATGATCTTCACCCCGGAACAGGCGCCGGCGATGCCGCGCCCGTTATCGGCCGGCGCGCACAACAGCCCGCCGACATGGGTGCCATGGTAGTGGTCGTCATTGACGTCGGGACTGTTGCGAACGAAGTTCCAGCCATGCACATCGTCGACATACCCATTGCCGTCATCATCGACCCCGTTGGTGCGCTTGTCGCGCCCTTCGGCATCGAGACCGCTCTCGCCGGGGTTGACCCAGAGAACGGAACGATCGACATCAGGATGGTTCAGCTCGAGCCCCGAGTCGATGATGGCCAGGATGATCTCGCCTTGGGGATGGAACGCGCGACGCGCCGCCAGGCCGCCGATATCGCACCCCGGCATCCCGATCTGGCCTTTGTCATCGGCCTGCCCGAAGTTGCACATCTGGTACTGCTTGTCGAGGAAGGGATCGTCGACCGCGTGGTCATGCGGACATCGGCCCCGGCGCGCCGCGGGAGCGGCGGGATCGGCGGGGTCGGTGCACGGCGCCCCGATCTCGACCGGCTCGAACGGCCGGTAGGGGACCTCCTGAGCCAGCGCAGGAACAGCGATCGCCCCGATCAACAGAAGCGGTACCACGATGCATCTCTTCCACATGCCATCAATGATACCGCACCCGTGCAGCGAAGGGAACTGGCACCGACAACCGTCTGGGTTCCCCTTCCCCAGGAGCCTGCCCCTCGGTTCGATGGCGAGGGGGCGAACGCCCCGCATTGGCGGCCTTTCCCCTGGCCCGCCAGGCTGATCGGGGGCGGATTCGCCCCGATCGCTTCTGGTCGGAACGCCAGTCAGGGTGCAGCAGGCGCCGAGGGCGACGAATCAGGAGGCGCCGGATCGGCCACCGTGGATGAATCGCCGGGGGTGGCGGTGGATGACGGCTCGGCGGTGGTCGGCGGAGGTTCGACCGGAGGCACAGCCCCGGTGGACGGTTCCGTGGGCGGTGGGCTCGCGGGGTCGCTCGTGGGCGCACTGGGGGTGGTGGTCGGATCGGGCGAGGCTCCCGTCTCGGTCGTCGGGTTCGTGGTCCCAAGATTGGCGTGCGACCGATTGGCCGAGGTGACCCAGGTGTTGTCGCGCACGGTGGCGCCGGTATCGGGCGGGGGCGCGGCCGCCGCCGCCGTCTGCAGCTCTTCGTCATCGGTGGTCGCCGGGTAGATCCTGGCGGCGGCTTGAGGGAAATCGCCCACCAGCGCCGCGACCTTTTCGGCCTGCCCCGCCAGACCGTTCCCCAGGCCATAGAATTGTTTGAGGCTGCTGACGCTCTGGGCGATCTGGCTTTCGCGGGCCAGATAGTCCATGAAGGCGGGGTTCCGCCCCTTGAACATGGCCTGGTAGGATTGGATGGTCCGTTTGAGGTCGGCCAGCGTGCGGTCGGGATCATCGCCCAGAAGAATGCGGAATTTCATCTGGTCGATGATGCGGCGGGCGATCGGCGTCTGCTTGCGGGCGGGCAGGAATTTGAGGTTGGCGGCGTCGAGCAGGCCGCGAAACTCGGTTTCCGCCGCCTTGGACAGCATCAGGATCCGGCCTGGCATGGACATGCCGCGCAGCATGGCATAGAGGATCGGCGTGCGGAACTTGCCAAGGAAGCGGCCGACCTGATTCGCGGTGATGGTGCGGTTTTTCAGGTCGGTCACGAAGGGCGCGACCCGGCTCAGCGCCTGGAACCCGGCGGTGGCCTTGACCTCGTACAGTTCGGCGAGTTCCTCCTGGGCCTGCAATCTGGCCCGCGGGGGATCGCCCACCCGGTTCTTGGCCGCCTCGAGGGCCGCGATGTCAGAACCGTCGGTGGCGGTGGTGGCCGCATAGGATTCGACCGCGGCGAAACATTGGCCGATCGCCCGGACCACCTCTGGATCACCGCCATTGACCTCGAGGAATCCCCGGAAGGTGGCATTGGCCGTGCGGAATTCGGGAGGAACCGTATACCAGAGCTCATAGGCGATCTGGGCCTTGGAAAACGGGGGAGGCGGCGGTTGGGCAGGATCGCGGAACAGATCTTCGTTGACGCCCGCCAGGCGCTGCGCGATCTGGTAGACCTGCTCGCCTTTGGTCCCTTCTTTCCAGGACACGGTCACGGTGACCTCGATCAGGTTCTTGGCCGGCACACCGCCCGCACCAACCACGAAAGCACTGCCGACCTGCACCTTGAAATTCTTCAACTGCCGGTAGATCGACCCGCTTTCGACCCGGATCGGATCGTCCTCGGCCGGATCGAGTTCGGAGAAATTGCGCGTGTTCTCGAGCAGCGAGAACAGTGGATGCTCCCCGTCGACCACTCCCAGCTTCGTGCCCGCCGCGAGATGGATGAGATCGGTGAAGTAATGAGGATTCTGATCGACCCGGTGATTGATGTCCTCGAGCACCTTCTGGGCCACGAACATGGCGGTGAAATGCTCGGCGCTGAAACTCTCGGTGGCATACCCGCCCTGGCGCGAGATCTGGATGATGCCGATCACCGCCCCGACCAGGATCAGAAAAGCGATCAGCACCTCGAGCAGGGAGAAACCGCCACCGCGAACCCCGCACCGCCCCCATTGCTGATGACAGAGGCGAGACGCCTTGGAACAGCCCTGGTCAATCGTCGTCCCGCTCACGATGGTGACCTCCATGACGGTGATGGTGATAGTGGTCGTGCTTGTGCCCCTCCCACCAATTCCAGATCTTGGGTCGGCCAATGGTGGGGGGCGGTGGCGGAATGTATCGCACACCGTTGCGCACGGTCTGGATCAGCTCCTGCCCATGGGTCAACAGCGTGGTGCTGTAGTCGGGAAAATAATCGATAAAGACCGGAATGACCTCCGCATCGACCTCGTTCTCTTCCTGGACGGTCTTGCCGCCGCTCGGGTCGAACCCGTTGCTGATATGGACCGGAGGGACCGGCGTCACCGCCGGCGGCACCGGTACGGCCTCGCCTCCTGCCGTCACCACCGGCTGGCGCACCACGCCGGCGGGCGGCACGCCGCCCAGCTGCGTGATGGCCTGGGTCACATCGTTGTTGGCCTTGATGCCGCTCTCCATGGCCCCGGCGATCGCCGCCTTGCTCTGCCGGGTGGCGATGATGCGTTCCATCTGATCGGCCAGGGCCTGATTCTGCCCGGCCGCGGTCGGCAGGCGTTCGGGCTCGATTTCCATCATGCCGACCGGAAGGTTCTGGGCCAGGCTGACCAGCAACCCAGGCTTCATGCGAACCAGCCAGTAGAAGCAACGTCTGGCGTTCTTGTATTCGGCCCGCACGAAGATGTCGGCATGCATGGGCCGGTAGGGGTTGTCGGCGATGAAATAGTCGTATGCCCCGCCATGCAGGGGAATCAGGCTGCCCGAATCGGGCCCCGCCGCGAACCAGCGGTCATCCCAGGAGTGGCCGCTCAACCGCGCATAGAGCTGGTTGTAGGCCGACTCGCCGATATACTGGGCCCGCAAGCTGGCGTCGGCGTATTCCACCTGGCGGGTCAGCCCCCGCGTCAGATTGAACAGGACCATGCCCCCCAGCACAAAGACGGTGACGAGGCCCAGCACGAACCACAACGCCATGCCCCGCCGTTCACCATCCCTGAAGGCGGAAGCCGAAAAGCGAGGGGGCGGCCGATCAATCATGGCGGGTCTCCTCTTCTTCCATTGTACACCACCCAGCCCCCCTCCCGAGACGGTCACTCATCCGATTCGGCATTTTTCAACCGGACGAAGTTGACCAACGAGAACTCGCCTTTGCCGCCGCGCAAGGTCGCCGAGATCAGCACCCCGGTCGGACTGTGGGCCGTGAACTGCAGCCGGGCCACCTGCTGCATCACGGGAATGGGCGCCGAAGCCACGGCACTGGCCGGATCACGCACCAGAAGCATGGCCCGGTAGATGGGCTGGCCTTCTTCTTTGGTGCGGGCCGGGTCGGGTTCGAGATAGAGACAGCAGATGTTGCTCATCAGGTCTTTGTAGACGATGTAGGGAAGCGTCGTCCCCGGCGGGGGGGCGAGGACTTCGATGCTCTGCTGCAGCCGCTGGTACAGCGCCAGCAGGGCCTTGCGCGCCTCCATCTGCAGGACCAGCCGTTCCGACAGTCGCTGACTGGTCCTGCCCATGAAGATGGTCATGGCGCGGAATCCCGCTCCCAGCACCAGCGAGAACACGAACACCGCGATGGTCATCTCGACGAGAGTCAGACCGCCCCGCTCGCGACAAGATTCTGAACGACGCCACATCATTTCCATGATACCTCTTTTTCTTCTCCCTGGAAGGGCCTCGCGACACGAAGGGGGCAGGCCCGCTCCCAGGCCTGCGGCCAACCAGGCGCGCGGCCTCGACCAGCAACTGGGATCGGTCAGCGCAGCCGAGCGACCAGCCAGAACTGGAGGAGCGGCAACAGCAGGACCCGCAGCACCCCCCATCGCCACTGCCGACTGATGAACGACTTGGTCAGGAAGAAGACGATCACCCCGATGACCAGCAACGCATTGACCACGACATGGAAGACGAAGAACATCTGCGGATCGAACCGCAGCAGCCACGGGCCGAAAGAGACCAAGGCCACCCCGAGTTCGAGCTGCCGTTCGTTGAACGGACGGACATTCTCGGGATCAGGGCAGGGCAACCAGCCCTGGCTGACCCCCCGAAACAGGAACCATTCCAACGTCACGAAGAGTCCGACCGCCGTCACCGAGCGGGCCTCCAGCGAGAGAAGGCGCAACGGCGGCAGGACCATCAGCCCGAGCACCACCAGCGGAACCAGCAGGGAATAGAGCAGGAAGGCCAGCGTATGCGCCAGCGTCACCGCCGACAACCGGTCTTCTCGTTCGCGGATGTCGAACGGCTGGTGCGGGCGCGGCTGCTCGGCGGCGCGCAGAAAGGCCAGGAAGCGGCGCTCGGCCATCCGGTCGCGCCGAACTTCGGTGACATCGAGTTCATCCGGCAGCCACCACCCCATTTCCGGCTTTCCCCCGCTCCCGTCGACTCTTCATTCCTGCCGCGCGTCAGGCCACCCGCGACGGCACGGCCGGCCATTCCTCCCGGTCACCACCAGGCAGACGTCGGCCCGGCACCGCCCGCCCGCTCACCGCCGGCTCTTCTGAATGGCCTCGAGCACGCCGCTGGCCCAGGCCCTGGCCACACGGGTACCTTCGGGGCCGCCGTAGTGGAGACCGTCGCCCCCCGTGGCCGGATAGGCGGTGAAGGGGCGCGAATCGATGAACGTCCCTTGGTTGGCCTCGACCGTCGCTTTGATCGTCTCGCACAACCGGTCCTGGACCGCGATCGGCTTGACCGAGGCGCGAGCCCGGGGCGGCCCCACCCAGACCAGGGTGCAGCCGGCCGCCTTGGCCGTATCGATGATCCGTTGGGTCTCGCGCCGAACCACCGCCTCGGAAGCGCCGAACAGGTTGGCGCCGAGCGAGACGACCAGCACGGTCGGCTTGAACTCCTTGATCAGATCGGGCAGGGAAGGCGTGACCCGCGGGGTCCGCCAGTCGGCCGGCCGGTCGATCCGGCCCTGTTCGTCACGGCTGAAGTACCCGCATTTTGTCACGGTCCCGTTGTACCACCAGCGCGGCGAGCTGCCGGCCACTCCGTAGGTGCGGATCTGGGCCCCGGTCGCCCGCATGGCGGCATCGATGGTCGAACCGTAGACCCCGACCGTATGCGAGTCGCCGATGTGCAGCACCCGCTGGCCCGGCCCGATCAGGGGTTCCCCGCGTTCCGACGCAGAAGGCGCCGAGGAGGCCGGGCCAGCCGCAGGGGCGGGCGACGGTGGGTCTGGAACCACCGGGGGGGGCGCAACGGTTCTGGGATCGCCCCCTGACACCGGCCTCCTCCCTCCGGATGCGGTCGTTGCGGTAATTCCAAGCTCGGTCAACTCCACCGATGGGATCTGGAGTTCCCACCCGACGAAAATCAGATTGGGGTTCTTGACCAGCGACGGATACCGAGCGGCATTCAGGCGGACGATCTCCCGATACCGACGCGGGTCGCCCAGCAGGCGGCGGGCGATCTCGCACAGGGTATCGCCCCGTTTCACGGAATAGAACCTGCCAGGCCTCGCCTGGCGAAAGAGGCCCGACGTTCGGGACAGGGTCGCCAACGGCCCGGCGCCTTCCTCCTCCGGCGCCGTGCTCACTTCACGTGGCGACGGCAACGGCGCCTCGCCAAAGGGCTCCCCCACAGCCGCCGGCCCGCTGGCCATCAGCAGGAGCACACCGACCACCCCCACCCACCGCCTCCTGCCCTGGAACCCAGCCATGACCGGTCCTCCTTTCGGGCGCATTCGCCCTTCATGCCATTTCTCTATCAAGTATCCGGAGGAGCCTGCTCCACTGTCAAGGCAACATGCCGCGCGAAGGCTCCTCATGCCGGTCAGCGCTGACGCAAAGCACTCCCACGGTTCCCCTGGCCGCGGCCGGCCACTCGTCGCTTCCCCCTGGCTGCCTCGAGGGCTGGTCGACAACGCAGGGGAAGTCGGTGAAAAAAGGGTTCAGGACGGGTAGGCCGAGATGAACTCGAAGGCGGGCAGCTTCATGCTCTGGCCGAGGTCGTTGAGCACGTCGTAGAACCGCCACTCGGTGCGGCCGGTGAAGGTGATGAACTTCCCTTTCTCGATGAACGGGGGGAAGGCGCCGCGCGGGGCGACCAACAGGAAGACCGGCTGATTGGTGAAGGTGGGGTTGAGCCGGAAATCGGTCTGCTCACGCCCCGACCGTTCCTGTTCGTCGCGGTTGAGCACCTTGATCATCACCAGGAAATCCTGGCCGTAGCGGGTGAACCGCCGGGCCACGTAGGCCCGCCATTCGGCGACTACCGGCCCGGTGAACTTGGTCTTGAACGAGATGTCGGCCAGCTGATGGTAGAGCAGATTGATGGTGCCATAGGTGGCCCGGGTCTGCTGGAAGCCCTCGGCGGCCGGACGCGCCTGCTCCTCCTGCACCCGTGCCCGCAGACGGGCGGCCTGCACCTTGCGCTCGGCATCGCGGCGGTAGGTGGGATCGAGCCCGCGCGACGCCAGCGCCTGCTCGAACAGGGTGGCCGCCCCCGCGAAATCGTTGGTGGTGAACGCGTGGTTGGCGCGCAGATACAGATCATTGGCCACATCGCTCTCGGATTGGGTGAGATGGACCTGCAGGTTGGGGTTGCCGGGGTTCATCGCATTGGCCTTGGCATAGAACTCCCGCGCCTGGTCCTGACGACCCATTCTCTCGTAGACGCGAGCGATCTCGACCGCCACCCCGGCTTGCGGCCGGACGCGGAAGTAGGTCAGGTAGTTGCGGATGGCATCGTCGAGCAGGTTCACCCGCGAGTAGGACTGCGCCAGCAGGTAATAGGCCTGGTACATCCGCTCATCGACCTTGATCGCCTCTTCCAGATACTTGATGCCATTGAACAGCTCGCCTTTCAGACTGAACAGCTTGCCGAGCAGGAAGAGCACGCGCGGGTTGTCGGGATTGGCATTCAACAGCCCCTCGAGCAGATCGTAGGCCTTGGCATACTCGCCGCGTTCGATCAGCCCTTCGGCGCGACTCTCCTCTTCGTTGAAGGCCAGATCTCGACCGGGCTCCCGCCCCGTGGCCGGCAGCGGCGGCAGATTCGTCTCGGCCCCGGACAGATCAGGCGACGCCGGCATGGGCGGCAGGCTCAACGGAGCTGCCGGCGGGGTCGGGCGGGCCGCCACCGAGGCCCCCGACTGCGTCACCAGCGGGGCCGGAACCCGAGTCGGGGGCGCCGGGGGAACCGGCGGCGACAGCGGCGGCGCGACCGGCGGCGCCGGCGGTCGCCGAGACGCCGGCAGGACGGATGGGGAGCGGGTCCCTTGGGTGGAGGTGATTTCTCGGGCCGCCTGCTCGAGCACCTCGGCCTGCTCGATGCCGCGACGGCGTTTCAATTCGACCGTGCAGCGGGCTACGCCGCGCCGGGCCGCCACATGGGAAGGATCGAGCGACGCGGCGAGCTGGTACTCCTTGAGGGCTTCGGAAAAGTTGCCGGTCAGTTCGAACAATCGTCCCAGATTGAAATGGACCCCCGGATGCCGGGGGTTCTGCTCGAAGGCCTTCTTCAAAGCGGCATGCGCCTGCTGGTACCGCTGCTGGTAGATGTGATTGACCGCCTCTTCGACCAGGATGTTGGTGTTGTCGAACTGGGCGAGGGCCGGCCCGCCGCCGCCCACCACGACCAGGGCGACGAGAACGGCCAGACCGGCCCAGAGGAGATCGCGTGACAGGGTGCGGGGCATGGGAGACCTCCTGGAACGAACGCTCGACGATGGTCGAGCGGCAGCCGACCCCGAGGCGGGCCGGCCGGGCGGTATTTTGACGCCCCTGAGGGGCTGTGCTATCATCGGCACGGTGTTCAACATCTCGCCTCGGAGGATGGTATGTCGATTTTCCGCTTCATCTGGTGGGCCATGATCATCAGCGCGGTGGCGTTCGCCGGGTACGTCTACGGATATCTTTCCGACTGAGCCGCGCGGCAGGGCACACCGGGGAGCGTGATCGCTTCCCGGTTTTTCGTCTTTCATGGGCCGGTGGGCGGAACGACGATGGCGCCGGTGCCTGACAGATCGCGCAAGGCCAGCCCTCCCAGCACCCGCTGCTGCTTCTCCGGCTCGGTCAGCAGAGCCGCCAGCGTCCGCAACGCCCGGAAATCGCCTTTTTCCAGCAACGCCTCGGCGCACAGCTGCCGCACCCGCGGCGACGGATCGTCGAGAGCCCGCACCAGCATCTCGTTGGCCGAGCTGCCAGCGGTCGCGGCCATGTAGAGCAGCGCACTGATCCGGATGCGTTGCTCGGGATCCCAGATCAGTTTCTCGACCGCCGACCTGGCCATCAGCGCCCGCAGGCCGGTCAAGATGTCGATGATGGTCGCTTTGGTGCGGGGATTGCGGTCCTTTTCCAGCATGGCGATCAGGGACGGCACGTTCTCGAGACGGGCCACCCGCCGGAACGCCGACAGGAAGGCCGGCACCGCCCACTGTTTGGCCTTCCCCCATTCGCGCAGGAGATCGTCGAACAGACCGGGGCTGCGCAACTGCCCCAGAGCCCAGGCGGCCCGCTCGGCCACCGCCGGCTCCTCGTCGTTGAGCAGGGAGAACAGGTAGGGAGTCAATTCCGACACGCGGTAGGTCCCGAGCAGCCAGGCCCCGCTGGCGCGTTCCCACCGCTGCGACGAGGTCAGCAGCGCCCGCACCTCGCCCAGCACACGCGGGCCCATGCCGTTCTGGAGGTACAACCCCATCACGTTGGCCTTCACCCGGTTCGACGGATCGCGCAGGTAGGGAACCACCAACTGCTCCACGGTGCGGAAGGGCAGATTGCCCATGGCTTCGACCGCATTGGCCCGGATGCGCGATTCCTGGTGCAGCAGGCTGTGCTGGAAATACCCCAGCAGGATCTCTTTACGGAAGCGCCCCAGCGACATCAGGGCGGTGGCGAACACATGGTTGTTCGACTCCTGCTCGAGCAGGTTGATCAGGATATCGCAGGCCTGGTCGTGCGGCGCTGCATTGCCCAGGGTGATGGCGGTATCGATGCGGACTCCCAGGTCGGGATCACGGATGCACCGTGCCAGGAAATCCCACGGAATCTGGCTGCCGAAGCGATGCAGGTTCTTGATGACGGTCTGCCGCACCCGCGGCGCGGCCTCGCGCGTCGCCAGATCGAGCAACGACGGCAGCACCTCGGCTTTGCCCGTCCCTCCCAGGGCCTGAGCGGCCAGCGTGCGCGTGGTGGGATCGGGAGAATGCAGGAGCAATTCGAGGGAATGGCGGACCGACGGCAGGCCCAGCGCCCCCGCCACCTGGATGGCCTTCCAGCGCACGTATTTGTCTTTGTCCTCCAGGAGGGGAAGGACATGCTCGACCAAGGCAGGGTCGGGAAACCGACCGATGCCTTCCAGAGCCAGGAACCGGATGTTGGGGTTGGGATCGCGCAAGGCGAACCCGAACTGCCGCATGATCCTGGTCTGCAGTTCGCCTGCACCTTCCATGAGAGCCTCCTCTCGCTCCCGGGGGCGCTCCCCCGTCAGCGGAATTTCTTCTTCTTGTTCTTGGCGAGCAGGGCCATGTACTCCTCGCGCAGCTCGGCGACCCCGAACAGCGCGGCCGTGATGATGTCCTTCTGCGACAACCCATACTCGCGTTTCAGCTGCGCGATGGAGGTCCCATCGGCGATCCGGTCGAGAATGACTTCGGACATGGTTTTCATGGGCATGACAATCCCCCCTTTCGGTGTGGTCATGACCTCAAGTATCGGCACAACCCGCCGGCGGATTGACGTCCTCCTCCCATCATGATGCCACAGGCCGCTCCTTCCCGCCAAGAGCACCAATCCTGGGGGGCCTGGCCCTCTCAGACCATCTCTGGGCATCGGCGACCACGGGCCGGCAGGGAACGCCACACCCCAAATTCATGGATGGTCATGACTACCCATGGTCCTGACACTGATGGTAGGATGAGGAAGATGATTTTCCCCTGAGGTGAGAATCATGCTCCGGAAACCTGCCCGGCCCCGCTCTTCCTTCTGTTCTCGTCGCTCGGGATGGTTCGTCCTCCTGCTGGTGAGCAGCCTGCTGGGGGGCTGGCCGACGGCTCGAGTCAGCGCCAGTGGAACCGGTCCCAGCCCGGAGGCCCGGCAATCCTTGCAGGAGGCCCTGGCCTTCCAGAAGGCCGGCCGCCTCTGGGAAGCCGCCCAGAGCTTCGCCAAGGCCGTCCGCCAGGATCGCGCCATTCTGCGCGAGGACGACCATGGCCTGGTGGAAGTCCTGCGCCAGGGGTACCAGGCCCAACTGGAGCGCCACCCCCGCGACCCGGTCGCCCTGGAAGGGCTCGGCTTCGTGGCCGCCGTCTGCGATGGCGACCCCGTCAAGGGCCTCGATTACTACCACCGGGCCCTGGAGGCCGCCCCCGACGAGGCCACGCGAAAGCGCCTGCAGAGCTACGTCGACCACCTGCGGGCGACGGTCGCCGCCGCCCGCGCCGCGCCACCCACCCCGCCGCCGACCCTCACCGCCTCCCCGCCGCACCATGACCCTGACCCGGTCGCCCCGCCGCCGCCCACCACGGCCAGCGGCCCCAGCCTCGAGGAGCGCAAGCAGGAACTGGAGCGGCTGAGCGCCCGCAAAGGCCAGCTCGAGGCCCGCCTCGAGAGCCTCGAAGACGATCTCAAGCGTCTCGAAGACGAGAACGACAAACACCGCCGGCGGTATCTGTCCAGCAACGACCGCCGCTACAAGCGCAAAGAAGAAGCCGGGGAAAAGGCCATCGAAGAAAAGAAACAGGAGCTCGATCGGACCCGCCGCGAGATCGCCGAACTGGAGGAGCAGATCCAGCGCTTGACCCAGGCTCCTCCCAGCGGCCGGCAACCCGTCCAGGTCCAGACCGACAGCACCGAAGAAACGCCTATTCCAGACGAATAGCTCCCTTCCGCCTCACCAGATCCGGAGATTTTGCGGCAACTTCCTGGAGGTTCTCCCAGACAGATGGGGTGGAGTGGCCGGGGATCGCCCCATGTGGTAAGATCTCCATCCACCTTCTGACCGCCCAACCTCACTGGAGGACTGCCATGGCCATCCATCTGTACAATTCGCTGACCCGCGCCAAGGAGCCGTTCGTTCCGCTCGTCGAAGGGCAGGTCGGCATGTATGTCTGCGGCCCGACCGTCTACGGCCCGCCCCACCTCGGTCACGCCAAGAGCTATCTGACGTTCGACGTGCTCGCCAAATACCTCCGCCACTGCGGGTTCAAGCTGCGCTATGTCCAGAACATCACCGACGTCGGCCATCTGACCGACGATGCCGACGCTGGCGAAGACAAGATCGTCAAGCAGGCCCGGCTCGATCAAGTGCACCCCTGGGAGATCGTCGACAAGTTCACCCGCATGTATTTCGAGGACATGACCGCCCTGCGCGTGGCCCATCCCAACTTCTACGTGCGGGCCAGCCAGCACATCGGCGAACAGATCGAAGCGGTGATGACCCTGCTGCAGAAAGGCCATGCCTACGAGGTCGATGGCAACGTCTACTTCGATGTCTCGTCCTTCCCCGGCTATGGCAAGCTGTCGGGGCGGGTCATCGACGAGCAGCGGGAAGCGGTGCGGGTCGAAGCGCGCTCCGAGAAGCGCCACCCGCGCGACTTCGCCCTCTGGAAGAAGGCCGAACCCGGCCACATCCTGCGCTGGAATTCCCCCTGGGGCCCCGGCTATCCCGGGTGGCACATCGAATGTTCGGTGATGGCCACCAAATACCTGGGCGAGACCTTCGACATCCATGGAGGCGGGCTCGAGAACATGTTCCCCCATCATGAATGCGAGATCGCCCAGAGCGAAGCAGCGACCGGCAAACCCTTCGCCCGCTACTGGATCCACAACAACATGGTCACCGTCGACGGCGTCAAGATGGGCAAATCGCTCGGCAACTTCCGCACCATCCGCGACCTGCTGGCCCGGCATTCGCCCGAAGCGATCCGGGTCTTCCTGCTGTCGACCCACTACCGCTCGCCCACCAACTACACCGAAGAGGCGATCACCGCCGCCGCCACCGGCCTGGCCCGCTTGACCCACTGCTCCGCCGCCCTGATCGACCTGGCCCGCCAGGGCCCGGCGGGCGATGACCCCGAGATGGCGGCCCTGTGCGCCGACACCACCCAGGCCCTCACCGCCGCCCTGGATGACGATCTCGACACCCCCGGAGCCATCGCCCGGCTCTACGACTTCGTCACCGCCGTCAACCGGCGCCTGACCGCCGGTCCGCTGCCGGCCGCCGGGGCCCGCGCTGCCCTCGACCTGCTGCGCCTCTGGGCCGGGGATCTGCTGGGCATCCTGGCCGAGCCGACGGCCACGCAAGGCGATGTCGATCTGGCGCCGATCATGGATCTGATCATCGAGCTGCGCAAGGATCTCAAGGCGGCCAAGCAGTTCGCGCTGGCCGACAAGATCCGCGACCGGCTCAAGGCGGCCGGCCTCATCCTGGAAGACACCCGCGACGGCACCCGCTGGCGCAAGGCTTGAATCCGGCCACCCACGCCATGCCTGCTCGTCCCGCCGACGCCTCCACCGCCGCGGCCCCGCCGACCCCGCCCGCCCCGCCCATCCAGCCCAGCGGCCTGCGCCTCGATCGCCGCTGGCCCCCGGCCCAGGCGGCGCGGCTGCCCGCCCGCACGCTGGCCTACATCGGCGATGCGGTCTTCGAGCTGGGCATGCGCCTGTCCCACCTCGACAGCGGGCTCGACAAGATGGGCCGCCTGCACAGTTCGGTGGTGTCCCTGGTCAACGCCGACCACCAGGCGAAGCTGTTCGAAGCGATCTACCCCACGCTCGCCGAGCCCGAACAGACCCTCCTGCGCACCTGGCGCAACGCCAAGATGCCGGCCCGCCACAGCGGCACCTCCCGCGGGGTCTACGCCCGGGCCACGGCCTTCGAGGCCTGGCTCGGCTACCTGTTCCTGACCGGCCAGACCGAACGCTTCGAGGCCCTGCTGGCGCAGGCCCTGTCCAGCGGCGTGGCTCGCCCCGGCACCGAACCGCCGGGACCGCCCCCCGCCCGCCACCGCCCGTCATGACGCCCCGCCCGCCGTCGCGCGCTCCGCAGCCAGCCCGCGCTCACCCCACCCACCCCCGCGACCGGGCCCGACGATCGCCGTCCGGCCAGCCCCCGCTCACTTCCCCAGCCTCGCCACCGGGCGCCAGGCCAGACGACGGGGATGACCTCGTCCTGGTCGGCCGGCACGAGGTGCTGGCCGCGCTCGATAGCCCCACCCCTCCTGAGCTCGTTTTCCTCGCCGCGTCGGCGCATGGCCCGGGCATCGAAGCCATCCGCCAGGCGGCCAGTCGGCGACAGGTCAAGCTGCAGGTGCTGGCGCCCGACCTCTTCCGGCGCCGCTTCGGCGAGCAGGCCCAGGGCGTGGCCGCCCGCGCCGGGGCGTATGCCTACGCCGACTTCGAGGCGATCCGGCGCGGCCTGCCCGCCACCGGCCCGGTCATCCTGCTGGCCCTGCACCAGGTCGAAGACCCGCGCAACCTCGGCGCCATCGTGCGGACGGCCGAAGCGGCCGGCGTGGCCGCGGTGCTCATTCCCAAGCATCGCGCCGCCGGCATGACGGCCGGGGCCCTGCGCACCGCCCAGGGGGCCGCCGCCTGGCTGCCGGTGGCCCGGGTGACCAACCTGGCCCAGACCCTCGCCACCCTCAAGCAGCATGGCTTCTGGGTCTACGGGCTCGATGCGGCCGGCGCCGAACGCTACGACCGGGTCACGTACCCCGAGCGGGTGGTGCTGGTGGCCGGCGGGGAAGATGCCGGCCTGGGGCGCGTCGTCGCGGGCCTCTGCGACCAGACCGTCGCCATCCCGCTGGCGGGGCGCACCCCTTCGCTGAACGTCGGGATCAGTACAGCGATCGTTCTCTTCGAAATCCTGCGCCAACGAGAGTTTTCGCCCGCATCGGCGAAAATTTCTCTTCCGAGCAGTTGACTTTCTGCCAACCTTGCGTTACTATAACCGAACACCGTGTGGTCGGTACGTTCTTTTGCAATTCCATCATCAACATGCGCAGGGTGCCGGCGTAGCTCAATTGGCAGAGCAGCTGATTTGTAATCAGCAGGTTGCGGGTTCGAGTCCCTTCGCCGGCTTATCCGAACCATCATGGAGAGATGCCCGAGTGGCTAAAGGGGGCAGACTGTAAATCTGTTGGCGCGAGCCTACGGTGGTTCAAATCCACCTCTCTCCAATGAGCGCCCGTGTAGCTCAGTCGGCAGAGCACTTGCATGGTAAGCAAGAGGTCACCGGTTCAAATCCGGTCGCGGGCTTTTCAGACCATCCACCGATCTCAACATCCAACCGAGGAGGGCCTCTCACATGGCCAAGGAAACTTTCAATCGCACCAAGCCCCACGTCAACGTCGGCACCATCGGTCACGTCGACCATGGGAAGACCACTCTGACCGCAGCGATCACCAAGGTCCTGTCGGAAAAGGGTCTGTCCACGTACGTGCCGTACGACGAAGTGGCTCGCGCGGACGCCAAGAACTTCCGGCGTGACGAGACCAAGATCCTCACCGTCTCCACCTCGCACGTCGAGTATCAGTCCGAGATCCGGCACTACGCCCACGTCGATTGTCCCGGCCATGCCGACTACGTCAAGAACATGATCACCGGCGCCGCCCAGATGGACGGCGCGATCCTGGTCGTGTCGGCCGCCGACGGCCCCATGCCCCAGACCCGCGAGCACATCCTCCTCGCCCGCCAGGTCGGTGTTCCCTACATCATCGTCTTCCTGAACAAGTGCGACCTGGTCGACGATCCCGAGCTGCTCGACCTCGTCGAACTCGAAGTGCGCGACCTGCTGAACAAGTACGAGTTCCCCGGCGACAAGACCCCCGTCATCCGCGGGTCGGCCACCGAGGCCATGGCCGGCAAGGGCAAGTACGGCCCGCAGGCCATCCTCGACCTGGTCAAGGCCATGGACGAGTACATTCCCGAGCCGCAGCGCGAACTCGACAAGCCCTTCCTGCTGGCCATCGAGGACGTGTTCACCATCACCGGCCGCGGCACCGTGGTGACCGGCCGCATCGAGCGCGGCACCATCAAGGTGGGCGACACCGTCGAGATCGTCGGTCTGCGCGATGAGATCAAGTCGACCGTCGTCACCGGCGTCGAGATGTTCCGCAAGCTGCTCGACCAGGGTCAGGCCGGCGACAACGTCGGTCTGCTGCTGCGCGGCATCGACAAGAACGATGTCGAGCGCGGCATGGTCCTGTGCAAGCCCAAGAGCATCAACCCCCACAAGAAGTTCATGGCCCAGGTCTACGTTCTGTCGAAGGAAGAAGGCGGCCGCCACACCCCGTTCTTCAAGGGCTATCGGCCCCAGTTCTACTTCCGCACCACCGACGTGACCGGCTCGGTCGAGCTGCCGGAGGGCAAGGAAATGGTCATGCCCGGCGACAACGCCGAGTTCAAGGTCGAGCTGATCACCCCCATCGCCTGCGAAGAGAAACTGCGGTTCGCCATCCGCGAAGGCGGCCGCACGGTCGGCGCCGGCGTCGTCACCAAGATCATCGAGTAAGTGTGGTAGCGCGACCGGGGCGGGCCACATCCCGCCCCGGTCGTTTCAGCCGAGACTCCTCGGCCCGGTCCTGCGAGGTGGCCCATGCGAGAGCAGATCACATTGGTTTGCACCGGTTGCAAACGCAAGAACTACACGTCCATGAAGAACAAGCGCAACGACCCCGATCGGATCGAACTGAAGAAGTACTGTCCGGCGGAGCGCAAGCACCTTCCCCACAAAGAAGGGAAGTGAGGAGCGGCGCCGTGCCGCGGCGGGGCGTAGCCGAAGGCCAGTAGCTCAATTGGCAGAGCACCGGTCTCCAAAACCGGGGGTTAGGGGTTCGATTCCCTTCTGGCCTGCTGAACACCACCCACGGGGAACGAAACGAACGAGGAAGACATGGACAAGCTGAAAGCGTATTGGCGCGATCTGTCCCGGTACCTGATGGAAGTCTGGATCGAAGTCCGCCCTCAGAAGGGCCGGGTCGTCTGGCCGACCGTCGACAACATCAAGTTGTCGACCAAGGTCGTCATCGTGTCGTCGCTCGGTCTGGGTCTGTTCATCGGATTCTTCGACATCCTGTTCGGCGAGCTGCTCAAGATCATCGTCGGCAAGGGTGCGATGTAGAAGGCTGGCACCGTGGATATCCTGAAAGCGAAGTGGTACGTCATCCACACCCACTCGGGGTCGGAGTACAAAGTCAAGGCCAACCTCGAACACCGGGTCGAGCTGCTCGGCAAGCAGAACAGCATCTTCAAGGTGCTGGTGCCCACCGAGACGGCCGAACGGGTCCAGGATGGGGAGCGGGTCACGCAGTCCCGCAAGATCTATCCCGGATATGTCCTGGTCCAAATGGACCTGGACGACGACACCTGGACGGTGGTGAAGAACACGCCGGGCGTCACCGGGTTCGTCGGGCTGGGCGACAAGCCCACCCCCCTGCAGGAGAAAGAAGTCCAGAACGTGCTGCGCGCCGCCGGCATCGGCCCGCAGCGCTCGGCCGCCATGACCCCCATCGGCTTCACCGAAGGGCAGAAGGTCAAGATCATCGACGGGCCCTTCACCGATTTCATCGGGGAAATCAAGGAAATCAACCAGGAGAAGCGCAAAGCCAAGGTCCTGGTCTTCATCTTCGGTCGCGACACCGCGATCGAGGTCGATCTCATCCAACTGGAAGAAGCCTGAGAACGGCGAGTTCTCTGATCCGTCTCTGATCTGAAGGAGTAAGAACCATGGCCAAGAAGGTTGTCGCGTATGTGAAGTTGCAGATTCCCGCCGGCAAGGCGAACCCGGCTCCTCCGGTCGGTCCGGCGCTTGGCCAGCACGGCGTCAACATCATGGACTTCTGCAAGACCTTCAATTCCCGCACGCAGAAGGAAGGGGACGCCATCATCCCGGTCGTCATCACCATCTACAGCGATCGGTCCTATACCTTCATCACTCGCACGCCGCCGGTCGCCTTCCTGCTGAAGAAGGCCGCCAAGATCGAGAAGGGCAATGCCACCCCTGGCAAGACCAAGGTGGGCAAGGTCACCATGGCCCAGATCGAGGAGATCGCCAAGCGCAAGATGCCCGATCTGACCGCCGGTTCGCTCGAAGCCGCCATCAGCATGGTCAAGGGCACCGCCCGCAGCATGGGCCTCGACGTGGTCGGCGGCAAATAACCATCTCCCAGGCCACCTGCCGCCGGTTCGACGGCGGCCTATCTTTCGAGAAAGGAGGGAAGCCAGGACAATATGCCGAAACACTCCAAACGGTTCACCAACCTGGTCAAGCAGCACGTCGAACCCGGCAAGGTCTACACCGTCGAAGAAGCGTTCGCCAAGGTGAAAGCCTGCGCCACCGCCAAGTTCGACGAGACGATCGACTGCGCCATCCGCACCGGGCTCGACCCGAAGTATGCCGATCAGCAGCTGCGCGGCAGCGTCGTTCTGCCGCATGGCATCGGCAAGACCGCCCGCGTCGTCGTCTTCGCTGCCGGTGAGAAGGCCAAAGAGGCCGAAGCCGCTGGAGCAGACTTCGTCGGTGCCCAGGATCTGGTCACCAAAATCGAAGGAGGCTGGACGGATTTCGATGCCGCGGTCGCCACGCCCGACATGATGAAGTTCGTTGGCAAGCTGGGCCGCATCCTCGGTCCCCGCAACCTGATGCCGAACCCCAAGGTCGGCACGGTCACCAACGACATCGGCAAGGCGGTGCGCGAACTCAAATCCGGCAAGGTCCAGTATCGCGTCGAGAAGGCTGGTATCATCCACGCGATCCTGGGCAAGGCTTCCTTTGGTCCCCAGAAGCTGACCGAGAACTTCCATGCCTTCTTCCAGGCCATCCTGAAGGCGAAGCCCACCGGCGCCAAGGGTACCTATATCAAGTCCATCACCGTCAGCTCCACCATGTCCCCCGGGTTCGACATCGATGTCAATGCCGCCCGGGCGGCGGTCGAGAAGGCCGCCATCTAGTCCTCGGTCCGTTCGTTCGCTGTCCTGTCCGCGAGGTCGTAGACAGCAGGTCGCGATCGCGATAATCGATGGACCGCCGTTCAGGCGGGCGACCATCGGCCTGCCGAGACCGGAAAACGTCACACGGTTCGTCCGAAGGTTTCCGGTCCAGGCCGGAAACCTTTTGATTTGACGAAAGGAGGTGAATTCACAGAGTGCGAGACCTCTCCAAGAAAGAGAACTACGTCAAGGAATTCAAGGCCAAGATCGAGAAAGCCAAGGTGATCGTCCTGAGCAGCGTCGAAGGCGTCACCGTCGAGCAGATCACCCAGTTGCGCAAGAATCTGCGCGAAGTCGGCGACGAGATCCGCGTGGTCAAGAACACCCTCCTGCGCCGGGCCTTCCATGACATGAAAATGGAAGGGCTGGAACCGTTCATGACCGGCTCGACCGCCGTGACCTTCGGGTATTCCGATCCGGTCGCCCCGGTCAAGGTCATGTTCGATTTCGCCGAAAAGGCCCAGAAATTCCAGTTCAAAGCCGGCCTGCTCGGCAATTCCATGCTCACCGTCAAGCAGCTGGAAGCCCTTTCCAAGCTGCCCGGCCGCAAGGAACTGCTCAGCATGCTCCTCTCGACCATGGTCGGTCCCATCCGCAACCTGGTGTCCGTCTGCCAGGGCCCGATCCGCAAGCTCGTCTACGCCGTGCAGGCGATCCGCGAGAAGAAGGAAAAGGCCGCCGCCTGATCCGGGCGGTCGCCCCGATCCAGTTTGCTTGATCTGAAAAAACCTACGACAACCGAAGGAGTTTCATAAAACGCTATGGATAAGAACCAGATCCTCGAAGCCATCGAGAAGATGACCGTCCTCGAACTGTCCGAACTCGTCAAGGCGATGGAAGACAAGTTCGGCGTCACCGCCGCCGCCCCCGTGGCCATGGCCATGCCCGCCGGCGGCGCTCCCGCCGCGGCCGCCGCCGAGAAGACCGAATTCGACGTCATTCTCGAGAACGCCGGCGCCAACAAGATCAACGTCATCAAGGTCGTCCGCGAGCTGACCGGTCTCGGCCTGAAGGAAGCCAAGGACCTCGTCGAAGGGGCTCCCAAGCCGGTCAAGGAAGGCATCGCCAAGGCCGACGCCGAAGCCATGAAGAAGAAGCTCGAAGAGGCCGGCGCCAAGGTCGCCCTCAAGTAAGCTGCTCGTCGACGCGCGGCGATCGCTGCGCGCCTCCGCCGCCCTGCTTCCGCCCGCCGGACGCAGGGCGGTCCGTTTGTTCCGGCACCAGACCGGCTCGTCAGGAGTGGCCAGCATCGCCATCATCCTCCCCGACCGCCTTTTCCTCGCGAGGCCGACCAGCGCCCGCCCAAGGCGGCAGGCCCTCAACCGCCCTCTCGGTCACGGGAGCCGGCGATCGTTTGTCGAAATCTCTTGCCCTGCCCTAGCGATGGTTGGTATAACTGAATTCACCTTTCTGGCCTCATGGTTCCAGGGGGAACGGATCCCGGTCAGACTTTCTGAATGAGGAGTGTCATCATGCATCGCTTGTTTTCTCTGCTCCTGGTCACGATCATGGTATGGGCCGCCAGCCCTCTCTGGGCCGGGGCTGACCCCGATCCCCAGATCGCCGAGCTGCAGGCCGAAAACGCGCACCTGCGCGAGCGGATCGAGGCCCTGGAAAAGGCCCTGGGCGAGATCCAGGCCCGGCTGTCCATGGCCCCAGCCCCGACCGCCGCACCGGCTGCCGCGCCGACGGCCACACCAACCGCCGAACCGACCAGGCCGGCGACGCCCGCCAAACCCAGTCTGACCACCAGATATCCCGTCGAGTTGTACGGGTATGTCAAACTCGACATGGCCTGGGACAAAGCCCGCACCGACAACGGCAACTTCGCCCGGTGGGCCCTCTCGGAAGGCATGCCGACCAACCCCGCCGCCCCCAACGATCGGCAGTTCAACCAGACGATCAACGCGACCCGTTTCGGCCTCCATTTCAAAGGTCCCGAAGCCGGCAAGGCCAAGGTGAGCGGCCAATACGAGGTCGATCTGTTCGGCGGCAATCTCGCCGGCGGCGCTCTGGAGAACAGCCCCATGATCCGGACCCGCCACGCCTTCTTCGCCGTCGACTGGCCTGATGATGTGCAGTTGCTGGTGGGCCAGACCTGGGATCTGATCGGGCCCCTGAACCCGAACCAGCTCAACTACACGGTGGCCTGGCAGGCCGGCAACCTCGGCTATCGCCACCCGCAGCTGCGGCTCAGCAAGGGCTTCCCAGCCGGCGACGGCAAGCTGTTGCTGCAGGTCGCGGCCAGCCGCAAGGTCGGCGATGCCACGACCTTCAGCAACAGCCCTGACACCGGGGCCGACTCCGGATCCCCGGCCTTCCAGGGCCGCCTCGGGTATACCTTCCCCACCGGCAAGGGCCTGAAAAGCACCATCGGCATCTGGGGCCACCACGGCAGCGACGAATACGACTACGCCCGCAACGGCACCAGCGTGTCGGTCAAGAGCCATTCCAAAGGTGTCGACGTGAACCTCGCCTTCTCCAAGCAGTTCGCCATCAAGGGCGAGCTCTGGGAAGGCAAGAACCTCGACGAGTACCAGGGCGGCATCGCCCAGGGCGTGCTGGTCACCAGCGCCACCACCACCGCCGGCCTGCCCGTCAGCCGGGTCATCAACAACGCCGCCCTCCCAGCCACCTATCGCTTCGTCGATGCCGCCGGTATCAAGAGCCGCGGCGGCTGGCTGGAGCTGAACGCCGGGCCCTTCCAGAAATGGCGCTACAACCTCGGGTTCAGCGTCGACAACCCCGAGAACGGCAGCATCCCCGACGGCGGCCGCACCCGCAACCGCACCCGCTGGCTCAATGCCCTCTACGATCTCAACGAAGCCGTGCAGATGGGGCTCGAGTACATGCGCCTCGAAACCACCTACCAGAACCAGCTCGACGGCGACGACACCCGCCTGCAATCAAGCTTCATCTACAAGTTCTGAGCCGTCCTCGCCCTTCGCCTTCGCCCCCCGCCGGCCCCATCCACTGGCGGGGGGCGGCCTTTCTGCTCACTCTTTCGAGGCGGTGGAACCAGTCATCGCACCGGTTTCTTCCCACGTCGGGAACCATCCCTGGCGGATCATGGCCATCGACCAACCGATCCGTTGCGTCGCCGAAGCCATGGCCGCCGGTGCCTCCACCGGGCGGAGGGTGCCGACCTCGAAGGCCCGCCGGAACCTGCATTCTCGTTCAGAGAACCCGCCCAGCCAATGGTCTGGGGTCATACCGACGTTCATTTTATGAGCCACCCAGCCGGGGCGATCGATGAAGACGCTCTCCCCAAGCATGGTCAGGGGCAGATCCAGGCCCAGCAGGTCGAGAATGGTGGGGGCCAGGTCGACCTGCGAGCACAGCTTGCCAATGGTGGCTGGCTGGAGCCAGGCCGGTCCATAGAGAATGCACACCACTTTCGAATTGGCTAGACGAGCCAGCGGATCTCCCTCCGGCACGCCGGCGAACATCGCTTTGAACCGCTTCGTATTCTTTTCCAGAATGGCAGGGTGATCGCCGAACAGCAAGAGCATGCTGCGGTCGAGGATGCCCTGGCGGCGAAGATCTTCCAGAAACCGCCGCAAGGCATCATCGAAAGATCGTACCGCGTTGGCATACTTGCGAGCCTCGGTTTCCATAGGCGGAGAGGCGATCGGGGGAAATGCGTGGGAAATCCCAGGAGGGTCATAGGGATAATGAGTGTTCATGGTCAGGACCATGGCCAGAAATGGTTCAGGCAGTCGCTGCAGATCCTTGCCCAGTTCGACCAGCAACCGATCGTCCAGGACCCATCGAAAGCTTTCTTCTTCCCCATCGATGATGGTCTCTCTGAACCTGGCTTGCTGGAACCCAAAGGCTTCGACCATCTGCCTGGCATTCCAGAACGTCCACTTGCCGGGGTTCAGGTAATAGGTCGAATACCCGCATTTTCCCAACAGCTTCGGCAACGCGGGATAGGCCAACCGCGAGCGCGTGAGATGGGGATATTCGTCAGAGAGAGGATAGAGCGACGTAAGAAAACAGAATTCGGAATCAGAGGTAGCGATCACCTGGGAATGAAATTCGGTCAGCAGCACTCCTTCGCTGGCCAACCGTTCGAGGGTCGGCGCCACCGCCTCTCCCGCGATCCGCATGCCCAGAACCTCGGCCAGGAGGGATTCCATCTGGATGATGATCAGGTTCGGTCGGCTGGCGGGAGGAGACGTTTTCCAGGGAATATGCCGTGACAGCCGACGCCGTTCTTCCGCCCAGGTCGTCAACCCCTTGATGATGCGCGGTCGATTCGCTGGATCCAGGGCAGGATCGAAGAGAGGGCGGCCGACCAGTTTCAGGCCCTGCCACCCGAAGTATAAGACGGGATTGGAGGCCAATAGCCAGAAGCGTGGTTCTACTTCGGCCGGAGCCAGAAACGACAACCCGTAGCCCCAGACCGCGACCGCGACCAGGAAAAACAGGAAAAGCCGCTGGAACGGAAGGTTGAGGAAAAACGCATCTGCTTCCGCCAACCGCTGTCGGCAGGATCGCATCAAGCGGACCAGCCCCCAGATCGGCAAGGGCAGAAAAAAACACGCATCGGCCGCCTGCGACAAGGCAAGAATGCTGTCGCGAATTTCCCAGATATTGCCCCCGAACAGGATCAGGTCGATCGAAGGAGGGGTCTCGTAGAAACGGACAAATAGAACGAGGGCATACAGACCGATGCCCAGCGCCACCGACCACCCGACCGCCAGACTTTCTCGCAGACGGGACCATGCGATCGGATACATGATCAGGACATACAGGAGTAGGACCACCACACAACCGATCAGATAGAGAGGATGCGGGATTCCCAGGCCGAATAGGGGAACCCCCAACGCTGCCCAGAAAAACCACCAGAGCAACCCTTGAACGAAAAACATCAACGTCACCATAGGCGGGCAACGCCTCCCCCACCGGCTCGCCAGCCCAGCATGACACCCTGACTGCTCCCCGTCCAGCGATCTTCGCTCATGATGATTCCCTTCCCAAGAGCCGTTGGCACCAGGTCGTCAAGCGACTCCAAAAGGTGGACGGCGAATCGAGGAAATGATCGATTACCCGCAGATCGCCATGGTGCCCAAGCAGGGCGAAGCCTTTCCAGCTCTCGGGGAGACCGAGGTAGCGAGTGGCACCATGGGTGCGATCGAACCAGCGATGATGATGACCGAAGATCCACAGGCGGGGCTGCAGGTGAGCCGCGATCTCCCGTCCGCCCGCGAACCCCGGCGGACCAAAATGACCGAAGCCGGGAGCGTTGGTCATGCCGATGCCCTGCGGACAGTCGTGGCTCAGCACGACGTCGACCGACCCGGCGGGCAAGGCCAGGCAGGCCGCGATGTCCTCGGCCCGGATCTCGCAACCCCGCGGGGTGGTCATCGCATCCATATACGCCGCCCCGCCCAGAGCCAGCACGCGATGGCCATCGAGCGTATGGACGGAGGCCCTGGGCAGCCAGGTGAAACAGTCGCGATATTCACCCACCAGATCGGCGAAGGCGTCGAACTCCTCGTGGTTCCCCTCGAGGAAGCTGACGGGCCGCGCGAATCGACGGCCAGCCCGTCGGAAGAAGTCATACAGGGTATGGGCGAACAGACCGAAGTCGCCGAGCACGACCACCTGTGCGACCGCTTGGCCGCACAACTGCTCAGCGTAAGCCACCTGCTCATCGATCAGGTGATATTGGCAATGGACATCGGTGATCAGCAGGAGCACCCGCCACCTCTTCCCTTCAGGCCTGCTGCACCATCGAACCGGTGAAGTCGAAACTCAGCTTGACCTGGAAGTCCTTGATCTGGCCGAGGATCTCCTTCAGCATTTTCTGCTCCATGGCGGTGAGGGTCGCTGGTTCGAGCCAGTTGTCGGCCGGCCGGCCCGCCGCCCGGGCGTTCACCTGGCTCCGCAAGCGCAGCGACAGCAGGAAATCATAGGCCTGCCGCATCTCGGTCGCACTGCTTCGGTTCAGGACGCCTGCTTCGGTCAGCGCAGCCAACCGCTCGTGCGTATTGGTCAAGGCCAGTCCATGCTTCAAGGCGTAAATGCGGCAGAAATCGACGATCAACGCCATCACACCCTTCAGGTCGAAGACCTGCCGATCGGGCACGGTCGGATCGAACAGGAAGTTCCCGAACAACCCAAGCGGAGGTTGGAACAACAGGACATTCCGGGCCAACAGGAAGAAGAAGCGCGGCTCGGCCGCCAGCGCTTGGGCCAGGGCGGGCCGCAGGGCCTCGACCAGGCGGGCCTCACCGGCCGCGGCCCGGAAATCGAAGAAGATCTTCGCCTGCAACAGATCTTCCGCTTCGGAGGTGGCGATCCACCGGGCGAAATTCGCCTTCCAGCGGCTCAGTGGCTGACACCAACTCGGATTGGCCGCCATGATGCCGCCCTCGCACCGATCATAGCCGCAAGCCGCCAGGAGATCGCACACCATCCGACCCAGGGCCAGGAAATACTCGTGCGCCGGCCCTTCCCGTTCGGGTGGCAGGTCTTCGTAGACGATGGCGTTGTCCTGGTCGGTCTTGAGGGTCTGCTCGAGACGCCCGCTGCTACCCAGCACCATGAAGGCAAACGCCGCCGGCGGCGGCCCGAGCTGGCTGATCGCCAAGCGCAACGCCTCGGCCAGCACGACATCGGAATTACGAGCGATCAGGCGCGCGACGGCCGCCGGCCGACAGCCGGCCCGGACCAGCGCCCCCACCATCTCGAACAGGCGGTGATTGGTACGGGCCAGCGCTTCGCCTGAGGAAGCCTGTTCCAGATCATGTTGCAGCACGACCGGAGCCGCCCGCTGCACCTGCAACAGATGCCGCTCGGTCAGCACCCCGACAGGATGGCCGCCGTCATCCAGCACCACCACTGGCGCGAACTCCGACCGCTCCATGGCCAGGAACGCCTCGACCACCGGGATATGCCGCGACACCATCACACGGACCGGCTCGCCCAAATCGCGCAGGGGCCGGTCCCATTCCCCGGCTCCGAGAGCCCGCCCCAGACTGTCGACGGTCAGCAGGCCCACGATGGCCCCGGAGTCATCTTGAATGATCCCAGGAATGAGCGGCCCCAGGCCGGCCGCCGGCAGCAGGTCACTGAGCCGCTGCTCGGCGCCCAATCGCCGTCGACCCTCCGCTTGGGGGGTGGCATCCAGCACCTCGCCCACCGGCTGCAGCAGGTATTGCTGGGCGACCTGCAGATCCTGCAGCATCTTTTCCTGGCCGACTTCGCGGACCCGCTGCAACGTGATGTCGGTGGCCACCGCGACCACGCCCGGCTTATCGAACAGGATCAGGCGCGACAGCGAGACGGCGACCTCCCTGCCCACCTCGCCTGGCCGCCCGCGCAGACGAGTCACGTAGCGGGATGGCACTGCCTCGCCTCGCAGCAGGCGGTACCAGAAGGAACTGCCTGCGGCGCGCTCTTCGGCCGTCGGTTCGAACAGATCGTCAAGGGTGCGCCCCCGCAAGGCGGTGCTATCACAACCCAACAGACCAAGCATCGCCTGGTTGGCATACAAAGTCTCGCCGCCCAGGGCGAGCACGATGCACTCGCCCGACGCTTCGACCAGGGTACGATATTTCTCTTCGCTCTGCCGCAAGGCCTGCTCGGCCAGCCGCCGCTTGCGTTCAACCAACAGGCTGTCCCACAAGAAGGCGAAGAGCAGCAGCGACGCCAGCAGCAGAATGGCCAGCGACACGATCATCAACTGCTGCCGAGTGGCCCGAATCTCCTGCTGCAGATCGTCGAGATAGACACCGGTCCCTATCACCCATCCCCAGGGCTCGAATCCCTTCACGTACGAGAGTTTGGGAACGATGCGGCGGGCATCATCCTGCCATTGCCAGCGATATTCCAGATAGCCGGCACCGTGCGCTCGCACGATTTTGACAGCTTCGACGAACAGTTTCTTGCCATCAGGATCGGCGAAGTCGCTCAGATCCTTGCCCTCGAGATCGGTGCGGTAGGGATGGACGATCATGCGCGGGTGCAGGTCGTTGACCCAGAAGTAGTCCTTCATCTGCCGCCCATAGTGCAGATTGCGGATCTGTTCGATGGCGAGCCGGCGCGCCGCCTCGCCACTGAGCAGGCCTGCCGCTTCGTCGGCCTGGAACTTGGCCAGGATGTTCCACGCCGAAGTGGTCAGTTCTCGGATCATCACCCGCTTCTGGTCCATGATGCTGCGTTCCAGGGAAGGGATGATGAGGAAGAAGATCGCCACGAAAAACAGGCTGATGGTCAGCAAGGTGGTGAAGACGGCCCGGACGGCGAACGATCGCATGCTGGCGCAACGGGGACGGCGGCGGTGCCCCGCCGCCATCCCCTCCTTGTCCGAAGGTGTTTATGCGGTGACGGCCCCCTCCGCAGCGGCCTCAGCCTTCGGGGTGGCAGTCGGCCCCGTCATCAAGGATACCACGACGAGGGCCAGGAAGCTCAGCGGAATCGAGAACAGACCAGGATTGGAGAAAGGAATCGGTGCCATCTTGGGATCAAGGCCGTAGAGCTCATACATGGTAGGCGATACGGCGATGATGCCGACGGAGGTAATGATCCCCGTTAGAATGGAAGCCACGATGCCGCTCGCCGTCGTCTTTTCCCAGAACAGCAGCATGATGACCGACGGCAGGTTGGCCGAGGCTGCTACCGCGAAGGCCAGCCCTACCAGGAAGCTGACGTTGACCCCCTGGAAGACGATGCCCAGCACCATCGCAATGAGGCCAATGACGAAGGCCGAGACCTTCCCGGCCCAGACTTTCCTCTTCTCGTCCATTTTCATGTCCAGGAAGCGGTCCATCAGGTCGTGAGCTACCGCCCCCGAGCCAGCTACGATCAGGCCGCTGACCGTGCCGAGCACCGTGGCGAAGGCGATCGCGCTGATCATCGAGAACAGGAAGGTGCCGAACGATCTAGCCAGCAGCGGGGCCGACATGTTGTTGTCAGCCGGATTGACCACGGCATTCCCCATGGCGCCGAGCCCCATGTACAGCGTCAGCACGTAGAAGAACCCGATCGAGGCGATAGCAACGATGGTCGATTTGCGGGCGCAGGCCGGGCTCGGCACCGTGTAGTAGCGGATCAGGATGTGGGGCAGCGCGGAGGTTCCCAAGAACAGCGCCAACATCAATGAGACGAAATCGATCTTCTCGGTCAGGGAGCCTTCGACCTTGAATTTGACACCCGGGCGCATGAGCCGGTTCCCCGGGGCGATGGAGCCATAGTAGACCTTGACGGCTTCGTCGCCATCCTTGAAGCGGGCCTCTTTGAAGATGCACATCTTGGTTGCGGGATCGGCGAAGATGTTCATCATCTCGAACGGCCCGACCGGACCGGTTTTCGCCTCCTCGCCCGTCTTGCCACGAATGGCGACGAGGTGGCCAGCCTGCCGCAGCTTGTTCTCGGCCGAAGCAGGGGCCCCGTTGATCAGTTTGGTGCCATCAGGACGGGTGACCTCGGATTGGCATTCATGCAGCACGCTGTTGCCCGCCGCATCTTGGTCGAGCTTGTAGTAGAGCGTCTTGCCATCGCGGGTCAGTTTGACGAAGGTGTTGGCCCCAGCCGTTATCTGCCCGGCGAAGGTATAGGCAGGATCATGGACGGTAATAGCGTCGCTCGCCACCGTACAAGCCACGGTCTGATACTGATAGAAAGGGACTTTGCCATCCTGATCAGGGGTGGTCGAGAATCCTCGCTGGCATACCATATAACTGAGAACAAGGGAGAAAATCACCAGCAGCGCCCCCTTCAGAAACTGAACGTAGGTCGTCGAAGTCATACCCGCGGTCGCCACGATGGTGATGACGATCGCCCCCACCAGGATGACGCCGGCCGCGTGCGGCAAGCCCAGCAGCGGCGTGACCAGCACGCCCGCCCCGACCATCTGCGGGATGAGATAGAAAAGCGACACGATCAGGGTGCTGATCGCCGCCGCCAACTGGATACCTTTGGAGTTGAACCGGGCATCGAGGGCATCGGTGAAGGTGTATTTGCCGAGGCGCTTCATCGGCTCGGCGACGACGAAGAGAGCGACGATCCAGCCGGCCAGATACCCGATCGAATAGAGGAACCCATCATAGCCAGCCGTGGCGATCATGCCGCAGATGCCGAGGAAAGAGGCCGCGGAGAGGTAGTCGCCAGCGAAGGCAATCCCGTTGACGCTCCAGTGGATGGTGCCTCCGGCGGCGAAATAGCCAGCAGCCGACTTGGTTTGCCGGGCGAAATAGAACGACAGGCCCAGGACCAGCCCAACGAAAAAGACGAAAAGAACGACCGACATCATGTCCATGTTCAATTCTTCCCCCCCTCGGAATCTGCCACGTGCAGTTCAGCTTCTTTGGCCGTGGCCAGATGATTGTAGATCAGGGCCAGGAAGAGGGCGAAGACGAT
>QOQW01000001.1 GCA_003327425.1 Candidatus Ozemibacter sibiricus
ACCCGATCCCATTCCGAACTCGGAAGTTAAGCCCGGACACGCCGATGATACTGCATGGGCAGCTGTGTGGGAAAGTAGGTCGCCGCCAAGATCATGAACCCCCCAGGACCAATCCTGGGGGGTTCGCTCGTACGGTGGATTTCTGGGCAGATGGTCGGCACCCTGGCTTCAGTGCCCACCTTATGAAAGATTGAAAAGACCCCTGCCAGCATTCATGAAAATTCCAACGAGGTTGGGCCGGCGTTGTCACCTTGTACTTTCTGTCGCGATGTGGTGGGCGATGAGCGCCGTCGCAGCCACCCTAGGATCAGCGCGTGAACGGAACGGTTGAGCTGCGCGTCCTGGACGGGGAACGGCGAGGGCAGGTGCTGTCCTTCGCCTCTCCGGCGGTTGTCTTGTTCGGCAGGGTTCCCGATGCCACTCTGTGCATCGTGGAAGATCCGTTCGTTTCCCGGCATCATTTCCTGCTGGAGATTTCCCCTCCCTTTTGTCGGCTGACCGACCTGGGGAGTCGCAACGGGGTCTTCGTCAATGACACGCTCTACGGCGGCCGGGCGAGTGGTGCCCGCAAGAACGCCTGGCCTCTGCCGCCGTCTTCGGTGTTTTTGGGCGATGGCGATCAGATCGTAGTCGGAAAAAATCGTTTGCAGGTCTTCATCGCAGCGGCGTCGACTCCAGGTTTCCAGCCGTTGCGGCGTATCCGAGAGGCCTTGCGCCGCGGGCCGTCCGGTCTGGCGGTGGCCACGCCCCGCATGGGCGAGCTGGGCGCCGGAGCGCAGGTGGGCCGCTACCAGGTCGAGGAGGTCATCGGGTACGGTTGGATGGGCGCGACCTACCGGGCCACCGATGGCGTGACCGGTGGCCGAGTCGTCCTCAAGACGCTCGTGCCCAACATCGTGTTCGATGAAGGTGCGGCGGCGCGATTTCTGGCTCTCGCCCAGCCGCTGACAGGGCTGGTTCACCCCCGGATCGTACGCCAGCTCGATGTATGGCGCTCGGGCAACATCTTCCTGGCGGCGCAGGAATATCATGAAGGGGTGAATCTGAAAGAATTTCTTGCGCAGCGCGGAGGACGCCTGGCTCTGGAAGAGGCCTTGCCCTTGATGAACGACATCCTGGACGCTCTGGTCTGGGCCGAAGCCGAGGGGTGCCTCAAGGCGCAAGGGACGGCGGTGGGCGAGTCTGCCAGTCGCGAGCGTCTCTGGCACCGGAACCTGAAGCCCCAGAATATCCTGGTGAGCGGGGAAGGGGGCGCCCGGCGAGCCTTGATCGTTGACCTGGGGCTGTTCAGCGGGCTCGAACGGGCGGGGCTCATCCAGATGATTCTGGCGGGATTATATGCCGAGGCCGCTCCATATTGGCCCCGCGAGCGCGTCACCTTCTATGGGCAGACCATCGGGCCGTCGGAAGTCTTCTCGGTGGCCGCGCTGCTCTATGAATGCCTGACGGGGGCCCGGCCCCGCGAAGGCTTTGCTGCCTGGCCGGCCGAGGCGCGCCAAGCCGGTCGTCCGATCGGGCTGGCCGAGGTGATGCGGGTGATGGCCGAGCACCCTCCTGTTCCGATTCGGGAGCGTCGCCCGGATCTCCCCCCTGTCGTAGCGGAAGTTTTCGATCGAGCGCTGGCCGAACCGATGGTCATGCGGGGGCAGGAAGACCCGGCCGAGGTTCTGGCACGGGCGCGCTTCCCCGATCTGGCGGCCTTGCGGCGCGCGTGGCAAAGCGCCTGCGCCGCGGCCGGATGGCCGATCCGCTGACCCGGCCTATTCCGAACACGAAGCCGCGCGAGTGGGAAGGAGCGCGTCCGCGGCGGGTGGCCCTCGAGATCGCCAGTCCAGGGCCGCGGGGAGGGTGTGCTATCATGAGGCGCAGCGAGGGAGCCCCCGCTCCCTGAACGAACGGGCGAGGACGGACGAGCGGTCGATGTTTCCCAACGGGGCGCTCATCAATGGGCGATACCGCCTTTTGATCAAACTCGGCGAAGGCGGGATGGGAGCGGTCTTCAAAGCCTACGAAGCCGAGATGTCGCGGGTGGTCGCGCTGAAGTTCCTGCATCCGGATGTCGCCCGCGATCCGGTGGGGGCTGGCCGGTTCCGGCAGGAAGGCGAGATCCTCGCGACCATCCGGCATCCGCGGATCGTCGAGATCTACTGCCTGGAAACCGAAGAGAAGACCGGGCTGCCGTTCATGGTCATGGAGTTTTTTCCGGGGCGGAGCCTGATGGATTTCCAGAAGCGGCTGGCCCAGGATCCGCTGCGGGTGATCCGGTTGTTCATCGATCTTCTGGATGGCGTGCAGGCGTTCCATGCCCGGCAGATCGTCCATCGCGATCTGAAGCCGGCCAATCTGCTGCTCGATCCCCGGGGCGCGCTGAAGATCGTCGATTTCGGCATCGCCAAAGGGGCGCGCCAGCAGACCCAGCCAGGGCTGGCCCTGGGAACGCCCTGGTACATGTCGCCCGAGCAGTGCGAAGGAAAGCCGGACATCACCCCCAAATCCGACATCTATTCCCTCGGGGTGGTGCTGTGGGAAGTGCTGACCGGCGCGCCGCCTTTCAAGGTGCCGACCGAAGCGTCAGATCCGATGCTGGCGGCCATCATCCAGCATCTGACCGCGCCGCCTCCGCTCGAGGAGCTGGAGCGCAGCCCCTTTGGCGTCTGGTTCACCGATCTGCTGCGCGCCATGCTCGAAAAGGACCCGAAGCGGCGGCCGGAGATTCCCGCCATCGTCGAGGCCTTGCAGACCATCAAAAGCCGGCTGCTGGCGCGTTCCGATGCGATCGAATGGCGCTTCCCGGTGCATCGGCTCCTGCAGGCCGGACCGTTCGGCGGGGTCCATGAAGGCAGGGATGCCCGCACCGAGGCGCCGGTCTTGATCCGGGTGCTGGTGGCTTCTCCCGCCTGTCACCGAGCCGAGGAGGGGCCGTCGGGCTCGCGACCGGACTCGCCTCGGCCGGCCCCCGGCCGCGAAGCTGATAGTGGCCAGGCATCGGCCATCGAGCGGCGCCTGCAGCGTCTGGCCGAGGTCAAGCATCCGGTGCTGTGCCCGGTCATTCAGTACGGGTATGACCAGGAAAAGCAGCGGTTCTTCCTGATCCAGGAGGCGCCGGGCGGCGATTCCCTGAGGGCTCGCCGGGAAGCCCTGGGCCAGGATCGCCAGGCCGCCGCGACCTTCCTGTTGCGGCTGCTCGAAGGTCTGGAGCCTCTGCATCGGCTGGGCGAGCCGCATGGCAACATCCATCCCGATTTCCTGGGGATCGACCAGCAGGGAAATCCGCGGCTCAGCGGCTTCCCCATCACGGCGCGAACCACCCGGACCAGGGCGGAGTCGGGGGAGGCCGGTCGCTACCTGGCCCCCGAGCAATGGGGGCCCGAGCCGGCGACGCCGGCGGCCGACATCTATTCGGCAGGGCTGGTCTTCTGGGAAGCGCTCTTCGGCAAGCTCCCGGCGAGTGTTCCGGACCAATCCCCGGTCGCGCCGGTCGCGGTGGCCGCGGCCTCGACGCTGGCGGAGACGTTGTCCCTCCAGCCGTTGTCGCCGCAGGATCCGTTGTTCCCGTTCCTGGACTCGCTCCTGGCCATGCTCCGACCGGACCCGCGCCAGCGGCCTTCGTTGGGCGATCTGCTCCGTGGCCTGCGAGACGTGGTGGCGGCCTTCGATCGCGCCGTGGTCCAGGGGGGAAGGGGCGTGGTCCGGCGCCAGTGCCTGATTCTGACCCGAGATGCGGCCGTGGCCACGCTGATCGAGCTGACCCTGAAGGAGTATGGGTTCCAAGCGCGACGGGCGCGCAGCTACGCTGACATGACCCGCTTGTCGGGCCAGGTTCCGACGGTGGCCTGGTTCATCGATCTGGATGGCTACCTCAAAAGCGTGGCCGACATCACGGCGCTGGCCTTGAAAGCGGCGCCAGAAGCGAAGATGGTCTTCCTGGCGACGGCCTTCACCCGGGAGCTGGCCGAGGAATGCCTCGACCAGCGGGCGGTCGGGCTCCTGGTCAAGCCGTTGGTCATCCCTCGCCTGGTGCAGACCCTGAACGCGCTGTGCGAGGAGCCCGAACTCGTCGAGCGCGATGGGCTGTCGGCGCTCCGTCCTGACCTGGCGGGCGATGAGGCAGTGAGCCGCGCCGCCGTGGGGCAGGGGGGCAGCCCTTTGCAGATCCTTTTTTTCGAATGCGGGGTGTGCGGGGAACGATTCGGCAGCCCGCAGTTCAAACCGGGCGCGTTCGAGGTCCAAGGCACCGAGACCGATTTCTGCCCGATCTGTCCGGCCGGGGTGGTGCCTGAGCTCTATGCGATCGTCGTGTGTCCGTCGTGTCTGTATGCGAATTTCGCGGGCCGGTTCTCGCGGGTGGAGGCGGCGGCCGAGGCGCTGGCGAGCTTTCTGGCGCCGCCGGCCAGCGAACGACGGAGCAAAGTGGCTCTCGATCTCGACTTCGGTGGCGAACGTGGACTGGTCGAGGGGTGCCGCAGCTACGAGCTGGCCGCCCTGACCGTCGAAGAGCTGGCTCCCCTGGAATACGACCGGCAGGCGAGCGGCATCTTCCTGAAAGGAGCCTGGCTCTGCCGGCGTCTTGGCAAACCCTTGATGGAAACAGAATTCTTGAGTCGGTCGCTGGAATGCCTGGTGCGGCTCTACCACCCGTACCTGCTCTTGAGCAGCCGCTTCCCGGGGTGGGAGGCGGTGCAGGAGCGGCTGAAACCAGGCCAGAAGCCTCTTTCCGAGCGAGCCGTGGTGGTCAACGGGTTTCTCGCGGCCGAGCTGTCGGCCCGGCTCGGGCTGGCCGAGCAAGCGGAATTCTACTTCGAGCAGGTGTTCGGGCTGCCGTTCCTGTCACGGTATCCCCTGTTGTCACGGCATATCCATGCCGCCTACCGGACCTTTAAATTCAGGACGGACCAGCCCCCGGACCGGACCTCACCGGGGGCTTGACCCACAGGTCGTCAGAATGGGCAGGGGGCGACTCAGGCCTTGTCCTCGAGCTTCTTGGGATGGCAGAGGGCGGTGGGTTCGACCGCTACACGACCGCACGCCGAGCAGAAATGCTCGACCTTCTCGATCATCGGCTTGCAGAGGTGGCGTTCCTCGCCGGCCTTGGCCCCGCAGTATTCGCAGGCGAAGACCTTCTTGGCCGGGGTCGGATCGCACAGATGACCAGGATCGGCGGCGACCGCGCCGCAGGTCTTGCAGGTACGCAGGTGGGACATAGGTTTCTCCGAGATCACCGGCGACGCCGGAAGTTAGTCTAATCTAACAATAGTCGTCGGCCGGGGGTCTGGCAAGGAAATTTCCCGTGGCGAGTGCGCAATGTTTATACATTTTTTCTGAGGGGCTAAAGAAGGCTGCCCGGGGCTGCCGATACATTTAAGGGGGCATGGTCGGTTTCGAACCGGGCCCCGCATGGAGGCAACTGCCACTCAAGGAGGAGTGTCATGGCCCATCGTGTCGGCGTTCATTCCGAAATGTTCTTCCAGGCCCGCCGGACGGAGCTGGTGGTGGAGGCGTTCACTGGCCGCGGGCGAAAGCCCCCGACAGGGAAGACCGACATCGAGCAGGATCTGCTCGACCTGTCCCCGCTGGCCACCCTGGGCACCGCTCTCGACCGGTTCCGGCGCGAGAGTCCCGACGGCGCCCGGTTGCAGATCACCTACACGGTGACCGAGGTGGCCAATGGCCTGAAAATCGGCAACCCTCGGCTCGAGCGCGATCTCGATTTCCTGCTGCGGCTGATTGCGCGCGATGACGAGGAGCTGGCGCGTCTCCGGGCGCAGTTTCGAGAACTGCTGGATCTCGCCTCGGCAGGAGCGACGGGGGCGTTCGCCTCTGCCGCGGGAGGGGGCGAGGGCAGTCGCGTGCGAGCGGCCTCGGCGGAGGGTGTCGGTGCGGCCGCCGAATCCGGCGAGGCCGATCGGCCGGCGCTGGCCTGGACGGCCGATATGGAGATCCTCAGGGAGCTCAGCATTTCGCTGGAGAAGGTCCAATCGCGGCTCGAGATCCGGTCGGCGCAGGTGAAGAAGATCGATCCGCTGGTGCTCGATCTGGACGGCAACGGCTATGATCTCACCGAGGCCGGCGAAGGGGCCAGCTTCGACATCGATGCCGACGGCCGGCTCGATCGGACAGCCTGGGTCAAAGGCGGCGATGCCTTGCTCGTCCTCGATCGCAACGGCAACGGCCGGATCGACGATGGCCGGGAACTGTTCGGCGACCAGAACGGAGCGGCCAACGGATTCCTCGAGCTGGCGACATTCGATCGCACCAAGGATGGCCGGATCGACCAGCGCGATCCGGTCTTCAAGGCGCTCCAGCTCTATCGTGACCTCAATGGCGACGGGGCCATCCAGGCCAGGGAGCTGGCCAGCCTGCCCGAGCTGGGCATCGCGTCGCTCGATCTGCGGTTCATCCGCCAGTTGTCCGAGATCCGAGGGAACACCCTGATCCTGGAGGCCAGCTTCACCCGCACCGACGGGACGTCAGGCAAGATCGGCGATTTCCAGTTCGGCTATCGCCCGGGAGCCGGAGCTCCTATTCCCAAGGGATGACCCTGAGCTGGTGGGGGCCATCGGGCAGGTGAGGCTGGTTCTGGAAGGTTGGTACTGGCAGCGCAGGCGCCATCCTGGTAGAATCGTCGACCGAAAGGATTCGGCACGATGATTCCTGCCTGGAAACGCATCCTCCTGGGCCTGGTGGCCCTGGGCGCGGCGGCGGCCATCTGGCTTCCCCTCTGCCACAAGGTCTTCGACGACCCGCCGGAAGCCTTCCACGCCGCGACGGGGATTCCCCCCAAAGCGCGCTTGCTGCTCAACCAGCATCTCCACCTCTGGACCGACCCCGAGAGCGGGGCCCGCGAGATGGAGAAGATGCGGGTGCGCAACGCCGAGTGGGATTTCATGGCCCGTTGTTTCTTCGTCTGGGCGCTTGGCAACATCGCGCTGCGCGACCCCGCGCTGAAAGGCACCGTGCTGCCCATCATGGATCGGATCATTGATGAGACGATCCGGCTCGAGCAGGAGAATGGCCTGTACTTCTTCCTCATGCCTTACGCCCAGGCCATGCCGTTCAAACTGCAGCCTGCCCGCAGCCAGTTCCTCGATGGGGAAATCGCTCTCATGCTGGGAATTCGCCGGGTGGTCGAGGAGAAAGAGGCCTATCGGCCGTTGCTGGCCGAGCGGGTGCGGTGGATGGTCGAGCGCATGGAACAGAGCCCGGTGCTGTCGGCCGAGAGCTATCCCGATGAATGCTGGCTCTTCTGCAATACCGTGGCGCTGGCCGCCATTCGGATCAGTGATTTCCTCGACGGCAACGATCATGGAGAGTTCTTTCGGCGTTGGGTGGCGGCGGCCCGGGCCAAGTTGATCGAGCCCAAGACCGGGATGCTGGTCTCGGCCTACAATGTGGCCGGCGATACGGTCATGGAAGGCCCGGAGGGGTCGTCGATCTGGATGGCCGCGCATTGCCTGGCGCTGATCGATGAGCCATTCGCCCGCGAACAGTACGAGAAGGCGGTGCAGCACCTCGGCCGGACCATCGTAGGATTCGGCTACAGCCGCGAGTGGCCGGAGCTTTGCCCCGGCCATAGCGATGTCGATTCGGGGATGATCCTGCCGCTGCTCGAGGTGTCGACCGGAGCGAGCGGGCTGGCCTTCGTCGGGGCGGCGACCTTCGGCGATCTGCCGACCCTGGCGCGGTTGCATCGTTCCCTCAATCTTGGCGGATTCGGCAGGCAAGAGGGAGATCGGCTCAAGTACTGCGCCAGCAATCAGGTGGGCGATGCGGTGCTGCTCTATTCGATGGTGCTGGGGCCCGTCTGGCAGAAAGTGGCGGGGAAGTGAAAAGATGGAGATGAGCCTGTGGCAAAGGATCTGGCGGGCGCCGACCTTCAGTCCGCTCGGGTTTCTGGTGCGCAGCCTGCTTTTGGTGGGCTTTTTCGTGATCTGTGACAGCCTGGGCTGGCGGGAATACACAACCATTCTGAGCGGAACCAGTCCCACCGGCGCCCCGCTCGATACCACGATGAGCCTGATTGGCTGCACCTACTTCGTGGCCTATGCGCTGGTGGTGGTGGTCGCTCCCGTGCTGCTGATCGCGGCGGTTTTGCTGCGTCTCATGCTCGGCGCGACCGGTACGGCCGAGGCCGATCTGCCAGCCGATCCGCTGGAAGAGGACTGACGCCGCTCCTTTCCCAGGCGATGTTGCGGCTCCGCTCAAGAGACCTTGGCTTGGTCTGCCGACGAGGGGAGCAGCGATTCGCTCTCCAGTCGCAGGAGCACCCCGGCCAGGATCTCCGCGCCAGAAGCATGGCCATGGCGAGCGGCCGCGAGGATGGCCGCGGGCGAGAGAGGCTGCGTGCAGAACGAGTGAAGGAACCTTTCCCAGCGGAGATTCGTTAGGCCATGAGCGGCCATGGCCAATTGGTGCCAGGCCACGGGAGAGGTGCGGGCGCGGATCTCCGGCAGGAGGGCATCGCTGAGGCGGACACGGCACGGCGGGCCGAGCCAACGATCGGCGAGCAGAAGCCCGGTGATCAGGTCGTCCCAGGAGGGGGTGGAGCCGGTGCCGCGTCCGAACCACGTCGCGAACGGAGCCAGATCGATCGGTGGTCGGCCGGCGAGGGCGCCGGCCGTCGTCATGCCTGCCTCGGGCGGCCGAGCGATCGTGGGGGCGCGCAACGCCTGACGAAGGGCGGCCAGGGGGTGGGTGAATTCGTTGGTGGTTCGGCCGAGGAAGGCTTCCAGCAGGGCGCCTGAACCAGCGCTGGCGTCGGTTGGCGAAGGACATCGGGCGGCTTGGTTTTGAATGGAACCCTCGCCGGGGGGGGGCGGAGGGCACTCGGCCGTTGGGGCCGGCCTGGCTTGCCGTCGGGTGTGGATAGGGGCGGCGGAGGGAAGGGGACGGAGCGAGGAGTTCGGGGCGGGAGGAGCGTTGGGGGGCGGACATTCTTTTAAGCCTGGACCATCTTGAGCACATGAAGAGGGATCGACCATCAGGATCGGGCGGGGGGTGGCGAGCGGCAAGCAGCGCCGGAGCAGACGCGTGTTGGCGGTGAGCAGGCCCGGCGCAGCGGCGGTCGGTCGGTCGGGCGGGAGCAGGTCGGGCCCGCGCTCCCAGCGCCAGGGGCCCAGCGCCAGAATGCCGGCCGGGTCCAGGAGGAGGGGGGAGGTGGCCGCGGCCATCCAGGCCTGATCAGGTACGAGCACGGCCAGAGGATGGACGAGGTCGGGGTCGGAGGTTAGGAACAGCGGGGCCGAATCCAGCCAGACGATGGCTCCGTGACGGAACACGCTGCCCGGTGCCGCTTCCCAGGGCCCAGCTGTCGGCAGCCAGCTATCGATGCGCACTCTGTACATGCTCTGGCAGTGACCGTTTGAATCAACCTGCGTGCCGAGGGCGTCGTGGCAAGGTCCTCGGCCGGCTCAGGGAGAGGAGCGCCGGTGTGGCTTCAGACGGCCTCGCCAGGCGGCGCCGGTGCGCCCAACCCTTGGTCGGTGGCCATCCATCAGGGCTTTGTTCGGTCGAAGAGCCCTCGAAGCGGCAATGGTGCGGCCTGGTCCACCGAGGCGTTCCATTTCTCATGCGGGCATTCCCTGAGGAGGGATGGCGGTCTGAAGGCAGGTAACAAAGGGAGGGGCAAAAGATCGGAACCGCGACCAGGTTCCTAAGGAATTCTGTTCAGGACCGCGGCGTGCGACTTGTTGAGCTGCCATGCCCATGGCCAACCTCCCGTGATCCATGATATAGCATGAATGGCTTTTGAATGGCGGAGCTTCTGCTACAGGCAAAGGCAACGCCAACCGGCAACGGCCGTTGTCAGCCAAGACGCATCAATCGGACACCGGAGAAGCAATCGACCTGCCTGGATAGGCCGTCGCCCGGGGCTGGCCGGTCGCTGAGGGGCCATGGCCCTTTGCTCCTGGCGAGCACGGCGGGCAGGGGGCTTTCTCTCAGATTTGGAGTCGACAAGGTTTACCTGAAAACCATGGAGGATGATGGGTAGAAATCTGATGACTGATCCCGCGGCGATCGCCGCGTGGGTGGAACGCCACCGACGAGCCTTGTCGGGCCGTGGTCTGTGGCTGCGGGGCGGCGAGCCCAATACCCTCGATCCGGCGGGCTTCGGGGCGGCCCGCTTACGGGTGCTGATCGTTCGGCTTTCGGAATATGGCGAGGTGGCGGCCGGGCTCACCCATTCCCTGCTCTTCCAGTTGGCCGCCGGAGTGGAGGGCGTTTACGTCGACCTCGCCTTCCTGCCGTCGGCGCGCGACGAGTCCCTCATGCGGCGGGACGGCATTCCGCTGCTGGTGGGCACAGGATCGAAGCAGCCGGCGAGCGCGTTCGATATCCTGGCGGTCAGCAACTCGGTGGTGCAGGAGCTGATCAATCTGCCGGCCCTGCTGGCGCATTCGGGCATTCCCTTGTCGCGGGAAGGGCGGGCAGCGGGCCGGTTCCCCTTCGTGCTCCTGGGAGGAAGCAACTCCTACGTGACGTCGGTGCTGCACGGCCCGCTCGGCTCGTCAGAGGAAGGTGGCGGGGCCGGGCTGGTCGACGGGGTGGTGGTCGGCGATGGCGAAGAGGCGTTCCCGCGCTTCCTTGCGCTGGCTCGCGATCTGGCAGGCCAGGGCCGTGCTACTCTGCTGGCGGCCGCCCGGCGTGATGTGCCCGGCTTCTACGATCCGTCGGCCTATCGGCAGGAATTCGATGGGGCAGGGCGGTTGGCCCGCATTGTCCCAGCGGCGGGCGCCCCTTTTCCGGTCAGAGCGCATCGGGCCGATCCCGAGGCACCGAAAAATTACTTTGTACGAGGGCCCATTTTCTATCATGAAGAGGCCGCCGGCACCGCGCCCCTTCTGGTGACCTCCGGATGCCCGTATTTCTGCTCCTTCTGCAAGGAGTCCTGGGAGCAGAAGCCCTACCGGGAACGGCCGGTGGCTCGCCTGATCGACGCGGCGCGGCAGATGAAGGCCAATCTGGGGCTGAGCGAGATCGGTCTGATGACCTTCAACCTGAACACCTGCTCCGGGTTGCGCCCGTTGCTGGCTCAGCTGGACCGGCTCTTCGACCGGGTGGCGCTGAAGAGCCAGCGCTTCGATGCGATCGCCTACGCTCCCGACCTGCTCGAACGGCAACTGGCCGCTGGGAAACGGACCTATACCTGCGCCATGGAAGGGATCAGCGACCGGCTGCGCGAGCGGTTGCAGAAGAACCTGCCCGAGGCGGTGCTGCTGAAGGGCTTCCAGGAGTTGTTCCAGCGCCAGGTGCGGCAGATGAAGGTCTTCGTGATCGTCACCGGCTGGGAGGAGGAGAGCGACCTGCAGGAATTCGGCCGGCTGCTCGATCGACTCAAGAAGATGATGGAAGGCCGGCGCGGCCGACCGTTGCTCACGTTCTCGCTGGCGGCGTTGTTCCGGCCGCCCCGCACGCCCTTGCAGGCCATGGCGCGCCCCGGCGGGATGGCTCGGCTCGAGCATCTGATGCAGCGGGTGTTGACGGCGGTCAGGCAGGCGGGATTCGAGGGACGGATCAGTGCGGGCCCGGCCGACGCCATCGTTTCGGAATGGCTGGCCTATGCCGACCGGCGCGGGACCGCGCGCCTGGTCGAGGCTTCGGTGGCGCGGGGCTTCCGCTACCGAGGGGAATGCGGGGCTGACCTGGCTGCTTTCTTGACCACCGACTCCCCGACCCCGACCGGACCGGAAGGGTATCTGAGCCCGGTCGCCGCAAGATCGGACCTCGAGGGTCGCCCATCACCATCGCCTGAGCGGCGGGCAAGCGCCAGTGGCTCGGGTGAGGAAAGCCCGGAAAAGGCCGAGGTGGCGGGCATCGCCAGAGAAGAGGGGCATGTTCGCCATGGTAGGGTCTTATACCCTTGGGACGATGTGGATGTCGGGGTCTCGGCCGAGTTTCTGGCCCGCAATACCGCCGTTCTCGAACAAGGTGGTTCTTTGCCGTCGTGTCTGGCTCGCCCCTTCGGAGGCGGGGCCTGCCTCGGCTGCGGAGCCTGCCGCACCGATGCCGAGCGCCAGACCACGCTGCAATGGGCGCCGCCGGACGAGGGGCTGGGCGTGGCTGCCAGAGCGGGATCTGGAGCAACCCCGACCGGGCCGGGGAGCGCTCGCGCTCGAGGCGGCGCGGCGCGGGCCGAGCCCGTGCTCCGGCGGTGGCGGGTGGTGGCGAGCCTTCCGCGGCGGTGGGCCGAGACCGGCCATCGCTTCCTGGGGGCGGTGCTGGCTCGGAATCTCATGCGCGGGCTTCCCGGTTTGGTGGAGACCTTCGTGCGGGTCGATCGGAGCATGGAGCGACAGGCCAGCTATGGTCTGTTCTGGGCGGAAATCCTGGTGAAGGCAGAATGGTCCGGGCCAGCCCCAGCCGATCGCGTCGGGGCGTCGACTCCTGGGGCCGGTTTCCCGCTGAAAGGCGAAGACGCCGATGGGATGGTGATTCATGAGGTGCGTCTGGTGCCTGGCCGGGCCGACGTGCCGGGCGACGAACCGGGGTACCAGCTTCGGCTCGAGCTGCCGAGCGAGGGTATCGATCCGGCCCCGCGGGTCGATGAGGTCTTGCACAGGTATCGATGGGCTCACCAAAAACGATGGATCGGCGATCGCCTGACCTGGCTGTTGAACCCCGGCCAGGCCAAGAAGAGCGGGCTCGTCCGTCTCGAATGGCGGCGGGGGGTCGGCAGCCTCGAACTCGAGGTCCTGCGCTGGCCTGAACCTCACGTCCTGCCGGCCTTGAGCGGTGGGGATGGCCTCTGCGAAGTGCTGGCGTTCATCAAAAAGCCGTCTTTGTGAAAAAAATCCTAATTTTGTTTGACTTTCTGGGGATTTTTCCTACAATAAGGGGGCCATCGGTCGGTATCGGGCCAGGGAGGCCGCGGCAGGTGGCACAACGCGCGCAAGGAGTTCGTGACTATGGCCAAGATACTGCTCGTCGATGATGACAAGGACTTCGTGGACATCAATCGCGCCCATCTCGAAAAGCATGGGTACACCGTGGTGGCCGGCCACAACCCCCAGGAAGGGATGGCCCTTTTGCACAAAGAGAAGCCAGACCTGCTGATCCTGGACGTGATGATGGAAGAAGCCGACGATGGTTTTGCCATGGCCCAGAAGATCCGCAAAGAGGGCAACAAGATCCCGATCATCATGCTGACCTCCGTTGCCAAGATCACCGGGCAGTCCTACGGCAAGGACAGCGCCATGGTGCCGGTGAACGAGTTCTTCGAGAAGCCGGTGCCGGCCGACAAGCTGCTGGCTGCCATCAAGAAGTACGTGAAATAACGAGGAGACCGTCATGCTCGCATCCGAAAAAGACCAACTCCGGCACGAAATCACCGCGATCGCCAAAAAGTACGAGTTCCATCGCAGCGGGTTGATGCCCGTTCTGCAACATGTGCAGCGGGCCTACCATCACATTTCCCCGGAAGCGATGCAGGAGGTGGCCGATGTGTTCGGCATCCATCCTGCCGAAGTGCATGGGGTGGTGAGTTTCTATTCCTTTCTGTCCACCAAGAAGAAGGGGAAATTCATCATTCGGCTGTGCCAGACCATCTCCTGCGAGATGGCTGATAAGAAGGCCATCGCCACGCAGCTCGAGAACGACCTGGGCATCAAATTCGGCGAGACGACGCCCGATGGCATGTTCACCCTGGAATACACCAACTGCCTGGGCATGTGCGATCAGGGGCCGGCCATGCTGGTCAATGACGAAGTCTACACCAAGGTGACGCCGGAAGGGGTGGCCGATATCATCGAAAGCTATGTCAAGAAGTTCGGGGCGCACGTGACCCACGAAGAAGGAGCCGAGAAATGAGCCGCCACAAGACCGATCTGGTGATCTTTTCCGAGATTCACGTCGACCAGGCCTTGAAGAAGGCCCTGGCCCGCGAGCGGGCCGATCTCATCAACGAAGTGCGCGACAGCGGCCTGAAAGGGCGCGGCGGCGCGGGCTTCCCCACCGGCACCAAATGGAATCTGGCGGGCGCGGCGCAGGGCGATCGCAAGTTCGTGGTCTGCAATGCCGACGAAGGCGAGCCGGGTACTTTCAAAGATCGAGTGCTGCTCACCGATTACGCCGAGCAGCTGATCGCCGGCATGGTGGTGGCGGGCTATTGTATCGGCGCCCGGGAAGGCATCATCTACTTGCGGGGCGAGTACGAATACATGATGCGGGGTCTCAAAGAGACCATGGTCGCGATGCGCAAGCGGAACCTGCTGGGCAAGGACATCGCGGGAAAGAAAGGCTTCGAGTTCGACATCCACATCCATCTCGGGGCGGGCGCCTACGTCTGCGGCGAGGAAACGGCCCTGATCGAGAGTCTCGAAGGACATCGCGGCGAACCCCGCAATCGGCCGCCCTTCCCGGTCACTACGGGGTATCTCGGCTGTCCCACGGTGGTCAACAACGTCGAGACCTTCATTACCGCGTTCCACATCATCGACAAAGGCGCGGCCTGGTTCAGGAAGTTCGGAACCGACAAATCGACCGGCACCAAGCTGTTCAGCGTATCGGGCGATTGCGCCCGCCCGGGCGTCTATGAGTTCCCGATGGGCATCACGGTGGCCAACCTGCTGAAGGAGGTCGGGGGCGAGAACGCCAAGGCCGTTCAGATCGGGGGCGCGTCGGGGCGGTGCGTGGCGCGCCATGAGTTCGGTTCGACCATCGCTTATGAAGACATTCCCACCGGCGGCTCGATCATCGTCTTCGGGCCCCACCGGAACATGCTGCAGGTGGCGAAGAACTTCATGGAATTCTTCCTCGAGGAATCCTGCGGTCAGTGCACTCCCTGCCGGTATGGCACCGAAACCCTCCTGGAAGGGATCAAACTGCTCGAGCAGAAGAAATGTCCGATGAAGTATCTGCGTGAATTGATCTCCTTGGGCGAGACGATGCAGGTGTCGAGCAAGTGCGGTCTGGGGCAGTCGGCCCCCAACGCCTTCATCTCGATCCTGCAGAACTTCAAGCACGAGATCCTGGCCCATCCGCAGGGCGAGTGAAGACAAGGGAGAGAACAACATGGCTCACAAACAACCCCACAACAGCCAGTGCGGCAGCGATCGCGCTCCTCTCAGCCAGCGCCGCTTCAAGATGCCGGAAATCAAGAACGAGAAAGATCTGGGCGCCATGGTCAAGGTGACCATCGACGGCACGGAGATCGAAGTGCCGTTCGGCACCACCATTCTCGATGCCGCTCGGAAGCTGAACATCAAGATCCCGACGCTGTGCTACCACGAAGATCTGTGCGTTGCCGGCGTGTGCCGGGTCTGCGTCGTGGAGGTCGAAGGGCAGCGCACCCTGCAGGCCGCCTGCGCCTACCCCGTAACGGGGCCGATCAAAGTGTCGACCTATTCCGCCAAAGTGCGCAAAGCGCGCCGCCACAACCTCGACCTCATGCTCAAGCACCACTATGGCGAGTGCTATAGCTGCGTGCGCAACAACAACTGCGAGCTGCAGAGCCTGGCCAAGGAGTATGGCGTCGATTTCTACCGCTTCGGCCACGTCGACAAGCCGCATCATGAGATCGATCGCTCCAGCTACAGCGTCGTGCGCGACATGAACAAGTGCATCCTGTGCCGGCGCTGCGTGCGCACCTGCATCGACCTGCAGGAAGTGGGCGTGCTCGAGGCGATCAATCGGGGGCCCCACACCGAGATCGCCACTTTCAACGAGATGCCGCTGGGCGATGTGATCTGCATCAACTGCGGCCAGTGCATCAATCGTTGTCCGGTCGGCGCTCTGCGGGCCAAGGATCCGTCCGATGAGATCTGGGCGGCGATCGACGATCCCAACAAGCATGTCGTCATCCAGACCGCGCCCAGCCCGCGCGCCGCCATTGGCGAATGTTTCGGCCTGCCGCCCGGCACCTCGGTCACTCGCCAGCTCAACACCGCCCTGCGCCGCGCCGGCTTCGACAAGGTCTTCGACACCAACTTCACGGCCGACCTCACCATCATGGAGGAGGCCACCGAGCTGTTGATCCGCCTCAAGAAGGCCCTGGTCGATAAAGACAAGACCGTCAAGCTGCCGCAGTTCACCTCCTGTTCTCCGGGCTGGGTGAAGTTCTGCGAGCATTTCTACCCGGAGTTCACCGATTACCTGTCGACCTGCAAGAGCCCGCAACAGATGTTCGGCGCCCTGCTCAAGACCTGGTACGCCGAGCGGGCCGGCATCGATCCCAAAAACATCGTCACCGTGGCGTTGATGCCGTGCAGCGCCAAGAAATTCGAGTGCAACCGCCCCGAGATGACCTCGAGCGGGTACAAAGATGTCGATTATGGTCTGACCAGCCGCGAACTGGCCCAGATGATCATGGAAACGGGGCTCGACCTGCCCAATTTGCCGCCGTCGGACTTCGACGATCCGGTGGGTGAGGCGTCGGGCGCCGGTCTGATCTTCGGGGCCACCGGCGGCGTCATGGAAGCCGCGCTGCGCACTGCCGTCGAAGTGGTGACGGGCGTCAAGACCGAGAACATCTTCAAGAACCTGGACATCATTCCAGTGCGTGGGTTCGAAGGGGTGCGGTACTACGAGATTCCCATCGAGAAGACGGCACCCGTCCCGCCCTTGCTGCAGAAAGCCATTGGCGTTAAATCCTTCGACTTCCTCAAGGGGGCGACCTTGAAGGTCGCGGTGGCCCATGGCACCGCCAACGCTCGCCGGGTCATGGAAGACATCAAGGCCGGCGGGAAGTTCGCGGAAGCGCATTTCATCGAATTCATGGCCTGCCCCGGCGGCTGTCTGGGCGGCGGCGGTCAGCCCATTCCGACCTCGCCCGAGATCCGGGAGGCGCGCGCCAAGGCGATCTATGCGGAAGATGCCGAACTGGCGGTCCGCAAATCGCATGAAAACAAACATGTGATCGATCTCTACAAGGAATTCCTGACCGATGGTCCGTGCGGCCACAAGTCGCACCACCTGCTCCACACGCACTACCTGAAGCGCGGCAAGCGCATCGTGTGAGTTCGGTCCGGGCGCTTGCGGGCTGAGCCACGCGAGCTGGCCAGGACGAATCACGAAGACCTCTCCGGAAGGGCGCGGGATGACCGCGCCCTTCCCCTCTGAGGGCGCATCGAGCCGCGCCAGAAGGGGGTTTCGTGGGATCATGGGATCAGGACAAACGCCAAATCTTGAAGGGTGCCACTGCGAAGAGTCTCTTTTCCCCAGGTCACCGCCAGAACCCAAGGGCAACCGGCCCCTGGACCCCTGATCGATGTCGTGCTCTTGGGGCGGCTCACCAGCCGGTCGGCGGTCTCGCCGAACCCCAGGTGGAGGTGTCTTTGCTGACTACAGGCGTTGGCAGGTTGGCGTTTGCCCTGCCTCCGGCCCTTGTCTATGGTCTCTTTCCCGCGATAGAATGCCCACCTATGTTGATTCCCTTAGCCAATGCCGTTGGCCATTTCTGTCAGAAGGCGGCCCGGCGACCGCCTGGCTCTGCCGCTTTGGCCCATGGCTGGTGACGCCCTCGCACGGTTCGCCGCCGAACTCGGCCCGTCGTTGTTCTCGGCCGATCCGGTGGGCCTGGTCTGCCATGCCTACGATGCCACCAACGAATTCGTCCTGCCGGCCGGGGTGGTTCGGCCCAGGCAGGCGGCGGAAGTCGGGGCGGTGCTCGCGGCGGCCAACCGGCATGGCGTGCCGATCGTGCCGCGAGGCGCCGGAACCGGGTTCTCGGGCGGCGCCCTGGCCGTGCGCCACGGCGTGGTTCTCGACCTGCAGGGAATGAACCGGATCCTCGACCTGGACGAAGCTGCCATGACCGTGCGGGTCGAGCCGGGAGTGGTTACCTTCCACTTGCAAGAACTGGTCGAAGCGCGGCAATTGTACTACCCGCCCGATCCAGCGTCATCTAAGATTTGTACGATTGGTGGAAATGTGGCGGAAAACGCTGGGGGGCCCCATTGTGTCAAATACGGGGTCACGCGCGATTACGTGCTGGTGGTCGAGGGTTTCACCGGTGACGGACGCCCGCTGCGGGCCGGCAAGCCGACCCTGAAGAACCGGGCCGGCTACAATCTGAAGGACCTGCTGATCGGCAGCGAAGGGACGCTGGGGGTGTTCACCTCGATCCTGTTGCGGCTCGTCCCCAAGCCCGAGGCGGCCGTGCTGTTCGCCGCGTTCTTCCCTGACCTCGATGCGGCGACCGGTATGGTCAACACCTTGTGGCACGCCGGGATCAACCCTGCCAGCCTCGAGTTCATGGACGAAGCCGCTCTGCGAGCAGTGGAGCGGCATGCGCCCTTCGGTCTGCCGCGGCACTACCAGGCCCTCCTGCTGATCGAGGTGGATGGCCGGGCCGAGGAGATGGCCGGGCTGCGGCAACGTGTGGAGGGTTGTCTGCGCGGCGTGGCCGGGGAGGTGCGAGTGGCGACCATGGCTGCCGAGCGAGCCGCCCTGTGGGAGATCCGTCGCAAGGCGAGCCCGGCCATGCGAGCGTTCGGCACCAAGAAAGCCAACGAGGACATCGTGGTGCCGCGGCAGCACATTCCCGCCGCCATGCGGGGGCTGCGGGCCATCGCCGAACGGCATGCGCTCAACATCATCTCTTTTGGGCACATCGGGGATGGGAACATCCATGTCAACATCATGTATGACGCCGACAACCCAGAAGAAGCGCGCAAAGTGCCGGTGGCCATCCAGGAGGTGTTCGACCTGGTCGGCCAGTTCGATGGGGCCGTCTCGGGGGAACATGGCATCGGTATCGCCAAGAAGCCCTACCTGCCGCGCAATCTCGATCCGGTCAGCTATGATCTCATGCGCTCGATCAAGCGGATCTTCGATCCCAACGGGGTCCTCAATCCGCACAAGATCTTCTACTGATGGTCGACGCGGCAGACCAGGCCGGTCGCCCCCAAGGGACGGTTTGGCCGTGGGGTGGCGCCGCCCGAGGATGTCAGCTGACGGTAAGGCCGTGATCGACTGGGTTGAATCGGGGGTGGGCGGGCACGCAGGGCAGGGAAGGACCCGGTCATGAAGCCACGGTCTCGGCGTGATCTGGAGCGGCTCTGGCACGAGCAGTTGAAAGCCTGCGTCAAGTGCGGAACGTGTCTGGCGTTCTGTCCTGTCTATCAGCGGGAACGCCGCGAGCAGGCATCGATGCGGGGCAAGCTCGCCCTGCTCCAGGGGTGGAATGAGGGTCTGCCCGTGCCGGCCCCGGCCATTGTCGAAGCCTTGAACTCTTGTACCGGCTGTCAGAACTGCCGCGCCCATTGTCCCAACGGGGTTGATACCACTCTGGCTGTTTGGCTGGGGCGCCTTCTGCTGCCGCGCTCCGCTTGGGAAATTGCTGGCCTCCGGCTGTGGGCTTGGGCGTTACAGTTTCCAACCGGTCGAAGCCTCTGGCGATGGTGGCGCCGGAGAAGGCCAGGAGAGGAAGGCTGGCTGGCCGATCTCCGAGGCTTCCTGCCTCAATGCAGGGTGAGAAGACGCATCGGGCCTGGTGTGGTGAAGGATGCCCAACCTTGCGGTACCGTCGTTGTTGGCGGCTGCGAAGGGTCGTGTTCTGCAGGGGCAGTCACCGGTCGCTGGCCATGGAACGCGGCAGGGACGGGCCAGCGCATCATCTCTCTCGTTGGGGAGCCGTGTTGCGGCGCCCTGGCGCTCGAGATTCCTGATTTGGAGTCGTTCGCTCAACAAGCCTCCACGTGGTTCCGCTCTCTCATCGCTCTCGCGCCTGAGCGGGTTGTCATCGCCGATCTGCGGTGCTTGGCTGCGGTATCTCGTATGAAGGATCTTTGCGACCTCGAAGCCGAAGAAACAACGGTATGGCAACGTATTACCGATCCTTTCACCTGGGTGATCGAGCAGGGAGACCGTCCCCCAGCGAGGTCAGCAGGGCCTGTGCTGCTCGCTGATCCCACTGCCCATTGGCCGGGTAGTAGCGTAGGTACATCGGCTCGTCGCTTGCTCTTGCAGGCCGGAGCGACCGCTGTGGTAGACTCGGGAGTGGCCGGCGGAGGATGTGATTGTCGGGGTGGCCGAACGGAGCGAGGTCTGGCGGCCGGGCCCGACCCGCGCGAGGTGATCGAGCAGCGGGCTCGAGGGCTGGGAGCCGATCGGGTGCTGACCGTGTGTCCGACCTGTCCGGAACGGGCGCGGCGAATGGGGCGTCGGCTGCCATGGGAATACGCCCTGACGTGGCTGGGCCGAGGAGACATGGATTCATGAAACGGGGGCGCCTCGGAAAGGCTGGGAGAGCCGAAATGGTTCCAATTGCCGAAAACCGGCGGGGAAGCCAAAGTGCCGATGGTCGGTCTGCCCGCGATCTTTGGCGGTTCGAAGCCGAGGCCTGGGCCCAGGGGTACTCCCTGGTGGCAGGCGGAGATGAAGCCGGGCGCGGGCCATGGGCCGGTCCCGTGGTGGCGGCCTTCGTGATCCTTCGCCGGGAGGATCCCATCGCCGGGGTGGATGATTCCAAGAAGCTCACCCGCGAGCGGCGCCGCGAGCTGTTCGACGAGATTCGGGCGCGGGCACTGGCCTACGGTATCGGCGAAGCCTCGCCGCGGGAAATCGACCGTTTGAACATTCTCGAAGCGACTCGCCTGGCTTTCCAGCGCGCGTTTGCCGCCCTGACGCCGGCTCCCGATTTCGTTCTGCTCGATCATATCCGCCTGGGGTGGCTGCGCGTGCCGTCTCGCTCCTTCCCCAAGGGCGACTCTCTCAGCGCCTCGATCGCGGCGGCCTCGATCCTGGCCAAAGAAACGCGCGATCGGCACATGGAAGCCATGGATCAAGCCTTTCCCGGCTACGGATTCGGCCGGCATATGGGCTATGGCACCCCCGAACACCAGGAGGCCTTGCGTCGGCTCGGCCCCTGCGAGATTCACCGACGGAGCTTCAAACCCGTCGCTTGTCTCTGTCAAAAACCGGTTGGCATCACTCCTTCTTTGTTCGCCAGTGAGGAAGTCGAATGAAGAGGGTGGCGGAATGATGGTGCGATTGACGCTGGAAGGGGCCGGTCGGGGCTGGCCCCCAGGCCAGGTCGTGCGGGGCGAGGTGCTGGCTTCGGATGAGAAAGGCAGCCTGCTCGTGGTGGAGGGGCGTCCGGTCACCACGAACAAGCCGCTCGAGGCCGGGCGAACCTTGGCGGGGCGAGTGGAAGTCGGAGCCGATGGGCAGGCCCATCTGGCCATGGAAGCCGAGGAGGGGGCGACGGCGGCGCCGGAAGGCGGGGCCCGGGCAGTGTTGCAGCATTGGGGTTTGCCACCCACCGACGAGAACCTGGCCCTGTGGCGCTTGTTGCAGCGCGCGGGTGGACGCGCCAGCCCCGAAGCTCTACTGGCACTGAAAGAACTGCTGGCGCGGTTGGGGGCCGGGCTCGATCGGGCCTCGCAGCAGGCGCTGAACTTGCTGCTCGCTCGGCGGTTGCCCGAGGGGGCTTTTCCCCTTCTGCTGCAATACGTGCGTGGGGAGCTGACGTTCGCCCGTATGTGGCAAGATCTGCCAGCGGCCTGGCAAGAGGCGCTGCAGCAAGCCTGGGGCGAAAAGCCAATTTTGGAGCGCTTGGTCGGGTTGTTGCAGGAAGCGGGGGCGGATGATCTGGCTGCCGGTCAGGCTCTCGCCGATGCGTGGCCGGCCAACCTAGCTCTGCAAGAGATGCTGTCCCAGCCGCCGATGGGAGCGGCCGAAGGGCGCCTCTACTTCCAGTGGCCGGTGTTCTGGTCGGGGATGGATCTTCCCGATACGCTCGAAGGCGAGGCCTTCTTCGAAGGGGGTGATGGGCCGGGGCGCGGGTTCAGCTTGCGTGTGCAGGTGACCCCTCCCCGGCTGGGGCGCTTGGAGATCGGCCTGCACCGACTGCGCGAGGCGCTCTGGATCCATTTCGCCGCCCAGCAGGCCGAGGTCATTCCTGCTTTGAGAACCATCTTCGAGCCGCTGGAAGAGCGACTGCGCGCCTTGGGATGGACTTCGTTGCGGCTGACGGTAGGGCGCCTGCCGGGACGCGAATTCTTCCTGGCCCCGTTGGAGGCAGCGATGGATCCCGCGAAGGAGCCCCCTGCGTCTCCTTCACGCCTGGATGTGCGGGTGTGAGGCAAGCATGAGCGGGAAACGGCCAGTCAGGTTCGAGGACATCGCGGTCGCGGTGCGCTATGTGTTCGGGAAGGGGGGCGAAGCGCCGCGGGTCGTGGCCTCGGGACGAGGCCTGATGGCGGCTCGCATCGTCGAAGAGGCACGCAAGCATAAGGTTCCGCTGCGAGAGGACAAGTCGCTCGCCGAGTCTCTGGCCAAGGTGCCGTTAGGCACCGAAATTCCACCAGAACTGTGGGAAGCGATGGCCGAGGTGCTGGCCCAGATCTATCGGCTCGACGGGAGCCGCCAACTGTGACGAAAACCCGCCAGAGTCTGGGGCGCCGGGGCGAGGAGCTGGCGGCTGCCCTGCTAGAGGGGAAAGGGATGGTCATCCTGGGGCGCAACGTGCGCACCAGATATGGCGAACTGGATCTTGTCGCCCGAGATGGCGATACCGTGGTCTTCGTCGAAGTGCGAAGCCGCACCCAGACAGCGCATGGCGACCCGTTGGAAACAGTATCGCGGGCCAAACAGGGACGCGTGACCCGGATGGCGCGATGGTACCTGGCGGCTCACCACCTGCCCGCCGACACCTACTGCCGATTCGACGTGGTCGGAGTGGTCTTCGCGCCGGGCTGCCCACCCCAGGTGACGCATGTAGTGAATGCCTTCTGGGCCTGACCTGGCATGCCGGTCTCGATGACGTAAAGGCCTGGTTTTGCCATTCCAGCCGATTTCTGGTAGTGTATGGCGCTGATCCGAGTGCCATCTCTCACCTGTCAGGGGTTCTCCATGCAGATTTCCAAGCCAATCGTCGGTGTCATTCTGTTGGTTTTTCTGGTAACGGTGCCGGGCGGCGTCGTTGCCCAGACCCTCAAGCTCGCTTCGCCATCCGTCTCTTTTGACAAAACCCAGCCATCAGGGACTCTCAGGCAGCCCACCGGGCGCCTGATGGCTAGCCCTGACAAGTCAGTGATTGGACAAGGGACGGAACAAGCAATCCCAGAAACTGCACCCAGTACTCAGGAAGCCATCGAGAACCGACTACGGCTGGAAGGCTTGCAAAAGGCATTGGAAGCCAAAAGGCGGGAAGAACTGCGGCAGGCTGAGAAACGGAAGATTTTCAAGGGGGACTTCGGGGCTCGTCGGGGCAAGTTCCGAGAGCGCGAGCATGAGCCGGGCGAGGTCACCGCGATCGATGAAGCCCGCATCGAACGGGAGCTCGGCACCGACCTGCAGCGTCAAATCGAGGTCGAACCCTTCGGTCGAGCCTTCTTTCTGAAAGGGGAAGACATTTCTGCCTCTCTCGAGACCGTATCAGCTCCGTCCTCCTACGTCCTTGGGCCGGGAGATGCGCTGAAGATCATCATCTGGTCCGAATTGGGCGATGAAACCGTCTATGATGTCACCGTCAATCCCGAGGGGCAAGTATATATTCCGATTCTAGGCATCATGCGAGTGGCTGGCCAGACTGTTGGTCAGTTCCAAGAGACGGTGCTCGGGACCTTGGCCGCGAAATTCCCTCACTTCAAGGGACAGGTCACTCTATCGAAGGTTCGTACCTTGCAGATCTTCATGGCCGGTGAAGTGCGTCGCCCTGGGGCCATGATGGTTTCCGCCCTGGCCACGGCGTTTCATGCTCTGTATCGGGCCGGCGGTCCCACCGACCGTGGTACCATGCGGCGAATCCGGGTGTTGCGTGGAGCCCAGCCGATCGCCGAGATCGATCTGTATGAGTATTTCTTGAATGGCGACAAAAGCCAGGATGTGAACCTCGAAAGCGGAGATACCATCTTTGTTCCTCCTGTCGGAGGACGGGTCACCATCAAAGGAGAAGTCATCAGGCCCGGCATCTTCGAGATCCTGGCCGAAAAGACGCTGGCCGATGTGCTGGCCATGGCCGGAGGCATCGATGCTTCCGCCTACACCGGTCGTGTACGGGTCTTTCGCTGGCAGGGGGGGAGTCGGCGCCTGATCCACGACGTAGGGGCCGGCCAGGACGGTGGTGCCCTCGCCTCCTTCCAGATCCGGCCTGGTGATGAGATCGAAGTTGAGCGGGCGATCGAAGAGGTCGGCAATCGGGTGCGCATTCAGGGGGCCGTCCTGCGCCCTGGCGAGTATGCCGCGACTCCTGGTACAACCGTCAGCCAGGTGATCGCCAAAGCCGGGGGAGTGGCCGCCGAGGCCGCCTTGGGGGCCGGACAGATCATCCGCAAGCTGGCCGAGGGGCGCGAGGAGATCTTGACCTTCCACCTGGGCCGGGCCCTCGAGAAGCGGCCCGAGGATGACCTTCCGGTCAAGGCGTATGATCGCATCAAGATCTTCTTTGCCAATGAGATCGAGGCCGATACCAAGCGGGTGACGATCGCCGGGGCCGTTCGACGGCCTGGAGAATACATCCTGCGCAAGGGCATGACGATTCGGGATTTGATCTTGCTGGCCCAGGGCCTGACGGCTGATGCTTCAGGAGAAGCCGAGGTGGCTTCAGCGAAGGATTCCGTCCGTGGTAGCGACGTTCGTCGGGTGACGCTCGAGCAACTTATGAAGAACCCTAAAAGCCCGCAGAACCTGGTACTGAACCCTCTGGATAAGGTGAATGTGTTCAGCCGTGGAGATCGCCTGCTCGAGCCTGAAACCGTCATTCTGGCGGGAGAGGTCAAGCGCCCCGGGCCGTATGCCCTGCGGCACCCTGGCGAAACGCTGCGGGAAGTGATCGCTCGAGCCGGTGGGTTGACGTCTCGGGCCTTCCCCGAAGGGGCGGTCTTCATGCGGCGGGTGGCCAAGGTAGCCCCTGAATCCCAGATTCAGGCGGCTGAGAGGGTTCGTGAGGAATTGTACCAGCAAGCTACCCTCGATCTGCAAGCCGACCTTTTGCGAGCTGGTGCGTCGCTGCCCGCCGAAAAAGACAAGGTCGCCCCTGTCCGACCGATCGACAAAACCATTCTGGCCGATTCCCCTGCTATTGAGAATAATGAATCCACCCCAACGTCTGTTGGCGAGACCAGTCAATTCGCCGGTTTGGGGTATTCTTCCCGCAGTTTGGCCACCGAAGCTGTACGCATCCCGATCCGGTTGGCCGAGATTCTCAAGCAGGGCTCGGGCCGCCGTGAAGAGGATGTGGTTCTCGAAGATGGCGACCAGATCACCATTCCAGCCATTCCCACGACAGTGTCGGTCGTCGGCGCGGTGGTCAGCCCCACCACGCTGCCCTATCGCGAACGGAAAGGCCCACGTCATTACATCGATCTGGCTGGCGGGTTCACCTCGTTTGCGAACCATGCCCGTACCGTCGTGGTCAAGCCCAATGGCGAAGTCCTGCCGCTGCGACGGGTGCGCGAGATCGCTCGAGGCGATATCATCCTTGTTCCCCCCAAAGCTCGCCTCGTCAGGCCCGACAAACTCAAGGATGCCGGCCAGATCGCGCAGATCCTGGGCAACCTGGCGGTCATGTACAAAGTGGTGGTCGATCTGAATTGATCATACCTCGCGGCGACGCGTGACGGAAAGGAATGTTCCCATGCCGGATTCCATCACCAAAGTGGTCAAACGCAATGGTCAGGTGGTCACCTTCGATAAAGAGAAGGTCGTGAATGCGATCTTCAAGGCGGCCCAGTCGGTGGGCGGCAAAGACCGCCGCTTGGCCGAGATCCTGGCCGACAAGGTCGTGCATCAACTGGCCCTGACCAAGAAACCCGATGCCCTGCCTTCGGTCGAAGAAATCCAGGACATCATCGAAAAGGAACTCATCGAAGCCGGGCATGCCAAAACCGCGAAGGCGTTCATACTCTATCGTGCCGCGCACGCCAAGCTTCGCGAGGGCAGAGAACAGGATCACGCCACGAGCGGCAACATTCCGTACAAGAAGATCTGGCAGGTGCTGAACTGGGCGATCGACCATGATTGCTTCAGCATCAAACGCATCAACGAGCGCATTGCCAACGGCACCTATCCTCAGCTTGTCTTGGAAGCCAACGAGAAGTATCAGGCCGATGTCAAAGCGGCGGCCGACAAGATCCTGGCCCGCCGCGGTCAGGTCCGGATCGTCATCATCGCCGGGCCATCGAGTTCGGGCAAGACCACCACCACCATCAAACTGGGCGAGGTTCTGCAGCAACAGGGATTCGAACTGTTGGCGATGAATCTCGACAACTATTACTTCGACCTCTCGCACCATCCGCGCGACGAGTTCGGCGATTACGATTTCGAGACCCCCGAAGCCCTCGATCTCGCCTTGATCAACCAGCATCTGGCCGACCTTCTCGCCGGCAAGACCATCCAGATGCCCCGGTACAATTTCAAGACCGGCAAGCGCGAAGAGCAGACCGATCCGCTCACGCTCAAAGACCACCAAATCCTGCTGCTCGACAGTCTCCATGGGTTGTATGCCCCGATGACCCAGAGCGTGCCGGCAGAAAAGAAGTTCAAGATCTACATCGAATCGCTGTGCCAGATCAAGAACCACGACGGAGAATTCCTGCGGTGGACCGACGTCCGCCTGCTGCGCCGCATGGTCCGCGATTCCTGGCATCGCAGCTACAATCCCAAGCAGACGCTCGAACACTGGCACTATGTGCGAAGATCCGAGATCCGGCACATCATTCCCTTCGTCGGGACGGTCGACCACATCATCGACGGCTCGCTGGCCTACGAACTGCCGGTCTACAAAAAGCACCTCTTCAAGTATTTTCCTGACTTCGTGAAAGAATACCGGGAAGACCCCAAACGGCAAGACGCCTACATCCGCGCCAAGCGAGTCCATGACATGCTGGCCGCTTTCACCCAATGGGACGACGAGTCCGTCATCCCGAAAGACGCCTTGATCCGCGAATACATCGGCGGCAGCATCTATAAATACTGATTTCTCGCCCTCCTGGCTCTCGTCGCGGCCCCCTCACGGGGGCCGTTCGGCTCCTTGGCGGTCTTGATCCGCATTTTCCTGGCCAGAAAAGACTTTGACTTGCCGGAAGAGCAAGTGCTATAATCCACCGCCTGCCCCCTCTCCGGGGCAGACCGGATACGGTTTTCCGACCGTTTGGTACACTGACAACCACGAGGTGACGGAATCATGGCGAAGGCGAAGTTCATGTCGATGAGGTGGCTGCGACTCCACCTGAAGGAGATCATCTGGGCCACGGTCATTCTGTTCGTGCTGTCGTGCTTCATCATCGGCTATGGGACTTCCCGGGCGGCCCGCACCCAGGAAGAGCGTAAGAGACGCGCCGACGCCGCCGAGAAACGGGCTCGCGAACGCCAGGAAGCGATTCCCGAGAACCTTGTCGGCAAGATGAATCTGCCGGCTGTCCATGTCTCGCTTCCTACGCCTACTGCCTCCATCACCCGCGTCATCGATGTCCAGACGGTCTACAACGCCCTGCGCCAGCGCCCTGAGTACAAGCGCCTCATGGGAATGCCTCCGGCTTTCCGCGCCAGTTTCGGCAGTCAGATCCGGGAAGGGGTTCTCAAGGGGCTGATCATGGAACAGCTGGTCGGAATGTACGCCCAGGCCAACGGAATCAAGCCTTCTGCCACTCCTCAAGCGATGGTCGGGGTCGTGCGCCAGAAAATGGCCCCCGTCGATTTCAACCGCCGTCTGCACGAAATGGGACTCACCGAAAAAGAGCTGGGTGATCGCCTCTACCTGGAAGAGATCAAAAAAATGGTCGAGCAAATCATGTCCCGGCCCGTGCCGGCCGCCAGCGCGACCGACGAGTTCCTCAAATCGTTCTACGAACAGAACAAGATCCGATTCAAGAAAGATGACGAGGTGAGCCTGCGCCACCTCGTGATTTCGCCTGAAGACTTCGCAGGCCAAACCGCCATCACCGAAGAAGAGATCAAAGAATATTTCGATAAGCACCGCAAGGACTTCATGAGCTCCAAGCGGGTATCCGTGCTGCACATGGTCATCAACCCTGATGATCCGGCATTCCGACAAGCTATTCCGGTCGAGGAAAGCGAGATTCGGCGCCGGTATGCCGAGCAGATCGAGACCTTCAAAGAACCAGAGCAGGTTCAAGCTCGGCACATCTTGATCAAGCCTCGGAATACCTTCGAGAAAGACCTCGAGACCTTTTCGGTCTCCCTGCGTCGCTTCACCCTGGCGACCGACACTACCCCGGCTCGCTACACCTTCGAGATGGCGGTTGATAAAGCCAAGGCGGGCATCAACCTCAAGGCTACTGATATAACCCTCGTCCTGACCGACGGGCAGAGACTCCAGCCCGCAGAGGGGTTGGACATCGACCATCCGATCGCCCTGCCCATCGCTGGGGCGCCGAAGGAAACCGTGCGCGGGAAGGTGGCCTTCCTCCTGCCGGCGGCTGGCGATCAAAGTGGCCCGGTCCTGCCGGCGACCTTGGAGATTCGCGATCATTCCAGCACCCATCGCTTCGACATCGCGGCGGCTCATGACCTCGAAAAGGCCTTCGCCGCGGCCGAAGCACGGGCGCGCGAACTGCTCGCTCAAATCCAGGAAGGCAAAGAAGACTTCGCCAGCCTGGCCAGCCAATTCTCGGAAGACATCGCTTCCAAGAAAGATGGCGGCAATCTTGGGTTCTTCTCGCGAGGGCAGATGGTCAAGCCCTTCGAGGAGGCGGCGTTCGGTGCCGCCATCGGTGAAGTGAAGGGGCCGGTCCGGTCCAACTTCGGCTATCACCTGATCAAGGTCGAAGGTCGGAAGGCCGAGCGGGTGATTCCTCTGGAAGAAGCACGGCCCAAGCTCATCGAAGAGATCCGCAAAGAGCAGGCCCACCTGAAAGCCGAGACCAATCTGCAGGTGGCCCGTGAATACCTCGAACGCAAGAGCCAGACCTTCGGCGAGCTGGCTCGGAAATACTCCATGGGTTCGACCGTGACGCAGGATGGCCGGTTGCCCGTCTTCTTCAAAGGCGAGATCACCGATGATTACACGCCTGCCCAGAAAGCCATCCTGAGCCAAGAGATCGGCGACAACGGGCACATCATCCCCGAGATCGAGAACGAAGTGTTCAAGCTCGAACCTGGCGAAGTGTCCGAGGTCATCAAGACCCAGACCTTCAACGAGAAAGGCGAGCCGGTGGTTCGCTACCATCTCTTCCAGGTCGAATCCTTCCTCGAACCCATCCAGTTGTCGTTCACCGAATCGGTGAAGAGCAAGATCCGTGACATCCTCGAGAAGGAAGCGCGGCGCAAGCTGGCCGAAGCCAAAGCCAAGGAGTTCGCCACCCAGGTGACCCCGGAGAATTTCGAGGCGCTGGCCTCCAGCACCTTCGAGACCCAGGTCGCCAGTCTCACCCTGCCTTTCTCGACGAATCCGGGCTATTCCAATTTCGCGCTGACTCCCGCCGTCGGTCAGGTGACGATGGATGGCCACACCTGGGTGCCTGGCTTGCACAAGGGTCTGCTCGAGGCGCTTCGGGGGTTCTCGGAAGCTGGGCCCGCTGCTCCTCGCAAGGTATTCGGCCCCGTCGAGAGCGAGTTGGGGTTCCACTTCTTCCAGATCACCGAGTACAAATCCAACCAGGTGGTTCCCTTCGAGGAAATCAAAGACAAATTGCGCCGGATGCTCGTCCAGGTGCCAACCGAGGAAGAGGTCCAGAAGGAGTTCGAGAAGAACCGCGAGCAATTCGATCAGCCGGCCAAGCGGAAGGTCCGGCAGATCGTGACCACCACCCTGGACAAAGCCGAAGAAGTCATGCGGGCCCTGAAACGTGGCGAGATGTTCTCGCTGCTGGCCAAGCGATATTCGGTCGATGGTACCAGCTCGAATGGAGGCTTGCTGGGCGAGGTGGCTCGCGGGCAGTTGCCGGCCAGCCTCGATGAAGAGCTTTGGAAGCTGAAGAAGGGGGAATACACCAAGCCCATTCAGACTTCCTATGGCTACGTCATTATGATGCTTGATGAAGATGAAAAGCCTGCGGTGAAAGCCACCTTGACCCCAGAGATAGCCAGGCGGCTGCGGGAGTACCTCAAGAACAAGAACGCCGAGGAACTGTTCGAGAGCTTCATAACGGGGTTGTGGAACTCTGCGACGGTCATCCGGCACTCCGAGGTGTTGAACGAGCTGTGAGCCTCGTGAGCCAACGACGCGGCAAGGCCAGAGGGGCCTGCCCATGGTGACCGTGGTGGGCATGACCTCCGAAAATGGAATGACGCGGCCCGGGGGCTTCGGCTCCCGGGCCGTGCCCTCAAAAAGGGCATGATGAACATGGGCGACAGCGTTCTCCAGGCGTTCTCGCGCGTGGCGCTGGCAAAAACTGATCTGTTGGCGGCGAGCTGAACCGCATGCGATTGGATAAATTCCTGCAAGTTTCTGGGCTGATCAAACGTCGAGTGCTGGCCAACGAAGCCTGTCGTCGCGGGCTGGTCAAGGTCAACGGGCAGCTCGCCAAACCCACCCGGGAGCTGCAGCCGGGTGACGAGGTCGCTCTCGACCTCCCCAGGCGAGACGTTGCGGTGCGGATCCGCCAGGCCCTTCCCGACCGGCCTTTCAGCAAGGTCCAGCGCGCCGACTATGTGGAAGTCCTGCGCGACCTGCCTCGAGCCGGGCCTCCTGACGACCCTGACGGGGAAAGCTGGTAGATGGCGCCTTCGCGTCCGGCCCGTCGTTCGCCGGGTTCATGGTCGGGTCATGACCGTGATCGGTCTTCATCAGGGCAGCCCCGTCCAAAAAAATCGCTGGGGCAGAATTTCTGCGTCGATCCGCGTCTGGGCTCTGAGGTCGTGGCCAGACTGGCCCCGACGACCGGCGACGAGATCTGGGAGCTGGGGCCGGGCCCGGGCGCGTTGACCCGCCTGCTGGTCGAAACCGGTGCCACCGTCCGCGCTTTCGAAATCGATGAGCGCTGGCGCCCCGAGTTGGAAACCCGGTTCGCGGGACGCGCCACCTTCCATTGGGGAGATTTCCTCGAACTTGATCCCACGCCGTTCGTTCCTGCCAGCGGGGGATTCCTGGCCTGCGGCAACCTGCCATATTATTGCGCCACGCCGATGATCCGGCGGTTGCTGGCTCTGCCACGGCGCCCCGATCGATTGGTCTTCGTCATTCAGGAGGAAGTCGCTCGCAAAGCCATCGCCCAGCCCGGGACCTCGGCCTACGGCTTTCTGTCCGCCCAATTGCAGCTCGCCGCGGAAGTGAAAATGGGGTCGGTGTTTCCGCCGTCGTCGTTTCGGCCAGTCCCGAAGGTTTCCAGCGCCATCTTGGAGCTTCGCCCACTCGCGCTGCCTGCCAACGAAATCGCTCGCCGGCAGCGCGCCCTGTGGTTGCTGTCGGTCATGCTCCGGCAGCGTCGGAAGATGGCGGTGAACCTGTTACGGCGGGCCTTGCCCCAGGTCGAATGGCAGAGTCTCTTCGAGCAGGTGGCTCTGCCGGCAGGTTGTCGTGGGGAAGCCATTCCCTTCGCGACGTTGCTCCGTCTCGTCGATGCCGTGCCGGCCGATGCCTGGCCGCCCGCCTATCAGGCAGCGGAACCGGACGGCTCCTTTTGACCTCCTTTACCAGTCGGGCCAGACCGACTTGACGTTGTTTTCGATCTGGTTGGCCAGGTCAGTCGCCGGAATGCCCCGCAGCTCGGCCAGAAAGCGGCCGATCGATGGCAGGGCGGCCGGTTCGTTGGTTCGAGTCGGCCACCAGGGCGGGGCGAGATCGGGAGCATCGGTTTCGAGCAGCAGGCGCGCCGCTGGCGCCAGACGCGCCACGCGCGGGGTTTTGCGGGCCGTGGGCCGACAGAGCGATCCCGAGAACGACAGGAAGGCGCCTTCCCGCAGGAACCCTTGCGCCACCTCCCAGGAGCCGCAAAAGGAATGCATGAGCCAGGGCAGTCCGCGGCCGGCCTCGCGCAGGATGGCCAGCGTTCGCTCCCAGGCGCCCCGGACGTGCAGGATGAGCGGCAGGCCGTGCGTCCGCGCCAGCGCGAGCTGCGCCCGGAAGACCTGTTCCTGGTGGTCGAGGGGCACGTCGGCCAGGGTGTCGAGGCCGGTTTCGCCGATGGCGCGGGGCTGGTAGTCACGATCGGCGAACCGTCGGGCGATCGTTTCGGGGTCGATCTCGGCGCAGATGCCCGGATGGATGCCCCAGGCCCGGTCGATCCACGGTGGCCACCCGTGATCGGCGACCGGTCCACGGATGGCGGGGATCAGAATTCGACGCACTCCCGCTGCCCAGGCCCGGTCCAGCACGCCGCGCAGGTCGTCGACCAAGGGCTCGACGTCGAGGTGGCAGTGGGTGTCGAACCAACGCGCCAGCTCGTTCATGCAGCGAGGCCTGGGTCAACCCAGGGCCAGGGCGAGGATTTCCAGCAATTCGTCGTTGGTCAGGGCGACGGGATTGGCCTGCATGCTCGACGAGGCCCGCGCTTTTTCGACGATCTGGGGGAAATCGGCAGGCGTGAGCCCATAACTGCTCAGGGCCCGCGGCTGCACCAGGTCGACCAGATCGCGCACCCACCCGATGGCGTCATCGGCGCGCGCCTCGGGCCGCCCGGTCAGCAGGCGGCCCAGTTCATCGAACCGCTGCTGCAGCGTGGGGTCTGACCCCCGCTCGCGCACGGCCCGCAGGTTGACGGTGAGCACTTCGGGCAGCAACCGGGCGCAGAGAGCGCCATGCGGGGCGGGAAACAGCCCGCCCAGCGGGGCGGCCAGCCCGTGCACGGCGCCCAGTCCGGCGTTGGCCAGGGCCATGCCTCCCAGCAGGCTGGCCAGGGCGAGATCGCGGCGGGCCTCGCGGTCATCGCCCTGTCGGAAGGCGCGCGCCAGGGCGCGAGCCGCGCGCGGCAGGCCTTCCCGGCAGACGGCATCGGCAAGGGGATTGGCTTTCAGGCTGAGGAAGGGCTCGATGAGCTGGGTCAGGGCATCCAGACCGGTGCTGGCGGTCAGCTCCGGTGGCAGGCTGTAGGTGAGCTCGGGGTCGACCAGCGCGAGGCGGGGCAGCATCAGGTGATGACGCAGACTGACTTTGACCTTCTGCGGCGGGGCGGCCAGCACCGCGTTGCGGGTGACTTCCGATCCGGTGCCGGCCGTGGTCGGGACGGCGATGACCGGCAGGCCGGCGCGGGTCAGCGGTCGGCCGCGTCCGATCACCTCGAGGTAGTCCTCGATGGGGCCGTCGTTGCACAGCAGCGTGGCCACCGCCTTGCCGGCATCGATCACACTGCCGCCGCCGATCGCGATGACCAGCGCCACGTTGCCGTGCCGGGCCCGCTGCGTGGCCGCCTGGATCTGCCCGATCGTCGGTTCGCCCGCCACCTGGAACAGCGTGATCGGGCGTTGCCGGCTTTTCAGTTCGGCCAGGGCGAACTCGGCGCGCCGCCGGTCGCTGCCGCACAGGACCATGACCGGGCCGGGCCACTCGTCGGCCAGCCCGCCGAGCTGGTGACGAACCCCCTCGCCGAAGATGATCCGCTGGGCGGTGGCGAACGTGAATTGCATGCTCAGGAACCCACCTCGGCAGGCTCGAAGGCGTGGAATTTCAGGCTGGTGCGGGGGGACGCCATCATCGGCGCGACAGTCTCGCGCCACACCTGGTAGTGGGCGGTTTCCTTGTGCGCCGCTGGGGCGTCGGCCGTGCGATAGCCTTCGATCAGCAGGAACCGACAGGGGTCATCGGCCTGCTGCAGGAGATCGAACCGGCCGATGCCTGGCTCCTGGCGACTGTGCCGGACATTGACCAGCGTCGCTTCCCGAAAGGCCTCGATGCATTCGGGTTTGACCTGGATCTGCACGACCACGGTCATCATGCGAGGAACCTCCATGTCACGATCTGGGAAGGGCCGTCCTGCTTCAGTATACTGCGAACGCGGCCTTCTTCACAGATCGAGGTCGAGTTCGGCGATGGCCTGTCTGGCTTCTTCCCGGGTCAGGGCACGAGGGAAGTTGAACAGCGGGCCGCCGGGGCGCTCGTTGTAGAAAGGGCGGTTGCAGTCGGGGCAACCCGAGGTCTGGAAGGCCAGGCCGTCGGCCAGCCGCTCGTGCAGCTCTTCTGGCGACAGCCCGAACGACCGCAGGCGCCCGCGCTGGTCGAAGCGACACTGGGTCAGAGTGATCACCCCTGTCTGGCGCAGGTGGCGAAACGCCTGCACACGGCGCCAGGCGCCCAGCTCGGGAGGGCAGCCCTGGCCGTTGGCAGCCGGCGTGAACGCGAACAAGGCGACCAGACCGCCTCGCTGCAGAATCGCCTCGACGGTGGCGAGAAAGTCCTGCTCGCGGTCGCCGAGACCGAAGATGAGGTGGATCTCGAGCCGAGGCCCATGCCGATCGAGGGCTGCGGCGAGCCTGGGCCAGTCGGCGGCCCACTCGCGCTGCTTGTGCTGGGCATAGGTCGCTGGCGTCGCGGCATCGAGGCCGATCCCGACATGGTCGAGCCCCAGGGCCAGCAACGCATCGACGAGCGGAACCTGGGCCGGATGCAGGGTCAGGCTGAGCGGTAGCCTGGTGGTCTGGAGAGCGGCGATGCAGAGAGGCAGCACGGCGGCGGCGCTGTCGTGCCATCCTGTCTGCAGGCAGATCCGTCGCAACGGACCAGGTTGCTCGCGCAGTCGGCGCACCACATCCGCCCACGGCCATTCCGGCCAGGCCACCCGCGACAGCCGGTCGCTTCTCGCGTTCCCGCCCGCACGAGGGCAGAAGGAACAAGCGCCCCGACACCCGGGATCCCACAGGAGATACGCGGTGGTGGGCGCCACCTCCTGACGCGCCTCGCACAACCCGAGGGCGATGGCGGTCCCGTAGCTGACCCGGATCGTCGACGGTAGGCGACCCGCCCGCTCATTCATACGGGTGCTCCGGTGCCGACACGCTGAGGGAACAGCATTCCCGGCCGATGGTGACGGGAAGCCCTGCCGCCTGCAGATCGGCCACCAACGTCCGGTCCGGCATGACGATCGTGCGGGCGCCGGCCAGCCAGGCCAGTCGATCGGCACGTTGTCGCCACCCCCCGCCGGGGCGCATGCACCCCAGATGGAGCGGGCAGGGCAGGCGGTCGGCGGCCTCGGCGATCAGCTCGGCGACCACGGCGGGGTCGGGGACTGGCCGATCCGCCAGGGCGGTGCCGGGGGTCGGGCGGAAGACCAGAAAGGTCAGAGCGGGTGGTGGTCGTCGGCTCAGGTAGTCGAGAACGTTCCGCTCACCGGAAAGGATGCCTCCGCGCAAGCCGATGGTCAGATGGGGGATCACCGGGAACGCGTCCTGCAGGCGCTCGTATGCTTCGAACCAATCGCGGGCCGGGCGGTCCAGTCCGTAGATCTCGCGGGCGGTAGCATCGTCGCCGATCAGATCGAACGAGACGGTGACCGGCCGTCCGCGCAAGGGGTGCAGGCGGCTGCCGTCTTGCAGGCCGACGTGCAGGTTCAGAGGCAGATCGGCGGGCAGAGCCAGCAAGCGGTCGAGATGGTCGGCCAGGGGGACCTCTCCGGTCGGCCGGCTGCCTCCGCTGATCAGCAGCGATCGGACGTCGGTCAGGCCGGCCGCACAGATGGCGTCGAGAGCGGTCATGCCCTGCAGGTAGTGGCCGTTGCAGTGGGCGCAGCGCTGCTGGCAGACCGAGCCGGTGACCGAGACGGCCCGGGTCTGGGTTGGCACCGCCGAGACCAGAGCGAGCGGCCGTCGCGTCGCCCTTTCCCCCAGGCGTTCGATCAGCGCCTGGTCGGGCCCAGCGGCCCAGCGGGCCAATACCTGGGCCAAGCCGGTCAGATCTCGTCCTCCGCCGAGACCCGGACGACTTCTTCCAAAGTGGTCTGGCCGCGCAGGACTTTGGCCAGCCCATCCTGGCGCAGGGTGCGCATGCCCTGCTTGATCGCTTCGTTCTTGATCACGCTGGCCGGGGCTTTTTCGACGATCAGTTCCTTGATGCGCTCGTTCATGATGAGCAGTTCGGAAATCGTCGTCCGACCGCGGTAGCCGGTATTGTTGCACTTCTCGCACCCCTTGCCGCGGTAGACCTTGGTCTTCCCGGCCTGATACAGCAGTTTGCTGGATTTGATGATGGCGGTGCTCGGCACGAATTCCTCGCGGCACTCCACGCAGATCAGCCGTACCAGACGCTGGGCCATGATGCCGATCACCGAACTGGCGACCAGGAACGGTTCGACTCCCATATCGATCAAGCGGGTCACCGTGCCGGCCGAATCGTTGGTATGCAGGGTGCTGAAGACCAGGTGACCGGTGAGGGCCGCCCGGATCGCCACCTCGGCGGTGTCGTAATCGCGGATCTCGCCGACCATGATGACGTCGGGGTCCTGGCGCAAGATCGAACGCAACCCGCCGGCGAAGGTGAAGCCGGCCTTGGGATTGATCTGGCCCTGATTGATGCCGGGCAATTGGTATTCGACCGGGTCTTCGATGGTGACGATGTTGATGGTCGGATCTTTGATCTTTTGCAGGGACGCGTAGAGGGTCGAGGTCTTGCCGCTACCGGTCGGCCCGGTGACCAGGATGATCCCGTTGGGCTTTTCCAGAAGACTGCTGTAGCGCTGCAGCGTGTCGTCGGGCAGGCCCAGGTCTTCCAGGCCGAACAACACGCGCTGCTTGTCGAGAATGCGCATGACCACCTTCTCGCCGCGCAAGGTCGGGTAGGTGGACACGCGCAGATCGATTTCGCGATTGTCGACGTTGAGTTTGATGCGGCCATCCTGGGGCACCCGCTTCTCGGCGATGTCCAGCTCGGCCATGACCTTGCAGCGGGAGACGGTCGCCGCCTCGAACGTCTTGGGCAGAGCCAGCACCTCTTGCAGCATGCCATCGATCCGGAAGCGGCAGCGCATGACGGTGTCATCGGGCTCGATATGGATGTCGGAGGCCTTCTCCTTGATCGCGCGCATGATGATCAGGTTCACCAACTGGATGATGTTGGCCTGATCGGTCGCATTCATCTTGCTCAGATCGATGACCGAGGCATCTTTCGCGCCGCTGCCGACCCCTTGCACCTTTTTGGCGAACTCCTGCAAGCTGACGGCGGCCTTGGGATCGCTCAATCCGGCGGCGGTGACGCCCGACTGGGCCCCGCCGAGCGGCATCCCGCCGCTGCCTGGGCCACCGGCGCCGGCCCCGTAGAACTCATCGATCGCATGCTGGATCTCGGTCATGGTCGAGACCAGCGGCTTGATCTTGCAAGCGGTCGTATATTCGAGGTTCTCGAGCAGGAAGCTGTCGAGGGGGTCGACCATGGCGACGGTCAGCGCCCCCTTCACCTTGAGCATGGCGATGCAGTGATACTTGCGGGCGATGTTCTCGGGAATGACCTTGACGACCTTGGGGTCGATCACGTAGTTGCGCAGATTGGCGTAGGGGAAGCCGAGTTTGCTGCCCAGGAAATCGAGCAATTGCTGCTCGGTCAGGTAGTTGAGGCGCAGCAGGGTGTAGCCCAGGGTGTCGCTGGTCTGTTTCTGCTCGGCGAGAGCCGTCCGCAACTGCTCAGGGGTGATCAGGTTCTCGGCGACGAGCGATTCGCCGAGAAGCTTCTTCTCGATGCGTGACATGGGGGAAACTCCTAGCCTTCGATGCCGAGCGCTTGCTCAAACTGCTTTTGGGCGTTGAGGACGAATTCGACGATGATCTTCTCGTGCTCGGGCGAGACGTTGTTGAAGGAGATGATCCCCTCGTAGGTTTCTTTGCCCAGGGCCTCGACGTCGGCGGAGGCCGATTTCTTCAAGCGGACCAGGCGCCCTTGAATGCCCTGGACGAACTGGTTGCCGAGCTGGAACGAGAAGATGACGTATTTGCCCTGCTCGATGTCTTCGGTGGTCTCGACCACGCAGCCGCCGGCCGACAGGTTGGTGATGACGCCACGCATCTCGAAGTCGCCGCTGGTCAGCGTGCTGTCGATCAATTCGCCCGACAGCAGCACCTTGAACTTGCAGGGGATCCGGGCTTCGGTGCGCACGAAGGCGCGCTTGTTGGCGCCTTCCACCTTGAATTTGAAGGGCACCAGGGCATTCTGGAAGATATCGGACAGCGTGCGCAGCTCCTTGGCGGAGCTGCTGGTCTGGTCGACGATGACCGTCTTGCCCAGGGCGGCATTCGCCACGTTCTGGATCTGCTGCGAGATCTGGTCGGTGATCTTGGAGATGGTGTTGACCTTCTGGTACATCTGGTCGGAGGTCTCGCTTTGCTGCTGGGCCGAGGTGCTGATGTCCTTGATGATGTCGTTGAGGGTCATGGCGGTGGTCACCATCTTGCCCAGGCTGGCATTGACGGCGTTGATGACGTCCATGCCCTCGTAGACCTTGGCCGTATTCGAGCGCATCATTTCGGCGGCGTGCTCGGTCTTCTGCAGGATGTCGTTGATCAGGTTGTTGATCTTCTTCGACGATTCGGCGGACCCGCGGGCCAGCTTGCGCACTTCCTCGGCGACGACGGCGAAGCCGCGGCCCTGCTCGCCGGCGCGGGCCGCTTCGATGGCCGCGTTCAGGGCGAGCAGGTTGGTCTTTTCGGCGATGTTGGCGATTTCGGTCAGGATGGCGCCGATCTGCTTGCTGCGGTCGTTGAGATCGTTGACCAGCTTGGCCGACCCTTCGGTCAGCTCCTTGATCTTGATCATCTTGTCGACCGATTCCTTGACCGAACTCTGGGTGGTCTGGGCGATCTGGGCAACTCCCTGGCTGTCTTCGCGGGCGATGACCAGCTTGGAGCTGATGTCCTTGGTGATGCTGAAGCTGTTTTCGAGGGAAGAGATGGTCTCGCGAAGATTGGCGGCGTTCTCGACCGCATTCTTGTTGACTTGCTCGACTTTCTCGACGATCTCCTTGATGACCTGCGAACTGACCTGCGCGGTCCGGTCGAGGTCGGTCGAGGCCTCTTCCAGTCGGAAGGAGATCATCAAGACCCGCTTCAGCACTGAAACGACCAGGTTGAACATCTGCTCGAAGATGTCGAGATCGCGGCTCAAGCCGGTCTTGGTCGAGGTGAAGCCGGTGCGTTGCAGGCCCACCCGTTCTTCCAGGTCGTTGAGCACCAGGGTGATCAAGCCCAGGATGATCTCCCGGCCGAACCAGCCGATGAGGGCGCCGGCGCCGAGCCCGACCCCCAGCGCGACCAGGATGAAATTGGTTTTGACTTTGCTCAGGGCGCTGCCGAACAGGGCCAGGCCCAGGCCGGCGAACACGGCCCCGACGATGCCCCCGATGACGAAAGAAGTGATCCAGACGTTTTTCTGCGGATCAGCTTTCTTATTGATGAGAACGGATGACAGGCCCATCAACAATGATCTCCCCGGGGGAACGAGGGCAGGGTATCACTAGTTCCCTTGACTGTATCGGAGAGAGGAAGGAAATTCTTCATTTGTCGGTCGCCGAAGGCTCGCCCGAGGCCGACGGGGTGGCCTCTCCTTTCCGGCGGCGAGCGGTTTCGTATTTCTCAGGGCGTTGATCGCGCTTGATTTTGTCGAGGATGCCGTTGACGAATTCCCCGCTGCGGTCGGTGGAATACTTGCGGGCGATTTCGATGGCTTCATTGATCGTGACATTGACCGGGACATCGGGGAAGAAGAGCAATTCGCAGGTGGCGAACCGCAGGATCGCTCGATCGAGGGAGGCCATGCGGTCGAGGGACCAGTGGTCGGCGACCTGGGACAGCAGGCCATCGATCCGGGTGCGGTGCTCCTGAGTGCGCTCCACCAGGTCGCGGGCGAACTGATGGAGCTGCTCGACCCCGGCGACCTTGTCGGCGACCCGGTCCAGCAGTGCTTTGACCGGATCGCTCGACAGTGGGACCGCGGCCGGGCCGTGGAAGGAATCGAGCACGAGCTGCTCGATCGCCTCCCGACGGCGGCCGGCGTCGGCCAGGACTTCCAGGGGCAGAGCCGAGATGCCGTCGATGAACGATTCGATCTCGGCGGTCTGCCCCTGGACGGCCGGGGTGGAGAGGATGAACTCGCGGGCGAGGCTTTCCAGGGCGGGCTGCAGGTGTTCTTCCGTGACGATGGTGGTCAGGGCGGCCAGCGGATCATGGCCGACCAGATCGGCCTGGTAGAGCGCCTTCAGGGCCGCTTCCCGGGATTTGCGTCGTCGCGAGGACATGCCAGTGAACTCCTCTGGAGGACAAGGGAGAGATTCAGTGCTTGGGCTCGAGGGGCTTGTGGCCCTGGGCCTTCAGCACCTTGGCGCGCACTTCTTTGTGCTGGATGGAGGCGTGGGCGGCGGCCAACCGCGCGATGGGGACGCGGTAGGGAGAGCAGCTGACGTAGTCGAGCCCGGTCTTGAAACAGAATTCGACCGAGGCGGGATCGCCGCCTTGCTCGCCGCAGATGCCGATCTTCAGCTCGGGGCGGGTCGCCCGACCGCGCTCCACGCACATCTGGATGAGCTGGCCGATGCCTTCCTGGTCGATGGTCTGGAACGGATCGGCATCGAGCAGCCGCTTCTCGAGGTAGTCGTGCATGAAGGCGCCGGTGTCGTCACGGCTGAACCCGAAGCCCATCTGGGTCAGGTCGTTGGTGCCGAAGCTGAAGAACTCGCAGGTGCGGGCCATCTTGTCGGCCAGCAGGGCGGCACGCGGAATCTCGATCATCGTGCCGTAGTGGTAGTCGATCTTCTTCAGACCGCTGGCTTTCAGGACTTCCTCATAGATCCGGTCGACGATCTTCTTGGTGTAGTCGAGTTCGCGCACGTCGCAGGTGACCGGCACCATGATCTCGGGATGGACCTTCTTCCCTTCTTTGAGTAGCTCGGCCGCGGCTTCGAAAATGGCTCGGACCTGCATCTCGGTCACCTCAGGATAGGTGATCCCGAGGCGGACGCCGCGGTGTCCCATCATCGGGTTGCTCTCGTGCAAAGCTTCGCCGCGCTTCTTCACGTCTTCGACCTTGATGCCCAGGCTCTTGGCCAGTTCCTTCTGCTTCTCCTCCGATTGCGGGACGAATTCGTGGAGCGGCGGATCGAGCAGGCGGAAGGTGACCGGCAGGCCTTCCATCTCGGCGAGCGTGGCTTTGATGTCGTTCTTGACGAAGGGATACAGCTCTTTCAACGCGGCCTGACGCTCTTCGAGGGTCTTGGACAGGATCATCTTGCGGAGGTAGAACAACGGCTGGTCGGAGCCTTCCCCGTAGAACATGTGCTCGGTGCGGAACAACCCGATGCCCTCGGCTCCGAACTGCCGGGCCACTCGGGCATCTTTCGGGGTGTCGGCGTTGGTCCAGACCTGCATCTTGCGATACTTGTCGACCATCTTCATGAACTTCTGGAACCGGGGGTTCTCGGACGCATCCATCATGGGCAGCTGACCTTCGTAGACCAGGCCACGGGTGCCGTTCAGGGTCACGAAATCGCCTTCCTTGAAGGTCTTGTTGCTACCCTGGATCTTCAGGACCTTGGCATGGGGATCAGGATGCAATGCCCCGGCCCCGACGATGCAGCATTTGCCCCAGCCGCGAGCCACCAGAGCGGCGTGGGAGGTCATGCCGCCACGGGCGGTCAGGATGCCCTGGGCGGCGCGCATGCCTTCGACGTCCTCGGGATTGGTCTCTTCGCGGACCAGGATGACTTTCTTGCCGGCTTTGGCCCAGGCCACCGCGTCGGCCGCGGTGAAGACGATCTGGCCGACCGCCCCGCCGGGGCCGGCGGGCAAGCCTTTGGCGACCGGTTCGGCCTTCTTTTCAGCCGCGGGATCGACGATCGGATGCAGGAGTTCATCGAGCTGCGCCGGGGCGACCCGCAGCACGGCGGTCTCCTCGGAGATCAGCTTCTCATCGAGCATGTCCATGGCCATGTTGAGGGCGGCCGTGCCGGTGCGCTTGCCGCTGCGGCACTGCAGCATGTACAGCTTGCCCTCCTGGATGGTGAACTCGATGTCCTGCATGTCCTTGTAATGTTTTTCCAGCTTGGTGCGAATGTCTTCGAGCTGCTTGTAGGTATCGGGCATCGCCTCTTCGAGGCTCTTCAGATGCTTGTTCTGTTCGTTCTTGGTGGCATTGTTCAGCGGGCTGGGGGTGCGGATGCCGGCGACGACGTCCTCGCCCTGGGCGTTGACCAGCCACTCGCCGTAGAACTTGTTCTCGCCGGTGGCCGGGTTGCGGGTGAAGGCCACGCCCGTGGCGCTGGTGTCGCCCATGTTGCCGAAGACCATGGCTTGCACGTTGACGGCCGTGCCCCAATCATCGGGAATGCCTTCGATGCGGCGGTAGGCGACGGCGCGCTTGCCGTTCCAGCTCTTGAAGACGGCGCCGATGCCGCCCCACAGCTGTTCCATGTGGTCATCGGGGAATTCCTTCCCCAGCACTTCCTTGACCCGCTGGCGGAAGGCCATGGACAGCTCTTCGAGATCCTTGGCGGTCAGGTCGGTGTCGGCGGCGTAGCCGTGCTTGGTCTTGACTTCCTGGAGCATGTCGTCCAGTTGCTTGCGGATGCCCTTGCCCTCGGGGGGCTCGATGCCTTCGGCCTTTTCCATGACGACATCCGAATACATCATGATCAAGCGGCGATAGGCGTCCCAGACGAAGCGGGGGTTGTTCGTCTTCTTGATCAGGCCCGGAATGGTCTTCGTGGTCAGACCGATGTTGAGGACGGTCTCCATCATGCCGGGCATCGACTTCCGCGCGCCCGACCGACAGGACAGCAGCAGTGGGTTTTTCGGGTCCCCGAATTTCATCCCCATTTCGCCCTCGATGGCCTTCAGCCCTTTCTCGACCTGGCCCTCGAGTTCCTTGGGGAATTTGCCCCCGAGCTTGAAATACTCGGTGCAGCATTCGGTGGTGATGGTGAAGCCGGCCGGCACCGGCAGGCCGATGTGGCTCATCTCGGCCAGATTGGCCCCTTTGCCGCCCAGCAGGTCTTTCATGTCCTGGCGGCCATCAGCTTTGCCGCCGCCAAACGAATAGACGTATTTCTTCATGGGGGTTGATTGTCTCCTTCGTTGCATTCGGGTCGAGCTCCGAAAGGCTCGCGGGAATGGTATCACACCCCCCCTCGCGAAGCAAGGGAGGCGGGCCGTCTCCGGTGTTCGCGGCCATGATTGGGGCACCCTTGCCAGGGGATCCCTGGTGGGTGTTCCGCCCAGGAGGCGCATCCGGTCGGTGGGACGGCGGCCCGCGCGTTGACAGGCCGGGACGCGAATGGTATGATCGCCTATGATGGAACAACGCATGATGGGATGGCGGCCCGGAGTGCTGCTGCTGGGCTTGGCCATCGGCCTGGGGCTGTGGGGCGCTCTTCGCTGGCTCGGCCCCCAGCCCAGAATGGTCGATGCCTCGCGAGCGGAAGGCTGTCTCCAGGCGTTCATCGAATTTCGGCGGTCGGGTGACGAAGTTCGGCTGGCACAAGAGCTGGCACGCTTGAAGGTGAGCCGCGCCGAATTCGAGCGGATCATCGATCGGTTCATCCACTATCGTATCAGCAAGTCCGCTCTGGCTCAGGCCCAGAAGCTCCTCGAAGCCTTCAAAGACGGGTACAACATTCAACCTGAGCGGGTGTTCGAACCGGTCCGCCCCGCGACGTATTCCTTCCAACTCGATGCCGAGGTGTTGACGGTCATCACCGAGCGTCCCGAGCTGGTTTCACAAGCCTTCGGAAGTTGAGCCCTGCATGAACGACCACCTAGGATCGCCGGTTCCCAGCTCAGGCCCACCATCTCCCACCCCCGAAAGGGCCGCTGACGACCGTCTGGTTGGCGGCCTTCCCTCCGGGGAGTCATGGGAGACCCTGCCGCCTTTCCAGGGCGGCGAGAGCGCTTACCGGATGGGGCCCGGGTCGACCTGGTTCTATGGCTGGTTCACCCGGTTCCACTTCCTGGAAAAGAGCTTCACGATCGCTTTCGCCTTCATCGTCTTCTCGGTCATCGCTCGTCATGTGCGGTACCACCGTGACTTGCTCTCCTACATCGGGATCATGCTGATGATCACCACCGCCTACCTCGAGATCCTCATCATTCGCGATCATCTCTGGGTGCTCGAAGGGGCTTTGCCAGAGGCGCAGCGCTGGCGCGACATCTTTTTCAGCAAGCAAAGCCTCAATCAGATGCGCTGGCGGAAGATCCTCGCCGTCCTTTTCGCCATGGTCGTTTTCACCTATGTGTACCACCAGACCAAAGCCTCTGAGATTTACTCATTCCTCGGCATCATCCTGATGGTCACCGTGTTGTATTTCGAAGTCCTGGCCATCCGAGATGAGGTGCAAGTCCTGGTGAATTCGTTGCGAGCCCGGCAGATCGAAGAAGCCGTGTTGCGGGGAAAGACGGGCCCGGTGGGTGGTGGGGCAGCGCCATCCATAGCCCCGGTTCCCTCCCCATCCATGGACGATCACCAACCCGGGGGACTCGCCCCGAAGGACGACGAAATGTGACCACACGGGGCGTTGTGGCCCTGGCCCTGGCCGTCACCATTCTTTTCAGCGCTTGCCCCGGCCAGGGAGCCTCGCTGCGTGGTGGGTGGGCCATGCGCTCCGTCCCCGGGGCGATGGTGGAGATCCTGCTCCCGAGGTACCAGAGCTACCGACCTTTGTCGCCGGGGGATTCCATACCCGAAGGAGCCTTGGTCCGCTATCGCCCCGATGGCGTCGCCGCTGATGCGTCCGCCGCCGTTCTGATCGACGGGCCGGAGGTCGTCGCGCTCGAGATGCATCGCGGCGCGGTGCTGCGACGCGGGAAAGGGGAATGGGTTCCCCTGTTGGGGCGATTCAAGGTCACCATGGTCCCGCCAACCGCCAGTGGAACGCCGTCGCCGGCTTCCGATGATTCGTCCCTTTTCCGGGCGAGATTCCCCCGGGGGCGCTTCGAACTGCAGATCGGCGAGGCTCTCTTCGAAATCGATGGCCGCGGCAACGGAGCGGTCGTGCTCCAGAAGGGCCAGGGGTGGGTGAAAACAGACAACCGGGCCATCATCCGTCTCGAACCTGGGCAGCAGCTCGATCTGCCTCGCTGGGGCTCTTTCGGCCGGCTTCGCAATCCCGATGCCCGTTGGGCCGAGCGGTCGCGCGGCTTTCTGACGTCGGCGGCGGTCCGCCCCATCCCACCGATGAACCTTGATGAAACGGGCCGACGCGACGACGAAGGGATCGAGGTATTTCCCGACATGGGAACGGATGGCAGCCCCGAGAATGACCTGATTCCCGGCCAGGAATCATCTCTTCCAGCGTCGGACACGGAGCTGGAGCCGCCAGCCGTTCTCGACCTCCCCGAACCGCCGGACGGTCCCCAGGATCCGGCGCAAGAATGGGAACCGGCTTCGGCAACGCTCTTGCCGAGCGATCCAACCGAAAGGCGCCCAGCCTCTTCGCCCGCCGTTCCTTGACGGGCAGGCGACCAGGAACCTTTTCCGGTCCCTTCCCCTCAGAAGGCGGAGTCTTTGAATCCCTGCGGCCACCGCAAGGCTGAACGACAAGGGGCGAAACTCCCACCTCGGTGGTGCCGATACTCCATATAAGCCCTCTTTGCGGGCCATGTTCGAGAAAGGATGGCCGACATGCTCATCTTCTGGATCCTGACCGCCGCGACGGTGTGGTTGATCATTCACGAGGCTCGACAGAATGGTTAGACGGTTGCTGGTGTTCGCCCTCGTCTGCATGTTCTGGACCTGCGCGCTGGCAGGGTGCGTCTGAGCGCCGGATCTCCCAAGGATTCCTGGGCATTCGCGACGACCGACGCCGTCCGGTGATCGGGTGATTGGTGCGGCCCAACGCGCGGTAGCGATGGGCCCCTGCCTGGGCTGGCTCAGTATCCTTTGCCGGCCGGGGTCTCGCCTTTGACGATGCTCACCGAAGCGCTGGCGCCGATGCGGGTCGCTCCTGCGGCAATCATCTTCTGCGCGGTCTGCGCATCGCGGATACCGCCTGAGGCTTTCACCCCCATGGAGGGTCCGACCACCCGACGCATCAAGGCGACGTCCTCGGCGGTGGCCCCGCCCGTGCTGAAGCCGGTCGAGGTCTTGACGAAATCGGCGCCGGCCAGCTTGGCCAGCTCGCAGGCTTTGATCTTCTCTTCATCGGTGAGCAGCGAGGTTTCCAGGATCACCTTGACGCACAGACCGTTCGCCGCCTCGACGACACGGGCGATGTCGTTTTTGACCAGCTCGTAGTCCTTCGATTTGAGTGCGCCGACGTTGATCACCATGTCGATTTCGGTGGCGCCGTTGGCGATGGCATCTCGAGTCTCCATGACCTTGGTGAAGGTCGAGGTCGCCCCCAGGGGGAAGCCCACCACCGTGCAGACCTTGACCGGCGTGCCTTGCAGAAGCTTGGCGGCGAGCGCCACATGCGCCGGGTTGACGCAGACCGAGGCGAACTGGTACTGCCGGGCTTCTTCGCACAGTTTGGTGATCTCGGCCACCGTGGCATTGGGCTTGAGCAGGGTGTGATCGATGAAACGGGCCAGCTCGGGGGCAGGGATCGGGGCGTCGAGGCCTTTATCGATGCGGTCGGCCCCGGCGGCCACCACCTTCTTGACGGCGGGCTCGCACGAAGCCGCACAACTGCCATAGCTGCGGGAACACTGGTCCTGGAGGCACTTGCCTTCCTGATGGCTGGGAGCCGAGCCGGCGGTTTTGGCCGCAGGGGCGGTCGGTGCCGGCGGTTGGCAGGAGGTGCAGCCGCCCGCTCCGATGCAGGTGGTACACTTGTGCTCCGGTTTGACCGAGATGGTTCCGCGTTGGAATCGCACTCCCATGCTTTCGAGTTCGCGCCGCAGAGCGTCGATCTTGCGGGCGACCCCGGCCGGGAAGTAGCGCCCGGCCTCGAGGATCGACTCATCGGTCACCGTCAGGGGAATGCCTTCGCACAGGGCGAAGGAGATGATCTGGGAGGCGAAGGTGTCGGCCAGCAGATTGGCCGCCTTCGAGAGGGTATTCATCGACAGGCTGGGAATCGTGATCTCGCGCACGTCACGGATGGCGACATGGGCTGGTGCCACTTTGGAGGTGACGATCTCCACCCCGGGAAGAGAGCGGGAAATCGGGAAGTTCTCGTGCAAGTAGCTCGATAGGAAGAGCTTGCCGCCGTTGGGCAACAGGGCGCCGATCTGGCCAAGCACCTGCTCGACCACCTTGAAATTGGCGGTGACCAGGACGGCCGGCTTCTGCCCGGCGGCCGCTCGCGGCAGGGGCGAGGCATCAGGCGGGGGGGTGTAGGCCGCACCGCGGTTGGCCGTCTGCGATTTCAATTTCAGCATCACTTCCCGGGCGATCTGATCGACGATGTTCTCCATGGTCAGCCTCCTGCCCCGGCCGTGGCCGGTGCCGATTTGTCGAAGATGGTGCGTCCTTCCAGGCAGACGGAATCGACGATGCCGACGATGGCGGCGTCGGCCGGCGCTTCTTTGTCGCCGAGCAATTGCTGCACCGAGCTGCCTTCCTTCATCAGCAGGACCACCTCATCGAGGTCGGCGCCCATGAAGTCGATCGCCAGCACCTCCGGGCCCTTGGGCTGAAGGGCGAGGTCGACGGGCTGGACCAGCAGCAGAGGCCGTCCGTCGAAGGCGCGGTGCTTGAAGGTGGCCACCACCTTGCGAACGACGCGCCCGAGATTCATGGCTTTCCCTCGATTCGGTCGATGATTCCGAGAATCGTGGCATCAGAGGGAGGCCGTTGCTTGACGAACGGTAGCGATGCCTCGCTCCCACCGCACAGGAAGACGGTTTCCCCGTTTCCCGCGTCGGTGGAATCGCAGGCGATGAACGGCTGGCCCGTCGCTTTCCCGTCGGCGTCGATGGTGGTGACGATCAGCAGTTTCACGCCCTGCATCTGGGGGTCTTTCTGGGTACATACCACCCGCCCCAGGACCCGTCCGAGGTACATTCCTTCCTCCCTGGAAGATCTTGCAAGACTCTAGCAGAACTCCGCCCTGAATGCAACGCGCCCTTGCCTCTGCAACACTGCATGGGAGGCAATGTTCGGCGAGCCGGACGTTCACCGGCGACGGGGCCTCGAGCCCGGAAGGGCCGGTCAGCCCTGGCGCCAGGCGGCGAACCGCTCGAGCAGCCCGCGGGTCGAAGCGTCATGGCCGCTCAGATCGACCGGCCGCCCGGCGGCCAGCGCTTCTTCCTCAGCCAGGATCTTCTTGGCCAGCACCTTGCCCAGTTCGACCCCCCATTGGTCGAAGCTGTTGATCCGCCAGATCACGCCCTGCACGAAGATTTTCATTTCGTACATCGAGATCAGGCTGCCCAGGCTGCGCGGGGTCAATTGCTGCAACAGGATCGTGTTGGTCGGCCGGTTGCCAGGGAAGACCTTATGGGGAAGCAGGGCTTCCAGTTCGGCGCGGGGCAGCCCTTCTTTCTCGAGTTCACGGCGCGCCTCTTCTGCGGTCTTGCCCTTCATCAGGGCTTCGGTCTGGGCGAACAGGTTCGCCAGCAGCTTCAGGTGATGGTCGGCATACGGATGGTGCGGGCGCACGCAGCCGATGAAATCGCAGGGAATCAGCTTCGTTCCCTGGTGGATGAGCTGGTAGAAGGCATGCTGGCCGTTGGTGCCAGGTTCGCCCCACAGGATCGGGCCGGTCTGGTAGGTGACCGTCCTGCCGTCCCGATCCACCGACTTGCCGTTGCTCTCCATGTCGCCTTGCTGGAAGTAGGCTGGAAACCGGTGCAGATACTGGTCATACGGCAGGATGGCGGTCGTCTCGGCGCCGAAGAAATTGTTGTACCAGATGCCGAGCAGGGCGAGGATGACCGGGATGTTCCGCCGCAGCGGGGCGGTGCGGAAATGCTCGTCCATGCGGTGGTACCCCTCGAGCAGTTCCTCGAACCGCTCGAACCCGATGGCGAGGGCGATCGACAGCCCGATCGCTGACGGGCTGGAATAGCGCCCGCCGACCCAGTCCCAGAAGGGGAACATGTTCTCGGCGTCGATGCCGAACTTCTCGACCTCGGTCCGGTTGGTCGACAGCGCCGCGAAGTGGTGCCGGACGGCCTTCTCATCGCGCAGCGCCTCCAGCAGCCAGCGTCGCGCCGTGTGCGCGTTGGTCATCGTTTCCTGGGTGGTGAAGGTTTTCGAGGCCACCAGGAACAGCGTTTCTTCGGGGGCGAGGTCGCGCGTCTTCTCCCAGAAGTCGGCGCCATCGACGTTGGAGACGAACCGCACGGCCGGCCCCTGGCGGGTGTAGGGTTTGAGCGCTTCGGTGATCATGACCGGGCCGAGGTCCGAGCCCCCGATGCCGAGGTTGACCACCGTCTTGATCGGTTTGCCGGTGAAGCCGCGCCAGGTACCGTCCCGCACGCGCTGGCTGAAGGCCTTCATGCGGGCCAGGACGGCATTGACCTCGGGCATCACATCGTGCCCGTCGACCAGAATGGGCCGGTTCGACCGATTCCGCAGGGCCACGTGCAGCACGGCCCGCTTCTCGGTCCAGTTGATCTTCTCTCCCCGGAACATGGCTTCGATGGCCGCCGGCACGCCCGCCGCCTCGGCGAGGTTCAGCAGCAGGTCCAGGGTTCGTTCGGTGATCCGGTTCTTGGAGAAGTCGACCAGCATTCCGTCGAACTCGAGACTGAACTTCGCAAACCGCTGGGGATCCTCGGCGAAGAGGTCGCGCATGTGGCGGGAAGCGATCTCGCGATGGTGGTCGGCGAGCGCTCGCCATTCTGGCGCCTCGGTGAGCGTGTGACCGGCGCGGATGAACTCGTCGATCCGGGAAGAGAAGGGCATGGTGGTCCTCCTGGGCGGCAATGGAATCGGCAATCCCCTCCGTTATACTCCGGGCTTCCCGGCCTCGCAAGAGGGTCGGCGGTTTCCTCGGGAATGCCCGTCTTCGACAGCCTCGACGGGAGATCGAGGCACAGGAGTGGTGGCGCGAATGTCCCGCGGGCCCACGATGGGAATCCCCTGGTTTGATGGTACAGCGGTCGACAGGCGGAGAGGTCCCTGCCGTCAGGGTTGAAAAGGGCCAGGCAACCGCTGGCGCGCCGGCCCTTCGGGAGAAAGGTGCGGAAACCCCTTGCAGGCCATGGGGGAATGTGGTATACAAAGAGTCAGTGGTTCGGCTGCACGGCCGACCCGCGGGGCGTAGCGCAGTTGGTAGCGTACTTGAATGGGGTTCAAGTGGTCGCTGGTTCGAGTCCAGTCGCCCCGATGACGACGGGCTCCCGATTCGGGAGCCCGTCGCTCGTTAAGTCCGATTTCGAGCAAGGGCTTTGCGCCAGGGCAAAGCCGCTCTGCCCTCGCCCCTGGCGTTCCTGCCTTCAAAGGCCCGTCGGTGCCGAACGCTTTCCCTCATTTCCGTCTTAATGGGGCTGGCTTGTTCGTGGAGGTTGCGATGGCGGCGGGGTCATCCCATTTGATTCAGGTGTGGGGGGTCTGTTTTAGTTGCATATTGGCGTATCTGGTCCTACAATGCCCCGCTAGAGTCTGTGCTCGGGAAAGGAGTTCCACCATGAAAGACCATGGCAAGCTGGGTATCGAGAGTCTGTGCGTTCATGCCGGCCAGCACCCGGATGAATTGTACGGCGGAGTCAGCGTGCCCATCTACCAGTCGTCCACGTTCGCGTTCGAGAGCGCGGCCCAGGGGGCGGCCCGCTTCAGCGGAGCCGATGACGGGTACAAATATACCCGTCTCGGGAACCCGACTACCTCGGCCCTCGAAGAGTGCGTCGCCCAGCTGGAAGGCGGCGGCCAGGGGTTGGCCACCGCTTCGGGGATGGCGGCGGTCAGCACCGTCTACCTGACTTTCCTGGGGGCCGGCGCCCATATGGTTTCCACCGATTCGGTCTACGGGCCTTCCCGCACCCTGGCCGAACGAGAACTCTCCCGGTTCGGGGTCGAGACCACCTACGTCGATACCACCGATCCGGCCAATGTCGCGCGGGCCATCCGGCCCTCCACCAAGCTCGTCTACCTGGAAACCCCCGGCAACCCGACCCTGGCCATCAGCGATATCGCGGCCTGCGCCCGGATCGCCCATCAAGCCGGCGCCCTCCTCGTGGTCGACAACACCTTCTGCAGTCCCCTGCTCCAGAGACCGCTCGATCTGGGCGCTGACATCGTTCTGCACAGCATGACCAAATACCTCAATGGCCACTCCGATGTCGTGGCCGGTATTCTGGTCACGCGCCAGCCCGACCTGCTGACGCGGATGAAACGCGTGCTGGTCCAAGTGGGAGGGACCATCGATCCCCATCAGGCCTGGCTGGTCCTGCGCGGGATCAAGACCCTGGCCCTGCGGGTGCGGGCGGCCGAGCAGACGGCCCGCCGACTGGCCCAGGACCTCGCCACGCACCCGGCGGTGGCCTGGGTGAGATACCCCGGCTTGCCCAGCCATCCCCAGCATGAACTGGCCAAAACCCAGATGAACGGGTTCGGCTCGATGATCTCCTTCGAACTGAAGGGGGGCGTCGAGGCCGGCCGCCTGCTCATGGACTCGGTGCGGCTCTGCGTCCTGGCCGTGTCGCTGGGCGGGGTCGAAACGTTGATCCAGCATCCGGCCAGCATGACCCACGCCAGCATGGGCCCCGAGGCCCGGCGGGCCGCCGGCATCACCGACGGACTGGTGCGGCTGTCGGTCGGCATCGAAACCTACGAAGATCTGCGCGCCGATTTGTGGCAGGCCCTCGACCGTGTGGTCACCGCGACGACGCCCCAAGGGGAAGCCCAGGTCGGAGTTTGAGCTTTCCCCTTCGTGGTCACGCCCGATAAGCTCGAAACCCCGCCGTATGGCGGGGTTTCGAGCTTCGCGAACCGCGCGGGGTGAGCAACCCCGATGCGGTCAGTCGGCGGCGTTGACCAGTTTGAGCATGGGCATGAAGACGGCCAGGACGATGCCGCCGATGACGATGCCCATGAACACGATGACGATCGGTTCGATGATCGAGGTCAGGCCCTTGACGGCGTTGTCGACTTCGGTGTCGTAGAAGTCGGCGATCTTGGTCAGCATCTTGTCGAGTTCGCCGGTCTCCTCGCCGACGGCGATCATCTGCACGACCATCGGGGGGAAGACGTTGGAGTTCTTCAGCGGCTCGGCGATCGATTCGCCTTCGCGGATCGAGATGCGGGTCTTGTCGACGGCTTCGGCGATGACCACGTTGCCGGCGGTCTGGGCGGTGACTTCGAGCGCTTGCAGAATGGGGACGCCCGAGGCGATCAGGGTGCCGAGGGTGCGAGTGAACTTGGCCACGGCGACCTTGCGCATCATCATGCCGATGGCCGGCATCTTCAGGATGTTGGTGTCGAAGATGCGCGAGCCGGTCTTGGTCTTGAAGAAATTCACGATCAGGAAGGGGACGCCCAGCAGGACCGGCAGCACGACGAACCACCAGCTGACCATGAAGTCGGAGATCCCCAGCAGGATCTGGGTGGCCAGGGGCAGTTCGACCTTCATGCCCATGAAGATTTCTTTGAATTGGGGTAGCACGAACATGACCAGGGCGACGACCACCAGACCGGCGATGGCGAACACGACGACGGGGTAGGTCAGAGCGCCCTTGACCTTCGATTTCAAGTTCTCGGAGCTTTCCAGGTAGTCAGCCAGACGGTTCAGGATCTGATCGAGAATACCGCCGACCTCGCCGGCTTTGACCAGGCTGCAGAACAGTTCGGAAAACACGCGCGGATGTTTCTCGAGGGCCTTCGAAAAGGTCGAGCCGCCTTCGACATCGGTGCGGATCTGGGTGATGACCCGCTTGAACGACGGGTTCTCGGACTGCTGTTGCAGAATGGTCAAGCAGCGCACCAGCGGCACGCCAGAGCCGATCATGGTGGCGAACTGACGGGCGAAGATGCAGACCTCCTGCGAGCTGATGCCTCGCTCGAAGAGCGCGAAGGGAGAAAGCCCTCCGCCACCTTTCTTCTCGGTGATGCTGGTGACGAAGTACCCCTTCTCACGCAGTTTGGAAATGCAGGCTTCTTTGCTTTCACCGTCCATTTCGGCGGTGACGATCTTTCCATCCCAGTTGCGGGCTTTATAGGTAAAGGTCGGCATGGCGTTCCTCCTTTCGAGGGTCGCTGACGTTCCCAGCACCTTCCAGCACGAAACGTGCCAGGTCACGGATTCCCTTTGTATCGGAAGTAGTATAAGATGCCTTGACAGGTTTGTGCAAATTTCCGCACATTGTCCTCTCCCGATTTGCACACTTCACGCTCTGAGGTCGGCAACCAGGTGCCCTCACCCGTCAGACTGATTTTTTCAGAAAAGCCTTCGGTCGGTCGCGACATCGCCGAGGTGCTCGGGGCGACCCGCAAGCGGCAAGGCTACCTCGAAGGGAACGGATTCATCGTCACCTGGGGCATCGGGCACCTCGTCACCCTCGGCCAGCCGGAAGAGCAAGATCCCTCCTGGAAGAAATGGGATCTCGATCGTCTGCCCATGCTGCCGCGCGACTGGAAGCTGAGCGTGCTGCCCGATACCCGCGACCAGTTCGAGGTCGTGCGGGAGTTGATGGCACGCCCCGAGGTCACCGAGGTGGTCAACGCCGCTGATGCCGGTCGAGAAGGCGAGCTGATCTTCCGCCTCGTCTATCGGAAAGCCGGTTGTACCAAACCGGTCAAGCGCCTGTGGATCTCGAGCATGACCGATGAGGCCATCCGGGAAGGATTCGCGACCCTGCGGCCCGGGGCCGAGTTCGACCCGCTGGCCCGGGCCGCCGAGTGTCGGCAGCGGGCCGATTGGCTGGTCGGCCTGAACCTGACCCGGGCCTACACCAGGAAATATGGGGAGATGCTGACCATCGGCCGGGTCCAGACGCCCACGCTGGCCATGGTGGTCAAGCGGCACCAGGAGATCGCGGCCTTCCAGCCCCGCGACTATTGGGAGATTCGCGTTTCCTACGGCGATTTCTCCGCCCTCTGGTTCGACCCTCGCGAGAAGGAAACACCGACCCGCCTCTGGGACAAAGCCGCGGCCGAAGCTCTTTCCCAGAAACTGGCCCGAGCCGAGGCCGAGGTGCGCAAAGTCTCCTCGGCGTGCAAGAAACAGCCCCCGCCGCTGCTCTACGACCTGACCACCTTGCAGCGCGAGGCCAACACACGGTTCGGCTACACCGCCGCCCAGACCCTGGCGGCTGCCCAGTCCCTCTACGAGCGGCGGAAAGTGATCACCTATCCACGCACCGACAGCCGCCACCTGTCGGAGGATCTGCACCCCACCTTGAGCCGTCGCCTGGCGGCCTTGCCGGGCGAGTATGCCCCCTTCGTGCAGCCGCTGCAGGGCAAGACCCTGCCCAAGCAAAAACGGGTGTTCGACAATGCCAAGGTCAGCGACCACCACGCCATCATCCCGACCGAGCAGCGCCCGGGCGATCTGAACGCCTGGAAACCCGAAGAGCGCAGAATCTACGACCTGGTGGTCCGCCGGTTCCTGGCGGTGTTCCATCCCGATCACGAGTATCTGTCGACGACCGTGCTCCTGCAAGCGGATGGCGAACACCTCAAGGCCACCGGACGCGTCGTCCTCGTGCCCGGCTGGCGGGCGCTCTACGATCGCCACGACAAAGACGAGACGACGGCCGGTGGCGAGGAGGGGGAGGAAGGGGATGATCAAGCCCTGCCGGCCTTGCAACAGGGCGATCGTCGCCAGCCCCAGGGGGCCGAGCTGTTGACCCGGCAGACCAAGCCGCCGCCGCCCTACACCGATGCCACGCTCCTGCAGGCCATGGAGACGGCCGGCAAGCTCGTGGAGAACGATGAACTTCGTCTGGCCATGAAGGAGAGCGGCCTGGGCACGCCCGCGACGCGGGCCGAAATCATCGAGAAGCTGATCCGGGTGGGGTATCTGGTGCGCGAGAAGAAAAAGCTCCAGCCGACCCCGAAAGGCATTCAACTGATCGCCCTGGTCGATGCCCAGATCGCCAGCCCTGAATTGACCGGCGCCTGGGAAAAGCGCCTCGCCGATATCGCCAAAGCCAAGGCCGAAGCTGGGCCGTTCATGGCCGACATCGAGACATTGGTGACGGATGTGGTCGAGCGGGTGCGGCGCGAACGGACTGTGGTCCGCTTCGCCCCCGCTGGGGCGGCGGCCCGTTCATCCAGAGTTGGCGCTGCCGATGCTCCCGCCTCCCGTCAGGGCCGGTTCCCTTCGAATCACGGGAGCCGGGCCGCGCCGCCACCGACGCCGAAAGCGCGTCCTGCCGGCGAGCGAACCACCGCTGCGGCATCCCAAGCGGCGACCGGCGCCTCGGCGGTGGCTCCCTCGGCCACCGGCGCGGCGGCACGATCCTCGGCCGCTCCTGGCGCCGGTGTGTCCCCGACCGGGCGGCCGACCTTCGGCATTTGCCCGGCGTGCGGCCGGGGGAACATCATCGAAGGCAGCCGGGGATTCGGCTGCGACCGCTTCCGGGAGGGGTGTTCCTACGTGGTCTGGAAGGAATTCCTGGGCAAGAAGCTCTCGTCAACGGCGATCAAGGCCTTGATCGCCGGCCGCCCGACCCGGGTGCTGAAGGGGTTTACCCGCGAGGATGGCCGCGTCGTCAGCGGGAAGATCCGCATGCGGGCAGACGGGAAGGGCATCGAGCTGGTCGAGTGGGGAGCTGACCAGGAGGTTGACCCGAAAGAGGGGAAGGCCCGCTCCGGCTCAGGGGGCGAACAACCAGCCTGAGGCGGAAAGGCCCGTCGGAGTGATGGTGAGCGATTCCAGGCGGGCGGGGTAGGGGAGTTGGGAAAAATCCCACAGGGGGTTGAGCCACCCGAGCACTTGCGTGCGCAGCTCGGACGTCATCGGCTGGCCGTTGACCTGCGCCTCGAGAATATCGATGACCAGTCGGTCGCCCTCGATGGCGAGCGTGACGGTCGCCCGGAAGGGAGATGGTTCCTGGGCCAGGAAGGACAACACATTGCCGGGAAGGCGGTCCAGCCGGACCCGCCCCGACACCTCTACCGCATTCGGGAGGAACCGAAGGGCGACCGCTTCGAAGATCTTCCGTTCGCCATGGGTCTTGGCGATTTCCTGATCGATGAACGCTTGCAGGTCGGCGGCGGTCAGCGTGGCTCTCGCCTGCAGGGCGGCCAGGGTCCTGACCTCGTCGAACCCGGCCTGCCCGGCGGCGAGGCTGGCCTGCAGGCGGGGGGTCAGGCCTTCGAGTTCGACCTCGCCTTCCTTGACCCGGAATCCCTTGAAGGTGGCGTGGCGCACGGTGAAGATCACGCGGTCGCCGCGATCCTGGTGGGGCTGGCCCATCAGCCAGCGCAGCACCGCGAGCGCTTCCCGCTCGAAATCGGCGATCTGCCGCGGGCCCATCGGCAGGGCGAAGCCGGGAGGCGCCGCGCTGCCGGCGAGGCTGCCCACGAGCACGACCAGCAGCCCGAGTCGGATCATGACGTTCTGGCGCATGGCTTCCTCCTGTCACGGTGGCGGTTCCTTGAATCTACCATGAATGGGCGGCTCCCGGGAAGGAACGCCGGACCTGCCCGTTTACAGGGCAGGCCCGATGCGGTAGCCTGAGCGGCATGGATCTGGCGGCTCGTCTCATCCTCTACATTCTGATCGCCAACGTCGGCTACATGATCTTTTCCCTGGTGCGGCGCGGCGTGCGAGCGTTCGGCGGGTACATCCTGCAGTTGACGGCCTTGTTGGTCGGCATGCTCCTGCTGGTGGCGCGCGGCGAAGACGGAGCCTGGGCGGTCGGCCTGTCGCTGGCCGGCGTCTTCCTGCTGGTCGGCTTGCCGCTCCTGCTGCAGAAACAGATCGAACGGCTGGTCGCCGACCAGCGGCTCGCCGAGATCGAACCGCTGGCTCGCTGGAAAGCCCGTCTGGCCTGGAGCGATGTGAATGCCCATCTCGAGACGATCGCTCGCATCACGGCCAGCGCCCCCGACGCCGCCGCGGGGCATGAAACCGCGGCAGCCCTCAAAGGCCTGCTGGGGAAAGGGGAGCCGTATGATGGCATGACCAGGGTCTTCCTGGCCATGGTGCTCTTCCAGGGGCGACGGTTCGAGCAGTTGCTGCGCGATCTGGTGGTACCGGACCGGCCGTTCGACGACTATCCCTTCGAAGAACTGCTGTACGTGGTCCGGGGGTTCCTGGAGACGGGGCAATACGACAGCGCGGTGCAGGCCCAGATGGCCCTCGAGCGCAAAGTCCTCGACGAGGGGGGCAATGACGAGCTGTATGGCAACCTTGTCGTCTGTCGCTTGATCTTCTTCGCCTTCATGGGCTGGGAGGTCGAATTCGCGGCGCTCGCCGACAGCCCCGATCCGGTCGTGCAGGGGCTGCCTGCCGCCTTGCGGAAATACTGGTACGGGTTCAGCTGCTTCAATGCCGGGCAGTTCACCAAGGGCGAGGCCCTCATGCAGGAAGGGCTCGAGGAGGCGGCGGAGGAGCTGCCCGCCCACTGGCTGCAATGGATGGCCAGTCGCCTGCAGGGGCTGCGCGAAGGCAAGGAATTCCATCATACCGCCATCGTGCCCAGTCTGACCGAGCTGCGGGCCCGGTATCAGCCGACGTTCCACCAGCTCATCCAGAAAGCCACCGAAGCGGCGCGCCCGCCAGCGATGCGCGACCGGGTCACCACCGGTCTGATCATGGCCATCCTGCTGGTCTATGTCCTCACCGCCTGGATCTTCGGCGACATCAACGATCTCATCGAGCTGCTCGGGTTCGGGGCCAACAGCGGTCTGCTGGTGCGGCAGGGGGAATGGTTCCGGCTCTTCACCTATCAATTCCTCCATCTGGGCTCGGTGCATCTGGTGATGAACATCATCGCCCTGCGCTATTTCGGTCCTCCGCTCGAAACCCTGCTGGGGCCGGCCCTGTTTCTCGGGCTTTTCCTGTGGTCGGGGGTGACCGGCGGGCTGGCCACGGTGCAGGGGCCGGCCGGTTTGTCGGTCGGCGCCTCGGCCGCCATCGCCGGCCTCTTGGGAGCGGCCCTCGCCTTCGAACTCCTCGGCGATCGCCGGCAGAAAGTGCTGGGCGGGCAGAATTACCTCGCCCCCCTGGTGTTCATCATCATCATCAATCTGTTGATCGGGCTCATCGAGAAAGGCATCGACAACCGGGCCCATGTCGGAGGGTTCGCCGGCGGCCTGGTGGCCGGCATCGCGCTGGTGATGGTGCATGGACGGTCCCTGGCCACCAAGGTGGCCGAGCTGGTGGCCATGGTGTTCGTCATCGCGTTGTTCGGACTGTCCTCGCGGCAGTTCCATGAGGCCAGGACGAGCGGCGGGTATCCGCCCCGCGAGGTGCGTCTGCAAGGGACGGTGCCGGCTGCCTGGCCGGTGCACCTGTCCATCCCCGCTGGCTGGGAAGTGCTGACCGGGACCAAGGGTTCCCGCGCACGCGCCCTGCAGGGCCCTCTCGGCGAGCGGATCGACCTCATCGTGGTGACCAATACCGACCCCGAGGAGCACGTCCTCAAGGAATACCTCGACGAACGGACCAGGTCGCTGGCCGAGAGTGCCGCGCTCGAGTTCCGCTCGCGCCTCGGGCCGTATGAACGGAACTACCGGGGAAGGACGCTGCATGAGGTGAAATGGCGGCTGGCCCTCGAGGGCCGGAAGCTGACCCAGCGTGAGTTCCTGTGGTTCGGCCCTGGACGCCTGCTGCTGCTTCAGTGTATCCTGCCCACGCATCATGACGACCGCTACGATCCTGTGCTCCAAGCCATGCTGGAAACCTTGACCTGGAAGTGAGGCTCTGATGACCCCCGATTCCGTTTCCCCCTCCGCCGTCCCGCCGGTTCCAGGTTCCGATGCGACGACGGTGCCTGCCTCAGCGCCTCCGGCCGCTCCTCCGGCCGCTCCTCTGGTCGCGCCTTCGGCGGTGGCCGTGTCGACCGGCGTGCCAGCTTCGCCGGCGGCTCCCGCTCCGGCCTCGACGCCGACGCGCGGGCCCAAAAGCGGCGAGCCTCCCATGGGGGGGCGGCCGGGCTTGCCGCGGGTTTCCCTCGACCGGCTGCGCCGCGAGATCGGCAAGGTCATCGTGGGCAACCAGGAGGTGGTCGATCAGGTCTTGATCACCCTGTTCGCCGGCGGCCACGCCCTGCTCGAAGGGGTGCCGGGGCTCGGCAAGACGCTCCTGGTGCGCACCATCGCCAGCGTCCTGCAGCAGAGGTTTCGCCGCATTCAGTTCACCCCCGACCTGATGCCGGCCGATATCATCGGCACCAAGTTGATCCGCGAAGACGAGCAGGGTCGCCGCTCCTTCGTATTCGAACCCGGGCCGCTGTTCGCCAACCTGATCCTGGCCGACGAGATCAATCGGGCCACCGCCAAGACCCAGTCCGCTCTGCTCGAGGCCATGGCCGAAGGCACCGTCACCTCCTGCGGGGAGACCTACGCCCTGACGCCCCCCTTTTTCGTGCTGGCCACGCAGAACCCCATCGAGATGGAAGGCACCTATCCGCTGCCCGAGGCCCAGGTCGATCGGTTCATGTTCAAGATCCTGGTCGAGCTGCCGTCTCGCGAGATGCTGGAAGGCATCCTCGAGCGGACCACCGGCAACGAGCAGGTCCAGCTCGAGCCGGTGATGTCAGGGGAAGAGATCGTAGCAGTCCAGAAGCTGGTTCGCGACGTGCCTATCGCCAGGCATCTGCGCGAGGCCATCGCTTCGTTGATCCTGGCCACTCAGCCCAAATCGGCGAATGCGCCGCCGCCGGTCAAGCGCTATGTCGCCTACGGCAGTTCCCCTCGGGGCTTGCAAGCGGTGGCTTTGGCGGCGAAATCCCTGGCCTTTCTCAAAGGGCAGAACCACGTGTCGTTCGAAGAGATCAAGGCCGTCGCCCGGCCGGCCCTGCGTCATCGCCTGATCATGAATTTCGAAGGCGAGGCCGAGGGCATTTCGTCCGACGAGATCATCGGCAAGATTCTCGCCCAGCTCGAAACGCAGGTCTCCCTCGGGAAAACCGCCACCACCGGGTGATCGGGCGCGGGGCGACCAAGGTCGCCCCCGACCGCGGCGCGCGGCCCGCCCCTTGCGTGCGGTCCGCCCCTGGCTTGCTGGCCGCGCCAGTCGCGACCGGCTGGCTCTCTGCCCGCCAGGGCCGGCCCTTCGTCCCGGTCGGTTCAGCGGCCTTCGAACCGCTTGTAGCGTTCCCACATCTGATGGGCTTCGCGGGTGGCCTGGGCTTTCATGAAGAAGGCCTTGGCGCGCAGGTAGAACCGCTTGGCTTCGGCCTCTTCGCCGCGCAGCGAGTGCTCTTCCGCCAGATTCTGGAACTTCTGCGCCAGTTGCCGGTAGATCTCTTCGGGCGCTTCCGTCGCACCGTCTTTCAGCTCGGAGCGGCCGCGCAGGCCGAAGAGATTGGCCCGTCGCAGGTAGATGTCGACGAGGTAGAGCAGCATGGCCAACAGCACCAGCCACGGCCATAGAGGGACGAACAGCACGGTGGCGACTCCCGCCGGCATGGTGTGCAGGCTCACCTGCTCGGGGTCTTCCACCAGCTCGCCCCCCGTCTGCTCAGCGATCTGCCGCAGAAGAGGAAGGTTGGGCCGGGTGATCGCCAGTTCGCGCGATTCGTTGACCGCCACCAGCGTGGTACCGACCCGTGCGCCCTGCTCGTTGGCCACCTCGGCCACCCACAGCCCCGGGGTCGCGGCTCGCAAGACCGCTTCGTAGCGGCCATCGGGTCCCATCGTCAACGTCAGGTGGCGGCTCTGGCTGGCGGCGTCGGTCAGCCGCAGGATGCGAAGAGGCGATGTTTCGCTGGCCCCGGGTTGCACCCACACCTGCAGATCGGCCCCGCGCTGGGCGGTCTCGATGGTGAACCGCTCGGGAGCCCCTTCCGACAACTCTTTGATGGTTTGTCGAAGCAATTTGCCCAGGCCGTTCCAGCGTGCCCAGGAGCGGGTCCAGACGGGCAGCAGGTCGGGGGTGAACGCCGCGGTGCGGCCCAGGCCATGGCGCCACCAGGCCAGCACGGGGTCGCCCCGAGGGCTGGCTAGCACCACCGTCGCTTTGTCCTTTTTCTGCGTGATCACCAGCCCATCAAGGCTCGGAATTTCATTTCGGGCGATGCCTCGGGCCAGCGTGCTCGATTCCAGGAGCAGCGGCTGGAACGATTCCTCGATGAACGGCGGGGCCGAGATCCGCTTGAATTCCTTGCGGAAGATCTCAGGCAGCTCGGCGAAGTTCGGACTCTCGTAGAACTCGCCGCCAGTGCCATCGGCGATGGTCTGCAGGGTTTCGGGGTTGACCTCGGTGCCGGCCGCCACCGTGGTCACCGACACCTTGTACTCGCGGAAATTTTCCAGCAGGGGGGTCACGAAATGGAAATCGGAGGGGATGCCATCCGACATCATCAGCACGTTCTTATGCGCGAAGGGCTGGTCTTTCAACGCGACCAGCGCCTGGGCCAGGGGCAGCGAGAAGACGGTGCCGCCGCCCGGGTAGTACTGGTCGAGCGTGCGATAGATGTCGTCGAGATCGTCGATCTGCTGGAGCGGCAGGACCCAGGTCGGCAGATGGTTGAACATGATGATGCCGACATACTGGCCGCGGCACAGTCGCAGAATCTCCTTGGTGGCGGCGATCAGGTAGTCCCAGGAGTCGCCGTGCATGCTGCCCGAGCAGTCGAGCACCAGGATCAGGGCCAGCGGCTGGTTGACGGTGCGCTTGGGCATGCGGACGGGCAGTGCCTCTTCGATGGGAGTCTCGGTCCACTCGCCCAGCCCGTAGGAGTTGGGCCCGCCGACCATCAGCAGACCGGTGCCGTTGCGCACGGCCTGTTGCAGGGTGGCGAGGTCATCCTGGGAGAAATGCTGGCGATGGATGTTGTTGAGAATGACACAGGAATATGGGAAGAGCGCGGTTCGCAGGTCGGCCGGCCATGACCCGGGGCTGGCCGTGCTGAAGTCGATCTGCTCGGCCGCCAGCAGGTCACGCAGGAAGCGTCCGGCTTTGGGGTCCTCCTCAAAGACCAGGGCCTTGGGCATCGAGCGCACGGTGACGGTGGCATACTGACGCGCTGGCGGGCTGGGTGGGGAGCTTCCGGTCACCTGGACGACATACCCCACCACCCCGCGGGCCTGGGGCTTCATTTCGACCGTGTGGGCGGCCAGTCCCGGTGTCCCGGCAGGCAGAATCCGCCGGATCGAGGTGCCGTCCGAACCGCGCAGATCGAGGGTCAGGCTGCCGCCCGGCGGGTTGTCGATCAGAATGTGCGCGGAAAACGCCTCCCCGGGGAAGACGCGATCGGGAAACGCCGCCCGCACGATTCGCGGGTAGGGCGGGCGCGGCACGGACGACAAGGGAATCACATCGACGGGAAGGTTGGCTTCGGCCAGATGGCGGGTGGCGGCTCCAACGCCGCCGTGGGTGTCGCCGCCGTCCGTGAACAGGTAGAGGCGGCCCCGCCGGTCGGGGGGGATCGCCTTCATTCCCTCTTCGAGCGCTCCTCCCAGGTCGGTGCTCGCTTCGCGGGGCAGTCTCGCCAGGGCAAGATCGACCGCTTCCCGCTCGGGAGGCGACTCGGCCCAGCCCGCCGGCAGGCGGTCGATCGTCCCGCACGGCCCGCTGAAGAACAGGTAGGTCGGCTTCACGTGCGAGGGCAGGTCGCTGGTCAGACTGGCGACGGTTTTCAGCGCTCCGGCCAGACTGTCGAAATCGACGGAGGGGGAGACGTCGAACAGGAACACCGCTCGGTGATCTTCTTGGAACTTCTGGGTTTCCCAGCGGGGGTCGAGGAGAGCGAGGACGAGCAGTCCGCACACGGCCAGTTTGAGCCAGAGCAGTACCCGTTTGCCGGCAGCGGTCACGAAGATCGGGGTCCGGATCCAGAAGAGGGTCAGCCCCAGAACCGGAACCAGCCACACGATGCCGTACGGGTTGCCCAGGGTGATCATGGTCAATTGCGCCTCATGAACAACCACCACTCGCCCAGCAGGACCAGCAAGGCGGCTGACAGCAGCCCCGGCCACGGCGACCCCAGCAGGTGGCGGGTGGCTTGCGCCGCCAGTTGCGTGCTGGTGGGGGCCTGCGGCCGGCCTGGGGTGAGACGGGCTTCCGACGGGGCCTGCAGGTTGATGGCTACCACTCGCCCGGCATCCCCCGGCAGGGGATGCCAGCCGGCGATCACCGGGGCTTGGCCGCGCCACAGCGCAGCCAGGCCGGCATGGCCGACCGGATAGGCCAGTCGCGGGAACTTGTCGCGCAGCAGGTATTCGAGGGTATTGAACAAGAGAATGGGCAGGAAGAAATTACCCTGCAAGGCCGGGTCGTCGGGCGCCACGCCGATCCAGACGTGCGGGACGGGACGGCCCGCGACCAGCGTCGTCTCTTCGGCCAGCAGGATGCCTCCTACCGCCTCGATCAGCGGGGTGCCCGGCAGGAGCCCCGGTCGCAAGGCCGAGGGGGGGGCGGCATCCCAATCGGTGTAGGCCAGCAGAGGGTGCTCGCCTGCCCAGGGCAGGATCTCGCCCGGCTGCACGGGACGCGGGCCGGGCAGGAAGGCGGCGGTGGGCAGCCGCCGGGCGTCGTGGGGCAGCGAACCCAGCGCCAGCAGCGCATCGAGGGGGGGATCCGCCGAGGCGGTGTCGGTCGGCACGAACGAGATCAGCGGCATGGCGCGACCCAGGCGGTGCAGGATGGAGCCGCGGGGGGCCATCAGTCCGACGGTCGGCGGCCGCCCGGGATCGGCGAAGTACCAGGCGTCATCGGCCGGGTTCCGATTGCGATCGACCGAGGTGCTCAGCCGCAGGATGCCCTGGCGAACCGGCAAGGGGGGCAGCGTCACGGTATGCAGCCCGGGCTGCGGCAGTCGAACCGGCGGGAGCGGGGTCACCGTGCCGTCGGCTTTCTCGAGGCTGAGACCTGCTTCGAAGGCGGCTGGCACGGCGGAAAAGACGGCGACGGTGCCTTCCAGGAAACGGCCCGCTTCGTCGAGCGAGAGGTCGGCGCCAACGAGGGCGACATTGGCGCTGTCGGTGCCGAAGATCTCCACCCGGATGCTGGTCTGCGGCATGAAATCACGCGGCATCGGCAGCTCGAGCGTGTCGGTCAGCAGGTAGATCTCGTCGGGGCTGAGCCCTTCCAGGTCGCGCAGCAGGCGCAACACTCGTTCGGGGCTGGGGGTGGCCTGATGGCCGGAGGTGAGCTGGGCGGCCGCCTGGGCCGCCGCCGGCGCGTCGGTGAAGCGTCGCACGGGGGTCAGGGTGCTGCCCAGCGTATAGAGGGCAACCTCGCCGCCCGCTGACCGACACAGCTCCACCGCGCGGTCGCGGGCCTGCGCGAAGCGCGATGGCCGGAGGTCCTGGGCTTGCATCGACGCCGAGACGTCGAGGATGACGATGCGGCGGCCGGCCTGCCCCGAGGACCACCAGGGAATGAGGGGGCGGGCGGCCGCCAGCACGGCCAGCCCGATCGCCACGATCTGCAACAGCAGGAAGAGCGACTGCTGGAAGCGCTGCAGGAAGGAGTTGGGGTTGAGGCGGGTGACTACGATCTGCCACAGCCGGTTCGACGACACCGGTTGCACGCGCGGCCTGGTTTTCAAAAAGTACAAGGCGATCACCGGCCCCAGCAGCAGCAGGCCGGCCAGAAAGCCGGGGTTGAGGAAGGTCATGCCGGAAGGGCGCCCGCGGCGCCTTCGAACAGGGTCAGCAAGGTGGATTCGAAGGGAGCCGTGGTCAGGCTCTGGTGGTAACGCATGCCCTGGCGGTGCAGGAACCCCTTCAGTTCGTCGATGGTCTCGCGCAGCACCTCTTCATACAGGGTCAGCACCTGATTGTTGATGGTCAGGCGCACCCGCGACTGATCTTCGGCGTCGACCAGTTCGAGCGGTCCGGCCAGGTCGGGGGTCATCTCTTCGGGGCTGAGGATCTGCACCAGGTTGGTCTCGAACCGCCGGTGAGCTAGCCGCTGCAGTCCACGATAGAGGTCTTCCCCGAACAACGCATCGGTGAGCAGGAAGACCACCCCCGGCCGCCGGTTCTTGAGCAGGAAGCGGGTGATCACCTCGTCGAACGACGGCGTGCGACCGGCCGGGGCGCTCTTTTCGAGGAAGCCCATCAACCGGTGGATGTGTCCGCGTCGGAAGCCGCCTTCCGAAGACGGATCGAGCGATTGCGAGAAGGTGTAGAGACGGGCGTGGTCGTGGTGTTGCAGCGCGATATAGGCGATGGCGGCCGCGATCTTGCGGGCGTGGTCGAATTTCGTCGGGGTGCCGAAGGCCATCGACTGGCTGGCATCGAGCAGGATGGAGACGTTGAGTTCCTCTTCGTTGTGGAATTTCTTGATGTACAGCCGATCGAGCCGCGCGTAGAGGTTCCAGTCGATGAAGCGCAGGTCATCGCCGGGCAGGTATTCCTTGTATTCGGCGAATTCGGCGCTCGACCCGCGATTGGGGCTGCGCCGGTGCCCGATCTTCTCGCCGCGGAAATGCCGCTTGGCGATGATCGACAGCAGTTTCAGCGACTTGAAGAATTTCAGATCGAACAGCATGGGATCGGCCTGTCTCAACGACGAGGAGTCGGGGTTGGGCGCGAAGCACCCTCGTCCTGGCGTTCGCGGCTCGGCGGATGCGGGGGCGAGGCCGGCAGCGCGTAGAAATCGCGCAGGAAGCGGCGGAGGCGGGGGGCGGCGCGATGACGTTGGCAGAACTCGTCGATCTCACGGCTGCGCGCGGCGGTCTCCTGCCCGGCCTGCCAGCGGCGCCGTTCCTCCTCGGTCAGCAGGGCTCCCTTGTCGTAGTCGGCCAGCCATTGCGGGCTGGTGGCCTGTTCGGTCTGGCCGTTGAAATCGAGCACCCGCCCCGGCGGAGGCTTCTGGCCTTTCCCCTCTTTCACGATCTTCTGGGGGTCTTGCGTGACCTGGCCGCCGGCCTGCTTGCCCCCGGCCCCGGAGGTGGTGCCGGGCGTCGGGCCTTTCGCCTGGCCCGGCGGCGGTTGCCAGGGGACCTGACCGCTCTGGGGACCGCCGCCGGTTCCCGTCCCCTGCCCGGTTCGCTGCCCCGCGCCGGTCGTCGCGGTGGTTCCGGGGCCGGGCTCGCGGCCCTGGCCGGGGTTGGGGCCCTTACCGGTGCTTGAACCGGGGCGTTCGCCAGGATTCTGCCCCTCGCCGGCTGGACGGTCGAGGGAGCTGGTGCCGCCGCTCGGCCCGGATGGCCCGGGCTGGCCGTCCGAACCGGTCTGGCTGCCTGGTGTCGACGACGATGAAGGTGGTTGCAGGTTGGACAATCGTTGGTTGATGCGCTGCAGGCTCTCCTGCCGTCTGGCCAGCCGCTCGAGTTCTTTGGCCACCTGCTGCGCGGCCTGCTGCAACCGCTCGGGGTTGTCGAGATTGTTGCGCATTTCCTGCAGCGAGGCCCGCAGGTCCTGGGTGGCACCGTGATTCAGGCGCGCCTGGGCGTTGTCCAGCGCTTGTCGCAATGACGCGGTCTGGGTTGGCGACAAGCCTGCCCCGAGCTGCGTCGCCAGGGCGGCGGCCGCTTTGGCCGCTTGCCCGGTCTCGCCGCGGGACAGGGGGAGACCGACTCCCTGGCTGATGGGTGATTGGGCCAGGGCTTCGCCGGCCTGTCGCAGATCCTGGGACGGATCGGCTCCGCGCACCGACGCCTGCAATCGATCGGCCGCCTGCTGCCGCTCGTCGGTCGATCCGGCCTTCTGCAAGGCCTGGACCGCTCGTTCCAGTTCGCGGCGCTCGCGGGAATCGCCTTGAAAAGCTTTGACGGCCTCCTGGACGGCGCGTATGGCGGCGGCCGATCCGTCGGCCGGCCGCCAGAGGTTCAGCCACAGCAGCGCCAGAAAGAGGGCGATCAGGATGATCGGCTCGAGGCGCTCCCAGCGGCCGGGGGGGGCGGACTCGACCCCCTGCACGCGGCGATCGGCCTCCATCATCAGCTCGGCCAGCACAGGGCTTTCCTGTTCTCGGGGGGCGAATTCCTGGGCGGTGGTCAGCAGTTCGTTCAGATGCTGGGCAGTGTCGACAGCTCGGGCGGCCTCCGCCAGCGACAGTCGCGGACGGCCGCGGCGCAGCCAGATCACGGCGGCCAGGGGCACGGCGACTCCCGCCAGCAGCAGGGTCCAGGTGCCGGTCCACCAGGCGGCTCCCAGCAGCAAGCTGGCCGGCAGCAACGTCGCCCGCCCGACCCGGGCCAGTCGGAAGACGAAGGCCCGCTCTTCCAGAGTCTGTTTCTCGCGTTCGAGAATGGCGAGAAAAGCGTGCATACGCTCATTCTAGGGGCCATTCCAGGCCCTGTCAAACGACCTGCGCTCTCCCCCTTGCAAAAGTTCGGGGATCGGTATACATTCCCACCCGCGGACAAGGTCCGACATCTCGTGAATCAGATAAGGGGGTTTTCTTCGATGCGAGTCAGGCATTTTGCCGTTGTGGCGCTGGTGTTGTTCCTGTGCTTGGCAGCCACCACCGTGCACGCGGGGGCGCTGTCCAAGATGACCGAGTGGTTCAAGACCAAGAAGGTGTCGACCACCGTTACCGGGAAGGTCGATTCGGTCGATGGCCGCAAAGTCATGTTCAAGACCGATGATGGCCAGCTTCTGCAGTTGACCGGCCGCAAGTCCGAAAAGATCGCCGAGCATCGCGGCGTTTCCATTCGTGTGTTCGGCAATGTTCGCAAGCCCGATGCCCGGTTCCCCACCGGCGGCCTCGAAGTGCGCAATTTCAAGGTGCTCGAAGAAGCTCCGGCGCCGCAGCCTGCCCCCCAGCCCACTCCCGAGCCTGAGCCGGCTCCCGAGCCGGTGGCGGAACCAGAGCCCGCTCCCGCTCCTGAGCCCGAGCCTGCTCCTGAGCCCGAGCCGATCGCCGAGCCCGAGCCGGTGCACGAGCCGGTCGCGGCCGAACCCGCTCCTGCCGACACCTACGTGGTGGAAAAAGGCGACACCCTGGCCAAGATCTCCAAGAAGGTCTATGGCACCACCAAAGAGTGGAAGAAGATCGCCGAGGCCAATCACATCACCAATCCCAAAGCCCTCAAGGTCGGCATGACCCTCAAGATTCCGCGCTGATCAGAAATCGGCCCAACCCTCCGGAGACCACCCTCTCCGGAGGGATTTTCTTTTCACAGGCACCTTGGGCGGTGGTGCAGACGCTGAGAAGACGCAGCCCGCCAACAACCGTCTACAAAGCTCGGAACTGCCTACAAGGCTCGGGCGGCGGGTGGATCGAGCAGCCAGATGGCGGGCCGGCGGGCGGTCAAGGCCCCGGCCGGCAGGTCGTCGGCCCGGCCGGCCAGGAGGCGGGCCAGGAGGTCGGCCTTGCCGCTGCCGGTGACCAGGAAGACCAGCGCGGGGATGGCGACCAGGGCGGCGAACGTCAAGGTATACCGTCGCCCTTTGCCGTGCGGGGCCTCATACGAGGCGACCCAGGCCTGGTTCTGACCCTCGAATCCGAGGGACGCTCCCGGAAAGAGTGAGGCCGTATGGCCGTCCTCGCCCAAGCCCAGCCAGGCCAGATCGGCCGGCGCGTCCTGACCGGCGCGCAGCTCACGCAAGTGCGCCTCATAGGTGGCGACGACCCGGTGAGGGTTGCCTTCGCCTGCCCCGGCAAAGGGGAGCCAGGCGGTGTCGGGCCCTCGGTGGGCCAGCAGCGTCGTGCTGATCAAGCCCTGGTTGCTGTCGGGGTGAGAGGGAAGCACGTCGCGTTCGTCGACCTGGATCCAGGTGCCGGCCAACACCGTCGGGTCGCTCTGGGCGGCTTCGCCCAGACGGCGATAGACCGGGCGTGGCGTGTTGCCGCCCGATAGGGCGGTGACCGGCGGGCGGCCCAGCTGGCGGGCCAGCTGCCGGCGCCGATCGGCCAGCCAGCCCGCGACCGTATCGGCATACGACTCGGCGGACGTGGCGATCAGCACCAACCCGCGTGGAAACTGCTGCCCGGGAAGATTGGTAAAGGGCGGCGGGCTCGTACGAGCCCCCGTCGCTGAGCCTGGCGAACCGGTGGCGCTGTTCATGGCGCATTCCCGGGATGGGGCTGGCGCCCGGCCGAACGGGGCGTCAGTGGTCGCCAGTGTCGGTGGTCAGCCGCCAGCAGCGCGGCGGCCCCGGCCGGACCTTCGGTTCCCGCTTCATACTCTTCGAGGCGGGCGGGCGCTTCGCGAGCCCACCCTTCCCGGATGGGGTCGATGAAGGCCCAGGCGGCCTCGATCTCATCGTGCTGCAGGAACAGCCCGTCGTCGTCATGCAACGCATCCAGCAGGAGGCGTTCGTAGGCGTCAGGGCGGTAGGTGGCAAACGATTCCTGATAGGAAAAATCGAGATCTACTGGCGCGAGGCGGAACTCCATGCCTGGCACCTTCGATTGCACGGTGAGATGGATGCCTTCATCGGGCTGGACCCGGATGACCAGGACGTCAGGGGCGATCGTCGTTCGCCCCGTGGCGACTTCCGGAGGGAAGATATGGCCTGGTACTTCTTTGAAAATGATGGCGATCTCGGTCAAACTGGTCGATAGACGTTTGCCGGCTCGGAGGTAGAAGGGAATCCCGCTCCAGCGCCAGGTGTCGATCCAGACGCGCAGCGCAGCGTAGGTTTCGGTGGTCGAATCGGGTGCGATGCCTGGCTCTTCGAGGTAGCCCGGCAGAGGCGGGCCGTCTCCCCGCTGGCGACGAGCATAACGCCCTCGGCACGTCTGGGTGGGCGTGTCGGCGGCGGCGATCGGTCGCAAAGCGGCCAGCACCTTCTTCTTCTCGATTCGGATACAGGTGGGCCGGTGGGAGAGGGGCGGCTCCATGGCGGTCAGGCACAGGACCTGAAGCAGGTGGTTCTGGACGACATCGCGCAGGATGCCGGTGCGGTCGAAGTAGGCCGCTCGCGTGCCGACCCCGATGGTCTCGGCGAAACTGATCTGCACGTGGTCGATGAACTGGCGGTTCCAGACCGGTTCGAACATGACGTTGGCGAACCGCAGCGCCAGGATGTTCTGCACCGCTTCTTTGCCCAGGTAATGATCGATGCGCAGGATCTGGCTTTCATCGGCCACCTCCTGCAGCCGGCGATGGAGGACACGGGCGCTCGCCAGATCGGTGCCGAACGGCTTTTCGATCAGCAGCCGGGCCGGGCAGGACGTCTGCCGGTCGCGGGCCAGGAAGGGGGCGAGGACGGTCAGGAACGCGCCGATCTGTTCGGGAGGGATCGCCAGGTAGAATAGCCGGGCGGGGGCCGCCCCCTTCCCTTCGATGGCCTGTAGAGCCTCGGCGAAGGGGCCGCTGGCGCCGGGCGTGTTCGGGTCGAGCGGCACATAGTGGAACCGTTCGTACAGGGCCTCGAGGCCGCGGCGGGGCAAGGGGTCGGTCGTCGCTCCTGCCCCTTCCTGCAGGTGGCGGATCAGGTCTTCGCGGGGCAGCGGCCGGCGCCCCGTCAGCACGACATGCAGATCGGCGGGCAGGGCCCCGGCCGCCTGCAGACGCGCCAGGGCCGGAATCAGCTTGCGGCGGGCCAGATCGCCGGTGCCGCCGCAGATGACCAGGGACGACGTGCACCGCGGGGGCGTTGGTTTCAGGAGCGTGCTCAGATCCATAATGGGAAGTTCAGGCGCGATTGGTCGAATGGCCTGCGGTCGGGGCGCCGGGGGCGGCCGCCCCGCTCCCGTCGGCCGGCGTGGGTGACGTGGCAGGGGTGATCGCATGCCCGCCGAACCGATGACGCAGGGCGGCCAGGAAGCGGTTGGCGAAGGCGTCCTCCTGGCGGGAGGCGAAGCGGGCGAAGAGGGCCGCGGCGAAAGCCGGGGCAGGAACCTCGGCGGCGATGGCTGTCTCGAGCGCCCAGCGGCCTTCCCCTGAGTCGTCGACCCGGCCACGCAGCCCCGACAGATGCGGGTCGTCGCGGAAGATGCCCTCGGCCAGCTCCAGGAGCCAGGAGCGGACCACGCTGCCGTGGTTCCACAGGGTGGCGATCCGGCCCAGATCCAGGCCCAGGCCGCTGCGCTCCATCAGCTCGAACCCTTCGGCGTAGGCCTGCATCATGCCGTATTCCACGGCGTTGTGCACCATCTTGACGAAATGTCCGGCACTGCCTGGCCCCACATGCGCCCAGCCATCGGTGCTGCCTGCCAGGGCGGTGAAGATGGGAGCCAGCCGGTTCACCGCTGCGGCGTCGCCGCCGATCATCAGGCAGTAGCCTTTTTCGAGCCCCCAGATGCCGCCGCTGGTGCCGACATCGAGAAAGTGGCGTGGGCGCCTGGCCATCTCGGCATGCCGGCGCCGGCTGTCGCGCCAGTCGGAGTTGCCGCCATCGACGATCAGATCGCCAGGTTCGAGGCTCTCGGCCAGGGCCTGCAGCGTCTCTTCGGTGGCCGAACCGGCCGGAACCATGCTCCAGACGGCGCGCGGGGCCGCCAGGACCGTTCGGAACGCGCCCAGCCCTTCCACCCACTGGGCGCCGGCCGCTTCGGCCTCGGAGCGCCGGGTCGCCGATCGGGCCGTGCAGAAAACCCGATGCCCGTGCTTGACCAGCCGTTTGATCATATTCATGCCCATCTTTCCGACACCGACGAATCCGATGTCCATGCTGACCTCCACTGACGTTGGCTGGCCGCTGGTTCGCGGCCTGATCTTGCCATTGTAGGGAAGTTCGGGGGGGGAATGCAACCGACGGCTTTCGGTTCTCCGGTCCTCTGGAGACAGGGCGCGACATCCGCCGTGGGCTCCTACCCCTCGCATCATGAAAGCTGGGGTCATTTTGCTTGAATCTGACGGGATGCTGCGTACGCTGTTCCAGGAGGGGGCGAAAATTCCTCCGAAATCCCCTCTGGATTCCATGAGAACTTTATGCTATCTTCTCTCCCGCCTTTTCTCAGAATCTCAGGGAGGTCAACCATGAAGAACGTAGACATGACGGTCGAAGGCAACATGCTGATCATCAAGATCGATCTGACCAAGGAGTACGGGGCTTCATCCTCGGGCAAGTCGGTGATCATCGCCACCACCGAAGGCAACTACACGATTCCGGGACGAGAAGAGAAGATCGGCCTCAACGTCTACCGGAAGAAGTAACCATCGTTTTTCCAGGGTCTACCCGCTCCTGAACCTTCCCTCCTCCCTGGCTGGGAAAGCGCTTCAGGAAGGGTGTGCTCGGCAAACTGGCCGGTTTGCCGAGGGTCGTTTTGCAAGGCCAGGCGCCCCGTTCGAAGGGCGCGGTTGGCGGCGTTGCCCCGACGACAAACGGGCGAAGGGAATCGCGACCGAGCCTGACAGTGATCAGATCAGGCGAGGTTGGTCGATTCCCTAACGTTCTTCGTCCGGCGTCGATCCTTCTTCTGTGGATTCGGGGCGAAGTGCCGCCTCGCTGTCGGCGGGGATCGCCTCTGCACCTTCGCTGATTTCGCCTTCCGGCTCTCCATCCGGGGTTTCTTCTGCTTGCCCCTCTTCGTCGAAGGGAGCATCGGTCGTTTCTTCCGCTGCCTCCGCCTCTTCGGGAGCCTCTTCGGCTTCTGCGTCGCCTTCCTCCCCTGCTGCCTCGGTTTCTGAGCTTTCTTCGTTTTGCTCCGCTTCCTCTGCGGGCTGGTCTAAAGTCTCCCCGCCGGAAGATTCGGACGTGGCAGTTTCATCAGAGCCATCGGGATCGTTCCTCGAGGCAGACGCCGAGTCGTCTTCCTCGGGGGTGTCAGTTGCGGCGAGTTGTACTGCTGGAACTGCCTTGGGGGCTGATTCTATCGGCACGGCGGGGGGCTGACGGCGAAGACGGCCCATCAATCCGCTGAAGAAGGCCTTGACTTTCTGGGCCATGGTGGCCGGCGACGAGGCCCGCGGGCCCTCGCCCGCCCCACCACCTTGGCCAGGACCGGGGTTGGATGTCCCCGCGCTGGCCGCGCGGTCAGCGACCTTCGCGGTTTCGAGGCTCTCCAGTCCAGTGAGCGGCTGGTTCTGCGCCTGTTTTCGTTGTTTCCGCAGAGCATCTCCGCCGGCGACCAGGCCGCCGCCCAGAATCAGCAGCAGCAGCCAGTTCTTCTTCCCCCACAGGATGTAATACCGCATGGTCAGGCCCCCAGGGCCGTTCCTGGCAGCGCGCGCCTTGCCCAGATGCTCGAGGGCTTTGGCCAGGTCTGGTTTGCTGGCATTGGCCAGGGCTTCTCCCATGCCCCAGTGGCCATACGGGTGGTTGGGGTCTTTCTCCAGCAATTTCGTGGCCGCGTTGCGCACGCTGAGGTAGTTGATCTTGCGGGCGTTCATCAGTGCTTCAATGGTCATGGCCAGCCCTTCCACCGTGTTCCCGGCCTTCGGGTTGTCCTGGAAGAGTTGCAACAGCTCCTCCCATTTTCCCTTCTTCCGCAGGCCTTCGGCCTGTCCCAAAACTGCCTGGACGCCGGCTGAAGGCCCCTCCTCCTCTGATTCCCCTTCGGCAGACTCGCCGCCTTCGGCCGTCTGACCTTCTTCTTCAGAAGAAGCCGTAGGCTTGGCCTGTTCAGCAGGTTGATCGTCGGTGGAGGGGGTTTCGGAGGTGGCCCCGCCATTCGCGTTAGAGGCTTCCTCAGCACCTTCATTCTGGGAAGGCGAATCTTGAACCGGCGAAGGAGCGGAATTCGATGCCGGGGTCGGCCCCCTGGCCACTAGCGTCGGAGAGGCTGCGGACGAGACGGTTTGGGAGGGAGAGCCGATGGCGACAGGAGCCGGCGGGCTGGCGGTCGGCTCGGCGGGCGACCTGGCGGTTGCCGTGGCGAGCGAGGCCGCGGGGGAGGCGCTGAGGGCAGGAGGGCGTTGTTCCTCCTTGGGAGGTGGCGAGGAGAGAGGGCGGGCCACCGATGCTACTGGAGACATGGGGGCTACGGCAGTTGCAATGGCGGGAGGCAGGGGTGGGGTGGCTCGACTCGCAGTGGCAGTGGTGGGGGGGCGGGCGCTGGGCGTAGCGGTTGTGGGTGAACCAGCACTGGGCGTGGCTAGGCCCGAAGGCGCTTTGACGGCCGCGTGACCCGAGGCTTTGCGAGCTGGATCTGCCTGTTCGATGGACATGGAACCTCGCTGCGGGGGCAAGCGTTGCGCAGGAGGGGGGGGCTTGGGGCCCCGAGGATGGGCTTTGGGGAGTTCTATGGGCTGGGGGAGGGGGATGGGAGCCTTCGCACCCAGATCGCTGGGAGAAGTCCCGATTCCAGGATAGTTGATGGTAGGAGGGGGAAGGGTTTGCAGCAGGCGTCGAGGGTCATCCTTGCCGGGAAAGGCTGCCTCAGCAATTTCGGCGGTGAGGATCAGGCCCACCGCCACCAGGCAGATGTCCAGTCGCCAGTCGCTTCGCAGGGTGGCCACCCTGGATGGTCGCCCCCTGGCGCAGGTCGAATGAGGCGAGGTCGTCCGCGGGCCGTTCACGCCTTGCTGGTCTGGCCAGGTCGGCCGCCGCCGGGGCGCGTGGCTCTGGCCGCATGATCGCGGGCAGCCACCGCCAACCGGTCGCATCGCTCGTTCTCGGGGTGGCCGGCATGGCCTCTGATCCACCGCCAGGTGATCTGGTGGCGCGCGGTCAGGCGCAACAGCTCTTCCCACAGATCCCGATTTTTGACGGGGTGCCCTCCTGCCGCGCGCCATCCGTTCTGCTGCCACTTCTCGAGCCATCCGTCATTGAACGCCTTGGCGAGGTATTGACTGTCGGTCTGGATCACCACCCGGCAAGGTTCTTTCAAGCACCGGATCGCTTCCAGGCAGGCGGTCAGCTCCATCCGATTGTTGGTGGTGTCAGGTTCTCCGCCGCTGATCTCTTTCTCTGTGCCCTGGTACCGCAAAATCGCTCCCCAGCCGCCGGGCCCGGGATTGCCCTGGCAGGCGCCGTCGCAGAAGATCTCGACCACCTTGCGGGGCTCGGTCGTGCGGCCCGAAGAACCCTTCTTCTCGCTGCCCGTTGGATCAATCGGTCGACCAGACATCGTTCGCGATCCCCCATTCCGTCTCGCCACCGATCAGCACCATCCGGCTGCGGTGGACGGCCGCCCCGCCGTCGGCCCGGGCTTCGAACCGCTGAGCGCCGGCCGGGGCGTTGTCGAGCACTCGGCTCCAGGTCTGGCCGTCCGAGGTGGCCCAGACGTCATTGTAGGGAATGTCCCAGCCAGACTCGTCACGCCCGCTGCCCCCGACCAGCCACAAACGGTTTTGATACATGAATAGGGCTGCGCCGGCCCGGGCGGGGAAACCCGCCTGCTCGGCCGCTCGAATCCAGGTCTGGCCGTTCGTGGTATACCACGCATCCGCCAGGGGGCCCTCGCTGCCCAGGGCGTCGGTGCCGTAGCCCCCGAACACCCACAACCGGCCGCCGAAGACCGCAGCGGTGCTGCGCATGCGCGGCAAGAAGCTCACGGTCGCAGCGACCTCGGTCCAGGTCTGGCCGTCGGTCGAGGTCCAGGCATCATCGAGCAGTTGGGGCATCCCCTCCGAATCATAGGTCATGCCTCCCAGCAACCACATACGATTGCCGAAGACCACGGCCGAATGGTAGGCCCTGGCCCAGAAATCGGCGGCGGCGGTGGCCCGGGTCCAGTCGGTGCCGTTGGCCGTCCACCACACATCGTCGAGGGTGTCATACCCGGTGGCCGTCTCGGTTTCGCCACCGATCAGCCAGAGTTTGTTGTCGAAGACCAGGCAGGCGTGTCCGGCGCGCGGGCTGAAGCGGGCCGCCGCCGGATCGTCGGCCAGCACTCGGGTCCAGGTCACGCCGTCGGTCGAGCGCCAGACGTCGTTGCGGAACTGCCCATCGTTGCCGCCGATCACCCACAGGTAGTCGAGGAACGAGACGACGACATGGTTCTTGCGGGGCGAGAACTGGTTGCCATGGGGGTCATCGGCCAGATCGCGCCGCCAGTTGGCCCCTTCCAGACCGCGGGTGGTGAACTCCCAGGATACCGGCGCCGCCAGCGCGTTGCCGCGCAGATCGCGGGCCGCGGTCGTCACCGTTACCCGATAGCGCTGCGCCATGGCCAATGGAAGCGCCGGTCGGAATTCGAGGGTGCGCTCGTCGGTCCAGCTGAACGTGCCGCCCACCGTCGTTCCGGTGGGGGTCTGCACGCGCACGGCACCTTCGGTGGCTGAGCGGTCCATGGCCTTGGTGAAGGCGACCCGGATCGAGGTGTCGGTCGGCAGCCCTTCGCTTCCCGGCACCGGATACTCGCTGCCGGCGACGATGGCCGGCTGGGTTTCGGTGCGGAAGCCCGTGACGAACGCCTGCCCGAGTGCGATACCATGGCTGTCGCGCGCCGTAGCGCTGATGGTGGCCTCGTAGAGCGTGGCGAACGCCAGTGGATCGGCGAAGGCGACCGACAGGGTTCGCTGATCGGTCGACCACGCGAATTGCGGGATCCCCGCCGATGGGGTCAGCGTGAAGGCGGCCTGGGTCGTGGCCCGGTCCATGGGGCGGTCGAAGGTGAACTGCAGGACGCTCGTCACCGGCGCCTCCAGGGTACCGGGAACGGGGAAGCAGGATGTGATCACGGGCGTGGTCACGGTCTGGGTGACGAAGGAAAACCCGGTCGGGCCGGTCAGGGAGCTGCCGAAAACATCCCGGGTGTCGGGCGCCAGCGTGATCTGATGGCGCTGCCCACCGACCAGCGTTCCACCGAAGGTCACGGTCAGGCGGGTGTCGCCATTGCTCCAGGTCAGGGTCTTGCCGCCCGCCGGCGGTGGATCGATCAGCACATCGACGGTGGCTCGGGCCATCGGCGTGGAAAAATCCAGGACCAGAGGCGTGGTCACGCTCACTCCGGTCTGGCCGTCCGACGGCGTCGTGCCGGTCAGGCGGCAGGGCGGCGGCGGTACCGTCGTGAAGGTGCTGGAAAATCGGGCGGGCAACAGGTTGCCGCGGGTGTCGCGGGCGGTGGGAGCGATCGTCACCGTCAGGGTGGTCGAGGCGGGCAGTCCACCCGTCGCTCGGAAGGTCAGCCGGGTGCCCGCCCAGGAAAAGGTGCCGGTCAGGCTGGTCGACCCTGCCAGCAGGGTGAAGGCTTGCTCTACCGAGGCGCGGTCCATCTCTTTGGCAAAGGTCACCACCACGGGGCTGTCGGTGGCCACGTCGCGAGCGCCGGCCGCTGGTTCGACGGCGCTGATCGACGGTACCACCTCGGTAACGAAAGTGCTCTCGAAGGGCAGGGCGAGCGTCAAGCCGCTCTGGCTGCGCGCTGTGGCGGCCAGTCGAGCGGTGTAGCTCTGCCCGAAGGCCAGCCCCTGGCTCCAGGTGAGAGTGGCGATCGTGCGGTCGGCCGACCAGCTCCAGATCGGGCTTTCCGGGGGCGCTGGCGTCAGCGCGAAGGCGGATTGCACCGTGGGTGTCGCCATCGGGGTGTCGAAGCGCAGTTCCAGGCGGGACCGGATCGGCACATCGGTGGAGCCGGCGCTGGGCAGGAAGCTGATCAGGCGCGGCCCGACCGGTGGTGCGACCGTGGTGAAGCCGCTGGTGAATGCCGATCCCAGGGCCAGACCAGAGGTGTCGCGGCTGGTGGCTGCGACCGTCACCCCGTAGACGGTGCTGCCCGCCCACCCTTCAGGCACCGTCAAGGTCAAGGTTTTCCCATCGGCGGACCATTGTCGAACCACGGTGCCTCCAGGGGCTGGGGAAACGACGACGTCCACGGTCGGCGACGCCATGGCTTTGCTGAACACGATCACCACCGGACGGTCGAGGGGGATGTCGGTGGCTCCGTTTGCGGGAGTGATAGCGGTCACCGCTGGAAGCTCGGGAGGCGAGGTGGTGAACGAGGTCGCGAAGGCCGAGCCGAGCGGATGGCCGGCCAGATCTGTGGCAGTGCCGGCCAGCGCAAGGCCGATGGTCTTGCCTGGCGGCCATCCGCCAGCCGGCCGCAAGCGAAGCGTCGTCCCTTCCCAGGTCGCTCCCACCTCCAGGGGCGACCCGTCGGCGGTGACGGTCAGCGCCGCCTGCACCGACGCCTGGTTCATGAGCCGCGAGAAGGGCAACGTCAGCACGGTGGTCGGCGTCACGTCGGTTGCCCCTGCGGCGGGCACCACCTGCGCGACCATCACCGCTGGCCGCGCAATGGTGGTGAATGGCAAGGTGAACCCCGTGGTCAGAGGAAGCCCCGCCGTGCTGCGGGCGCCGGTGTCGAGGGTCAGCGTGCACGCGGTGCCATAGGGAAGGGGCGTCGCGAATGTGATGGTCACCGATCGATCGGTGGTCCAGGTGAAGGTGGGGGCGTCCTCCGGGGCAGGCGTGCAACGGAACGCCGACGAGATCGAGGTCCGATCCATGTCCTGGTCGAAGGTCAGCCGCAGACCTTCGCGGGGGTCGACCTCCGTCTGCCCTGGCGCCGGCACCGTGGCCGTGACGCGTGCATTGGGGCGAGCGGCCGTGGTGAACGTGAAGCTGCCCGGCGGGATCACCAGATGGCCGCTCTGCGAGCGGGCTTCGGGAGCGATCGTCCAGGCCCAGGCGGTGCCGGGCGCCAACTCCAGCGGAAACGTCAAGGTCAACCGTCGCCCCTCATCCGTCCAGGCCGGTTCTGGCCGCTGCCCGGGATCGGGTTGCAGCAGCAGGCGCACGGTGGTGGGGTCCATCGGTTCGGAGAAGGCGGCGACCAGCGACACCGCCGGATCGACCTCGCTGGCACCGCTGGCGGGGGCCACGGCGGTCACGGCGACCGACCGTTCGACCCGTGTGGTGAAACGGGTCGTGGCGGCGGCGGCCAGTGGCATGCCGGCCTGGTCACGGGCGCTACGCCCGATCAGCACGGTGTAGACCTGCCCCGGACGCAACGGGCTGGCTGGCGTGAGCAGAAGGCGGGTGGGGCCGTCCCACTGCCGGGTGGTGGTGACGGGCTGGCCATCGAGCAGCAGGAGGCAGGCTTGCTCGGTGGTCCCGGGATCCATCGGCTTGCTGAAGGGAATGCGGATGACCACGGTGCTGGCCACGTCGGTGGCGCCATCCGCAGGAATAAGCCCCGCGAGGACGACGGTGGGCGCCGGCTCGGTCGTGAATGATCGGCGGATGTCCTGGCCCAGGGCGACGCCCTGAGCATCGCGAGCGGCGCCAGACAGGGTGAATTGATACAGGGTGCCGGCCGTGAGCGTTCCCCGGCTGGTCACGACCGCAGCGGTCCTGGCTTCGTTCCATGTCCAGAGCAGGCCGCCCTCCGGCTCGGGGGCCAGGGTGGCCGCCCCCGCGACGCTGGCCTGGTCCATGGGCCGGTCGAAGGTCAGTTCCAAGCGCAGACTCAGGGTGGGTACCCGCTCGCCATCGGTGGGCAGGAAGGCGAGCAGCCGCGGGGTGTCGAGACTGCCGGTGCGGAACGACAGGCTGCGGGGCCCGGTCATGAGGAGGCCGAACCGATCGGCCGCGGTGCTGTCCAGCGTCGCCGCATAGGCCGTGTCGGGGGTCAGAGGCTCAGGGAAGGTCACCGTCAGGGCTCGGAAGTCGGCGCTCCAGGTGAGGAGTGGTGCCCCCCCCGGCGGCGTTGGGGTCACGGTGACGGTCACGGTTTTCGGGTTCATGACCTTGGAAAAGACGAACCGCAAGGACGGTTGCCGCGGCAGCCCGGTGGTGCCATTGGACGGCGCGGTTTCGGTCAGGGTCGGTGGGGTGGTGTCGAACGTGGTGAATCGGCTCTCGAAGGGAACGGCCAGTCGGTTGCCCGCCGAATCGGTCAGCCCGGTGCCCACCCGCAACGTGTGCAAGGTATTGCCGGGCAACCCGCCTGCCCATTGGAAATGCACGGTCTGGTTGTTGATCCAGGTGAAGATCGGGCTGCTTGAAGGGGCAGGGCTGAGCGACAACGCCGCCTCCAAGGTGGCGCGGTCGACCGGCTCGTCGAAGGCCAGCTCGAACACCCCGTTGGGGTTCACGTCGATGGCTCCGGCGGCGGGAACCACGCGCACCAGCGCAGGAGGCTCGGTATCGGCGGTCGTGAACACGATCCGGACCGGTTGCGCCAGCGGCTCGCCCGCCGCGCTGCGGGCGGTCTGAGACACCAGCAGTTCATAGCGGGCGGCATTGGCCCAGAGCGTCGCTGGGCTGATCGTCAGCACCCGGTGGTCGTCCGCCCAGGTCAGGGTTCGGGAGCCCGGCTCGGTCGGCGACAGGCTCAGGGCGGCCTTCACCGACTCGGGGTCCATGGGATGCGTGAACCGCAGACTTAGCGGGGCGGTTCGCGCCACCCCCGTCTGGCCGTTCTGGGGCGTGGCCCCCGCCAGGGCGGGAGCGGGCCCGGCCGCGGTGGTGAAGGTCAGGGTAAGGGCCTGGGTCAGCGCGTTGCCCTCCAGATCGACGGGCCCGGTGGCGAGGTGGAAGGTCACCCGGCTGGCGGCGGGCCAGGCGGGGCCGGGGTTGATCCAGACCTGGTCGCTGGTCGGCCCCCACAGGAACCACCGGGACGGCGTGGGGGGCGAACTGCTGCAAGCTCGTTCGACCGAGTCGCGGTTCATCGGCTCGCTGAACCGCAGGAAAATCGGGGCGTTGGTCGGCACACCGCTGGCGCCTTGGGCCGGGGTGAACGAGACCACCTGCGGGGCGATCAGATCGGCCAGCGGGTATTCGAAGCGGGTCTGCCCGGCCAGGGGCACGCCGTCGGTATCGCGGGCCCGCGTCGTGAAGCTGGCGATCAGCGGAGCGGATGGCGTCCAGACCGGATTCCATCCCACTACCAGCACGGTGCCATTCTCCTCCCACGAGATGGTCGGCGCGGGTGGGGCGGCGGCCGCGGTCGCGAGGCCCAGGGACAGCGCGGCTCCGACGCTGGTCGGATCCATCGGCCGGTCGAAGCGGAACCGCAGGGCGGACACCGGCGGGCGGAGCGGCAGACCGGCCTCCGGCCGGGTTTCCACGATCATCGGGCCGGTTCGTTCCTGGGTGGTGAAGCGCACGGTCTCGACCTTCGCCAGCGGATTGCCTTCCAGATCCTGGCAGGCGGTTCCTACTTCGATTTCATGGGTCAGGCTGGCCAGCCACAGGCCGGTGGGCAGCACGCCCACCGTGGTGCGGTCGGCAGACCAGAACCACGACAGGGAGCCGACCTCGGGGCTAATCACCCTGACTCCGCGTTCGACGCTGGGAGGCCACATCGGCTCGCTGAACCGCAAGGTGATCCAGGTGTTGCGCGGGAGCTGCCGCGCCCCATTCGAGGGTTGGGTGGCCTCCAGGAAGGGCGGGACGACATCGGCCGCCGCGCCTGTCGAAAACGCCCAGGCATACGGGGCCTCCAGGGTGACGCCGCGGATGTCTCGGGCGGTCGGGGCGATGGAGACCTGGAATTGCGTGTGCAGCGGCAGCGGGTCGAAGAACCAGAAGGTCGCCGTCCGCCCATTGCGCCATTGCCAGGTGCGAGGGCCGGGGTCAGGTGCCACCGACACCGCCTGCTCGACCGCGCCAGGATCCATCACGCGATCGAACCTGATCTCGACGACGGGGCGTCGCCCGACGTCACGGGCCATATCGACGGGAATCGTGCTCAACACGCGGGGGCGCACCACCTGGCGGGCCGCGACCTGGGGTTGCAGCACCAGCCGGCCTTCCCGTACCAGGGGCGTTTCTTGCGGGCGTCGGGCGACGACCCGCCAGCCCAGCGTGTGGGGTGCCTGCGAAGAGGATTTTCCGATCAAAACCAGCCGGAAGCTATAGGAAGCGGTGTTCTGGCCGAACACGCCTCGGACGAAGGAGCCGCCGCCCAATGGCACGCGCACGCCATAGGGATCCTGTGGGGCCAGAACCGTGCTGGGGCCGTCGCCCTCGGGGGCCGCCCCCTCGAGAGGCATCGCCGGCTCGGGGAACAACGTGAGTTCTGTCTTCCATTCCAGGGCGGACGTGGTGGTGCCGGGCGCTCCTTCCCACCCGGTCTCGATGCGCAGATCCTCGATGAAGCGGCCATTCTCGTCGACGCGAGGGGACGTCGGCGTGATCTGCACCACCGGGGCAGTCCGCAAGGCCGGTCCGCGTCCTGGCAGCCGCTGCAGGACCACCCAGTCCGACAACTGCCAGGTGTCGACCGCGGCTACCTGGGCGAGGAAATCTTGATCTGGGGAATAGTACCGCCAGGCACCGTCGCTGCCGCGCGCCGCCATGAAGACATCGGGGGCGCTCTCCGGTGACAGCCGGTGCGGCGGCGAGATGGGCAGCTCGAGCCGGGCGGGTTGCCGCAGTCGGCCGTCCTCGCCCCGCAGACGCAGCGAATAGACGGGGGTCAGAGGGATGGTATGCGAGGGAATGAGGCGCGCCGCCGAGGCAGGATTCATCAGGGCGAGCAGCAGCATCCGGTCGGTCAGGACCGCTCCAGGTGCCACCTGGATCCGGAACCGGTTGAACCGGTAGTCGAGCCCGTCTTCGGCGCGCACCATCAAAACGCCGGCCAACCCGGGCGGGCCGGGCTCGTCGTGCAGCTTGCGGAACGGACTGACGATCGAGCAACCCAGGGCCAGGAACGTCAGCAGCATCAGGAACACCAGCGGCAGTTCGGCGGCCCACCTCCACCGATGCTGATCGCCAGGAATCACGAGGACCTCCATCTCCGAGGGAGATGCCGATGTCCCGATGGCCACCGGTCTCTGCCATCATAATATTCCCGCTCGCCCCTGTAAACCCCAGCGCCGCCCGGCGCGAAGAAGGGTGGCCCCCTGTCCCTCCGCTCAGCGCCTGTGGCCTGGCCGCGCTCGGGGCGTGGCCGCTCAGCTGTGCTCTGGTCGGCCGGGCGTCCCAACGCTTGTTCCGATGCCGGCGTTGATCGTCGCCGGGGATTGTTTGTGGCGTTCGAGGTCGTCCAGGCAGAACGCCCGACCTTCCGGGCCGCACTGCGCGCACGTGCAATATCGGAATTCCAGGTCGGGCCCATCTCGCTCGGTCCGGCCGCAGGCCGTGCAGCGGTGGCGCGGGGCGGCGGCGGCGACGGCGGCCAGGCGGTCGAGGCGGGCGGCTTGCCGGGCCCGCTTCGCCCGCCCCTGCACCCCTCGCCAGAAGGCCGGGCCGAAGAACAGGAGGTAGTTGCCGATGGCGGCGAGCGCGGCCGCTTTCAAAGCCCACGGCAGGGTCGCCACTCCCCAGAGGATGCCCAGGCCGCTCAACAGGGCCAGATATTTCGCTTTCACCGGCAGAATGAAGAAGATCAGGAACTCGTAGTCGGGAAACAACGTCGCGAACGCCAGGAACAGCGACAGGTTCAAGAAGTAGCTGCCCATCATGAAGAACGGGAAGAAGAACGCCAGTCCGAGAGTGCAGAACGCTCCTGTCAAGTAGTACAGAGTGAAGCGGAACGGCCCCCATTCCTCTTCCAGGGCATCTCCGGCCAGTACCAGCAGCATGGCTTCGAACAGGAAGAACAAGGGGTGCTGGCTGACCGGCACGAACACGAAGCTGGCCAGGCGCCAGATCTGGCCTTCCCACACGGCCTCGCCCTGCAGCAGGAAGGCTTCTCGGTCCAGGATTCCCATGAACTCGGCCCCGAAGATGATCAGCATGCCGCTGGCCACGATGCGGGTCAGGCCGGGAATGGCGATCCATCCCAGCGAACGCTCCAGGCGATCGATCAGCGCCATCGGCCAGCGGCCTCCCGTCCCCGGTCGGTCTTGCCCATCGTGATCATGATCGGGGTTTGAAGCTGTGGCATTCGGCCACGATGCTGCCGTCCTTCAGCTTCTGGTAGGGCAGCAGCTCGACCTCGACCTCGTCGTTGCCGACCAGGAAGGGCAAGGAGGCGATCCCTTCCAGGAGGTAGGTCTGTGCCTCATGCTCGATCGCGACCAGGCCATCCGGACGGACCTCCTTGACCCGGGCGATGATCCGCCCCATCCGGTTCATGCGCACCCCGTCCGGGATCTCGGAACGGTGGATCAGCTCGGCATCTGCCTTGCGCGGATCGAAAGGTTCGGGCCGGGCGGGCAGCGAGCCGGTCTCGCTCGGGGTCAGCAGGCGCAGGAACATCGACGGGAGGAAGGCCAGCACCGTGATGAGGGCCAGCACCAAGGCATAGGTCCGCCACTCGCCGCCCGCGGCTTTGTCCTTGTTCAGCGCCTCTTCGCGCTTCGCCGTCTGGCGGCTGCGCATGGCCGCCCGGACCTGGGCTACCGCGTAGGGCTTGGGCGCGGCGGTCGCCTCGGGGGCGACGGGCTCCGCGCCGGTCACGGCGGGCGCCGGCGTACCGGTCTGTGACAGGGAACCTGCAGGGGGGGAAGAAGGTGGCGCCTGCCCCGCTGCCGTTTTTTCCGCCCGCGGCGCTCCACGTTTGGCCCGGGTCGCCCCGGCGGCTTCATCATCCAGGCCGAGCTGCAGGATCAGGTCGAACAGGTCCATGCGGGCCTGGGCGATGGTCATCGAGACCGACGGATTGGAACGGGCATGGACGCGGTCGAGCTGATCGAGCAGTTCGACCGAGGGATTGGACAGCAGCACCACCAGGATCTGCCGGGCGATGGCCGAATGATCTTCCTTTTCCAGGGTCGTGAGCAGGAGGCTCGAGACCTTCTCGACGGGGAACAGGAAGAGGCTGCCGACGGCGTTGGCGCGGGTGGCGGGGTCGGGCGACGCCAGCATGCCGGCCAGGGCCTGCAGGGCCGCGGCTTCGTCGTGCTGGCGGGCGATCTTGATGCCCCGCGCCCGCAACCGGGTATCCGAGCTGGCCAGCATGGCCGGCAGGAAGGGCAGCAGCTTGCGGGCATCGGCTTTTTCGATGACTCGACTGGCGGCGGCCTGCAAGCTGGGGTCGCTTTCGCGCATCGCCGCTTCGGCGATCGGCAGGCTCTCATTGGTGGAATCGAGCCGGGCGAGCGCATGGAGCGCCGCCACCCGCACCATCGGGCTGCCGCTGCGCGCTTCCTCCCGCACCCAATCGGCCCAGAGCTTGAACCCCTCTTCATCGAGGGCCCGCAGGAACTGCCGCTTGTCTTCGTCGCCATACTGGCCGGGCGAGCCGGCCAGCGCCGCCAGCTGTTTTTCTTTGGCGTAGGCCTGCTGCAATTGCCGCGCCAGTTCTTCGGTGGCGGGGTTGAGGGCCAGCCGCTCCACCGTCGCCCGCACCTCGGGAAGGTCCATGTTCCGGGACAACCACGTGGCCAGCGCGTCGCGGCGCGGCCCCGCCGTCAGCGTGATCTGCACCTCCAGATCGGCCAGGAACTTCTTCAACCGCTCCTGCCGCCAGCGTGCCAGCATCGCCTCGGGGGTGGCTTCGGCCGCCGGCACCAGGCCGGTGGCGGCCAGGGCCTGGCACAGCACCTTGAACAAGGTGGTCAGGGTGGCCGCCTGCTTCTTGTCGGCCGTGGTATCGATCAGGTCGAGCAGACGCAGGGCGCTGTCGACCTCCGGATTGGAGGCCAGCAAAGTGCCGCATCCCTTCAACACCTCGGGATCGGTCTCCTCCTGGAGGATGGCGAACAACAGCTCCCGAACCTTCGGAAACGGGAACAGGAAGGCGATCGACAGGCCGGCCAGCCGATCTTCTTGCCGCCGTGAGGCCAGCAGCTCGGCCAGGTGGGCCTCCGCCTCCTCGGGGTCGATGCGGCGCAGGGCGGTGATGGCGCGGCCGCGCACCAGCGGGTGGGTCGAGGCGAGCAGGTCGGGCAGCAGCGGCTGCAAGGCGGTGGGCGACAGCGCCTCCAGCGCTTCCAGGAACGGCAGCACCAGATTCGAATCGGTGGCCTTGAGCTGTTCGACCAGCCAGGGGACGTCTTCTTCTCCGCCGTTCTTGCTGAGGAAGACCGCCACCGCGGGCTTCACCTCGTCGGGAATCTGCGCGCGCCGCTCCCGGATCAGGGCGAGCAGGCGCGGGATCTCGACCTTGAGGGGCGCCAGCAGCGTCGTGCGGTCGAGGAAGGCGCCAGGCCCTGGGCTGGGCGCCGCCCCGCCGCTGCTCTCTTCCGGTTTCTGGCCGAGCCGGGCCTGGATCTTGGCGATGGCCTGGGCCGCGAAGAACGACAGCTCCCGGTCGTTGCTTTCGGCCAGCTTCCGCAAGCGATAGATCACTTCCGGATCGGTCGAGATCTTGGCGAGTTGCACCACCGCCCCGATGACGACCGACCGCTTGTCGGAGGCGAGCTGGGCGATCAGCCCCTGTTCAGGGGAGGTGTCGCTCACGACCCGAAGTAGGCTTTGGCTTCTTCCACAGTGGCGAACAACGTGCCGACCTGGTTCATCCCGGCGATCTGGAAGGCCTCGAGCACCAGGTTCGACATCTTGCAGAAGCCGATCTCCAGATGGTGGGTGTCTTGCAGGTTCTCGCAGATATCGATCAGGGCGGCCAGCCCGTTGCTGTTGACCACGGGAGCTTCGCTGAAATCGAAGATCACGTATTTCAACCCCTGCAGATTCACGGCCTTCACCGACTCGGTCAGCTTCTTTCCGAGCGCTTCGGCAAAGTACCCCACGGGGTTGATCATCAACCAGGGCGGATCGACCCTGATGTGGCATTCGACAGGTTTGTTCACGGTTCCGGATCCTCCGGCGACATCATACATGGATCGACCCGCTTCCGGCAAGAGCGTGCGTCACCCGCTCGCCTCGCCGGTCGACGAACGACGCTTCACCCTCTGCCCTGCGGGGGCGCGGGCGGCGTCCCCCGATGGCGCCGATCAGGGTTGCAGACTCAAGCGGGGCGCTCCGGCCTCGTCCTGCCGCAGGCGGGCGCTGGTGTGGCCTTGCTGGCGGACGATGTGCGGGGTGATGAAGATGATCAATTCCGTCCGGGATTCCTTCCAGGTTTTCTTCCGGAAGAGCTGGCCGATGCCCGGCAGATCGCCCAGGAAGGGAACCTTGGCGACCGTCTCATTCTTGTCGGTCTTGATCATGCCACCGATCACGATCGTGTGGTTGTTCTTGATGATGACCTGGGTCTGGGCGCTGCGATTGCTGAGGTTCGGCGTGGAGTTGCCCCCCAGGGTGGTGAACCCCAGCACGCTGCTGATGGTCGGATTGATGTCGAGGAAGACCTCGTCGTTCCCGGTGACCGAGGGGGTGACTTGCAGCGTGATGTTGGCGTTGGCCTGAGAGATGGTATTGGTGACGTTGCCGGTCTGGGCGTTCACCTGCGAGGCCGACACATACGGAATCGCCTGCCCGACCGTGATGTTGGCCTGGCGGTTGTTCAAGGTGGTGATGACCGGATTGCTCAGCACCTTGGCGAACGACTTGGTCTTGAGCATCGCCAGCAACGCCCGGAACTGCTGGACGTTCAAGCTGCCCCACCGGAAGACCCCGGTGCCGCCGGCATCCGACGTCTCGGGGGCGACCGACATGTCGAACACGTTCTCGTCGGTGCCGGGAATGGGGATCTGCTTCTGCCAATTGATGCCGAGCCGCTCTTCCTCGTTGAGATCGATCTCATAGATGTGGGCATCGATCGTCACCTGGATCGGCGCGACATCGAGCTTGCCGATCAGCTCCCTGATCCGATCGAGGTTCGATTGGGTGTCGGTGATGATCATCATGTCCATCCGGCCACCGCCCGCCCCGCCGCCGCCCCCCACCGCCGCCATCGAGGCCTGGCTCGAGGAGTAGGGCTGGATCTGGGCCGCCGGGGCGATCATGCGGATGGGCTCGGTGAGATTGCCGGCATCGACGTAATCGAGGTAGAACACCTCGGTGACAGGTCGGGAAGTGACTTCCACGGCCTGTTCCTTGACGTCGATCTGGGGCAGCAGCTTCCGGATCTTATCCAGGACATGCTGTGTGTCCGTCACCATCAGGGAGTTGGTGCGGGCATCGACTTCCGATTTGCCGCGATCAGGAGTCAGCAACCGATCGATGATCTCCTTGACCTGGGCCGCATTGGTGTTCTGGATGTTGAAGATCGTGGTGACCAGGGGCGCATTGGCGATCGGGAAGATGCTCAGGATGTTGCCCTGCCAGGTGAACGCCAGGTCGTAGTTCCGCAGCAGGGTATTGAAGGCTTCTTCGACTGTGATGTTGCTGAACAGGATGGTGACATTCCCCTGGATGGCCGAATGCAGCATCAGGTTGATGTTGACCAGTTGCGCCAGGGAACGCAGCGCATCGGCCAGGGCGGTGTCGCGGAAGTCGAGCTGCCGGATCTGCATGTCGACGCCGGGGGGGAGCTTGAGGTTGCCGCCCAGGATGTATTCCGGATTGGCATTGGGGTCGGTTGGCGGCGCCGGTGGCGTAAGCCCCTGCGGTTGAGCCCCAGTCACCGGGCCGCTCGGCGTCGAGGTCGCCGGGGGCGGCGTGAGCTGGAAGAGGGGTGACATCTCCGGGCGCTTCATGGCCGGCGGGGCGGCCGGAATGGGCCACGGCGAGAGCAGGTCAGGCTTCGGCAGGGGGGCGCCTCCGGGGGGCGCATGCCGGATGCGGACGCCGTTCCCCAGATCGATCCAGTCCATGCTGCGGGAAAAGCTGCGCGCCGAGGCGGTCGGGCCCGGGCTGGGACGGCTCATGGATGGGCCGACCATCCCTACAGGGGGGGGGACCTTGATCGATCCGCTCGGCTCGCGACGAGGCATGGGCTGCCACCCTCCGTTGGCCGCCGGCGCGCGGGGCGACCGGGCCTGGACGACCGGAGCGGTGCCGGCCGACAGCAGAAGCCCGACCAGGATGGCGCACAGCAACGCCTTCCGATCCCCCAGGATCGCCACATTCGCCTCCTGATGATGATTCCCTTATTTCATCGGCATCTTCCCGGGGAACCCAAAGAATCGCCATCTTGCTCGGACAAGGCCGCTTCCTGGGTCAGGAGGTCGGGAATCCCGGGCCGATGCTTGAAGGTGGCAGGGGCGCCGCCGCTCTCGTCATCAAGAGCGGCCGTTCGTCACGCGTTCGACACGATGATTCCTCGGCCGTGATGGGCCGATGAAGGCTCTAGAGCAGTCGACAATAGACTTCTTTGACGATCAGATTGTCATTGGCGTCGCGGAACGTGAGTCTGATCGTCGCTGTAATAGGGGTGATCAGAGAGGGAGTCAGCTTGACCAGATCCAGGAGCTGGGCCGAAAATGGGGTGATGACGACGGTGACGGAATCGGACTCCCATCGGCCATGGATCGGCGTTTCAGGAAGGCGGACGCTGGTCAGTGCTTGTCCTGTATTGGTGCGGTAGCTGACGGAATACGAGACGGGATTGGCGTAGATTTTGTTTTCCAGGGCACAGGTGATGGTCACCTGCGAAAGAGCGGTGGTCGTCGAGGCGACGAAATCGGCAGGTTCAACCTTGGAAATATGGATCTCGGCTCTCGGCAGCAGCGTTTTTTCCAGGCAGCCGGTTCCGAACAGCCCCAACCCTAGGGCCAGACCGAAGAAGAGGACCATCCGCCATCCCATGATCCTTCACATCGGCTGCATGCATGGAAGTGTTGACCCATCGCCAGGTCATTTGATGCCACGAAGCGAGCGAAAGGCGGAATGTTCCCTTCACACGTGGTGGCGCCGTTCTGCTGGCGTGGATATGCGGAGCGGTTTGCCGGCTGGAACCATGAATCAACCATCCTGCCGCTGAAAGAGATGGGGAAGGTTGTGGCAAGGGGTCTGGCGTGCGAAATGGCTCACCGGGATTTTCTGAAGGTATCGGCAAACGTGTAGGTGCCATCCGAGGCGATGTTGACCACTACCCCTTTTTTGGGGATGATGAACTTTCCTGATTCATTCTCGAGGAGGATCAGCTCTTTTTCCACCTTGATGATGGGGATGTCATTGAACAGGTCTCCTGCTTTGTACAGGCGACTGTCGACGATGGCGAGCAGGGCGTTGGGAGTTTCGATGGTGCCCAGGAAATCGCCAGGCATCAAAGAGGTGGGCTTGGTCGGTTTCTTCTCGCCGCCTTCCACCACCTCCTCTTTCGATTTGCCCGCTGCTTCCATCATGGCGATGAAAGGTGAAGGTTCGAAGGGTGTCCGGGTCAGTCGAGAAAAGGCGAGAATGATCGGATCGCCCTCTTCTTTCGGCTGGGCCGCTTGATTGGCTTCAGAGGGGGCACTGGCCACCAGGTTGGCAGGTTGCTCGCCGTCGCCCGGCTCGTCTGACGCTTCAGGGGGCGGGGTGGACGTTGCCACCTCGGCTGGCTCCGTGGCGGGGTCCGGGGATGGGCGTGGCGTAGCGACCTCGAGGTCGTCCAGGTTGACGGCTACCGCCACTTTTCTCGGGGGCCTGGGAGGAGACTTGGGGCGGTTCTTGAACCATTGAAACCCCATGGCCGCCGAGAGAATGATCAAGCTCAGGAAGAACAATCGCTTTCCCATCGGCTGGGCTCTATTCCGTTGGCTCGGCAGGCGGAGGAGCTTCCCGCACATCGGGAATGACGATGGCGGTTGGCATCAGATCGAATTTGAAGGTGCCGCTGGCATCGGGAGCCAGGGGAGGAAGTTGAACCTTGATCAGCTTGGGTTGTGTTTCCAAAATCCGCAAGAAGATCCCAAGTTGGCTGAATGTCCCTTGGAAGGTGATTTTGACGGGAAATTCCTCATACGTCAGCGTCTCGTAACTCTTCTGGACCATCGGTTGCGGGGTGATGCTCTTGATCTCGAGTTGGGCTTGTTTCCCAAGATTTCGGAGGTGCTGGAGGAACAGGGGGGCTTCGGATTTCTTGTAGCACATTTTTTCCGCTGCCTCCATGGCCTTCCGATAATCGTTGACCTCCAGGGCGATCTTGTCTTTGTCGGTGACGGCGGCTTCGAGGGCAGCGATCTGGTCCTGGATTCCTTTATTTTTCTTGAGCTCTTTGGCCAGGGTGACCTGGTAGGGGGAATAGATGAACTTCCATCCGAGGAAAAGGAGGGCGCCAATGATCAGAAAAGGCTGCGCGGCGACCTTCTGGTCGGTCTTGGCGTTTTCAAGCCATTCTGTGATCGAAAAACCTTCTCCGGCCATGGGAACTTCTCCTGTCAGCCATCTTGGGGTGGGGGGGAATCCTCGGCGGCTGGCTCTTCGCTCGGTGATTCTTCTGGCGGCGGGGGCGGGGGAGGAATTTCTATCCTGCCGTTCAGAGCGAACCGAATGAAAAAATGACTCTCATCGATGGTGACTTCTTCGGTTGATTCGAGGGCAGGATTCTTGAAAAATTTCGATTGTCCCAGCGTTTTCAAGAATTCGAACACCCGATCTGAGGTATCCGTGTGCCCGGACAGGCGAAACGTTTTCGGTTCGGCTGCGACTTGAATGGAGGCATTCTGTAGAAAGACCTGGCGTGGTGTCAAGCTGGCCAGCTCCAGAAGAATCTCCGAGAGGGGAACTTTGGATGCTCGCAATTCATCGGCGAACCCGGCCTCCTTCCCGAGGCGCTCTTTATCGGCCAGCAATTGGGTGACTTCTTCCTGGGAAGTGGTCAATTCTTTGAGCTGGGATTCCAGTTTCGTATAATCCTTCTTGGCCTTTTCGACCTGCCCACGGATCTTGACAATCGGATAGGACCCCAGCAGAAGGATCAGCCCCAGGAGGCACCCGGCGAGAATGCGAAGCTTCGTTTCGTCAAGCTTGGCAAGCCCTGCTCCCAGCTTCGAGCTGACCCCAGAGAGATCCATTGTTGTGGATCGGCGGTGGGGGAAGAGGATATCGATGAAATTGATCACCTTGGTGTCGCGCAGGGCATCGTAGCGGGCGATACCAACGGCTGGGGCAAGGGCGGGCCCTTCCTGTGGGAGGCGGTCGGGGGGAAAATTGGTGGAGGCAGGCGAGAGGTTTTTGAATGGATCGCCGATGTCGGCCGGAACCTCGAGGCTTTCCTGGATGAATTCCTTGAAATTTTTCATGGCGGCCGAGCCGCCCGTCAGAATGATGCGGTCGATGGCCGATTCGCCAAACTGTGAGATATAGAAGCTGACGGACAATTGGATATGCTGGAAGATCTTTTCAACGGTAGAAAAGATCTGCTGTGCGGCCCACTTTTCAACCCCCTTCAGCGCTTGGATCTCGTCAGGAGGGAGGACGCCGATTTTGTGTTTCAGCTCGATGGCTTCATCGAGATTCTTGAATTCGACCTTTTGACCATCGATCTCGCCGCCCGCATAGATGGCTTCGGTGATGGTTTCCCCGCCCATGTTGATGTCGCGGTAGAAATTCAAGACCCCCCCTTTGTAGATCATGATCGAGGTGGTTTTGTGGCCGCAGTGGATCAGAGCCACCTTGCCCTTGTCCCCGGCTGATTTCAGGGCGGGGCCGAGGGCCAGTTCCAGGCTTTGCGGCAGGGTCAAGATGCCCTCGATGCTCATGCCCCCGCCCTTCAGGTTGTCGGTCATGATTTTGACGATATCTTGCTGAAGGGCCGCCACCATGACCTGCTTGAGGGCTTTTTCCTCTTTGACCACTTCCCCGATTTCCTGCCACCCGAGGACGGCCTTCTCCATGGAAAAGGGCATCTGTTTGGCGGCCTCGGCATTGACGGCGGCCGCAAAGGCCTCTTTCTCAGGGGTGGGCGGAAGTTCGAAATACCGGATGGTCACCGGTCGCCCGCTGGCCAGGGTGATGCCGCGTTTGGTCTGGATCTGGTTGTCGTACAGAAGCTCGGTCAGATGCTTCGTGAGGAATTTCTGAAGCTTCTGAATGGCATCGTTCTCGATATCTTCGCGACTCATCTTCTCCCGTTCTTCGGGAGTGAGAAGGTGCGTAAATGGCGGAATGCGAAGGTGAGCCAAGGCTTTCAACACGGGCTGCCCGGCCCCCTCATTGCTGATGTGTACGAACTTTAGGGAAAAACTCCCTATGTCGACCGCAACGATCGGTTCGAATGTTCCTTTGTCTGCCACTTAGAGTTCCTCGAACAACAATTCAGCCATAGCGCTTTTGCAGAATTTCAATCCATGGTTTTTCAGGAACTCCTTCCCCCCTGGGATTCTCGGAACCCATGAAATAACCGAGGAAAATGCGCCTCCAGAAACTGGAGGCGCATAGGATGCCAATATTTTTCGAAAAGGGAATGTTTAGAATTGCCCTCTTAGAACTTCACGCGGGACAAGGAGGTGATGAGGTCGTCGCCGGAATACCCGGTTACCGTAACATCGGCGGCATTGTTGAATTGGCCATCCGGACCGCCTGACTGGAGCCAGATCTGTTTGTTGTGATGGAAATATTTGATTTTCAAATCCCACGCATCTTGCATGAAGGCTGACGCATCGCTATCCATATATGGTCCTTTCCATCGCTTGGCGTAGGCATTGATTCCCATATTGGTAAAGGTGCCACCGACAGAATTTTCGACAAGAACATTTTGGTTCGATTGATTAAGCAATGCTGCAGTGTCGGCGTTATTTACGTTAGCGCTTATATAGGCATTGGCAGTATGAGGGAATCGACCAAGATCATTATTGTAATTCACCAAAGCAGTCTTCAAGTTATTTATGGAAGCTTTGGTTGCGGAGGATTTCCCCTGGTCGGTGATGCTCCCGATCATCGGGCCGGCTACCGAGGCCAGAACGGCAATGACGATGATGACCACCATGATTTCCATCAAGGTGAAGCCCCTTCGTAGTTGGGCCTTACATTGTTGTGCAGGCATGGTTCTTTATCCTCCTCGTACCTGTTTGTTGATGCTAATATAGAGATACTTATCGGCACCGTCAAGGGTTTCCCGAACCCTTGAGGGGAAATTGCCCGGATCCGACCGGGGCGAGGCTTGAATCCCAGCCTAGGGTCTCTCATTTTGAAGGCAGAGGAAGTCCTAGGGAGTAGGATTTGCACGGACCACCAGCAGATTTTCAAAGGACAGGGGCGTGTGTCGTTTAACGAAAGAAAACCTATCCTTTGTTCTGAGAATCTTTTTGAGCTGGGGGAGGAAAAAATCGAAAAATCGGGAATGCATTTCCTCTTCATGTGTCTGGACGAAATTTCGTGGACCTATGAACCACGGGAACAAAAATTGAGTGACAGAAGATTTGATCATTCCATTATAAATGCGATAAAACATCCCATTGCGGAGTTCTTTGATGAATACAAGCCCGCCAGGTTTCATGATGTAGTGGAGATTGTAAAAAAAGGCTTCGAATTCTTCCAAAGTCTCAAGATGGTGAAGCGTATTGAAGACTGTTGCTGCTTGGAATTGCCCTTGCTGGAAATGCGACCTGACGTTCAAATAGTTGTCGCATATCACTGGAATGTTTTTATCGGGTATTCGATCCAAGAGTATGCTTGCGGCATCTATTCCATACAGGTTTTTGAATCCTCGCCGTTGGAGAAGAGTCAAAAGCACCCCCCCGCCACAACCAAGATCCAAGAGAGGGCTTTCCGGCTCGAGGTATTTCAGGAGAATGGGAACGATGACCTTGTCGTAGTAAGCCATGATGGCTAAATTGTCTGTGCTGGCCAATCGTACGAATCGCTCAGTTAACTCGGGTGAATCCATAAGCTGCTTGGAATGGTGACAGTCTGGGGAAAATTTCCCTGGCAATCCCTGAGTTCTATCAAGATCCCCTGTTCCGTCCTACTCGGTGGAAAAAATCTACCATGGGCACCCTCCGTTGGCAAGCTCCCGGATGGGAAAGTAATGGACTTTCCTGTAGTCACCCCCCTCCTAGGAAATCATGGGTAGTTGCAATTTTCCTCCCTCTGAAGTAAAGAAGGGCAAGATTAGTATGGCGAGGCTTGGGGAATCGCCTGTCGAACGAGCGATGGCAATTCAAGGTTCAGTGAAACCGAGGGGTTGGGCTGGCTGGGAAATTCTGCTGGTCCTGGGGATTCTATGGGGGACTGCCTTGGTGTGGCAGTTCTCCTCTATCGAAGCACACTACCCCTGGTTGGGGCGTTATCCCATGTTCGACCCCGATGCGGTCCTCTACCTTCGCTGGACAGAACAAGCTCTTTTGCGCGGAGCGTCATTGTCGGTCGATCACTACCACTGCTTTCCAGAACCTTATGTGATCGATTTCCCTCCTTACTATCGCAAGATCCTCCTTCAGTTTGTCTGGCTGACGTACCGATTCTTCCCCGATTGCTCCCTTCGCCCCGAATTTGTTGTCGGGATTCTTCCTCCGCTGGCCGCTGGGTTCCTTTCGATGGCCATCATTCTGTGGTTTTGGCTTCGCCGCAGGGAGAAAACCTTCCTTCTGCTCCTAGGCATCGGAATGTTTCCGGGATTTTCTCTCAGCGCGGCGTTTGCGTTCATGAACCTCGACCATCACTGGCTAGAAGTGAGTTGCATCTGGATCTGGATCATTCTCGCCGCCGAATTCCTGGAAACGGGGAGGCCATGGGCCGAAATTGCCGGTGGGCTGGCGATGACCCTGTTCCTTGGCACCTGGAATGGAGCGCCGCTGTGGCATTTCATCATTTGCCTCCTGGCGCTTCGATGGTTCTTGCGAGGGGGACTGGCTGGCGAGCGGTTCTGTGAGTTCGCCTCCAGTACCTTATTGATCGCCGGCTTTCTGATGTTGGGCCATTTGTACTTCGTGCAGCCAGGCCCGAAGAGTTGGGCTATCAACCATTTCGGTTGGTTGCAACCGACTCTGGCTACGATGGGTGGTTTTTTTTGTTGGCTCCTGCGGGCCACGATCAATCATGAAAAGGTCACTTGGCGGGTCATTCTGAGCGGATCGGCCATAGTTCTCTCAGGCATTGGCATCCTCGGTTGGGTATTCCGGGAACCCATTTTGGCCGCCAGAAGTTTTTTGTTCCGGCAGCACCCAATCATCTCTGCGATTACCGAAATGCAACCCATCATTCGCTCGGTTAATTCCTCGGCAACTTGGCGTACGCTTGTAGGAATTTTTGGGCTTAATATCTGTGGTGTCCCTTTGCTATGGTCTGTTCACGCCGAACGCTGGTTGGGAAATTCGGGCCGGGTTGTTCGCGATGCAACGATCTTATTTTTGGCGCTAGCGCTCTGGCAAATTCGCTTCATTCGTTGGTTGGCCATCGGGATGGGAGTCCTCAATGGCTGTGTTCTCGCCAATGTCTGGCACCTTGTGAAGATATCGCATGGCGGAGAGTCCAAACGTTGGGTTGCTCCTCTAATGGTAGGAATTTTTCTGATGGCCCAGCTGGGAGTTGGATTCAGTTCCTTCTGGCCGCCAGCGAAGCAACCGCCACCTGTTGGGGAAGCCTTGACTTGGCTCAGAGAGAAGACCCCGCCCACCTCTGGATATGTTGACGACCACGCTCCCCCTGAATACGGAGTATTAACCTTCTGGGATCTTGGGAATTTCATCGCTTATTACGCCCAACGCCCTCCAGTCACCAGCAATACGTTGCTAGGTGTTCGCCTGATGGCTCAGCTTTTTACCGCTGAATCCGAAGAGGAAGCCTTTGAGCGCTTTCGCGCAGCGCGGGTGCGGTATTTTTTCGTCTATTCGGGGAGCCCAGTTGATCAAGAATTCCACAGGATGATGGCGCTCTTGAAAAATTCCCCTTCAGGCGTGGAATTCGATCATGTCCCACCAACCCCGCCGCCTGATTTCCGGTGCATTCCTTTCTGGGAGGCCTTCTACGCTTGGGTGGTGCATGGAATGACCTTCATCGCCACTGGAAAATTCCCGGAAATGCCTAGCCGGTGCCGTTGGGTTTATGTATCCAAGGAAACTGAGCAGCGACTTCCTGTCTGTCGAATTCTGGAGATCGTCCCTGGGGCAGAGGTTGTCGGGCAGGGGGATCCGGGCACGAAAGTTCAGGGTTATCTCTCTCTGGTCCTCGGGAAATTCCCTATTCTGTTTACTGCCTCGGCCACGGTTGATGCTGGTGGAAAATATCGGTTGAGGGTCCCTTATGCCACGAGCAGCCGTTCTGGGCGGGTGCAAACTGGGGCCCACTTCTTGGTCCACTACCTTTCCCATGGGGCGACCCAAACGGCGAAGATTCAAATTCCTGAAGAGATGGTTCTCGCTGGCGCCGAAATCCGGGTGGATGGCAAGATCAATGAGCTTGCAACCGGTTCCGCAGGGGTGACCAAGGTTGACAACCCCTCCCGGTGACCTAAATTGTACTCAACCTCACTCGGAATTGTCGGAAGGTGTGGTGAATGAGCATTCTCCTTTTGGATCCGCCGCCCACCAACCCTTTCGGGAACATGCGGCATTTCGGAAGCATTGGCACGTTCAAAGCACGCATCGCCTACCCCCCGATCGACCTCCTGAAAATTGCCGGATTTCTTCGTCAGGAAGGCGTTGGTTTCAAGCTTCTCGATGCCAATGCCTTGCGACTCCCGCCCGAAACCGTCCTGGCCACCATCGCGGCTGATCCGCCTCAGGCCATCGTTTTTCCAACCAGCACGACCAGTCTTCCGCAGGACATGGCCTTGGCCGCGCGGGTCAAAGCGGCCTTCCCCACCACCTTGACAGTGGCTTTCGGAGCCCATGTTCGGGCTGTTCCTGCTCAGACCCTCCAGGAATACCCTGGTCTCGATGTCGCAATCGTGGGTGATCAGGAATGGGTCGCGAGGGAACTGGCCCGGTGCCATTTCCAGCTCAGCAAAGTCCGGGGAGTTTGGTACCGCGAGGGTTCGACAATCCGGGGAAATCCTCCTCACCCCCCGGTAGAGGATCTCGATGTTTACGGCATCGCCGCCCACGACTTGATAGATCCCCGGCTCTATGGCGACCCTCTGGCTCGTCGACGTCCGATGACCATCACCTATGGTCAGATCGGGTGCCCTAACCGCTGTCGCTTTTGCATGTCTCAGGTGTATGGGCCAGTTCGACGACGCTCGGCCGACCATTTGGTGCAAGAGCTTCGATTCATCGCCGATTGCGGCTTCAAGGAAGTCTTTTTCATCGACTGCGGGCTGACCGACAGCCGAACCTGGGCGGTGTCCTTCCTGGCTGCTCTCGAGCGTGCTCATCTCGATCTGACCTGGTGGGCGCTGTCGAGGGCCGATCGTCTCGATGAAGACCTCCTCGACCGCATGCACCGCACTGGGTGCCATTCCATTGGTATCGGGGTCGAGAGCGCCAATGCCGAGGTCATTCGGCGGGTAGGGAAAGGAGTCGATCTGCGGCAAGTCAAAAAACTGGTGCGCCAGATCCATCGACGCCGGATGCGCGTCTTGCTCTATTTCCAATTCGGGTTACCGGGCGAAACTCGCCAGAGCATGCAAGAGACCCTTGATTTCGCCTTGGCGAGCCAAGCCGATTTTGTCACCTTCGGAATCGCCACCCCCGTTCCTGGCACCCCTTTCTATGATGAGCTACGTGAGCGTAGGTGGCTCCACACTCAAGACTGGGCCTCCTATGATCCTACCCGACCGCCGGTCTATTCTTACCCGGGTCTCTCCTCCCAGGAAATCTTCGCCTTCGCTCAAGAAGCCTACCGACGCTTCTACTTTCGGCCTGGGTATATTCTTCGCCGTCTTGCCTCCCAGCGTTCGTGGCAGGAGGTGCGAACCAATGTCGTCAATTTTGTCGCGTTGCTCCAGCGTTACGTATTCGGTTGGGCCTGAGGAGGAGAGACGATGCACGTTTTGCTTGTCATACCTCCGCGGCCTCGTCTGACGATCTTGCCAGCTCCGGACATCGGGGTGGCTTACGTCGCCCAGGCAGCTCGCCAGGCGGGCGTCGTCGTCGAGGTGCTCGATGCCCACCTAGAAGGGTTCGATACTGAACAAACCATCCAGGCCATTACCCGTCGTCGCCCTGATGTGGTTGGTTTCAAGTGCTTGACCATGGACCACGATGAAGTCCAGCGGGTCGCCAGGGGGGTCAAACGGGCCCACCCGTCATCGGTGGTGGTGGCTGGGGGGCCCCACCCGAGTGCCCTGCCCGACCTGGTCCTGGTGGAGGGAGCCATCGATGCCTTGCTGATCGGGGAAGGGGAGCCCGGCATTCAGGCCCTGCTAAACTGCCTAAAAGCAGGAACCTCAATGGCTCGACTTCTCGCCGCGGAACCTCGGGTGCCAGGCTTGGTCTGTCGAAGAGATGGGGAAATTCTCCGCACCCCTCCGGGTCTGGTAGAAGACCTCGACGGATTGGGTTTCCCCGCATGGGATCTCTTTCCCCTGGCCCGCTACCCGGTTCTTCCAGGTTCCGGTGGGCGGTTCTTGCCGGTGTTGACCAGTCGGGGCTGCCCTTGTTCCTGCCGCTTCTGTGCTTCGCCCCGACTGCATGGTCGCGTCTTGCGTTGGCGATCCATCGAAGGGGTGATCGCCGAGATTCGATGGCTGGTCGATCGATTCGAACTCCAAACGGTCAGTATTTTTGATGATAATTTCGCCGCCAACCCCGACCACGCGATTCGATTTTGCCGGGCGTTCCGGGCCGCCCGCTTGCCTGTCCCCTTTGACGTTCCCCAGGGGCTGCGCTTGGATACCCTGTCCGACGCAGTGGCTGACGAGCTCGCGATGGCCGGCTGCCGGTTGATCGGTCTTGGGCTGGAAAGCGGCGTCCAGAAAAGTCTCGACCGCATGGGGAAGGGGTTGCGGGTCGATCAGATCGAGGCGCGCGTGCGAAGGGTGAAACAACGGACGGGTATTCCTCTCAACGGGTTTTTCATTTTGGGTTTTCCCCATGAGACCATTCGCGATGTATGGCAGACGATTCGCTTCGCCTTGCGCCTACCGCTCGATTATGCGGCTTTTACCCTGTTTACTCCCTTCCCGGGGACTCCGATATTTGACGACATGGTCGCTGCTGGCTATTTCCACCCCCATCAGCTCCCATGGAGTAATCTGGTCCTCGATCGGCCGGTATTTGCCCACCCCAAGATTTCCCAGATCACGCTCAAGCGCCTGCAAACCTTAGCGTATCTATTGTTCTATCTGCATCCACGGCGCTGGCGGTTTTTTCACCGAATCTTCTGGCAAGAAGCCAGCTTTCTGTCGTATGCCCGGCGGTTCCTGTCGATCGCCGGTTGCTAGGGAAAGGAGGGTAAAGCATGTGCGGAATCGCCGGATTCCATGGCCCGGGCGGCCTCGAAGATCTGCAGGCCATGCTCGCTGCCCTGGCCCACCGGGGGCCCGATGACGCCGGAACCTATGTCGCGAGCCCTCTCTACCTGGGACACCGCCGTCTATCCATCATCGACCTGTCTGAGCAAGGGCGCCAGCCTATGGCCAATGAGGATGGCACCGTTTGGTTGGTCTTCAACGGCGAGGTCTACAATTTTCCGGTGCTGCGGGCCGAGCTGGAGAGAGCGGGGCATCGGTTTCGTAGCCGGACCGACACCGAGGTCATCATCCATCTCTACGAAGAGCACGGGCCAGCGGCGTTCACCCGGTTGAACGGAATGTTCGCCCTGGCCCTGTGGGATGCTCGCTGTCGCCGATTGCTGTTGGCTCGGGACCGCCATGGCCAGAAACCGTTGTTCTATGTGGCTCGCGATGGTTTGTTCGCCTTCGCGTCAGAAGCGGCCGCCTTGACCCGCCATTCGCGGATCCCAGGGAATCTGCACCTGCCGGCCCTGGCCAGATTCCTTTTCTATGAGCACATTCCTGCCCCCGATTGCATTTGGGAAGGAATCCGGAAGCTTGCGCCAGCTTCCTGCCTCGAGTTCGATCCGGAGCAGCAGAGTGTTCGGGTTGAACGATACTGGTCGGTGCAGTTCTTGCCTCGCCATCCGATATCTGCTGGAGAGGCGGTGTCTGCCCTCGAAGAACGTCTGGAGGCAGCGGTACGTCGCCATCTGATCGCGGATGTTCCCGTGGGTTTGTTCCTCAGCGGCGGACTCGATTCCTCGACTCTCGCATGGTTCGCCCAGCGAGCTTTGGGTGGCAGGCTACGTACGTTCACCATCGCCTTTTCCGAAACGAGCTTTGGTGAGCAGGATCTGGCTCGGGCGACTGCCCACCAACTCGGCACCCGACACGAAGAGATCTTCTTTGGCCGGGAAGATTTCTGGGCGACGGCCCAGGAGGTGGTGGGCCGGCTCGATGAGCCTTTCGCCGATTCGTCGATCATACCTGCCTACCATTTGTGCCGGATGGCTCGCTCGAAGATCAAAGTCGCTTTGGGTGGAGAAGGCGGCGACGAATTGTTCCTTGGTTACCCTTGGTTTCAGGCAGTTCAAGTCGCGCGCATGCTTCAGGCCTTTCCTCGGGCGGTGCGCCGGAATCTGCTGCTTCCCTTGGTCGACTGGCTGCCCTGTTCCCACCGGAATGAAACCTGGGAATACAGGGTCAAAAAGTTCTTCGAAGCAGAACCTTGGCTGGATGATCCGATCCAAGCTCAGCAGGTATGGGTTGGGGCGTTCGGCCCCGAACGTTTGCGGAAGCTTTTCCGTCCCGAGGTGCACCCCCACCTTGGCTTGGAATCGCTGTTTGCTCCGCTCGAGTATTATCGGACCGATGCCCAACCAGGCGAAACCGCGTTTGATGGGGTCGTGCGCTTGACCCAGCATCGCTACCTTATGGATGATGGACTGACCAAGACCGATCGGGCTTCCATGTTCCATGGACTGGAACTGCGAGCTCCGCTGCTCGACGTCGAACTGGCCGATTGGGTGAACCGGCTTCCCCATGCGCTCAAACGGAGAGGCGGGCGGACCAAGCTTCTGCTGCGACGGCTGATGGCCGGACGTCTTCCTCCAGAAGTTCTGGGGGGGCGGAAACGCGGGTTCACCCCCCCGATTTCTCAATGGTTTTGCGAGGATTTTCGGGATCGAGTGCAGGAGATGTTGTTCCGCCCCGGGCCTTGGTTCGATCCGCATTACATTCGCCAACTCTGGGATGAGCATGTCCGCCACCGGCAGAACCACCGAAAGCTGTTATGGACGCTCTTCATGTGGAATTGGTGGAGCAGTATTCACCTCAGGGTCTGAGGTGAATTGGGGGTTGAGGGAATGAGACGTGTAAACTTAGGTCGCACGGGGTTGACGATGTCGTGGGTTGGGCTGGGAACCTCGGCTGCCTATGATGGTGTGCTGTGTCCGGCCAAAGTGGCCGTGACCGATTACCCCCGGCTTCTCGAATACGGGTTTCGCCAGGGGATCACCTGGTGGGATGCCTCGCCGACCTACGGCACCCATGGTGCCATCCGTTGCGCTCTCCGGCGGGTCCCTAGACGGGAGGTGGTCCTTTGTTCGAAAACCGTGGCGGTTTCGGGGCGCGGAGCCCGGGCCGATGTCGAGCGGGCCTTGCGCCAGATGGGAGTGGAGGAAATCGACATCTTCCTCCTCCAGACCATGCGCAGTGGCTTGGAATTTCGCATTCGGAGGGGGGCGTGGCAGGCGTTGCAGGATCTGAAACGAGAAGGGCGGATCAGGGCCATCGGGGTGGCCGCTCATGGGTTGGGAGTGCTGCAGGCGGCCTTGCACGAACCAGCTCTCGACGTGGTGTTGGGCCGGATCAATTACGCCGGCGACCTCATGGATCGGTGGCAGGAAGATCTGCCCTCCCTTCTCGCGGGGTTGCCGCCCGTCAAACGACTGCTGTTGGATCTTCTCCCTCGCTCTTTGTTCGCCAGGCTGGCTGGGCGAGTGCACCACTTGCGCGCCAGTCCCCAAGAACAAGCGATGGCCCGGGAGCTGTTCGCTCGTCTGGCCGCCGCCGGGAAAGAAGTGCTCGGTATGAAGATCTTCGGGGAAGGGGCGCTGGCGGGGGACGTGCCGCGTGCGGTCGCCTATGCCGCCGGGTTGCCCTGGCTGCGGGCGATCCTGGTCGGTGCGTGCTCGGAAGCGGAAATTGATGCCGTGGTCGCAGCGGCCAGCCAAGCCCAGGGAGGTCGATGAATGGCGTTGTCGATCCGGGTTGCCCTGCTGAACGGCCCTGCCACTCCCCATTTCGCCCGAACCGGGCGTTGGCAGGCCACCGCACGGGGCGCCAGCTTGTGGTATCCCATCTGGCTGGCGGCGGCCGGGGCTCGACTCGAAGCGGCGGGAGTGCCCGTGACGTTGATCGACGCCCCGGCTGAAGGACTCGACCTGCCGGCGACGTTGACTCGGTTGCAAGCCTTCCACCCCGATCTCGTGGTCATCGATACTTCCACGGCCAGCATCACCTACGACCTGCAGACCGCGCAAGCCGTAAAATCCAGTCTGCGGCCGCCTCCCCGGACCTGTCTGGTCGGGCCTCATGCCTCGGCCCTGCCAGAATCGGTGCTGTCGGCGGCTGGAGTCGATTTTGTGGCGATCGGCGAATACGACGAGACGCTGTATGAGCTGGCGGTCCGTTTACAGGAGGATCCGTCCACCGACGGGGCCAATCTTGCGGGTCTGTGGGGCAAGAATGCCGGTGGCGAGGTGCGGAATCCGCCGCGACCGCTCATTGCCGATCTCGATGCCCTGCCGTTCGCCTCGAGCTTTTTGGCTCGCCACCTCGATGTGCATTGGTACGGCCTCGATTTCACCTTGCATCCTTATATGACCATCATGACCTCGCGCGGATGTCCCTTCCGTTGCACCTATTGTTTGTGGCCGCAAACCTTGTCGCGGGGAACCTTTCGCGAGCGCAGTCTCGACCACGTCTTCAAGGAGATAGAGAGCGTCTGCCATCTTCGCCCTGCCATTCGCGAGATCTTCTTCGATGATGATACGTTCTGTGTGAGACCAGAGCGGGTCCGCGAGTTTGTCGACCGCTATCGGCTTGGAAGGTACGGGCTGCCTTTCTCGGTGAATGCGCGGGCCGATATCACCGATGCCTCGTTGCTCGAGGCCATGCGGGATGCCGGTCTACGGTGTGTGGTCGTGGGCTTCGAGTCCGGAACGCAGGCGATCCTCGATGCCGTTCGGAAAGGCACCCGCCTCGATCGCATGCGAGAATTCGCCAGGATCTGTCGCGCATTGGGCATTCAGGTGCATGGGGATTTCGTCATCGGGTTGCCGGGAGAAACCAAAGAGACCATCAGGCGCACCGTGGCTTTTGCCAAGCGGCTGGGCTTGTCAACCTTCCAGATTGCCATCGCCCAGCCTCTCCCTGGAACGGCATTCTACGACTGGGTAAAGAGCCATGGCTATCTGACGACCTCGGATTTCAGGGAATGGGTCGATGCCGATGGCCGGCAACGCTGTGTCATATCTTATCCTGATCTGACCGCTGCCGAAATGGACGTGGCGGTCCGCCAGGCGATCAGGGAGTTCTACCTCTCCGCTTCCTTCCTGGCGAGCGCCCTGCGCAATATTCTGCGAAATCCTCGCGAAATCTGGCGCTATGCCTGGGGGGGGATGCGCCTCTTCCGCTTCTTTTTCGGGGGGTAGCCATGGATGTAACGGTGGCAGTGGTTGCTTTCAATGAAGAGGCCAACATTTCCGATTGTCTCAAGGCCATCCAAGCACAGACCTACCGCTTGGGTGCGATCGAGATTCTGGTGATCGATGGCCGTTCCACCGATCGGACCCGTGAACTGGTCGCCGAGGCGGCTCGAAACGATTCCCGCATCAGGCTTCTCGACAACCCTGCCCGCCAGATCGCGGCTGGAAGGAATATCGCTCTGCTGGGTGCTCGCTTCCCCTTTCTCGCTTTCACCGACGCGGATTGTCGCCCCCCGTCCCATTGGCTGGAAACCTTGGTGGCAGGTTGGAAGCGGGTGCAAAGAGATCACCCACGTCTGGCTGGGGTAGGGGGCGGAAATCGGCCGCCTTTGGAAGAAAGTGAATTTCTCAATGCTTTAGGACTCTATCTCGATTCGACGCTGGGATCTCTCGGGTCGGTCCAGGGACGCAATTTTCCTTTCGCTTGTCCAGTGGCCAGCGTGGGGTGCTTCAATGCCCTGTTCGATCGGCAAGTCCTGCAGGAGGTCGGTGGGTTCGACGCCTCCCTCGGGAACATGGGTGAAGACCTCGAGATCGGGTGCCGACTGAGGCGCGCCGGATTCGAGCTGTGGTATGTTCCGGGGGCCGAGGTCATCCACCGGTTGCGCTCTGACCTATTTGCCTGGGGGCGCAACATGTTCGCCTATGGTCAAGGCCGGGCCGAGGTTTCTCTTCGCCACCACCAGCTCGGCAATCGATTTTTCCTGGCAGCCTGGGCGTATGCGCTGACCCTGATGGGAGCAGCGCAAGGGCGATGGCCGAAGGCTCGTGCTCTCCTGACCCTATATGTCGGACTGGTGGTTGCGTATACGGGAGGCTTGGCTTGGCTGGCTAAACGCAGCCACCTCTGGCCGAGGGTGGCCGTCATTTTTCTAGTTACCCACTTTGCTTATGGTTGTGGAATGGTCCTGGGGACCATCCGTGGAGCCGTCAAGGCTGTTCTGGGTGATGGCCCCCTCGCTTGGGTCCGATCGCCAAGGCTGCAGGCGATTGCCAAACGATGAAGATCCTTCTGGTAAATCCACCTTCACGCTCGCCCCAGCCCGTCATCCCTCTCGGCCTGGCCTATCTGGCCGCCGCCCTTGAAGCGGCCGGGGAACGGGTGCAAGTTCTCGATGCCTGGGCGGAGAGATTCTCCCTGCCAGATCTTGAACGTTGGTTGGCTCGCCACGGTCCGTGGGGATTGATCGGCGTCACCATCATGGCTCCCACCTGGGAGGTCGGTCGCGAAACGGTGCAGGCCATTCGTCGCCAGGTGCCTGGTGGCGCCATCATCATCGGTGGTACGTATCCTTCCGCTTTGCCGGAAGACGCCATGGCGGCTTGTGCCGAAATCGATTTCGCGGCGATCGGAGAGGGTGACCAACTGATCGTCGATCTTGTCCGCTCTTTGCGCACCGGAACGCCGGCCCTGTCCGCCATTCCCGGCTTGGTCTACCGGACCCCGACCGGGATTCGACGAAATCCTGGTCGGGGACTTGTTCGCCATCTTGACCACCTCCCCATGCTTGCTTGGCATCTTTTTCCCCTGAAGCGCTATATTCCCCATCCCCCCTATCGCTTGCTACGGTCGTTTGCCACCCTTATCACCAGCCGTGGATGTCCTTTCCATTGTATATATTGCACGAAGGCCGTCTCCGGATCTGACTTCCGAGTCCAAGGGGTTCCTCGAATTTTGGAGGAATTGCGCCATCTCTCACGGACCTATGGGATTAAACAGGTTCATTTTTACGATGATGATTTTCCCCGTCCCCGGCATCGCCTCCTGGAATTCTGCCGAACCTTGCGGCAGAGCGGGTTGCCTCTCCTCTGGTCCTGTGTTGCGCGCGTCGATTCGGTTGATGAGGAAGTCGTCCGGGAAATGAAGGCGGCCGGTTGCTGGTTGATCGCCTTTGGGGTCGAATCAGGGTCCCAGGCGATTCTCGATCGGGCGCTCAAGGGCTATACCCTGGCCCAGGTCCGCCGGGCATTCGCCGTCACTCGGCAAGCTGGGCTCCAGACTCTCGGGTATTTCATGGCAGGGCTTCCCGGCGAGACACGGGAAACGCTCGAACAAACGGTACGGTTGTCGCTCGAACTCGATCCTGACTACGTCTCCTGGAGCATCACAGCCCTCTATCCAGGAAGTCGACTTCACGAACAAGCTCGGGAGCAATGGTCTTCCCATCCTGGGGGACCAGGCCATTTGCCACGATTCGGAGTTTCCAGCCAATCCCCCTATGCGCATGGTCACGTCGCTCTTTTGGAGGAAAATCTCCCGGCGGCGGAGATTCAAGCAGCGGTGGCTGCCGCCTACCGGCGGTTCTACCTGCGGCCCGGCTATCTGCTGCGCTTTCCGTCCAAATGGCAAACCCTGACCCAGGCGCTTTCATTTTTCAAGGCGGGTGGAGATTTCTTGCGTTGGGTGTGGTCGCGAGGGTAGGAGGAACAATCGAAGAACTCCTCATTCGTCAGAGGCATCAGCGGACAGTCGGGAGGCGAGGTTCTCAAGATCCCATCTGAGGAGGGTGATCTCTTGGATCACATTCTTCAGATTCCTGAAGGTATCAGCATTCCGCATGGATGTCTGCATGGCGAGCAGCATCAGGAAGATCTGTCCGAAGAAGAAGATGGTGGAAGTCGGAGTTACAATCCCCAGCGCCTGGCTGATCCGTTGCAAAAGCCTGTAATGCATGCCTAGAACGAACGTGACTACCCCGACCAGCAGCCAGATCCACGAGTCTTCTTCCCGCACTTTTCGCCGACGAACCAAGTCGAGGGTCAGAAGGAGGATGCCCGAACTGAGAAGGACAACCCACCGTTTTTGTTTCGGCGGCAGGGAGGTTGGTTGTGGGGCTTCAGTCATGGGGGCCTCCAAGCTGGCGTAACAATACCATCAAGATGGATAGCAAGATCTTCCCCGAATACCGAATGGGGTGGAAAAAACCCGCATGCATGCTGGTTTTTTCGGGGGAGGGCCACATTCGGACGTTGACCTCCCGAAAGCGGATGCCGCAGTAATGCATCATGATGAACACGTCAGCATCGGGAAAATCGAGAGGAAAACCCTCTTTGACCAGCAGGGCAAGGGTTTTCCGGTTGAGGGCTTTGAACCCTGACGTCGGGTCGCGCAAGGCGAAACCCGTCAGACCTCGACAGAGAATCGCGAAAAATCGGCGTCCGATGTCTCGGACCAGGGGTGAAGGGTAATCATACTCTTCATGGAATCGGTTGCCGATGACCAGATCGGCTTCCCCTGCCAACAAGGGGGCAAGCAGGGCGGGGATCCCTGCCGGGTCGTGCTGGCCATCGGCATCCAATTGAACAAGGAATTCATACCGACGGCGCAGGGCAAATTTATATCCGGTTTGCAAGGCACCGCCATAGCCTAGATGGATGGGGAGCCGGAGGCACATCGCACCGCACGCCTGTGCAACCTCCGCGGTGTTGTCGGTGGAGCCGTCGTCGACCACCAGGACATCAAAGTCGGGAGGTCGGTGCTTTGCCAGAAGGTGCAACGTGCGTGGCAAACGGGGGGCCTCATTGAGCGCCGGAATGCAGATGAGGCCTCGGGGGGAGGTTGGAGGCACAGTCCTTCGACCTATTTCATCTGCTGGACGATCGAGAACAGCGGCATGAACACCGATAGGGCGATACCGCCGATGATGATGCCCATGACCACTGTCAGAATAGGAGTCAAGGCAGAGGTCAGACCGTCAAGGGCTTCGGCCACTTCCTGGTCGAAGAAGTCAGCGGCTTTTTCCAGCATCTTGTCGAGGTTGCCCGAGTTTTCGCCGACCTCGATCATCTTCTGGACCATGGTGGGAAACAGGGGATTGCCTTTGATGGTGGCGGCGAGTCGCTTCCCTTGCTGGACACCGACAGCCATCTCCATGATCATGTTTTCGAACAGCTTATTGCCCATGACCGAGGCGGTGATCTTGAGCGCGTTCAGAATCGGCACGCCGGCGGCCAGCAGCGAGCAGAAGGTGCGGCAGAAGCGGCTGACGGCGACCTTCTTGGTCAAATTGCCGACAATGGGGGCGCGCACCGCGATATGGTTCATCAGACTCTCTCCCAGGTCGGTCTGCAGGAAGAGGTACCCGCCAACACCTACTCCCGCAGTGCCGATCAACCACATCATCCAATTTTCGATCAGACTGTCGGACAAAAAGATCAGGAATTTGGTGATGCCGGGCAGATCGGCCTTCATCTTCTTGAACATCTTGGTGAAGTTCGGGAAGATCTTGACCAGCAGGAAGACCACGCAACCGATGGCCAGCACGAGCTGGACGACGGGCATGGTCAGGGCGCTCTTCACCTTGCCGCGCATCTTGGAATCGGCTTCGGCGAACGAGGCCAGCCGCTTCAGCACCGAATCGAGCATGCCGCCCGCTTCGCCGGCTTCGACCATGTTGCAGAAGATGTGATTGAACACCTTGGGAAATTTGCGAAGAGAAGAGGAGAACGTCTGGCCGCTCTGCAGGTCTTTCCCGATCTTTTCGAGGACGCTTTTGAAATACGGATTCTCGGTCTGGTCCATCATGATGCCGATCGCTTCGACCAGCGGAATGGCCGACCCCACCAAGGTGGAAAGCTGCACCGTGAACACCATCAACTCCTTGCTGGAGACGCTGCCGCCGAAGAACCCGCCGAAGCCGCCACCTTCCTTGGCGGCGGTGGCCTTGACCAGGTAGAAGCCTTTTTCCGAAAGAAGCGACGCCAGCTTCTGGATGCTTTCCGCTTCGATCGTCGTCTTGAGGATTTCGCCCTTCGAATTCTTGACCTCGCAATCGTATTTGGGCATGGTTCCTCCTCAGTGGCGAAGTGAGCGCGACGAGCCGGTCAATCGGATCGGCACAGGGCGAAGACCTCGTCAGGAGTGGTCAACCCCTGGGTGAATTTCAGCACGATGTCTTCCTTGAGCGTTTTCATGCCATTTTTGATCGCCGCGGCCATCAGATCGTCGCCTGATGCTTTCTGGATGATCAACCGCCGGATGGTCTCGCTGGTATACATGACCTCGTGCACCCCGACGCGACCTTTGTAGCCGGTATTGCCGCATTTTTCGCAGCCTTTTCCCCGGTAGTAGGTGTTGTTGATCGCTTCGGGGGGCAACCCCAGGGTGGCCAGCACTTCCGGAGTGATCGAAGTGTCGACATCCTTGCAGAACTTGCAGATGCGCCGCGCCAGACGCTGGGAGACCACGCACAGCAACGCCGCCGAGACCAGGAACGGTTCGACGCCCATGTCGATCAGTCGGGAGGCGGTGCTGGGGGCATCGTTGGTGTGCAGCGTGGCGAAGACCAGGTGGCCGGTCAAGGCCGCTTCGACGGCGATGGTGGCCGTCTCCTCGTCGCGGATCTCGCCCAGCATGATGACATCCGGATCCTGTCGCAGGAAGGCGCGCAGCACCTTGGCGAAATCCAGGTCGATCTCGGGCCGCACCTGGACCTGATTGATCAATTTCAGCTTGTACTCGACCGGGTTTTCGACCGTGCAGATGTTGACATCGACTCCCTTGATGGCATTCAGGCACGCATACAGCGTCGTCGTCTTCCCTGAACCGGTCGGCCCGGTGACCAGCACCATGCCGTTGGGGGCGGCGATGGCTTTCTTGACCATCTCGAAATTGTGCGGAGTGAAGCCCATCATGTCGAGATCGACCTGCACATTGGACTTGTCGAGGATCCGCAGGCAGACCTTCTCCCCGTAGGCGACGGGAATGGTATTGACCCGGAAGTCGATCGGCTTGTCCATGATCGTCATCTGGATACGGCCATCCTGGGGGATGCGCCGCTCGGAGATGTCCATGGAAGCCAGGATCTTGAGGCGTGAGACGAGCGAGGCCTGCGCTTCGGGCTGCAGCGTCATCGCCACCATCAGGCTGCCGTCGATGCGCAGGCGGACCCGCAGCTCCCCTTCGTCGGGCTCGATGTGGATGTCGCTGGCGCCTTTCTGCACGGCCTGGGTCAGAATCAGGTTGCACAGCTTGATGATCGGGGTGTCGTCGCTGGCTTTCTTCAGCGCATCGAGTTCGCTGGCCGACGCCTGGCCATCCCCGCTCATCCCTTGCAGGGCTTCGGCCATGGCCCCGGCGACATACAGTTTGTCGAGGTTTTCCAGGATCTGGTTTTCCGAGCAGATGGCGCGCACCACTTCGCAGTTGTTCTGGAACTGGATCTCGTCGATGATGAACACGTCGAGAGGATCGGCCATGCCGATCATCAGGCTCTTGCCGTCGAAGCTGATGGGGATCAGCAGGTGCTTGCGCGCGATCTTCTCGGGCACCATCTTCAGCACTTCAGGTTTGATCTCGACCTTGCTGAGATCGACGAATGGCACCTTGAGCTGTTTCCCGAGAATGGGCAGCAGCTTGTCTTCCGTCAGATAGCCAAGTTCGATGAGCACCTGCCCGATGCGTTTGCCGCGCTTCTTCTGCTCGGCGAGCGCGATGTTCAGCTCCTTTTCGCCGATATGGCCGGCTTCGATGAGCATCTCCCCGATCTTCTTGCGCTTGAACATGGCTGTGCGAGGCCTTTCCGCTCTGGGTGCCGCTTAGCTGGCGGCTTCCCAGTATTTGCGACGAGCTTCCATATAATGGGGATTCAACTTGATCGCGAGCCGGAACTCATCCATCGCTTCATCGGCTTTGCCCTGCTTCTTCAGGATCATGCCCAGATGGTAGTGCAGGTCGGCGTACTCCGGATGCTCTTTTAGCAACCGTCGATACTCCCGCTCGGCCAGGTCGAGCAGACCCAGATCGGTGAAGATCAGACCGCAATCGATGGTGACCGAGCCAGGGCCGAGGCGCTGGCTGAGATGGTCCTCTACGACCTGGCGATACTCCTGCATGGCGCGGTTGAACGCGCCCTGATCTTGATAGATGCGGCCGATGTAGTAGCGGGCGGCCGCATAGCGCGGGTTGATGGCCAGGGCGTTGGAGAAGCTGGCCAGGGCCTTGTCGAGGGCGCGGCTCTCGTAGAAGATCAACCCGATGTTGAAGTGGGCATCGGCGAACCGGGGATTCAAGGTCAGGACCGATTCGTAAGCGGCGATGGCTTGATCGCGATCGCCCAGCTGGCGGTAGGCGTGTCCCAGATGGTTGAAATAGACCGGGTTTTTGGGGTTCAGATTGACCGCCTTCACGAAACAGAACGACGCCTTGTCGAGCTGTCCTTTCAGGAAAAAGGCATTTCCCAGATGGAACAGGACTTCCGGGTCTTTGGGGTGGTCCCGGAGGTGTTTGATGCAGGCGTCCACCACCTCGTCGAGGAGGTTGGGGTCATAAAGCGTTTCAGGAGGCATGGACCTTCTTCCGTCCGTTCGCGGAGGACTCCCACAGGATACCGCGTCACCGGCGATCCGACAAGATGGCTTTGATGTCTCGACCGATCTTGGTGCGGGGTTCGAGCCGTCGGAAGGCGGGCTTGTCGGTGCAGTAGAGGTGAAGCACCTCCAGCCCCTCCAGCATCCGTTTGCGCAGGGATTCCCCCAGGGCCATGAACAGGGGGGCCAGCAAGCGGAATCCTTCGTCCATGGTCATTTCCTCGCGGGTGAAGAAGCGGAACTTGTAGATGATGCCGTCATCCCGCCGGAAGATATCGATCTCCGGTTCTTCCAGGTGCTGGCTGCGGGCGGTGAAGACCCGCGATTCGAAGAACAGCTCGCGCGAATAGTCTTCGTAGAGGTCGACCCCCCAGATGTAGGGGTTCTGAAAGACGCACGTTGGAAACACAGGCGACAGGAACCGTTTCATGTTGTCGACCAGCTCGAAATTGTACTGATCGGAGGGGATGGTGATGGTCAGGACGCCCCCTCGCAACTCGAACACTCCACCGTCGGTGAAAACCCCTTGCAACGATTCGATCTTCTCGGGATCAGGATGATTGAGAAGAATCTTGCGGGTGCGGTCGTTGATGTGGTTGAAGAACTCGTCGGGGCGATCGGAATAGGTGATGGTGATCTCATCGACGGACAGGGTCAGCAGGTTCCCCAGCACATTGCCCCAGACCTCTCTGACCTTGCGTGTGCTGAAGAAGGCGTATTTTTCGAAGACCTGTTCCGGATCGCTCATACGCGTGAAGGTTCCCATCTGAAATACACGATCGTCGTGTCATCTTCAAGGGGGACCGGGCCTTTGAAGCGATGCAGATCGGCCATCAGGTGGTCGACGAACTCGGCGGCTCGCTGGGTCGGCGCCCGTTCAGCCGAGAGCTTCAGCCGTTCGTGGCCGTAGCGTTCTCGCGCCGGGTTGGTGGCATCGGTCAAACCGTCGGTGAAGAGCAGCACGCCATCGCCGGGCATCAGGTCGAGGACCATGTCGAGATATTCCCCGTCAGGGGTATCGAACAGGCCGAGAGGAATGCCGACGTCGGTCTGGACATCCTCGACGAAGCCTTGGCGGGTATGCACGACCAGGGGTCGACAATGGCCGGCACTGGCGAAGACGATCCGTGGGGAATTGGGCCGCAGGAAGGCGACCACCATGGTGGCGAACAGAGTCCCGAGGTTTTCGCGGGCGATCTGCCGGGACAGCAGGGTCAGGAGGGCACCAGGACTGGCCACGGCGTCGACCGAAGCCCGGACCAGCGTCTGGATCTTGGACAAAAACAAGGCCGCCGGCAGACCCTTTCCGGAGACATCGGCGACGGCCACGGCCAACGACCCGTCGGCGCGGGGGATGAGGTCGTAGTAATCGCCTGAAATCTCGCGACTGGGCGTGCAGATGCCGCAGATCTCGAATCCTGGGAAGGCCGGCGACGAGGGGGGCAGGGCCGCGCTCTGCACAGAACGGGCGATCTCGACCTCCTGAAGCAAGCGCTGCTGGGTCAGGTGGTCCTGGTAGAGCAGGTGGTTCTCCAGGAACAGGGCGATCTGGCGGCAGAGCAGGGAGGCCAGCACCAGATCGTCGGCGGTGAACGCCCGGCCGCGCAGGGAATGCAGCACCAGAATCCCGCGGATCCGGTTCCAGACGGCCAGCGGCAGAATGCTTTGCAGGGCGGGGGAACGGCCGGCGCGGCGCGGCAGGCTGAAGGTCTGCCAGTCGCTGACGTGCAGACGGTCCAGATCGATCTGATCGCGGACGACCGCCAGCAATTCGTCGAGCAGCGGAGCGCCCGGCGTCAGGAACTGCACTCCCCCCGCCGGATCGGGCTGGCTGGCGATCTCGACCCGGACATCGGCGCCTTCCGGCAGGAAGATGGCCAGCACCGCGTCCGGAAAGATCTCCTGGCCGAAATGGAGAGCCACCTTCAGTTGTCGGGGCAGCTCTCGCGAATAATCCATGAAACTGAGCAATTGGGAGATGCGCTCGAGCGTGGTGCACCGATCGCGATAGCGGGCGAGGTTGGTTTCATACCAGCGAACCACCGCCTGGGGCTGCAAAACCAGGTCGGAAAAATCCAGGGAGGGCAGATGGTCGGCCTGGGGTGATGGGTCGCTATCGGTGGCCTGTTGCCTTGCCTGCCAGCAGGAATAGGTCCAATAGGAGATGATGCCGACAAGCAGGGAGGAGAACACCACCACCGCCAGGGAAAACAGCCGCAAGGGGGCGAACCGCGTGCCCGGCGGATCGTGGAGAAACAGCAGGCCGATGGCCGTTCCCAAAACCAGAATGCCCCCGGCGAGGTAGGTCGCGGGAATGTGCCACCGGGGCCGGCCGCGGTTGTCGCTGTCCTGCTCGGGTGCCATGCTTTGCGTCAGGCGGGAATGAGGGGCCGCTCCCGTCCCGGGGTCAGTCTACCGGAGGGCTTCCCCCCCGTCAATCTCAGACAGTCGGAACTGGCCATCGGCACCCGCACCGCCTGAAGCCGCGCGCCCCGCGCTGATCGGCGCGGGGCGCGGGGGAATCTGGGGAAGGCCGCTCAGGCGGCGCGGAAGCGCTCGTAGGTATGGTCGAGGCGTTGATCGAGGGTTCGCACGTGCTCGGACAGGGCATTGATCGCGGCCGGATCGCCGATCTTGGCCAGGGCTTCGCCGGCGGCGATGCTGACTTCTTCCTTGGGATCATTCAGGGCTTCGATCAGGGCCTGCACGACCGCCGTGCCCCGCTTGTCGCCCAGTTGGATGCACGAAATCCGGCGGATCCGCCAGTCGGGGCTTTTCAGGCCCCGGATGTAGCGCCAGGTCTGGTCGAGGGGCGTGACCGAAGCCAAGGGGGGCACCCGAGCCCGGGGGGCGCCCTTCCCGCCGGAGGCGGCCGGGGCGAATCGCTCCCAGGCGGCCGAGAACACTTTCTCGAACAGGAACCACCCCATGAAATAGACCATCGTGAGCAACAGGATCTTCAGTTCCAACTCCAGCATGGAAAGTGCCTCCTGAACAGTGCTTTCCTGATGTATCGGCATCCCCCGGGGAAACCTTGACCGTTGATCGGCTCATGAGCCCTTGGAAGGGCTTCAGGTTGCCAGTCGTCGGGGAAACCACCGGCCAGATCAGCCCGACCGGCTTCGGAGAGGAGAGTACCAGGAGGCCCCTTCACGTAGGGTCACAGCCAAGGATCGCGGGGCAGGCGTGGGCCCTCGGCCTGGCGGCCGAGGTGTTGGCAGGAGCGACCGGGAGGGGGAAGGCGGTCAGGTCGTGGCCGGGCTGGTATGGGAAGCCAGCGCGAGGTCGACGGGCCAGGGGCCCTGCCCAGGAGCGGCCGCCCCGGTCAGCACGTCGAGGCACGCGCGCAACGCCGGGGTTCGGAAGCCGAAGGTGGCGAGCCCTGCTCCCGCTTCGGGAAACAACCCCAGATCGTAGGGGTTGCGGACCGCCACGACGATGGCCTGCGGCCGCCGCGCCAGAATCCGCCGGATGGCCTTCGCCTGCCCGTCGAACAAGTGGGCGTTGTAGGTGAACAGGAGCAGCGGCGCGTCGGCCGGGGCAGGCGCGGCGAGCGCTTCGAACTCGGCCACGATCTCGTCGGCTGTGCCCCTGGGATCGAAGCTGGCGCCCTGCGCGCCGGGGAGGCGTTCTTTGATCAGGGCCAACAGTCCGTCGCCTTGGTGCGTCTCTTCGACCTGCACCAAGGAGGCGATCTGCGGGCAGAACGCCAGGCAGGGCCGTCCGACCGACACGGGCAGCACGCCCGGACGCTGGTGCGACACCAGAACCGCCTGGCGGTGGGTTTTCTCGATGAGAGGGCGGTGGCGGGCGGCCAGCTCGGCCAGCGTGGCGGTTCCGATCGGGGCGGCCAGATGCCGCCGCGCGCGTTCGATGCGGGCCAGGCTGGCGTCGAGTCGGCGGCGCGCTTCCGGATTGGCCTGGACCTCGGCGAGCAGGGTCTCGGCGGCTTGCCGCTCGCGGCCCAGATCGTGGCAGATGAGCAGCAGGTCGGCGCCGGCCAGGAAGGCCAGGCGGGCGGCTTCAGGCACGCCGTAGGTCTCGGTGATGGCCCCCATCTCCAGGTCATCGGTGATCACCAACCCTTCGAACCCCATGTCGTGACGCAGCAGGTCGGTCAGCACCGCGCGCGAGAGCGTGGCCGGCAGGTTGGGGGTCGTTTCGAACGCGGGAAAAAAGACGTGCGAGGTCATGATGGCGCCCACTCCGGCTTCGATGGCGGCCCGGAAGGGGACCAGTTCGAACGTCTGCAGCCGTTCGCGATCATAGGGGATGGTCGGCAGTCGAAGGTGGGTGTCGGCGCGGGCATGGCCAAGGCCGGGGAAATGCTTGGCGCAGGCCAGCACTCCTCCCTGCTGGAGTCCCCGAATGAAGGGGACGCCGAAACGAGCGACCTGTTCAGGGGTCTCGCCGAACGAACGGGCGCCGATGCCGGGATTCTGGGCATGATTGATGTCGAGCACCGGGGCCAGGTTCCAATTGATGCCGAGCGCTCGCAGTTCTCGCCCCATGGCGGCTCCCACCTGTTCGGCCAGCTCGGGACGACCGGTGGCGGCCAGGGCCATGGCGCCAGGGAACAGGCTGCCGCCGCTCAGGATGCGCATCACCAGCCCGCCTTCCTGATCGATGGACGTGAACTGGACCTGGCCGGCGGCCTCCGCCAGCGTGCGCAGCACCGCCGGCAGGCGCTGGGGGTCGCCGATGTTGCGGACGAACACGATGATGCCGCCGATGCCCCACTCGTGGACGAACTCGAGGAACTCGGGCGTCGGCTCGAGGCCTTGATAGCCGACGACGAACAGTTGGCCGATCTGCTTTTTCAGGTCCATGCTCCCCTCCTGGCCGGAATACCTCTTCCTACCATTGTTCGGGCGCGCCTGCAAGCGCGTGCCGGTCGGTTCCTCCCAGGGAGGCGCTGGCTGATGGTCGGTGGGCTTCCCCTGCCTGGGCGATTCCGGTATAATCCAGGAATCTTCGTGGAGGATTCTATGTACTGTTACCGGTGCGGACATCAGCTCCCCTCCCGGGGCACGACCTGTCCGGTGTGCGATACCCCCCAGAAACGACGGCAACGGTCACGGCAGCGCCTCTTCCTCGGCTTGTTCATCTTTCTGGCCGGCGCCCTCGTCGGCAGCCTCGTCGACAGTTTCCTGTTCAAGGGCAGAGCCTGGGATCACTCCATCCTCGGTCCCCTGGCGTCCGACCAAGGGAGACCTGCGGTGGGAGCGGGCCAGCCTGCCACCGGGGGGAACGGGAATCAGAGCTCATCGGCTTCCGTCGCGCCGCCGCCGCCACATCCATCGCCAGGGCCAGGTGCCGTCGGTCAGGTTCCCGCCCCCGAGGCCGATCTGCCGGCGTCCCCTGCCGCGGCGGTGACCAGCCTGTCGCCCGCTCCTCCTGGCCCAGGGTCGGAACCGGTGGCCGCGCTGGCTTCGCCTTCTCCCTCCCAGATTCCCGTTCCCACGGCCACCGTCGCCGCCGCCGCCGAACCGTCGGCGGGAGAGGTGCTGACCCCCTCTCTGCCGTCTCCCCCCCAGTGGCCCGCCGTGAAATTGTCGTTCGAGGCGGCCACCGAGCTGGAGGGCGGGGCCGACATCGATTTCCATGGCTCTCTCTCTCCCGATGGCCGAACCTTGATCTTTTCCTCCAATCGTGCCGCCGACGGCAAGACCGGGCCTCTGCAATGCTATGTGAAAGAACCGACCCCGGGCGCGCCGGCGGTGCTGGCCTTCCCCTGGCCCGGCCAGGTCTGGACGCCCGAGCTGCTGCCCGATGGGCGCACCATCGTCTTTTCGAGCGATAGCCAGAAGCCGGAACACCTGTTCCTGATCGATCGCGAGACCCGCCAGTCGCGTCAGCTCACCACCGGCACGGCCAAGAACATGATGCCTGCCGTGTCTCCCGACGGACGATTCGTGGCGTTCGTGTCCAATCGCCGGGGCAACAACGACATCTGGATCATGGGACTCGATGGCGCCAATCTGATCCAGATCACCAGCGGGCCCGAGGACGATCGCGAACCGCGCTGGTGGCCGGACGGCCGCTCCCTGATCTTCACCCGCATCAAGGAGCGGTACAAGGATTCGATGATCATGCGGGTCCCGCTCGATCCGCAGGGCCCGCCGCAACCGCTGATCGCCGGCGGCGGGCGCCACTGGCTGGCCGATCCCTCGCCCGATGGGCGGTATGTCGCCTTCGTGCGGTCGAAGCAGGCCGACGGCAGCGGGAATGGCATCTTCGTGCGCCGGCTCGAGTCCGGCGACGAGTTCGCGGTGGCGCCGCCCGGCCTGGGCGAGTGCTACCGCCCGATCTGGACGCGCGACATGACCGGCCTCATCTTCCATGCCGAGCGGGCCAATCGCAAAAATCTCTTCCTGGCCCGTCTGCGCCAGACGCCCCTTGATTGATTCCTGACTGGCTGAGCGTCCTGATCTTGACCGCAGCCCCCTTCGCCTTTCTCGGCGTCGGGTTCCGGCGGTCGTGGGCCGATCCCGTCCTGGCCCAGGTGGCCGTGGTCAGCACCCTGGCCGGCGGCGCGGTCGCCCTGGTCGTCAAGTTCCTGCTCTATCCTGGCTTGCAGACCGCCATGGGAGTCGATCTGCGCACAGCTCTCGCCGACACCGATTCCTGGCTGGTCAAAGGCACCATCAGCATCTTCCTGGTTGGCGCCCTCGAGGAAGGGGGCAAACTGGCCGGGGCTCTGGGAAGCCTGGCCCAATCGCAGGCGTTGCATCGCCCGCCCGCCGCCTTCCTCGCCTGCCTCGGAGCGGGACTGGGGTTCGCCACCCTCGAGAATCTCGATTACTTCGTGCAGTTCGGGCCCGCCACCCTGCTGCTGCGGTCGCTGGTGAGCACGACGGGGCATCTCGTGTTTTCCGGGCTGATCGGCGTGGCCATGGGCGCCGCCCTGCAGGCCAGCGCCCGTCGGCCGATGACCGGCTACCTGCTGCTGCTGGGGGGCTATTTGGGGGGGGCCATCTTGCATGGGGCGTTCAATCTGGTGGCGCTCGAGACGGCGGGCGAGACGGCCGTTCCCATCCTGCTCAGCGTGCTGGCGGTGGGCCTGGTCGTCCTCCACGAAGGCTGGCACCGTCTGTTGCGCAGCGACCGGGCCCGGGGCGACCTCCCCTGGATCTGCGAAGGGTGCGGCGCCCACAATGAGGCGCCGGGACGGTTCTGCCCAGCTTGCGGTCGGCGCCAGGGCGTGGGTTGAGCCCATTCGAAGAACGTCGGACGACCCGGTCAGAGTAAGGAGGGGAACGAGTGGAAAAGAAGTTCGTCGGTCGCCAGCCCATGATCCAGTGGACGGGGCACGAGCCGCCGGCCCTGCTCGGCGTGGCCATCCAACTGCCTGAGCAGTCGGATGAAGAGGTGGCGGCGTCGCTGGCCGAGCTGGGCGAACTGGTGACCACCGCCGGCGGTCGACTGGTCAAGACGCTGGTTCAGAAGCGAGATCGCGCCGACCGCCAATCCTACCTGGGCAAAGGCAAGATGAGCGAGGCGAGCGCCCTCGCCAAGGCGGTGGGGGCCATCCAGATCGTCGCCGACGATGAGCTGACCGGCCTGCAGATCCGGCGCATGGAGGAAGGGACCGGCTTGCCGGTCATCGATCGCACGCGAGTCATTCTGGAGATCTTCGCCCGGCATGCCACCACCCGCGAGGGCCTCCTCCAGGTCGAACTGGCCCAGGTGCAGTATGTGCTGCTGCGACTGGCCGGGGGGTATGAGGGGTTTTCCCGACAGCGGGGCGGCATCGGCACCAAGGGCCCCGGCGAAACCCAGATCGAGACCGATCGCCGGGTGCTCCGCCTGCGGGCCAGGAAGCTGCTCGAAGAACTGGAAGAGGTGGTGCGCACGCGCGAACTCCAGCGTCGCAAGCGGGCCGAGCGCTTCACCCCCCTGTTCTCCTTGGTCGGTTACACCAACGCCGGGAAATCGACCTTGCTCAATGCCCTGAGCGGCAGTCAGGTGCTCACCAACGATGGCCTGTTCACCACGCTCGATCCCACCACCCGCAAGGTCGAGCTGCCGGGCGGCCGGCCGGCGATCCTCTCCGATACCGTCGGGTTCATCCGCAAGCTGCCGCACGGTCTGGTCAAGGCCTTCCGGGCCACCTTGGAAAGCGTGCGGCAATCCCAGGTGATTCTCCACGTCTGCGATGTGTCCAACCCCGCCGTCCGCGAGCAGATCGCTGCGGTCGAAGAGGTCCTGCGCGAAATGGACGTCCTGAGCCTGGAGCGGCTGATGGTATTCAACAAGATCGACCTCACTCCCGGCCAGACGTTCGAAGCTTTGCGACATGCCTATCCCGGGGCGATCTTCCTGTCGGCGCGCACGGGCGAGGGACTCGACGAGCTCAAGGAACGCATGGCCGCGATTCTCGCGCGCGACGTGGAGGAAGTAGAGCTGGCCATTCCGCCAGGTGAACCCTTGTTGCGGGAAATTCTGGCCATCGGGCGTCCTCGCGACCAGCATTGGGAGCCATCGGTGGTGCGGGTTCGGGTCGCCCTGCCGCGTCGGTTCCTGCCAGTGGTCGAGCGGTTCCGGGTGGCAAGCCCGCGGTGAGCGGGGCTTCCCCACTATGATCAAGGTCAGGAGCCGAGAGGCGGTGCACGCCGCGCTTCGTGATCGGTGCCAGATCGCGGCGCGCGAGATGCCTGGCTGATCTGGTCGAGGGGTGCAACCCGATGGATGATGCGTTACAATGCCACCGGGCAAACCCGGAAGATCAGTTTTTCGAGGTTTGTCGCAGCGGAAGGTGACGCCTTCGGTACTTAGCGAAAGACAGGGAGAGGTAAGGAACGCATGAAGCGACGCAACTTCGGGTGGGTGGTCTGGCTGGTGACAATCTGGGGGATCGGGCTGGCTGGATCGGTGCTGGCGCAGAGCGCCGATGTCTGGGAAGCCTACGAGATCAATGCCCAGTATCGGGGCGGGGTCAAGAAGGGCTTCGAGGAGCTGGGCTGCGCGGTGGCCGGGTTCCTGCCCCAACCGGACGGTTCGCGCGAAGTGGTCTTCCATGCCTGTGTCCGCGATCCCGAGCATCGCAAGAAATTCTACGGGATCCGCTTGAAGCTGGCCTATTCCTTCGATCCCAAAGGGCAGGTCAAGACCATCAGCGAGAGGTATGCCTGGTTCGACAACTTCGAACCCCAGCACCAGGACCAGATCAAAGACATGATTCTTCTATTGGCGACCATCAAGGATGGTTCCCTGTTGCAGTCAGCCTTCAAGGAACTCCTGATCAACGCTACCACGGTCAAGATCACGGGGCGGACCGGCTCGGCCGGCAAGTCGATGGAACTGGACATCGAACGCCCTGGGGACCCCCGTCTGGAGGGGAAATTCTTCCTGAAAGCCGCCAGCCCGGCCTGGAATCTGACCAAGTTCCGCATGAAGCGGGGGAAGATCTCGGTGTCGTTCGTGACCAACCCCCTGGCGCAGATTCAAGCGGAGTACCAGACCAAGGAGCCGTTCTCGCGGGTCGTGTTCGGACGCTGATGCTGAGGGTTCCTGGGCAGATCGATGCAGCCGCCGGCCCCCCCTCCGGGTGACGGCCCGCCGGGGGCGTCGATTCCCCAGAAGAGCGGTCGGCGGGCTGGGATCTTCGCAGAGCCGGCGCGGGCCGACTCCCAACGGGCTCCTCCTGCCCCCCAAGGAAAGATCGCTTTCTGGATTCGGGGCCTCTATGCGCTGACCATGTTCGCCAGCGCATTTTTGCTCTTTGTCATCCAGCCTGCCGCCGGCAAACGCCTGCTGCCCGCCCTGGGCGGCGCCGTCGCGGTCTGGACGAGCTGCCAGGCATTCTTCCAGATTCTTCTGGTGGCCGGCTACGTGGCGGCCCACCTGGCGATCACCCGGCTCGGGCTGGCCCGCCACCCCTTGCTCCAGGGGCTGATGGGCGCGTTCGGCCTCCTGGCCCCCGTCGGGGCCGTGGCCCTGCAGGTGCCGGCCGACGCCCATCGGCGACCCGTCAGCTACATTCTGGGAGAGCTGGCCTCGACGCTGGGCTGGCCGGTATTCCTCCTGGCCACTCTGGCCCCCACCTTGCAGGCCTGGTATTGTGCCATCCGGGCGGCCCCTCTCCCGCCAGAAGCACCCCCCCACTGGAGCCCGGGAACGGAGATCCCCTCCGGATCGGCTGAGCCTGCTACGGGGCAGGCGCCTTCACTGTCAAGGGAAGGGAGCTGGTCTGCCGACCATGCCACGGCGCCCATCCTTTCCCCGTTGGGCCCGCCTTGCCCTGATCGACCGCTGGACCGGAAGGCCCAGGACGGGCAGGATCCTTTCACTCTCTATGCCGCCAGCAATCTCGGCAGTCTGGCCGGGTTGCTCGCGTACCCGCTCCTGATCGAACCCTGGCTGCCATTGTCACGGCAGTTCACCTGGTGGAAGACGGCCTATGTCGTGGTTGCCCTGATGGTGCTGGGGTGCGGGTTCCTGGTACCGGCCGCCAGCCCCTGCAGAGACCCGATCCACGAGTCTGGGGCCTTTCCTGCCCGCCCTTCCTGGCGGCGATGGCTGACCTGGCTCGGATGGGCCTTCGTGCCCAGCAGTCTGACGCTCGGTCTGACCACCCAGATCACCATGGATGTCGCCCCCATGCCCCTGCTATGGGTCCTGCCGCTGGCCATGTATCTCTTGAGCTGGGTCCTCCCATTTTCCGGGGCGCTGGCCTGGGTCCAACCTTCTTGGCTGGAATGGGCATTTCCCGGATTGTTCGGTGTGGCGGCCGTCGTTCACATCCTGTCGGTGGTCTCGCCGGCCTGGCTTCTCGTTTCGCTGGCGCTGGCGCTGGTCTTCGTCATAGGGCTCGAGTGCCATGGCCGGCTGTTCGGCGACCGCCCGGCGCCCTCCCACCTCACCGGCTTCTATCTCGCGACCGCTCTCGGCGGCATGCTGGGCGGAGGATTCAACACCTGGGCGGCCCCCTTGCTCTTCACCAGGTTGCATGAGGTGCCCCTGGGCCTGATGCTTGCGGCGTTCGTCTTTTCCCTGGCTCGCCCGGCCGCGCCTGGGTCAGGGCGTCGCGCCCGACGAGCCGCGGCCCTGGCCATCATGCTGATCGCCCTGCTCTGGCACCTGAATTCCCTGGAGATGGGGGAAGAAACCTGGTTCAAGCTGACGGTCCTCGGCTGCGCCGTGACGGTCAGCGGCCTGGGAGGATGGCATCCGGGGTTGCTGGGTCCGTTCTTCGCGTTCCTGCTGCTGGGAGGCAGTTCCATTGCCTCTACCCCATCGGGCCAGATCCTGGCCGAAGCCCGGAGCTTCTACGGCATCTACAGGGTGCAGGCATCGCGGGCGGGCGCCTTCCATCATCTGAGGCATGGGAACATCCATCACGGTGGTCAGAAGCGGCTTCCTCCGGAAGCCCAGAGGCGACCGATGTTCTACTACATTCGGGAAGGCCCGGTGGGCGACCTCTTCGCCGAACTTCGCCGCCGCCGCGCCTCCCGGATCGCGGTGGTCGGGCTGGGGGTCGGGACGCTGGCTTCGTACCTGAGACCCTGGCAGGAGATGGTCTTCTTCGAGATCGATCCGCTGGTCACCCGGCTCGCCTCGAACCCGGATTGGTTCAGCTTTCTGGCCAGCGCCCCCGGGCGGGTGCGCGTGGTCGAGGGCGATGCTCGCCTGGCGTTGCGCGATCGCGAACTCGAGCCATTCGATGCTCTCATTCTCGATGCCTACTCATCGGATGCCATCCCTCTTCATTTGCTGACCAAAGAGGCATTCGAGCTGTTCGCCTCTCGCCTGCGCCCAGGTGGAATGATCGGTCTGCATGTCTCGCAGCGGTATCTCGACCTGGAGCCTGTGGTGGGGAACCTGGTCGAGGCCCTGGGATGGACGGGGCTGGCGTGTTCGTTCCGGCCGGATTCTGCCGCCTTGCGCTTGAAATACGACGATGAAGACATGCCCTTCGTGTTCAGTTCGACCTGGCTGGTGGTCGCTCCGACCCCAGAACCGGTGCGGGGTCTGCGGGCGCACGCGCGCTGGCGACCGTTGCGGCGGGCGCCGGGCGGGCCGCTCTGGACCGATGACCATTCCAGCATTCTTTCCTGCTACGGTTGGGAATGACCATCGCGGGCCGGCACTGACCGGATTGACGACGGAGGGTTGGTCTCGTATAGTGCGAAGGAACGTCATCGACGGGAGGGCGCGCGTTGAAAGGCCGGCAACGGATCATGTGGATGGTGATGGCGGGAGCCCTGGCGCTGGGCGGGTCTCCGCTTCTGGCGGAACCCGTGGGCGAGGTCGCGCCCTCCCCCCTGGAGCAACTGGAGAACAGATTCTTCGAGGCCTTGGGCGGGGGGCAGGCCACCGCCGCCGAATCCTTGCTTCTGGAAGGCCTGCGGAATGGCCTCCTCACGGGAAAGGACCCGGTGGAAGCCACCCTGATGGTCAGCCTGGGCAATGAGATGTGTGAATTGGGTCTGATCGCCTCGGCAGCCTTCTGGCTCAAGCAGGTGCAGACCCGGTTCGGCAACGAGCCTGCCGGGGAAAACAGCGATCAGACCTGGGCGCAGCTGCTGGCCCCCAAAATCGCCTGGCTGGAGCAGGGCGGTCACCGGACCTGGGTGGAACCCACCGCCGAGAATCTGGCCCGCAAGATCTTTCGCGCGCTGCAACCCTATGATCGAACGGCGCTGGACGCCCTTCTGGTGCCATTCGACGTCTACATCGGATGGTGGCAGAGCGAACTCGAACCGGTGAAACGCGATGAGCTGCTGAGCTTCCTGGAATCTCATCGGGCCGGCCTCTTGACCTGGGTGAATGAAAAGCATCTTCCAGCCCTGCCCGGGGGCGGCGAGGCTGTGGTCTACCTGAAAACCAAGGGATGGAGCACGCCAGACGGGTATACCACGCTGCAGTTCGCCTTGCATCAACTGGCGGCCGGGGGATGGGAATGGCGAGGAGTCGTCCTGGGGGAAGAAGGCGAACTGCCGATGGATGGCGGACCTCGGCCAGGTTCGGAAGGAAGATCATTGACCTCCCCTTGAAACCCGTGCCTCGTACCCGATTCCCGCATGCTCTGAGGCGTTGACCGCCTTGGGCGAGAGGCGCCCTGCTTGTCGATGGGCTAGGAAACTCTCGTTTCAGTCTTACCCGCGGTCTGGGGGAAGAGCATGATGGTGCCCCCTGAGAAAATCGATCGCCGCTGATCGATCTCCCCAGGACGATCGGATCGGAGGTGCAGAACCCTCGGCGTCAGAACTGGAGGTTGTCCTCCCGCGTCCAGCCTTCTTTGCGGCCTTGGTGGTAGCTGATCTGGAACCAGTGATACTTGCCGATCTTTTTGCAGCTCTTGATCTTGACCACTACCCCTTTGGGAATACGGCCGAGCAAAGCGGCTTTCGTGCTGGGGGCGTCACGAACCTTGGCGCCGGCATCGCTGCAGATGGTTCCCTCGGAGGGGAGTTTATCGAGAGAAGCGAACCCTTTCACAGTCTGGTCCGGCGGAACGGGCTTGGCCATGGCCACGCTGACCGTCTGCAGCACCGCCGGTGCTTTGGCGCCCGCTTTGGCTTCGGTTCCGATGGCCATTTTCCCGCCGGGGCCGGGGGCAGGGGCGGCGGTGCCCGAGGCGGCTGACGTCGTAGGAAGGCCGGTCAGCGTGTCTTTGGGGCCGATGATGAGCAGGTCATCACGAGTCCAGCCGATTTTTTTGTTGAAATCCCATTTGACCTTGGTCCAGCCATCCTTCTGTTCGAGGACGTGCCCCCTTGTACCATTCCCGATTTTCATGATGACCTTGGAATCGAGCGTGGGCTGATCGCGAACGTTGATGCCGTTCCCATTGGCGAACGCGACCAGGGGCACTTTCGACGCAGCGGCTGCCGAGAGAGGCCCCGTAGGCGACGATGACGAGGGGAGGCCCTTATCAGGATTCGTCGCAGGAAGAGGGCCGCCCGATTTTGCAGGCGAAGCGTTGGACACAGAGGTGAGGGGTAGCGGTTCGGTCCCCTGCGCGGTATACAGCACCTGGCTGGTGCCCTGTGCAGGGGCCGCCTCGACGGTGCTCAGCAATCCCTGGTTGGTTGGTGCCCCGGCCGGTGCAGCTGGCGGAGCCGCTCGAGATTCGAGATAGGCGAACATCTGCTTGCCCATGAAGATCCCGACGGTGACAACGGAAACAATGATCACCAGAACGGATACCAGCTTGATTTTCTTCACTGCGGTGCTCCTGCGGATAACTCTCGCCTATCATAGTACTCCCTGGGGGTGGTGTCAATACCATGTTGCTCGGCTTGGAATAACTACTGCTACGTCCTGAATGGGAAGCGCTGGATTTACCCCCCAGGCATGATCTAAGAGCTGGCCGCAGGGACAAAAAAACCGCCCCGACCTTAAAGCCGGGCGGCGAGCGGTTTTTCTGAATGTGGCCTGCGGTCAGGGGTTGAACGCGATTCCCAGTTGTGTGGTGATCTTCTGCCAATTGCCTCCCATGACGCCAGAAACCGAGGTCATGGCGGCAATGCAGACGATGGCGATCAACGCGATGATCATCGCATATTCGACCAACCCCTGGCCTCTTCGGGCATGGAGCAGAATCAAAGTGTTCATGCAGGTTCCTCCAACCGACTCACCATTCTCAAGCAATTATCCTGCCAAGCAGGGGCTCTCCGTTGTGTCGGAGGATCAACATTCCCGCTTTCAGGGCATGCCCGGGATTCTGAATGCTGAAGATACCAGTCTGTCAGACAGGCGGGCAGATTTGGGAAAAAAGAATGGGGCCTTGCGGCCCCGGAATCTTCTGCCTTCCTCTAGGCTTCCAGGTCGGAAGCTCCAGCGGAAGGGAATGTCACGCGAAATGGCTTACTGCAGCTGCTGCCCGATGTTGCTGAGCATGCCGCTCACGCCACTGCCGGCGAACTGCAGAGCGACGATCGCCACGATGGCGATCAGGGCGATGATCAGGGCGTACTCAACCAGGCCTTGTCCCTCTTCTTCGCGAACAAACCGCTTGATCAGTTCCATGGTAGTCCTCCTATCGATGTTTGGCCACTGGCCACGCTCATTATAGCAATAGCCATGCCAGAATGCCACTCCTTCCTTCCCCGCATCTGGCCTGCATTGGCCAAGCATCTCCCCGACATGGCGAAAATTCCGGGGCCATGATTGCGGTAAGTGTACTCTGCGTGTGGCAAACTCACCGCAGTCTCAGCGCGGCGGTGTTTCGCGTTTGATACCCCAGGGATCCAGGCCGTCTGGGAAGGGAACGCTCAAACGATAATCGTACCCCCCTCCCGCCTCATCTTTCATGAAAACCGGCCTGGAAGCCAGGCTGCCTGGCGCGGAGGCGCACCCCACATAATCCTTCCCGGCTGGGAAGCCCGCAACGGCATTCGGTCCGACCACCGGAAGGCTGGCCGCCCCTCCCAGATGTTCGATGCCCTTCAACCCCATGCCACCCGGGCTGCGATCGGCCACCAGAATGTTCTTTCGAATCGGCATGTTCCCTTGGTCGATCCGAATGCCATAGGGGGCATCGAACGTATTGTATTCAATGCTGGGCGATTTGCTGAGCACATGCAGCCCGACCCCGACGGCAGAGACGAAGAGATTGTTGCGCACCAGCAACGTTCCCCCCGCTTCATTGGTCATCAACCCGAAATCGGTGAACTCCAGCAGATTGTTCCCCTCGAAGGTGAGCCCGTCATTGTTCGAAGAAGTCACCCCACTGAGGCAATGGAAGAGGGTGCACCCGGTAACCATCGGAGAAGTATTTCCCGAGATCATCAGCCCTTTCTGGCAGATCTCAAGCGTCAAGCTGGCCAGACGCAAACCCTGATTCCGGCTGGCGGCGATCCCGGTCTGGCAATGATGGATCCTGGTGTCGGCGAACGTGCCCGTCGCCTCGGTCAGGGTCAATCCGGTTTCGGCATAGGCCAGCGTGACATTGACCAGCGCCGATTCAGGGGAAGGATTCGAGAGGAAGGTGATGCCGCTCCAATCGCCGGCGGCCGGTGTCGACCGCGCCGACGAGATGATGATGGGGAAATCCTGGCCGGCGCTGGCCACCAGGGTGCCCCGCACCGTCACCTCGACCTTGGCCGGATTGCCGACGCGCAGGGCATCGGTATCGGCGATCAGGACCTCCACTCCTGGGTCGATCCGCAGGATGCCGGTGCGGTCGATGGTCAGGTCGCCAGACAGCAGATACGGGCTGTTGGCGCGCACCCAGGTGACCTCCTGGGTCAGCAGGCCAGGGATGACGACCGAGACCGCCTCCGAAGGGCCGCTTTCGTTGCCCGCCAGGTCGACCGCGGAAACGCGGTAGTAGTACTTCTTGCCGGTCGTCACGCCCGCATCGAGGAACCGTTCCTGGCCCTTGGCGATGAGCATGCCTTCGATGGCGCTGAACCGCCCGATCGGGCTTTCGCTGCGGTAGACCCGATACCCGCGCAGATCGCGTTCCGAATTCGGGCTCCAGAAGATGGTGACCGTGTTCGGCTGCTCGGTGAGAGCGGCGGTGACCCCCCGCGGGGTCGAGGGCACTTCACGGTCGTCGTAGGTGGCGAGGGTGACGAACGAATGCCCCGTCGAGGTTTCGGCCGGCCGGTTCTGGCGGGCCGCCACGATGCGGAAGAAATACTTGGTGTTGGGCTTGAGATCGGTGATTTCCAGGGAATGGACCGTGGCATACTGCAGGTCGGGCTCCCGCACGGTCCGGCCGTAGGCCTCGGTCTCGCCATATTCGATGATGCCGTTGGTGTAGTCGGTGGTCTTCCAGGTCACGAGGGCGGTCGTGGCGGAGACTTTCTCGACCTTGACCTCCTTGAAATCGAACGAGGCGGTTTCGAGCACCACCTTCGGCAGCACCGAGATGCCGCCCGAATAGATGGCCGCCCGGAAAGTGGTCGGGCGGAAGCCCGTTTTCTCGGCGATGAACGTCTGTTCGCCGAAGCCGACCCCTTCGACGAAGAACTTGCCGGAGGCATCAGACAGGCCCCAGCGGGTGCGGTCGAGCGTCCAGCTGACGAGAACATACTGGAGAGGCTTGCCGCTCACGTCGAAGACCTTCCCCTCGAGCGCGCCCTCCCGCGGGGTGACGTTGTTGTTGGCATCGCAGCCCAGCAGCAACAGGCCGGCCAGGAACAGGAGGGTCGGCCCCCAGAGGGGCCAGCCGATCCGGCGGAAGGTCGTCATTTCAATCGTCCCAGGGCCTCTTGTACGAAGCGCTCGATCTGCGAATGCTTGGGAGCATGCTGCTGCGCCTTCAAGAAGCAGGCCTTGGCCTCGGGGTACAGGCGTTTTTCTTCGTAGGCCAGCCCCAGATTGAAGCAGGCGTAGGGATCCTGAGGCGTGAGGTTGACCACTCGTACGAGCGTCTCGATGGCCGAGTCGGGATCGTGGTGATCCATGTATGCCATGGCCAGGTTGTAGAGGGCATACGTGTCTTCGGGATTGATCTCGATCGCATGCTTGAAGGAGAGAATGGCTTCGTCGAGCTGGCCCTGCTCGTAGAAGGACATGCCGAGGTGGGAATAGGAATAGGCGTCGTCCGAGTCGAGTTCGATGGCCTTGCTGAAGGCTTTGATGGCCATGGGCAGCCGCCCCGAGTTCTTGTAGATGACGCCGAGGCTGTATTGGGAGAACGCGTCATCAGGGTTGAGGTCGATCGCTTTCTTGAAGGCTTCCTCGGCACGAGCCAGGTCGCCCAGCGATCGGTAGATGGTGCCCAGCAGGTAGTGGGCGTAGAACTGCTTGTTGTCGAGGCGGATGGCCATCATCACGCAGTTGAGGGCGTTCTCGATCTGATTGAGGTTTTTGTAGACGGCTCCCAGCGTGACCAGGGCGGGAACGTGGTCCTCTTTACGCTTCAGCAATTCCTCGAGAACGTCGCGCGCCTCTTCCATCAGCCCGTTGTTCTTGTAGATGAGGCCGAGCACGAACCGGCTCTCGATATCGTCGGGATTGAGCTTGATCGTCTTCTTGATGGCCTGGACCGCTTCTTCGAGCATGCCTTGGTTGAAATAGGCCTGCCCGAGGTGGAAGAAGGCCTCCCGGAATTCGGGGTCGAGTTCGATGGTGCGTTGCCAGGCCTTGATGGCCTCGCCCGACTGCCCGATGCTCTTGTAGGCGATGCCCAGCTGCAGGTGGGCATGCGAGAAGTCGGGATCGATGGCGACCGCTTTTTCCCACTCCCGGATGGCCTCGTCGAGCATGCCTTTCTCTTTGTAGGCGAGGCCGAGGCGGTAGTGGGCGCCGGCGTTTTCCGGATTGATGGCCACCGAGCGCTTCCAGCGGGCCAGGTTCTGGTCGTCGATGCCCTTGAGGCGGTAGATGACTTCGAGATTGTAGTGGGCGAAAGAATCGTAGGGGTTGAGCGCCAGCACCTTGCGATACTCGATGATGGCCTCGTCGTACATCTCTTTGTTCTTGTACGCCGAGGCCAGCTTATAGTGGGCCTCGGCATTGTTGGGATTGCTCATGATCTCGGCCTTGTAGCGCTCGATCATGAGGTCGAGTTCGCTCTTGGCTCGGATCGGCGTCGGGGCGGGGGCCTTGTCCGGGGTCTCCGGGGATTCGCTCTTCTTGCGCAGGTCGGCAGCCTTGCGCCAATGGGTGACGGCCAGTTCGCACTGACCTTTGACGTCGTAGATCTCTCCTAGGAGGTCATGGGCGCGAGCCAGACTCTGGTCGAGGTAGAGCGCGCGCTTGAGTTCGCCGATCGCTTCGTCGAGCATGCCGCGGTCTTTGTAGGCGAGGCCGAGGTTGAGATGCAGTTCGGCGTCGTTGGGGTTGAGACCGTTCTCGATGCGGAACTCATCGATGGCTTTCTGGGTCTCGCCCTTCTTGCGCAGGACGGTGCCGATCAGGAAATGCAGGCGGGGAAACTTGGGATCGAGCCGAAGCGCGCGCCGGAACTCGGCGAGGGCGGCATCATCCATCGATTTGCGCAGCAGGGCCTGGCCGAGGAAGACCCGGGCTTCGGCCATGTCGGGGTTGATGTCGAGCACGCGTTTGAGGGCGTCGATGGCTTCGTCGAACCGGCCGGCGGAGAAATTCGCCAGGCCCAGGTTGAGGAAGGTATAGGCGTTCTCCGGATTGAGGTCGATCGAGCGTTTCAGGGTGCTGATCGCCTCGTCATACTGCCGAGTGGCGATGTAGGCGCGCCCCAGTTGGCACAGGGCGTAGGAATCCTGGGGGTTGAGCAGAACGGCTTTCTTGAACTCGACCACCGCTTTTTTGGGTTTTCCCACTTCGAGGTAGGTCGACCCGAGGGCGAAGTGGGCGTAGGCATAGTCGTGGTTGAGATCGATGGCGTTGCGGAAGCGGACGATCGCCTCGTCGTACAGTTTCTTCAGTTTGAAGATCAGACCGAGTTGCAGATGGGCGAACGCGAAATCGGGTTTGAGGGAGATGGCCTTCTTGAAGCGGATGATCGCTTCGTCGAACATGCCCTTGTGCTTGTAGATCACCCCGAGGTTCGCATAGGGGAAGGCGTAGTTGTTGTTGAACATGATCGCCTTCTTGAACTCGGTGATCGCCTCGTTGATCAGCCCCTTATTGCGGTAGGACAACCCGAGGAAATTGTGGGCATAGGCATCTTTGGGGTTGATGGAAATGGCTTCTTTGAAGACATTGATGGCCTTGTCGGTCTCGCCGAGGGTTTCAAGGGCACGGGCCAACTGATAGTAGGCGAAGAAATCCCGGGGATTGGCGCTGATCCGCTTCTGGCAATCCTTGATGATCTGTTCGAGTTTCTGTTCTCTCATTCCTGTGTTCCTCCAGGTCAGGGGACCCATGGCAGAGTCCGGAAGGGGGTGATCGGTTCTCCCCGCATCAGGCGCGCCAGATCGTCGGGAAAATGGGGAAAGATCGGACGTCCGGGCAGTTCATCCGGGCCCAGGCAGTCGAAGCCTTCCACCCGGGGATCGTCGCCGACGGCCAATCGGGAAAAATCGGGGTCGACGGCGGCGAACAGCGGAAACTGGATGTGGCGTCCGCCTTCTGGGGCGATGCTTTCGCGTAACCCCAGGAAGCGGAAGGCTCCCGCCGTCACCCGGAGTTCTTCCTCCAGTTCGCGGCGGGCGGCGGCTTCGAGCGGCTCGCCGGGGCGCTGGCCGCCGCCGGGGAGGAGCCAGTACCGACGCCCCTCTTTCAGATGCCGGACGAAAAGCAGGCGCCCGTCCTCCCACCTGAGGAGGATGGTCACCCGAATCCGAATAGCAGGGGCCAGCAGTTGGGTCATGATGCCACCACTTCTGTTATCGGCAGAGGTCGAGGCGCGGGATAGCCCCGCGAGGAGAAGGGCTATTTGAGGATATCTTCCCGATGGGTGGTTTTGAGATTGGCCTCGGCGAACATCTTTTCGACCCGGGGTTCGAGCGCCTTGGGCACGTAGATGGCCTTGCGGGGGCGGTTGGGGGCATCCTGGGGAATGTTCAGGAGATGGTAATCGAATTGATATTTGACCAGGAGATTGAGCGCGCGCAACAGATCGGCCGGCGTCTTGAAGCGGAAGAGGACGAACGGTTTGGTCTGTCCGGGCTTGCGGTAGATGTATTCGCCATGGATGAAGATCTTCTCGAACGCATTGTCGCCCTGCCAATGCAGGGTCTCGGTGGCGCTGGTGAAGAACGTTCCTCCGACCGTCAGAACGTTGAAGAACCGTTCGGTGAGGGCGGCCTTGGTTTCCTCATGGAAATAGATCATGGTGTTGCGGCAGAAGATGATGTCGAACGTGCGATCGGGCCAAGGGTCGAGCAGGTTCAGTTGCTCGAAGGTCACCATGGATCGCAGATCGGGTTTGACCTGGAAGGCCTCGGTGCCGACCGGGATGAAATACTTCGTCAGCAGGGTGCGGGAAAGGAGTTTGAGTTCCGCCTGGGTGTAGGTGCCCGCGTTGGCTCGCTTGATGGCTTCGTCGGAAATATCGCTGCCGATGATCGTGATGGTCCAATCCTGGGGGTTGGGGAGCACTTCACGAAGCGTGATGGCGATCGAGTAGGCTTCGGCGCCGATCGACGAGCCGGCCGACCAGATGCTCAACGAGCGATGTCCGGGGGAATTTCGCTGCTGGATAAGGGGAATGAGGATTTCATCCCGCAGAATGTCGAAATGCCTGGGATGTCGGAAAAACCAGGTTTCGTTGGTGGTGAGGGCATCCAGCAGTTCCCGGCGCTGGTGAGGGTTCCCCTGGATACAGGCGATGAACTGGTTCATGTCCAGGCATTGGAGCTTCTCGAGGAAGGGGAAGATCCGGTTTTCCAGGAAAGTCGCTTTGGAGGCGTCGAAAAACAGACCGAACTCGCGGGACAGGAAGTCTCGCAGCTGGGCGAAGGCATTCGGGGAAAGTCTGGTTCCCATCTCAGGGCAAAGCCCGTCCGTGGTTGTTCAAAGGGCAGCGATGGAGATCACAGGTTCTTGGTGCTCCTTGGGAAAACCCGGCCGGCGATGATCTGCCAGGTGGGGCGCATGTGGTTTTCGATTTCTTTCAAGCACACCGAGCAAACCAGTCGCTCGGTATTCTGGAACCGGCAATACTCCTCCGTTTCCACATCGAATTTTCGGATCTGGAGGCAGAGGGGACAACGGCCTTCCTGCATATTGGGGACTCCATCGGGAGTCTAGCATAACAGGCGGGGCGGCCACAACCTCCTTGGCAGCCTGGCAAAAGGGTACCTTTCCTTGGCCGGACTGAACCCCTCTTAGATTACCCCAAGCCGAAAGTTTGTAACCCTGGGGGTATTTACGAATAAAATTAGATAGGGAAAACAGATTAAAAGGGAGGGCATCATGAATACCATTTCGCGCAAGCTGATCGCGGTACTGGTGACCTTGGCTTTTATCGGCCAGTTGGCGATGCCGGCGGTGACGTTCGCCCAGGACGCCCAGCGACAACGGGAAGTCATTGCGAAGGCGGTCGCCGAATACCAGAAGACCTACGACCAGATCATGGCTCTCAAGCCCCTCGAACTGGGGAGCATGGCCGATTTCACCATTCGGGCCATCGACAAGGTCAAAGATACCTGGAGTGACATCAAGGACTTCTTCTCCCGGAAATCCAAGGAAGAGAAAGCCCGCCGGGACGCCGAAGAACAGTACAATAGCTACAAAGCCCAGATCGACAGAGCCAATGCGGACATCAAGAAGCTCAAAGCCGATGCCGAGAAGACCATGCGCCTGCTCAAGAGCGGGGCTGTCGATGCGGCTGGCAAGACCGATACCACGAAAAGCTACCAGCATATCATCGAAACCGGCGGGGCGCTGGGCGTCTATCAGAAAGCCCTGCGCGAAGCAGGTCAGAGCTTGATGGATATCGGTGAGAAACTGAGCGCGGCCAGCACGGTGCTGGCAACCATCGCCGCGGTGGTGACGGTCATCGCCGTTCCGTTCCCGGCCGTGGCCTGGGCCCCGCCCATCCTGAAGGGGGTCTCGCTCGCGCTGACGGTCACCTCTGGAGTGGTCAAGACGGCCGGCAACACCCTGCTCACGGCTGCCGAAAAGGCCATCACGGATGACAAGAGTTTCATGCGGGAAGCGGCGCTCGAAGCTGCCCTCCAGGCGGCTGAAACCGGATCAGGGTTTGTCACCGGTCGACTCGGGACAGTTGGCGGCACCATCGCCGATGCCACCATCGGAGGGGTGACGAGCACCATCCGTGACGTCAACCGCTCCGGCGCCACCGGTACCCAAGCTGGGGGGATCGCGGTTCGCAACTTCGCCAACTCCAGCATGTCAGCGGTCACGAGCGCCATTTTCGACGGCATGGTCGGACAGGCTTCCCAAAATATGACCAGAGATATTCTTTCCGATCAAAAGGTCGATGCCACGTTCAGAACCGACAAATCCCGCGAGGACCTCCAGGAGGCTGTGGAGAAAACGTTGAATTGGGTGACCGATCCTGCGAAATCCAGGGTGCAGGATGACCTGACGATCCCTGAGGAGGAAGAAAAACCGCAAGCCAAACCCCAGCCCGGCCTCAGCGGCAGCTGGTAACCAGGGGGTCAGGGGCAGGTCGGTCTCAGGCGGTGCCTGGGCTACCGATCTAGATGGCCTGTCGTGAGTTCCTCCCAGCCGCCCCTGCTCACCACTGCCCTCATCGCATCTGTGCCGCCCTACCTGTCAGCGTGCCAGACAACCGTCAGGGGGGCCGAGGCTGACCCGCCCCGGCCCCCGATTCTCCCGCCCAAGGAGGGGCCTCCCACCATCAAGTCGGCCAGTCCAAGCCACCGTCCCGCCCAGGTCGTTGCGCTCCCGCCTCGGCGGGGGTTCGTGCTTTTCATGGTATGCGTGTTCGCCTTCTTGATGATGGTCATGATCATCGGTCTGGCCACCCACAAGAGTGGCGAGGTGTTGCAGCTCGGTCGCACCATCGAACAGGAGCGCCTCGTGTTGTTCGCCGAGGCGGGGCTCAACGAGATGCTGGCCGCCGTCAAAGTGGCGGCGAACGACCGCCGAACGACGTTGGGGCGGGCCTTTTTCGAGTTCTGGAAGACGCCTCCCGGGTTGCCCACCGTGGTTTTCCGGGCTGACCTGCCGGCCTCCCAGTTGCCCGTGGCCAATGCCCTGGCGGCAGAGCAACTGGGGGGGCGCGCCGAGATTTCCGGGCAGGTGAAGGTCGTCATCCTTGACCGGATTCCTGGGCCGCGCCCCTCCTATACGGGGTATGTCGAGCTGATCAGCCAGGCTCGCTCCCGGGAACTCCCTGAAATCAAGGTCAAAGAACGGCGTGAGGTGAAGATCGCCGACCTGTCCTACCCCTTCCTCGATAAATACGCCTTGTTCGTCAAAAGCTTCTGCCGCACATTGAACAATCCCAATCGTCGGCTGATCATTCAGGGCATTCCTCCCAGCGACCCGAACCTGTACTCCTTCGTCTACCTTGGGAACCGTTCCTACCCCCCCTGCCCTGAGTTCCCGCAGGGAGCGAAAAGCACCGAGACTCCGCCGGTCCTTCTGGATATCGCCTTCAAGGACGATCATCGCCTGCTGGGTTCGTTCTATCGCCCGGCCCCCTTCCAGATGACCAATCCTGAGTTCGTCCAGGCCAGCCGCGACAACCTCTTCTACGTGATCCCGCCCGTCCCATTCAATACCATCGCCAACTCGTTTGCCAAGCCTGCTGATTTCGTACGCACTCCTGAATTGATTTCCTTCTACCAATCCATTATCAGAGTCAGCCAACCCTATGCCGATGATGAAGGCTCTCTGGGTTATCTGGTCCTCAAGGACTATCAGAGGGCCGGAGGCGATCCTGGACGATCCGAGGTGTTCAAATCGCTGGTTACGACGTTGGTGAGCAAATGGCAGTATCAATACGGCTATTCCGATTTCGATAGCGTCGCGGGCGATAGCGGGCGCACCTTCGTCAGCAAACCGCCCTTCTGCGGCATTCTCGATTATTTTCTCTATTATTCTCAGGCCAATCCCCAGAAGGTAATCGGGGGAAAGATGCCCCTCTTATTCGGACCCAATCGCGATACCCCTGTCTTCGTCGAGGGGCCGGTTCGCCTGCGGTTCTTCAAGATCGCGTTCTGCGACGAGGTCAAGCTCACGTTCGATCTCTACGGGAGCAACTCGATGCAACTTCCCTTCCCGACCCTGCCCCTGCGATTCGAAGAGCAGCCGCGAACGTTCGCGGGGAAGCCCTGCACCCCCCAGGTCGATGAGCGCACCAAGGTCCTGATGTCAGAAGCCATCGATGTCCTGTCGATCAACCACCTGTTCTTCGGGGTGGGTCGAACCATGACGCCCAAACCGACCACCGGTCGGGGCCCTATCGAGGGGCATGATGTATTTCCCGCCTTCGACGAATCATTGCGGAGCGTGGCCCACGTCTATCCGACCGCCGAGGAGTTCGTGCGCGATCGTCTCAAAACCATCCAGGGAGAACGCATGCTGGACCTCGATGGGGTCGCATTGATTCTCTCCTGCGGGCGGTCGCCGCTCGACCTGACCTCGGTGAGCCGGTATCGGGGCAAAGGACGCATCGTCATTCGCGAGGGCAATTGTATCCTCGGATCCCTGGCCCCTCTCGATCAGCGCCTCGATTCCCTGGGCATTTCGCTGATGTTCGGCAACTTCCTGGTGCGCGGGGCGGGCGATGACGTGATCATTCATGCCTCTTTGGCGGCCACGACCTGCTTCAGCGACAATTCCTCTCCCGATCCTTCGGCCGAAAGCGGCCTCCATTGCGGAGGGAAGAACGTCACCATCCATGGCAACCTGGTGGTCGACAACCTGTTCGAATTGAAATCCTTACCGGAGGGCGGCCGGCTGACGATCGTCCACGACCCGAACCTCTACCTGCCGGAATACCCGGTGAGGGTCAGTATCGGCGAGGCGAAATCCCTGGTGGCGGTGGACTATGCGCAATGAGCGGCGCGCCGGGAATGGACTCCTGATCAGCATCGGCATCGCCTTTCTGGCCTTGGTCCTGCTCGGCGTCGTGACCTGGCGCCTGGCTCCCCAGCTGCCGCGGAAGGCCACCACCCTCGGGACAGGGCGGTGGAGCGGAGATTCCACCTTCTGGGTGGCGGCAGGATCATCGGAAGAACCCGGCCCTGGCAATCTGCTGGCCGGTCGGGCACCCCAAGGGCCGCCTCGCCAGCCTTATTCCGTCGACCTGCCATGGCATGGCTTGCCGGGCGGAGAGCTGCCGCCTGATTTCCACAAGCTGCCGAAAGATTTTTTCCAGGCCCAATCCACCAATGAATTCCGTCGGGCGGCCGGGGTCATGGAAGATCTGTCGCGGGCCCTGGCCGAGGCGACGGCGCCTGGGGCCACCGAGTCCTCGGGGGTGGCGGGCCCTCCCCCGCCCAGGAGGACTGGCCTGTGAATCAGTCACGTCGCCGGCAGGGCTTTTCCTTCGTGGAGATCATCGTGGGATTCGCCATCGCCGTCGTGTTTTTCTCCGGCCTGCTCTTCTTCGCAACGTCGACGCGGTCGGAAACCAGCAAGGCTGAGCGCTACCTGCGAGCCCTGCAGATCGCCCAGGAGACGATCGAATTGGTGCAGGCCACTCCTTTCGAAAAAGTGGTCGGTGGGCAGTTGCAGATCTTCGAAGGATCTCTCGTTGACCCGCAGACCGGGCGTTCGGCCGTCCTGCCCGTCCATCCCGATGCTCCCTGGCAACCGGCGACCCGTGGTTATTCCGATCAGTACACCAAGGCGTATTTCTACCGGCGGGTACGGGTCGATCCGGTCGATCCGGCCCTGCCCAACGCTCGTTTCCTGCGCAAGGTGACGGTCGAGGTCTTCTGGAACGAGAACAAAGTGCCCGCTCACATCGAGGCGGTGGGCGGCATCCCTGACCGGATGCGCAAACTCGTCCTGACCACGACCATTTTCGATGAACGGGAGTGGTACTGACATGCCGTTGGTCTGGCGTGGTGCAGCCAATGCCGATTCCGGCTCGCGGGGGCGACCTGGGGCGCGGCCTCACCGGGGGTTCACGCTGGTCGAAGCAGTCATCGGCATGATGCTGGCGGCGACCTTGCTGGCCATCTGCTATCGGATCTTCACCCACATCAACCGCCAGCGGGCCTTGGGCTCGGTCGACCTCCAGGAACTGCAAGGGGCGCGATTCGCCATCAACCATCTGCGCCGTGATTTCCGCTCGGCCGTGCCCCGCATCGCCAGAACGGCCTCCCTGGCGCAGAAAGAGCGGGCGGTCCGGAATCCCGCGGTCGAGGCCCGATCCTACAACCGCTCGCCAGATGTCGTTCCGATCGTCGTCGCCGAGGGCGAGATCCATTTCTTCCGGCAGGTGTTCGATACTCCGGAAACCACCGCCTCGCCGATCCTCGAAGAGGTCAACTACCGCATCGACCCGACTCGGAAATGCCTGGTCCGGACCAGTGCCGGGAAGGAACAGGTCTTTCCGACCATCCGCGGAGCCCGGTTCGAGCTCTATGGCCATCCTCTGGCGGCAGAGATTCCCATGCTCCTGGTGACGCTGGTGATCGAAGCGACCAACAAAGAAGGGGCGGGCACCACCGAGATGCTCGAAATGACCACCACCATTTCCAGCACGGTGGCGGCCCAGAACATCAACCAACCGTCCTGGCATCGGGTCTATTACTGAGTTGCGGAGCGGTCTGGCGCGGATCCGGGGTCCACTTTGTAGAGGCGGAAGGGGGTCGACGCCGCGCGTTCCAGCGGCACTGGATGCAGCCAGGAGGGGATCTCCCCGCGATTCAAGCGGTCGGGCAGGCTGCCCGCCGGCGGCCGGCCGATCCCTGGCAGGATGACATCGGGATCGTCGAGAAGATAGAGGAAAAGATCGGCCCCCCGTTCCCGGAACACCTTCCGGATGGCCTCGTCATCGGTGGAGCCGAAGACGGTCACCGTATCGGCCAGGCCGCGCTCGTTCCGATGGATGGGGGTGCCGACCACGCCATGGCGGGTCCGGCAGACGATCTGCGGCCCGTAGTTCAGCCAGGCCACCACGATGGTCGGGCTGGCGACGATGGCAGGATCGTTCAGATCCTCGCAGACCGCCTTGACCCACCCAGGGTCGAAGGCCGGCGGAGCGCTGCCTGTCTGGGAGGAGGGGGCGACGATGGTGACCAGGGCGGCCCCTACATAGGGCCCGAGCGTCAGAGCGAACACCGCCAGGCAGGTGCCCGCGGCTCGGGCGAGAGGCCAGCGCCAGGCTTGCGCACGGGTCAGGAACCAATCCAGGGCGGGACCCGCCGCATACGGCAGGAAAAATTCGATCAGCACCGCCATGCGGATATGGGAGACCAGGGCGATGACGAGGACTGGCAGGGGGAGCACCAGAAAAAGCAGGCGCGCGCGGGGAAGGCTGGGCCATTCCGACCAGAGATAGGCCAGAATGATCGGGATGCCGGCGAGAAACGGGCCGGCCAAGAGGACGAAAAACGGCAGCGTCTTCCAGGTGAAGGGCCAGAGCGGACGCATGTCCATGAACAGGTTCATCAATTGCGCCATTTGCGGCCCCAAGGTGGCATAGGGACCTCGGATGAACGGCGGGAACGGCACCCAGACGGCCAGGAGCCCGCCCAGCACCCCGGCGGCGAGGACCAGGGTCCGCCTGGTGCCGTGGGGAGGCCAGCGGTCTTCCCAGAAGGCGAGCCAGCTCCAGAACAGGGCCGAGATGGCGCCGACCCAGACATGGACGATGGAAAAGCGGTCATACTGCACTTCCAGCCAATTCCCTGGCGGTCGTTCCAGGACCAGGGCGACCAGGAGGCCCGCCAGCAGCCACCATCCCGCGGCGCGCATGCCGCGCCCGGCCTGGACGACGCCCGCCCACCACCCGATGGCCAGCAGGGTTTGCAGAAGGTAGAGCATGACCGAGCATTCCATGCTGACCCACAGCCCCAGGGCTCCCCCGAGCCCGAACCACCTGGGACAGGGAAGCAGAGGATCTGGATGGCTCGTCGCCAGGCCTTCCTGGGCTTCCCGTTCCCGGAGCATGCTCAAGGCTCCGCCCATCAGCAGCAGATGCGACAGATGGATCAGGCCGTGATGGTCGGCTCGTCCGAGCGACATCTGTTCGCCGATGGCATCTCCCCACAGGAAGACCAGAAGGGCCAGCCAGCGCGCTCGCGGAGCCATCCAGCCGCGGGTGGTGTGGAAGAACAGCGCCAGCAGTCCGACATGCATGAGGGGCGAGATCAGGATGCCGGCCCACCAGAAGGCCGTCTCGGCTGGCAAGAACAGCCCCAACAGGGCCTGGAAGCCGATCAGAATGACGTCCATGAGCCGGGTCCAATAGCTCCGGTCGCCATGGGGGGCGTTATAGCGGGGCAGGCGATCGTCGAACCAATCCCTTGTTTCCCAGAGGTGTTGAATGCGATAGAGCCGGTGGTAGCCATCCGCATCGGCGAGGGCGCCCTCGAGAACCCTCTTGGGGGCTAGATGCCACAAGAGGAACAAAAAACTGAATACCACCAGCACGGGAAGAACAACCCGTTCGGCAGAGGACAATTCGCGATGGGCCGACATCTCGGGCTCTTTCTTGGGCGTCAGGGGAAATAGACGTTGTGGTGGGGGGTCATGGGGGTGAGGAGAGGTGGTTTTGCGGGGCTTCAGAGTGGGAGCGAACGCCGGCCGCCTGAGCCGGAAAGGGCGGTGACAGGGGCGGCGCCTGACCAGCCACCTCGTCGATGATGAACAGAGGGCGGTGTTTGACTTCGGCGTAGATCCTGCCCACGTATTCTCCGAGAATGCCGAACATCAATAGGTTGACCGATCCGAAAATGATGGTGGCCAGAATCAATGAGGGCCACCCCCGGACCATCGGTTCGTGGAAATAGAATTGCAAGATGAGGTTGTAGGCGAGATACCCGAGAAAGGGAATGGTGCAGAGAATGGCCAGAACATAGGCCACCCGCAGCGGGACGAAGGACAGGGAGATGATGGCGTCGGCCGCCAGCCGGAGCATCTTCCACAGGGGGTATTTGGTTTCGCCGGCTGCTCTCGGTTCCCGATCATACTCGACGATGCCGCGGTGGAACCCCAGCCAGCCGACCAGGCCCCGCACATAGCGGTGGGTCTCAGGAAACTGGCGCAGGGCGTCCACTGCCTGCCGGTCGAGCAAGCGGAAGTCGCCCACCCCTTCCGGAGCATCCGATTCGGCGATGCGATGCAGCAATTGATAGAAAAGCCGGGCGGTCAGCAGTTTGAACCAGGTCTCTCCTTCCCGCTTGCGCCGCGCCGCCAGAACGACCTTGTGGCCGGCTTCCCAGGAGCGTACCAGGTCGAGAATGACTTCGGGAGGATCTTGGAGGTCGGCATCGATGGTCACCAGGGCGTCGCCGGGGACGAGTTCGTAGCCGCAGGAGATGGCCGCCTGATGGCCGAAGTTGCGGGACAGGCGAATGCCCCGATAGCGAGGATCATGTCGCGCTTGGGCGGTGATCAGCTCCCATGACCGATCGCGGCTGCCGTCGTCGATCAGGAACACGTTCCCATCATAGGTGGGGGCCAGGCGATCGAGAACGTCCGTCAGCCGGCGGAAGAGCGTCGGCAGAACGGCCTCTTCATTGTGGACCGGCACGATCACAGAAATGGTTTTCCGGGCCATTGGCATGGGGCTCCTTGCTGGATCGCCTGATGATACCATGGGCGGCCATTAGATAAGAAAACCGTCGGTTGGGGCGGGGTCGGTCCGTTCGACCTTGCCGCCCTTGCCGCGCTTGACAGGCCGGTGGCCGGCTCTTACACTGCCCGCATGGCAGCCGCACCGACAACGGATCTTCCTGCCGTTCATCCGGCGTCGTGGGAGGCCCGGGTTCGTTTCTGGGGCCTGGGCATCTGTCTCGCGTTTCTGGTCTTCAATCTCATCTGGATGGCGGCCTCCCTCCAGGAGCCGCTGGTCTGGAGAAAGGATTTCTTCCAGGATTGGTTGCAGGCCAAAGCCGTCGTGTCAGGGGTGTCGGCCTACACCGAGCTGCCCAAATTGGCCGAACAATTCGCCGGGCCGGAGCGTCCCTCGCAATTCCCTACGGCCACTCCTCACACCCCCTTTTCCATTCTTGTGGTCTTGCCTCTCGCGTATGTATCTTTCCCTACTGCCACCAAAATCTGGATGGTAATCGAGGGCGCGGCCTGGCTCCTGGCTTTGTGGCTCCTCTGGAACGGTCTGGGAGACCACAAGCCTCGGACCTTTCCCTCGTTTCTGGGGTTTGCCCTGCTGTCGCTGGCGTGGTTCCCAGTCATGTGGGAGATGGTGATGGGGCAATTGGCGATCTTGCTGAACCTCTTGTTGGTGATCGCCTTCCTGCAATGGCGGCAGGGGCGGGAGGTTCTGGGGGGAATGGCCCTCGGCGCGGCCATCGCCTTGAAACTGACCGGTTGGCCGCTCGTGCTCTGGCTGGCTGCCGAACGACGATGGAAGGCGGTTCTCGCGACCGCGGGAAGCACCATCGGGTTCAATCTCCTGGCCCTGACCTACCTCCCCTGGACAGATCTGCTGAAATACTATCGCGAAGTCGGGCCCCTGGCTTCGCAGCTCTATGCCTGGAATGCCTTGAACATCTCGGTGTTCGGCCTCACCGGGATGATGTTCCGTGGATGCGCCACGCGGGCGATTCAGGGATTGTCGGTATCTCCCTTGGTGGAAGCTCCCGCTCTGGTGTTCCCGTTGGGAGCCCTTTTGTTGCTTGCTCTGTGCGGATTGGCCTGGTGGGGGCTGTCGCGGGCCGATCTGCCAGGGAAATGCCGGTATGATGTGGGGTTCGCGGTTTTCACCTGCCTCAGCATCGTCAGCAATCCGGTGGCCTGGGCGTTTTCCCTGCCTATGGCCCTGATCCCGGTGTGGGTCTTGTGGCGTCTCCTGGCCGAAGCCCCCGATCCCCTTCCCTGGTGGGGCCTGGGCGGCGTCGCGGTCTGCCTGGTGTTTCCCCAGATTTTCCTCGAAAAGATCCTGGGATATGTCTATGATCCAGCTCCCGTGCCGTTCCTGATCGGACTGGTGTTGCTGATCCCCTTGGCTGGCGTGATCGGCCTGGGGATGCTGCTGATCCGTCAGGCCAGACTCAGCCAGGCTTGCGAGGGGACCTGACGGAGCGCATTAAAGGACTACGCGGCTTCCCCTGCTTGCGGCCACCGGCGGCTAACCTCTGCCTCTCACAGGAAACAGGCGTCGCGGCAGGGGGGGCGGGAACGGATCGTCGCTCGCGGCGTGTGATACGCAGGGACGGTCAGAAACCGTTGAAGGCGTCGAGCGACACGCGTTCATCCCGCCAGGAGACCAACCGGAAAGCGGCATAATCGAGGCTGCCGGTATCGGTCGTCATGCGGGGCAGCGATTCGTCATACAGCTTGCGTCGAGTCGGCTCGGTATAGGACCCGCCGGTGATGCGGGGAATGGAATAGAGTTCGAGGCGGATCTCGGACCCGAACATCCGGTGGATCATCTCGCCGCGATCGGAATGCTTGAGGCCGACGCCGGTAGTGACGCAGGTCTCATCCGACCCGATCTCATCGTACAATTTGATGTAATCCGGGCCGGCGTAGAACTCGCGATTGCGCTTGCCGCAGGAGATGAACATGCCGTTGGTGGTCATCTCGGGATAGAACAGGAAATCATCGCTCTTGTCGGGTTTGAGCGGGGCGTTCGGACCGGTGCCATTGCGCAGTTCATTGCGGAGGGCTTTGAGGAGCTTGTAGACGCCGAACTTCCCCTCGCTGGGGCTGGTGCGCTCCATTTTCTTCGATTCGTAGAGCTCGACGTATTTCTTCCAGACATCTTTGCAGAGCCTGTCGAAATCGGCGTCGTTGTAGATCGTTCCGGAGTTGTCGCGGTGCTGCGCGAATTTGTCGGCCAGCGCCGTCTCAGCACTCGAATCGAGCAGAGGGAATTCTTCGAAAAACGAGGCGATCCGGTTTTTGACCACCGCCCCCTCGGAGGCATTGGTCTGAATGCCTCCGGTGCCGGAGATTTTGAGGATGGAATTGCGCGCCGAGGCTTCATCTTTGAGCTTCTCGGCGATCTTGTATTTCATGTAGGGATACAGCTCGTTCTCGAAGCAGTCGACCGGGCTGCGATAATCGAAGACGATCCGGTCATGGGCCACGATGGTGGCCGATTTGTGGTGCTGGAACTTGGTGGGGTCGTGGTCATCGTTCAGCAAGGCGCGACTGGCCGCGGTGTAATCCTCGTTCTTCATGGCATTGTCGTCGTAGTTCTGGGGAAATCCATACCGCTGCGGATTCTGCCCGCCGCCGGCCGCGGCGTTCGGATCGCCGGCCTGGTTGAAATCGCCCGCCACGAAGATGTCCTTGCGGGAGACGATCTTCACCTCGCGCGGCGGATTGCCCTTGATGACCAGAGGGCCGTCGCTGAAGATGACGCCGTTGAAATTCGCGGGGATGGTCACATTGCCCTGACGGAGCTGCGTGCCGAAATCGAGCACCTTGACCTTGATCTTGTTCCCGCCGGACGAGGGCCAGCCCTGGGTGACGGGGTAATCTTGATTGCAGGCCGACGAGGGCAGGTAGATGCCCCCTTGGGTGGCTTGCTTCTTGTACATTTCGAAAGGCAGTGGCTTGGGGGGAATGCTGACGTGGGCGCTCTTGTCTTTGACGCGGTCGGCCAGCACCTTGTCGGGGTCGTGGATGGGGGGATCGGCCTCGAGCAGCTCGGCCGGGTAGGAGCCGTTCCGCCGGGCGTCATCGGAGACATAGGTGCCGTTGAGCGGGAAATCGGCGTTCTTGCGCAGGTAGGTGTCGAGCGCCGGCAGGCCCGGCCGGGCGCGGAACTGGGCTTTGATGTCATTGTACAGGAAGATGCCGCCATCCCCGGAGATGATGCTGTTCATGTCGTAGAGTTCCTGGTTGGTGCCGGGTGTGCAGGGAGACTGGCGGGTGTTGAGGATGCGGCCGATCTCGATGCCCAGGTGGCCGTAGAGGTGGCCGGTGGAGAACTTGTTGACGTTGTTCAGGCCGGGGGTGCCGTAGACCAGGGACAGGAAGCCCCCGTCGTACATCAGGAACTCGCGAGCTGGGAACCGGCGCTGGACGACTGCCCGGACGATGCGGACCGTGTCGCCGATCTTGCCCATCGATTCCACATAGTAGAACGCCTTGGCTTCGTTGATGTTGAGGGTGCGGGGGTCATCCTTGTAGGGGATGGGACCGCAGCGCACCTTGAATTCGCCGTCGCCGAAGGTGCCGGAATACGTGCCTTTGGTGGCGGGGCGGATCGTGAAATTGAAGGTGCTGTCAGGTTTCAGCGTCTGAGAGGTGTCTTCGGCGGTGGCCCAGGTCAGATTGGGGTTCACCTTGTGGGTCAGGAAGTTGTAATTGTTGGCCAGCTCGGAAATGACGAAGGCGAGCCCGGCCTCGGCGATGGCGAGCGCTTTCAAGTTCCGGCTCTCGATGATGGTGTTCTGGATGCGGTAGGACGTGAAGGACCGCACTCCGGCAATGACGATCAACAGGACGATGCCCATGCCGAGCGCGACCAGAGTGGCGGACCCCCGGGACCGGGCAAGCGTGGAGATGGTGTTCATTCCGGTTCTCCTCCTCGTTCTTTGACGGAGGTCGTGATGTCGACGGTGAACTTCTCGGTAGTGGGGCCGGCCCGATCGAGCCGGGTCATGCGCAGGTGCAGGTAGAGATTGCCGTGCCGCGGGGCCCGTGGATTCTTCAATCGATAGAACACCAGATGGTCGATGTTGTTCATCACCTCGACCTTGGTCTTGTCGGCGGGGACGGCCTTGCGCCGGTCATCGAAGGGCAGGGTTTCCCGAAAGAGGGCATAGGGGCCGGTCGCCTGCCCGGGATCCATTTTCTTCACTGAATAGACGACGCGAAGCTGCGTATAGTTCACCTGATCTGGAGCCAGGGTCGCCGGATCTTTGGTGAAGTCGTATTTGACCTTGTTGAACATCAGTTGGTTCTTCGGGTCGAGCACGGCGAAATTGCGGGCCTGGGTTTCATCATTGAAGGTGGGGGGGAGATGCTCGTCGATGAAGTTGGCCTCCCGCAGGTCGTCGGTGATCTTGTTGACCAGACGGAGAACGTCGTCATTGATGATCTGGTTCGACATCACTTCCTGGGCGCCTCGCTGGGCGCTGGAGAAGATGCGGTAGAGGGCGCCCAGCACCAGGGTCATGAGAATCAGCACCATCATGATCTCGACGATCGTCACCCCGCGCCGCATGCTCATTCCTCCTGGGCGATCGCCGTCGAGATATCGAGCCGGTGGTTGCGTCCATCGGCCCCGGTATATTCGATGGCGAATTTGACCAGAACGAGGATGGGCGGCTCATCGGGAGCCAGGGTATTTTTGACGGGGTCGATGCGAGCGTCTTTGACCTCGTATTTGATGCCGTTGACGGTTTTTTCTTTCAACTGATGGGTCAGGGCGTATTCGAATGTGGTTTGCTGGATGTCGGGCTTGCCGGCATATTGGTCGGCATCCAGATAGGCGAACTTGTAGTTGCGGGCGGTTTCCAGAAGATTCTGCGCCACGAAAGCCGCCATGGTGTGATCTCGGGTCCCGGTCACGGCTTTGGTATCGCTGAGGATGACGGTCAAGGACGGGATCATCACCAAGGCCAGCAAAATGAGCCCGATCAGGATCTCGACCAGGGATACCCCGGCCAGGCCGAGAGGAGCGCGCCTCATGTCATTCCTCCGGATAGATCAGAAACGCCTTTCGGCGTTTCCGATATTCGAGGAGCCGGGGCTGGATCTCGGCATGGATCTGGAAGAGAGGGGTTCCCTTCTGGATGGCGGTGCGCACCTGGGGGCCGCCCAGCAAGGTGTCGAGGCCGCCCGAGACCGTCGGGTTGGCCAAGGGAATCTTGTCCGGATAGATCTCCCACAGGTTGCGCAGAATGGCCACGCCGGTCAGGAAAGGATCATAGATGCCGGGTTCTTCGATGACGATCTCGATCCCTGGAATCTTTTTCTGTTGATAGAGCCCGTAGTAGGATTTGACGCTCGTGGGCAGGAACCGGACCCCAGGAAGTTGGTGCCGGGAGAGCTTTTGCGCCAGCAGTTCTCCGTCGATCCAGGGGGCGAGCACGTAATGGAAGGGGCGGGTGGTGCCCACCCCGGTGGAGAACACGCCCATCTCGCCGAGAAAGCCCGTGGTGGCATAATAGAGGGGGGTTTCCGGTTCGGGAAGGTGGTCGGAAGGCGGTAGCCAATGCAATCCGGTCTGGCGATAGCTCATGCGCCTGGAATAGCCCTCCATGCCGATCACGGTCAGGTTCGCCCCGATGCCGAACACCTTGTTGAAGAACAGGGCCAGTTCCCCTACGGTCAGGCCATAGACGAGAGGAATGGGGTAGACCCCGAACTGGCTGCGGAAATCGACCTCGAGGACCGGACCAGCGACCGTTTCGCCACCGAGAGGATTGGGACGGTCGAGGACGAAGACGGGGAGTTTCGCTTCCCGCCCCAGATCGAGGAACTGGGCCAGCAGGGTGACGTAGCTGAAATACCGGATGCCGATGTCCTGAATGTCGATGACCAGGGCCTGGGCCTTGCCCAGGTCCGTGATGGCGGGCCGCGCCAGCGGATCGAGCACCTCGATCACGCGGGCGTTGGTCAGGGCGTCGAGTTTCTGCCCGCTGGTCTCGCCAGGCATGGTTTCGCGGAAGAAGGGATCGCCGGTGAAGATGACCTCGATGGTGGCGGCTTTGGCCAGGCGGTCGATGACATGGCGCAGCCCCTGGTCGTAGGCGGTCGGCGAGACCAGGAGGGCGAGCCGCTTGCCGCGGACCAGTTCCGGGTGCTCGGTGGCCAGCACCTCGATGCCGAGACGGATGCGGTGAGCGGCGCCAAGGGGGCACGCCGCCCATCCCAGCGACATCAGAATCAGTCCCAGGGAGGGAATCCACCACGGAATGGCGCGTCTCATGAGGTTGACCATCATTTTTATGGTACACGAGAAGGGTGATCACGGCAACCTTGGAAGAGGGGGAGGGGGTAACCGCGAGAGAGATGTCGAGAGTATGGGGCCGAGCCCAAGGGTACGGCTTCGGAGGGGGCTGCAGGACCAACTCTACCGGAAGGTTGAAGCGTCATTGGACGGGGAGCTGAGTTTGGGTGTGGGCCAGGCCGCCCTGGCGGGGCGAACCCTGAAGATCAGGGAGGGGCAGGCGGGGATTTCAAGACGCCTGACGAATGTGGTACAATCCTTCTGTCCATCTGGATTGCGAGGAGGGGATCCATGATCCGGGAACCGGTGGTCAGCGGTCGCTTCTATCCGTCATCGCCGAAAGAACTCGTCGCCACCATGGAGGCGTGCGAGAGCCATGAACTCGGGGTCGGTACGCGCACCATCGAGGCGCAGGGCCGCCTGCGGGGTCTGATTCTGCCGCACGCCGGCTATATGTTCAGCGGGCCCGTGGCCACCTGGGGCCTGCGCCGTCTGGGCGCCGAGCGCCCTCGCCCGACGCGTCTTCTGCTGCTGGGGCCCAAGCATACGCCGTTCGGGGCGGCCGCCGCGGTCAGCCTGGCCGAAGGCTGGCGGACGCCCTTGGGCACCGTGCCGCTCGACGAGGAGCTGCGGGCGGCGGTTCTGGCCACCGGGGCCTTCCGCGGCGACGATGCCGCGCATGCGCAAGAACATTCGCTGGAAGTGCAGCTTCCCTTCTTGCAGTGGCTGTATGGGAAGGACGCCTTCACGATCCTGCCGATCGCCATTCACTATGCGGATTTCGCCGAATGCGCCGCCCTGGGCCAGGCGCTGGCCGGGGTGCTAGCCCGTCCCGAGTTCGCCGACGTGCCCATCCTGGTCAGTTCCGATTTCTCGCACGAAACGCCTCGCGCTGCCGCCTATCGGCTCGACAGCGAAGCGCTCGACCTCATCGAACGTCGGGATGCTCAGGCCTTCCATTCCCTGGTGGTCACGGAAGATCGCAGCATCTGCGGCTTCATTCCCATCACCGTGGCTCTGGTCGCCCTGCAGAAACGGCCACTCGCGGTCCGTCGGCTCACCTACGCCACCTCGATGGATGTCATGCCTCACCCGCGCGGGGTAGGCTATGCGGCGGTCGTGATGGAGGAGGTCGCGGCGAACGCGTGACGCCGGTCGAGGTCGGCCTGCTGTGCGGGATCCTCTGGGCGTCGACCCTGACGGCATGGGCCCTGGCCGACCAGGTCGGCGATGAGCCTCATCCCCTCCTGGTCGCTATCCAGGAGATCTATGCCGGGTTCGATCCCACCTGGAAAGGCATCGCGATCGGAGCCCTGTGGGCGTTCGCGGATGGCTTCCTCTCGGGATACGCCCTGGCGACGATCTGGAGCTGGCTCCGCGGCTGAACGGCGGGGGAGGGCGGTGGGGGCGGTGGGCGGTCAGAAGTCGAAGCTGGCGAACACGCCGAGGCGGCGCTGGCGGTAGTAATGCTGAAGGGTATCGCCGAACTCGCCGTGGATCCGGCCGGTCTCGAAACGGTAGCTGACATGGACCCCGGCCCCGAATCCCCGCTCGAAGACGGTCGTGGCGGTGGGAACATCCCGAAAAGAATTCAAGATATAGTTGGTTTCGATGCCCCACCACCAGCGCCCGCCGACGCCGCGTTCCCAGGAAAGAGTCAACTGTGCGCTGCGGTAGTCGGAGGGGGCCCAGTAGACATACGGCTTCCCTTGGACATCGGTCTGCCGTTCGAAACTCGTCGAAGAGATTTTGCCATTGAGGGAAAGCAGTGGGATGCCTCGACGTTGGATGAAGTACAAGACCTCGGTTTCGAAGCGCCGGCGGGCGTTCCCATCGGTCAGATCGCCCGCGGTGATCGATTGGATGATTCGGGCCCGCTCGTGCAGATCGCCGAACAGGACGAGCGTTCCGTAATCTTCGCCCATAGCCAGGCGGGCGGTGGCGAGGTTCTCCTTGAAGGTTGTGCGTCCTGCCATGGCGGCCAGATGGAGCTGGTCGGTTCCGGTCACCCCATGGACGGTGTAGTTGTTGACCGCCTGCGAGCGGTCGGTGAACGTCTCGGGCGCGAACGTGAGGGACACCCGGGTGCGGCGCGAGAGCGCGTAATCGAAGGTCGAGGCGATGATGCGACTGTTGAGTTTCTGGCCGCTTTCCTTGTACTGCCATGTTTCAAAACGGTACCGGGCCGATAATCTGGGGTAGGTGAACGAGGGGAAATACGCCTCGACCTGGGACACGATCTCCTGCAGACCTCGGGTGTCTTCGAAGATGCGCAGGCCGACCTCCCCTGTCGAGGTGAGCTTGCTGCGGACGCGGTCGAGATCTTTGCTCAACGCCTCTGAGAGCGGGTAGAGGCGGGTCAGCCGATCGAAGATCGCCTTGGTCTGGCTGAACCGGCCCTGTTGGTAGTAGACCATGGCCAGTCCTTTGTTGGCCCGCAGATGCTCGGGCTGCATCTCGATGGCCATCTCGAAGAAGCGCTCGGCCTCTTCCAGTTTGCCTTGCGCCAGACGCAATTCGCCAAGTTCGACCAGGGCCTCGAGCTTGGTCGGACCCTGGGTCAGACGCTCGAGGCTCATGTCCCGTTCGATGGCCTGCAGACGGCGCAGCTCGGTGCTCAGGCTGTCTCCTACCGAGGGGTCGGGAACGATCAGATCGAAAGGCTGCGCCCCGGCCGGCGAGCAGACGACCAGGAACACCAAGGCCACCGTGAAGAGGACTCTGCACCACCTCATCGCCCTCTATATCGGCAGGCGGCTGACCTTTCTGAGGAGCCGAAGAAGCGAAAACCCCCGGGCCAGGCCCGGGGGTTCTGACGGTCGGAACGGGAAAAGTGGCGCTCGGCCTACTTGCCTTCGTCCAATTTGGGGGCGCCTTCGGTGCCGCCCTGGGGGGCCGCTTTCATGCGGTCTTGGATCTTCTTCTGGATTTCATCGAGCTTGGCTTTGGGCACCGAGAGGGAGATCTTGGCCGCGGTATCGACGGCCTCGATCTTGATCAGGTTGAGGATTTCGGCGGCTTCGGGGGTCTGGCCGGCGATCATCTTGATCATGGCCAGGAAGCCATTGAGGGACGTCATGACGCCATCCATGTTCTTTTTGTCGTCGACTTCGCCGGTGAAGTTGAAGCTCAGATCGTTGTCGTAATTGAACGCGAGGAAGAAGGCGTTGAGGGCGGCCAGCGGAGCGGCCTGGGGGTTTTCCCGGGCCTTGTCTTTGAGGGATTGGGGAATCTGGCCGACACCCCAGAAGGAGGCGTTGACATCGACCTTCTTGAGCAGGTTGCCGAAGGTGCCATGCGAGGTGATGGCTTTGCCCTTGCCGCCTTTGATCGCGGCGACGGATTTGAGCGCTTCGGGGCTGCCGACCACGGCGGTGGTGCCATCGAGGAAGAGGGCCATGCCTTCACTCTCTTTCTTGGCCTTGATGCAATCGAACCCTTCGAACTTGGTGATGTCGACATCGGCGGCGGCCTTCTCGTCGCTCTTGATGGCAGCCAGGATCTTGTTGATGTCGAACGTCCCTTCGATCAGGACGCCGGCTTCCGGTTTGCCTTCCTTGGGATCGACGTTGCCCGAGGCGAAGATCACGAATTGCTGCAGATGCTGGAGGGGGTTCAGGCCGGTTTTCTGAACGAACTCATCATACATCTTCTTCTGTTCAGGGGTCTGTTTGGCCATGCCCTCTTCGACCTGCTTCTGGATCTGGGGAGATTTCAGGATCTTGCCCAGATTGATGCCGAACACGAAGTTGGAGGACTCGGGAACCAGGGGAAGAAGGTCCCCGGCGAGGGCTGCCAGCCCGGAAGCGAGCACCAGGACGAACGTCAACGCACAAATTCGTTTCAACATGGGTGAGCCAAGCTCCTGTCAGCGAGATGTCTGAAGTTCGTGACCTCAGCGGATGCCTGCATGATATGCAGTGAAGCCCTGGAAAGTCAAGCGAGATGAGTCAGCTCCCTGGGTAGGGGCGAGGTTCAGACCCCTTCCTCGGAAGTTGCGACCGGCCGTCTTCTGGCGGTGCCTCGATGGCTGACCAAAATTAGATGGGGACGACCTGGTTGTCATCTGTCGGGGTTGCTTCCCAGGCTGCTTGGCAGGGAGATTGGCCAGCCTCACCCCAGGGGAGGAACGCTTCGCAGGACCTGGCTGCCTTGAAATCCCCTATTTTCCATGGTAGGATGCGCCCGCTGGAATGAGCCGCCTGGCCTTTCAGCCACCCCCTCCGATGGGAGAACCCCCATGTCTGATGCGAAAATACTCGCCCGATTGTATGAAGCCATGGCCGAACATGGGTTCCATGAATTGGATCTGAAGGCCGGATCCTGGTCCTGCCATTTGGTGGTCGATCCCCAGGTTGTTGGCGCTCCTGCCCAAGGAGACCCTGGAGGTGAGGCGGCAGCCCCGTCCCAGGAAACTGGTGGGCCCCTGGAAGACTGGCCAGTGGAAGATGGGGTGGAGGTCATGCCCATTCGGGTCGTGGCCGAGCGGGTCGGCGTGTTCCGGTTCGGGAAACACCCCCTGGCTCCGGGGATGAAGGTCACCGCCAACCAGGTCCTGGGAACCCTCAAAGGCATCAGCGTGCAGGACCAGGTGACGGCCCCTCGCGCAGGTACCATCCTGACCGTAGACATCAAGGACGGTGAGATCGCCGAGTTCGGCCGTCTCCTGTTCACCCTGGAACCCGCACCCGACGAGGGGAAATAATCCGGAGGCATGGCTATGTTCAAGAAGATCCTCATCGCCAATCGTGGTGAAATCGCGGTGCGGGTGATCCGTTCCTGCCGGCGGCTGGGTGTGAGCACGGTGGCGGTCTTCTCCGAAGTCGATCGCGAGGCCCTGCACGTGCAGATGGCCGACGAAGCCTACTGCATCGGGCCGGCCCGTTCCGACCTGTCCTACCTCAATATTCCCAACCTGTTGTCGCTGGCGCAGGCCACCAGGTGCGAGGCCATCCACCCCGGCTATGGCTTCCTCTCGGAGAACCGGAACTTCGCCGAGATCACCGCCAAATGCGGCTTCGTCTTCATCGGACCGCCTCCGGCCGCCATCGGTCGGATGGGGCAGAAGTCGGTGGCGCGCGATCTCATGCAGCGATCGGGCGTGCCGGTCATGCCCGGGTCGACGGGCAGCCTGGAGGACCCGGCCGAGGCGCTGAAAGTGGCGCGCGAGGTCGGATTCCCCGTGCTGATCAAGGCTTCGGCTGGGGGGGGCGGCAAAGGCATGCGCCTGGTCGAATCGGAGGCCGAGTTCGAAGCGATGTTCAACATGGCCCGGACCGAAGCCCAGGCTGCCTTCGGCGACGGGCGGGTCTATGTCGAGAAATACCTGCGGCAGCCCCGGCACATCGAGATCCAGGTGCTGGCCGACGAGCATGGCAACGTCATCGCGCTCGGGGAACGGGAATGCTCGATCCAGCGGCGGCACCAGAAGCTGGTCGAGGAGGCTCCTTCCCCGGTTCTGACCCCCGAATTGCGCCAGCGGATGATGGAGACCGCGGTGCGCGCGGCGCGTGCCATCGAATACCGCAACGCGGGCACGATCGAATTCCTCCTTTCCCAGGATGGTGAATTCTATTTCATGGAAATGAACACTCGATTGCAGGTCGAGCATCCGGTGACGGAAATGGTCTACGGGTATGACCTCGTCGAACAGCAACTGCGCATCGCGGCCGGCGAACCCCTGACCATCAAGCAGGAAGATGTCGTGCCGCGGGGGTGGGCCGTGGAATGCCGCATCAATGCGGAAGATGTCCGTCATGGGTTCGCCCCCTGCCCGGGCCGGATCCATGAGTATCTCCCGCCTGGTGGCCCCTGGGTGCGGGTCGATTCGGCCGCCTACACCGGCTATACGGTCAGCCCCCACTACGACTCGATGGTGGCCAAGCTGATCGTCTGGGCGCCCGATCGTCTGGCCGCCCTCGACCGCATGGAGGCGGCGCTGCGGGAGTATGTCATCCGCGGCATCGCCACCACCATTCCTCTGCATCGGCTGATCATGAAGCATCCGGAATTCCGTTCGGGCCAGTTCTCGACGGGGTTCATCCCGCAGCATATCGATTCGCTGCTCGAACAGTTGCGGCATGAGCCCACCGAAGACGGGGAACCGGCCGCGGTGGCGACGACGACCAGGCCGGCCGGCCCCGGTGCGGAGAAGGTGCTGACGGCGGGGGCCTGACCCCGGGATGAAGCGTCCGTTTTCGGCGGCCCAGGCGGCCGGCAAGATCCTGTCGGTCAGGGATCTGACGGCCCGCATCAAGGACCTGCTCGAAGGCGATGAAGCCTTGTCAGGGGTCTGGGTGCAGGGCGAGGTCTCCAACCTGGTCAAGGCAGCTTCCGGGCACGTCTATTTCACGCTCAAAGACGAGCACGCGGTGATCAAAGCCGCGCTGTGGGCCGGGGTCCAACGGCAGGTCAAGACCGTTCTCAAGAACGGCGATGCGGTGGCGGTCTGCGGCGACATTTCAGTCTATGCTCCGCGCGGCGAATACCAGATCATCGTGTCCGACGTTCGCCCGGCCGGCATCGGGGCTCTGTATGAAGCCTTCGAAAAGCTCAAGAAGAAGCTGGAAGCGGAAGGGCTGTTCGATCCGGCCCGCAAACTGCCGCTGCCCTTCCTGCCCAAGGGCATCGGCATCGTCACCTCGCCCAAGGGGGCCGTGATTCGCGACATCTATCAGGTGGTCCGGCGGCGGTTCCCCAACATGCCGCTGTATCTGGTCCCGGCCAAAGTGCAGGGGGAAGGCTCGGTCGCCGAGGTGGTGGCCGGCATCCAGCTGCTCGATCAAGACCCGCGCGTCGACGTGATCATCGTGGCGCGGGGCGGCGGCAGCCTCGAAGACCTCTGGACCTTCAACGAAGAGGCGGTCTGCCGGGCCATCGCCGCCGCGGTCAAACCGGTGGTCTCGGCGATCGGGCACGAGACCGATTTCACCATCGCCGATTTCGTGGCCGATCGGCGAGCTGCCACGCCCTCCCAGGCCGGGGAGCTGGTGGTGCCGGTCAAAGACGAGCTGGTGCGCCGCATCCAGGACCGCCGATCACGTCTGCATCGGGCCATGGAGACGGCCCTGGCCCTGTGCCGGCAGCGCCTGCGCAAAGCCGAGGCCTGCCGGTTCCTGCAGAAGCCGTCGTTGCTGATCGCCGAGCGGCGCCTGAAAGTGATCAACCTGGCCCGCGAGGTCGAGCAACTGGCCGGGCGTCGGTTCGAGGCCTGCCGGCATGCCTATCAGGTGCTGGCGGCCCGACTGGCTGGCCTCAACCCTCGCACCTTGTTGCGGCGTGGGTTCATCATGGCCACCGATGAGACCGGGACGGTGGTCTCCTCGATCACGCGCCTGCGCCCCGGTCAGGTGCTGCGCTTGTCGTTCGTCGACGGCCGGGCCGGCGCCCGGATCGAGGAGCCCATCGAGCCGGCCCCCGCTCCGACGAGCGATGCAACTTCGCAGGAGGAACACCCGACATGAGTCCACGCTTCTCGCCCCAGGATCTCGAGGCGCTCACCGCCCTGACCCCCGCCCAGATCGAGGGAATGGGGTATGAAACGGCCATGGCCCGCCTGGAACAGGTCGTCGAGGCCCTCGAGCAGGAGGGCACCCCCCTGCAGACCGGCCTGAAACTGTACGAAGTGGGGACCGCCCTCAGCCGCCGGTGCGCCGCTGTGCTCGATGCCACCGAAGCCCGCATGGTACAACTGCGACATGACCTCGACGGTCGACGGGAAGAGCCCTTCGATCCGGAGAAGGACGGCCGGTGACGCTGGAGGCGGTGCCGGTGCCGACGGCGGAGCGGGCCCTGCCCCGCCCGCTGCCGTTGCTGGTCGCCATGGCCGATCAGCTGCTGGCTCGCACCTCGTGATGACGATGGATGCTGCGGCCCCGCGGCCGGTCGAGGGACGGCCGCCCGTCACCGGCCTGGTGGTGGCCGGCGGCCTGGGCACCCGCCTGGGCGGCCCGTTGCCCAAGCAGTTCCTGCCGCTGCGCGATCGTCCGGTGGTGCAATGGGCGCTCGAGCGCATCGCGGCCGTGGAAGCGGTGACCGAGGTGATCCTGGTCCTGCCCGCCGACTGGCTGGCCGAGGGCGCCGCCCGTCTGGCGGGGTGGCGCCCCGACAAGCCGTTCCGGATCGTGGCGGGGGGGGCACGGCGGCAGGATTCGGTGGCGGCGGGGCTGGCGGCCATCGCCCACGAGGGCTGGGTGGCGGTCCATGATGGGGCGCGGCCCGCCCTGCCGGTCGAGGTGGCGGCGGGGGCGGTGGCCGCCGCCTGGGAGCTCGGCAACGCCGTCTGCGCGGTGCCGGCCACCGATACCCTGGTCGAGGCGCGCGAGGGCCTGGTGTGCGGCGAGGTGCCGCGGGAGCGAGTCTTCCAGGTGCAGACGCCGCAGATCTTCCCGGTAAAGGTGCTGCGTGAGGCCCTGGCCGCCGCCGCCCGCGACGGCGTCACCGGCACCGACGATGCCGGGCTGGTGCGGCGGCTGGGCATCCCGATCCATCTCGTGCCCGGGTCGCGGCGCAACCTGAAGCTGACGCGGCCCGAAGACCTGCCGCTGCTCGAAGCCCTGGTTTGACTTCCCGCCGATCCTGATGGTACGCTGGCGAGCATGAAGAAGACGTTGATCGTGCAGGCCCACGCCAAGATCAATGTCGGGTTGTGGGTCAAAGAGAAACGCCCTGACGGCTATCACGAGATCGCCAGTCTGATGCAGTCGATCTCGCTGGCCGACACCATCACCATTCGCGAGACCCGCGAAGAAGGGCTGCGGATCGAATGTTCGCACCCCGGCGTGCCGTTGGGGCCCGACAATCTGGTGCACAAAGCCGCCCGCATCGTCCTCGAGCATTTCCGGCTCCCGGCCTGCCATGTCTTCCAGATCGAGAAGAACATCCCGGTGGCGGCCGGCCTGGCGGGGGGAAGCGCCGATGCGGCCGCGGCGATGCTCGGCCTGGTGCGCATGTATGACCAGCCCATCGCCATGCCGCAACTGATGGAACTGGGCCTGCTGGTCGGGTCCGATGTGCCGTTCGTGCTGCATGGCGGTCTGGCGCTGGCGACCGGCCGCGGCGAACACCTGGTGTTCCACGAGCCGCCGCGGCCGCCGCTGGCGGTCGTCGTCGCCGTGCCCAAGGGGGTGCAGGTCTCGACGCGATGGGCCTATGAGAACTACCAGCCTGGGCAGAACGAGCGGAAGGAAGAGGCCTTCCGGCAGATCCTGCCGGCCTACCGCAACCGGCAGCTGGTCAACCTGCGCCACGTGCTCTTCAACGACCTGGAGTCGGTGACCCTGCACCGGCATCCGGAAGTGGCCGAGCTGAAAGAGCGTCTCGCGGCCGGGCGCGAGGGAGTGGTGCTGATGTCGGGGTCGGGGCCGGCGGTCTTCGGGTTGTTCCCGGATCGCCGTCTGGCGGCGCAGGCGGCGGCCAACCTCGATCCGCAGCGGTATGACGTCTTCCTCGAACATACCATCCGCGCCTCCGGCAAGTGATGGGGGGGCGATGAAGACTGCCTGTTCGCGCCGTCTGGCCATCCTCGGATCGACCGGATCGATCGGTCGCAGCACGCTCGACGTCGTGCGCACGCATCGCGATCGGCTCGAGGTGGTGGGCCTGGCCGCCCACAACAACTGGCGCAAGCTGCACAAGCAGATCGAAGAGTTCCGGCCGGCGGTGGTCGCCCTCTATTCCGAAGAGGCGGCCGCTCGGCTGCGGGAGGCCCTGGGGCCGTCGTCGCCCGTGGCAGTGCGTGCGGGCATGGCGGGCCTGCTCGAGGTGGCCGGGCTGGCCGCCGCCGATACCGTGGTCTCGGCGCTGGTCGGCGCGGTGGGCCTGCGGCCGGTGCTCGAGGCCATCCGCGCCCGCAAGAAGATCTGCCTGGCCAACAAAGAGCCGCTGGTGGTCGGGGGCAAGCTGGTCATGGAGGCGGCCCGGGCGGCCGCGGTGCCCATTCTGCCGGTCGATTCCGAGCATTCGGCGATCTTCCAGTGCCTCGATGACGGCGAGGCGCGCTTCGTCGAACGGCTGATCATCACCGCCTCGGGGGGGCCCTTCCGCTGCCATGCCGCCGAGCGCCTGTCCGAAGTCACGCCCGATGAGGCGCTGCGGCACCCCAATTGGGAGATGGGAGGCAAGATCACCATCGATTCGGCCACCCTGATGAACAAAGGGCTGGAAGTCATCGAAGCGCACTGGCTGTTCGGGGTGCCCTTCGACCGGATCCATGTGGTCGTGCATCCGCAGTCGATCATCCACTCGATGATCGAGTTCCAGGATGGGTCGATCCTGGCCCAACTGGGGTCGCCCGACATGCGGCTGCCGATCCAGTATGCGCTGAGCCATCCCGAACGGTGGGCGGCGAGCGGGAAGCGGGTCGACCTGCTGACGCTGGGCAGCCTGACCTTCGAGGCCCCCCGCCGGGAGACCTTCCCCTGCCTGGAGCTGGCCTACGAAGCGGGGCGACGCGGCGGGAACCTGCCCTGTCTGATGAACGCCGCCAACGAAGTGGCGGTCGAAGCGTTCCTCGATCGCCGCCTCGGTTTCACCGATATCCCGCGAGTGATCAAGGCGACCATGGACAGCCTGCCCTTCACCCCAGACCTCACGCTGGCCAGCTTGTTGGAAGACGACGCCCGGGCGCGGCGGCGCGCCGCCGAGGTCATCGCCACCCTCAACGCCGCTCGCCACGCCTCGCGGCCAAACGTCCCCACTCCGACTGGATCGGAAGGAGGGCTGGGACCATGACCAGAGAGCTGGCCCTGCGCATCGGCCAGGGGCAGGATATCCATGCCTTCGCCCCGGGACGACCGCTGTGGCTCGGCGGGGTCGAGATTCCGCATGACCAGGGGCTGGCGGGGCATTCCGACGCCGATGCCCTGGTGCACGCCGTGATGGATGCCTTGCTGGGCGCCCTGGCCCTCGGGGATATCGGCATGCACTTTCCCGATACCGACCCGGCCTATCGGGGGATTTCTTCCATGACGTTGCTGGCTCAGGTCCGGCGATTGATCGAGAGCCGGGGCTACCGGGTGGTCAATCTCGACACCATGATCTGCTGCGAACGGCCGCGCATCGGGCCCTACCGCGAGGCCATCCGGTCCAGTCTGGCGGCCGCTCTGGGCGTCGATGCAGGGGCGGTCTCGGTCAAAGCCGGGACCCGGGAGAAATTCGATGCGGTCGGGCGGGGCGAGGCGCTGGAATGCCATGCCATCGTGCTGCTGGCGGCATCGGCAGGGTTGGACTCTGGCTCTGGGGCATCGTCGCCCGGCTTGCCGTCGACGTAGAAGCTCGGCGGCCCCAGCCCGCACGAGATGGAACCACGGGAGGCCCCCTCTTGTCGAGGGGGCAGAGGTGGAGTAAGCTGAAAGGGTACCGCTTCGCCAGTCAATGCGAGGTGGATCGCCCAGGAGATCGATGTGAAAGACCAGGAATTTTCGAAATGGCTGCTCAGCCTTGGCTACCTCGTGCTGGCCATCGTCATTCTGGTCAATTTCATCCGCCAGGCGCCCGAAGGCTCGCGGCCTCGCACGGTCTCCATCCCCGTGGCGGGGAGCCCCGACGCCGATCTTGAACAGGTGAAAGCCCAGCTCGAGCAGGAACGCCTGCTCAATCGCGACTTGAAGAAAATGCTGCAAGAGTATCAGCAGGCGTTCGGGGTGGCCATCGACCAGAAGGGGGGACGACCCCCCGAATTCGCCTTGCGGTCGCTCGAAGACGTGAACCGACTGGGCATTCCGGCCATCGCTTCCCACCTGGCCATCGATCCGGTCGAGAAACCCAGTCCTTTCATTCCAGGGAAGAACCCCTTCCTCTCCTTCCTTCCAGAATCCAAGGCGTCCGGGCGTCCTGCGGCGATCGGCATCCCTTCTGATATCCAGATCCGGTGCGACCCGCGGGTGCCTTTGTTGATGCAGGGCGGCTCCATCTCCTCCCGCTCGCAGCATGGCAGCCTCGATGGTCTCTGGAGGATCACGCAGCACGGTTCTCCTTGATCGGTGGCCTGCCTCCCGCTTGTCTCGCCTCCTGCCCGCTAAGGCCTGCCTGAGGAAATGTCGATAGGTTTTCTCGGAGCATACCTCGCGGTTAAGGAGACCAGACATCTATGAGGCGAACGATCCTTCCCTTTTTGCTGGCCACGTGCCTGCTCGGTGCGGACCTGCCCGGTCGAGCCGAACCGGTCTTGCATGGTCACCGCCTTCCTCAGTCCCTGCCCGGCAAGGCTGGCGTGGCGACTCCCTCCGATAAGGGAGTGATCCTGGCCCACGTCTTCAACGGGGACGCCTCACCCCTGAACGGTGGTGCCTATGAAATCGGCCTCGAACTCCAGGGCAAGGGGAAACCCCGCACCTTCGTGGTGAAGCCGACCAGCTCGATCGGAGCCGGCGAATTGCGCACCTTCCGCCTGCAGATTCCGAAGGCCGACCTTGAACGGTATGCGACGTTCCGCATTTTCACCCGCATGGGTGGCAAAGCGACCTATTCCGATCTCTTCTCGCTCACGGGGCAACCGACCCGCCCGGTCGAAGTGACCACTTTGTATACCGAAGCGCCGCCTGACCCCGATTCGATGGTGCCGCCGACCGAAGTCCCCTTCGAAGACGAGACGCTGGGCGCGTTCGAGGTGCATTCTCCTGCGGTGCCTGCCAAACCGGCGGCCTCCAAGTCGGGCGCGAAACCTGCGACGGCGACCGCGGCCTCCGCCAAAGCCAGCGCCACGCCTGCTGCCCCCACCAAGGGGCCCACCCCAATCTCGGGGACCGCTGCGACTTCCGTGGCCGCGACCACCGGGGCGGCGGTCGCGGCTCCCACCGAGACGCCGGCGCGCACCATCGGTCCGGCCGAGTTCAAGACCCTGCGCACGATCGACGAAGAGCTGGTCATCTACGTCATCAAGAAAGGCGATACCCTGCGCCAGGTGGCGGCCCGCTACTACGGCGATGCCAGCCAGGAGCGCAAGATCATGGAGTTGAACTTCATCGACAATCCCGCCTCGGTCCGGGTCGGGGAAGAGATCATCGTCGATGTCCGGCCGATCGGCAAGACGGGCCCCTCATCGCTGACCGGGGCCTCGTCGGCCGTCGGCGCCGCCACCGCCCCGGCCAAATCCGCGGGTTCGGCCAAGACCACCGCCGTCTCCGCGCCGTCTCCTGCTGCCGTCGCCCCCGCGGCCGGGGCAGCCTGCGCGACCGGCGGGCAGACCTATGTCATCCAGTCCGGCGACACCCTCGAGAAAATCGCCAAGCGGTTCTATGGGAAAGGGACCAAAGCCGGTCTGATCTTGCAGGCCAATCCCTGTCTCAACCCCAGGAATCTGAAGATCGGGACCACCATCGTGATCCCGGCTGGAAAGGGGAATGAAGCATGATGCCGATCGAATCGACCACCAGAGACAGGCGTGTGAAATCCCCGCTCATCAACGTCGCCAGCGCCGACGCGCGTTCGGTGACCTTCCAGGTCAAAGGCAAGGCCTTCCAGGAAGGGTACCTGTTCCTCTCGCCCGCCATGCAGGCCCTCTTCCCCTTCAAAGAGGACCTGAGTTCGGTCACCTTCATCGATGAGGATGAAGTGGTCCATTCCGCTATCTTCCACCGCGCTCGCGGCTACATGGTGTGCCTGACCTTCGGGGAATGGTGGGAACGCCACCCGCTCAAAGAAGGCGATCTGCTGGGCATCGAGCTGATCGATCTGAGCGCCCGCCAGTACCGCTTGCGGCATCTGAAGCCGCAGACCGCCCCTGCGGTCGATCCCGCCGGCGAGGTCAGTCTGCAGGTCCGGCCGGTGGTCGATTTCCCCCTCACCTACAATCCCTCCAACCTGGAGGTGCTGCGGAAGCTGATTCTGGGCGAGTTCTCCCCCTATGCCGAAACGGGGCTGATCCTGCGAGGCGAGGAAATGAATGCGCCCGCGCCCGGCGAGGAGCTGATGGCGTTGAAGACCTGCTTCGGCGTGACCGCCTACGAGCATCAACTGCAGACCGTGCGCACGGTGCTGGAGCGGATGAACGGCCGGGCCCTGCTGGCCGACGAGGTCGGTCTGGGCAAGACGATCGAAGCCGGCCTGGTGCTCAAGGAATACCTGCTGCGCGGTCTGGTCAAGCGGGTGCTGATCCTGACCCCCGCCTCGCTGATCACCCAATGGCAGCAGGAGCTGAAGACCAAGTTCGACCTCCATTTCAAGAACCACCAGGAGATCAGCGACTGGGAGGATTCGGACCTGGTCATCGCTTCGCTCGATACCGCCAAGAGCCAGAAGAACCAGAAGGCGGTGCAGAAAATCCAGTATGATCTGTTGATCATCGACGAAGCGCACAAGCTCAAGAACAAGAAGACGCAGAACTGGAAGTTCGTCAACTCGATCAAGACCAAGTATCTGCTGATGCTGACCGCGACTCCCATCCAGAACGATCTGCTCGAATTGTTCAATCTCATCGCGATCCTGAAACCCGGATTGCTGTCGACCCAGCAGAAGTTCAAGGCCGACTTCCTGACCAATCGCGACAAGCGCATCCCGAAGAACTCGGCGAAGCTGCGCCAGATGCTGAGCGAGATCATGATCCGGCATCGCCGGTCGGACACCATGATCAAGTTCCCCCAGCGGTTCGTCCACACCGAATCGATCGCGCTCAACCCCGATGAGGCCAGGCTCTACGAGGAGTTGACCGAGTTCATCCGGCGCCGGTATTTCACCCTGCCCACCCAGAACAACCCCCGCGGCATCAATCGCTTGACCCTGATCTTGTTGCAGAAGTTGATGGGCAGCTCGACCCAGGCGCTCGAGCGGGCCCTGACCAAGATGATCAACAGCAACTTCTACAAGGACGATTTCGATCAATCGCTGCGGCGCCTGCTCGAGATGGCTCGCAATACCTCGCTCTCGCGCAAGGCCGAAGTGCTGCTCGATCTGGTCGGCAAGGTCGATTCGAAAGTCATCATCTTCACCCAGTTCCGGGGCACCCAGGATTTCCTGCGCGATCTGCTGACCAGGCATGGGTATTCGATCTCGATCTTCAACGGGCAGCTCTCGCAGAGCGAAAAGGATGCCTGCATCGAGAGCTTCCGCACCAAGAATCAAATCCTGATCTCGACCGAATCAGGCGGCGAAGGTCGCAACCTGCAGTTCTGCAAGGTGCTGATCAACTACGATCTGCCCTGGAATCCCATGCGCATCGAGCAGCGGATCGGCCGTATCCATCGCCTCGGGCAGACCGAGGACGTGCACATCATCAATCTCAACGCCAAGGACACCATCGAATCCTATGTGCTGGAGCTGCTCGATCGCAAGATCAATCTGTTCCGGCTGATCATCGGCGAACTGGAGATGATCCTGGGGAACCTGCATTCCAAGAAGACCCTCGAGCAGATCATCATCGACATCGTGACGCTGTCGCCCAACCGCGAAGCCATGAAACGCAAGTTCCTCAGTCTGGGGAACAAGCTGGAGAAGGCACTGAAAACCCATCAGGACATCACCCAGGCGCAAGAGGAGATTTTCCATGGCGGCGAATAAGATCCAGGAACTGGTCACTTCCTTCATGCAGATGGTCGGGATCACGGCCACCCACGAGGGCAACGGGATCTGGCGGGCCCGCATCCCCGCCGCGGAACGGGCCTTCTTCAACGGCTTCGAGGAGCTGTCCTTCACCTTCGATCGCGCGGTGGCCGAAAAGCATCGCGATCTCGAACTGATCGCCGAGGGGTCCTACCTATTGAAGAAGATCGTCGAACGGCTGGTCGGCATTCCCAAGGTCAGTCGATTGTTCAAGATGGGGCCGCCCGAGCTGCCGTCGACCGAAGCGAGCCGTCCGGCCGAGCTGCGTCTGATCACCCCTGGCAAGGCCTACTACCGCCAGCAGGTCGTGTTCAATTTCAAGGTGGCGTTCCTGGCGGACGACCGGCGAGAGCGGCTGTTTTCCGTGCTTGCTGACCCGGCGCGCCATGAGCTATATTTGAATGAGGGATTGGGGGGGCTCGATCCCACCCAGTTCCGGGAAGACCCTGAACCCGGGCTGCCCATCGACGAATCCGGAGCAGACCTCCTCCGTTTGTACCTGCAGGCCTGTCGGCAGCTCGAAACGATTATCGGTCCCGAGGTGGCGGAACGGCGCGCCCGGAACCAGCAGCGGTTCCAGGCCGAATTCGAGCGGTATCGCGAGTTCCTCGAGGAGCAGAAACGCGAACTGCTCAAGAAAAAGGAAAATGTCTGTTTCCATCTCTATTTCTTCCAGAAGGAAGAAGAGATCGATAAAATGATTCGAGACCTGGAGGCGGAACACGAACGCAAGGTGGCCGAACTGGAGGAAAAATACCGGCTCAAGGTTGAGGTCAGCCTGATCAATGCCATTGTCCTGTGCATTCCGACGGTCGGGGCGCCGGCGGCCCAGGCGCGCAAGAAGACCCGTGAGGGGGTGCCGCTGCCCCTGGCCATGATGGGGCCCGCGCGGCAGGAGGTCCGGCCGGCGGTCTAACCACGCAAGGAGGAGCCACGGATGTTCTTCAAGCAGATCCTGGTGTTGTTCATCGTGCTGGGGGTGTTGGGGTTCATCTACGGTGATCGCCTGTTCTACTTCCAGGCCAACATCATGATCAACTGGCAATATGATTTCCCCGCCTATGAAGCCTATGAACGGATCGTCCATTACTACCCCAAGAGCCCCTACCGGCAGGAAGCCCTCAAGATGATGGAGATCCTGGTCAAGCGGAATGGCGATCTGCGGCGGTATCTCGACAAGCGCGACAGCGGCCTGAAAAAGCTGGAGAAAGAACGCGCCAAGCAGATGGAGTTCCGATAAAGGCGCGGAGGGCGCCTTGTTCTGCCCCTGAGCACCCCTCAGGGCACTTGCACGCTCGGGAGAACCCATGGACCCCACGACCTTCTCGGCGTTTCGTGACCTGGTCACTTCGCGGCGCAGTGTTCGCCGGTTCGCCCCCAAAGCGGTCGATCCTGCCCTGATCACGGCGGTCATGGAGGCGATCCGGTTTTCGCCTTCTCCGACCAATCGGATGTGCTTCCGCTTCGTGGGCGTCACCGACCCCCTGCTGTTGCAATCGATGAAGAACGATGTCATGCTGCAGGTCGAAGAGGTCTCGAAAACCCTCGACCGGGAAGCCGCCGAGACGTTTCGCGAGTATGCCCGGTGGTTCTCGTTTTTCGATCAAGCACCGCTGGCCATCGTCGGGCTGTTCCGGGTCTTCGCCAGCCGTCTCCCTGGCGGCACCGGCACGGAGCCGTCCATCGAGGGGCTCGCTGAAGTCCAGGCGTTTGGCGGGGCGGTGCACGCCCTGATGTTGGGCTTGCACGCGCAGGGGCTGGGCAGTTGCTGGATGAGCGGTCCCCTGATCGCCGAATCGCAGATCGAACGATTGCTGCATGTCGAGCGTCCCTGGCGCGTCGGGGCGGTGATTCCGGTCGGTTGGCCCGAAAAGATGCCGGCCGTCCCCAGAAAACCCGAATTGGGCACCTTCTTCTCCTGGTTCCCGGCTTGAGCAGGTCTCTTGACGGCCGGGGCGGGGCCAGGAACCGAACCGGTGCCGTAAGCCAAGCGGCGATCCCTGCCGAGGAATAGTCGTCGATCGCCGAAGAATGACCGGATGTGATGGATCACCCAGGAGCCATGGACCTATGACAGCGGGAACCCCCAGGAACCGGACCGGCCAGCGTCGCCACTTTTGCGAACGGGCGGAACGCCTGGTCCCGCAACGGGGCGTCCTCATCGAAGTGCGGGGGCGCTGCCATGGCCTGGGTTCTTTCGAGGGGCAACTGTTCGATCTGTCGCGGAACGGCTGCCAGTTCCTGGTGGTGGCCGGGCAGGTTCAACCCAAACGATTGCTGGAAAAGCTGGTGTTCCTCCACGGCGACCGGACCACCGACGTGGCCGGGGCCGAGGTGACTTGGGTGGAAGCCCTGGGGCCGAATTCCCTCCTGGTCGCGGGGGTGCGTTTCCACACCCCGCAAGACCTCCTCCTCGACGAGTTGCGGCCGATTCTGCGCGTGGCACCGCCGCCCGCGGTTCCACCACCGGCCGAGCCGGCTTCCTGAGTCCGGCTTCCTGAGTCCGCCCTCTCCTCCGCGCACCTTCGAGCGTGCAACGACTGGCTGGGTCTCACAACCCAGGTCGGTGGCGCGAAAAGATTGAAACCTTTCCTGAAAAGAGTGGTAATATGCGATGACCCATCGATTCGCGAGGGAGGCATCGCATGCAACTGAGACGACGCGACACCCTGTGGGCGGTCCTGATGATCGCCTGGAGCGTGGTGATCACCACGGCTTCCGCCAGCCCCCAGAATCTGGAGTCGATTCTCGGTATCAACGAATCTTCCCACGAGTCAGCGGTGGTTTTACGGCAATCCGTCGATACGACCAATACCGACGAGCTTGTACGAGAAATCGACCGATTGCTGGGCGAGATCGACCACCTCCTCGACGACATCACCCGGATCCTCGAAAACAAAGGCAGTCTGCCAGGCTCGCCTGGCAGTAGACCACCTGCCACGACCACGACCTCTTCCCCTGCGAATTCGTCTTCCCGCCCACCCACCGGAACGGGTCGGTCCTTCACCTACACCGTCGTGCCCGGCGACTCGCTCTGGAAGATCGCCCAGAGATTCCTGGGCAGAGGCAGTCGGTATTGGGAACTCGTCGAAGCCAACAAAGGCCGCTACCCGTCGCTGGCCAAAAACCCCAATCTCATCTACCCTGGGTGGAAGCTGACGATTCCTGGCGTATCAGGGGCGCCCCCCTCGCCGCCTCCGGGCTCTCCGCCGCCGTCTTCCAGTTCGGGCGAATCAGCCGCCCTCAACAACTGGAAGGGGGGCAAGCTGCCTCCGTCAGAGTTCTGCCGGTTGCTAGGGCCGGTGGCCCGTGAATCCATGCGGGTGACCGGGGTCCCCGCGTCGGTCACCCTGGCCCAGGCCGCTCTCGAAACCGGATGGGGCGCCGCCACCATCGGCGATGCCAAGAACCTGTTCGGCATCAAAGGCACCGGCCCGGCCGGCTCGATCACCGTGCCGACCCGGGAATACATCAACGGACGGTATGTAACCGTGCAAGGGACGTTCCGCAAATATCATACCTGGCGTGAATCCATCGACGATCACGCTCGCTTGCTGACGACCGCGCCACGCTACCGCAACTGCATGGCCAACAAGCACGATCCCGACCAGTTCGCCCGCGAGCTGCAAAAAGCCGGGTATGCCACCAGTCCCACCTATGCTTCGACCTTGATCAGCATCATGCGGCAGTACAATCTCTACCAATATGACAGGTAATGCGGCCAGGAGTCCCGTCATGAAAACGTCGGTCATCATCATCTGCTTCGTGTTGAGCTGGAACCTCCTCTTGCCGTGGGCCACTGCCGCAGGGGCAACCGAGCCCACCGTGCTGGCCAGCCAGACCGGTCTGTTGATGGGTCCTGCCCAAGGGGTGTGCGAGGTGCGCAAGCTCAAAGACGACCAGGGGATCACCATCGCTGTCTATGCCAAGAATGGCAACCCCCTCTGGAAGAGCGAGCCCCTGGGCGAGGACGACAAAACCTTCCTGCTTGGCGAAACGCCCACCACCCTGGCGCTGCAGGACCTCGACCGCGACGGCCTACCCGAAATCCTGGTCGCGGCCTTCATCGGGCCCCGCTCCAGCGGGCTGTACGTCTTCCGCTACGATGCGTCGACCAAAGGGTTCGTGGCGATTCCCTGCCGCTTTCCGAAAGAAGGCCTGGATCGCGATTGCCTCATTTCCGACGTGCATCAAGCGTCAGGCGGCGATCTGGTGATGCGAACCGATGGCACCGCGCAGGTGCTCGGCATGATCTATTCAGAGAACCCCGACGAACCGCCGACCCCCGGCCTCTGGACCTTCGCCTTCCAGGGCGGCGCGTTCGTGCATCAAACGACTGAGAAGCTGCCCCCGCCGGGCGATTGACCGGCATCCCTCCGCGGTGAGAGGGGCGGCCCCAGGCGATGCCCTCGCTCGCGGCCCTCTGGCCGGGATGCCCGGGCCGCGGCGGACGCCAGCCGACGATCAGTTGAACGGGGTGCCATGCGGGAATGGCACCTGCAGATGCCTGGCGACCGAAGCGGCGACATCCCAGAATCCTTGTCGGATGCCGAGATCCCGGCCCGGGCGTCCCTTCTGGTAGGTCAACAGGAAGGGGTATTCGCGGGTGTGGTCGCTGCCTTTGAAGGTGGGATCGCACCCGTGGTCGGCGGTCAGGATCAGCAGATCATCAGCGGTCAGCCGCGGCAGGAAGTCGGCCAGCCAGCGGTCGAACTCCTCGAGGGCGTTCTTGTACCCGGCCACGTCGCGCCGGTGGCCGTAGACCATGTCGTAGTCGACGAGATTCGTGAAGATGAACCCATGCTTCACGGTGTCGAGGGCGGCCATCGTCTTGCGCATGCCGTCGGCGTTGCCTTCGGTGGTCACGTGCGGCTCGACGCCGCGTCCGGCGAAGATGTCGTAGATCTTGCCGATGCCGTAGGTCGGGATCTGGCGGGCGTGCAGCACGTCGAGCACGGTCTCGCCGCTGGGCGGCAGGCTGAAGTCATGGCGGTGGCTGGTGCGCTTGTAGGCGCCCGAGGTGCCGATGAAGGGGCGGGCGATGACCCGCCCGACCGCCATGTCCGGCGGTTGCAGCATCTCTCGGGCGATCCGACACATCTTGTACAATTCTTCCAAGGGTATCACTTCTTCGTGCGCGGCGACCTGGAAGACCGAATCGGCCGAGGTGTAGACGATCGGCTTGCCGGTGCGCACATGCTCGTCGCCGAGCTGCATGATGATCTCGGTGCCCGAGGCCGGGTAGTTGCCCAGCGTGCCGCGGCCGATGGCGGCTTCGTACCTGGCCAGCCAGTCCTTGGGAAACCCTTGCGGATAGACGGGGAAGGGGTATTCGAGCTTGACGCCCATCATTTCCCAGTGCCCGGTGGTGGTGTCTTTTCCCGGGGAGAGTTCGAGCATTTTGCCGTAGCCCCCTTCCGGGGCGGGGGCGGGGGGAACGCCTCTGATCGGCGCGATGTTGCCCAGGCCGAGTCGCCCCATGGTGGGCAGGTGCAGGCCGCCGGCCGCTTCGGCCAGATTGGGCAGGGTGCCCGATCCGGCATCGCCGTACTGGGCGGCATCCGGCATGGCGCCGATGCCGACGCTGTCGAGAACGATACAGATGGCTCGCATGGAATCACCTCCAGGAGGGTGGGCTTCCCCTCACCAGTGTTCTATCACAATCGTGGGGGTTCGGGGTGTCCTGGGCAGGGCCGCGGCACCGCCGGGACACGGAGAAGGAACGACCGTCGGCCACGGCAGCCATGTGGTCGCGGCGGGATGGCTGGGCAGGCGGTCAAGGCGCGGACTCGAAGCTCTTCACGCCGCAGGCGGGTGGTGGGAGGCGGGAATCTGCTCGAGTCGCATGATCTTGGCGACCCGGGCGGCGTGGCGGCCGGGGGCCGGGGCGGTGGCCAGCCACAGATCGACGATCTGCCTGGCGAGGCCGGGGCCCACGACCATGCTGCCCATGGTGAGCACGTTGGCATGGTTGTGTTCGCGGCTGTTGCGGGCGGTGTAGAGATCGTTGCAGCAACCAGCCCGCACGCCGGGCACCTTGTTGGCGGCCATGCACGAACCGATGCCGGCGCCATCGATGATGATGCCCAGCGTATGCTCGTTGCGGCCGACCTGGCTGGCCACGAGGAAGGCGATGTCAGGGTAGTCGACGGGATCGGTCGAATGGGTGCCGACATCCTCGACGACGAAATTCTTTTCGAGCAGGTGCTTCTTCAGCTCTTCCTTGAGCAGGAAGCCGCCGTGATCAGCGCCGATGATCAGACGTGGCATCACAGATACTCCCGGAACAGTTCTTCGCGCGGCCGCGGGATCACCACCGAGGAGACGACCTGTCCGCGCCCCTGCAGGATGGCGAGGCCGGCGGCCACGCCGGCTTCGACCGCGGCGACGTCGCCGGTGATGGTATAGAAGCCTTTGCCGCCGATGGCCATGGCCAGCCGGATTTCGCACAGGTCGACCTCGGCCGCCTTGACCGAGGCGTCGGCGGCGAGGATGGTGGCGACCACGTCGAAGGTTTCGACCACGCCCAGGGCGCCGGGGGCGGGCAGGGTGTTGGTGGCGGTCAGGGCGGGATAGATCTGCGGATGGAGGTTGGGAATGACCAGGTCATTGACCAGATAGCCCTGGCCGACGCGCACGCCGGCGCTCACGCTGGCTTCGACGGCGGCGACGTCGCCCCAGACGAGCACCATGTACTTGCCCGGGCAGATGGTGCGGGCCAGCACCAGTTCGACGGTGGCGGCCTTGAGCATGGTATCGGTGGTGAGGTAGCCGACCGCGATGCTGGACAGCTCGATCAGGCCGATGGCGTGGTGGCGGGGGATGGTCATCGCATGCTCACTCCCTGGCGATGGTGATGGCGTCGGCCGTCACCTCGGCGACCCGGCCGCTGATCGAGGCGTGCAGGACGGCTCCCAGCTTCTGAGGGGGGATGGCCCCGATCTTCTGCCCGGCGGCGACGCGGTCGCCCGGCTTGACCAGCGGCTGGACGGGCACCCCGATGTGCATCTTCAGCGGCAGCCGCACCCGCTCGACGCGCAGGTCGACGGGGGTGAAGGGGGCCTTGCGGTCGTAGTCGAGCAGGCCGATCTTCTTGAGGAGGCGGTCGATGCTGACCCGGCGGGCCGACCGCATCGGATGGACGCTCGGGGCGCCCTTCCAGTCGGACAGCTTGACGCCGCGCGCGAGGTGGGTTTTCTTGGCGGCGACGGCCATTTCGCGGGGCGGCAGGTCTTCCGGGCAGCTGAAGAGGGAACACAGCCCGCACTCGCAGCAGAAGACCGATTCGATCGACCACGCCTGGTCGTTGGCGGCGCTGAGCTGGGCGGTGCGCATGGCTTTGTGCGGCTTGATCGGGTAGCCCAGCAGGAAGCGCGGGCACAGTTCGGTGCAATCGGTGCACTGGTCGCAGGCCGAGCGGGCGATGCGGGTGTGGTCTTTGAGGGAACGGCTCATCTTGCGGATGAGCGGGTGGGCGAGCGGCAGGGCGATCAGGCCGCCGCAGGTCTTGGTCACCACTTCGCGCTCGAGATCGCCGAGCAGACGGCCCATCATGGGACCGCCGTCGATGATGGCGAGCCCGGTCAGATCGTGCAGACCGGCCAGGGCGAGGGCTTCCCGCACGCTCAGGCCGATCGGCACTTCGACGGTGACCGGGCGCGGCACCTGGCCGGTGATGGTCAGCACTTTCGTGGTCATGGGCTGGCCGCGCCCGACCAGCAGCAGGGTCTCGACATTGGCGACCACGCACCCGATATTCAGGGGAATGCCGCCATAGGGAATGAGTCGCTGCGAGGCTTCGTAGACCAGCTCGTACTCATCGCCGGCCGGGTAGAAATCGCCCAGCGGCAGCAGATCGATGCGGGGGTCGTCGATCGCCGAACGCAGGTGCTCGAGCACCTTGGCGTATTTCTTCTTGACCCCGATGAACGCTCGCTTGGCGCGGGTCAGGTCGAGGGCCAGCTTCAGCCCCTGCAGGAACGGCGCGGTCTGGTGCAGGAGCAGCTCCTTGTCTTTGTGCAGGAGCGGCTCGCACTCGGCGCCGTTGACGATGAAATAGTCGATGTCGCGGGCCGCCAGCTTGACGTGGGTGGGGAACCCGGCGCCGCCGCATCCGACGATGCCCAGTTCTTCGAGGGCCAGTGCTGCCATACGCGGTGGGGACGGCGGCGGGCGGCCTAGACGATGCGGAAGGCGTCGACCAGGACGCAGCGTCGCTGACGGGTGAAGGTGCGAGCGCTGGTCAGGCCCTCGCCGGTGGGCGAGGCGATGGTGAAGGTGGTGAACCCTTCCCCGCCCAGGCCGAGGCCGGCGTAGCTGGGCCCGTTCTTGACGAAGATCGAGCAGTTGCAGCGGGTGGCCATCTTGTGCAGGTTGTCGAGGTTCTTGCTGTGCATGATGGCGGTGTGGTGATAGCCGTGCTCGACCTTGACGGCGAGATCGATGGCGGCATGCACATCGCGCACCCGCACCAGCGGCACCACGGGCATCAGCATCTCTTCGAGCACGAAGGGGTGGTCAGGGCCGACCTCGCACAGCACCATGCGGATGTCATCGGGCACCTTGACCCCGATGGCATCGAGGATGACGTTGGCATTGCGGCCGACGAACCCGCGATGAGGGCCATGGGTCTTGGGATCGAGCACGACCTTCTCGAGCTGCAGGATCTCGCGCGCCGAGGCCTCGTAGGCCCCGCTCTGACAGAGGTACTTCTTCAGCTCGTCGGCCACCTTCTCGACCACGATGATCTCTTTTTCCGCGATGCACAGGACGTTGTTGTCGAGCGTGGCTCCCGAGACGATGTCGCGGGCGGCCTTCCGCAGATCGGCCGTCTCGTCGACGACGGCGGGCGGATTGCCCGGACCGGCGGCGATGTATTTCTTGCCTGATTTGGCGGCGGCCGCCACCACGGCGGGGCCCCCGGTGACGACGAGCAGCCGGATGTCGGGATGCGTCATCAGGACCTGCGCGGTCTGCACGCTGGGCTTGAGGACGGTGGTCATCAGGTTCTCGGGGCCGCCGGCCTCGACCACCGCATCATTGAGGATGCTGACGGCCAGCTGGCTGACGCGGGCCGCGGCGGGGTGCGGGCCGAACACCACGGCGTTGCCGGCGGCGATCATGCCGATCGCGTTGCAGATGACCGTTTCCGAGGGGTTGGTCGACGGGGTGATGGCGCCGATCACGCCGTAGGGGGCCTGTTCGACCACCGTCAGGCCGTGATCGCCCGAATAGGCCACCGGTTGCAGGTCTTCGAGGCCGGGGGTCTTGGTGATGGCCAGCATGTTCTTCTGGATCTTGTCGGCCACCCGGCCGTAGCCGGTCTCCTCGTGGGCGAGCCGGGCCAGGTCCTCGACCCGTTCGGCCGCCCGCTTGCGCATGTTGGCGATCAGAGCGGCCCGGGTCTTGAGGGGCAGCTCGACCAGCTTCTTCTGGGCCTGACCGGCGGCGCGAATGGCGTCTTCGACCGCCTCGAAGAGGCCGCGCTGACCGGTCGTCCCTCCCGGGCCGGCCGGCGAGGCCACGGCCAACGAGGCCCCAGACGCCTGGAGGGCCTTCAGGACCTCCTGCACGATGACGTTCATTTCGTCACGAGTAACGGCCATGATCACCCTCCCTGTACAAGAGGAGCAGAAAGGCAGGCTGCGTCAGGACCAGGACGGGGCAGCGGCCGCTCTACGGCCTGCCCCGTTCCTGGTCCATGACCACCGCATCGACGATGCCGGCGATCGCGGCATCGACGGGTTTGTTCAGCGTCCGGTCGGTGAGGCGGGCCGAACTGCCGGAAACCAGCAGCACGGTTTCGGCCGCCCCCGCGCCGACGGCATCCGCCGCGATGACGTACTTGCCGGTGGGCTTGGCGTCGATGGTCAGCTCTTCGACGACCAGGAGCTTGATGCCCTCCAGGCGTTCATCCTTGCGGGTGCAGACGACGGTCCCGCAGACGCGTCCGAGGTTCATGCCAGGCGAAGGTCCAGCTTATTTCTTGCTGGTCGTGACTTCCCGGATGGGCATGACCTCGTCGAGGTTGGCGTGCGGCCTCGGGATGACATGGACGCAGACGAGTTCGCCGATCTTCTTGGCGGCGGCTGCGCCGGCGTCGGTGGCGGCCTTGACGGCGGCGACATCGCCCCGCACGAAGGCGGTGACGAAGCCGGATCCGATTTTTTCCCAGCCGACCAGCCGGACGTTGGCGGCTTTCACCATGGCGTCGCTGGCTTCGATCAGGGCGGTCAAACCTTTGGTCTCGATCATTCCGAGGGCTTCCTGCATGACTTCCTCCTTGGGAATTCGTGAAGAGATTGATTTGGCGATGGAGATTCAGGGGATCAGGCGATGAGTTCGACACGATCGCCGGTCTTGATGTTCCCGGCGTTCGCTTCATCCATGTCGATGTGGAAATCGAGGGCGAACTGGTCGCTGACACGGACCAGCACATTGCAGAAGATCAGGGCCTTCGGCCCGGAGGTCTTGACGCTGATGCGGTCCATGTCTTTGAGACCGAATTTCTCCGCATCCTTGGAATGCATGTGGATGTGGCGGGCGGCGACGATGACGCCTTCCTTGAGGTTGATGGCGCCCTTGGGCCCGACCACGACCAGCCCGGGCGTCCCCTTGGTGTCGCCCGAATCGCGCACCACGGCCGGAACGCCCAGGGTGTACGAATCGGTGACCGAGATCTCGATCTGCGTGGCTTTGCGCACCGGGCCGAGAATGCGGCATTTCTCGATGATGCCCTTCTTGCCGATCAGCATGACGCACTCTTCGGCGGCGAACTGGCCCGGCTGGGAAAGATCTTTCATCACCTTCAGCTGGTACCCCGGGCCGAACAGCAGGTCGAGATCTTCCTGCGACAGGTGGATGTGCCGACCGCTGACCCCGACTGGAATGGTGCCGGGCTTGATGCGGTCCTGCAGGTCGACCTGCTTGAGAACCTCAGCCACGATTTGCTTCACTTTCTTCTCGTCGAGCATGCTTCCTTCCTATCCTTTGCGTTGGACCGGGCGGTCCAGTTCCTGGTCGTCGATCAGGCGAGCTGTCGGCGGCCGGGCCGTGTCGGAGGGCCCTCGAACATCGGGGGTGGCCAGGGGTACGAAGATCGGCGGCGACCGATGGCTCCCGGGATGCGGGGCCATTATATCACACTCGACGAGCCGTTCAAGGGGGAGGGTGGTGAAAATCGCCAGCCCGCACCGAGCGGCCAGAGCGGCCAGTGATCGCAGATGGGCGGGGTCGGAATAGGGGGGCGCGGCGGGCAGGATGGCCCCGCGACAGCCCAGGTCGGCCAGCATGGCGATGGAGGTCTCGCCGGTGAAGGCGCCCTGCGATGCCCAGTGAACCGTGGAGGCGACCAGGCGATGCCGCAAGGCCGGAAACAGCTCCTGGAAGATGGGGATGAGGGGCGGGGCGAGCACGAACAGCAGCGAGGGGTGCGCGTGGGCGACCTGGAACAGCCGCTCGCCGGCCGCCTGTAGGTCCTGGCGGGTGGCGGCGCGCACTCGGTACAGGAGACATTGGGGGGCGGGCTCCGCCTCGGTCAGGCCGAGGGCGGTGGCGACCTCGCGCGCCCAGTCGGTCAAGGGGCGGCCGGCCGGTAGAACGCGGATGCCCTGCCAATGGAGTTCGCGCACCTCCTCAGCGGTCAGGGCCTGTCGAGGATCGGTCGACGGCGGGGCCTGCCGCGATGCCTGGTCAGAGGCGAGCAGGCTGGCGAGGTCCTGCGGAAGAATCGGCTCGAGGCCGAGGTCGACCCAGTCTTTCGGGGGACGGCCGGGAGCGGGGACCAAGGCGCGCACCGGCGGACCGTCAGGATGCTTGAGGAGCTCCCATAGGGCTTCCAGCGCGGGCGAATCGCGCAGGCCGAGGGCCGCCTTGCGCAGCAGGTCGGGCGGCACCTCGTGCAGAACGACCGCCGCGAAGCGGGAAAACCCTAGCCATCGTACCGATTCGAGACTGGTCAGCAGGAAGGTCTCGGGCTCGAGGCCGAAAGGCGGCTGGCACAGCGTCTCGACGGTGACCTGGGAGGAAACGATCAGCAGCGGTCGGGCAGGCATCGCCGCCATGATAGTGGAGCGGCGTCGTGAAATCAACGGGCAACCCGGGAGAATCCGACAAAACCGCTGGAAAAACGGAAGGCCGCGCGTCGCGCGGCCTTCCTCAACGAGCCCCCGCTGATGCCGTGTGAGGAAAAATTGAACCCGAACCTAAAGGTAACGGTTGTCCGCCCACGTCAAGACGAGTGCTTCGTAACAGGGAACCCTGTTCGTAAGGGGTGCTCGAAAAGCCGTGGAGACAGATTCCCTCGAGATACAGGTGTCGGCTCAATTAAACCTGCACCATCACGCGCACCGCAGGGAAAAATGTGTCAAAGAACGCTACTGTTACAAAGATATCACATGGCTGGGGGGTGAGCAAGGGGGGCCGTCAAAAACCAGTGGCCAACCCCGAACCTGCGCTCTCCCGTCCGCCAAGATGTGGCGATCTGGCCTGGGGGGCAACGGCTGATGGAGGCAACGGGCGATTCGCCTGCTGAACCGCTGCTGTCCACCAGCCCCGACCAGGGGGCCTGGGACCGGCGGTCCTGGGTTCGCCGTCTGCGCAAGAGACGCCCCCTGCGTGTAAAGCTTGCCTGAGGGGGGTGGCCTGGCCGCTCTCTCATGGCCGCCTCCTCTGCGATCTTGAAACGGGGTCAGCGAGAGGGGGGAACGACCCCAGCTTCGCATGGGGCGGGAACGCCCTGGCGGGATCAGGGGCGGGAGCGGTGGGGAGGGGAGCCGGCCCGGGCCGCGGGACCGCGGCGCATGGCCTGGCGTCGCGACTGGCCCTTTTCCCGCCCGGCCTTCAACGCCCCGCGCAAGTTGGACAGCACGCCCTGCTCGAGGTGCTCCTCCTGCAGGGCGATGATCTCATCGCGAATGAGGGCGGCCCGTTCGAACTGCAGAGCGGCCGCCGCCTGCTCCATTTCCTTCTTGAGGTCTTCGATCAGGCTGGTCAACCGGTCGGGAGCGAGCCGCGCCGGCCCTTCCCCAGAGCTTGCGCCGGGCACGGTGAAGGCGGACGGCAGTTTCTTGACGATCGAGGTCGGTTCGATGCCGTGCGTGCGGTTGAACTCCTCTTGAATGCGGCGGCGGCGTTCGGTCTCTTCGATGCACTTCTGCATCGAGGGCGTGATCCGGTCGGCGTAGAGGATCACCTCGCCGTTGACGTTGCGGGCCGCCCGGCCACAGGTCTGGATCAAGGCCCAGGCTGAACGCAGGAAGCCCTCCTTGTCAGCGTCGAGGATGGCCACCAGGCTGACCTCGGGCAGGTCGAGCCCCTCTCGCAACAGGTTGATGCCTACCAGCACCGAGAAGACGCCCTGTCGCAGGTCGCGCAGGATCTCGATCCGTTCGAGGGTGTCGATTTCATCATGCAGGTACCGGGCAGGGACATCCATCTGGGTCAGCCAGGTCGCCAGCTCCATGGCCATGCGTTTGGTCAGGGTGGTCACCAGCACGCGCTCGCCCCGATCGATCCGCTCGCGGATGCGCGCCAGCAGGTGGTCGATCTGTCCGGCGGTGGGCACCACCGAGATGCGGGGATCGAGCAGGCCGGTGGGCCGGATCAACTGTTCGACGACGCGCGGACCGGATTGCTCGAGTTCCCAGGGACCGGGGGTGGCCGAGACGAACAGCAGGGGACGCTGGCGCGCCAGGAATTCCTCGAAGGTCAAGGGGCGGTTGTCGAGCGCCGACGGCAGGCGGAAGCCATAATCGACGAGCGTCTGCTTGCGGCTGCGGTCGCCATGGCACATGCCCTTGAACTGCGGCACGGTCATGTGCGATTCATCGAGAATGATGAGGCAGTCTTTCGGCAGGTAGTCGATCAGCGTGTCGGGGGCTTCCCCGGGCTGCCGTCCGGCCAGGTGGCGGGAATAGTTCTCGATGCCTTTGCAGGTGCCGGTCTCCCGCATCATCTCGAGGTCATAGCGGGTGCGCTCCTGCAGGCGCTGGGCCTCGACCAGCTTCTTCTGGCTCTCGAACCAGGCGACCCGCTCGCGCAATTCGGCCTCGATGCTCTGCAAGGCCGCTTCCCGCTTGTGTTTCGGCGTGACGTAATGCTGCGCCGGGAAGATGGACACCTCGTCGAGGCTGGCCAGCATTTCCCCGGTCAGCGGGTCGAACCGCTCGATCCGTTCGATCTCGTCGCCGAAGAACTTGACTCGCAGCGCCTGTTCGCTCGAGGCGGGGAAGATGTCGATCGTCTCGCCGCGGGCCCGGAAGCGCGAGCGGTGGAAATCCATGTCGTTGCGCGAATACTGGATCTCGATCAGTTCGCGCACCAGCTGCTGCCGCGGATGGACGCTGCCCCGCTTCAGGTGGAGCTTGAGCCCGGCATAGTCTTCCGGCGAGCCCAGGCCGTAGATGCAGCTGACCGAGGCGACGATCAGCACGTCGCGCCGGGTGAACAGGGCCGCGGTGGCGGCATGCCGGAACCGATCGATCTCCTCGTTGATGTCGGAATCCTTCTCGATATACTGGTCGGTGGTCGGAATGTAGGCTTCGGGCTGATAGTAGTCGTAGTAGCTGACGAAGTATTCCACCGCATTGTGGGGGAAGAACTCCTTGAACTCGCTGTACAACTGGGCGGCCAGGGTCTTGTTGTGGGTGACGACCAGGACTGGCCGGCCGAGCCGGGCGATCAGGTTGGCCATGGTGAAGGTCTTGCCGGAACCCGTCACGCCCAGCAGGGTGGCAAACGGGGCGCCGGCCTGGATCCATTCGACCAGGCGCTCGACGGCCTGGGGTTGATCGCCGCGCATCTGGAACGGACTGACCAGCTGGAAGATCGCGGGTTGCTTCGCATTCATGGCTGTCAGTATAATACACCCGACGATCCAAAGTGGGAGCAGACATGAAACTCTATATCGTAGCCGACATGGAAGGAATCGCTGGCGTGGTCTCGCCGGCCGAGGTCGAGGGCGGCAACAGCTGGGAAACCGAACAAGCCCGCAAGCAGTTCACCAACGAAGTGCTGGCGGTGTGCCAGGGCGCCATCGAGGCCGGGGCGGAAGAGATCGTGATCAACGATTTCCATGGCCATGGCCGCAATTTGATCCTCGATCGCTTCCCTTCCCAGGTCATGGTGATCCGGGGCGGCTTCCGCCGGACGTCCGGCTTCGATCTGCTCGATTCCTCCTTCAGCGGGCTGGTCCTGTTGGGAGCCCACACCCGCACCGCCTCGGTGCAGGGCGTGCTGTCCCATACCTACAGCCCGCGGTTGCAGTTCGAGATTTTCGGGCAGCCGGTCGGAGAATTCGACCTGCTGGCGCTGCTGGCCGGCGAGAAGAAAGTGCCGACGATCATGATCTCGGGCGACGACAAGACGATCGAGCAGGCCTCCACCAATCTGCCATCGACCCTGGGCGTGGTGACCAAGTGGGCGGTGGGCACGCAGGCCGCCTTGTGTCTGCACCCGGCCCAGGTCTGCCAGTTGCTCAAGGAAGAGATCCGCCGGGCGGTCAAGCAGATCGACAAGATCGAACCGCCGGCCATCACCCCGCCCATCCAACTGCTCATCCGACCTCTCGACGTGGCCCTGGTCGATCGTCTGTCCTGGATTCCCCGTGTCAAGAGCCTGCCGGGCGGGGCCTTCGAGTTCATCGGCGAGAGCATGGAAGAAGTGGCCAACGTCGTCTACGGGGCGACCCTGCTCAGCACCCCAGGGCACTGAATCGGCGCCGCGGGCCGGCGCGTCCTTCGGTCGTCGCCGCCGCCGCCGACGACGACCGTCGCGGGACGATCGGCGGCCTGGCGAAGCCTCCTCGTCCTGCGCTGCGTTGACCAGCGCTGATGATCGTCAGGCTTTGGTGATACCCAATTCCTTCATCTTGCGCTGGAGGGTGCGTCGGGAAATCTCGAGCATGCGCGCCGTGACCGAGACGTTGTGCTGATTGTTCTCGAGGGCGCGCAGGATGATCTCGCGTTCGGCCGCCATGAGCTGCTGTTCGAGACTGCCCGAGCCGGGGATGGCGGCCGTCACGGGCCGGCGCTCGAGAAAATGCGGGGGCAGGTGGCTTGGCAGGATCACGTGGTCGGCCAGCACCACCGCCCGCTTCAACACGTTCTCCAGTTCGCGGATATTGCCGGGCCAGGAATATCCGAACAGCAGGCGTCGGGTCTGCGGGTCGAGGGTAGGCACGGGCTTGCGGTTCTCGCGGGCGAACTTTTCGAGGAAGTGATCGATCAACAGGGGAAGATCGCCTTGCCGTTCCCGCAAGGGGGGCAGCGTGATGGCCATCTCGTTGATGCGGTAGTACAGGTCGTGCCGGAAGGTGCCCTCGCGGACCAGGGCCGGCAGGTCACGGTTGGTCGCGGCGATGACTCGGATGTCGATGTCGATGGCCTTGACGCCGCCCACCCGCCGGATCTGCCGCTCCTGCAGGACCCGCAGCAGTTTGACCTGAAAATTCAAGGAGGTTTCGGAGATTTCGTCGAGGAAGATGGTTCCGTGGTTGGCGATCTCGAAGAAGCCGATCTTCTGACCGACGGCGCCGGTGAACGCCCCTTTCTCATGGCCGAACAGCTCGCTTTCGATGATGGAATCGGGGAGAGCGCCGCAGTTGACCGGAATGAAATTCTGCTGGGCGCGGGGCGAGTTGGCGTGGATGGCATGCGCCACCAGCTCCTTGCCGGTGCCGCTTTCTCCCTGGATGAGGACGGAGAGGTTGCTGGCGCTGATCTTTTCGATGCAGCTGAACATCGATTGCATCTTCTCGGACTGACCGATGATCCCCTGGAAGCGCGCGCCGGCCGCAGGGCCGCTGCCGGGCCCCCTTCTGGGCTGCGGCCCGCGGGTCACTTCGAAGACGTTGATCGGGGAGAATTCGAAGATCGCTTTGGTGGAGATCTTCTGGATCCAGGGGGGGAGGATGGTGCCGAGATCGCGGATCTCGGCGTCGCGCAGCCCCAGGCGCTTGCCTTCCTTCCAGATGAAGGCCGACAGCTCGTCGGGCGACATCTCGAGCAGCTTGTCGAGGTCCATTTCCATCATGCGCTCGAGGAGGTTGAGGTAGCCGAGGTACTTGCCCTGAGCCGCTTCGGCTTCGGGTTCGCCGAAGCCGATGTCCCGCAGCACCTGTTCCCGCATGGCGGGGGGCAGCGCCAGACCGAAATTGACCTCCTGCTTCTTGTGGACGCCGCTCTTCCATTGTTCGAAGAGACGGTCGAGATCGGTCACTTCACGGGGGGAGATTTCGGAAAAGAACTGGGTGGCGATGTCCTTCAGGCGCTTGAGGTCTTCCATGGCGGGGGTCAGCCTTCCTGGCCGGTCGACGGGGCATCTTCCTCTTCGGTGGCAGGGGCATGTTCGAGGTCGTCATCGCCGACGCTCGAGGTCGGGCTGGCCGGGGCAGAAGGGAGAGGAGCGGCCCCTGGCGACGGGGCAGGAAGCGGGGCGGCCGGAGCCGCCACCGCCACCGGCGCCGGCGCCGCGGGAGTGGCGGGCGCAGCCGTTGATTGAGGGCCAGGGGCCGTACTGGGGGCTGGGATGCCGGTCGCGGCTGGCGCCGTCTGGCCTGACGAGGCCGGAGAGGCTAACCCTGCCGGCGGCGAAGGTTGAGCCGCGGGCTCGGTTGGCGGGTTGGGAGTCGGCGGTGGAGCCGACACAGGGTCCTGCGAGGGAACCGGGGCGGCGGGAGCCGTCGCGGGTGGGGCAGGGGGGATCGGCGTGGCCGCCGGCGACACGGACGGGGTGGCCGGCGCCACGGTGGCAGGAGGAGCCGGCGGTGTCGGCGGTGTCTTGGGGGCGGTCAGGAGGTGCGGGGGAATGGGGCGTTTCAGCCCGCGCAGGAAATGGATCGAGGTCTTGTCGCCGGGTTTGGCCTTGAGGGCCTCGAGGTAGGCATCGCCGGCGGCCTGGTACTCCTTGGCCTCGGAATGCAGGCGGCCGATCCACTGCCAGGCTTCGGCGCACAGGGGATTGGCCGCGACGGCCTCTTTGAAGCGCTTCATGGCTTCTTCCCTCTGGCCCTGTTGATAGAACAGATAGCCCCATTTGCGCAGGGCATCGGCCAGGAAGGCCTCGATGGTGCGCCGTTTGGGAGTGTCGGGGAATTCTTTCAGATATTCCTGCCAGGCCTGGGCCTCACGGGAGGCGAAATCCATCTGACGGAAGATGCGGGCTCGACGATAGAGATAGACTTTGCGATTGGCCGGATCTTTTTCCAATTGGAATTCGAGCTTGCGCAATTCGCGTTCGAGCTGGGCCCGTTCGCTCGCCCCGAGGCGCAATTCCTCCCGGACATCGGAAGCGATGGTCGACAGGATCCGCATTTCGGCCAGGGGCTCGAAGCAGGTGACGCAGTAGTCTTCTGCCACCTTGTTCTCGGTGCCGCATGACAGGCATTTGTTGAGAACCCGCCCGCATTTGGCGCAGTGCGTCTGATCGAGCTGGGCGGTCGCTCCGCAATTCGGACAGACGTTTTTCAAGGCCAGCAGGGGGCCTGACAGCCAAGCGACGACCAGGACCAGCGTCAAAAGGATGGGAGGGAGCCTGCGCAAGTGGAACTGTGACATGAATGTTCTCCGTCGTGGGGTCAATCTTGAACCACCGGGGTGGTCAGGAGGATGGGGTACAGGTGGGATGGAAGAGGTCCCACAGGGGGGTGTCGTTCTGGAAGGGCAGGTCGGCGGCTTCGGCTGCCTTCTTGGACAACAGAATTCTGCCGGGATGCAAGCTGGCGAGCGTCAACAGAATCGGGCGGATGGCCTCGCGGTCGAGTTCATGCCGGGCTTTGCGAAAGACGAACCATTCGCGGCCATCGAAGCAGGCGAGATATTCGACGCCCTGGACCCGCAATCGGTACAAAGCCGGCCGGGCATGATGGAACACCCCATAGGAGGCCGCCATGAACGATCGGACCAGGACAAAACGAGGGGGCAGGGGAGGGCCAAGGAAGGGGAGGAGGGCTTCCCCCATGACTTCGTCGAGGGTGAGCGAGACGGGTTGGCTCTCGGCCATGGGGCCGGGGTCGAGGTCGGCAGGTTGCACCCACCCGTAGCTGCGATCGCGCTTGAGACCGATGCGCTCGAGATCGGTCAGCATTTCCTCCCCGTCGGCCAGGAAGACCAGCCCCGAATAGTTGCGAAGGCGGGCTTGCTGGGTCAGGCCGTCCAGGAGTTTGCGGGCGACGATCGGGTTGCGAAAATCGGGATGGAGGCGCCAGGTGATGACGCAGCCGGTGCCATCCCCGGCGGGGACCATGTCGGCATACGCGAAGATGGTTTTGCCGAAGGCCAGAACCCACGAGGAGCCAGGAGTGCGCACGACCATTTTGTGGTTCATGCGGCAGGTTTCGGCCGAATCGAGCCAGCCGCCGTCGAGGATTTCCCGGCATCGCTGCATGTCGACCACCGATTCGGGGTCTTCCTCGTAGGAGAATTCCCGGAATTCGAGGCGGCGGAGCAAGTCGTTCATCATGGGAGAATCCTGTCTTCAATCTACTCAATCCATTCGCGCATGGCAAGAACTCTTCGCGCATGAACGAACACCCGGGCTTCCCTTGCGGGAACCCGGGTGTGTGAGGCGAAGAGAGCTTACTTGCCGCCCTTGCCGCCCACCTTGCGAAAATGACCCTTCACGTGGACGCCGTCCTTGGTGTAGTGGCCCTTCACGAAGGTCTTGTCTTTTTTCCCGGTGAGGGCTTTCTTCACGGCGACACCAGCGTCCATGACCTTGTTCTGAATGGCATCGCCCGCCTTGACGGCGGCCTTCTTGCCGGCCTGGAAGCCCTTCTTGAAGGAATCCTTGATGTGCTGGAAGAAACCGCAGCCACCCTGGCCCTGCTGCCCGGCTTGCCCGGCCTGTCCAGCCTGTCCAGCCTGACCCGACTGGCCGCTCTGACCGGGGTTGCCGGCGAACGCCGCCGGGGCGATCAACAAGGAACCCATCAGGATTGAGGTGATGATCTCTTTGCGCATGGGGAAACCCTCCTATCTTCTTATGGCCTTCTAGCGTTTCGGTTGCTCGAACATGGTTGGTCTGCCAATAAGCAACCCATGTGCCAGCTCCTGCCTCCTGAAAACCTTCGATTCTTCCGATGTTTCAGAATGGAGCCCTCAGCGGTTGGCGAATTTTTGCCAGCCGCCGTGCCGAAATTCTAACAGCGGGGAAGCAAACTGCATGGATGTCTCAACCACCCTATGGAAAAGCCTTGCGAGCGGGTGGGTCGCCTTCCTCCTGCCTTCCCTCCTCGTCCTCATCGGGGGGATCATCTTTTTCCGCTGGGTCAGCCGTTCCCTGCAGGCGCGCACCGCGGGCGAAGATTCTCTGTGGTTCAAGCTCCTCGCGGCCATCCAGATGCCCGGCCATCTCCTCATCGTGACGCTGGCATTTCGGGTGGGGCTGGAATATGCCGATCCGGCGAAGGTCTCCCGGCAATGGGTGCTGGGGGGCAATCTGCTCCTCAGCTTCGCCGGAGCGCTGGTGGTCGGCGAGATCATGTTCGCCCTGCTCATCGACTACTATCTGCGCCGTCGTCATGAGACGGAAGTGCCGAGCATTTTCCAGCAACTCCTGAAAGTCATCGTCTACGGGTTGCTAGGCCTGTCTTTCCTCTCGACCACTTACCGGATCGACATCACTCCCCTGCTGACCACCTCGGCCGTCTTCACCATGGTCATCGGTCTGGCTCTGCAGGATGTGCTGGGCAACCTCTTTTCCGGCATCTCGGTGCATATTTCGCCGCCTTTCAAGATCGGCGACTGGATCAAGGTCGGCGGGCATTTCGGGCGGGTCACCGAGTCGAACTGGCGGGCCACCACGCTGCGCTCGCCGGAGCGTGACATCATCATCCTGCCCAACAACGAGATCGCCAAAAAAGATATCGTCAACATGTCCCAGCGGCCGGGATTGCTCTACAACGATTTCGTCATCGGGATCTCCTATGAAGCTTCGCCCGATCAAGTGCGCCGAGCCTTGCTGGGAGCCTGCAGTCAGGTCAAGGAGATCTGCCGGAACCCGGCTCCTCGCGTTTTCATGGATGGATTCCAGGATTTCAGCATCACCTACCACATCCGCTATTGGTTCAAGGATGGCCACAGTCCGAAAAGCGTGCGAGACCAGCTCACTTCGCGCATCTGGTATCGTCTGAAGCGCGATGGCATCACCATTCCGTTCCCGATCAGGGAGGTGAATATCCACCCTGAGAAAGACAAGAAGGCAGAGCAGATCGATCGACGGCTGGCGCTGCTGTCGCAGGTCGATTTCCTGCGCGATCTGGAACGGCCCAATCGGGTCTTCCTGGCCGACCGGCTCAAGGAATTCTGGTATGAAGCAGGCGAGACCATCGTGCAGAAGGGCTCGACCGGCACCGACTTCTTCATCATCGACCGTGGGCGGGTGGCCGTCTTCCTCGACGATGAGGCGACCTCGCCAGTGGCCGAGCTGGGAAGCGGCCAGTTCTTCGGGGAGATGTCGTTGCTCACGGGCGAGCCTCGGACCGCCACCGTACGCGCGGAGGAAGAAACCCTCCTGCTGGTGCTCGGGCAGGAGACGATGAGCCATCTCCTCCGCGACAATCCAGAGCTGGCTACTCTCCTGAGCCGGGTACTGGCCGAACGGTCGGCCAGGAACCAGATGGTGCAGGCTTCCTCCGAGGCGACGTCCCTGTCCATCGATGAGGTCGAGGCGGAGCGTCGAACCTCCCAGGCCAGCAATCTCCTGCTCGATCGGATCCGCCGGTTCTTCCGATTGATGTGATCGAGAAGGGAGCGCCCGTTGACGGGATCCTGGCCGGTGGGTATAATTTTGCATTCACGCCTGATGCGGGGGTTGGCATGAATCGCATCTACAAGAAGTTCATCACCTCCTTCAAAATGCAGTTGAAGCGCCGGTACCTCATGCTGCTGAAGAAGGAAACCGTCGCCAGCGGCCTGGCCCGCCGCCGTGGCGAATGCCTGGGGTGCGGCGAGTGCTGCAAGGCCTCGTTCGACTGCCCCTTCCTCTACCGCCAGGGGGATCGGCTGTTGTGCCGCATCCACGAGACCAAACCCGAAGTGTGCAAGACCTACCCGTTCAACGAACAGGATGTCTTCCCCCACACCATCGGAAAGTGCGGATACTACTTCGTCGACAGCGAAGACGAGGACGAAGCCTCCCCGCCGACCCCGCCGTCCCAGACCTCTCAAACTCCCTGATTCCCGTCTGAAGTCCGAACTGGTCCTTGCCACGACCGCCCTGCCGGGCGGTTGTTCGCTTCCTGGCCGAGTTGCGCCGTCATCCCCCTCCGCCTTTTGACCAGCACCGCTGCCGCAGCAAGCAACCGGTCGGGGCGACAAACCCGGCCGGCGGGTCAGCCGGAAGCGCGTGATCAGGGGATGCGGTGCAGTTTGATCAGGTTGGTATTGCCCTTGACCCCCAGGGGGACGCCGGCCACGATGACGAGCACGTCGCCTGAACCGGCGATGCCGCGAGCCTTCATGGTCTTTTCGGCCAGGGCGATCATGGCGTCGGTGTCGCGCAGGTCGTCGACCAGGATCGGTTCCACGCCCCAGACCAGAGCCAGCCGGCGACAGGCCGCTTCGCGCGGGGTGAGCGCCATCAACCGCACGGGCGGATGATACTTCGAGAGGCACTGCGCCGTGTTGCCGCTGTGGGTGAAGGCGACGACCGCCTTGGCGCCGATGTCGACCGCCGCTTCGCAGGCGGCATGCGCCACGATCGCTTCGATCTCGCGCCCCACCTCGGGCAGCAGGGAATCGAACGACCGCCGGCTGGCGGTAAGCTTTTCGGCTTCGCGGGCGATGGTGGCCATCGTCTGCACGGCCGCCACCGGATGTCTGCCGGCGGCGGTCTCGCCGGACAGCATGACGGCATCGGTGCCGTCGAGGATGGCATTGAAGACGTCGGTGGCTTCGGCGCGGGTGGGGCGACTGTTATCGATCATCGATTCCAGCATCTGGGTGGCGGTGATGGCCGGGATGCCGCGCGCGGTGCACCGGGCCAGGATGTGCTTCTGCAGGGCCGGCACCTGCTCCAGGGGCAATTCCACGCCGAGATCGCCGCGGGCGATCATGACGCCATCGGAAAGGTCGAGGATGGCCTCGAGCTGCTGCAGCGCCTCGGGCATCTCGATCTTGGTGATGACCCGGATCGGCGCCTCGCCGATCAGGCTGCGCAGTTCGCGCAGGTCGCCGGCGCGCCGCACGAAGGACAGCGCGACGTAGTCGAGGTTCTGCGCCAGGATGAACCGCAGATCCTCGCGGTCCTTGGCGGTGATCGTCTCGATCGAGAGCGGGACGCCGGGCATGTTCATGCCTTTCTTGTCCTTGAGCACGCCGCCGTCCTTGACGGTGAACTTCACCCAGTTCGGCCCCTTCTCGCAGGCGACCATGCTGATGTTGCCGTCGTCCAGCAACACGGTGTCGCCCACTTTGAGGTCTTTGACCAGATACGGGTAGCTCGTCCCCACGCCGGTGGGCGAGCCGGGCAGGGTGGGATCCTCGCTCAGGGTGAACTCCTGTCCGGGGGTCAGCGTGACCGGTCCATTGGGGAAAGTACCTACCCGGATCTTGGGCCCGCACAGGTCGCCGAGCAGGGCGACATGGGCCTGTTCGAGGCGGGCAGCCTCCCGCACCGCGTTGATGACGGCCGTGTGCCCGGCGTGGGTACCATGGGAGAAATTGAGCCGGAAGACATTGGCGCCGGCCTGGACGAGCTGGCGGATGACCTCGACGGTGGACGAGGCGGGGCCCAGGGTGGCGACGATCTTGGTGCGCTTCGACACGGATATCCTCTCCTGAACGGGGATTGCCACCTGCCTGCAAGAGTGGCCGGCCCAGGATAGCCGAACCCACGGGTGTTGGCAATCCCTTCGGGAAAGAAGCGATCCTGCCGATAGCGGGAAGGGGAAAGAAGCTCCCCCGACCCGCCATAAGGAGGCACGCGATGCATCGCTTGGGACTGGCCCTGCTCGGCCTCATGCTCATCGGAGTCCCGGGCCTCGCTCTGACCCTGGATACCCTGCCCAACTATCAGGATGCCGGCATGCGTCTGCTGGTGCGTGGCACCCAGAAGCTGCAGGCCGGCGATGTGGTGGGCGCCGCCCAGGACCTCCGCGAAGCCGCCCGCCTGCGGCCCGATATGCCCGAGGTCTTCCATAACCTGGGGTTCGCCTTCGAGAAATCCGGCGATACGCGCAACGCCATCAAAGCCTATGAGAAGGCTATCGCCCTCAATCCGAACTACGCCGCCGCCCTGAACAATCTGGGCTTCCTACTGGCGACCCAGGAGATCGATGTGCAGCGGGCCGTCCAGGTCTGCCAGCGGGCGGTGCAGCTCGAGCCCGCCTCGGTCAGCTTCCGTGATTCGCTGGGGTGGGCCTGCTACAAGGCCGGCCGCCAGGATGAGGCCATCACTCACTTCCGGGCCGCTCTCAAGGCCGATCCCACCTTCTTCAAGTCGCATTTCCACTTGGGTTTTGTCGAATTCACGCGGAAGAACTACGCCGAGGCTTCGCGCCATTTCGTGGCCGTGCTCCGGCTCAATCCCGATTATCTGAAAGCCTATCTGCCCCTGGCGGTCTGCTATGAAAAGACCAATCAGAACGGCAAGGCGCTGTATGTCTATCAGCAGGCCCTGACCAAGGCGCCGAACGGCTCTCCCATCCGGCGCCACATCGAACGCGAGGTGCGTCGCCTGACCGGGGAGAGCAAATCGTTCTATTTTTCGCAGGTCAAGCAGATCCAGGCCAGTTCGCGATTGACCGAATTCCTCAAGCGCAAGGGGAAAGTCAGTCCCGGTCTGGAAGGCCCGGCGGCCGTCGAAACGTCCGGCACCTTCACGCCGGTGGCCAATCTGCCTGATCCCGGCCTGGCCTTCGAGTCGGGGTTGCCCGAGCCGGCCGCCCTGTCGCGGCCGCCCGCCGCCGGGCGCCCCCGGGCTGGCGCCAATGCCGATCTGGCTGCCCTGTCGCCCGCGTTCGCCACGCCCCTCGAGGCGCCCGCCCGCCCCGTCCTGCGCACCAGTGCCGCGACCAGGTCGTTGTCGGTCGAGGACGAACGTCGGCTCGAACGGCAGTATTCCCTCGCCAAGTCGTATCTCGATCGCGGCCTGGTCACCGAGGCGGCGGCCGAGCTGAACCGGATCCTCGCGGTGGCCGGGGATTCCACGGTCGGCCGCCAGGCGCGCCAGTTGTTGCTGAAGGTGCGCAAAGAACTCGACCAGCGGAACCAGGAGGCGGCCCGGACCCACCTCGACATGGGCAAGGACTTCTTCCGGGCCGGCAAGTACGACATGGCCGAGGAGCAGTATCGCAAGGCCCTGCAGCTCACCCCGGAAAGCGCGGTCGCCTATAAGGATCTGGCTCTGTTGCACTACAACCAGGGGCGGTACAAAGAGGCCTATGAGGAATGCAAGAAGGCCATCGCCCTCGATCGCACCCTCAAGGAAGCCTACATTGTCCTGGGTTCCTTGTATACCAAGAAGGGCCGGCTCGACGACGCGCTGCGAGCCCTGCGCCGCGTGCGGGAGATCTCAGGCGGCAGCCGCGATGCGGTCGACGACCTGGCCGAACGCATGATCGCGTCTTTGACGTCGGAGGGGTGAGGCGGCGATGCATCTGTTCCGCGGCCCGGGCTTCGTGGCAGGCTTCTCGGACCGGGCGGACGGCAGCCTCGATTTCTCTGACCGCACGCCCGAAGAGGCTGGCCGGTTGTGGGCCGGATTGCCGGCCGTGGCCGGGCTCGGCCTTCCCCCGCCGCGGTTCGCCCACCAGGTTCACTCGACCACGTTGCTGAGGGTGGGAGCGGATGCCCCGGCTGGGCGGCAGGGCCAGGCGGATGCCCTCATGACCTCGGTGCCGGCCATGCCCATCGGCGTGTTCACCGCCGATTGTCTGCCCGTGCTGGTCGTGGCGGGCGAGGCGGTCATGGCGGTGCACGCGGGGTGGAAAGGCACGCGCCAGGATATCACCGGGCGGTCGATTGCGGCCCTGGCCGAGGCGACCGGCGTTTCCCCCGCCCGCATGCAGGTGTTCATGGGGCCCTGCATCGGCTCTTGCTGTCTCGAGCTGGGCGAGGAGGTCGTCGAGGAGTTCCGGGCGACCGACCCGGGCAGCCTGGCCTGCTTCGCCCGCGGAGCGCGCTGGCATCTCGACCTGCGGGGCCTGAACGTCATCCAATGCCTGGAACGGGGAGTGGCGCGGGCGGCCATCCGCCATGTCAACGATTGTACCAAATGCCTGTCCGACCGCTATTTCTCCTACCGTCAGATGCGGGGCCGGCACGGCACCCAGTTCTCGTTCATCGCCCGCCTGCCAGAGGAAGGGGCGCCTTCGTCCGGGGCGGCTTGACATCCACCACCTTCGACCAAGGACCGGGAGACACACCATGATCAAACTCGGAGTCAACATCGATCACGTGGCGACCATTCGCCAGGCCCGTCGGGGACGCGAACCCGATCCGATCTGGGCCGCCGGGCTGGCCGAGATGGCCGGCGCCGATGGCATCACCGTCCATCTGCGGGAAGACCGTCGTCACATCCAGGACCGCGATGTCCGCTTGCTGCGCGAGACGGTGCGCACTCGGCTCAATCTCGAGATGTGCGTGGCCAGAGAGATCGTCGCTATCGCCCTCGAGGTGCGTCCGGACATGGCCACCCTGGTGCCGGAGCGGCGGCAGGAAGTCACCACCGAAGGCGGGCTCGACGTGGCCGGGCAGGTCAAGCGGATTCGCGACGTGACGCGCCAGCTGCAGAAAGTGGGCGCCCAGGTCAGCCTGTTCATCGATCCTGTGCCCGAGCAGGTCAAGGCGGCGGCCGAGGCGGGCGCCGATTTCGTCGAGTTCCATACCGGCCGGTATGCCGATGCGCAGGGGGAGGCCGAGATCGAACATGAACTGGGCAAGTTGTACGAATCGTCGGAAATGGCGCTCGATCTCGGATTGCGGGTCAATGCCGGCCACGGCATCACCTACTGGAACGTCGCCCCCCTGGTGCGGATGGCGGGCCTCGAAGAGTTCAACATCGGCCACAGCATCATCTCGCGGGCGGTCATGGTGGGCCTGTCGGCCGCCGTCGCCGAGATGAAGAAAGCGATTCGCGAGGCGGAACTCCACCATGGGCTGGCGGGATGAAGCACCGCCTGGGCCCGCCCCCCCGGCCCGGCCGTTCTCTGCCGTGATCCGGGGTTCGGGAGAAGGGGGCGGCGGGCTGGGGGATGGACGTAAGGACTTTGCCTCAAGTTGACGATGGTAGATAGGAAGACACCGTCAAACGACGGACGCAAAAGGAGAGCTCTATGCTGAGCAGAAAAGCGCCTGGCCGTTCCAGGAAGAGTATCGTGGCAGGGGTCTTCCTGCTGATGATGTTTTCTCTCTACGGTTGCACCACAGGCGTCAAGCGGGATCCAGGGCTCACCGACTTCGAGGCGCCCAATATCCCGACCAATGTCGTCGGCATCGGCAAGGAGCGCGCCATCCTGCTGACCTGGAGCGCCAACACGGAGGCCGACCTGGTCGGGTACCGCATCTATCGCTCCAGCAGCTCGGGAGGGCCCTTCACGCTGATCGCGACGGTCGGCAAGATGGCCGCCCCTTCCTACCTGGACAACGACAACCAGAACGGCCTGGTCAACGACCAGTACTACTACTACAAGATCTCGGCCTTCGACACGCAGGGCAAGGAATCGGATCTGTCGCGCACCAATGCGGTGCAGGCGCGGGCCGGCCTACCGGTCGAAGAGCGACCGCCTCGCGTGGTCAACATCAAGGTGCGGGCGTCGCAGGACACGGTCTACGTCGCCTGGGACAAAGTCACCGCCGCTCACGTCAAGGGCTACAACATCTACCGCGGCTTGTCCACGAGCGCGGGCGGTGTGCAGTGGATCTCTTCGGTCCCCCAGGATACGCCTGGGTTCGTCGACAACTCGGTGACCAAGACCTCGGCCGAGCAGTATACCTACATCATCCGCTCGTTCAACGAGAACTACACCGAGAGCGAGAACAGCGATCCGGTACAGGTGACATTGCGTTCGGGCGATGACACCATTCCCGGCATTCCGTACGATGTGGCGGTCAGCAATGACATCGATCCGGTCGTTTCCTGGCACAAACCGATGTACAACGAAGATGGGTCCCCTATTTTCGATGGCAACAATCCCACGCTCGACCTCGATGCCTACCTGATCTTCCGGGCCAATCCCAATGACCGGCTGTTCTCGCTGGTCGGCATCGTCGAGGACAACGGGTCGGCCAATCTGACCCAGAGTTTCAAAGATGTCAACGGGACGCCCTACAACCTCTATGCCGTGCGCGTGATCGATCGCAACGGCAACATCAGCAAGATGAGTTCGATCGTCACCCAGTCGGCTGATGCCGATATCCCGCACATTCCCACCGGTGTGAAGGCCTGGTCGTCGACCTCGACCGAGGCGGGGATCAAGCTGGCCTGGAACGCGGCCCGGAATGCCACCAGCTACAACATCTACTTCAGCACCGTGGCGGATGGCGGGTATACCAAGATGATCACCGGGCAGCCACAGTGGCTCGAAACCTCGCCCTATGTCATCAACACCTATCCCTCCAATTTCCAGCAGAATCCCGATAAGAAGGGCCAGAAACTCGAGTTCGGCGTGCCCTACTTCTTCAAAGTGTCGGCGGTCAGCGCCTCGGGCAAGGAAAGCGACCTGAGCAGCTACGTCAAGGCCTATCCAGGCGGCCTGTGGGTCGGCATTCTCGAAGGGGAGAATCCCAACTGGAATTTCAACAACCGGAATGCGGTCACCGGCTCGATCGCCAATAGCTACCTGATCTACAACAACAAAGACTATCCCCATATCGATTACTACTCCGGGGCTGGGGTGGCCCTGTTGATCGCCGATACGGTCGGCACGCCGGGCAACGGCGATGCCTATGAATTCGGGGTCGGCGGGTTCTTCTCGAACGAATATTTCAACCTGCCGACGCCGGTTGGCGGGACCTACCGCTTCAATGTCTATGCCTATTACTATCCCCATACCTCAGGCGGAAACTGGCGGCTGCAGATCCGCGAGAACGGGGTCATCGCCAGCACCTTACTCGAAAAGGACATCAACGGTTACGGGCCGATCAACAAAGGCCGGACGCAGATGGCCCTCGGCCAGATCATCCTGAACGATGGGGTGGCTGGCGTCGACCTCGAGCTGACAGCCCTCAGCGCGGGCGCCGGCGGGGGTGCCAACCTGTTCCTCGATTCCATCGTGTTCGTCCGCGCGCCCTGAGCTTACGCGATTGACCGTGGTGCCAGCCGGGAGGGGCGTGTCCCCTCCCATTTGCTTTTCGGCGGCAAAGTTCTCGGCGCTTGGCTCGCAGAGCGTCGAGACTGTCTGCCTGGTTCGAACGTGGGCTCGCCGGAGAGGGGGAGCCTGACGCCTCCACTCTCCGAAACCTGTCGCCAGGCCCGCCCAGCTACAGGGCTGCTGACCCCGGGGCGAGAACGACGGCCAAGAGAGATCGGGCCGACTTGACCGCCTGGGTCTCCTTCTCTTGCCATGCCTGACGAAAGAAGCTACCCTGTGGCGTGGAGGGGCCCGCGCGAACTCATTCCACCATGGCGACCGCTTCGCTCAGCACCATTCTGACCCAACTGCAATCGCCCGACGAGAACGAACGGCGACAGGCCATCGTCGATCTCGTCCAGAGCGGAGATCCCCAGACCGTCCAGGTGTTGACCCGCCTGGCCGGCCAGGATCCCAGCGTCGAGATCCGGTACTATGCCCGGCGGGCGCTGGCCTCCCTGAAGAATCGCCAGCCCGCGGCGGACGAGGCCGGGGGTGAGCGGCCGCTCGCCGAGCTGTTCGCCTCCGCCGAGCCGGCGACCCGGTTCGAAGGGCTGAAGCGGGCGGTGCAAGCGCCTTCCCCAGAGGGCCTGGCCCTGGTGCGACAGGGTCTGGCGCGGGAACCCCTGCCGCCATTGAAGGCCAGCTTTTTGATCGCCCTCGGGCGGCTGGGCTCGGCGGAAGATATTCCGGCCATCGCCGCGGCGCTCGAGGATGGCGATCCCCGCATTCGGGCCAATGCCGTGGAAGCCCTGGGGACCATCGGAGGGGAAGAAGCCATCCAGCGCATCATCCCGCTGATGCAGGATGACGACAACCGGGTCAAGGCCAACGTCATCGCGGCCCTCAAAAACTTCGGGGGTGGGGCGCTGCTCGAGCTGCTCCGCCGGATGGCCGCCGAAGACGAGGTCTGGATGCGGGATTCGGCCCTCTACGCGTTGTCCTGCTTCGAGAGTCCGCATGCTCTGGCGCTGATCGGGCGCATGGCCGCCCATGATCCGCTCGAGCGCCTCCGCGACAAGGCCTATGCCCATCTGGTGGCGGTGGCCGAGCGGGGCCATGCCATCGCGGCCGAGATCCTGAAACGGGTGGACGCCTATCGCGCCCGGCTCGCCGAGGAGGCCCGCCGCCCGCCTGAATCCCCCCCGGTCCCCCCAGAGCCCTCCGTTCCGCCCTCGACGGTTTCCGTTCCCGAGGCGCCGCCAGGGCCTGCTCAGCCGCCGCCAGGGCCAGCGCCAGCAGTCCAGGCGCCGGTCCCGACGGCTCCTCCGCCGCCTCCGTCTCCTCTGTCTGATGCGTCGCGTGACAGGCCCGTGGCCGAGCGACGGGAGCCAGAACGGCCTGCGACAACGGCGTCGGCTCCTCCCCGTCCGGTCCGCACGACGGCGCCGGAGCCCGGTGGCGCGGCAACGCCCTCGTCTTCCGAGGAGGCTTCTGCCCCCGCCCGTCAAGTTCTGGCCGAGAAGTCGTCGCCGTCGGCTCCCGTGGCGGGCGAGGAACGGCTCGCCCCCCCGCCGGCCCTACTGGCCCCTCCGGCTGGGGCGGCGGTGCTGCCCTCTGCTCCTGGTCCCGGGGCGGGTGCCACCCCGGCCGATGCCGGGTTGACCGAAAGTCTGGCCGGCTTGCTGGCCAGTCCTGATCCTGGGAAGCGGCAGCTGGCCCTGCTGAAATTCGCCCAGACCAAGACCCCCGCCGATCTGCCTGTCCTGCTGGCGGCGGTCGGGCGCGAGACCGAGCCGCTGCTGCTGGCCTCTCTGCTCACCCTGCTGAAGGATTTCCCCTCGCCCGAGGTCTTCGCCCTGGTCTGCCCCTACCTCGGCCACCCCGATGATCGCGTGCGTGCCAACGCCGCCGAAACCCTGGCGGCGATCGATGGTCCGGCTGCGTCGCCCTACCTGCTGAACCTCCTGGAAGATCCCAACAATCGGGTGCGGGCCAACACCATCCTGGCTCTGGCGGCGGATGGCGTCCTCGATCCGGTGCCAGCGGTGACGGCCATGTGTCAGGATCCGCGCGAGGTGTTCCGGCGCAGCGGCCTGTATGTCATGGCCAGTCTGCCGCGGGCCGAATTCCTGCCCCTGCTGGGGCGGCTGCTGGAAGATACCTCGGCTCGGGTGCGCACGCTGGCGTTCGAGGTCGTCGGCGACTACGCCCAGGCCAACCTCCCCGGGGCGGCGGCCCTCAAGGCGAAGATCGACGAACGCATCCGCCAGGAGAAGGGGCGCGATCGGTTCTTCGAGAACGCCTTCGATCAGATGTTCAGCGGTTTGCTGCAGACCGTGGGATCGGGAAGCCCTTCTTCCAGCGGCGGCAAGGCGTCTTCGGCCCCGAGCTCTCCGCAGAAAGAGCGTCAGGCTCTTCTGAAGTTGGGCCGGAAGGCCCAGCAGCTCGGGCTGCTGCCAACCCACCTGCGGGATCGCCTGGCCGCCCTCGAGCAGGAGGTCGCCCGGTTGCAGCGCATGGTCGAGGAACGGCAGGCCCGTTCCGCTGGTCCAGGGGCGAAGCCAGAGCCGGGGCCAGGGTCGGGGCCTGGGGCCGATGCCGCCCCCGGCACCGATCTGGCTGGTCAGGTGCGGGAGGCGGCCGAACTCGAACTGCTGCGGCAGGAAGTGAAGCGGGCCCAGCAGCGTCGCGATTCCATGCTGATCGAGGCGGGCGGGCAGTTGCGCGAACAGGGGGCGCGGCTGCCGCCCGAGGCCAGATCGCGTCTGGCGGCCGAGCTGGCCGAGGCCGAGAACAGCCAGGTCCTGGTGGTGCCGACCGGCGAGTTCTCGGTGCTGCCCCCGCTCGAGGCGGGCATTCCCGAAATCTTCGATCTCACCATGCGGATCTACCAGAAGCATGTGGTGGCCTTTTCGATGGTCACGGGCGCGGTCATGCTGGCGGCCATGCTGGCGCTGGGGGGGGCGGCTCTGGTGATCGCTTTCGCGGTCGCCATCCATCCGGCGCTGGGCGGGCTGCTCATGCTGCCCCTGATGCCCCTGGGCTTATACGGGGCCATGTACGGCTACGCCTTCTGGAAGACCATTCTGACGTTGATGATCCGCGAATATGTCGCCGGCCGGGACGCCCCCCTGGGCGAGATGGCTCGTCAGGCCTCCGCCCTGGCCGCTCCGCTGACCTGGGTCATGGGCCTGAAGTATCTCTACCTGTTCGGCTTCGGGCTGGTCGCTTTCATGGCCGCCATTCCGGTCGGGGCGTTCGAGGCGGCGGCCGAGGGATTGCATGGGAAAGCGCTCGTCCGGCTGGGCATTCTGATCGTCTTCGCCCTGGTCTTCGGATCGCGGTATTTCCCCTATTGGCTGGTCGAGCCCGACTTCGTCCTGCAAGGGGGGAAGCCTGACCGCGATCCCTTCGTGGCGGCGCTGGGATTCTTCGCGCAGCACCGCGGGCGGATCATCCTGCTCTACCTCTTCTCGTCGCTGATGATGAGCCTGATCAGCGGGACCACCGTCGAACTGTTCGCCCTGCTGTCCTTCCTCCCGTTGGGGAAGGCGCTGGTCATGGTGGCCGCCTTCTGTTCGGAGGTCTTCCTGATGCCGGTCGTCTATTCCAACGCCGTGGTGCTGCGGCTCATGCTCGAGCGGGGGCGGGCGACGGCGCGGGGGGCCGCCTGAACAGCCAGGCTCCCAGGATGCCGGCCGCGAAGCCGCCGACATGGCAATCGAAGGCCACGTGGGAAGCGGCGAACATGGTCTGGGACATGGCGACGACATTGAACAGGAGGTAGAACCCCAGCACCATCCACGAGGGGACGTCGATCCGGCGGATGAAGAACCAGATGGGGCAGAAATAGCTGGTGATGCGGTTGCCGGGGAAGAGGACGATATAGGCGCCCATCAACCCGGAAATGGCGCCGCTGGCTCCGACCAGCGGCATGGTCGAGTCGCTATGCAGGAGGGTGTGCAGGAGCCCCCCGGCCATGCCGGTGACCAGATAGAAGGCCAGGAAGATGAGCCGGCCCATCCGTTCTTCGACGTTGTCGGAGAAGATCCAGAAGAACCAGAGATTCCCGAGGAGATGCATCCATCCCCCATGGAGGAAATTGTAGGTGATGGGCATCAGCCAGATTCCCAAGCGGGAGTTCTCGACGGTGATACGGATCTCGTGGAAGGCGGGGGATCCTTCGCGGTCTGATTCGGAGGGCAGGGGCAGGGGCTTGGAGCGTCGGCGCGGCGAACGCTGTGGTCCGTCGAGTCTGATGACGTGCTCATACTGCGTTTTCCCCGCCAGGAACGGCCCGGGGACCATGCCGTGCGCCAGACTGAAGCGCATGGCTTCCTCGGCGTCGCCCAGCTGGATCAGGAACTGGTAGCAGAAGATCAGGAAGGTCAGAGCCATGATGGTGTAGGACACCACCGGCAGGGTCTGTACAGGTTCGTTGTTCTGGTCATGCAGGGGAAGGAACATGGAATGAAGTATAGCCCCCCAGATCGGGATTGGCAATTCCTGGGGGGGGTGATATACTAGCCGCCCGGACCTCATTTTCAACTGGAGGCAGTATGAACATGCGAACAGGGCGCGCAGGCGCCCTCTCGAGCGTTTTTCTCTTTTCCCTCGCGGTCCTGGCGTTGCTGGCTCACCCCGCCTGGACCGCCGACGCCCCGGCGTCCGCCAAGGCCGGCGAGGCCGCGCCAGCGGGCGCCGGCAACCCTGATGATGTGCTGGCTACGGTCGGTGATTGGAAGATCACGCGCGCCGACATGATGAGAGAGATCGAGAATTTCCGAGGCTCCGGGGGCGATCGCGTTCCCGACTTCAGCGACAAGGAAAACCAGAAGAAGTTCCTGCAGCAGCTGATCGAGATCACCCTGCTCGAAAAGAAGGCGGCCGCCGCGAACATCCCCGAGAAGCCTGAACTCAGAGAACAGATTCAGGAGAATGCCGTGGCCCTGCTGGCCAACGCCTACATCCGCAAGAGTCTGGGCGAGGCCAAGGTGGGCAAGGCCGACATCGAACAGTACTACCAGAAGAACAAAGAGCGGTTCTCCACTCCCTCCACCTACCATCTCCATCAGATCACGCTGGATTCTCAGGAAGCGGCGGACGGGGCCAGAAAAGCTCTCGAGGCCAAGAAATCCTTCGCCGAGCTGGCCCGCGAAAAATCCACCGACAAATACAAGAGCAGCGGTGGCGATCGCGGGTTCGTGGCGCTCTCCGAATTGCCGCCCATGGTCGCGGCGGCTGTCGCCGGCCTGGCGGCCGACCAGATCTCCGCTCCGATCGCCGATGGCGAAGGCAAATTCCTCCTCGTGAAGTACTCGGAGAAGAAGGAGGGCTCGCAGAAATCCCTCGAGGAAGTCTCGGGGGAGATCGAGCGCGAACTCAAGGAACAGCTGCCTCGTCAGGCCCTGGAAGCTCGGTTGGCCGAGCTCGAGAAGGAATTCAACTTCAAGCTCGAGCCCAAGGCTCTCGAGGTGCTGCGGCAGGGCGAATTCAAGCCGTCCGATCTCGATCAGGTGCTGTTCACCATCGGCACCGAGGCGGTCAAGATCAGCGCGTTGATGCCCGAGCTCGAGCGCATTCCGCCGTTCATCCGCCCGGCCATTCTGGGCGGCGAGGGTCTCAACGATTTCGTCAAGCAGTTCAGCCATCGTGAACTGATCCGCCGCTATGTGGCCAGGAACTTCGACGCGCTGGCCAAGGAATTCCCTCACGTGCTGAAGGATGCCAGGCGGCGGGTGGCCTTGAAGCATCTTCTCGATGAGAAGATCGGCAACGTTGTCACCGTCTCTGACGACGAGATCAAGGATTACTACACGCAGAATCTGGGCGAGTTCGCCCAGCCCGAACAGGTGCGCGCCCATCACATCCTGGTCGATTCCGAAGACAAAGCCAAATCCCTCAAGGACAAGATCGAGAAGGGCGAGAAATTCGAGGATCTGGCCAAAGCCGAGTCCAAATGCCCTTCCGGCAAAGAGGGGGGCGACCTCGGGTTCTTCAGCAAGGGCCAGATGGTGCCGGAGTTCGATCAAGTTGCGCAGACGGCCGAGGTCGGCAAGGTGGTGGGCCCGGTGAAGACCCAGTTCGGCTATCATCTGATCCGCGTCGATGAGCGCAAAGCGGCCGGCACCATCCCGCTCGATGAGGTGAAGGAGCAGATCCGCTCTCGGTTGCTGCCGCAGAAGCAGCGGGCCGCCTTTGACAAATTCCTCGAAGACCTCAAGAAGGAATATCCCGTCAAAGAGACCGGCGCTCTCTGAGCCCCCATGGGTACCCCCCCCCTGCCGGGACCGGATCCGATGCCGGTTCCCCAATCTGACGCACTAGGAGGTCCTCCAAATCCGGCCATGGAGTATGTCGTCTATCTGGTCATGCTGGTGGTCGGTGGTCTGGTCGGCTTTTTCCTGAACCGATTGTCCTCCCAGGGGAAGAGTGACGAGATCATCGCCGCGGCCGAACAACAACGAGAAGCTCTCCTCGCCGAGGCCCGTCGCAAGGCCCAGGAAGAGCTGGAGCAGGCCCAGAAACGGGCCCGCGAAATCAAGGAAAAGGAACTCGCCCTTCGCAAGAACGCTGAGAAGGACATCAAGAAGAAGAAGCACGATCTCGAGAAGCTCGAAAGCCAGCTTCTGCACAAGATCGAAAAGGCCGAAGCCCGGTCCGACCTGCTCGACAAGAAATTGGAAGACCTGCGGGCCCGCGAAGCCGAGATCGAAACCCGCAAACAGGAAGCGGAGGCGCTGGTCGAGAACCAGCGTCGCGAACTGGAGCGGGTGGCCGGGCTCAGCCCGGAGCAGGCCCGGGCCGAACTGCTCAAGCGGGTCGAGGACGAACTCAGCTACGAGATCGCCGTCAAGGTCAAGGATGCCGAAGCCCGCATCAAAGAGGCCGCCGACAAGAAGTCGCGCGAGATCCTGGCCACGACCATCCAGCGCTGCGCGACCGACCATTCGATCGATCCGATCGTCACCGTCGTCGAGCTGCCTTCCGAAGAGATGAAAGGGCGGATCATCGGTCGGGAAGGCCGTAACATCCGGGCTTTCGAGAGTCTGACCGGCGTCGACTGCATCATCGATGATACCCCGGAAGCGGTCGTCCTCTCCGGGTTCGATCCGATCAAGCGCGAGATCGCGCGCGTCACCATGGAGATGCTGACTCTGGATGGGCGGATCCACCCGGCCAAGATCGAAGAGATGTACGAGAAGGCCAAGAAGGAGGTGCATCTGCGGGTCAAAGAGGCCGGCGAGCAGGCCATGCTGGCGCTGGGCATCCAGAGCATCCACTCCGAGCTGATCGACATCGTCGGTCGGCTCAATTTCCGCACCTCGTACGGGCAGAACGTGCTGCAGCATTCGATCGAGGTGGCCAACCTGGCGGCCGGCATGGCCGCCGAGATCGGCGCCAATCCCATGCTGGCCAAGCGGGCCGGCCTGCTGCACGACATCGGCAAGGTGATCGAGAGCGACGAAGGGAATCATGCGGCGCTGGGCGCCGAATTCGCCCGCAAGTATCAGGAGTCGCCCAAGGTGGTCAATGCCATCGGGGCCCACCATGAAGACATCCCCTACGAGACGGTCGAGGCCGTGCTGATCTCGGCGGCCGACGCCATTTCGGCCAGCCGGCGCGGCGCCCGCAAGGAATCGCTCGACGCCTACATCAAACGGCTCGAGGAACTCGAGAACATCGCGCGTGGGTTCGACGGCGTGGCCTCGGCCTACGCCATCCAGGCCGGGCGGGAGATCCGCGTCATGGTCCAGCCCGAGAAGGTCGATGATGTCATGGCCCCCAAGCTGTGCCGCGACATCGTCAAGAAGATCGAATCCGATCTCGAATACCCCGGACAGGTGAAGGTCGTTCTCATCCGGGAAACCCGGAGCGTGGAAATCGCCCATTGATCGAGGGCTGATCACCCCCCCGGAGGCCAGGGACACTCCTGCTCCGAGGGGGTTTTCCATCCTCGGGCCGGAGACGGGCGGTCGAGGCTGCCCAGAAAAGGAGACGGCGCGTGCGCGTCCTGATGATCGGCGACATCTACGGAGCCCCCGGGCGGGCCATGGTCGCTCGCCTGGTGCCGGCGCTCCGGGCCCGTCACCGCCTCGATTGGGTCATCGCCAACGGCGAGAATGCCACGGGCGGGGCTGGCCTGTCCCCGCACCATCGGGATCGGCTGCTGGCTGCCGGCATCGATCTGCTCACCGGCGGCAATCACCTCTTCGCTCGGCCGGATTGGCCCGCCACGGTCGGCGGGGCGGGGCGGGCCCTGCGCCCGCACAACCTGGGCGGCGATGCTCTGCCGGGGAAGGGGTGGGCCGTGCTCGAACACCCGCAGCGCCCTCCGCTGGCGGTGCTCAACCTGGAGGGGCGAGTCTTCCTCGATCCGGCCGATTGCCCGTTCCGCTGGGCTGACGCTCTGCTGGCCCGCCTTCCCGCCGGGGTGCCGGTGGTGGTCGACTTCCATGCCGAAGCCACCTCGGAAAAGCTCGCTCTGGCGTGGTACCTCGATGGCCGGGTCGCCTTCGTGGCCGGAACCCACACGCATGTCCAGACCTCCGACGAACGGATTCTTCCGGGCGGGACGGGGGTCATTACCGACCTTGGCATGACCGGCCCCCGGGACGGGATTCTCGGCGTGGCCCGGGAGACCGTGATCGGGCGCTTCCGGAACGGGTTCTCCGAGCGGTTTCAACCGGCCGAGGGTCCGTCGGTCCTGGAAGGGGTGCTGGTCGAAATCGGGGCGGACGACGGGCGGGCGCGTGCCATCACGCGCCTTCGGCTTCAGGAGGCGGAGGGCGGAGCGGCCGACGGCGGGGGGGAAGCGGCTGGCGGCAAGGCTTCCAGCAGTTGCTCCAGGTAGGATTTGAGGAATTCTTCCGCCTGGTAGCCGACCAGCAGTTCCACCGTCTCTCCCGCGGCCATCAGCAGCGTGGACGGGAGGGTGCGAATCTCGTAGCGATCGGCGAGTTCTGGCTCGGCATCGACATCGACGCGCGCGATGAAGACCGGTTTGCCGGCGAACCCGGCCGCCAGCCGATCCAACAGGGCCAGTTGCGATCGAGAAGGGGCACACCAGGTGGCATGGAACACCACGATGCCGACCCGGGTCGGATCGCTGGTGGTGGCGGTGAAGGTGGTCTGGGTCAGGTCGGTCATGCGGCGGCCTCCGCGAGGGATTCAGGTGACCATGGGGCGAGCGAGGGGGCACCGACCCATTGTATGGTCTACCAGCTTCCGGTATAATAGCACGGGCTGCCGGGCCGGGGCCCGGGTGTTGTCATTTTTCCACTTTTCCAAGCGGGTGAGCCATGGAGATCAGTGCCCTCATCGCCCAGATTCGAACAACCCTGTCCACCATGGGCGGAGGAGAACTCCCCCCTTTCCCTGGGGTGCTGCCAGTGCCCTGGTATCATCCCGACCTCCTGGCCTGGCTGTTCGGGCCGACCGAGGGGAGCCGCTTCGGCTTCCCTTTGATTCCCCCGTCGCGCGAAGGATCCGCGCTCCGCGATGCCTGTCGCCCAGGGTTCATCTGGGCTCGGCGTCCCTTCCATCCGGCCTGGCTGGCTCGCATTCAGGAGCTCCTTCTTCCGCTGGGCGCCCTCGCTGCCGAAGAACCCCGCGCGTCGTCCGGAACGATCGATCTCACCGGCCTGGTTCTGCCCGAGACCCTGGAATCCGAAGTCGGCGCTGCCTGGCGACTCTGGGTCCGGGGCGTCCCGACCGGAGAACTCCGGGTCGTGACGGCGATCGGTGGAGAAATCCTTCCACAGCCAACGGGGTTGCTCACCATCGAACTGGCGACCCTGGCGGCGATCCTCCGCGGGGACGTGGCTGGCAGCGTGCCGCCATGGGCCCGCGATTGGCCTTGCGATGACGTTCTGGCCTGGAAGGAGATGGCCGGAGCCGAGCCTGCCGGCCCCGATGCCGGAGAGGCTCTGACCGCACGGGTCGAACGGTGCGCTGCGGCTTTCGATCAGGCTCTGAACCGCAAGACCCTGGCCGCCCTCTTGCGCGGGCTGGCTGACCTCGGCCGGTTGTGGAACTCCCTCGAAGACCGCGGGCAGATGGGCACGCCAGCCGGGCGTGAGGCCCAGGTGGTCCTGCGGGGACGATTCCGCAAAGGGGTGGCGGCGCTGGCGCGGGCGGCCGCCGCGGTGCCCTCCGGCAAACCTGCGAAAGAAGGGGTGCTGCGTTGATGAGATTCGGTCGCGTCCCTCGTTCGTTCCCTGTTGCACGGCTGATCATTCTGTGGGCGATGGTGATGAGCTGGGGAATGGTGATGGCTCCTGGCCGGGTCGCCGGCCTCGACCTCACCCCAGACCTCCTGTTCCAGCAGATGGAAGAGAAGACCGAAAAGATCTTTTCGCTGATTTCCGAGGTCGAACTCTCTTCCGGTTCGCTCCGTACGCATGTCACGCTCTCCATTCAAAGTCCTGATAAATTCGCCATGGATTTCGAGGGCAACCATCTGCGGGTGGTCTTCGACGGAGAAAGGCTCTGGATCTATATTGCTGCCTTGGCTGAGGTCTTCACGCTCGACACCTCGGGTGGCGGCGGCTGGCTGTCCGAGGCCCTGCGCGAGTGGGTGAATCCACGCGAGATCGTCACCCGCATCACCCGCAAAACCCTGTTCTCGTTTTTCGATGTGACATTGCTCGATCGTGCCACCGTCGCCACGTTGGCCGCCACGCTGGGACTGCCCCCCGACAAGGTGCAGGTGATGCGCTTCCAGCCCATCGGTCGGTCGGTCTTCCAGCGGGTGTTCGACGTCGGGTTCTACCACCTCGTGTTTTCGCTGGAAAGCTATCTGCCGGTCATGGTCCAGGAGTTCGCGCCCGATGGGTCGTCGCGGGGCATGTTGCGGGTTTTGCAGTACCGAATCAACGATCCCATTCCCAAAGAACGATTCATATTCGGGGTGCCCCCTGGCGTTAAAGAGGTGCCGCTTTCCGCTGTGATCGCCCAGAAGCTCGAGCAGAGCAAGGAATACCTGGTCGAACGGGTGGGGCAGATGATCGAGAGCCTGCGTCGCAAACTCACCGATTGGGGATTATGACATGATGGAATTCCGCAAAACCCTGACTCCGCAAGAAATCGAAAAGGGCGTCCTGCGCTGGGACGACTCCCAGGACCGCCTGATGCGGCGGATCCTGCCGCAGACGCTGGTCTTCGACATGCTCTTCGATGGGAAACGGCTCGACCATCTGTCGGTGGAATGGGAAAAGCGGGAGATCTTCATCGGGGAGCCCTTGAAGAAAGCCCTGGCCGGGTCCGAGGTCGCGATTTTTTCGCCCACTGACAAGGCCAACCCTGTGGTGGTCGGGAAGCTGGTCGACCCGAGCGAGAAGATCATGATCCGGAAGCGGTTGTCCCATGTCGAACACAAGAACCGTGTGCTGAAGTGGTACGCCCGCGAAGATGATCTCTACCGTCGGCTGTTGCCTCGCTCGGGCACCTATTTCCTCGAAGTGGGCGGCCGGCGCCAGCCCGGTCCTCCTCCCAATTTCGAAAAACGGACGCTGGCCATCGGGGAAGCCCTGCGGGTGTTTTCGCCAGGCGATCACCTCCTGATCCGGTGGTCGCCCGACGCCGAGGTCCCGACCCTGACCATCAATCGAGAGGAAATGCCTGCGTCGATCGCTACCGATGCGATGACCTCCCTGCGCTCGATGGTGGCCCGCCTGCTGTCCCGCCCGTTGAGCGAATTCAACGAAGGAGAGATGAAAGGGCTGATCGTCCTGCTCGACGAGAACAAAAATCTCTGGGAACGCTTGAATCAGGTCAATCAGGAAAATCAGAAGCTCAAGGAGCAGATCGCCACCCTGGAGTCGGTCTTCGAACAGTTTTCCCGCAACTCGTTCTTCGCCTGCAAGAAGGATTTCCAGGACTGGGTGGCTTCCCACCTCCATTTGTTCGAGAAAGGCATCCGCCTCCTGCATCGCGATTATCGCCTGACCGGGCCCGATGGTCGCCCCCTCAATCTCGATCTCCTCTGCCAGGACCGCAAGGGCATTCTGGTCGCGGTGGAGATCCTCTTCCAGCCCGCGCCTGATGAATTGGCCGAGGCCTTCCGGCGCCTGGATCACGCGGCCAGCAGCCTGGATGCCCTGGCCCATGATCTGAGCGGCGGCAAATTGAAGGCGACCTCCATCCGGGGGATGATCATCACCAATCGTGAACGGACCGAACTGGTCGAGCAGTGCTTGCAGAAAGGATACAAACTCTGCGTGGTCAACAGCGGGTGCGTCATCGATGTCCTCGAATAGGCTGCTTGGCCGATCCTGGGGGCTCAATCGCGGGGAGGAATCCTTCCTGGGCGTCCCCGTCGGGATGATCACCCTGGCCGGCTGCTCGGCCGCCTGTCTGTTCTGCTACCTTGCCGCTGCCGAGGCCCACCCCGTCGCTCTCGATCCATCCGCCTTCGTGGCCATCGCGCAGGATCTGGCTCGCCGCGGTGCGACCTGTTTGTACCTGGTCAACCCCGAGGTGTCCTGCCATGAATTGCTGGGAGAAGCGCTGGCGGCCGTGCGCCGCCTCGAACCCGAGTGGCCCATCGTGCTCAAGCTGGGCGGGCACGAGCCCTTGGCGCTGGCGCGGGCCCTGCGTCCCTGGACCGATGCGGTCTCCCTCGATGTCAAGGTGTTCGGGCCAGCTGATGCGGCGACAGTGGTGGGCTGCCCCGACTATGCCGAGCGTGTGCGCGCCCTGGCCGATTTCTGGAGAACGGAATTGGGCCCCTGGCCCGGCGACCGGCCGACCCCGCAAGGAGTCTGGTTCCGCCATGTCGTGCTGCCCGAGCGGGCCCACGGGTGGGGCGACGGTCTGCGGGCCGTCGATCCGACCGGCCGGGTGCCCGTCTGGGTGACGCTGCACTATCGGCCCTTCGGCCGGGCCCGCCAGCACCCCGTCCTGGGGCGGCGTCTGGAGGCCGCGGAACGGCAGGCGGCCGTCGAGGTGGCCCGCGGCCTGCAACGTGAGGGGAGAACGGTATGGCTGGCATGAAAGATCATGCCTGGGTGGAGAACCTGCGCCGCGAACGGTTGCAGCATTCTTCTCGCAATCCGGGGCTGGCGGCTCTGATGTCGTTCTTCGTGATGGGTCTGGGGCAGATCTATGCCGGGCACATCGACAAAGGGATCATCCTGTTGTGCGGCCAGATCGGGGGCTTGCTGGCAGGCTACAGCATCTATGCCCAGGGCATGGTCTACGAAGCCATCACCGATCTGGGCGGGGTCTACCTGGTGATTCCCGTCTCGTATGCCCTGTCGGTGGTCCTGATCCTGGTCTGGATCTACAACATCAAGGATGCCTACTACCTGTCGCTGTTCTCCGAATTCCGCGATTGGTTCGAGATCGAGCGGGTCCTCGTCCCCTACTTGAAAGGGACGCAGATCAAGATGCTGACGCACCACTCCGGCTCGACCGGGGAACCGGCCGAGGCGGCGCGGGGGCCTGGCAGCGGTGAGGGGGCTCCCATGCCGCCGGAAGGAGAGCCGATCGCGACGGCGGCCGCCACCGGGACAGCCCGCGCCCACCTCGAGGGGGAAGCGACTCCGCGCTCGGCTGCGCCGGCGCCGGAGCCCGAGATCATCGATGTGACGGCCACCGTCAAACCGTCGGCCGCCGGAGCCGAGACCGAGCGGGGCGCGCGGCGGCGGCCTCGCCGGCCTTCGCGGGCCAGCCCGGTCCTGGTCGAACCGGCCGGCGCTGGGTCCAGGAGATTGGTGCTGGCCGTCGGGACCCTGGTGGTCCTGCTGGGAATCTGGGTGTCGAACCTGGCGTATCGCTCCCAGAAAACCCTCGAGCCTCGACCCACGCTCTTTTCCTTGAGCGGTGACCTGCGGGGCGGACCTGCCGCGACGAGCGGGCGCGGGCTGGCCTCGGCGAGCCTGGCGGCCGTGGCGTCACCGGTGGCCACGCCCTCCTCGCTGCCGGCGGTCCGGGGGGGCCACGCTGAGGGGTCTCGTTCGGCCTCCCCCATGGCGGCTGGCGCGGCAGGGGTCGGGGGGGGCGACGCGTGGGCGTCCGCCATCCAGGAAGGTCTGGCCCTGCTGGATCGGGGGGAAACCGCTTCCGGGATCGCCATCCTCGAGGCCACCTTGCCCAATACGGGCCGCTCCCATCCCGAGGCCTGGCAAGCTCTGGCCAAGGTCTATTTCGACCAGGATCAGACCTCGGCCTACGAAGATTGTCTGCAGCGATATCTGGGCCAGTTTCCGGAAGACACCGAGGCCTGGGTGAACCTCGCCAAAGTTCAGAGCGATCGCCAGTCGTTCGTCACCGCCTCGCGCTCCCTTCTCAAAGCCCTCAACCAGGCGCCTTCGCATCAGCGGGCCAATTTCCTGATGGGCAGCATCTACCGCGAACTGGGCCTCGCCGAAGAGGCCGTGCCGTATCTGAGCAAGGCCCTGCTCGATGATCCTCTCAACACCGAATACAACCGCGAACTGGCCGCTGTCTACCTCGAATTGCGCGACCTCAAGGCCGCTCGCCGGCATCTCGATCGGGTGGTCAACGTGGCGGTGTCCACCGGCATCCGGGATGAGGAAGCCGAACGCCTGGTGGCCGAACTCGAACGCCTGGAGCGGCTCGCATCGCCGGTGAGCCTGGCCGGCTCCGGTCTGCCGGCGGTGGTCTCGCCCCTCCCCTCGCCGGCGGCCTCCCCCCAGGGTGGGAACTCTCCTGCCACGGCCATCATCGATGCTTCTCTTTCGGCGATAGCCGCCAATCCGGAAGCTGGACGGACGACGGCCGGCCCCGCCGCTCCGGTAGCAGGCGAAGGCCCCGCTCCGGCCGACGACCTGCCGATGTCGGGCGGAGCCGTTCTGTACGAAGCTCCCGATTGGTCGCCCAAGCGGCGTGGCACCACGACCCTGGCTTGTATTCCTCCGGCCGTGGGCAGTCGGCCTCTGCTCGATGCGGTGATTGGCGAGATCCTGCCTGCCGAGTCGGCCAGGGCCGGGCTGTCCTCCGAGGGGGCAGTCGGCTCTCAGGCGGCGGCCGCGCTTGCTCGCTCGCCGGCGGCCACCCGGCCTGCCCCCGCTTCGGCGCCCATGAATGCCCGATCGGGCGCTTCCGCCCGCCCGCTGGCCAGTCCCTCGGCCGCGCTGAGCGGGGGCCCCTCGGGGAAGATGGCCGAGGAGATGGCCAAGGCCGGGCTGAGCCCCCTCGAGCTTCTCCCGACGCCAGCTTCTGGTCAGGCCTCGGCGGTGGTCGGCGTGAGCGCTTCCCCCGCGCGATCGGTGACCGTCTCCTCGCCGCCGGTGGTCCTTGGGGCCGCGCCCAGTCAGATCGCTTCGCCGTCGGTCACCGGCAAGGCCCTGGCTGGCCTCCCTGCCACGATGTCGCGCGCGGTTTCCGCGCCTGCTCGGCCTGGCCCCCTGCCGGCCGAGTCATCCGCCCCGGCTTCGGGGCCCACGCTTGCTCCCCTGCCTCCGACCCTCGATCCCGCCATGGGCCTGGCCGAGGATCTGGCCGACGCCGAGGCCATCGACGATCCGGCGCTCGCATCCGCCAAGGAGGCGGCTGCTCGCTTGGGCGGGGCGCGGGTTCTGGCTTCCACCGCGGCTCGCCCGCCGGTCCGACCGGTGGCGCCGGTCGCGCCCGATCGGCAATTGAAGGGGCTCTGGACGCAGGGGTTCGATCGGTATCTGGCTGGCAAATGGGAAGAGGCGTTGCCTTTTTTCCTGGAATATCTCCAGAAAAAGCCGGATCCCCGGGTCTATGACATGGTCGGGGTGATCTTCGAGAAAGTCGGTCTCGAGCAGGATGCCTTCGAGGCCACCTTGCAGTCCTACCGGCTCGGGCATCAGGATGCCCAGACCCTGGTCCGCCTGGGGCTGCTGGCCGAGAAAACCGGGAAATTCGCCCAAGGGGCGACCTTCCTGGACCAGGCTCTGGCCAAGCTTCCCCACCGGGTCGATCTGGCCTTTTCCCTGGCGCGCTGCCATCGGCAAGCCGGACAAGCCTCGGCCGCCCGGGCGGTCCTCGAGAAGATCGCGGCCGATCCGCATCAATCCTACGCGGTGAAACGGCGGATCGAGGCCGAGCTGGCCTTGCTCGGGCCCGGGAGCAGGCGCTGAGAGGCGCGTGGAATCAGGATGCCATGACCGTATGATGGATTCGCTGAAATCGAACATCTCTTCCGGCCTCTTCGCGCTGAAATCGGAGATGGGGGCCCTGGTCGAACTGATGGAGAACTGGATCCTCACCCTGAAAGGGGAAGAGGAACGCCGGCTCCGCATCCAGGGGCTCAATACGATTCTGTCACGATCAGGGGCGGCCCTGCCGCCGGCCGATCGGGCCGCCTGCCGCGAGCACCTGGAGGCCTTGCTGAGCCAGTCGGAATTGATGATGTTCAGTTCGGTGGCCTATCGGGAGAAGCTGCAGGCTCTCTTCAAGAGCCAGATCGACAAGGTCAACGGCCGTCTCGATCAGATGTTCGCCCAGGTGGGCAAGCTCCTCGAGCAGTTGGAGAGCCCCTTGGCGAGCGGTGATCCGGCCGGCGGGATCATCATCGCCCAGGAAGAAGAGCGGAAGCGGATCTCGCGGGAGATCCACGACGGGCCGGCCCAGACCCTGGCCGCCCTGACCATGCGGGTCGACTACTGTCTCGAACTCATCAACCAGCCCGAACAACTCAAGCAGGAGCTGGGTGAGCTGAAGAATTCGATCATTCGCAGCCTCAAAGACATCCGACGGTTCATCTTCGACCTGCGTCCCATGGCGATCGATGATCTGGGGCTCATTCCCACGCTCGAACAGTTCATCAGCGGCTGCAAAAGCCGCACCAACGCTTCCATCCATCTGACCATCGAGGGGGCGCGGTCGTCCCTTCCCCCCGAACGGGAACTCGCCGTGTTCCGGGTCATCCAGGAGGCGGTCAACAATGCGATCCGGCATGCCGAGGCGCGGTCGATCCAGATCCATCTGGCCTTCGAAGAAGAGCCTCGCTCCCTGGTCGGGGTCGTGAAGGACGACGGCCAGGGATTCAACGTCCCCGACCTTCGCAAGGTCTACGCCAGCCTCAAGCGCCTCGGCCTGGTCAGCATGGAAGAGCGGATCCGCCTGGCTGGCGGCACGTTCGACCTCGTCTCGACCCCAGGCGGAGGGACGGTGGTCTCCTTCCGGATTCCACGGTGATCGGGCTGCCGCCGCGGGGCCTCCAGAACGCCCTCATCTTCTATTTCACCTGCATCATTGTGGTGACCAGCGGGTTCTTCGGCGTGGTCACCCTGTCGCGCGAGAATGTCGCCTTCTTCCAGGAATCCTTCCACAAATCGGTCTTCCTGGGGCGGACCCTGGTCGAACCGGCCCGCCGGTTCCTCACGGTCGGGGATCCCGAAGATCTGCGGCGGGTCTGGGAGCATCGCCTGGGCGGACTGTTGCAGGTCCGCGCCACCGTCTTCGACGCCCATTGGGCGCCGCGCTGGGGCGATCCTCCTCGTCGTCCCGAAGGGCCGCTGCCCGATCTCGCCACGTTGCGGGAAATGACCATCCTGCCCGGCGAGACCGGGAAAAGCTCGCGCGAGCTGATCTTCCCCATCGCCTCGGGCGGGCAGGTCATCGGGGCGGTCGGCATCGGAGTCCCCGAAATCTATCCGTTCCTCCGGAATGAATCGTTGGTGCCGGTCTTCTTCTCGATGTCGGTCAACATTTTGCTGGGCGTCGGACTCGCCATCTTCGTCGCCCAGATCATCTTGCGCCCGCTGCAGGACCTGTTGGATGGCCTCGAGGCCGTCAAACGAGGGGATTTCTCGCAGCGCCTGGCCATCACCGGGACCGGCGAACTGGCCCAGCTCGGCGAGATCTTCAATCTGATGGTCACCTCCCTCCAGGAAAAAACGCGGGAAGCGCTCGAGCGGACCCGGGTGCTCGACGAGAAGGTGCAGGAGTTGTGGGAGATCTATGGCTTGACCAAGGAAATGGGGTTCTCCCTCCACCTCCGTCAGATCCTCGAGCGATTCCTCGAGAAGGCCCAGACGCTGTCGTTTTCGTCCTACGGGCAGATCCTGCTGTACCATCCGGCCTCGCAGACCCTGGAAGCGCAGGTCGAGACTCCGGTTTTCCCCTGCATTTCGCGAGAAGAATACAACGGGCTGCTCGAGAAATGCCTGCAACGGACCGAACCCATCGAAGCCACCACGCGCAACCATACCTTCCTGCTGCTGCCGTTGGTGTCTGGACGGCTGGTCCAGGGGATCCTCTTCCTCGGCAAGCAAGGGCAGCAGAAATACTCCGAGGGCATTCGACGTTTCCTCGAGACCATCGCCCCGCTGGGTGGGTCGTTGATAGAAAATGCGCGATTGTACAATCATGTGGTGGAGATGAAGGATTACGTTCGCCACGTGCTCGAAAGCGTCGATTCGGGCGTGGCCACGCTGGATCAGGACCGGCGGCTGGTGACCAGCAACTCCTCGTTCCGCCAGCTGCTCGGGCTGGCCGACGCCCCGCTCGATGGTCGGCCCCTGGCCGAAGTGCTGCATCAGATCGGGGACCCCGCTTTCAGCGAGCGGCTGAGCCGAGCGGTGTCCGGCGCCGCGTCGGAAGAGGCCGTCGTGACTGGCGAGCTGCGGGCTCCCGGGCGGTTCGCCTTGCATCGTCCCGGATGCGAGCCCCAGGTCATCCAGGTGCGGGTGCATCCGCTGCGGGCCGGGGAAAAGGTCATCGGGCAGGTGCTGGTGCTCGACGACTTGACCCGCCTGGAGCAGATCGAACGCCGCATGCAGGAGTCGGAGAAATGGGCGGTGCTTGGACGTCTGGCCGCCTCCGTGGCTCATGAGATCCGCAATCCCCTGGTGGCGATCCGGGGTCTGGCCGAATTCCTCGGCGAAGAGCTGCCAGCCGAGCAAGCCGGGCATGTCCGGGTGATCGTCGGGGAGGTCGATCGGTTGAACAAAGTGGTGGAGCAGTTGCTGAACCTCGCTCGGCCCGAGACCACCCACCTGCGCCGGGTCCTCCTGCGGGATCTGCTGAACGAGTTGCTGCTTCTGATCCGGCACGAAGCCGCCCGTCACCAGGTCGAGATCCGCTCGGAGTGGTTGCCCGAGTCCGTGTATGTTAATATAGACCCCGAGAAGATGAAGCAGGCTTTTCTGAATGTCACGTTGAATGCCCTGCAAGCCATGGAACGTGGGGGAGTTCTCACCATTCGCATGAAGATGGCGCGAAGCGCCGGACTGCCGCTCCTGCCGACCGCCGCCGAGACCGTCGTGGTCGAGTTCGAGGACAATGGCGCGGGCATCCCTCCTGAGCATCTCGATCAGGTCTTCGAGCCTTTCTTCACCACTCGCCCCCACGGCACGGGACTCGGCCTGGCCATCACCCGCAAGATCCTCGATCTGCACCAGGGCCGCGTGACGATCGACTCGGCCCCCGGCCAGGGAACCCGCGTCCGTTTGGCGCTTCCCGTCGATTCTGTTGCGGGCCATCACGAGGGTTGAGCATGGCTATCGCGGCCCGCCGGGAATCCGCCAGTCGGCCTCCGGCCATTCTTTTGGTCGATGACGAAGAGACCGTCCTCTATACCCTCGAGATCGTGCTGCGCCGGGAAGGGTATGTCACCGAGCGAGCCAGATCGGCCCGGGAAGCCCTCGACAAGGTGGCCGCCACGCCCTTCGATCTGATCATCTCCGACGTCAACATGCCCGGCGAGTCGGGGCTCGATCTGCTGGATGCCATTCGCAAACGCGATGACCAGGCGCTCGTCATCCTGATCACGGCGTATGGCTCCGAAACCATCGCCGTCGACGCCATGAAGCGGGGCGCCTACGATTACCTGCCCAAGCCGTTCGCCAATGATGACCTGAAGATCACGGTGCGGCGCGCCCTCGAGAAGGTCGCCCTGCGCCGGGAGAACCTGCTGCTGCGCCAGCAGCTGCACGAGCGGCAGGGGCTGCACGCTCTGATCGGCTCGCACGAAGGCATGCGTCGGGTCTACGATCTCATCGAGCGGGTGGCGCCCAGCGATGTGACCGTGCTGATCACCGGGGAATCCGGCACCGGCAAGGAGCTGGTGGCCCAGGCCATCCATGCCCTCAGCGCCCGCAAGGATGGGGCCTTCATCCGGGTCAACTGCGCCGCGCTCCCCGAAACCCTCATCGAAAGCGAGCTGTTCGGGTATGAACGGGGAGCGTTCAGCGGCGCGCTGAATCGGCGGCTGGGCAAGTTCGAGCTGGCCGATCGCGGCACCATCTTCCTCGACGAGATTGGCGACATGTCTCTGGCCACCCAGACCAAGATCCTGCGCATCCTCCAGGAGAAGGAATTCGAGCGACTGGGCGGCCAGCACGTCATCAAGGTCGACACCCGGGTCCTGGCGGCTACCAATCGCGATCTGACCAAGGCCATCCGGGAAGGGGCCTTCCGAGAGGATTTGTACTATCGCCTCAATGTTGTCAACATCCAACTGCCGCCGCTGCGCGACCGCCTCTCCGACCTGCCGGCCCTGGTCGACCATTTTTCGCGGCGCTTCGCCGAGAAGCTGGGGCGACCGCCCCGCACCTTCTCCGAAGCCTTCATGGCCCGGTTGATGCGCCATCCCTGGCCGGGCAATGTCCGGGAACTGCAGAATCTCATCGAACGGGTCATCGTCCTGGATGACGAATCGGTCCTGCCTCTCGATCCGCGGGGCCATGCCACCCCTGCGCCGGCGGCGCCTGCCTCGGCCGCCGACACCGATCCGCTGCTGGCCCTACCGTACAAAGAAGCCAAGGAAGCCTTGCTGCGCGGGTTTGAGCGGAAGTATTTCGAGCATCTGCTGACCCGGGCGCGCGGCAACATCTCCAAGGTCGCCCGGCTGGCCGGCATGCATCGCAAGAATCTGTACCTGAAGTTGAAAGATCTCGACCTGATCAAACGGGACGACGACGAAGACTCCGAAGGGGATTCCTCTTCGCCCCAGCCTTCCTCGGGCTCGCAGCCCCCCCGCTCCGATTGATTCTTCCCAGGGACATGATCGGATCGGGCCGAGAAACACCGAGCGAGTCGCCGGCCGGCATCGTATCTTATGGACCGTCGGAAAGCGAGGCAGGGCGAGAAGATGACTCTCGTTCGAGAATGACGATGGTGAAATCGTCGGGCAGGGGCTGTTCGGACAGGACATGCGGATGGTGGTCGAGGATATCGTTCGCTGCCAATTCCAGAGGGAGGGGGGGCCGACTGGCCACGAAGTCCTGGAAGGCATCGAAATTGGTGCGTGGAGGCTGTTCGACGAGCGCTTCCACCGGGCCGTCTGTATAGAGGAAGATCCGTTCACCGGGCTCAAGTGTGGTGCGGCCGGGGGACAATAAGATTTTCAGGCGCAGCCCTAAAGGAGAGCCGCCGGCTTCGATCATCTGCATGCGGCCGTCCGAGGTGCGCTTGATTGGGAAAGGGTGGCCCCCATTCCAGAACTCGATCTGATGGGTCTGGGTATCGACCCACAGGACCGCGGCGGTCATTAGTCGTTTTCGGTTGAGACCGAGGAACAGCGTGCGATTGAGGGTTTCTAGCACCGCTTTTCCGCTTGGTTCGGGGAGGGCGATCGTCTGTAAAACCGCTGCTTTGGCCATGGCCATCACCAACGCGGCGGGAATGCCGTGGCCAGTCGCATCTCCTACGAGGACCATCAAGAATCGATCCTGGACGGTCAGATATTCGAAATAATCACCGCCTACGCCGGTGGCGGTGCGAGAGATACCATGGACCGCATATTCGCCCAATCGCAAGATGCCGTGTGGAAACAACTGTTCCTGGACTTGCTGGCCGAGGCTGACCTCCTCCAGGCTTTCCGTCATGCGATTGAACGTCGCGGTCAGCAGACCCAGCTCATTCTGCTCCAGGATCGGCACGCGATGACGGTAGTTCTTCTCGGTCAAGGCCTGGACCCCAATGGCCAGCAAGCTGACTGGTTCGAGTACTTTGCGTGCGATAAACCGGCTGACCGCCAAGGCCATCGTCAACAGTGCCAGGCTGGCGAGTCGGAAAAGGCGCGCGACACGGGCGATTTCGGCTTCGACTCCATGCAAGGGAACCACGGCCACCAGGAGGTAGTCCGAGGTCTGTTCTCCTGGTACCATGACTACCAGTCGTTTGGCTCCCTGCCAGAGGACCTGCTGCTGGACCATTCCGCCCGCTGAGAGGAAGACTGGATACAGGCGCCGAAGTTCCCTGGCCCACCGGAAACGGCCTGGGATGTCCCGGGCGGGGTCGAACTCATGTCGTTCCACAGAAATGCGACTCAAAGCCACTGGAACGATGCCGGGCAGGCGTCTCGACAAGGAGAGCAGGGCCTGGCGGTGGTAGACCCGCTGCAGATTCGGTCCATGCCATTGCAGGACGGCCAGATGGGTCGGGTGGCCGGTGCGGTCACGGACAGCGAAAATCCCTTGAACAGCGGCTTTCGTGCCAGCCTTGATGGTGCGGAGTTGACCGACGGTTTTGAGCGCTTCGGCATAGAATTCGGTCAGGTCGACGCCGGCCAGACCGGCCACCATCTGCCCTGCCGTGGTTTTGGTATCCTGACGAATATCGACTGGCTGATTCGTCTGCAGAGATCGCAGAATGGCCACATAAACCGGGATGAACAGTTTGAGGGCCTGACGATCCTTGAGGACCAACCCTTCTGGGACAGTGATGGTGCCCGCTTGATCGAATAGCACAATGGTACTGGTGAGATAGTGCCGGCCAAACCGACTCAAGCGGCGCACGACCGGTGCTGGCCACTCGGCCTGACGGGATGAGCTGATGAGGATCCGCTTCTGGATGGTGTTGCGCAACAAGCCGAGAACTCCCGGAAATTGCCGATCATAGGTGCGGAGCCCTTCGGCGACCTCGCTGCCCAGCTGGCGTTCCAGATTGGCTCGCAAGGCTTGCAGGTAATCCGTGGCGGCGATGGCCATGATCAAGAGGGGAATTCCCACGATATAGACGAAGACCATGACGACCTGGAGCCGGAGCGAGAAGAACCGTCGGTGCTGATCGAAGGTCAGAGCGGCTGACCACCACGTCAGGAGGCCGAATGCCATGGACAGGCCGAGCAGAACCCATGCCCGCTCCCTTTGCACATCGCTGGCATCGGGGATCGGAGTGGTGGCCAGCACACGGCCAGACTGTCCCCACGGGCGTTGCATCCAGATGCGGTGATCTAAGGTCGCCTGCGAAAGGTGGCGACGATCGAGGTCACTGATGATGGTGTGGATCGTGTCCATTTCGGCAAGGGGTGGGAGCACCTGATACGAAGCCAGTTGAGGATCGAGGTGATACAAGGCGAGTTGCAGAGAGCGGTGGCGCCGGTTGTACCGGAGAATCTGATCTCGCAATCCGAGATAGTACCATTCAGGGCGTTCATGAGTGAAGATGAAGAACATGCCGTGGGCACATGGCTCGGAAAACCAGATGCGGGCGCGTTGGAAATGGAAATTAGCTAACCGGAAGGAACCCGGCTCGACGTCTTTGGCATGGAGCAACGGGCCGAAATAGGCCTGGAACATCTTCCAGGAAATGGATAGCGATCGCATATCGCCCCGGCGCGACTCACGGTAGGCATCCCAGAATTTTCGCAGCAAAGCGCGCGGAGGTGCAGTGTCGCTGAGGGTGGCCATGCATTGCCCATGGCCATCGAGAAAGACGAATTCAAGATACGGAGAAAAGCGGCGCTTGAGTCTTTTCACCATCCGGTGGAAGCGTGCCTGTTCTGTCGCCGACGCTCCGAGATGGCGCCAAACATCTTGCACGTTTTTCAGCACGAGTTCGAGATAGGCATCTGTGCTCGGCCATTGGGTGACTTGGCCCAAGGCTTGCTCGAGAGCCTGTCTGGCTTGCGCATGTCGAGCCTGCAGACGAATATCCCAGTGCTGGCCTGCCCAGTAAGCCAGCAGCCAGGCGGGAAGGGCGAAGAAGACCAGCGAACTCCCCATCCAGGCCAGGCGAGACGGCCTGCTCATCGTGGAAGATTCAGTGGTCATGCGATGGGCTTGGCGGCAGAATTCCCTCAGGGGATCAGGAACCGAGGCGGAGCGAAGGTGAGAGGGCAGGGAACGCTGGGAATCGGCCGTTCTTCCTTCATCCCGCCAAAGTCCTTGCGGGGGTGGAATTTCTGGCGAGAAAGAGGAGGCTTTTCGCGGGAGAGGAAATCTGCTAGAGTGAACCGGGCGTTGCTTTCCGGAGTCCGGAGCCCGATCTTGATCACAGGAGGAGCAGCCGGTTCATGGGCGAGCCAACTTTTTCGCTGCAGGTAGGCAGTTCCGCCAATGGGGTGCCGGTCCTGACGTTTCACGGATACTATTCGCAACAGGGTGGAGAAGCGGTTGAGGCTCAGGTCGCGGCAGCGCTGGACCGCGGGCAGAAGAATGTCATTCTCGATTTGACCAAATGCACCATCATCAACAGCCCAGGGATCGCCAAATTGATGGATGTGGTCATGAAGGTCGTCGACGACTTCCGTGGCAAGCTGGTCTTGGTGGGTCTGGATAATTCGAAAAAGCAATTCCTGACGATGACCGGCGTCCTGCCGCTGGCGACCGCGGTCAGCACGCTGGCGGAGGCCGAGCGGGCCATGTCGGGGTGAGGTGCGTCGCTCCTTCGCCGGCTTGATGGTTGGGAGCGGGTCTCGGCGTGGCTTGGTGGGGGGGGCGACCTGGTGCCTGGCCGGCCGGGTCAGCGGGGGGCTTGGCGAAGTCATGGTGTCCGGATCACGGTGTGCCAGTTGCGGTTGACGCATTCCTGATTCCACATCGCCTGGAAGAATTCCGAGCTGACCACATCGAAAAAATCAGCCAGCAGAACCCCTTTGGTACGATCGGTGGTGACCAGGGCGGGGCGAGAGGGGGCTGCCTGGGCTTGCGGGGTTGATCTGATTTCTCCCAGTTGCAGAGTCACCTGGAAGACCCACTGGGCATCGCCGGCCGGGGTCTTGATCTCGGTGGGAACGATTAGCAACTGATTCAACCGTTGGGTCAACACGCTGCGACGATCAGGGCCGCCGAGGAGGGGATTGGCCTTCTCTTCGCGGATCAAGCGGAACAAAGGTCCGGGGCCTCGTTCGATGCGGTAGGTGATCCGATTCGCCAGCCGGGGAGCCACACCGGTAGTGACCTGGGCTGAGATGACCTGTTCGACATCGGCATGGAGAGGGAACGCGAAGAATTCATAGCTCGTCCCCTCGAGATTTCCTGTCGCAGGCCGCTGTATGCGTAAAAAATCGAGCAGCGTATAGCGCCGAGACGGATCGAGTTCGAGGCAGGATGACTTCAAATCGGCATGGATCTGACGGATGACGCGGCGTGCTTCCAGGACGAGATCGATTTGATGCATTCCCTGAACGGAGGTGTTGACGCCCGTCGAGAGCAGACGATAGGCCGGAATCAGGATCAAACTGGCGAGGAGAGCTACGGTGACGACCTCGGCGAGAGTGAACCCGCCCTCGACCTGGTTCCTCATCGTGGACGCTCCACGATCAAGCCTTCCATGACCACGTCATTGCGTAGGAGAAAAGTACGGGCGCGGCTCTGGGCGTGCGGTACGACGCGGACTCGCACTTTCACGGCTCGCAGGCCGTTGACGATCATTGGTGTGAGGGTGATTTCGCGTTGAAACTGAGCGCACTCGCTAGGGTGCTGGATGCCACCGAATGGTGGATCGACGATGCCGGCCAGCCTCCCGATCGGGAACTGTTCGAGTTGCGGGCGGGCATCGCTGGTCAGCCACTCATAGCCGAAGGCGCGGAAGACTTCGATGGGTTCGAGGGCCAGCTGCACGGCTTGCATTTTGAGATAGGCATCCATGGAACTGCGATTGGAGGCCGAATTCAGCCAGATCAGCCCCAGCAGAGCGCACGAAAGGAAGAAGGCGGCGATCACCAGTTCGATCAGCGAAAAACCCTGAGAGATGCGCATCAGGTGTTGCCACCTTCGATTTCGGTCAGACGCTGGAACGTCACCCAGCGCGAAATATTGATCTGGTACACGTGGTCCGTAGGTTGCTTCAAGAAGGGATCATACGCGATGCGATGTGGGCCGGGGGGCCACATTTGCGTGTCCAACCGGTCGACGAACATGCCGCCATGCAGGTTGAGGGTTCGGGAGGGGCGAACGGAGCCGTACCCATGGTCGCCCGAGGCGATTAGAAAGGCGTCGATCGCCTGGTCGGTCGCGACCTGGATGGCCCCTTTGCGGGTGAACAGGACGCACAACGACTCCGGGGTCGCTTTGCGCAGAGGACCGACGATGCGGAATTGATCGGCGATCAAAACGCCCTGCCCGTGGATGGTCCATGGTTGGCCGCTGGGCTCGCCAAGCTCGAGCGGGCCGGCCACATGTGCGATGCCGCGCAGATGCAATCGCTTATGGATGGGATCGAACACGCCGATGTGGGTCAGGCGATGGGGCGAGACCCGTTGCCGGAACCAGAAGTTGAAATGGCTATACGGCCGCAGTCCTTCGGGGCCGCTCGTATCGGCCCGAATCGTCTGGCCTTTCGAATTGAACAAGCGTGGGAGAGGGAAATGGGCGTTGGCGGGCGGCGCGCCCAGATCGCCCTGCGAGCCCCCATAGGTGAAGTCGCTGATGAATCGGGAAAACAACGGAAGATGGCCGCTATATTTCGCATTGATGAGGGGCAGGTTTTGGAGAAAATCTCGTTGAATGGGGTCGGCTGGCGGCGGGCCTCGCCATTCGAGACATAGGGAACGCTTTTCCAGCGCTTTGAGCTTCTCGGCTTCCTGGGGGTCAATGGGAACGGTGACACTATAGCTCTTTCCCTTTTTTTTGCCGGAGACATGAATCTTGGCTTCCGTTAAATCGAGTATGAAAGTGACTAGATACCAGAACCGTTTGCGGATGGCGCCTTCGCAGATTGATTCGACAAAGGCGGGTTCACCGGCGCGAACGGGCTGACCGCTGACCAGTTCGAGTCCGGGAGCGAGGTTGGCCTCGGCACCGCTTTGCAAAGCGGCCAGGGAATCTCGTAGTTCTAGCTGGCGAGGGGTGAACCGAGCGCTGACCATGGGAAGGGTTTGAATCGAGAAATGCCCTTTGGCTCCAGACATGCTGACCGTTCGTACGCTTCCTTCCTGGGCTTTGACTTCTTGTTCGACCAGAGTGGGGAGGAAAGGCAAGAGCTGGAAGACGTCGGCTTGTTGGATGGTGAACGTCGCCAGGTTGGAGGGGACGGGGATGACCTGGTTGGCGAACTTTTCGGAAAGATTCAAGAAGACGCTGGTTCCTGGGCTAGTGCCATCCGCGTGTCCGAAAAAGATCTTGCCCCGTCGGGCGGGCGGCAGTTGATCCTGATCGATCATCACGATGACCTGCTGGTGATTGAGGCTTTGCCCGCCGCCGTCGCGAAATTCCTGCAGCCCGTGGCGGACGAACAGCACGTAATCGAGGGGAAAGCACTGAGAATACCCATTTCGCTGGCTGGCATTGTCTCGCGGAGAAACCATCGGAACAATCGTGAAATCATGATGGCGAATCAAACGACAGGTGGCCAGCGGTGGTTGGCTGCCCAGCAGGCTGCTCCGTCGCAGTACGACGTCCACCTCGAGAGCGATGGTCCCCTGGCCTTCCTGGGTGCGTCCGGTGCCATCATCATACCTGTTGCCCCGACTGTCCTGCTGGCGGAAGTCGATCACCCTGGCGGTGCCTCGTAGCTCCAGAGAAACGCCGGCGGGAACCATTGAACTGCTGAAGGAATGGCTCAGCGGGAACGTCAGAGACAGCGGGGCCTGGCGGTTGGCGATCAGCCACTGGCCAGGGGGCGAGCAGACATCGGCGGTGGTGGCATGCAGCCAGGCGAAGGCTTCATCCATGGCGGCTTCGGCGATCTGGCGGGCGATGTCGTTCTCTTCCAGCCGATAGGCGGTCTGCTGCTGATGGCGGGTCAGCCGGTGGAACTGAGCGGTGAAGATGGTCAGTACTACCACTACGAACACCACGGCGTAGAACACAAAACCCTGGCGATCGGTCCAAGGCCCCCTCGAGCGGGAGGCGCCAAGCGTCTGGAGCGGTCGCATCATTCCCCGCCGATGAGATGCAGAAGCGCCTCCCAGGCCCAGGCAGGTCGACCCTTGATGACCACCGGATTGGCGCCGTAGTTCGGGGCGGTGGTGACGGTATTGGCCCAGGGTCCCAGAATGAGGATGGTTGGCGAGCGGTCGGCTGGAATGGCGTTGCCCCAGTAATGGCCGTTGGCTTCATGTCCTTCGCCGGCATACGTCCCGATGCGGAAGGAATAGCCTCGACGGCCGCCTTCGCCAAAGCGGTCCTGGAGTTCCTTCTGCAGGATCTCTGCTTGCTCGAAGCATCGATTGTTCCCTAAGGCATTATTGAAAACCCCTTTGACCACCCCCTGACCAGGAAGGCGCTTGCCCTCTCGGACCAGGCGATCGATCACCTCTTGCATCGCGTTCTTGATGTCCTGCGCCAGGGGTGGTGGCAGAGCGGGTTGGCCAGCCCGCGGAGGAGTCGAGGCCAGACGGTCGGCTACGGGCTTGGGGGGGGAGGTCGAGCCTCCTTGCAAGATGCCCAGCCGGCCCACCATCTGTCCGGTGGCTTTCATCACCTCGACTGCCTTCATGCCGGGCTCGCCACAGCCCGTGGCCAGGCAGGCTCCTACCAATAGAATCAATGTCGACTTCCAGCGGCCAGGATCGGGATCGAGCCGTAAAATGGAGTATACCATGCTTGTCGGTTCATGGGGAGCCTCCTTCGACATCTTGATCCAGGGCAGGAGCGTAGGCGCCTGAGGCTGGCGGGGCCTCGATATCGGCTCTGATCACCGCCGCCTCTTGGGCGGTCAGGCGGGCGGCATGAGGGGCGGAGAGTGACAGAGGCGAACCTCGCGCGGGGAACAGGAGGACGGTTCCGCGGCTGACCTGGATGTGGGTGTGGTCCCGTCGGATGTTGACCATGAACTCGGTCCCTGTCACCTGGACTTCTCCGTGTGGTGTGCCGACGTGATATGGAATGCCAGGGCGAGGAATGATCACCCGAACTTGCCCTTCGTGCACCATGCATCGGTGGGCTTCTAGGGACAAACGATTGGCTTGCCAGGCCTGGATGGTCACCCCATTGGCGTAGGTGGCCTGTCCGGTGACCGGCGAAGAAGCGATCTGGCCGAAGGGAAGCCAGACGGCTTGGCGGCCGGGTTCGGCCCACAGCAGCCCGGAGGAGGGCTGAGGTGAGCCATGCTGCGCGAATCTCTCGAGCTGAGTGCCAACAATGGCCAGGGCCAGGAAACCGAGGACGGCTCCTGTCGTGGCCAGCCACAGGCGGGAAGGCCAGGAAGAGGGGAGCCACTCACGGAACCTGGCCAGGGAAAACCATGGCGTCGCAGGAGGAACTGTTGACGAGCCCAGAAAAGGACGGGCGGCCCGGACGATCCTCTGGACGAGAGCGGGATCCCCGGGCGGAAGCACGGTGCGACGGGTCTGCAGCTCCCGCCAACGGGTGAGCAAAGTCTGACAGGACACGCATGCTTGCGCATGCGCCTGCAAGTTTGCGGGAATAGAATGGTTTCCGCTCAGGTACTCGATGAGTCGCTGGCAATCCGAAGTCATGCGTTATCACTCTCCGCGGCAACCAGGCGGTTGCGCAATCGATGCAGCAGACGATGGAATCGGACCCGCACCGTTCCTTCGCGTTCCTCCAGGTGTTCGGCAATTTCCTGGAACGACCATTCCTGGAAGATGCGGAGTTCGAGCAACAGTCGATCGGCGGGGGCCAGCGAGGCGATGAACCCATCGATGTCGCTTCCGCCAACCTTGGTGGTGGTCGGGAGAACTGGGTCCCGATCGAGTTCCTGCCACAGGTTCTGCTCCCGTTTCTGCTGGCGGATTCGGTCGACGAGGATGCCGCGAGCGATGGTCACCACCCATCCCGAGAAGCGTCCTTGCTCAGAATAGCGGGGCAAGTGTTCGAGGATGCGCAGGAATGTTTCTTGGGCGAGATCTTCGGCGTCTGGGAGAGGGATCCCCCTCGCTCGCAGATAGCCCATGATGAGAGGAAGATACCGCTCGACCAGACGGGCAAAGGCCTGTTCGGCGTTGCGACCATGTCGAATAGCAGCGACCAGGTCACGGTCGCTCAGCGTTGAAGACGGATCGGTCAGGGCTGCTACCTCCGTACTTTGAGAAAGGAAGCCTCTCACCAGCGGGGTAGCCTGCCCCGACCACCTTTAGTTCCGTGGCAGAACCGGTGTGAAACCATTGCGGGGCGTCGTGTACTTCCATTGGCCGCTAGGTTGGATATAGACGCGCTGGGCGGTCTGGGGATCATAGAATTCCAACTGGCCGTTCCGATTGCGAACAAAGTAGTCGCGGCCTCCGAATTGGACGTAGGAACGGTCTTCGGGTTTGCTTACGGCAAAATTTTGCGGGGGCTGGGCGGCTTTCTGGTTCCAGCGGTTCAGATCGTGCAGGTAGGTCGATGGGCCCGTATTGGTACCTGCTCCGCCTGTCACCAGGGGAGGCGCCGCGGATGTCGATTCGTTGGTTTCAGGAGCAAGGGTCACGCCACGGGTTTGAGGCGTCGAGGAGGGAGGCGGGGTGGTCGGGTCAGGGGCCGGTTGGTCGGCATACCTCCATCCATCAAAGAGCGGAGTCCGAACCTTGGATCTGCCGTCTCTGGTATACAGAGCGCCGTTCTTCCACAAGTAGACCTGACCGCCTTGTTCAACCAGGCGCCCGTCTTCTGGCAGAATTGATTTGCTGGATTGACCAGGTGGCTGATTCGAATTTTCGGAAGGTTCAGAGGAAGGTGTCTCGGAACCCGAAGTGGGGCGGAGGCTTGCCATCCCCTTGTCCAGGGTTTCACGAGAGGCTTGGAAGGCATCGACGAGGCGTTCCCCGTTATTTACCAGGTCGCTGGCTCCAGCGGGGCGGCCGGTGACGATCGTGCTGAGGGCGTCGACCGCCCCGGCACCAGCTCGCAATACCTCCAGGGTGGAGGGAGGGTTTTGAGATCCAGGGGCTACAGATTTTGAGGTGGGGTTTCCGGTGGGGGAAGAACGCACCGCCACGACGTCTGGATCGGCATCCCCAGCCCCGCCCAAGGCGCCTCCGCCAGGGGTGCCGATGCTGCCTCCACCGCTGCTATTGGCCAGGCGTTCGAAGGTCTGGACGGCGTTGCCCACCGCGCCCACCGTCGAGGTCACCATGCCAATGGTGCCGCCGACTTTTTGCAATTTCTGGCCGGTTTTTCCTCCGACGAGAGTTCCGACAGTGCTGAGAACGGTTCCGATGTTCTGCAAGAAAGGAAGAATGGCGGGAATGCCTCCGCATCCGGTCAGGGTGAGAGCTGACCAGCTCATCCATACCGCAAAAACTAATGGTCGGACTCGGCGACGCAGGTTCATCGAACATTCCTCCTTCATGAGTGATAGAGCTTTTCCATCTGAGCAACGGAAAAAAAGGAAAAACGTTACGCCGACAGAGTTTTTTCAATCAGGAGACGGGGCCCCAGCGGCGATGAACTGGGCTTGGATTCTCCCTGAGCCGTCCATCCGTATGGGGAGGAGACGCAAGCGGACCACAGCCCCGACCGGAACCTCGGAAAAATCTCGTCCCGGAGGGGCGCTGACCACATATTGCCGGCCGTCTTGGCTTTCGAACATCACTCCCTGGGCATGGGTTTGGCGCACGGTGCCGGTGACATCGATCGGGGTGCTCAAGATCGCCCCCCCCTTGGGCGAAAGGGGGGCGGCGGTCTCGATTTCCCAGCCGAGCGCGACCCAGAATGCGATGATGCCGATCAACGCTGTTCCGACGATGGTCGGATGCTGGGCGGCCCAAGCCCGAACCTCGTTCCACAGTCTCTGGCTCCACGTAGCCAGTCCCTGTTCCGCCAACTGGAAGCGCAGGTCGTGCAGATATTCAGTGAATGCCTCCCAGAAGGTGGGATTGGCGACTCGTTCTACCGTGCAGGCATTGTTTCGCTTCGCTGAATGGGCCTGCTCTTCCGCCCAGCGCTGGGCGAGCGTCGCCTCTTCGATCTCGACCGCTCCTGGCTTGACCAGGCCTGCATTGGTCAGAAACCGGATATTTTCTTCGCGAACCTGACGCGCCTTCCGGGCCGCCGTGCCTGAAAGGCCCCTCTCCAAACGGTATAGGGGAAAAAGGTTGCCGACATCTGGGTTGGCCTGGAAGAAGCACAGACCTCGTTCAAACAGTTCCGGCGCGGGAGACTGTTCCAGATAGGCCAGCAAAAGAGCGCGGACCAAGGCGAACTCAAAATGGATCAAGCAGGCCAGGGCCGCCTTCTGTCGCTCGGAGTCCCGGCTGCTGAGCAAGGCTTTCATCGCAGAGAGCGCCTGTTCTGGGTCGACCCGCTTGAGCTGGCGGACGACGGCGGTTTTCACGCGGAGATCTTCATGTTGGACCAGTTGCCCGAGATAGGGAAGGAGCCAATCGAAATCGACTGCCCCGAGGTATTCCAGGCAAGCGGCGGCGACTGGCGCGTCCTTGCCGAACACTCGCTGGCGGGCGATCTCGACGAACTCGGGCAGCTTCAAACGAGCCGCGGTTTTCAGCGCCATGGCGAGCAGGGCGGATGGCGGTTCGCTGGCTTGCCGCAGAATCGCGGTCAGCGTCGAGCGGGCCTCGGTGACGTCGGCGGTCGTCCAACGAGCCATCTGGCGGAGCAGTTCGTCCGGCGTGGATTCTGGCGCCTGAACCATCGGAGCCGAAGATTGGCCGACGGCTGGCGAGGGAAGGGGCGGTTCGTTCGGGATGGGCGGTGGGGTGGCGGTTTCGTCGACGCCTGATGCTGGCCCGGGTGAGGCAGGGGTTGCAGCGGTCGAGCCGGCTTGTTGGCCCAGGTGAGCCGGAAGCTTGGCGGCCAACCACTGTCGCGCGGTCTCGGGAATCGACCAACCCAGTGCTTCTTTCACGGCGGCTTGCACAAAAGGATCTGACCACCGTCGTTCCAATTGGGGATCGAGGTCGGGGAGAGCATGGTCGAGCAGTTGCTCGACCACCGCATGGACCCATCGTCTGGCCAATCGCTGCTTCGCCCAGGTGAGAAGACGTTCCTGATACACCGCGTAGTCCTCTTCCAAAAGATGCGCTCGCTGGAGATTGGCGCATACCCGCTTTTGCAGCTCGATCAACCAGGGCCGCTTCTCTTCAGAGCTGGTTTCGGCGAGTTCCCAGAGGCGATAGGGGAGATCTGGGTCAGGGTTGTTTTCGAGCACGAGGGCGATTCGCTGCCAGGCCTCGGGATCCGTTTCCATGGCCAACCCTTGTAAGAGCAAGGGCTTGACGACAGAGTAGGGGAAGAAGATGCTGTTTTGCAGCGCGGCGAAACGCACCTCGGCCTGCGGGCTGTGGAACATGGCGATGAGGTGCCGTTCGGCTTCGGCAGGATCGACCGCCGCCAAGCCGCGAACGGCCAGAATGCGCACGCGGGGGTCGGCATGTCCGAGCAGCCGTGGCAGATCACGGGCCAGAAGGTCGGGGGCTTTGTGTACCAGCAAATCCATGACCGCATGGCGCATGCTCCAGTAGGCAGAGCGAAGGTGAGGCACGAGGGGTTTCAGGTGATCACGTGGCCAGACCGTCTTGAAGGTTCGCAGAAGGGCTGCCCCTAGAAGCCGATTGGGTTCCGCTTGGAAAAGAGCCGGGACGTAAGGGGCGAAGTTACGGAGGTGGGTGGGTGAGAGCTGGCTCAGGAGATGCACGCGGGCGGTCTCGCTGGTGGCCTGATATCGTGACAGAAATGCCTCGGGAGTGAGGTCGGATGGCAGGAGGGGACTAGCGGGCGTCGTCGCTCCCGGCGCAGCAGCCGCTTCTGGAGTCGAGGGTGCCAGCCGTGAGCGGATGGCCGCCATGGCATGTTCGAGGAGCATGGCGCACTCGGGGTCTTCCTCTCTGGCCTGGTGTCGCTGCAAGGCCTCGAGCGCGGCCTGGGACGCTCCGTATTGCAGCAGGTGCTCGATGGCGAACAGGCGGCAGGTCCGGATGGGGGCATCCAGATCGCGAATCAGTTCGGCTTCTCCTGGGGTTCCCAAGGCAGGTCCTCCTGGCAATCGATCTTCGGCTCGAGGCTCAACTGGCAGCAACGTTTTGGTACCCCTGCGGCCATGATCTTATCGTTTGCCAATTGTAATGAAATTCAGGCGCGAGCGAAAGGAGGGCGCCCCCGGCAGGAGCCGAAAAGATCGTTCATCCGGTGGCGCAACCGCCATAAACTACCTGCGGAACGAGCTATCATGCTGACTATGGTCCCAGCCCGGTCTCTCGAAGCCATGGTCACCGCTCTTGAGGCTGTTCCACGAATACCAAAACAACATTCTTCCTGCATGGCCCACCAGCCAACACGCTCTCGATCAAAAATCGCTGTGGGCCAGCAGCTCGACATTCGAATGCTTACCACAAGGTCTCTAATCACTGGAGAAGAATTCATGATCCGGTGGGTGTGGGGGCAGGGGAAGCGGGCGTCTTGCCCGATTGGCCTTTCTTCACGATTCGCAGGCTGAACGAGGCTTGCGTGCCCTGGCCCGGCTGGCTGACCAGATGCAAGCGGGTGGCGTGGCCGAGCAGGATCTTCTCGACGATCGCCAGACCCAGGCCCAGGCCCCCGGCTGGTCGGGTATCTGAAGCATCGGACTGGAAGAAGGGGGTCGTGACCCGGTCGAGATCGCCCGGCGGAATGCCCACGCCGCTGTCGATGATGGCTACGTGAACCTGCTCTTCCTCGACGGTCACCTGGACACGGATGCTCCCTCCGGGGGGGGTGAATTTGATGGCATTGTCGAGCAGGTTCAAGAACACCCGATTGATCATGGAAGGATCGACCTGGACATACGGCAGGCCGCTCAAAGGCGGCGCTTCCACCGTGAGATGCTTGGTTTCGGCCATCGGATGGATGACCTCCAGGATTTCCTCCAGGATGGGACCGAGCCGGTGGGGCGTGAGTTCGAATTTCATCTTGCCGGCTTCCATTCTGGCGAGGTCGAGCAGCGAGCCCAGCAGTTCGTTCAACCGGCCGGCGTTGCGCAGAGAGACGCGAAGCGCATTCTCCTGCCGGGGCGTCAATGGACCGAGCTTCTGAGAGGTGAGGAGATCCAGATATCCCGTGATGGAAACCAGCGGCGTCTTCAATTCATGCGAACAGACGGCCAGGAACTCAGACTTCAGGCGGTCGATCTCGGAAAGCCGCCGGACGCTGGATTGGGCATCCGCCATGGCTTGTTGATACTGCAGGCGCAATTCCTCGTTCTCGGAGAGGTCAGTGAATACCACGAGTGTCCAACCGGGGAATTCAGGGGATTCGCCGGGGGCGACACGATCGAGGGTGACCAGGACGGGCACTTGCTGATGACGAGCCCCCGAATAGATGGTGGTGCGGAGGCGAGCGGACAGACCGACCGGGGCGGCGTGGAACCGTTGGAGTTCCTGGGTGATCTGGTGGTCCGGGCCGAAGGCGGGGATTTCGGCGGGCAGGGAGCCCCGCACCCGATCGAAAGACAGCCCCGAGAGTTTTTCCAAGGAAGCGTTCCAGAGGTGGACACGTCCGTCCTGGTCGAATCCGGCCACGGGGACGGACACCTGGGACAGACACTTCCGCACCGCGGTGGCGATGTCGGCGTCAAAAGGGGACCGTCGCCCGAAGCGACGGCGGAGGGCGATGATGGTCATTCCCACCAGGAATCCGAGGAGGGATGGGACGGCCCAGGAGGGACCAGGAAGCGAGCTGTCAGGGAGGATGCCGGGTTCCTGGGCGGTCGCGGCGGTCGCCATCATCACCAGCGCGGTGCTGGTGAGGGCGCCCGGCAGCGCGGGAACCCAGCGGCCGGCCGCCATCCTTGCCCGCCCTTTTCGGTCAAGGATTCGGGGGACCAGCATGCTGACCTTCTTCGGTGAGGGTGGAAGGGCGCCCCGTTTCCTGGAAGAAGCGGCGGAGGTCGCGGGCTCGTTCCTCGCGGACATCCTTCCATTCGAGCGGGCATTGTTGGAACGCGATGGTCAGAAGCTCCTGGGCCTTGTCCAGGCGGCCCTGCCGCCAGTACAGGCGGCCGAGACTGTGGGCGACGGCCAGGATGTCGGACAGGAGGGGCGGGTTGCGCGAGCGATAGCCGCGATAGGCCTCCTCGAGGAGGCTTTGGGCTCGATCGAGGTTCTGTCCGGTTTCGGTGAGCAGGTAGCCGACCGCATTCATGTACTTGGGGTCGGAAGCATTCTGCTGCAAAGCGGTTTCAAACAAATCGAGGGCCGCGGTGGCGTTGCCGCGGCGAAAGGCGATGACCCCCGACAGGTAGGCGGTCTCCCCTGCCAAAGCCAGATCGGGCGTGATCGAGGCGAGCAGGGCGCTGGCTTCATCGAACTTGCCCTGGTCGATGGTGATGGCCGCGAGTTGCAGGCGCATGCGGTCGGCGGCGGCGCGCTCGTCAGGAATCCAGGCGGGAACCAGGAGCAGCCCTTCGCGCAGGATCTGCTCCGCCTCTTGCAACCGCCCTTCGGTCACCAGGATCCGGCTCAGGAGTTCGTAGGCGGATGGCGCCTGGTTCATGCCCAGGGCCAGAATGGCGTAGCGATGGGCGTCCAGCACCTGGTTGCGTTCGAACAGGATGCGGGCGAGGTGGAGCTTGGCGCTGAAGATGTTGGGACCGATGGCGTCGAGATGCCCCAGCAGATCCTGGACCCGGCCCAACCGACCCTGGCGTTCGAGCGCCTGGGCCAGCCCCCACAGACCGTGAATGGATTGCGGATTGGCGCGCAGAACCCGCTCGAAGGCGGCCTCGGCCTCGATCGGCTGGTTCCGGGCGAGACATTGCCGGCCCGCGAACAGTGCCCGGGTGACCTCCTGATGATTGGTCTGGAGCGTCCAGGCGGCGGTGGTATAGGCGAACGGCAGGAACAGGCCGACCAGGGTTTTCCAGGAAAAACGGCGGTGCCAGGACACATCGCGCAGGCAGACCGATTGGTGGAGGGTGGTCAGGAGGAGCAGCAGGTTGCTCAGGGGAAGGATGGACAGCGTGTTGTTGAACATGCCATGCAGCAGCAAGGCCAGACCGGCCGCCGCCAGGGTCCGGGCCAGCCAGGCGCCGCCTTCCGTGGTGGTCGAGCGGGCCAGGCCGTCAGCCTCGAGCGGTGGATGGGCCACCATTGCGGAAGGAGGCGAGCCGGCCGGGGAAGCTGAGCTGGCGCCATCAGGGCCCAGGGTGGATCCAGTGGTCGGGGCGGGGGAGGGGGGAGGGTCCGCGTGCAGGGGGAGAGGATGCGTCGTCCGCGCTTGGAAACGGGCATGGACGCCCAGGACGGCCACCACCAGGGTGCAGAAAGCCCAAAGGCCGAGGAACCCGAACTCCCCCAGGAGGAGGAGGCCATGGGAATGCGGGTCGTCGTTGAATTGGGACAACCCCAGGAACAACCCCAATGGGTGCCGGAAGGTGGACAGGACATACGGCATGCTGCCGGGGCCGAGGCCGATGATCGGATGGTTCTGGAAGACGGCGAACCCCATCTGCCATTCCAGGAGACGAGTGACGATCGCCCTCGACATATCGGTATTCGGAGCGATGCTTAAGCGATCCCAGGGGTAGTTTCGGATGGCGGTGGCAGCCAGCCAGTAGCCAGCCGTCAGCAAGATCGCCAGGATGGCTCCGCCCAGAAAGGGGGAACGGCGCAGCACCCTGCCGGCCGGGACCTCCCAGAATCTGGTGGCCAGGAGGAAAAGGCCCAGGCCCAGGCCGACCCAGGCCGCAGCGGCACCGGCCTGGCTCATCGCCACCAGATGCACGGCGAGCGCCGCTCCCAGCAGCACGCGCCAAGGCCAGCGGGCCCAGGCCGGATGAAAGAGGGCGCCCCCTGCCAGGAGGCAGGTCACCATCAAGTAGGCCCCGAGAAAGTTGGGGTTGGACAGGGTGCCAACGGCCCGATAGGGCGAATCGACCCAGGTGATGGGGTCATAGCCGAGATGTTGGGCGATGGCATACCCGGCCATGCAGGTGCCGTTGACGACCAGCAGGGCGACCAGGGCCCCGGTGTCGCGCGACTGACGGACCAGACGCAAGAACATCAGCAGCAGCAATTGCGTGGCCAGGAGCAATCCGCTCCGGAGACTCACCAGGAAGGATGAGGGGAGGGTCGACAGGATCAAGCTGGCGAAACAGGCCAGGCTCGGCCACAGGAGCGGAAGCTGCCGACGCCGTGGCCGGTACAGGAGGTGCTGGACCACCACCACGCAGCTCGCCAGGATGCCCAGGCCGAAGGTCAGCCACGCCTGATGGAGGAAGGGATCCTCGACGTCGAAGGCGATGAACCAGGGAGAAAAAATCAGCGAAAGGGTGACAAAAACCCCGAGAAAGCGTTGCAGAAGCCCCAGGGCGCGCGGCACCACATTCACTTCCCTGAATGGAGCAGGGTCAATGGGATTTCCAGGGAGAGGCCGGGGGTGATGCCCAGGCGGCGAACCGAGCCGGAGGCCAGCTCGAGAGCGTATTGGGCCGGGCCGGTGCTGGTATAGCGGGGCAGTTCGTCATCGGACCGGCCGACTCCGGGGACCATGCCTTCGATGAACTCGGTGACGGTCAGGTCGGGGCCGAAGAACACCAGGTCGAGGGGCAACAGGGTGTTCTTCATCCAGAAGGTCATCTGGTGAGGGGAATCATAGACGAACAGCATTCCCTCGTCGGGGGCGAGTCTCCGTCGGAACATCAGCCCGGTGCGCTTTTCCTGCTCGGTGCGGGCGATCATCACGCGCAGCGGCGTCTCTCCGAGGCGGACATCGACCCAGGGGAGTTCCTGAGCCAGATCATTCGCCGCCACGGCCGCTTCTCCCGCGCTTCCCGAGCTGGATGACAGGCAGGAACACCAGAGGAAAGGCCCGGTCAGCAGGATGAGGATCAGGAAGAGCGCTTCGGCACGGGGTGCCCAGGCCGAGGAACGGAAGGCCGAAGCAGGAAGCGATCGGGGCGACGGAATGCCGGATCTGGCCATCAGGCATGCTCGCAGGCAGGGGTCGCCTGGCGGAGGAGGTCTTCGACCTCCTCGGCCGTGCGGCAGACCAGCAACTGCTCGGCCAGACGCTCTGCCGCCTGGCAGGACCACTGGCGGACCGCCTGTTTGACGCGGGTGAGACTGGACGGTGTCATGGAAAACTGGCGCAACCCGAGGCCCAGCAGCATTCCGGTGTAGCGCGGATCGCCCGCCAGCTCGCCGCAGATGGTGACCGGCTTGCCGGCCTCTCGACCGGCCTGCGCCACCTCGTGCAGCAACCGGAGAACGGCCGGGTGGGTCGGCTGGTACAGGTGGGCGACCCGGGAGTTGGTGCGGTCGACGGCCAGCGTATACTGTACCAGGTCATTGCTGCCGATCGAAAAGAAATCGACTTCCTGGGCGAAGGCCCGCGCCATCAGGGCGGTCGAAGGAATCTCGACCATGATGCCGAGGGGCGGCGGGGCCGAGGGCCCCAGGCCTTTCGCGCGGATTTCGGCCAGGGTCTCGGTCAGGAGATCCCGGCTGCGCCGGAACTCCTGCAGCGTGGAAACCATCGGCAGGAGGATTTTGATGGGAGGGGGCAGGTTCGGGGGGCAAGCCCGCAGCATCGCCCGGAACTGGGTGCGCAGGATGTCCGGGCGGTCGAGGGCCATGCGAATGGCCCGCCACCCCAGTTCAGGATTCTTCTCGAGGATTTCGCCGCCGAGGTGGGGCAGTTTCTCGCCGCCCAGGTCGATGGTGCGGAACGTGACTTCGCGCGGCGACATCCGTTTGACCACGGCCGCATAGGTTTCCACCAGCTCGTCTTCGGTGGGAAACCGCCGCCGGGTGAGGTAGGCGAACTCGGTGCGGTAGAGGCCGATGCCGTCGGCGTGGTTGGCCAGAACGGCATCGACGTCCTGCAGTTTGCCGATGTTGGCCTGCAGGATCACCGGCGTCCCATCTCGGGTGACCGAAGGCTGGGTCAGGTCGGCCTGCATCGATTGCAGGCTGGCCTCGTACCGCTGGAGATGGCTCTTGAATTCTTCGACGCGGGAAGGCGCCGGATTCACTTCCAGGGTGCCGTTGATGCCGTCGATCAGCAGGAGGTCGCCGCGATTCACCGACCGGACCAGGTGCTTGACCTGGATCAAGGCGGGAATGGACAGCGACCGCGCGAGAATCGAGGCATGCGAGGTGGGGGTGCCTTCTTCGATGGCGATGCCCCGCACGTGGCGGGGGTCGAAATCGGCGATCTCCGAAGGCGTGAGGCTCTCGGCGATGATGATGACCCCCTCCTGGAGGTCGGCCAGCGGTTGCAGTCCTGCCTCGCCTTCGCAATTGCGCAGGATCCGTTGTCCGACGTCGAGGATGTCGATCGCCTTGCCCTGGAACTGAGGGTCGGGAAGTTTGCGGAAGAACTCGCTATAATCTTTGATGACCGATGAGAGGACGGCCTCGGCGTTCAGGCGGCGGTCGCGAATGCGCTTTTCGACCTCTTTCTTCAGGTCGGGATCGTCGAGCAGCGTCAGATGGGCCTGGAAGATGTTGGCGATCTCCAGGCTGCTCTTGATATGGGGCAGTTCAAGCAGATTGAGGATTTCGGCGCGAGAAAGCTGCAGGGCGTTCTGGAACCGGGCGATCTCATGATCGATGGCCTGTGGAGCCACGCTCACGCTCGGTACGGTATCGAGCTGGAAATGACGGATGCAAAAAGCCTTCCCGATGGCGTACCCCGGGGAGATGGCCAGCCCTTTCAGCATGGAAAACCCTTGCAATTCATTGCCGGACATCCTATCATGACTCTCCATCTCGAGCAAGTTGTCAAGGGGCGTCCCGCTTATCGCCATGAAGATTCTTCTCAGCAACGATGATGGTATCCACGCGCGTGGCATTGTCGCCCTGGCCGAGGCCCTTCTGCCCTATGGCGAGGTGACCGTGGTCGCACCCAATCGGGAACGCAGCGCGTGCAGCCATTCCCTGACCCTCGAACACCCCCTTCGCACCGGCCCGGTCGATTTCCCGGTGCCCGTTTCTCGTGCCCTCTCCGTCAACGGCACCCCAGCCGATTGCGTGAAGCTGGGGCTGTCCAAATTGCTGGAGAGTCCTCCCGACTTCGTCATCAGCGGCATCAACAAAGGGGCCAACCTCACGGTCGACGTCTTCTACTCGGGCACCGTCGCGGCCGCCTTCGAAGGGGTATTCAGCGGCATTCCGGCCATCGCCTTCTCCTTGGACTCCTTCGCCCCCGATGCCGACTATCGACCGGCCCAGGCCTGGGTACGACGGGTTCTCGACCGGATCCTCGCCGAGGGGCCGGATCGGGGGTTCGTCTACAATGTCAACATTCCTGCCCTTCCTGAGTCCGAAATCAAGGGGATGAAAGTCACTCGCCTGGGCAAAGTCCGATATCGCGATTCCTACGAACTTCGGCATGATCCCGTCGGACGCCCCTATTACTGGTTGTCCGGAGAACCGGTGATCCTCGACCAGGATCCCGATGCCGACATCAATGCCGTGCGCGCCGGATATGTGTCGGTCACCCCGCTGACGGGCGAGCGCACCGACGTGGCCGTCTTCAGGAAATGGCAGACCGGAAGGGACCAACCATGAGCCCGGCCGTTCTCCCCGGCGATCTGCGAGTCGCCACCCTCCAATGGGATGTCTCCTCAAAAGACCCCGGTCACAATCTGGCCGCTGTCGAACGGCTGACAGAGCAGGCGGCGCGGGCCGGGGCGCATCTTGTCGTCCTGCCGGAGATGTGGTCGCGCAGCTTCTGCGGACCAGACCTGCCGTCAGAGGCTGCCTGTCTGCCAGAACGACTCGCTTTCCTCCGAGCACTGGCCGTCAGGCATCGTCTCTGGATCGCCGGCACCCTTCCCGAGCCGGGAGATGGCATCAAGGTCTTCAACGCCCTCCACCTGATCGATGCCGAAGGCGTGATTCGCCTGCACTACCGAAAGGTGCATCTGTTTCCCTTGACCGGAGAACCCGACCATTTCCTGCCCGGAACGCACGTCCCCGAGGTCTGTCAGGCCGGCCCCTGGCTGATCGGTGTGGGCATCTGCTACGATTTGCGGTTTCCCGAGCTGTTCCGCCTGCAAGCTCGGCGAGGGGCCAATCTGTTCCTGGTGCCGGCCCAGTTTCCCAAGCCGCGTCAAGAGCCCTTCCGATTGTTGGGCCGGGCTCGCGCGCTCGACTGCCAGGCGGCGGTGGTGTGCGTCAATCGGACCGGCGAAGATGGTCGTCTTGCGTTTTTCGGGGGCAGCCTGGCTTGCGATAGTTTCGGCAACATCCTGTGGGAAATGGGGCCACAAGAAGGTGTACACGTTGGGGATATCCGGGTTGACGAGATCGTCGCCCACCGCCGGGATTACCCCTTCCTCGAATCCATGCCTCTCCTGCCCAAGACCTGATCCTGCCTGAGTCGCCCTGAGATCTCAACGCATGTGGTGCGCTCACGAGGACTGGGAGGGCGTGTCGCGAGAGCTGACGGCCATCGCCGGGTTCGAGCGACATGCGTTCGCCTGGGTGGCAGCCACCGGGTCGACCAACGATGATCTGAAGCCGGTCTGGCTGGAGGGGGACGGCCCGCCCCGCCTCCTGGTGGCAGGCCATCAGACGCGTGGCCGCGGTCGCCTGGGCCGCGCGTGGTACGACGAACCCCGCCGGAGCCTGCTGTTTTCATTCTGCTGGGAATGGCCGCTCGCTCTATTGGAAGAGTGTGTGCTCAATCCGGCCTTGCTGGCCGGTCTGGCGGTCCATGCCGCGGTGCAACGGCTGGGCGCGAGCGAGGTGACCCTCAAGTGGCCGAACGACGTGATGAGCGGCCGTCGCAAGCTGGCTGGCATCCTGGTCGAGACGGCGCCCCGTGGCGAATCCCTGCGCGGCATCATCGGGATCGGGATCAACGTGCAGCCATTCGCTGCGCCTCGTTCGATTTCAGAGGGAACAGGCGGGGCCGGTCGTATGCCCGTTTCCCTTCATGAGCTGGGGATGGAAGGCCTCTCTGGCCCCCAGGTTCTCACAGCCGTTCTGATCGCCTGGGGGGCGCTCGTGGGACGATGGATGGATCATGCGCTGCTCGAGGAGGCCCGACGGGCTGGCCGTGACTTCTTCGGGATTCCCCATGCCCTTCGCCTGCCCGATGGAACAGAAATGCGGGGCATCCCGCTCGATCTCGTGCCCCCGGGCGGGAAGCTCCTTTTCCAAGCGGAGAGCGGAGAACGGCTCCTCGTGACCGGGGCCCATTCCCTCGAGCGCCTCGATTAGACGGCCTTTGGCGAGGGGGGCGCCATCGTTCGACTCGACCTGCTCAGATGGCGGCTCGGCAGAATAGAACCACCCCGGGAGAGATCCTGCCCGGGGTGGTTGGGAACGGTGGCTGGACTCAGAGATCGGCGACAGGGATGGAAAGTTTGTACGAGAAGGGCGCTTTCCGGCTGTTGCCGTAGATCCAGATGTAGGCTTCGGCGGTGGGCTGGGCGAAGAGGTGTTCGAAGACGTCGCCGCCCAGGCTGGCCAGGGGGAGTTCTTTCTTGGCGTTGCCGTCGAAGATCACGATGGTGACAGAATTGCGATCGACTTCGCGAGAGACATCCAGCGCGAAGGACAGCTTGGTATTCTTGTTCACGGTGGCGGCGGTGGGGAAGGGATCGCTGATGAAATCGAACGATTGCGCCGCCTTGGTGACGGGGTTCTTGACCGACAGGCTCAAGAGATACGGGCGGTCAGGCGTGGTAGTGCCATCCTGGCTCGAACCGAAGTGGGCAGAACCCGCCTGGGCGGCGGCCATGCGGGTGTCCTCCCCGGACCCGGCGGCGCCATAGGAGGCTCCGGTGCCCGGCATCCCATCGGGTTCCTGATGACCGGTAGCGCCCGGAGCGGAGGATTGAGCGCCGTCGCCGCCTGCGGCGGAGGAGTCGACCGCGGCATCGTTGGCACTCTCATCGGCGGACGAAGCACTGGTGCGGAACCCTGGTTCCCCGCTCTGGCGCCCCTTGGCAGAGCCATACCGGCCGGCGCTCCGATCGGAGGCATCGGCTCCTGGGAGGTCGGCGGCGGTCGTTCCCTGGGATGGCTCGCTGTTGCTGCGGTTGGCGCCCTGCAGGCCGGCCAGGCGTTGGCCGTCCAGGCCGCTGGCGCCGCCGGAACGGCCCGCCCCGTTCGCACCTCGGCCGTTGCGACCGGCCGCCCCGGAGGCGGAGCCGCCCTCGCCGTCGAGACCGCCGGGCCCGGCCACCAGCGACATCGAGGGATCGGCGTACAGATCGCTCAGGTCGGCCCGACTGCCCTGACCGATTACGCCGCCTTCGGAAGAGGAAGAGGAATCATACCCGCCAGCGAAGGAGGAGGCGGCGGCGGAGCCCTGGCCGCGCGCCGCGGCGGAACCGCCCGCCGCCCCGCTGCCGCCGGCGAAGGTGCCGGGGGCGGGGTCGTCATTGCTGGTGCGGCGTTGATCGGCATCGATGGAGCGGTTCTTGAAGTCGAGGGGATAGACCGGGATGGTGACCCGGATGATTTCTTCTTCTCGGCCGGTCAACGGATGCTTGTAGTTGACCCGAGCGGTGTACCGCTCGAGATCGGGGACACGGAAAATGTGGCGGTATGCCCGCATTTCATCTTTGGGTACGACGGTGTCGCCTTCGTTGTCGGTGACGATGAGGGTCAGGTCTTCCTCGCGAATCTTGTCTTTGTTGAAATCGAGCGTGATTTTGACGCGAGTGTCTTCGGGAACCGGGGGATTTTTGTCGACCAACGGCGTGACAGGGAGACGCTGATCAGGGAAGACGTTCTTGGGGTAGCCCTTTTCGCGCTGGTCGACGGGATTCTGGATGACCAGTTGCACCTCGGCGGGGGGGAGTCTGGGAGGGGCGACCTCGACCCCGGCCGGCGGGGGTGGCGCAGCCGGCGGGGCTTTGGGAGGCGGAGCGCTGGTTTTTCCGGTCGAGGGAGGGGCAGCCGGCGGTGCTTTGGGGGGGGCGGCAGGGGTGCCGGCCGGCGGCCCGCTGGGAGGAGAGCCGCCCGGGGTGCCAGGACCGCTCACGGTGGCAGGAGGGGCCTTGGGCGGAGCGGCGGGCGTGGAGCCGCTGGAGGAAGGAGGCGCGGCGGGGGTCGAAGTGCCGCCGCCCGGACCGGAGGATTGTCCGGGTTTGCTTTCGGTGCCGATCTTGCCCTGCTGCCATTCTTCCTTCACTTCCATGGGCTTGCCATCGGGGCCGATCTTCCATTTCTTTTGCCAGGTCCAGACCCAGCCTGAGCCGCCATTGGAGTTCTTGATCTTCTCGGCGGCGTTGTTCAGGAAGTCGTTGACGAACCCTTTCTGCTGGTCGGTGCCAGAGCCGGAGACGATCTTGCCATTGTCGCGGGAGCCGCCGGAAGTGGTGATGACGGTTTCGATCTTGTCGCCGCCACTCGTCCCGGAGGTGCCGCCAGAAGAAGGATTGTTGAAGCCGCTGTTGGGGTTTTCCCAGGGCAGGCTGCCCGGGGCTGGTTGCGCCAGGAGCAAAGGCTGGCAGCCTAGAACCAGCAGGAAAACGATCAGGGCGAACGGCCATCGCAGGTGAGCAGTCATGGTGTACGCTACCCCCTTCGTTATAAATCCCCTGAGATCAGTATACCAAATCCCTGATAAATCTTGCAAAAACCGACACTCTAGCATGGGTACAGATAGCCTTTCCAAGAAACATGAGTCGCTGCTGGCTCAGGTGCCAGAGCATCTCGAACATCGTGGCCAGGTGGGCTTTCCCCAGGAGGTCGAGGGCAAAGCGTTGGCGAAGACAGGTCGTTGGCCGGGCACGGTCCATCACCCGCAGCCTTTTTCATCTGTAGGGTTGCTAGAGTGTCCAAAAACCTTCTTGCGTTTCGCCTCCCGCTACTTTATACGTTTTTCTTGAGCCCGAAGTTGCATATTCTTTCATCCAAGGGAGGTACCCATGGGGGCGCCCGTTACCCCGAAGCTGATTTCATGCCGCGTCTGCGGGGTCATCATGGTCAAATTCTCCAAAGATGTCTGCCAGAAATGCTACACGGCCGAGGAGGAGATCTTCGCCCGCGTTCGTGATTACCTGCGGGCCAATCCCGGGGTCACCGTGGAGGAAGTCGCCAAGGCGGTCCAGACCGAGCCATCGAAGATCGAGTTCTTCATCTCCAGCGGCCGCATGGAGCGGGTGGGGCTGCAGATCGCCCACACCTGCCAGACCTGCAACAAGGTCATCAAGGTCGGATTGATCTGTCCCGAATGCAGCAAGGCTCTGAAGGAAAAGGTGAGTACCCTCCAACAGGAGCTCAAAAAGAAACTTCCCGATGGCAGCGGGGGGGGGCGTCGCTAGGAGACCGGCCCCCGGCCGGTGCACGCTGAACATGATGCTTGCAATGCCTGGGGGCCTGTGCTAGAGTATGGCGGTTTGCTTTCCACCTTGATCGGGCGAGGATTTCCTCTCGTCCTGGTCGGGGCTGTCCCAGTAACCGCCCTCTTCTGGGCGGCGTCCGTGGCCTGCGCGTTCACCACCCGGAGGGGAAACTAGGGAGAAGGTATGAGTCCAGCCGAGGAAAAAGGCGAAATCAGCAACGAGTTCTTCAAGCGCCTCAATCAGCAGATCGTCCAGAAGGATAACCTCATCAAGCTTCTGCAGCTTCAGATCAAGAATCTGAAGGCCCAGGCAGAGGAAGGCGGGGCGGGGGACGGCGCCAAGAAAGGGGAGCTGCAGAAAGCCCTCGAAGAGAAGGAAGGGGAGATCGCCCGCCTCCAGGCGGAACTCGACGCGCAGAAGACCCGATTGGCCGAGCTCGAGCGGGAGAAGAACGAACAGATCCAGGCCCTCAACCAGATGCTCGAGCAGGGGAAGGCCGCCCCTCCCGAGGAATCAGCGCGCGTGCAGGAGCTGGAGGCCACCGTGGCCCGGCTCGAACAGGAGCTGGAAGCCACGGTACGCCAGCTCAAGCAGGAGCTGGAGGCCGAGAAAGCCGCCCGGCTCGATGCGCAGAAGGCCCTGGCCGAGCAGGAAAAAGCACGCAAAACGCCATCCGAAGAGCAGAATCGGCTGGCCGCCGAAGTCAAGCGCCTGACGGCCGAGCTGGCCAAACGGGAAGAAGCGGCGGCCGGTCTCGAACAACAGATCGCCGAATTGCGGGCCCGCCTCGAGCAGGCCGACCAGGAGCTGCAAGCCAAGGCTGGCCAGGCGGGCGGCGAAGTCCTCGAGCTGGCCAACCGTGTGGCCGAGCTGGAACAGGACAACCAGACCCTGAAGAACCTGCTGGCCGAAAAAGATGAGCAGCTGGCGGCCGCCGGCGGCGGGGCGGCGAACGAAGCCAGCCTGCTGGCCGAACTCGAAGTGGCGAAAAAGCGGGGAGCACGGGTCGAAGAGCTCGAGAAGCTGGTGGCCACGCTCGAGGCCGAGATCGCCGCGGTGCCCGAACTCAAGGCCAAGGTCTCCCATCTCGAGAGCGAGTCCACGGCCATGGCCGAGGCCGCCATGAAGATGACCGCCCTGGAGGCCGAGCGCGAGCAGCTGGCGGCCCAGCTCAAGGAACGGGACGAACGGATCAGCAGCCTCGCGGTCCAGGTGGCCGACCTCAATCGCCGGCTGGCCCAGAAAGAAAACGAGCTGGCCGACCTCCGCGTCGCGGTCGAATCGCGCGGAGCGGCCGAAGATCCGGCGACGCGCAGCGAGATCGAGCAGTTGACCACCCAGGTGGCCGATCAGCTCCTGGCCATCCAGCGGTTCGAAGAGCTCGTCCGGAAGAACCAGGAACAGCTCACCGCCAAAGACGAGGAGATCGCCATCCTGCGCAACAAGCTGGCCGCCGCCGGCGATACGGGGCGGCCCATTCCCATCAATTCGGAAAGCGAGGTCATCTCCAGCTTCATCGATTTCTTCGACGGCCTGGACAACTTCCTGGCGAAGAATCCGATTCCCGAGTTGCAGACCTTGCACCGCAAGCTGCTCGATCGGCTGATCATCCCCAACCAGATCAGCTACATGTCGGTCATATCCGAGACCTACGACGAGACCCAGCATATCGCCACCGACTATTTCCGGTCGAACAAGTTCCCCGAAAAATGCATCGTGTTCGAGGTCGAAAAGGGCTACCGCAAGGGGAACATGATCATCAAGAAATCCAAGGTCTGGGTCGTCCAGAACCTGTACCATTGCCGATCCTGCCAGGCCTTGCAGAGCAATCCCGACAGCCGGTTCTGCCACATGTGCGGCGCCAAGATGGTGGCCCCCAACGGTCTGCCGGTCGAAAGCCTGCCGTGGTTCGAGCCCACGCCGACCACCTACCTGCGGTTCGCCGAACGCATGTTCGAGCAGAACCGACTCGAAGAGGCCAAGGCCTATTTGACCGAAGGGCTGGCCCTCGATGGGGAATTCGTCCCGCTGCTGGTCAAGATGGCCGAACTGCACGCGGTGAAATCCGAATTCCCGGAGGCCATCCAGTTGTTGCAGAAGGCCGTTTCGCTCAAACCCGATCCGCGCCTCTCCGAACAGATCAAGGCTCTCGAGGTCAAGAACACCATCTACCAGCAGGCGCGAGCCTTGAACCTGCCGCCCGGCGAATTCGAAAAGCTGGTGAACCTCATCCAGACCAGAAATCAACCTACTTGAGCGACCCTCCATGAACACTTCCGCTCCCTCGCCGTCTCCCGCTCCCGCTCTCGACAAGGCCTACAACCCGCAACAGGTCGAAACCCGCATCTACGCCCAATGGGAAGCCTCCCGGCGCTTCCATGCCGACGAGACCTCCGACCGCCCCCGGTTCTGCATCGTCATTCCGCCGCCCAATGTCACCGGCATGCTGACGATGGGGCACGTGCTCAACAACACCCTGCAGGACATCCTCGTCCGGTTCCATCGCATGCAGGGCGAAGAGACGCTCTGGCTGCCGGGTACCGACCACGCCGGCATCGCCACGCAGAACGTCGTCGAAAAGGCTCTCGCCAAGGAAAAACTCAGCCGCCACGATCTCGGGCGCGAAAAGTTCCTCGATCGGGTCTGGCAATGGAAGGACAAATACGGGGGCATCATCATCGCCCAGCTCAAGCGCCTCGGCTGCTCCTGCGACTGGGAACGCGAGCGCTTCACCATGGACGAAGGCCTCAGCCGCGCCGTGCGCGAGTGCTTCATCCGGCTGTACCAGGCCGGCCTCATCTACAAGGGCAAATACATCATCAACTGGTGTCCGCGATGTCGCACGGCGTTATCTGACGAAGAGAAAATTCCCGAAGAGACCAAGGGCAAGCTCTGGTACCTCCGCTACCCCTTGAAGGGAGGCGACGGTCACGTCGTCGTGGCGACGACCCGCCCCGAGACCATGCTGGGCGATACCGCCGTGGCGGTCAATCCCGACGACGACCGCTTCCGCCATCTGGTGGGCAAAACGGTCGTGCTGCCGTTCGTGCATCGCGAAATTCCGATCATCGCCGATGATTTCGTCGATCCCAAGTTCGGCACCGGCGCGGTCAAGGTGACGCCGGCCCACGATCCCAACGATTTCGAGATCGGACGTCGGCATGGCCTGCCGCAGGTCGTGGTCATGGACGAAGCCGGCGTCATGAACGCCGAAGCCGGGCCCTTCAAAGGGCTCGATCGCTTCAGCTGCCGCGAAGCTCTCCTCAAAGACCTGCAAGACCAGGGCCTGCTCGAGAAGACGGAAGACCATACCCTGGCCGTCGGCCACTGCCAGCGGTGCAATACGGTGATCGAGCCCTATCTGTCCGACCAGTGGTTCGTCAAGATGAAGCCGCTGGCGACCAAGGCGATCGCTGCTGTCAAAGACGGCACCTTGCGCTTCACCCCGAACCGCTGGGTGGGGGTCTACCTCCACTGGATGGAAAACATCCGTGACTGGTGCATCAGTCGGCAGTTGTGGTGGGGCCATCGCATCCCGGCCTACACCTGCGGCGCCTGCGGACACATCATGGTCGCCGCCGAGGCCCCCGCCGCCTGCGAGAAATGCCGGGCCACCGATCGCATCGCCCAGGAGGAAGACGTCCTCGATACCTGGTTCTCCTCGTGGTTGTGGTCCTTTTCGACCATGGGGTGGCCCGATGATACCCCGACGCTGCGACGCTTCCACCCCACCGATGTGCTGGTGACCGGGCCCGACATCATCTTCTTCTGGGTGGCCCGCATGGTCATGGCCAGCTATTTCTTCCTCGACCAGTGCCCCTTCCACGATGTCTACTTCACCAGCATCGTGCGCGACATGAAGGGGCGGAAGATGTCCAAATCGCTGGGCAACTCGCCCGATCCGCTCGAGATCATCGACAAGTACGGGGCCGACGCGCTGCGCTTCACGATCATCTCGCTGGCGCCGGTCGGCCAGGACATTCGCTTCTCTCCCGAAAAGGTCGAGCTGGGGCGCAACTTCGCCAACAAGCTCTGGAATGCGTCGCGGTTCGTCCTGATGAATCTGGCCGACGCGACCGGCACCATCGCCCAGGGCCCCGGCCCCCTCGATCGCCTCTCCGTCTGGGATCGCTGGATCCTCTCCCGGGCGCAGGCCGCCATCGAAGCGGTGCGGTCGCATCTGGCCGACGGCCAGTACAAGTTCAATGAAGCGGTCAAAGCGGTCTACGAATTCATCTGGGATGAATTCTGCGACTGGTACATCGAGATGAGCAAGCCGGCGCTGAATGGCAACGATCCTGAGCGCCGGCGGACGGTGCAGCAGGTGCTGCTGACCGTGCTCGATACGGCTTTGCGGTTGCTGCATCCGTTCATGCCGTTCGTCACCGAAGAGATCTGGCAGAAGCTGCCGGGCGCCGAGGGGCTGCTGATGGTCGCGGCCTTCCCCACCGTCGATCCGACCCTGGTCAATGTGCCGCTCGAAGGCGAAGTGCGCGAACTCATGGAGGCGGTGCGGGTGATCCGCAACCTGCGGGCGTCGGCCAACATCCCGCCCGGCCGCAAGGTGACGGTGCGGGTGGTCGGGGGCCGCGAGGCCAGCCCGGTCTTCGAACGGTACGGCGAGATGATCCGCTGGTTGGCCGGTCTCGAACAGCTCGAGATGGTGAGCGCCAAACCTCGCGGGCATCTCGTCGGCTTGATGGGCGGCACCGAGATCTGCCTCAATCTGGCCGGCCTGATCGATGTTCCCGCCGAGCGCAAGCGGGTCGAAGCCGAGATCGCCAAGATCGAGAAAGAGAAAGCCAAGATCGCCGGCAAGCTCGACGATCAGGCGTTCGTCAGCAAAGCGCCCGCCGAAGTGGTCGAGCGGATCCGCGAAGGCATCGCGGCCTACGCCTTGCAGCTCGAGAAGCTGCAGGCCTACCTGCACGAACTCGAGGCTCTGTGACGCCGTGAGATTCTCCGCCACTCCGCAGGAACAATTGCAGATCCTCACCACCGGCGTGGTCGATCTGGTCACGCGCGACGAACTGCTGTCCCGTCTCGAGAAAGCGTATCAGACCGGCAAGCCGCTGGTGGTCAAGCTCGGGGCCGATCCGTCGGCCCCCGACATCCATCTCGGGCACACCGTGGTGCTGCAGAAGATGCGGCAGTTCCAGGCGCTCGGCCATGAGGTGGTCTTCCTGATCGGCGATTTCACGGGCCGGGTCGGCGATCCCACCGGCAAGAAGAAGACCCGCCCCGCCCTGTCCGAAGAAGAAGTGCTGGCCAATGCCGAGACCTACAAGGCTCAGATCGGCAAGATCCTCGACCTGGAGCGGACGCGCATCGAGTTCAACAGCCGCTGGCTGGCGCCGTTGAATTTCGCCGATGTGCTGAAGCTGACCGCCCAGTACACCGTGGCGCGCATGCTCGAGCGCGATGATTTCGCCACCCGGTACAAGAACCAGGTGCCCATCAGCATCGTCGAATTCCTGTACCCTCTCATGCAGGGCTATGACTCGGTGGCGCTGCACGCCGACGTCGAACTGGGCGGGGTCGATCAGACCTTCAACCTGCTGGTCGGGCGCGACCTGCAGAAAGCCTACGGCCAGGCGCCGCAGGTCATCATGACGATGCCGATCCTGGAGGGGCTCGACGGGAAAGAGAAGATGTCCAAGAGCCTCGGCAACTACGTGGGCATCAACGAGCCGCCCGACCAGATCTATGGCAAACTGATGTCGATTCCCGACGAGTTGATGGGGAAATACTTCGAACTGCTAACCGATCTCACTCCTACCCAACTCGCTGAAGTCAAGGAGCGGGCCAGCCGGGAACCCAAGGCGGTCAAGATGCTCCTCGCGCGCCGCATCACCGCCATGTACCACGGCGAGGTGGCGGCGGCCCAGGCCGAAGCCGGGTTCGAGAAGCTGTTCGGCAAGACGGGCGATGGCCTCCCGGAAGATCTGGAAGAAGCCCGGGTGGTCGCCCCTCCCGAGGGCCTGACGCTGATCCGGCTCTTGACCATGACCGGTCTGGCGCCCAGCGGCGGGGAAGCGAAACGGCTGCTGCAGCAGGGCGGCGTGCGGGTCGACCAGGTCAAACAGGCCGATCCGCAGCGGCTCTTCCACAAGGGTGAGACGTTCATTCTTCAGGCCGGGAAACGGGGCTTCCGACGGGTCGTCCTCGAATGACCCGCGCCTGGCGCGATCCGACAAGGAGTTCACATGTCTGAATCCATCGTTCTGACCCTTCCCGACGGCAAGACCCTGCAGGTGCCCGTCGGTGCCACCGTGAAACAGGCGGCGGCCCAGATCGGGCCGCGCCTGGCCGAAGCCGCCATCGCCGGCAAGCTCGATGGGAAGATCGTCGACCTGCGGCAGCCGCTGATCGCCTCCGGGAAGTTCGAAGTGATCACCATGAAATCCCCCGAGGCCCATGATGTCTGCCGCCATTCGATGGCCCACATCATGGCCGAGGCGGTGCTGAAGCTGTTCCCGGGGGCGAAATTCGGCATCGGGCCGGCCATCGAGAACGGCTTCTACTACGATTTCCAATTGCCGCGCAGCCTCACTCCCGAAGATCTCGAGAAGATCGAGAAGGAGATGCAGGCGTCGATCAACCGCAAGCAGGAATTCACCCGCGAGGAACTCGACAAGGAGGCGGCCCGCCGGCTGTTCAGCGATCTGGGGCAGTCGTTCAAGCTCGAGCTCATCGACGAGATTCCCGACGCCAAGGTGTCGGTCTTCCGGCATGGCGAGTTCATCGATCTGTGCCGCGGTCCCCATGTGCCGCATACCGGCGTGGTCAAGCACTTCAAGCTGTTGAACGTCGCGGGCGCCTACTGGCGGGGCGACGAGCGGCGGCCCATGCTGCAGCGCATCTATGGCACGGCGTTCGCCACCAAAGAAGAGCTCGACAAGCATCTGGCCAACCTCGAAGAGGCCAGGAAGCGCGATCATCGCAAGCTGGGCAAGGATCTCGACCTGTTCTCGATCCATGAGGAAGTCGGGCCGGGGCTGGTGTTCTGGCATCCGAAGGGGGCGCGCATCCGGCACGCGGTCGAGACCTTCTGGAAGGGGCAGCATTACAAGAACGGCTACGAGCTGATCTATACGCCGCACATCGGCCGCAGCTGGCTCTGGGAAACGAGCGGGCACCTCGGCTTCTATCGCGAGAGCATGTACAGCCCGATGCTGATCGACGAGCAGGAATACTACATCAAGCCGATGAACTGCCCGTTCCATATCATGATCTACAAGTCGTCGATGCGGTCCTATCGCGATCTGCCGCTGCGCTGGGCCGAGATGGGCACGGTCTACCGCTACGAGAAGAGCGGGGTGCTGCACGGCCTGATGCGGGTGCGCGGCTTCACCCAGGACGACGCCCACATCATCTGCACGCCCGAGCAGATCGAAGACGAAGTGCGCGAGGTCATCCGGTTCAGCCTGATGATGCTGCGGTCGTTCGGCTTCGAGGATTTCAAGGCCTACCTCGCGACCCGCCCCGAGAAGGCGGTCGGCGAGCCGGCGCGCTGGGAGCAGGCCCTGGCCGCCCTGAAACGGGCGGTCGATCACGAGGGCCTGGCCTGCGAGGTGGATGAAGGCGGCGGCGCCTTCTACGGTCCCAAGATCGACCTCAAGATCAAGGATGCGCTGGGCCGGGAATGGCAGATGACCACCATCCAGTTCGACTTCAACCTGCCCGAACGCTTCGATATGACCTTCGTCGGTCAGGACGGCGGGCACCACCGGCCGTACATGGTCCATCGGGCGTTGCTGGGCTCGCTCGAGCGCTTCATGGGCGTCCTGCTCGAATACCATGGCGGCAATCTGCCGGTCTGGCTGGCGCCGGTGCAGGTGGCGGTGCTGCCCATTTCCGACAAGCATCTCGACTACGCGCGTCAGGTCGAGGCGAAATTGCGCGCGAAGGGGCTGCGCACCTTCCTCGACACCCGGAGCGACAAGATCAATTACAAGATCCGAGCCGCCCAGTTGCAGAAAATACCCTTCATGGCGGTGCTGGGCGATGCCGAGGCCAGCGCCGGGACCATCACCATCCGCAAGCAGTCGGGGGAGAACCTGACGGGCATCGCTCTCGACGACTTCCTCGCGAGCCAGGAATGGACGAAGGAATGAAGATCACCCTGCGGGAGATCGGCGATGCCGCCTTCGCGATCCTGATGGGGTATCTCCATCGGGGCGGCACCGATCCTGGGGCGGAGGTGACGCTCTCTTCGAGCGATCTGCAGGAGACCATCTTCCTGCGTCTGATCGACACCACGCTCTTGCTCATGAAGATCTTTCCGCACAAGAATTTCCTGGAACAGAGCGTCTACCGCATCGAAGTCTTCCGCACCCGCCCGGGCGATCTGCGCGGCAATCGGATCGCGTTCGTCGAGATCCCGAAAGGGGACGATGTCCGGGAGGAAGTCCGGTTGTTCATCGAAGGCGTGCTGAGCCAATGCGACCTGTAGGTGAAAGGGGAACTGCCATGCGAGCCGTGATCGATTCTGCCAAAGGGCCTTATTTCCGCTGCCTCCTCGAAAATGGGGACCTCATCAACGTCCATAAGAGTCTCCTGCCGGCCGGCGCCCACGAAGGGGACATCCTCAAGGTCGAATTCTCGCTCGACCAGGAAGGGACCAGGAAACAGCGCGAGTTGATGGCCCAGATGCAGGGATGAGAGGCATCTGGCAAGCGGCGACATGAGTCGCGCACCGTGGCTGGCCCTGACCCTGATCCTGGTCGGGGTCATGATCGGGTGGGACGGGGCGGCCGGTGCGGAACGCGGCGCCGAGCGCCCGCCTCCCGACAAAGCCAAGGCCCAGATCAAGATCGACATCGGCCTGAAGGCCCGGGCCGCCGGCAAGATCGAAGAGGCGGTCGAAGCCTTCGAGGACGCCTACGAAGCCAATCCTTCGAATGTCTACCCCCTGCTGCTCTGGGGTGAGACGTTGTGCCAGGTGGGAATGTACAAGGCCGCCCAGAAGGTGCTGGCCCGAATTCCCTTGAAATCGTTGCCGGCGGCCGGTCAGGGGCATGTCCACCTGCTGTTCGCTCGCATCCATCTGGCGGCCGGCGCGCTGACCGAGGCGGCGACCGCCCTGGAGGCGACGCTGGCGGTGCATCCCGAGAATGAGCTGGCCCGCATTCGGCTGGCCATGGTCAGCGATTGCCTGGGCCGGTCGGACCAGGCCCGCGACCTCCTCGACAAAGTGGTGTTGACGTCGGCGGTGCCGAGCCGCGAGCGCATCCTGGTCTATCTGCTCGATGTGCGGTACGGCAATTTCTTGCGGGCCTGGGAGAGCATCGGACTGGTGGCCCGCCGACTCGCCCGCTGGGATGGCGGCGAGGACGGCCTGCCTTTCGGCTGGAGTCTGCTGACCGGGCATCTGCCCTTCTTTTTCCTGACCCTGCCTTGCGGCCTGGGCGGCTGGCCGGGACTCATCTACGCTCTGGGTTTGATGGCCATTCTGGTGGGTCTGGCCCGACATACCTCGCCCAAGGAAGGCCATCGCCTGGACCTGGGATTCGTGGCCTTGGCCCTGGGCCATGTCGGGGTCGCCTGGTGGCTGGGCAGCGATGCTGCCCGCCTCGGGTTCCTGCAAGACGATACCGCGCTCGCCGACCCCATCTGGATCGCGCCTCGCCTCCTGATGGGGATTCACCAATGCACCGTGGCGCTGTACCTCGCCTATGCTCTGTTCTCGACCCTGCCGCCGGCCTGGCGCCCCGCCCGCCACGAATTGTACGGCAGCTGGTTCTTCTGCTGGTGGTTCATGGTCTCGGTCCTGGTGTTCCAAAGCCGGGTCGAGGGCGGAATGCGCTGGGGTGGTCTGGCCGCCAGCCTGCTGCTGACCTTCGGGTGCGCCCTGGCCATGCCTCTGGGGCGCTATCTCTTCCTGATGGTCGGCGACCTGGTCGGGTGGAAGGGGAGCCGGCTTCTGGCCGCGCCCACCGCCGGGAATGGCACCATCGGCTTCACGGATGCCAAGATCATGGAGACCACCATTCTCCAACATCTCGACCTCGACGAGTTCGATGAGGCGATCGCCCTGGGGCGCAAGCTCCTGGCCGGGACCGATCGGAAAGGATTCCCGGTCGCCTGGTTGGCGGTGATCCGGGCGCTGATCGAGCGTGAAGACTACGTGGAAGCCAATCAGAGCCTGGGCGAATTTCTCCAGACCTTCCAGGGGTCTTCGGTGTCGATCTCCGGGCAATTGCTGTCTGCCTACTACAAAAGTCTGACGAGCGACCATGCGGGGGCGCTGGGGATCATCCAGAAGCTGCCGCCCGAGCGGATGCAGGGGCTGTCGACCAATGAAGCCGCTCTGTCGTTCCTGGTGCTGGGGCGATGCAATCTCGCGTTCGAGCAGCCGGTCCAGGCCAACCTGGACCTGACCAAGGGCTTGTCGCTGGCCAAGAACCCGCTCACCGCTGCGAAGATCCTCTGCGAGCTGGTCGAACTCGAGGTTTCCATGGAGCGATTGGAGCCGGCCCTGAAATGGTTTGGCCAGGCTCAGTCCCTCAAGGGGGGCAAAAAGACCAGCGGGTTGGTCAAGACGATCGAATCGATGGTGGTGCTCCTGCAAGGGAAGCCGGAGGTCGCCCTCGCTCTGGCCCAGGACGCCTGCCGGACCTTCCCCAAAACCAGCCGTTCCTGGGCCTGGCTGGGCCATCTGCTGTGCCTGCGCCAGCAGTTCGACGAGGCGGAAAAGCTTCTCGAAAAGATGGCTCCGGGCAGTTCTGATGCCGAGAAACTGATGGGGGAAATCACTCGCAAGGGGCGCTGACGCCTCTCGCCGCGATGCGCGGGCCTCTGGCCGGGGAGAGGCGGTCGGGGGGCGCGTTGCCAGGAAGTTGGCCGGTTGGCCATGGGGTGGATCAGGCCGAGCGGGAAGTCGCCGGGCGAGTCGCGCGAAATCATTCCCGTGGCAGGCCGATGGCGGTAGGGGTCGGCCGCGGTTGCCGTTCGCCGCCGGATCGGCTAATGTTAAAGAGGGAAGCATACGATTCCTCTCAGAGCCATGGCTGAAGAACAAGAAGCCAAAAAAGGCCTCAAGGCCATTCTGCCCGACCTCCTGGGCGTGCTCGGGACGGTAGCGGTCGGCGGCGTGGCCTATCTCGTCTTCACCAACAAACTGCCGCAGACCTTCTGGAAGGCCTACAACTATTTCTACATCCTGACCATCGTCGGGATCTTCGGCCTCCTCGGCGAAAAGATCGCCATCACGCTGTCGGTCTTCATCGTTCCCCTCCTCCTTGGCGGAGGAGCGATCATGATGCGCTTGAAGCCTGAGACCTACCCTATCGAGGAATGGTGGGAGGTGTATTCGCTCCTGGTGATCTTCTCCGCCGGGTTGCTGGTATTTCTCTTCCTCCGATGGGAGCAGACGAAAAAAGCCAAAGCCCTGGAAGCCGAGAGCGGCCAGTTGAAAGCCCGCATCGATCCTGCGGCGGCGGCTCGCTACCGGCAGGCGCAGGCCGAGAAAGAGAAAGGGGCCGAGATCAAGCTCGAGGGGCTGACCGGGGGCAAACCCGAGAAGAAGCTGAAGAAGAAAGAAGAGCCGGCCCCTGAGCCGGTCGATCCCAATGAGACCCCCGAACAGCGCATGGAGCGAGAGATGCGCCAGTTGAAAGACGAGTTCAGCAAGAAGTCGATGAAGCTGTCGACCACCTTGCTGCGCATGAAGAACCTGACCAAGAGCCTCGATCGCGACGAGATCTTCGCGACGGTCGTCGAGATCATCGCCAAGGGGCTCGACGCCGATCGGGTGCAGCTCCTGCTGAACGATGAGAAGGAAGGGAAGCTGCGCATCGTGCATGCCGAGGGCATGCCGGCCAAAGAGTATCGCGACATCGTCATCAACCATGAGGAAAACTGCATCATCACCTTCCTGGCCAAACGGAACACCCGGGAAGAGATCGGGGCAGGCGGTGCCATGGGCATCAAGGAGTGCGAGGTCGACCCCAAGACTCGCGGTCTGATCGGCCAGGGCACGATCAAAACGATTCTCGCCGCTCCCATCTATGTCGAGGGCAAGGTGTTCGGCGTGGTCAACGTCGAGCGGATGCGCAATCCCGACTATACCCGCGATGATCAGAACCTGGTCGCCACGTGCGCCGACATCGCCGGTCTGGTCATGAAAAACGCCAAATTGTACTCGGCGACGATGGAAGACCTCATTTCGACCAAGAAGCTGAGCGAAGAGCAACTGCGGAAGAACGAAGAGCTGAAGGGCAGCCTGTCGCGCATCGTGTCGCCGAGCGTGGCCGAAATGATCATGGCCAACCCCGAAGGTCTCAAGCTCGGTGGCAACAAGTGCGAAGTCACCATGTTCTTCTCCGACATCCGCGGGTTCACGAAGATGTCCGAATCGATGGACCCCTCCGACATCGTCGCCCAGCTCAACGTCTATTTCACGCGCATGACCGACATCCTGATGGAAATGGATGGCACGCTCGACAAATACGTCGGCGACGAGTTGATGGCCCTGTTCGGGGCGCCGGTGTCGCGGCCCGATGATCCCATTCGCGCCGTGCTGACGGGCGTCAAGATGCTGGAAGCCCTGCGTGAGCTGCAGGAGATGTGGAAGAAGGAAGGCAAACCGGTCATCCAGATCGGCATCGGCATCAATACCGGCATCGTCACCGCCGGCTACATGGGCTCGGAGAAGCAGCTCTCCTACACGGTCATCGGCGACAATGTCAACCTGGCCGCCCGCGTCATGGCCAATGCCAAGCCCATGCAGCTGCTGATCACGAAATCGACCTACGAGCGCGTGGCCGACTATTTCGACGTCACCCCGCTCGAGCCGATCATGGTCAAGGGCAAATCGATGCCCATCGAGATCTTCCTGGTCAATGGCGTCAAAGCGGGGGTCGACATCGGGGCGGTGATCGGCAAGAACGTCGGCACCTTCACCACGGTCGGCTCCAGCGGTTCGACCCAGGCCGTGGGTCTGCCGTCCAACCTCACCGAAGACCAGAAGAAGGTCAACATCAAGCTCGACGACAAGCCGAAGGTCATCGAGTGCGGCAACTGCGGCACCGAGAACGACAGCCAGACCAAGTTCTGTCGCAAGTGCGGCATGCCGATCTTCTGATTTCATTCCAGCTTCTGCGCTTTGAGGCCGGTGGCCTCTGCACCCCGCGCCCCGCGTCCGTCGGAGGATCGTCCGCCGCAGAATGAAGGGAACGTTTGGCCATTCGCCGGCGGTCGTGGTATATTGCCGAAGGCCATTCCCGGCCTCTGGCAGAAATTTTCCCCTTCTCTGAAAGGCGTTCGCATGCCGACGGTCGATAGCATTCTGGTCATCAACACCGGCTCGACCAGCACCAAATGCTCCTTGCATGATGTGGCAGGAGAGAAGCTGACGCAGGCCTGGTCGCACCAGGTCGATCATCCCGATGATCTGTTCCTGCGGTATCCCAGCATCTCCGATCAGGTCGATGAGCGGGAAGCCAATGTCAGGCAGGCGCTGCCGACCGCGCTGCTGAACGAGCGGCGGCTGATCGCGGTCGGGGCCATCGGGGGCATGCTGCCGCCGGTGCCGAGCGGGGTGATCCGGGTCAATGAGGCGCTCGAGACGTTCAGCCTGAAAACGCCGGTCTACCAGCACGCCTCGAATCTCGGGGCCCCCCTGGCCGCCCGGATGGCCCGCACCTATGGCACCGAAGCGTTCGTGGTCGACCCGGTGGGGGTCGATGAAATGGCGCCCATCGCCCGGATCTCCGGGTGTCCTGAACTGCCGCGGTTCAGTTTCGTGCATGCGCTCAACATCCGGGCCACGGTGCGGGCGCTGGCCGAGCGGCTGGGCAAGCCGTTCCAGGCCATGCGCTGCGTGGTCGCCCACCTGGGAGGCGGGTTCTCCATCGCGCCGTTCGACCGGGGCCGGATCGTCGACAGCGACAACCGCATGGAATCGGCGCCGTTCACGCCCGAGCGGGCCGGGGGCGTGCCGCCCATTCCGCTGCTGAAGCTGGCCTTTTCCGGGAAATACACGGAGAAAGAGCTGCACAAGAAGCTGTACGGGGCGGGCGGGCTGTACGCCTACCTGGGTACCAAGGACATCCGTGAAGTCAAACGCCGCATCGAGGCGGGAGACGGCTTCGCTAAGTTCATCTACGACGCGATGATCTATCAGATCGCCAAGGAGATCGGGGCGATGGCGTCGGTGCTCGAGTTCGATCTGGATGGCATCATCATCACCGGCGGGGTCGCGCATGAACCCTATCTGGTGGCCGAATTGACCCGGAAGGTCAGCCGGATCGCCCCGGTCACGGTCTTCCCGGGGGGCAACGAGAACGAAGCCATCGCGCTCAGCATCTGGCTAATGCTGACGGGCCGCGAGCCCTGCCTGACCTGGCCCGACTGCCGCCTGCCCGAGGACGTGATCGACCCGCTGCGGCAATGGCGGCGTGAGCAGACGCCGGTCGAGGAGAAACACGCATGAGCATTGCCACGTTCGCTGCCCTGGAACAGAAGGTCCGTGGTCTGCCCCCGGTCGGAGTCGCGGTGGCGGCGGCGGCCGATGCCGAGGTGATCGACAGCCTCAAGGCCGCGCGCGCCCTGGGATTCATCGGTCGGGTCTTCCTGACCGGCGACGAAGCGGCCATCCGCCGCACCATCGCCGAGGTCGGCGATGAGGCTCATCGCTACGACATCATCAGCGCCGCCGATGAGGCCAATGCCGCGCGGGCCGCGGTGGCCAAGGTGCGGGAAGGCGCGGCGGGCATCCTGGTGAAAGGGTCCCTCAAGACCGAGGCCTATTTGAAGGCCATTCTCGATCGGGAGGCCGGCTTGCGGGGTTCGGGGGTGCTGTCGAACATTTCGGTCTTCGAGATGGCCTCCTACCACAAGTTGCTGGGGGTGACCGACAACGCTGTCATCGTCCAGCCCACCCTCGAGGAGAAGAAGGTGCTCATCGAGAACACCCGGCCCGTCTGGCGGGCCCTGGAGATCGAGCGACCCAAGGTGGCGGTGCTGGCCGCGGTCGAGACGGTCTCGCCCAAGATGCCGGCGACGCTCGAGGCGGCGGCGCTGGTCGTCATGAGCCAACGGGGCCAGATCAAAGGGTTCGTCGTCGATGGCCCGCTCGGGTATGACGCTGCCATCAACCGGGCGGCCGCCGAACACAAGGGGCTGGGTGGGTCGCCGGTGGCGGGCGACCCCGATCTCATTCTCTGCCCGAATCTGGAAACGGCCAACTCGCTCGGCAAAAGCTTCAAATTCCATGGCCAGGCCACCTGGGGCGGGTTGGTCCTGGGGGCGGCGGTACCGGCCGTCTTGAATTCGCGGTCCGATGACCGGCAGAACCGGTTGAACTCCCTGTGTCTGGCCCGCGCCATGTGCCCCGGCCCGGATCGTTGACCCTCGTTCTTCCTCATCCCTCCATTTCTCTGTCCGTTTCAGCAACCAGTCACTTTTGAGCCACTCCTTCATTCACACTTCATTTCACCGCAAGAGGAACCGCTATGACACACTCCCCTCGGGTCGCTCTCATCGATGGATCGCGGCTCATCATCGAGGCCCTCGTTCAGAGCGGGGCCGACACGTTCATCGGGTATCCCATCACGCCGTCCAACCTGCTGTTCCAGTATGCGAGCGAGCGCTTCCCCCGGATGCTGGGGGCGCCTGACGAGATCACCACCCTGCAATGGATGAGCGGGGCCGCCGCCACCGGGTTGCTGACCGTGACGGCCACCTCTTTTCCTGGGTTCGCCTTGATGGTCGAATCGATCAACATGGCGTTCATGATGGAACTGCCCATGGTCATCATCCTGGCGCAGCGGCTGGGGCCGGCGACCGGTACGGCCACCACGGGCGCGCAAGGCGATCTGGCCCTGGTCCGGGGGATGATCTCGGGCGGCTTTCCGGTGCCGACCCTCTGCATTTCGAGCCTGCCAGACTGCTGGGATCTGTCGCACGAAGCCTTGCGGGTGGCCGTCTCGCTGCGGACGCCGGTGATCCTGCTGACGTCGAAGGAAATGATCATGACCATGCAGGATTTCGATCTGGCGACCTTGAAACCCCTTTCTCCCATCAAGATTCCCTTGTACAAAGGGGAAGGGCCGTATCTCCCCTATGCCCCCGATGAGCGGGGCGTGCCGCCGTTCCTGCCGTTGGGCAACCCGCACCACCAGGTGCGCATGACGGCCTCCACCCACGATGCCACGGGGTTGATCCAGGCCGGGACGCCCGAAGCGCTGGGCAATTCGACCCGGCTGCATCGCAAGATCGTCCGCAATCTGCCGGATTACACCTGGCTGGAACTCGACGAGCAACCGGACGCCCGCCGCCTCGTCGTGGCCTACGACGTCACGGCGGGCGCCGCCCGGGAAGCGGTTCGGCGGTTGCGCGAGCAAGGCCATCGGGTTTCGCTCCTGGTCGTCAAAACGCTGTTCCCCACGCCGCCGCAGATCTTCGAGGTCATCGACCGCTACGAGCGGGTGGTGTTCCCGGAAGAGAACCTGACCGGGCAGTTCGTCGAACACCTGTTCGGACAGCGGATTCCGAGCCGAATCCGGTCGGTGCATTCGTTCGGGGCCATGATTCCGCCCGCGGCCATCATGCAGGAGGTGATCGCATGAGCACTCCCGATACCGTCGTCCAAGCCCCTCCCGCCTCCGATACTGCGCCTGCCTTCCTGCGCACCGACCATCTGCCTTTCTGCAAGGGCTGCGGTCACAACATCGTGGCCATCAATACGGAAAAGGCGTTGCACAAAGTGGCCGGCCTGTCGCCGCTCGATGTGGTGGTGGTGAGCGATATCGGGTGTATCGGCATCATCGATCAGCAGTACGCATCGCACACCATCCATGGCCTGCATGGCCGTTCGACCGCGCTGGGCGTCGGCGTTTCCCTGGGCGTTCACCCTCCCGGCAAGAAGATCCTCGTCTACATCGGCGATGGCGGGGCGACCATCGGTCTGCCGCACATTCTCGAGGCAGCTGACCGGAACGTCGACATGACGGTTCTGGTGCACAACAACATGCTGTATGGCATGACCGGCGGGCAGCCCAGCGGCCTGACGCCCGTCGGCTTCAAGACGGCCTCGACCCCTGACGGCAAGATCACGCCGGGCTTCGATCTGTGCCGGCTGGCGCATGTGGCCGGGGCCATCCGGGTGCAGCGCCTGATCGGGATCGGCGATTTCTCGGATGACCTGGCCGAAGCCTTCCGTACCCCCGGGTTCTCTCTGGTGGAGATCATCGAGATCTGTCCATCCTATGGGGTGAAGTACAACCCGGGTCGCAAACCGGCTGATATCGCCCGGGAAAACGGGTTCGAACCGGTGGTCCTCACCAATCCGCCGCGCCCGATCCACTCGCGGCCCGCCCGCCTCGATCGCCCCTCCCTCCTGAATGACGATCTGGTCGTCCCCCATCGGGATGTATCGAACCTGCCGCGGAAATACTCCATCATCCTGGCAGGATCGGCCGGCGAAGGCGTCCAGGCGGCGGGCGAACTGCTGGCCGAGGCGGGCATCGCCTGCGGCTTGTCGGTGACGAAGAAGGGCAGCTATCCCGTGACGGTCGGGGTCGGCTTCTCGCTGATCGAGGTCAACCTCAAGAACCGTCCGATCAACTACACGGGCATCGAAACCCCTGACGCCATCGTCATCACCTCGCTGGATGGACTGCGCAAGGTCGAATCCCAGATCCGGACCATGCAATCGGGCGTCCTGCTCATCGATGCCAGCCTGCCCAAACCGGCCAGCCCGGGCGTGGTCGTCATCTCGGCCGATCTCCGCACGCCGATGGGGACCCGGAATGTCTCCCTCTACAGTCTGGGGTTGCTGCTGGCCAAGACCTCGTTGTTGCCCCTGTCGGCCTACCTCGATGCCATCCGGCACCGGTTCGGCGACAAGGTCGACCTGGCCAGGCTGCAGGCCCTGCTGACCACCTGAGACCCGAGAGCAGAGGCGAGCCCGTGTCCTTCCTGGATTTCCAGCTCCCGTTCTTGATCACCATCGTCGTTCTGGTCGGGGCCAGCCTGCGGTCGGCGCGTGCGGTTAAATCCGAAACCGATTTCGCCGTCGCGGGCCGCGCCCTCGACCGCTGGGGCGTGGCGTGGGCCATCATCGGCACCCTGGTCGGGGGCGCCTCGACCATCGGTACGGTAGAAATGGCCTACCGCCACGGGTTGGCCGGCTGGTACTTCACGCTGGGCAGCGGGCTGGCCTGTTTGATCCTGGGGGTGTTGTTCGCGCCGGCGCTGCGGCAGGCCGAAGTGACGACGGTGGCCGAATTCCTCGGCCGCACCTTCGGCGCGCGGTTCCAGGCCTTCTGCAGCTCGTTGACCGCCCTGGGCATGTTCGTCCACATCGTCGCCCAGTTCCTGGCGGCCATGGCGATCCTGATCGCCATCTTCCAGTGCTCGGTCGGCGTGGCCCTGGGCGTGACGTTCCTGTTCCTGTTCCTGCTGGTGGCGGCGGGAGGCATGGTCGGGGCCTCCTGGATCGGCCGGGCCAAGTTCCTGTTCCTGTGCCTGGTCATGGGCTGGTCGGCCTGGCTGGCCGTCGGCCGGCTGGGGGGCCTGGGCGGGGCCTGGAGCTGGTACCAGGCGAACCCTGATACCATGGGCCTGTTCAGTTACGGGTTCCGCAAGGGGTTCCTGGAGATCCTGTCGGTGGTGATCGGGGTGCTGTCGACGCAGACCTACCTGCAGGCGCTGTTTTCGGCCCGAGATGTCGGGCAGGCGCGGCAGGGGGCCCTGCTCAGCGCGGTGTTGATTCCGCCCATCGGCATCCTGGGCATCCTGGTCGGGATGGCGTTGAAGCAGAGCGGCACCGTGATCGCCGGTTCCACCGCCCAGGCGTTCCCGCTGTTCTTGCGGGAAGCCTTTCCCGCTCCCCTGGCGGCCGCCTTCATGGGGTGCCTGTTCTTCATCGTGCTGGGCACCGGGGCGGGGCTGGCGCTGGGCGTGACCACCAACCTGTCGGTCGACTTCCTCGAGAAGATCGCCTGGGTGGGCCGCCTGGGCAGCCCGCTGCTGCGGCTGCGGGCGCTGGGCGGTCTGGTGCTGGCGGCGGCGGCGGCGATCGTCCTGGTCGGGCTCGACACCTCGATTCTGTTGTGGAGCTATCTCTCGATGGGGTTGCGGGGCAGCTCGATCCTGCCGGGACTGCTGCTGGTGGTGCTGCTGCCCCGCCTGGCCCAAAGCTCGTGGGTGGTCGCCGTGCTGGTCGCCCTCCCCCTGCTGTACCTGGCTTCCGTCGTCTTGCTGTGAACCGGCCGGGCGCCGGCCGGCTGGCCAGCACGCTGGCACGCTCCAGGCCAGGGGGCGGCCGGATCGCCGGGCGGGTCAGGCGATCTCGATGCGGATGCGGGTGGTGCCGTCCTGGGTCGATTCGCTGACCGAGACGATGTTGCCCATGGCCCGGGCTTTCTCTTGCAGCGCTTCCCGGTAGACTTCCTGCAGGGCGGCGGTCAAGGCCTGGCGAGCCTGCATGGCTTCCGCCACCAACCGATCCTTCTCTCCGGTTTCGAGATGCTGGAGGGCGACCTCGATCGAGGTGCGGACGGTCGCGGGCAGTTGTTCGACCGATACCTTGACGGGCCCGCTGTCGTCGTAGATGCCGAGCCGCGAGGAATCGATGGCGATGTCCTGGGCGAGTTGCGGCGAGATGTCGATCGCGAGGACGCGCGAGCCGGTGTCGATCTGCCAGATGGCCTGGTTGGCCGAGGGGCGGGCCCACTTCCCGTCGGGAGTCCTGGTCCAGCCGCGACGAGCCAGCACCTGGTCGAGGAGTTCGGTCATCCGCTCGGGTTCGAGGATCCCGAGCAGGTCGAAGGACAGGTCCAGGCGGCCCCGGCGCGCCAGCTGGTCAGAGGTCAGAAACATGGCGAGAGGGAGTTTGATCTGGTAGCTCCTGCTCATGGATGCCTCCGGATTGGCAGATGTCGGTGAGTGCACGGCACTCGCGATGGAACGCGTCGATGTGGCGGAAGAGGCCATACTGCTCGATGGCTCCCTCGAGGAAGCGGGCGTCGTCGAACCCCAGGGCGGCGGGGCCTGTCCAGGCAGCCACGGCGGTGCGGATGGCTCCCGTCGCGAAGGGGTCGCCGCTGGCGAGCCGCAGCACGTCGGCGGCATGCTCGAAGAAGAACCTGATGCGTCGCTGCGCGGGCTTGGGAAGAGAGGTCGGGCGATCGGTCTCGGCCTGGCCGAAGCGATGGATGGCGTAGGCCAACGCCTGGAAGAAGGTCGCCGTGTGTTCGATCAGCAGCTCGCGCAGGGGCAGGGGGACCGGGTCAGGGCGCTCCAGGTAGACCTTCCAGGGGAGGGTGGCGGGGTTGTAGAACTGCCAGAGGTGCAAGAACATGGCGACGACCAGCCAGGGGGCGTCATTGGCATGGAGCCAGGCGAAATCGAATCGATCGACGAGTCGACGGTCGAGCAGGGCCAGAAACAAGGCGTCGGCCGGGGTGACCGTCTGCCAGACCGGTGGCTTGCCCTGGCGGCGACCGACCAGATCTTCCCAGAGGCGGCGGGGAGCGCGATCGGAAAAGGCCAGGGTGGTCTGGCGCCAGAACAGCTCGTCAAGAGCACTGGCACGGACCACTTGATCATTTTCGAGGAAGAGGAAGGGGCGGAACTGGAAGGTGATGGCCACCTCGCGCCCCACCAGGGCGCCGACGGTGCGGCGCCAGCGGGTCAGGAATTCTTCGGACAGTTCGATCTCGAGGGGCAGCTTGTCGAAGTGCTTCCGATGAGGCAACTCCTGATCGGGATAGCCGCTCAAGCAGTTCGCCAGATACTGCCAGATGATCTCTTCGGGAATGATCTGGACCTTCATGGAAACCCTCGGATGGGCAGGGGGTCTGCGGCAAGCGAAGCGCAGGAAAGCCCTGGCGGCGGGGTGGCGTGGAGCCGCCTGGATGGGTGGGCGGGCTGGAGCATCACTGGGTCTGGTCCTGGCGTCGTGGAGCCGCTTCCGTCTGCGACTGCGCCACCGCCGTGGGCTGCTCGCGCAGCTCGGGGTGGTGGTCGAGGCAGACGAGCGGAATCCGGCCGTCGCGCAGCCGACCGGCGACGTCGTCGCCGAACATCCGGCCGGCCAGGGCGATGACCTCGTCACGGATCTCCCCTGAACGGATGGCCTCGTTCAGTTCGAGAGTCGACAATTCAGGATCTTCATAATCGACGACGATCTTGGTCTCGCCGGTGCGCTGATCGAACGAGAAGTCGAGGATGATCTTCTTCACGGGGACCTCCTGAGGGGTAGGGTGGGGGAGAGAACGGGCCGCCGCGGCGCGGGGGCTGGCGGCTCGAGGGGGTGAGGGCCGGGCCAAGGGGTGTCGGGCAAGGGGGTGCCATTGATGACAATGGCATCGCCGCGCAGGTGGATCTCGATCTCGCGGCGGGCCGCGGGCCAAGCGGCTGCCAGGTTTCGGTAGCGGTCGGTCAGGGCATGGATCGTCTGATTGGTGGAGCCGATCCAGCGCCGGGGGTCGGGATGGTGGGCGGCCTCGAAGGGACCGGCTTTGACCAGGTCGCAGCAGTCAAGGATCTGGGGAAACCTGGTGCGGACGATGTTCCAGGGGTAGCCGGTGAACAGGATGACGCCGAAATCGCCTCGGGCCCGCAGGCGGCGCAGCAGGATCTCGAGTTCGGCGGCCTGATCGAGGGGTTCCCCGCCGAGCAGGGTCAGGCCTTCGACGGGGAGTGCGGCCAGCTCGTCGGCCAGCGCGAGGGGGTCGCGGTCCTGCCCGCCGTGCGGGTCGAGGAATTCGGGATTGCAGCAGCCCGGGCAGCGGATCGAGCAGCCCTGCAACCAGAGGGCGGCTCGCCGGCCGGGGCCTTCCACTTCGGTCAGCTTGATCAATTCAGCGATCCGCATGGCCGATCATCTGCTTCAGGATCTGGACGATGCTGAGGCCGAGTTCCTGCTCCTGTTCGCGCGGGTCGGCGGCGGCGAAGGCATCGGTCTGGGGAAAGGAGAACGGAATGTGTTTGACGCGGGGGTCGGGGGGGCCGCCCAGCTTCCAGCCCTGGGTGCGGGGCGATTGGAAGTCGGCGGGCGGGTCGCCGTGCGCGGACAGGAAGATGCGTTTGAAGATGCCCTTCTCTTCGAGGAAGAAGCGGAAGAAGGCGCAGGCTTCGCGAAAAGCCGAGGGCATGAAGCCGCGGAACTGGAAGAAGAGGCGCACGGCGTCTTTGACGAAGGTCTCCATCAGGCGGTCGGCCAGCACGAAGCACCAGGCGAACAGCAGGCCGAGGTGGCGCTCGTGCTCGAAGAACGGCGTCAGTTCGAGGTCGACGGTGATGTCGCGGCGGATGCGGAAGACGGCGCCTTCTTCCCGTTTGAAATAGAGCAGTTGGTTCTCGCAGTATTTGAGATCGAACAGATCGACTTCCATCTCTTCGTCGATGAACCCCAGCTCGGAGGAGAGCAACGAGCTGATGTCCCCCTTGGTCGTCAGCGAATCGTAGCCGCCCAGGGGCAGGATCTGCGGTTCGCCGAACTGGGCGACCACGGTGGCCGATTCCTCCTTCAGGGTGAAGACGCCGGTGGCCCAGTGGGCGAGGCCGTTGACCGCCGCCATCATGCGGCGGTAGAAGGTGCGATCGGCCGGCGAGCGGAACAGGTGCGGGTGGCCGATCTCGAACAGGTCGGTCGGGGTCAGGGTCAGGGGGGCGGCGGCGAGCCGGCTCAGCGCATCCTGGTAGATGGTCTGCAGATGTCGGGTGGCGGGGAAGGCCGGATCGGGAGCGGTGGGGTGGTCGAGGACGTGCTCGAGATCGAGGCTGGCCATTTGGACGACCGCATGATGGAAGCCCGGCAGGCGATCGATCACCTGGGCCAGCACCCCGGCGATGAAGTCTTCCGAGGGGCGGGCGCCGCGCAGGATGAACAGGCCCTCCAGGTGTTCGAAGCCGGGGAGGCGGGTCAGCCGGGTCAGCAGTTCGTCTTCGGCGGGCAGACCGGTCCGTTCCCGATGAGGGCCGGCCGTCTTGTGGGTGAGGCGCTCCCAGAGCAGGCCGAAGAACCCGGGGGGCAGGGCGTTCTTCCCGGCCCGCACCGCCTCCTTCCAGATGCGTAACGGAAGCGGTTCGAGCTGGCGAAAGCCCGAAGCCTCGAGGGAGGCGTTCAGCCAGGCGGCGATCTCGGGGCGGCTCAGCAGCGCCATGGTCCGTTCGCGCCCTGCCTATTCCATGCTGTCCAGCCGTTCTTCGATGAAGGCTTTGATCTTCTGCACGTCGGCGAAGTTGTTGCCGCAGTAGCGCAGGATCTTCAGCTCTTCGCGGGTGACGCGGCCGCCGTTGAACAGGAAGGCCTGGGTGACGATCAGCTTGTACAACTTGATCAGTTTGCGATCGGTGATCTCGACCTTCAGCTCGTCGGCCAGCACGGCGATCAGCGTCTTGAAGGCCTTGGTCATCCGTTCATCGCCGAGCAGTTCGGCGTCGGGCTGCTCGATCATGCGCGGGAGCACTTCGTTGAGCACGTAGCGATGGATGAGCAGAAAATCGTCGAGCGTACAATCCGAGGCCCAGGGGCGTTCCTTGGCGAAGGCCCGCGTCTCGAACCGGACCCCGAAGCGGATCAGCTCGTAGAAGTGGGTGGCGCGCACCGGCAGGGTCTCGACCTTCAGGATGAAGCGGTCTTTGAGGGCGTCGAACTCGCCGAAGTCGGGGATCTCGTTGCTGGCGGCGAACATGCAGACGAGCGGCACCGGCAGGGGCACCCCCTCCTGGTAGTATTTGCGTTCGTTGATGACGGTCAGCAGCATGTTGAGGATGGCCGAGTTGGCTTTGAAGATCTCGTCGAGGAAGGCGATGCGCGCCTCGGGCAGATGCCCTTTGACCTTGCGGACGTACTGGCCGGCCTTCAGCTTCTGGATGTCGACGGGGCCCATGATCTCGCTGGGTTCGGTGAACTTGGTCAGCATGTACTCGAAGTAATCGCCCTCGGCCAGGCCGATGGCCTGGCAGAAGACCGAGACCAGCAGCGATTTGGCGGTGCCGGGGCGCCCGATGAAGAGCATCGGCTCCTGGGCGGCGACGGCGGTCACCATCAGCTTGAGCATTTCGTCGCGGGCCAGGAAGAACTCGCACAGGCGGTTGTGCAGGGCGGTGATGCGCTCGCGCGCGGCATTGATCTCGTCGGTGGCAGGAAGGTCGATGGCCATGGTGTTCCTCGTCAGATGGGCTTGAAATGGGGAGAGCGGTCGATCTGCTGCAGCCAGTCCTGGAAGCCGTTGGGGGTGGCGAAGCGGCGGGCGTGGTCCATCCACAGGGTGCGGCGGCGTTCCTGGAACTGGTGCTGCTCGATGTTCTCGGGGACGAGGTCGGCCAGGGTGCCGACCTCCAGGAAGCTCAACAGGGTCAGGATCTCGTCGACCATGGTTTCATCCTGGACGACCTGGAGCGCCTGGTCGAGCCAGCGCATGGTGCGTTCCAGCATGCGGTCGAGCTGGAAGCGGCGCACCTGCGAGCCATTCAGGAACAGGCACAGGATGAAGTGTTCGGCGGCGTCGCGGAAATCCGACCAGCCATGCGGGGGCTCGGGCAGCCGGGCGAGCAGGGCGTTGAACAGCCGCTGTTCGTCGACTTTGCGGCGGAAGGCCAGCGACAAGCGGTAGATGTCGCAGTAGAGGGTGAGGTTGTACAGATCCCAGGGGGATTGGCGGCCGAGATCGATGACCAGAGGCTCGATCAGCGGTTCGAAATCCTTCTGGGGGCCGAACCGCGTGACCATCAGCAGCAGGAGGCGTTGGGCCCGGGCCTTGTGATGGAGGGTGGCCCCTCGGCCGAGCGCCAGCCGGAAATAGGCCGACCAGTCGCTGGCGCGGGCCAGGTAGCGGCGGTAGATGGCCTCGGCCAGCGGCTTGCCGTCGCTGACCGGCGGGAACTCGGTGTCCGGGAGGGCCGTCATCCAGGAGATGGACCGCAGCTCGGCGGCGAATTCGGGGTCGGCGCGGGTGAACAGGAAGGTCGGGCGGTAGAGGGCGCCGGTGAACATGTCGTCGAGCGAGATCTCGCGGATCTTCTCCATGGTGAGGGTGTCGAACCAGCGGCGGGTGGCGGCGGTGCGGCGTTCGCTCTCGGGCAGATGGGGCCAGTGGTCGAGATCGGCCTTCTTGCGGGCGACCAGGGAGCCGGGAGCGGGGGTCACCGCGATGGGGGAAACCAACTTGTTGGCCAGTTCGGGCGTGAGGTGGGCGGACAGCAGGATCCGGAACTGCTGGCGGACGAGGGCGACGGGCTGAATCGAGGCGCAGCCCATGCGGAGCAGGAAGTTGTTGACGTTCATGCGGATGCGGGGTTCGTCGGCGGGCGTCATCAACCCGATGCGGTTGGCGCCCTCGGGGCGCGTGCCCGAGATCACCTGCCCGTCGCGGAAGGCATGGAAGGTGCGCTCCGAGCCGGCGTAGCCGGTGCGCATGGCGTCGATGGCCTGGCGGAAGATATCGGCGTCGCGGAACCGCCAGGCGAAGGCCAGGTGGAGCAGGTAATGGAACTCGGCGTCGAGATGGACGTTGCGGATGGAGGCCAGCAGGGCGCCGCGCTTGAGCGAGGTCAGGTTGGGGGTCAGCAGCGAGCGGAAGCGAGGATCGGTCTCGGCGAACTGCATGGTCGTGTTCAGCAATTCGCCCTCGTCGTGGTCGAGGATGGCGGCGGTGCCGGCCCCCACCAGCGCCGAAGAAACCGCTTTGAGCCCGGCGCTGAGGGCGGCGCGGCGCCGCCAGGCGGCGGTGTCATCGATGTGGGCGAGCAGATGCCGGTCGAGCTTGCGCAGCTCATCGCGGGCGGAGGTGGCCTCGGTCTCGCTGAAGGTGGGGGCGCCGGTCAGGTTGACCTTGCCGCGGGCCGGCTTCTGATGACGTTGGAAGCTCGGCGCGGCGGCGGCGCGCCAGCCGCCGCCCCCCCCTTCATTGGCCTCGCCGCCGAAGAAGGCGGCCACTTTGCGCAGCACCCCCGCCAGGAGGCCTTCTGGTTCTTCCTCAGCCCCAGTTCGGGGTTTCGCCGCGGGATGGTGGGGATCGGCCTCGTCGAGGGTCAGCTCGACGATCATGCGTTTTTTTTTACGTCGGGGAAGTCGAAGGTCCAGGCGGAGACGTAGGGATCGACCCGCGTGAAGGCGATCTCGGCCTGGAAGGCGATGAACTCGTCGAGGGGGCGGGCGCGCCCGGCCGGCAGCAAAATGGCGTGCAGGGCGGCGTCTTCCCCTTCGATGACCAGATGGTCGCCGGGCGGGCACTGGAAGAGTTCGCACAGCCGGTGCTCGGGCAGACGCGGCAGCAGACGGCGGCCGGCCGGCAGGAAGACCCGGCCTTCGAGCCGCTGGTAGGCAGGGAAGGCATCGGAGAAGATGGTGGCGAGGCCGCGATCGGCCTGGGCGCTGACGGCCAGGACCCAGATCTCGCCCTGGCGGGTGAACCAGGCCGAGAAGCCATGGAAATGGCGGCTGGCCTCGTTGGCGAGGATGGCTTGCAGACGGGCGGGGTCGGCGACCCGCCACAGCTCGTGGGGGGCCGGCGCGTCGGTCTGACGCAGTCGCGGCACGATGGTGAGGCGGCCGGTCTCGTTGATCTGGGGCTGGTCGGGGGCGGGGCAGGCGACCTCGATGATGGTCGAGGCGTGCTGCCACTGGGGCCGGAAGCTGAGCAGGCCGCCGTCGCCCTGGATCAGCAGGTGGGTGTTCTCGGGCAGTTTGAGCTGGCTCAGTCGCAGCCCGTTGCGGGGATCGGACAGCACCCAGCCGGCTTCGACGTAGAAGCCCGGCTGGCCCTCGACCTGGTTGAACTGCCGCCAGGTGCCGTCCTGCGGCAGCCGATCGAGCACCCAGCGCGACGGGCGGTCGATGCGGATGGCGTAGATGGGCGGATCGAAGCGGTAGCAGGCGAATTCGAGGTGTCCTTGCTGGATCAGGAAATGCTGCCGGACCGTTTCGAAGAGGATGGCCTGTTCGCCGGTCACCAGGATGATCTCGTCGCCGAGGCGGCCGTCGGGGGCCGGGCGCAGGATGAAGGTGCGCAGCACTTTGACCCAGTTGACCGGCTTCAAGTCGGCGGGCGGGGGCGGCGGTTCGGCGACCTGCGCCGCCAGCTGGTCGAGCCCGCGCGCCTGGAACAGGCTGAAGGCGGCGGGATCGGCCAGACTGCTGGTCTTGACCTGGAACCACAGGTGCCAGGGCGGCTCGGGCTCCTGGCGGAATTCTCCCTCGAGCTGGCCGAGTTCGATGAGGTACCGCATGGCGAACATCTCGGCGAGACTGGCCAGACGCAGCAGCATGGCGGACTCAGCCTCCGGTGCTGGCGAAGAAGGCGGCGAGGTCGTCCTGGGTCAGGGTGCGCCGCTCGATGAGCAGCGAGGCCAGCCGTTCGAGCTGGGCCCGCTGGGCTTGCAGGTACTGGGTGGCCTGGGCGAGGCTTTCGCCCAGCAAAACGTCGATGCGCGCCGAAGCCGGGCCGAGGTGCAGGGCGCCGCGGGCCTCCTGGTCACCGAAGAAGCGGGGGGCGGTCTGCCCGCCCATCCCGTGGAGAGCGACCATGTCGGTGGCGATGCGGGTGGCGGTCTGCAGATCGGCCGACGCCCCGGTCGAGATCTCGCCGAAGACGAGCTTCTCGGCCGCGTAGCCGCCGAGGCAGATGGCGATCTCGCCGCGCAGCCGGGATTCGGTGAAGAAGGCATTGGGCCGCCGGGCCTTCGACTCGACCAGGCCGAGGGTGTTGCCGCCGCCTTCGATGGTGACCTTGCGGATCTCGTCGTGCCGGCCACAGTGGCGGTAGAGCAGGGCGTGGCCGCACTCATGGATGGCGATCACTCGCTCTTCCTCGGGGGTGAGGGCGAGGTTGCCCTCGAGCTGCTTGAGCCAGACTTTCAGCGCCTCGCCGGTCAGCGCGGGCAGGCCGCGGTTGAGCAGGTGCCGCTTGAGATTGCGCACGAGGGCGTTGAGGTGGTCGCCGGTGTAGCGGGTGCCGGTGTCGGTCAGCCGGGAGGTCCAGCCGGCGAGCAGGTCGAGATCGGCCTCGCCGAGACCGGTGGCGAAGGTGGTGTTGTAGAGGGCGAGGATGGCGCGGCGGTCTTCCCATTCGGGGTAGGGGATCTCGATCTGGTATTCGAAGCGCCCGGGCCGCAGGAAGGCCGGGTCGAGGCAGTCGAGGAAGTTGGTGGTGCCGATGACCAGCACGAGCTGTTCTTTGCGGAAGCCGTCCATCTCGGTGAGGAGCTGGTTGACCATCGAGTGGGCGGCCTGGGTGCCGCCGTCGCTCGTGTGGCCGGTGCGCTGGGCGGCGATCGAGTCGAGTTCGTCGAAGACGATGACCGAGGGGGCGGTGGCGCGGGCCCGGGCGAACAGTCGACGGATGTTGGCTTCCCCTTCCCCCACCCATTTCGATTTGAGTTCGGGGCCGCTGACGATGTAGATGGCGGCATTGAGGGCTTCGGCGATGCCCTTGGCGAAGAGGGTCTTGCCGGTGCCGGGCGGCCCGTAGAAGATCAGGCCCTTGGGGATGATCGCCTCGAGCTGGCGCACCTCCTGTTCGTCGGAGGTCTGGTTGGCGCGCTGCAGCAGGTTCAGAATGTTCTCGCGGATCTGCTGCTTGACCTGCGGGTAGCCGGCGATGTCGCGGTCGAGCTGGATGTGCGACAGGGCGGCGCCAGCGCAGGCCGTGTAGCCGCGCAGCTCCTGCAGGTAGTTGGGCAGCATGTCGGGGATCTTGGGGTCGAGATCGGCCTTGCGGGCGAAGATGCCCATGATCTCGCGGAACCGCACCGGATTGAGCCCCGAGACATACTTGTACAAAGTCATCAGATTGATCGAGTCGGCCGCGGTGAACTTGCGCGCCTCCTCGGCGGTGATCAGTTTCGCCATCTTGCTGCGCGGCAGGCCGATCATCTCGGCGCGGGCGGGGAAGGCCTGGGCGATGAGGTCGGGAATGGGGAAGTCGGGGTCTTCGAAGGTGGCCAGCACCAGCAGCGGGTTCTCATGGATGATCGTCATGATCTCCTTGGCTTCTTGCGAGAGCCCGCCCATGGCGGTCGAGGTCAGGATGTCGAGGTACGACAGGAAGAAGACCTTGTTGGGCTCGGTGTTGTTGACCAGCGAGCGGAGCTGGTTGACCATGCCGGTGACCCGCGGCACCTGCTCGGTGCTGCCGGCGGGCGGGCGGCCGTCGATGAAGGCGACGCTCTTGCCATCGCTCGTCAACCGCTTCTTCAAGATGCCCTGCAGGTAGGGGATGATCTGCTTCTCGCACCGCACCATCGTCGAGACGCCCTCGCGCAGGCGCGACCAGACGAAGCGGATCGGCTCGAGGTAGCAGTTCTCGACCGCCTCGAACATGGTCAGCTTCCTGGGCAGATCGGCGAGTTTCACTTCCAGCACGGCGCAGAACCTCTTCGCTGGTCAGTATACCACGGTCCTTCTGGCCGGTGCGAGAGGCCGGCGCGCCGTGGCGAGAACATCCCATCGCGGGGCGAAGCGCCGCGGGCGAGTGCCGGCGATGGCGGAAAGGATTTTGCCGCGGGGCGCCATTTGTGGTAGAACTGGACAGACGCGTCCCGAGCCCCGAGGAGGTGCGCCATCGAACCGCCGTCGCCCGGCCTTCCCCCGATCGCCGAAGAACAGGAACGGATCCTGGTCATCGAAGACGACCCCGATTCAGGCAGTCTGCTGGTCGAGACCCTGAGCGTCGAGGGATATGCGGTCAGCCTGCTGGCTGACGGGGCGCAGGCCCTGGCCGCGGTCAATGACTACCGTCCCGATCTGATTCTGCTCGACATCATGATGCCGACCGTCGATGGCCTCGAATTGTGTCGGCAATTGCGCCTCCAGGAAGCGACGCGCACGGTGCCGGTCCTCTTCCTGACCGCCAAGGACGACCTGGCCGACAAGATCAAGGGGTTCCAGGCAGGGGGCGACGACTACATCACCAAGCCCTTCATCATCAGCGAGCTGCTGGCGCGGCTGCAGGCGCATCTGCGCATCCAGCGCCTGAAGCGCGAGCTGGCCCTGTCCGAGGAGCGCTACCGCCTGCTCATCGAGAATTCCCCCGATGGCATCCTCCTGCTATCGCCCCAGCTCGAACTGCTCTACCACAACAACCGTTTCATCGAGATCCTGAAAGGGCAGACCCAGGAACCCCTGACCGGCCGGGTCCTGCAGACCCTGTTCCCGATCTCCGATCTGTTCTGCGAGATCTCCGCCATCGTCGAGCGCGTGAAGGCGGCCGGCGGGCCGGCCATGAAGGAGGCCCAGATCACGGCGAGCAACCATCGCACCGTCTACCTCGAGGTCCTGGGCATGCCCATCCGGATCCGGCCCGATCAGGTGGCGATGTTCCAGGTCGTCTTCCGCGACATCACCCAGCGCAAACGCATGGAAGAAGCCCTGTTGCAGGCCGAGAAGATCAACGCCCTGGGCATCTTGACGGCCGGCATCGCGCATGAGATCAACAACCCGCTGACCGGCATCAGCAACGCCATCCAGATCCTGCAGCGCGGCAACGTGGCCCGCAAGCGGCAGGATGAATTGTTCGCCCTCGTGCTCGACCACATCGAGCGGATCGTGCGCATCGTCAAGGATCTGCGCACCTTCTCGCAACCCCATGAATCGACGCCGGCCCTGTTCTCGGCCAACGAGGCGGTGGCCGAGATGGTCAGCCTGGCCCGCTACCAGGTGGGGCGGGCCAAGATCGATCTCGAAACCCGACCGTCGCCCGAGCCGTTGTTCCTGTTCGGCGATCGCCACCAGTTCCAGCAGGTCATCCTGAACCTCGTGGTCAACGCCATCCAGGCCATCAAAGAGACCGGGAAGGTGACGGTCAGCCTGCAACGGCAGGGCGGCAACGTCCTGATCACCGTCGAAGACACCGGGATGGGCATTCCGGCCAACCAGATGACCCGGATCTTCGACCCCTTCTTCACGACCAAACGCGACTGGAAGGGCACCGGCCTGGGGCTGGCCGTGGCCTACCGCATCGTGCAACTGTTCAAGGGCACGCTGACCGTGCAGAGCACGGTCGGGGTGGGCAGCCGGTTCATGGTCACCCTTCCTCTGCATCCGCCGCCGCCCGGCGGTCAGGGCTCCACCTAGGGCGGGGAACGCTCGCCAGGCGATCGGCCAGGCCGCGGCTGGCTTCCCGCCAGTCGGCGAAGGTCTTCTGGGCCAGCCGTCGGGCCTCGCGGCCCTTGGCGCGGGTGGCGGCGCGGTCGGTGAACGCCTCGCGCAGGCAGCGGCGCAGGGCGCCGAGGTCGGGTTCTTCCAGCTCGCTCGGCGGGGAACCGGCGAACAGGAAGCCGGCGGGGGCGCTGAACGGCACGGTGGGAACGAGGAACCCGCTGCGTTCGTCGAGACCGACCAGAGATTGCAGCGGCGCGGGGCCGATGACGGGGCAGCCGCAGGCCATGGCTTCCCGCACCGTGAGCGCCGTATGGAAGGACCGATGGGCGCACACGTACGCGTCGGCGCGGGCCAGGAGGGCGGCCAGCATCTCGTCGGCGATGGGGTCGTCGACGACCAGGACGCGCGCCAGCAGGCGGTTGAGGGCGCCCAGCCGCTGGGCCAGGTCGGGGATCTCGTAGGAGAACCGCTTGCGGGGCTTGGCCGGGTGGGCCAGCTTGACGATGAGCAGGACGGGCTCGGCCGCTTTGAACTCCTCGAGATAGGCACGGAGCAGGAGATCGAGTCCTTTGCGCTGCAGGGGGCTGGTCACCGTGACGAAGATGAAGCCGTCTTCTTCGGCGAGAAAGTCGGCCGGGGCCGCTTTGTCGTGGAAGACCCGGGCATTGACGCCGACCGGCGCGAGGGCGAGCTTCTCGGCGGGGATGCCTCCGGCGATGGCGCGGTCGCGATGCTGCTCGGTGGGCAGGAACACCAATTCGGGGAGGCGCAGGGCGGCCAGCTCGGGCGCGGTGGGGTGGAACGGATCGAACGTGGTCAGGGCCCAGTAGATGCCGCGATCGACATCGGGCGGCAGGGCGGCGGCGGGGCCGCAGACGAGACGGACGCGGCCGGTCGGCGGGCGCCGGGCCACCCTGGCCACCAGGGGCGGCAACGGCAGATCGGGGCAGTGACCGTAGGCCGTGGCCGCCTGGATGGCGGTGGGGAACTCCAGGCCGCGGGCGCCCAGGATCAGCTCGCGCAGGCTGCGGCCGGCCCAGGTGGTGGCGGACGGGTCGCCCACGAAACAGCAACGGGCGAGGGGCGACGGTCCTTCTTCAGGATCTGGTTCGCCCTCGGGGCCGTTGGTCTCGTGCCCCGTCGCGAACTCGCCGGCGCCGGCTCCGTATGGTCGCCGCCGGCGCGCGTGGCGAGCATAGGAGCGGGGGCGGGGGCGATCCCCGGCATCCGCGTCGCCGTGGTCATGCCCCGTCCAGTCCTGATCGGCAGCAGCCTCGTCGCGGCGACGCTCTTCAAGGTCGAAGGGGGAAAGAGAGGGGGGGCGAGCCGCGTGGTGGCGACGGGCTGAGGGCCGCTGGCGGGGGGGGCGAGCGTCGCCCTCCCGCTGGAATTCGCGGGCCGAACGAGGGTGGCGGGCGGGCGCGCCTCGGCGCGGCGGACGGTTCTCGATGTCCGCGGCCCGGCGGCGCGGTCGACGTTCGGCGTCTCGCGGCTCGCGGCGTGGCGGTCGGTCGGCGGTCGCGCGGGGCCGCGGCAGGCGTGACTCGACCTGCCGGGTCGGACGGGGGGCGGGGCGGGGAGCGGAACGTGGGGTGGGGCGAGAGCGGTCCATGCGGTCAGTTCCTTTGTCGGTCGAGCCGCCGCTGGGCGGCCCGGCGTTCCAGATCGCGGAAGTGTTCTTCGGCGACGCCGAACAAGCCGAAGCGGTTGGCGTGTTTGCCATACTCGCCATGGTAATCGCTTCCTCCTCCGCAGCCGAATCCGTGGTCGCGGGCGAAGCGGGTGAAGAAGTCGATCTGTTGGGGCGTGTGTTCGCAGTAGAAGACCTCGATGCCATCCCAGGGGAGGTCTTCGACCCGACTCCAGAGGTCCTTCCAGTGGGGGAGGAAGCCGGGATGGGCGATGAGGGCGACGCCCCCCGCCTGGTGGATGGCGGCCACTCCATCGATCGGCAGGACGTGCTCCTTGGGCACGTAGGCCGGCTTGCCGCGGGCGAGGTAGCGCGTGAAGGCTTCCTGGAATTCCTGGACGTGGCCCTGGGCGTGCAGGAAGCGCGCGACGTGCGGGCGTCCGAGGACGCGGTCGGTCTGGGCCTCGAATTCCAGGCGCAAGGGGGCGACATCGATCTGCAGCGCTTCCAGCCGGTCGAGGATGCGCAGCGCCCGCACATGCCGCGAGCGGCGCTGGCGATCGAGGAGATCGACCAGGGCCGGCGCGGTCGGATCGACGAACAGGCCGAGCACATGCAGCGAGACATCGCTGTCCGGCCAGCCGCAAGACAGCTCGATGCCGGGAATCAAGGGCAGGCCGAGCTCCTGGCTGGCGGCCAGGCCTTCGGCCACCCCGCGCAGGGTGTCATGATCGGTCAGGCCCAGGGCGGACAGGCCGGCTTCCTTGGCCCGGACCAGCAGTTCGCGGGGGGAGAGGAGGCCATCGGAGGCGGTGCTGTGGACGTGAAGATCGGCGAAGATGCGTTGATCGGCCATTCTTCCATGATAGCCCAACCAGCGGGGTCCGTCCAGACATCTGGTTGCCTTTCCCGAAGGCTGGGGGCCGTCAGAGCAGGAGGCTGGGCGTGCTGGGCCCGGGACCATCCGGCCCGGAGCCAGTGGGGGCTGGGTGGCTCCGCCGCCGGGGAACCCGCGGCGACCACACCCTCGCCACCGGTTGCAGGTCGCGGCTGGCGCCTGCCGCTGGGGTAGGGTCGGACTTTGACTTCCCGTGCGGCCTTCGGCTATACTCGGGCCAGCTCATACCCGGGCTGCGGCCCGGCCAGGAGGTTCCCTTGCCACGAATCACCTCCTCTTCTTGCGAGGCTGTCCGCGGGTTTCTCGCTCTGAGCCTGTGCGGGCTGCTGTTCGTGCTGCTGGTGCCCCGCGCGCTCTGGGCCGAGAAGAACCTCTTGCCCCGCCTGCCTGAGGTGGTGATCGAAAAGGGGCATTCCGATTCGTTCGAAGTGGTCGATTGCCAGGCCACGAGTCAGGTGGTGGGCGAGGAAGCCAGGACCTCGCTGAAGGTCATTCTGAAGAATGTCAGCGCCAGCCCCGTGGCAAGCTCTCTCAAGATCCGCGCCTTGTATCTGCTGGGCGATCATGGGGCATCGCTCTCGATCAATGGCAAGCCGATGCGCTTCGATCGCCGGAACCCGCGGTTCGCTTTCGCCCTGGAGCCCGGCCAGGAACTGACCGTGGCCCTGGAGGCCCGCCAGAACATCCTGTACAATCTCGATGCTCTCAAGAAGGAAGAGGAAGAAGATCGGCGCTCCCCTTCGCCCGGCAGGTCGGTGCAGAGCGCGTTCGACGGCCTGAAACGGTTCTTCGGCAAGGAGAACTTTGGCCGGCGCTACATGGTCGGGCCGCTGGTCTCGAAATGGGGCATCTTCCCTGTTCCCTTCCGGCGCGTTCGGCTGGAGATCACGGTGCCTCGCGATTTCGAAGGGGTCCTGCCGGCCGATTCCCCCTGGAAGCGCCAGGAACGCGGAGCATCGCAGGTGTTCACCTTCGAGGGCACCGAAGGATTCAGCGGCGCCGTCTTCCTGCCGCGACAGGATGCGGCGGCCTTCCGCAAGCTCCAGGAAGCCGCCTTTCCCGCTTCTCCGTCGGCGCGGCTGTGCCGCTGACGGCACGCTGAGCGAGACCCTCGCGGTCGACGCGAGGCCGGGACGACAACACACCTCCTTGCCCCGGCGTTGGCCTGCGGCGGGCGAATGCCGTTGTCATCTCGTTGGCGGTTGAAAGTACCGGCCCCATGGGGCCGAACCCAGGCCGAGGACGGTCGCGCGAGACGATCAGTCCTGGCTGGGTGGCGCCGGCGAGCTTGGCGGTTCGGAAGCCACCCCCTCGCGGTCCTGGGCCCAGAAGGGCCAGACCAGAAGGGCCGTCGCGCTCTGCAACCCGCCCCACCACCCGGTCAGCAGGGCCAGGAGCGCCCATTTGTCCGACCAGCCGATCCAGGCGGTCAGGGCGGGAAACGCCGCCGCCTGCGGGCCGGCCGCCAGCAGACTGACCAGCAGGCCGGCCGCGGCCGGCACCAGCGCTCCGCTCCAGTCGCCGATGCCGCCGCTCCACCACAGCCCCGCGAACAGCAGGAACATCTGGATGTTGGCGGCCCAGGCCGCTCCCCAGCCCACGCTGGGCGGGCCCCATCGGGGAACCATCCAGGTGTCCAGGCCGATCTGCAGGATGATGGCGGTCAGGCCGGCCACGAAGGGGAAGCGGAAGCTGCCGCTGGCGAACAGCGCCCGGTTGAGCAGCAGGCAGATCGAGGTCGGCAGCAGCCACCACGCATAGGCCCGGAAGAAGGCGGCGGTCAGGTCGGTCTCGGCCAGGGCGAATCGCCCGCGCTGGTAGACGGTGGCGACGATGGTCGCGCTGCCCGCCTGGATGGTCAGGAAGATCGGCAGCAGCAGGGCGGTCAGCGCCCAGATGCCCCGCCGCAGCAGACGCGGCCGCTCCTCGGGGCGGATCTCGCTGAGATTCGGAAACAGGACCGTGGCCAGGCTGATCGAGATGATGCCCAGGGGCAGATTCAGCAGCTTCTCGTTGTAGTTGAGGATGGTGACCGAACCGACGGCCTCCGACGATAGCAGATAACGTTCATAGACCGGTACGATGGGGGTCAGGAACAGCCACAGGGCGACGGGCGCCACCTGTTCGGCGAATTCGCGCATCAGGGGGAACGACAGGTGGCGCCGATCGAACGCCTGCGCGAGGCTCACGCCATGCGCCCGAACCAGCCAGCCGAGCCAGGCCATCTGCAGGAGCGCCCCCAGAGTCACCGACAGGGCGATGGCTTCGAGGTTGCCGCCCCGGGTGCCGAGAATGGCCGCGATGATCGTCAGGTTGACCAACAAGGGGCCCAGGCCCGGCGGGCCGAACACCTGTCGCGCGTTGAGGAAGGCGGTCATGACCGCAGTCTGGGCCGACAGCAGCACATAGGGGGCGATCAGACGCCACAATCTGGCCAGCGTTCCGAGCCGCTCGGCAGAGAACCCCGGCACCAGGGCCGCGCATAGTGGTTCGGCCCAGATCGCCAGGATGGCGGTCGCCACCCCCGCTGCCGCCGAGACCGTCCAGAAGATGCTCCAGAAGGTCGTTCGCTCGCGATCCGGGGCGCCTCGCTGGCGCACGAACAGGGGAATGGCGGCGCTGGCCACCAACCCCTCGCTGAGGAAGCGATACATCAGCTCCGGGACCAGCAGCGCCGTCAAGAAGACGTCCGATTCCGGGCCTCGTCCGAAGAACGACGCGAAGACGGCCACCCGGATGAAGCCGCTGAACCGCGACAGCAGGGTCAGGAAGGCCAGCAGGCCGAAGGCTCGTCTCATCGCCGTCGCCCAGAATCTCCCTGAAATGGAAAGGCCCCGGCCGAAGCCGGGGCCGTCAGTTCAACGTTCAGTGTCCGTTCGGGGGGCACCCGCCACCGCCGCAGCCACCACCGTCGCCACCGCAGCCGTCATCGTTGGGATCGCACTTGTGACCGCCGCAGTCGCCATTCCCGCAGCCGCCGCCATTGCCGCCGCCGCAGCCATCGCCGCAGCCGTCAGGATCGCAGGCCAACACGGGCGAGGCCACGAAGCCGACCGCCAGAACCAGAACCAGAGCAACCATCCAGAGCTTCATTCTTACATTCCTCCATACTTATTGTGCCCCCCTTGGGGCCTGGGTGGTTGGGACACTTGTACGATAGCATACCGTTCTTCCAAAGGTCAATGCCTGCCAACGACGCCTCGCGAACCCACTTCCCGAACCCCTTGCCCGACCCCTGACGCCCCTTGCCGCTCATCCTGCTTCGACCACAGGGAGGAAATGGCCGCAGGGCGGCGCCTCCCTGGCCCGCTCCAGGCGAACGCGGCTGGGGCCTCCTGGTGGCGAAGCCTCTCGATCACCCCCCGCTGGCACCCATGAGGCTGATCACCAGACGGCGCGTGCGCGGACCATCGAACTCGCACAGGTAGATGCCCTGCCAGGTGCCCAGCACCAGATCGCCGTTGGCGACGATGAACGGATGGCAACTGCCGAATAGGCTCGATTTGAGATGGGCGTGGCTGTTGCCCTCGCCATGCTGGTCGGCCGGGTCGTTGGTAGGGAAGGCCGCTTCCAGGCGGCGCAGCAGGTCGGAGACCACCGACGGGTCGGCGTTCTCATTGACGGTCAGGGCGGCGGTGGTGTGCGGCACCGAGACCAGCACATGGCCCTCCTTCAGCCCGGCCGCCTTGACCGCCTTGCGCACCAGGGCGGTGACATCGACGAACGCCTGCGGGGCCGGGGTGCGAACGGTTTCTTCCCTCAGCATCTCATTCCTCCGGGGTGAAGAGAATGGCGGCCTGCCCGGGCCCGAGCGCCAGCTCGGGGCCGAAGGTCTTCGGCAGGGGGCCGCGCCGACCGGCCGGGGTCAGCTCGTAGATCTGCCGGGCCTCCCGCAGGCGCTTGGGGAGCCGGAAAAAGGCCGGCTTCGCGGGGTCGGTGTTGACCGCGACCAGCAGATGCCGCCGGCCGCTGGTGCGCACGTAGCCGCGGCAGCCGGTCTGGCCGCGCCGCCACTCGCCGAAGGGCAGCAGCACCCCCTCGCTGCAGAACAGCGGGTCGGCGGCCTTCATCTGCAGCACCCGGGCCATGGTGCCCGGCAGATCGGAATCGATGCCCTTGGCGAAATCGGCCGGCCCCGAGGTCAGCACGTCGACCTTGGCCAGCAGGCCGCGCTCCGCCCCGGCCACGAACATCAGATCGGTCGATTGGAAGGCCGCCAGGATGAATTCCAGCTCCATCAGTCGCACCACCCGGGCCCGCTCCTCGGCCGACAGCTGCGCGAGCGAGGTGAGGCCGTCGCGCTCGATCACCTGCCGGTGCAAGGCCTTGTCGGACAGATGGCCCAGGCGGGGCGCCTGCACGGTGGCCAGCGCCTTCAGCGCCGGCATCAAGGTGTCATGGCTGGCGAAGATGGCGCAGGACGGCTTGCCTCCCGATTGCTTGTGGAAGCGGTAGATGTCCGCGGGAATGCCCCGTCCTCCGCTGTACCAGTACATGTTGTGGAAATACCGCTCGGCGCCTGCCGCGATGCCTGACCGCGCCAGGTTGATCAGCTTGTCCATGCCGAGGTTCTCGGCCAGAAACCAGACGTGGGGATGGCGCGCCTTGGTCTCGCGCACCAGCCGGGCCAGTCCGTTGGGATCGAGGCCCCAGGCGGCGTCGATCCGGATGGCGTTGACGTGGTACTGACCGACGTGCGGGAAGATGACCCGCTCGAGCCAGTAGTCGATCAAGGCAGGGTTGGCGTTGTCCAGGATGAAGGCGCCCCAGTTGACCCGGATGCGGTTGCCGTCGGCGTCGACATCGTCGGCGCCCGCTTCCTTCCCGCCGGTGGGCGCTTCGATGAACCACTCGCGGCGCAGGTGCTCGGCCTGCCAGTCGGCATGGTTGAACGGGATGTCGATCATGCGATCGAGGCCCTGGGCCGCGACGAACCGCATGAACGCGGCGAAGCGCTCCCATGACCCGAACAGCCGGCAGGGCCGTTCGTAGTCCTTGACGACATATTCCGAAAAGCTCGGCAGGAAGTGCGGCAGCAGCAGCAGCACGTTGACGCCGAGCTGGCGCAACGTGCCGACATAGGCTTCCAGGTCCTCCGCGGTGGCGAAATACCGGTGCGGCACGTCGGCGTAGATCCGGCCCTGCCGCTCCGGCGGCAGCGGCGTCAACGGAACCGGAGCCTGGTCGGCGAGGAACGAAACGAACAGGGGAAGCGGTGTGGTGTTCATCGGCGGGGTTCGGCGTTGAGGGTCAGCAGGGTGGCGAGGTTGGCGCGCGCCACGCGTTCCATGAGAGCGGGGCTGAGGTTGGCCACGGTGTCGGTGACCTTGTGGTAGTGCGGCGACATCTCGGGATAGCCCTCGATGGTCAGGATGGCCGGCACGCCGATGTTCCAGAACGAGGAATGGTCGGAGTACCAGATGTCAGAATTGTACAAACATTTGCTCTCGAGGCCGGTGTACAGCCTGGCGACATCCTTGAACACGTCGATCAGCCAGTTGGACCGGGTGTTGCCGATGACGGCGACCTGGTTGTCGTCGCGGTCGGCGATCATGTCGAGGTTGAGGACGGCTTTGACCGTCTGGCCGCTGGCGGCGGCCAATTGGCGGGCCAGGGCTTTGCTGCCCACCAGGCCGACCTCTTCGGCGTTGGCGCAGCAGTAGATCACCGTATAGGGCAGGGCGAGGGTAGAGGCCACGCTGGCGATGTGCAGCACGCCGGCGGCGCCCGACCCGTTGTCATCGGCGCCCGGGGCCTGCCCGCCGGAGCTGCTCCAGCCCACCGTCGAATCCAGGTGGCCGATGACCACGAAGACGATCGAGGGATCTTTGACGCCTTTCTGGATGGCCACCACGTTCGACAGCGGTTTCGTCGAATAGGAGAACGTCGGGGTGGACACCTCGAGGCCCGGCATCTGCTGGAACTGCGCGGCCAGCCACTCGACCGCCTCGGCGTTGCCTTTGGCCCGCACCTGCCGGCTGACGCAATCTTCCAGGCGTTTCACCGTGGCGGCCATGTCCTCCTTGGTGATGAGGGGAAGCAGCTCGGCGATCTTGGGATCGAGGTCGATGCGGGGGGATTTGAAGGTCATCGGCGGGGTCTTCAGGGGCAGCAGTTCTTCTTCGACGAGGCTGTAGCGCAGCCCATGGAACTGCAGGTAGTCCTCGTCCTCGGGGCGGATGCGGATCAGGCGGGTGTGGGAATGCGCGAACAAGGGCTCGAACCGGTCGCGCAGCACCCGGTCTTCGGCCTCGTTGCCGACCCAGACCAGATACCAGGCTTCCCTGGCGTCGTCGAGCCGCTTCTTGTCGATGATCCGCACATCGAGTTTGGCTTTCTGCATGCGGTCGAGGCGGGCGTGGTTGACGTGGGTCAGATACCCATCGGGGCTGGCGTAGAAATACTTGCCGGCATAGGCGAAGATCTTGGTTTCATTGGCCTTGGACAACGGCAGTTTGACCTCGACGACGTAGCCGATGCGGTCGAGGCGCCGGTCTTCGCGCAGCGTGCGGACGAATTCGTCGAACTCCGCCTTGGGTTCGCCGGACAGGGCGAGCCCGGCCAGCGGCAGGGCCAGGAATCCGATCGCCAGGAGGGATGCAAGCCATCGTCGTGCCATGGGGTGTCTCCTTGGAGTGAAGTGTGAGGCCACGAACAACTCCCCCATTGTACCCCAAACCGGCGCGTGGTGCCATGCCCATGCCGCAGCCTGCGACGTGTTCAGGCCCCGCGAGGGGAGGCTGGTTTTGGGAAAGGAAAACCGCAAACCGCTCACCGGTGAGGGGGCACGTCTGGCCTTCTGGGAGGGTCTGTCCCTTCAACCCTTTGGTTCCCTGCGGGGTCGACCCGGGGTGTAACCTTCCTCCTGGCTGGTGGTAAAATCGGTTGACCGACTGTGGAGGTGAGATATGACAGGGAGCCGCATTCTGGCCGTCGTTCTCGTGGTGGTCCTTTCCGGAGGCCTGTGGGCTGCCAGCATGGATGACATTCTCGATGCCCATGACCCGTCGCAAGAGGCCGGCCCCGTCCCGTCGCCGACGGTGAGCCCTGCCGCGCCGTCCACGCCCGTTTCGGTCTCGCCGCCCCCCGCCACTGGCCGAACGGCCGATGCCCCGCCGCAGGAAATCTTCGATCTCATCGACAAGATCCTCGACCTGATCGGCGACATCACCAAAGTCCTCGAGCAGATCGCGGCGACCACCTCTGCCGGCGAGGAACCCCAGAGGTCGCGGGGCGATCGCACCTACACCGTTCAGCCAGGTGACTGCCTGTGGACCATCGCGCAGCGCTTCCTGGGCGATGGTTCCCAATACTGGAAGCTGGTCGAAGCGAACAAAGACCGGTATCCCAGCCTCGCCAAGAATCCAGATCTGATCTACCCTGGCTGGAAGCTCAAAATCCCCGGCGCGGGCGAAGTCGTCTCGGATGGTGGCTCCCGACAACCCCCACCCACGCCCGGGGAACCGCCGGGCAGTCCGCCGGCCGGCCCGCCCGGCTCGCTGCAGCAGCGGGTGGTGGCCGAAGCCCAGAAACTGGTGGGCATGCGGAACTTCCCCTACGCCCCGGAGACGGATGGCGGGCGACTGGGCTGCGCCCAGGTGGTCAGCACCGCCCTCAAGAATGCCGGCGTGCTTTCTCGCATCAGCCTCGGAGTGCGCGTGGTGGTCAGCGACCTGCACGCGCAAGGCTGGCGCGATGTGACCGCCCCTCCCTTCCAGGCCGGCGACGTGATCTGCTGGCGCACCTACGACTTCGACGGCGATGGCCGCGACGACCCCGACACCCACATCGGCATCGCCATGGCCAGCGGCAACAGCGTCCAGGCCATGAGCAACAGCAGCAGCCAGCGCATGCCTCGCCTCCACTCCGCCACCTATATGCCGGTCACCCGCGTGCTGCGGAAGGTGTGAGCCACCCTACTCGGAAAGGAACCCCGTCCATGTCCAGAAGCCTGTTCGGAGCCTGTGTCTTCCTGTTCTGCGCGGCGCCTGCGTTGTGGGCCGCGGTGGCCTTGCCCTACGGCGATGAGCCCGGGAAGGTCGCCTTCTTCAACGCGAACAACCACCCCGAGGCCGAAGAACCGGTCCCGCTGGGCCCCCTCTCTTTTCGCGTGGCGCGGGGCGAATGCTGGGTGGCCGACAGCGTCGCCGGTCGCCTCTACCGCCTGGACGACCAGGGCAAGCTGCTCAAGACGCTCCCGGTTCCCAAAGAGGGGGAGACCATCCTGATTGAAGACATCGCGCTCATCAAGGGGGCCAACGGGCAGATCGAGGGGATCTGGGTGCTCGAAGGCGGGGCCCAGCACGTCATCCGGCTTTCCCCTGAGGGCGAGGTGGTCAAGACCTTCGGGGGGCGTGGCGACCAGCCGGGTCAGTTCATCCAGATGCATCGCCTCGAAGTCGGCCCCGACGGGCGGTTGTTCATCGCCGACAAAGGGCGGCAGAAGATCCTGATCTTCGCCGCCGATGGCACGTTCGAGCGCGAAGTGCCCTGGCAATGGTCGGGGCTGTGTCTCGATGCGGCCGGCAACCTGTGCCGTCTGTGGTTCGACGAAGCGAAGAAAACCACCAGCCTGGTCATCGAAACGCCCGACGGCAAACCGGTCAAAACGGTGCGGCTCGCGCTCGGCGATCATTCCGATCCCGAGCTGTGGTGCATGAACGAACGGGGCGAGGCCTGCCTGACCTACGTGCCGGCCACCGGGTTCGCCGGGGTGTTCAAGTTCGCCGTCTGCGGGCCCGACGGCCAGACGGTGCAGGTGGTCGATCTCAAGCCGCCGTTGGCCATGAACCGCTTCCTCGATCGAGGCGAGGGTACGTTCTTCCTGGGAGTCGCCGACTACCGCGCCGCGCCCGCCGGCGAATTCCGCATCGAACCCTGGACGCCGCACTGAGGCCCGGTCGTTGATCGGGCGGCAGCCTCTTGCCTCGCCCGCTTGGCCGGGGTTGCGGTCAGCCAGGGGAGAGGGAGCCCCGCCATGTGGACGGCCCCGGGCTGCAGGCAGGTGATCGCAGCCTGAATCGCGAGGCCAACGACCCCGCGAGGCCATCCATCAGGGATGGCGGGTTCAGGACTGGTTGGCCGGTTCGGGATGGAGCTTGCGCCAGAGCATGGCGCGCGCCAGGTCGACCTTCTGCACCTCGCTGGCGAACTCCTGGGGAATGTACAGGGGCTTGCCGCGCAGGTGGGCGGGGTGTTCCACCGTCTCGCCGGGAATCAGGGCATCGGCCAGCACGGTGGCCATGTCTTCGATCAGTTCGAAGAACCCGCCGGTCACCGCGAACCAGTGGTCCTTGCCGCCTTCCTCGACTATATGGATCAGGCCCAGCCCCAGGGTGGTGATCAGGGGTTCTCGGCCGGGCAGGATGCCGAAATAGCCGGTGCCGCCCGGCACGGTCAAGGAGCGGGCGCGGAAGATGGCCAGCGGCTGGGACGGGGCGACCAGAGCGACGGTCAGCGGTTTCACGAACTCAGGCTCCTCCCTGGGCGCGGAGGGCGGTGGCCCGCTCTTCGACCTCGCGGATGTCGCCCACCATGTAGAAGGCCTGCTCGGGGTAGTGGTCATACTTGCCATCGACGATCGCCTTGAACCCGGCGACATTCTCGGCCAGCGGCACGTACTTCCCCTTGTACCCCGTGAACTGCTCGGCGACGGTGAACGGCTGCGACAGGAACTTCTGGATGCGCCGGGCCCGGTTGACGATCAGGCGGTCTTCTTCCGACAGCTCGTCCATGCCCAGGATGGCGATGATCTCGTGGAGATCCTGGTACCGTTGCAGGATCTCCTTGACGGTGCGGGCGGTCTGGTAGTGCTCGGCGCCCAGCACGTCGGGCGACATCAGCCGGCTGGTCGAGGCGAGCGGATCGACGGCGGGATAGATGCCCAGCTCGGCGATCTGTCGCGACAGCACGGTGGTGGCATCGAGATGGGAGAAGGTGGTGGCGGGGGCGGGATCGGTGATGTCATCGGCCGGCACATAGATGGCCTGCACCGAGGTGATCGACCCCTGGGTGGTGGTGGTGATGCGCTCTTGCAGCGCCCCCATCTCGGAGGCCAGCGTGGGCTGATAGCCGACGGCCGAAGGCATGCGGCCCAGCAGCGCCGAGACCTCGGCGCCAGCTTGTACAAATCGGAAGATATTGTCGATGAACAGCAGCACGTCCTGGCCTTCCCGGTCGCGGAAATACTCGGCCATGGTGAGGGCCGAGAGGGCGACGCGCAGGCGGGCGCCGGGCGGCTCGTTCATCTGGCCGAAGACCAGGCAGGTCTTCTCGAGGACCCGGCTCTGCTTCATTTCCATGTAGAGGTCGTTGCCTTCGCGGGTCCGCTCGCCGACGCCGGCGAAGACCGACACGCCGCCGTGCTGCTTGGCGATGTTGTTGATGAGTTCCATGATCAGCACGGTCTTGCCGACGCCGGCGCCGCCGAACAGCCCGATCTTGCCGCCGCGCATGTAGGGCAGCAGCAGGTCGATGACCTTCAGGCCGGTCTCGAAGACCTCGGTGGTCTTGCCTTGCTGGCTGAGACTGGGGGTCGAACGATGGATGGGCCACCGATCGGTGCCGGTCACCGGAGGGCCGCCGTCGATGGTTTCGCCCAGCAGATTGAACAACCGGCCCAGCACCTGCGGGCCGACCGGCACGGTGATGGGCCGGCCGGTGTCGATCACCTCCAGCCCGCGCTGCAGCCCTTCGGTCGGGCCCATGGCGATGGTGCGGACGGTATCGTTGCCGAGATGCACCGCCACCTCGAGGACCAGGCGGGCCTGGGTGAAGGGGTTCTTGACCTCGAGCGCATGCCGGATGCTGGGCAGGTGGCCGGCCGTGAACTTGACGTCGACGGCAGGGCCCATGACCTGGATGATGGTGCCGGTATTCATGGTTGTCTCCTGGGCGGTCGGGCAGGTCAGTCGGCCAGGGCGTCGGCCCCGGCGATGACTTCTGACAGCTCCTTGGTGATGACGGCCTGGCGGGTGCGGTTGAACTTCATCGACCAGTCATCGATCATTTCCTGGGCGCGGTCGGTGGCGGCGTCCATCGCCACCATGCGGGCGGCCTGCTCCGAGGCCGATGATTCGAGGACGGCCTTCATGAACAGGCCCTCGATGTAGCGCGGGATGAGGGCGGTGAGGATGGCTTCCGCAGAGGGATCGAACTGGATGGAATGGGTGGTGGGTGGTCGGGCCTGGCGCCCGGTGCCGATCTCCGAGACAGGCAGCAGGATCCGGGTTTCGATGCGCCGTTCGAGGGTCGAGACGAAATGCGTGTAGACGATGACCAGCTCGTCGATGAGGCCGGTGGTGTAGAGGGTGATGGCATTGCGGGCGGCGGCGGTCAGGGCCTTCTGGGAATACTTCCCGACCAGGTCGGGGTGACTGCCGATGATGGCATGGGCCTGTCGCCGGAAATGGTCGTAGCCTTTGCGGCCGATCAGGATCAACTTCTTCTCGATGGTGGGGTCTTCCTGGAGCAGACGCAGGCAGGTCTTGATCAGGTCGTGGTTGAAGCTGCCGCAGAGACCGCGCTCGCCCGTGACCAGCACGATGCCGCGGGTCTTGACAGGGCGGCCCCCCATCAGGGGATGATCGATCTTCTCGGGCAGGATGGTGCGCAGGTCGACCACCATCTGTTCGAGCTTCTCGAGGTAGAGGTGGGTCGACAGATGCGCGTCCATGGCGCGGCGCAGCTTGACCGTGGCCATCATCTTCATGGCCTTGGTGATCTGCTGCGTCGAGCGGACCCCCTGGATCTTCTTGCGGATATCCTTGAGCGTGGGCATCGGCGATGGGTGGGTGGCGGGCTAGGCTGGCTGCGCCCGAGGAGTCGCGGCGTCGCGGCCGGCGGCGGCCGTCGCCGCGGTGTCGGCGCCGTGAGGCGCTGCCGCCGCCGGGGAAGCCGGTCGGCGGAAGACCTCGTCGAGGAATTCCCGAATGGCCTTTTTCAGGCTGTCCATCAGGGCGTCGTCGAGAATGCCCTCTTTGCGGAGGCGGTAGAGGATTTCGGGATGGCGTTCGGCGATGAATCGGCACACCCCCTCTTTGAAAGGCGCGACATCGCGCAGGGGCAGGGGGTCGAGGAAGCCCTGGGTGGCGGCGAAGATGGTGATGATCTGGTCGGCGACGTCCATGGGCTGCCGGGGCGGTTGCTTGAGAAGCTCGACCAGCCGCTCGCCCCGGGCCAGCTGGGCCTGGGTGGCCTTGTCGAGGTCCTTGGAGAACTGGGCGAAGGCGGCCAGTTCGCGGTACTGGGCGAGTTCGAGCCGCAGCGGCCCCGCCACCTTCTTCATGGCCTTGATCTGGGCGTTGCCGCCGACCCGCGAGACCGAGAGGCCGGCGTTGATGGCCGGGCGCACGCCGCTGTTGAACAGAGCGGCGTCGAGAATGATCTGACCATCGGTGATGGAAATGACATTGGTGGGGATGTAGGCCGAGAAGTCGCCAGCTTGGGTCTCGATGATCGGCAGGGCGGTCAGCGACCCGCCTTTCAATGCGGGCGACAGCTTGGCGGCGCGCTCGAGCAAGCGGGCGTGCAGGTAGAAGATATCGGAGGGATACGCCTCGCGGCCGGGCGGTCGCCGCAACAGCAGCGAGATCTGTCGGTAGGCGGCGGCATGCTTCGACAGATCGTCGTAGATGCAGAGCACGTGCCCGCCCTGATCGCGGAACCACTCGCCGATGGTGCAGCCGGCATAGGGCGCCAGGAACTGCATGGGGGCGGGGTCGGCGGCGTTGGCCGCGACGATCACCGTGTACTTCATCGCCCCGGCGCGTTCGAGCTGGTCGGCGATCTGGGCCACCGTCGAGGTCTTCTGGCCGATGGCGACGTAGACGCAGATGACGCCCGTATCTTTCTGGTTGAGGATGGTGTCGATGGCGATGGTGGTCTTGCCGGTCTGACGGTCGCCGATGATCAGCTCGCGCTGGCCGCGGCCGATCGGGATCAGGGCGTCGATGGCCTGGATCCCGGTCTGCAGCGGTTCGGAGACGCTCTGTCGCTGGACGACGTTGGGGGCGGGGCGTTCCAGAGGAAGCCGGTCGCGGGGCACGATCGGCCCCTTGCCGTCGAGCGGCTGGCCGATGGCATCGACCACCCGGCCGAGCAGGGTTTCCCCCACGGGAACCGAGACGATCGTCTTGGTGTCCTTGACCAGGTCGCCTTCGTGAATGCCATCGTCGGGGCCGAGGATGATGCAGCCGACGTTGTCTTCTTCGAGGTTGAGGACGAACCCTTTGAGCCCGTTGGGGAATTCGAGCAGGTCGCCGACCATGGCTTTGGGCAGGCCGTGGATGCGGGCGATGCCATCGCCCACCTGCAGAACCTGACCGGCTTCGACGGTCTCGTGCTCGGTGGAGAAGCTTTCGATCTCCTGCTTGAGGATGGCGACGATCTCTTCTGGTCTGATCGGCATGGCGAATCCTTTCAGGCGCCCGGGGACGAGCGGCCTGTGGTCTCGGGCGCCTCGAACCTGAGCTTTTGCATGGCCTCGGCCAGCCGGGCGAAGCGGTGACGGACGGTGGTGTCGATGATCTTGTCTTCCATGAAGATCAGCAGCCCGCCTTGCAGCTCAGGCTTGACTTCGACGTGCAGTTCGATGGGGCCGTGGTGCCAGGTCTCGAGCTTTTTCACCAGGGCGGCTTCTTCGTCGGGATGCAGGGGAACGGCCGATTGGACCCGTACGCCGAGGATGTTGCGGTGCCGTCGCACCAGGGCTTCCAGATGCTCGGCGATGTCGTCGAGGAACCCCAGGCGGTTGCGACGTACGAGCAGGTGAAGAAAATCGGCGGTGAAGCAGGGGCCGGGGCCGGTGAAGCTGGCGCGGATCAAATGGACCTTCCGGTCGGTGAGGATGGCCGGATTCAGCAGGAAGGACCGCAGGTCGGGGGTCGACTGCCAGAGCGCCAGGAAGCTGCGGAAATCGTTGAGATGACGATCGAGGTCGAGCCGGACGATGGCATGGAAGAAGGCCTCGGCGTACCGACGGGGAATGACCTGGGTTCTCATGAGGCTTGGCGGTGCTGACCAGAGGCATCGAGCTGGTCGATGGTGCGTCGGATCAGGTCATGGTGCAGCTTGTCATCGAGGGAGGCCTCGATCACCTTTTCGGCCGCTCGCATGGTCAGATCGACCATCTTTTCTTTGAGGCCGGCCCAGGTCCGTTCGCGCTCGAGGGCGATCTCGCGGCGCGCCTGCTCTTCGAGGGCGGCGGCGCGCGCCTGGGCTTCGGCGATGATGGTGTCGCGCGCCTTCTGGCCTTCGATGATGGCCGCCTGCCGGAGTTGGTAGCAGGTCTGTTCGAAGGAAGCGAGTTTGGCCTGGTACTCCTGAGCCAGGGCCTCGGCCTCGGCCCGCCGACGCGCTGCCTGCTCCAGCTCGCCGGTCACCTTGTCGCGGCGCGCTTCGATGATCTCGCCGATCGGACCGAAGAAGAACCGACGGAGGAGGAACAGCAGGACGAAGAAGTTGATGAATTGCGAGACCAGAACCACCGGGTCGAATGAGAACAGCCCCGGTTCTTCGTGCTTGCCTCCACTGTGCTCGGGCTCGGCGGGACCGTGGGTCGCGGGGGCTTCCCCGCGGGGGTGCTCGGGATCAGACTGGGCGTGGCGTAGCGTGGCCGTCGGAACCGTCACCGCCTCGGGGGCGCCAGTGGCGACAGACGGGCTGCCGAACGCCGATGCCTCCGCGCTCAGGGAGGCCGGCTTCGGAAAAGCGGCTTCGGCCGGCGAGTCCGCCGCTTCGGCGATCACCGCCGCACTGGTCGTCAGCATGAGCATGGCGACCACCAGGACCAGTGCCGTTTTGGATCGCATGGGAGGCGGGAGAGAGGGCCGGCCTATTGCCACTTCAAGAGCAGGATGATCAGCGAAATCAGCAGACAGTAGATGGCCAGCGATTCGATCATGGCCAGGCCGATGATCATGGTGAAGCGCAGTTCGCTGCTGATTTCGGGCTGACGCCCCATGGTCTCCATGGTGGTGCAAACGACGCGCGCCTGGGCGAGGGCGGCAAACGAGGCGCCGATCAGCACGGAAAACACAGCAGCCAGCGATTCGACGCTGCGGACGATGGTATTGGGATCCATGCGGTTTCCTCCAGAGTGAATGATGAGGTCAATGGGGATGATCAGAGGGCAGGGCACCGGAAAGATACAGGCCAGCAAGGATGGTGAAGACCAAGGCCTGCAGAAAACTGGTGAAGATGGCCAGCATCATCATGGGCAGCGGAACCAACAGGGGAAAGAGGCAGACGGTCAGAACCAGAATGACGACATCTTCGCCCATGATATTGCCGAACAAGCGCAGGGTCAGGCTGAGGGGGCGCGACAGCTCCCCGATGATATGGATGGGGAACATCAGCGGGCCCAGCCACCAGGGTTCTCCCCAGAAGTGCTTGAGATAGCGCAGACCGCCATAATAGAAGCCCATCCCGTGGGTGAGCAGGAACACCGTCAGGGCCAGGCTGACGCAGTTTGAGAAGACGCTGGTGGGCGATTTCAGGCCAGGGACCAGCCCCAGCAGGTTCTCGCTCAACACCATGACGAAGAGGGTCGCCAGGAAGGGGAGCAGTTGCCGAGCGTGTTCGGGCCCGGTGATCATCACCACCAGGCTTTCGAGCGATTCGTAGATCCATTCTCCGATATTCTGGCGAGGGCCAGGGATGATCGTGAGGGACCGGGTGCAGATGATGGCGCCGGTGACCAGCACCAGCGTTACCAGCCAGGGGAGGATGGCTCCCGCCGGAAGGGGGACGAAGTCGAAGGCGTAGAAGAGCTTTTGTTCAAGAGCGTGCATCGGGCGGAAGGGACGGCGAAGCAGAAGATGCGGCGGAGCCGCTGGAAGAGGGGGAAGAAGAGCCCGACGAAGCGGCGGACGAAGACGCCAACGGGGCTGCCACGCCAGTGCAGGCGCCGGCGATGGCCAGCTGGGAAACGAACAGGCCGCCCAGCATTTCGAAGAGATCGACGCCTGCATACCACAGGCCGACGATCGCGGCCACCAGGAAACCGAACTTGAGCAGCGAGATCACGGCGGCAGCGGCGAAGATCGCTCCGCTCGCTCCGCGCAGGCGCAGGACGGTGGAGACGAGCAGCTGAAAACTGGCGGCTCCCAGCAGCACACCCGGAAAGATTCCCCAGCAGAGCCGGCGGCGGAGCATGGCGCCCAGCCCGATGGCCGCCAGCAACAGGGCGCACAGCCATCGTACCACCGATCGTTGCAGATCAGCTACCATCCGGGCGGTTTTGTCCGTCTGCTCCATTGATGCGCACTCCACTGCTGCGGGCCAGAATCCGCCAGGCTTGCGTCACCGCGGCACCCAGCCCCCAGAGGAGCCCGAGGCCGACACCCCAGGGGGACGTCTCGAACCGGCCATCGATGGCGACCCCGATACCGATTCCCAGGGCCAGGCAGACTCCCATGGTGAGGCCGAGCGAGAGCACCTCGACCGCCGGCCCCCACCCGCGGAAGGATCCGCCGGACCCGGGATTGGCACGTGGTCGCTCTTTATAGCACATGCCCACCTGCAAGTCAAAAATCGGTCAGACCATCAGGGTCGGTCGCTGGCCCTTGATATCCTCGACGTAGCAGCGCAGCAGTTCGGCCACGCTCCAGGCCTGGGCGAAACACCCTCCGCAAGAATGGGGCGGGTTGCCGTCGAACACCTCGGACACGCTGCCCAGGCAGCCTTCCTGCTCCAGATGGATCTTGAAGGGTTCGATCATGTGCGAGGCCCGCAATTGGGCCTCCATCGAATTCTGATGCACCTTGAGGAAGGCCGAGATGAAGGGGCCGATGAGGAAGGCCCAGACCGTGCCCTGGTGGTAGGCGCTGTCCCGCTTCATCCGGTTGCCTTCGTAGCGACCGATGAACTGGGGATCGTCCGGGGCCAGGCTGCGCAGGCCGTAACTCGTGTAGAGGCGTTCGAACACCTGCGACACGATCTTCTTCTCCTGGGGAGGATCGAGGAGCGGGAAAGGGAGCGAGACCGCGAAGATCTGGTTGGGGCGGAAGGCGCGGTCCGGCGTGCCGTCGCTGCTCAGGCAGTCGAACAAGTGCCCGGCTTCTTCCCACCAGAAGCGGCGTCGGAACGAGGCTTTGACCTGGCGGGCCAGGGCGTTGGTCTCTTGCGAGGGGTCGCCGAATTTGTCCTGCAGCAGTTCCAGCACTTTCAGGGCGTTGTACCACAGCGCGTTGATCTCGACCGCCTTGCCGTGGCGCGGCGTGATCACCCAGTCGTCGACCTTGGCGTCCATCCAGGTCAGTTGCAGGCCCTTCTCGCCGGCCGTCACCAACCCGTCATCCGGATCGGCCTGGATGCCGTAGCGCGTGCCGTTCTGGAAGGCCTCGACGATCGAGAGCAGCGGTCGGTAGAGGTGCTCGCGCACGAAGGTGTAGTCGTCGGTGTATTCGATGAACTTGTAGACCGCCTGGAACAGCCAGAGCGAAGCGTCGACGCTGTTGTAGAGGGCTTCGGTGCCCTGATCGGCGAAACAGTTGGGGACCAGCCCGTCTCGGATCGAGCGGGCGAAGGTGCTCAAGATCGAGCGCGCATCTTCGAACCGGCCGGTGACCAGCGTCAAGCCGGGCAACGCGATGAGCGTGTCGCGGCCCCAGTCGGAGAACCATGGATAGCCGGCCAGCACCGTCTTGCCCCCCGTGCTGCGTCGGGCCACGATGAACTGGTCGGCGGCCAGCAGCAGACGGCGCAGGAAGGGGTCGTCGGATTTCATCGACGAGGCGATCGCTTCCAATCTGTTCTCTTCGCGCTTGCGCAGGTCGACCGGGTTGAAGGACCCGATCGGCTGGTCGCTGAAGAGCAGCGAGACCGACCCGGTGGCCGGGGCCAACGTCAGGTAGCCGAGGGTGTAGTCGTCTTCGCAGGGGTTCAAGCCGCGGTTGGCTTCTTCGGTCAGGTAGATCTCGCGGCACCAGCCGGGGGAGCGCACGAAGGTGCCGCGGTCCCAGGCGACGGCCAGCGCCGGCGCGTTGGCGAAAGGCTGGAAGGTGAAGCCGTGCTCGGTCACGACCACGCCCTCATCAGTGAACCCCGGATTCTCGTACATGTTGCCATGGAAGTCGCGGAACAGGTAGTAGGGGCGCACCCGCAGTTCCAGGTCGGCGCGGTTGGCCAGCACTTTGTAGGTGACCAGGGTCGAGTTCTGTCCGTAGATCATGCACAACGTCTTGATCACCAGCACGTCTTCGATCTGATAGACCCAGGTGGGCAGGGGATCGCGGTCGAACCGTTCGAGATGGATATGGCCGCCCGGATAGAGGTTCTTGCGGGTGTGGCAGGTGGCGAGCGGGAACTCGCGCTGGCCGATCCGCAGCGTTTCTTCGAGCCGCGAGACCAGCACGAGCCGTTCGACGGGGGGCCGCCGGGCGGCCACCAGCACGCCGTGGTAGCGACGGGTGTTCAGCCCGGTGACGGTGGCGGCGGCGTACCCGCCGATCCCGTTGGTGACCAGCCATTCCAGGCGGCTGGCCCGGGCCAGATTGCCGAGGGTGTCCCGGCCGAGCGATGCCATGCGGCAACCTCCAAATGGAGCGATGTCGCCCACTTATACCCTCTTTTCGCACGATTTGCCACTCCCCCGCTGCCGCCGCCGGTATGGTGTATACTTGCCTGCAGACGAAGGAAGGAGCGATCACCCCATGGGCCTGTGCCTGCTCATCGATGGCAACAATCTGGTCTTTCGGGCGTTCTACGCGCTCGATGGCAAGAACCTCAAGACCCGCTCCGGCCAGCCGACCGGCGCCTTGTTCGGATTCACCAAGATGCTGATCAAGCTGCTGAAGGACAAGCAGCCGGCCTTCGCCGCCGCCGCCTTCGACGTTTCGCGGGAGACCTTCCGCAAGCGGCTCTATCCCGAGTACAAGGCGCAGCGCCGGCCCACCACGCCCGAGCTGCTGGCGCAACTGCCGCTGGCCCATCAAGCGATCGAGGCCATGGGCATCCGTCTGTTGACCGACCAGGAGTTCGAGGCCGACGACCTGTTGGGCTCCCTGGCCGCCCGCCTGAAGAAAGAGGGGGGCCACGAGGTGCTCATCCTTACCGGTGATCGCGATCTGTTGCAGGTCATCGATGAGGGAGTGCGGGTCGAACTGTGCGTCAAAGGCATCAGCGAGACCAAGGTCATCGATCGCCAGGTCTTCGAAGAGGCCTATGGATTCCCGCCGGCAGGCATCATCGACCTGAAGGCGCTGCAGGGCGATGCCTCCGACAACATCCCGGGGGTCGACGGCATCGGCGAGAAGAAAGGCCTGGCGCTGATCCGCCAGTTCGGCTCGCTCGACCGCCTCTACGCCTCGCTCGATCGCATCGAGAACGAGCGCCTGCGGGCCCAGGTCGAGGCGGGCCGGGACTCGGCCTTCCTGTCGCGCCAGCTCGCCACCATCCGATGCGATGTCGAGCGGTTGCCCCCGCTGGCCGACCTCGCCTGGGATCCGGAACGCCTGCGCACGCCTCGGTTCCACGATTTTCTGCGAAAATGGGAATTGTACAGCCTGCTGCCCGAGGTCGGTGGCGCGCCCGCCGCGCCCCGGCGGTCTGCAGCGGCTGACGGGGCGGGGGCGTCCCCGGCCGTGCCCGACGCGGCACCGTCCGCTCCGGCACCCACCGGACCCGCGAGCGAAACCGGCCAGCGAGCATCCTCCGGGTCGCGGCGCGGGACCGCGGCCGCCGGGACCGCGGCCGAAGGCGCCGCGGCCGCAGAACCGGGTGGTCCCGGTCCCGGCCCCGGCGCCGCGCCGGCCACCGGCGCCTTGCGGTCGCTGCCGGGCGAGCGGCTGCTGCTCAGCACGCTCGACGATCTGCGGGCCTTCCTGGCCGGGCTCGGCCCCGAAGTGGCCATCGATGTCGAGACCGACGGCTTCGATCCGCGCCGGAACCGCATCATCGGCCTGTCGCTGGCCGACTCGGTCGAACGGGCCGCCTACGTGCCCCTGCGGCATGCCTACCTGGGGCTCGATCCGTCCGATCAGATCCCGCCAGAGCAGGCTTTCCCCGTGCTGGCCGAAGGCCTGGCCGACAAGACCCTGGTCGGCCACAACCTCAAATTCGATCTCGCCTTCCTGCAGCAGGAAGGCTTCCCGCTGCCGACCCGCTTTTTCGACACCCTGCTGGCCGCCTATGTGCTCGATCCGACCAGCGCCAACGGCCTCAAGGATCTGGCCCGCGATCAGCTCGGGTTCGCCGTCCAGACCTATGCCGAGGTGGCGGCCGGCAAGCCCTTCGCCCAGATTTCGCTGTTCGAGGCCAGCCAGTATGCCTGCCAGGACGCCTTGCTGACCATGCACCTGCTGCCCCGCTTGCGGGCCGATCTCGAGGCCCATCAGCAATCGGCCCTCTTCCATGAGATCGAGCAGCCCCTGCTGCCGTTGCTGCTCGAGATGGAGACGATCGGCATCGGCCTGGCCCGCCCCTACCTGCAGGAACTGAGCCGGTGGTTCGCCGATCAGATGAAGCAGCTCGAGGCCAGCATCCAGCGGCAGGCCGGCCAGGAGTTCAATGTCAATTCCGGCAAGCAGTTGCAGGAGGTGTTGTTCGGCAAGCTCGGTCTGACGCCGCCCAAGAAGACCAAGACCGGCTTCTCGACCGACAGCGACGTGCTCAAGGAACTGGCGGCCCAGCATCCGATCTGTCGCGACCTGCTTTCCTACCGGGAGATCGCCAAGCTCAAGACCACCTACGCCGATGCGCTCGAGGCGCTGGTCGACCCCCGCACTGGTCTGATCCATACCAGTTTCCATCAGACGGTGACGGCCACCGGCCGCCTCTCGAGCACCAACCCCAACCTGCAGAACATTCCCATCAAGTCGGAACTGGGCCGTCGGGTTCGGCGGGCGTTCGTGCCGCCTCGGGCCGGCGACGTCTTCCTGTCGCTCGACTACTCGCAGATCGAGCTGCGGTTGCTGGCCCATCTCTCGGAAGACCCCGACCTCATCGCGGCCTTCCAGCGCCAGCTCGATGTCCATGCCATCACCGCCGCCAAGCTGTTCAAGGTGCCGGTCGACGAGGTCACGCCCGAACAGCGCAAGGTCGGCAAGACCGTCAACTTCGGCATCATCTACGGCATCTCGGCGCATGGCCTGGCCGCCGGGTTGGGCGTGAGCCGGGCCGAAGCCAAGGCCTACATCGATGGGTTCTTCGCCACCTTCCCGTCGGTGCAGGCCTATTTCGCCCGCACCCAGGCCGACGCCAAAGCGAAGGGCTACGTCAGCACCATCTTCGGCCGCATTCGGCGGCTGCGCCAGCTCGATTCCTCCAATTTCCAGGCCCGGTCGTTCGAAGAGCGGGTGGCCCGCAACACCCCGCTGCAAGGCTCGGCCGCCGACCTGGTCAAGAAGGCCATGCTCGACGTCGATCGCTATCTGAAGCGCGAAGGGAAACGCACGCGCCTGATCCTGCAGATCCATGACGAACTCGTCTTCACCGCCCCTCGCGACGAGGTCGCCGCGGTCGCTCCCCATCTCAAGGCGCTCATGGAAACCGTCATCCCGTTGCGCATCCCGCTCGTCTGCGACATGGCGGTCGGCCCCAATCTGGCCGACCTCGAAGAGTACCGTGGCTGATCATCCGCCCCTTCTCTTGCTGCATGGCATCAGCAGCCGGGAGGAGGTGTTCTGGCGGCCGCGTCGCCAGTGCCTCGGCGGCTTCCTCGCGCCGGCCTTCCGGGTGCTGACCGGGCGCCTGCGCCGGGGCCGAGGAAGCGCCGGCGTCTGGCCCGAGCGGCTTGGCGGTACGACCAGAGATGGCACGATCCGAGGCGGCGCGGCCGGGGGCTCGGCCGCGCGTGACGTCGGCGCCGTCGCTCCCGACGGCTGCGGCTTGCCTCCCGATCCGGTCCGCTGCCCGCCCGGCGAGTGGGACTTCGATCCCTACCTGACCGAAGATCTGCCGATCATCTGGGCCGAAGCCTGCGCCGTCGCGGGACGACCGCCGATCGTCCTCGGCTACAGCCTGGGCGGCATGCTCGCCCTGCTGGCCCAGGCCCGGGGTCTGATCGCCGCCCCCGCTCTGGTTCTGGTGGCCACCCCGCTGCTGTTTCCCGCCATCCCGTTCTATCCCCCGTTGATGCGTCGGGTCTACGCCGTCGCCCGCCGCCTCGGGTGGCCCCGCATTCCGACCCGGTTCCTGGGGCGGCTGCTCATCTGGGTGTTCGCTGGTGGTCGTCCTTCGCGGCTCGGCCCCGAGCTGCGGTTGTTCCATGCCCAGATCCGGGCGGCCGGGGTCGATGTGCCGCCCGCCCTGCTCGGCCAGGCGGCGGCCTGGGTCGAGACCGGCCGCTGGAGCGACCGCACCGGCCGGCACGACTATTTCGACGAACTGGCCGGCGTGACCGTGCCCACCCTCTTCATCGCGGGGGGAAGGGACCGCATCGCCCCGCCGGCCGTCGTCCAGCGCGGCTACGCCGCCGTGGCCGCCTCCCATCGCGCCTACGTGGTCATCCCCGACGGGACCCACCTGACGCTGGCCAACGGCCCGCTGGCCGGCGGCGTGGCGGCCGCGGTGACCCGCTGGGTGGCGCAGATGGGGATGGCCTGAGCCCTCGCGATCGTCAGGCGGCCATCGTCAGGAGGCGGCCGGGGCGGGCGCTGGCTCGATCTCTTCGTGGATCGAGCGCGACAACGCCTGGCCGAGGCAGATCGCGGCGGCGATCAAGCTGAGGATCGTGCCCAGCCAGGGCGAGGCGCCGAAACCGGCTTTGGCATCGATCAAAATGTAGCTGGTGACGACCATGGTCATGAAGATGGCCGGGATCATCGTTACGTAGTGGTTGCGACCGTGGTGGCGCAGGTAGACGGTGCAGGCCCACAGGGTGAAGACCGACAGCGTCTGGTTCATCCAGGCGAAGTAGGTCCAGATGGTGGCGAAGTTGGTGGTGGTCAGCCACAGCGCGATGCCGAACAACGGCGCCATGATGGCCAGCCGTTTGCCGGCCGATCTCTGATCGATCGCCAGCAGATCGGCCAGAATCAGTCGGGCCGATCGGAACGCGGTATCGCCGGTGGTGACCGGCAACGCCACCACGCCGAGGAGGATCAGCACGAACCCGGTCGGCCCCAGCAGCGCGCCCACCTGCTTGACCACCAGCACGGCTTCGTTCTTGGGGCCGAGGGCCGCTTTCAACAGGGCGGTGTCGCCGTGGAACAGCCCGATGGCCGCCGCCGCCCAGACCAGGGCGATCAGCGATTCGGTCAGCATGGCCCCGTAGAACACCCGGTCGGCGTAGCCTTCCGATTCGATCGTTCGGGCCATCATCGGCGACTGGGTGGCATGGAAGCCGGAAATGGCCCCGCAGGCGACCGTGACCATCATCATCGGCCAGATGGGCGCGCCGGCCGGATGGAGGTTGGCCAGGGTCAGCTCGGGAATGACCAGCCGGCCGGTGACGATCTCCCAGATGATCATGGCCACCATGACCAGCAGGGAAGCGCCGAAGAAGGGGTAGATCCGGCCGATCAGGGCATCGATCGGCAGCAGCGTGGCGGCGAAGTAATAGACGAAGATGAGGGCGCCCCAGAAGAGAGCCTGGGTGTAGAAGGGCCTGGCATCGGAGGCGGCGGTGGCAGGGGCCGGGCTCGCCGCCGGGCTGGCCGCCGAGCCGGCGCCGGGACTCCCGGCCGGGCCAGCGGCAGAGCTGGCCGCCGTCGTGGTGGCGGGGCTGGCCGAGCCCGCGCCCGGCGTCTCGGCGGCTTCGGGAGTCAGGACGGCCGCTGAGCCCAGATGCCCGGTCGCGCACAGGTCGGCCAGGATGCGGGCGGGGCCCATGACGAACAGCACTCCGACCATGACCAGGAGCACCAGGGTCAGCACCAGCATCACGCGCAGCACCGGCCGGCCCAGGTATTTTTCGATGATGCCGGTCAGGCTGAGCCCGCCCTCCCGAATGGATATGCAGGCCGCCACATAGTCGTGGACCGCGCCGGCGAAGATGCCGCCCAGCACGATCCACAGGAAGACCACCGGGCCCCACAGCGCGCCCATGATCGCGCCGAAGACCGGGCCCAGGCCGGCGATATTCAGCAACTGGATCAGGTAGACCCGCCACCATGGCAGAGGAACGAAATCGACACCGTCGAACTTCGTCTGGCAGGGCATGGGGCGGTGCGGGTCGATGCCGAGGACCCGGTCGAGGAAGGAGCCGTACAGGTGGTAGGCTCCGAGCAGCAGAACCACAGAGACGAAGAAGGTGATCATGCGGTGCGCTCCCGTGCTGAACCGATCATGTGGCGGGCCAGGGCGAGATCCTCCTGGATCTGGGCGACCAGCGCCTGACTCGAGGGAAAGCGGACCTCGGCGCGCAGCCGCTTCTGGAAACGAACCCGGATCGGCTGGTGATACAGATCGCCGTGGAAATCGAGCAGGTGGGCTTCGAGGGTCATCCGCTCGCGGCCGAAGGTCGGGCGAATACCGATGTTGACCAGGGCATGATGCGTGCCCTGGGCGGTATCGACCAGGCATAGGTAGACGCCGCGGGGCGGCAGCACCTTCGAACTGCCCTCCAGGTCGAGGTTGGCGGTGGGGAAGCCCATCTCCCGGCCGCGGTGATCGCCGTGGATGACGGTGCCGGTGAAGCTGGCCTCGCGGCCGAGAAGCTGCGTGGCCGTTTCGAGCTGTCCAGTCGCGATGGCCTGCCGGATGCGCGAACTGCTGACCGGTTCGCCGCCGATGATCACCGAGGGGATGACCAGGCAGGCGCAGCCCGCCCCGGCCAGTTCCTGGCAGAGGCTTTCGGAGGTGCCGCGCCGGTCATGGCCGAACTGGAAGTTGAAGCCGACGCAGACCAGCCGGGCCTGAAGCTGCGCCAGAATGATCCGGTGGATGAAATCCGCGGGCGAGGTGCGCGCGAAGGCGTGATCGAACGGACGGAAGACCACCCAATCGACCCCGGTGGCCATCAGCAGCGAGAATTTCTCCTCGGGGGTGGTCAGTTCGCCGGGGAATTCTTCGGGATGCAGAACCCGGCGGGGAGGGTGGTCGAAACAGAAGACCACGGCGGGCAACCGGTGCTCGCGGGCTTGTCCGATGACCTCGGCCAGCAAGGCCCGGTGCCCCAGGTGCACCCCGTCGAAGGTGCCGACCCCCAGCACGCAGGGCCCGATCTCGGGGGGGCCGGACAGCAGATTGACGAGGCGCATCGCCGGCTTCACCCCAGGACCCGCACCGGAACCAGGCGCAGCGGGCCCTTGCCCCCCTTCGGTTCGCTCCTGCCGTAGAGGGCGAGCAGGTCACCCGACGGCGAGCAGACCTGCAGGATGGTCTCATCGGCTGTTCCGGCCGGGGCAGGTTCGATGCGCTCGATGTCGCCGGGTTCCAGCGGGACGCCGCTGGCGACCTTCCGGCAGGCCTTCTCGGCGATGGTCAACCGCGAGAAGGGAAGGATGCGCGCGAACGGCACGAAGCTGCGCGTGTCGGTGAACGGCTGGCGTTGTCGGATCCGCCAGATGGGGAAGGCATCGGGCAAGGCCCAGGTGCCCACCCGCTCGCGCAGCAGGTACGACAGGTGCCCGCCGCACCCCAGGAACTGGCCCAGATCGTGGGCGACCGACCGCACATAGGTGCCGCGCGAGCAATGGATGCGCAGCACGAGATGCCGCACGGGCGGCCCGCCCGCCACGCCCGGGGTCTGGAAATCCCGGACCAGGCGGATCGAGGTGACGTGGATCTTGCGGGCGCTCAGCTCGACGTGTTCGCCGGCCCGGGCCAGGGCGTAGGCCCGCTTGCCTTTCACCTTGATGGCCGAGAACACCGGCGGGGTCTGTTCGTAGGTGCCGACGAACCGGCGCAGGGCGGCCAGGATCTCTTCGCGGGTCACCGTGACCGGGCCAGGATGCTCGGCGACCGTGCGCCCCGTCGAGTCGAACGTGTCGGTGGTGCGGCCCAGGGTGACCCGCATCAGGTAGGTCTTGTCGAGATGCTCGGGCGGGATGAACTGCAGAATCTTCAGGGCCTTGCCGACGAAGATCAGCAGAACCCCTTGTGCCAACGGGTCGAGCGTGCCGCCGTGACCGGCCTTCACGCCGTAGGCTCGCCGCACCTCGTCGACGACATCGTGCGAGGTGAGGCCCGAGGCTTTGTTGACCACGAGGCAGCCATCGATCATGGCTTGCTCATTCTCCCTCGTCGCGGGCCCCGGGGCCATGACACCCTGGCGGTTCGGCCGCGGTGGCGCCGGCTGGCCGGCGCGGCCCGTCCGCTGCGCTGCCCGTCTCGGCCGCGGCGAGGGCGGCGGCGACCCGGTCCAGGACTTCCTGGCGGAGGTCGGCCAGGGAACGCCCGGCGACGTTGGCCGAGGCGGCCAGGGTGTGTCCGCCCCCGCCGTAGGCCTTCGCCAGCGCCTGCACGTCGACCCGGCCGGCCGAGCGGAAGCTGACCTTCAGACGCCCGTCGGGGAGTTCCCGGAACAGGAGGGCGACCTCCATGCCGACGATCGAGCAGAGGTGGGAGATGCAGCCGTCGGCATCGACCTCGGAGGCGCCGATCTCGGCGAAATCGGCGGCGGTCAGCCAGGAATGCACGATCTTGCCGCCGGCCGCCCGCGCGACCCGGGCCATGGCCCGGCCGTGCATGGCGACCCGCGTGTGGCTGTTGGCCTCATAGACCTTCTTGTAGATGGGCGGCACGCGCAGACCGGCCTCCAGCATCTCGGCCGCGATGCGGTGGGCGCGCGGCGTGGTGTTGGCATAGCGGAAATTGCCGGTGTCGGTCATGATGCCCAGGTAGAGCGGTTCGAGCACCGTCAGCGGCAGGGGGCGATGATCATCTTTCAGGATGTAGTACAAGATTTCGCAGGTCGAGGAGGCGCCTTCATCGATCAGGTTGATCTCGCCCAGCCCTCGCAGCCCGGGGTGATGATCGAGATGGATACGGGTGCGCGCGCGCGCGAACAGACGGGTCCGTTCCTCGCCGAGGCGCGCGGGGTCGGTGGTTTCCATGAGGAAGAACAGATCGAACGGTTCCCCGTCGGGCAGGCGGTCGACCAGGGCCGCCGTGCCCGGCAGCCAGGAGATCTGCGGCGGCAGCGGATCGAAGTTCAGGCTGACGCAGTCCTTGCCCTGCCACTCGGCCCAATGGTGGAGCGCCAGTTGCGAACCGAGGGCATCGCCATCGGAGAAGGGATGGGCGATGCTGACCAGCCGTCGGGCCTGACGCAGGGCGTCCTTGATCAGGCCGATCTTGCGGTCGTACTCCGCGGTGCCCGCCACCGTCGGATAGGAGCGGGCCAGGGTGGTGAGCGCGTCATCGTGCATGCGAGCATCCCTTGCGGGCGGCGGGTCACTCGTCTTTGGGGGCGAGGGACCGCAGGAGATCGAGCACGTCGTCGCCCCGCTTGATCGAGGGGTCGTAGAAGAACGCCAGTTCAGGCAGGATGCGCAGCTTGATCACCTTTTTCAATTCGTTGCGGATGAAGGCCTTGGCATGGTCGAGGCCTTTCTGCAGCGCGTCGAGATCGCGATGGTCGTAGATGCAGCTGTAGTAGACCCGTGCCAGGTGGAAGTCGGCGCTGATCGAGACGGCGACGATGTTGGCTCCCTCGACCCGGGGATCGGCCACCTTCCGGCTGATGATGGTGGCGATTTCCTGTTGCAGCAGCGATTCGACGCGTTCGCGACGGTGGTGGGTCACAGGTATTCCCACTGACACTCGGTCAAATGGGCCTCCTCATGGCCGGACAGGATCTCTTCGATCCGTTGGCCGATCTGGTCGAGCAGGGTGCGGTCGTTGCCGACGATGGCCACGCCGACCGTCCCGCGCTGCCACAGGTCGTGATGCTCGACCTCGGCGATCGAAACGTTGAATTTGGCTTTGACGCGATCCATGACGCAGCGCAGCACCTGACGCTTCTCCTTCAGGGAATGCGCCATCGGGAAGTGGAGCTCGAACGTGCCAACCGCTACGGCCATCGCCATGGTCTACCTGCTGCCCCGGACCCGGCCGGTTCAGCCCTCCGCCTTCAGCTCGCGCTCGACCTGCTTGAGCCGGAACAGCTCGAGGATGTCGTTCTCCTTCAGGTCGTTGTAGTTGGACACGCCGATGCCGCACTCGTAGCCGGCCTGCACTTCGCGGATGTCGTCCTTGAAGCGCTTGAGCGAGGAGACCTTGCCTTCGTAGATCTCGACCCCGTCGCGGATGATCCGGACCGAGGCGTCGCGGGTGATCTTCCCTTCGAGGACGAACGAGCCGGCGATGGTGCCCACGCCGGAGATCTTGAAGACCTTCCGCACCTCGGCGCGGCCGATGATCTCTTCCTCGTAGACGGGCTCGTACATGCCTTTGAGGGCCGACTTGACCGCGTCGATGGCGTCGTAGATGATGCGGAAGACCTTGATCTCGACGTCCTCGCGGGCCGCGATCTCTTCGACGCCGGGGGCCGGTCGCACGTGGAAGCCGATGATGATGGCATTGCTGGCGGCCGCCAGCATGACATCGGATTCGATGATGGCGCCCACGCCGGTGTGGATGGCGTTGACCTTGACCTCGTTGGTCGACAGCCGCTCGAGGGCGTCTTTCAAGGCGCCGGCCGAGCCCTGCACGTCGGCCTTGATGATGATCGGCAGCTCCTTGCGCTTGCCGTCGGTGACCTGCTTGAACAGATCCATCAGCTTGGTGCGGTTCTCGCGGGCCAGGCGCTCCTCGCGTTCCTTCTTCTGACGCAGCACGCTGACATAGCGGGCGAACTTGGCATCTTCCACGACCATCAGCTTGTCGCCCACGCGAGGCACGTCAGACAGGCCGAGGATGGCCACCGGCATGGCCGGCCCGGCCTCCTTGACCCGGGTGCCGGCGTCGTTGATCAACGCCTTGACCCGGCCGAAGCTGGTGCCGCAGACGATGTTGTCGCCCACCCGGATGGTGCCGTTCTGGACGAGGACGGTGGCGAGCGGCCCCATGCCGCGGTCGAGCTTGGCTTCGATGATGGTGCCTTTGCCGGGACGATTGGGATTGGCTTTCAGTTCCATCATCTCGGCTTGCAGGAGGATCATCTCGAGCAGATCTTCGATGCCGTCGCCACGCTTGGCCGACACCGGGACCATGATGGTCTTGCCGCCCCAATCCTCGGCGACGAGGTTGTAGGGCATCAGCATCTGCTTGACCTTGTCGGGGTTGGCTTCGGGTTTGTCGATCTTGTTGATGGCCACGATGATCGGCACTCCGGCCGCCTGGGCGTGGTGCAGGGCTTCGATGGTCTGCGGCTGCACCCCGTCGTCGGCCGCCACCACCAGGACGGCGATGTCGGTGACCTGGGCGCCCTGGGCGCGCATGGCGGTGAAGGCCTCGTGGCCCGGGGTGTCGAGGAAGGTGATGATGCCGTTCTTGGTGGTGACCTGGTAGGCCCCGATGTGCTGGGTGATGCCGCCGATCTCGCCCTCGGCGACCCGGGACTTGCGGATCTTGTCGAGCAGCGAGGTCTTGCCGTGGTCGACGTGGCCCATGATGGTGACGACCGGCGGCCGCGGCTTCAGGTCGGCCGGGGCATCGGGGGTTTCTTCGAGGTCGATGACATCCTGGGAGAAGACGATTTCTTTACCGAACTCGCGGCCCACCAACTGGACCTGGGTGGGTTCCAGGCGCTGGTTCAGGCTGGCGAACACGCCCAGCCCCATCAGTTTCTTGATGATGTCGACGCCCTGGACCTCGAGGTACTTGGCCAGCTCGTTGACGGTCACCTCCTGGGGGACCACGATGCGTGGCACCCGCTCCTGTTCTGGAACGACGGTCTGTTCGACGGCGAGCTGGTCGGCCGGCACCTCGATAACGTCGGGAATGACCTCATCGAGCACCGGCTTGGGCTTGCCATGGACCGGCTTGATCGGCTTGATCTTCTTCTTCAGCTTCTTGACCGGGGGTTCCTTTTTCAGGGGCGCGGTCTTGATGAAGGTGATCTGCTGGTTGACCTCGACCTCATCGCCATGATCGATGCGCGGCGGCTTGGGGCCGCCCTTCTTCTTCTCTTCGACCTTGGGCACGATGACCGGGCTGGGCCGGAACTCGAAGCGCGGCGGTGTCGGCGGCGGCGTGGGGGCCGGGCGGGTGGCAGGGGTCGGGGAAACGCCGCTGGTGCCGGTGGCGGCGGTGGAGGTGGGGGTCGCCGGCCGAGCGGTGGCCCCAGGAGCGGGCTGACTCGGGGTGCTGGCGGGGGTGGTGGCAGGGGTCGGCGCAGGTCGCTGCCCGGTGGCCGGTGGCGGCGCGGCGGTTGTCGGAGTGGCGGGCTTGGGAGCAGGCCCCATGCGGACATCGGGGGTGCGGGAGGAGGACGGGCCGCCGGAGCGGGCGGACGGCGGGGTGGGAGGCGTCGCTGGGGTGGCCGGCTTGCCTGGGGTGGCGGTGGGGGTCGCCGGGGCCGGGGTGGCGGCCGCGGCCGGTTTCTTCTCGGGGGCCGGTCTGGCCCCGCCCGCCTTGCTGGCAAAATGCTTCTCGAGGGCGGCCACGACGTCGTCGCCGATGGCGGACAACGGGTTGTTCTTGCCCGGGAACCCGAGGGTCTCCAGGAGGGCTGACATTTCTTTGTTGGTCAGGTTGTACTTTTTGCTGGCTTCGTGTAGTCGCATGTTCTTCCCGTTCCTCCGCCTTGGTTCATTCCGTCTCGGGTTCCTGGGCTGGCGGACCCGCGATGTCCTGGGATTCCTGTTCGGTCTTGATGTCGATCTTGATGCCGGTCAATTTGGAGGCCAGTTTGACGTTCTGCCCCTCCTTGCCGATGGCCAGCGAGAGCTGGCTGGGAGCCACGATGGCGAGGGCGCTGCGCCCCTCGTCGCCGACCGTTACCGAGATCACCTTGGCCGGGCTCAACGCGTTGGTCACGTACACCGCCGGATCGGCGCTCCAGCGGACGATGTCGATCTTCTCGCCGTTCAGCTCATCGACGATGCCCTTGATGCGGCTGCCTTTGAGCCCCACGCAGGCGCCGACCGGGTCGACTCGGTCTTCCTTGCTGGCCACCGCGATCTTGACGCGCGAGCCGGGTTCCCGCGACGAGCTCTTGATTTCGACCAGGCCGTCCTTGATCTCGGGGACCGCCTGCTCGAACAGCTTCTCGACGAACTTGGCGCTGGCGCGGCTCAGCACGATCTGCGGCCCCTTGGGCGTGGCCCGCACCTCCTGCACGTAGCAGCGGATGCGGTCGTTGGTGCGGTACACCTCGCCGGGGATCTGTTCCTTGGGGGGAAGCACCGCTTCGGCCTTGGCGAACTCGACGTAGATGTGCCCCCGCTCCACGCGCTGCACCTTGCCCGACAGCACCTCGCCGATCCGATCCTGGAATTCGCGCAGGATCAGGTTCCGCTCCGCTTCCTTCAACTTCTGGCTGACCACCTGCCGGGCGGTCTGGGCCGCGATGCGTCCGAAGCTGGGCGGGGTGACGTCTTCTTCGATGATGTCGCCGATCTGGGCGTCGGGTTTGATCTCCCGCGCCTCTTCGAGGGTATACTGCCTGTCGGGGTCATCCAGCGCGTCATCGGCCACCACCGTGTGTCGGGAGAAGACCTTGAAGGTGCCGGTCTTCTCGTCGAGGGTGACTTTGACGTCTTCGTCCGCGCCGAAGTTCTTGCGGTAGGCCACCACCAGCGCTTCTTCAATGGCCTGCACCAGGACCGCCATCGGCAGGTTCTTTTCGCCGACCACTTCCTTGAGGGCATCGAACAGATTCGAACTCATGGCCTACCTCCCTTTGTTCCCGCGCGGGGGTTTCGAGGGGAATTCGAAGACCGTGCGGGCTTCCTCGACGCGCGCCAGGGCGAATTCTCGGGGCCCCGACTCGGTCTGGACCGAGATGCGGTCCGGGGTGAACGCCTCGAGACGGCCACGGAAGGTCTCGCGGGGGTGGTCCCCGTCGGCCTTCAGGACCCAGCGCACCAGTCGCCCGCGTTGGCGTTCGAAGTCGACGGGACGACGCAGCTCGCGTTCGACCCCGGGCGACGAGACCTCGAGGGTATACTGCCGGTGCATGAGATCATGCTCGTCGAGGAAGGCTTCGACGGCACGTGAGACTTCCTCGCAGTCCTTGATCCGGATGGGGGTCGGACCATCGAGCAGCAGTTCCAGGACCAGCCGGCGGTTGACCGATTTCAGGGTCAGGTCATAGATCTCGAACCGGCCGGCAAAAGCGGTCTCGACAAAAGATCGCACCTTGGCCAGGGCCACCTTCTGCCAGGACTCCATGCTTGCTTCTCCCGGAAACATTCCCAAGATGAAAACTCGCTGCTGTTGTCCCCGGTTTCGCCCCGGCAACGCAGCAAGTCGGCGCTTTGTTGAGAAGCAAGTCTAGCACGAAGTCCGCTCGAACGCAAGTCAAACTCGGACGCGATATTTCCGGGGTCGGTGAGGGGAACGAGCCTCGAAGGCACAGCAGAAGCGGGTTGGCGGCCGACCGCAGGAGGACCAGGGCCGGCCCCGGCCCTGCGATCGTCATGAGCGAGGCGGCGCCCGGCCTCGTAGGCGGCTCAGGAGAGCTGTGCGGGGCCGAGGCGCTGGGGGGCGCTCGGCGGCGGTCGTGAACCGTCGACGGAGAGGAGAGGGCGGCCGGCGTGATGGGATCAGTCTTTGATCGGTTGGAATCGACCGCCCTCGACCCGGGCGAAGATGACCTCGCGGGGATCGTCGTTGTACTCGTTGAAGCTGATCGGCCCGGTCACGCCGGGGAATTCGCGGGTGGCGGCGAGGGCGTCGCGGATGCGCGCCTTGTTCAATCCGCCGCGCTCGATGGCGCGGGCCATCAGGTAGACGGCGTCGTAGGCATGGGCGGCGAACGAGTCGGGCGGTTTCCCATACTTCTTCTGGAAGGTTTCGATGAACCGTTTGGTGACGGGGTCGTTCCGGGTGTCGTCGAAGGGGTAGGTGACGATCGTCCCTTCGGCCGCCTCGCCGGCCAGGCGGATGAATTCGGGCGAGACCAGGCCGTCGGCGCCGTAGATGGGCATCTTCAGGCCGGCGGCGCGGATGGCCCGCACCAGCCCGGCCGCTTCGGTGTACAACCCCCAGATGATGATCGCATCGGGATTGGCTTGCCGCAGCAGGGCGACCTGTTCGGAGAAATCCTTCTGATCGGTCACGAAGAAATTCTTGAAGATGAGAGGGGTGCCCCGGTTCTCGGCGATCTGGGCGATGGTCTTGCCGCCCATCTTGCCGTAGCGGTTGCGCTGCTGGAAGAGACCGACCCGTCGGTGCCCGTGCCTGGCGAAGACGAGATCGGCGATGGCCCTGCCCTGGGAACGATCATCGGCCAGGCAGCGGAACATCCAGGGGCTGCCGATCATCTGCACGGTGGGATCGGTGCTGACCGTCGTCAGTTGCGGCGTTTCGGCCTTGAGCGTGATCCGGGCCGCGACGTGCGTGCACCCGGAATGGACCGAGCCGATGATCGCCCAGACCTTGTCCTCGAACAGCAGCCGCACCGTCTGGTGCCCGTTTTCCCCCATATCGTTGCGGTCGTCGCGGTAGATCAGCTCGAGGGGCCGGCCCAGCACGCCCCCTCGCCGGTTGATCTCCTCGAGGGCCAGGTCGGCGCCCTCCCGCATGGCCTGGCCGTAGATGGCCCCGCCCCCGGTCAAGGAGGCCAGGATGCCGATCCGGATGGTGGGCGGGTTGGTGTCGCCTTCGGTGACTTCCCGGCCGGGGCCGTGATACTCGAAGGGAGCGGTCCATTGATGGTAGGCCTTCACCGGCGGCGCCCCGGCGGCGGTCGGCGGCGCGCCGGTCGCCGGTGGTGTCACGACCAGGACCAGGGCGAGAACCGTCGCCAGGCTCGTGGTCACGGCCGTCACGAGCCGGGAAGACTGCCCCGGGGAGGGGCGAGCGGAAGGGGCGAAGCGCGGGGTGACCGGAACGCAGGATAGTTGCCTCATGGTTGCCTCCTACCAGGCGAATTTCGCGGTGTACAGGCCGCTGGCGGTGCCGACCCAGATGCGGTTGCCGACGAATTCCACCGACCAGATGAAATCGCCGGCGGGCGCGTCGGGCACGCTTTCGGTGCGCCACGTGCCGTTCTGGAAGATGCGCAGCTCGCCGCCAGGGCCGCGCGGATCTTTGTGGTAGGTCACCCAGCGGCCGGCGTCGTGATCATACAGGCACAGGCCTTTGTCGGTGCCGATGGCCACGACCCGTCCGTCGGGCGACAGTTTGACGGTGTTGATGAAATCGCTGGGCAGGCCCGAATCGGGGTCTTTCACCGTCCAGGTGTTCCAGTTCTGGCCGTCGTAGCGGGTGAGCCCGAAGTAGGCGCCCGCGTACACGACATTGCCGTGCATGGTGACCGAGACCTGGATCTCGTGGAGCGGCCCGTCGTTGCGGACCAGATCGACGTCGAAGATATCGTCGGGATCCTGGAAGACGGTGATCTCGCCATTCTCTTTGACGCGCATCAACCCGCTGCCCCAGATGGCGAACCAGGTGTCGCCACGTCCGTCGGGCGGAGAGGTGCAGGCGTAGATCCAGACTTCGTTCATCTCGGTGTTGGTGTCGTCGAAGGTCTTCCATTCGTTGGTCGTGGGATTGAATCGGGAGATGCCATTGGTGGTGGCGATCCAGATGTAGGGGAGGGTGACCGTCACCCCGTAGACCACGTCGTTGACCAGGCCCGAGTTCTTCGTCGAGAAGGTCTGGAACTTCCCTTCATGGAAGCGGCCGACGCCCCCGAAAGTGCCGAACCAGATGGCCTTGTCGACCGGATGGACGGCGATCGAGGTGACCACTTGGTGGGGAAGGCCGTCCTCCGGCCCGTAGATCGTCCAAGTGCGCCCGTCGTAGCGGGCGGCCCCGTTTTCCGTGCCGATCCAGACATCGTTTTCGGCCAAAGCCTTGATGGCGAAGACCGTGCGATGAGGGATGGTATCGGAGGTGCGGACCGCCCAGGCTGGATATGGGTTCTGGGCCGGCAGGCAGAAGAACAGCAGGAGAGTGGAGAGGAATCTCGTCGGGGCCAGCTTCACGCGTCGGCATACCTCCCTGGAAGGATCTCGATTCATTCTAGAATCCCGTCCGAGGCGGTGTCAAACTCCACCGCCGACAAGTTGTTGGCTCCGGAATCTGCGTGGTAATATGCGTCGGCGGGCGGATCGACCCGACTGCCATCTGCGGAGGAAGAGCATGGACGAATGGCGCTGGCCGCGCTGGGTCGCATTCCCGATGTTGGTTGGGCTGCTGGTACAGCTCGCCGGCTGCGGAAGCCCGGCCACCCCGCCCCCGGAGCCCCACCCGAGCGGACCGGTCATCGGCGGGATCTACCGCCGCGCCTTCTCGGATGCCTTCCTGACCCTCGACCCGGCTCAAGTGGCCGATTCCTATTCGCACGAGGTCTGTCGGCAGATGTTCGACAGCCTGATCGATTTCGACGACGAGGGCAAGGTGGTGCCGGGCATTGCCGAGCGTTGGGAGATCAGCCCCGATCGTCTGATCTACACGATCCATCTGCGCCCCGACGTGCGCTTCCATGATCGGACCGGCCCTGACGATCACCCCACCGCCAACGGAGGGCGCTTGGTGACCGCCGACGACGTCTCCTACACCTTCCATCGCGTGCTCGATCCCTCCGCCAGAGATCGCCGAGGCAAGATCTTCAGCGTCATCCAGGGGGCGGGCGACTACCAGGCCGGGGTGGCCAGCAGCATCGCCGGTCTGCGGGTGCTGGCCTCGACCACGGTCGAATTCCGGCTGGAGCGTCCCTTCGCTCCCTTCCTGTCGCTGCTGGCGCTCAGCAATGCCTTCCTGGTCCCCCGGGAGGACGTCGAAGCCCTGGGGCCTGCTTTCGCCTCGGCGCCGGTGGGCACCGGGCCCTTCCGCTGGGCCGGCCGGCAGGGCAACGTCTTCTTCCTGCGCGCCAACCTTCACTATTTTCGGGGGCGCCCCTATCTCGACGGTATCCAATACCCCATCATCGAGGATGAACGGGAACGGTTCCGGGCGTTCCTGCGCGGGGAACTCGAACAGGTCGACGTCCCCGACCCCGAGTACAAAAATGTCAAGCAGAACCCGCGTCTGGCCCCGTATTTCCAGGAAGTCAGCCGCTGGGGGGTGAACTACCTGGGGTTCAACGTTCGCAAGCCCCCTTTCGACAATCTGAAGGTGCGGCAGGCGATCAACTACGCCATCGATCGGGAAGCCATCGTCAAGCTCATCCTCAACGATCGAGCCCGGGTGGCTCGGGGCATTCTCCCGCCGGGCATCATGGCCTACAATCCCCAGGTCCGCGGCTATACCTATGATCCCGCTCGCGCGCGGGCCCTCCTGGCCGAAGCCGGCTACCCTGAAGGAAAGGGCTTCCCCGAGATCACTTTGCGCTTCAATCGAGAATCGATCCATGCGCGCACGGCCGAGTTCATCCTGGCCAACCTGCGCGACATCGGCATCAACTGCAACGTGCGCGAAGCCGACTTCAAGGATCACCTGCGGGCCATCGAGTCAGGCGAGGCCTCTTTCTTCCGCCTGGGCTGGACGGTCGACTATCCCGATCCCGATGATTTCCTCTATTCGCAGTTCCATTCGCGCAACATCGGCACGGCCGGCAATTTCAGCGGGTATGCCAACCCCAAGGTCGATGAGCTGCTGGAGCGGGCGCGCTTCGAGATCGATCCCAAGGCTCGCATCGCGCTGTACCAGCAGGTCGAGCAGATGATCCTGGATGACGCGCCCTGGGTGGTGGTGTTCCACTACACCACCCATGTGCTGGTCCAGCCGAACGTGCGAGGCGTCAAGCTGATGCCGCTGGGGCCGGCCTTCATTCCCTACCGCCTGATCTGGCTGGCCTCCGCGACCCCTCTGGTGCCCTGACGCGCGGCTAGGCGCCGCGAGATCGCCGCGGGCGCGCGGGCGCCCGGTTGGGCCCGGTCGGCGAGATCCGGTGCGGGCGGGGCCGGCGCCAGGAGCCCGCCCGGGGCAGGGCTCAGCGCGGTCAGCTCACGACAGCGAGAATTTGCGGTAGCGGGCCCGGCGGTTCTCGTAGGCGGCCTGCCCCAGCTTCTTCAAGCGGAGCCGCTCGTACTCCTCGTAATTGCCCTCGAACCATTGCACGTGGGCTTCGCCTTCGAAGACCAGGAGGTGCGTGCAGACCCGGTTGAGGAAGAACCGGTCATGGCTGATCACCATGATGCATCCGCTGAAATCCTGGATGGCGTCTTCCAGCAAGCGCAGCGTGCCGACGTCGAGGTCGTTGGTCGGTTCGTCGAGCAGGATCAGGTTGGCGCCCGATTTCAGGATCTTGGCCAGATGCACGCGGTTGCGCTCGCCGCCGGATAGATCCTTTACCAGTTTCTGCTGGTCGGTGCCCCGGAAGCCGAAGCGGCCGCAGTAGGCGCGCGCCGGGATCTTGTGCTTGCCGAAGGGAATCTCGGCTTTGCCGTCGCTGATCTCGTCGAAAACGGTCTTGTCGTCCGACAGCACGTCCCGATGCTGGTCGACCCAGGCCATCTGAACGGTCGGCCCGACCACGATCTCGCCGGCGTCCGGTTTCTCCTGGCCGGCGATCATCTTGAACAGGGTGGTCTTGCCGGTGCCGTTGGGGCCGATGATGCCGACCACCGCCCCTTTGGGCAGGTTGAAGGACAGATCCTTGATCAGCACGTTGCCCGCGAAGCCTTTGGTGAGGCCTCTGGCCTCGACCACCTTGTCGCCGAGGGGCATGGCCGGCGCAATCTGGATGACATTGGCTTCGGGGTTGCTCTCGGCCGTCTCGCGCGCCACCAGCTGCTCATACTGCTTGATGCGGGCGGCGCTCAATTCGTGCCGGTCGGCCGTGCTCATCCTGATCCACTTCAGTTCGCGTTCGAGCGAGCGGCGTCGCGCCGATTCCTTCTTCTCGGTCTGGGCCAGGCGTTCGAGCTTCTGGGCCAGCCAGGAGGTGTAATTGCCCTCGAACGGGATGCCATGGCCCTGATCGAGCTCGAGAATCCATTTGGTGATGTTGTCGAGGAAGTAGCGGTCATGCGTCGAGATCAGCACCGTGCCCGGATAGTTCTTCAGGTAGTTCTCGAGCCAGTCGATCGTCTCGGCGTCGAGATGGTTGGTCGGTTCGTCCAGCAGCAGCAGATCGGGTTGTTCGAGGAAGGCCCGGCACAGGGCGACCCGGCGCTTCTCGCCCCCCGACAGGACATCGACGACCATGTCGTCGGGAGGCAGCACCAGAGCGTTGGCCGCCACCTTCATCTTGGTGTCGAGTTCCCACCCGCCGGCCGCTTCGATCTTCTCCTGCAGCACCCCCATCCGTTCCATGGCTTTGTCCATGGCCTCGGGGTCCATGTCGGCCATGGCATTCGACAGTTCTTCATATTCGGCGACCAGGGCGAGGGTCTCGGCGAACGCCCCCTCCAGGATCTGCTTGACCGTCTTGCCCGATTCCAGCTTCGGCTCCTGCGGGACCATCCCGACCCGGATGCCTTTGGCCGGTTCGGCGGTACCGATGAAATCCTTGTCGAGGCCGGCCATGATGCGCAAAAGCGTCGATTTGCCGGCGCCGTTCTCCCCGACGATGCCGATCTTGGCGCCGGGAAAGAAGCAGAGATTGATATCTTTCAGAATATGCCGCTGGCCGTAATACTTGTTCAGGCCCAGCATGGTGAAGATGTACTGTTCTGCCATGGCGATCTCCTCTGAGGGCGGGCTTGGCCCGGCTACCCGCGGGCGGGGTCATGATACCCCATTCGTCGGCGGGCGACAACCGCCGGGCGCGGCGCGGCGATCAGCCCGTCTCGGCCGGGTGGCCGGTCACCATTGCTGGAGCAGATACCGCTCGGCCGACAGGGCGGCGGTGGCGCCGGCCCCGCAAGCCACGACCAGCTGGCGGAAGGAGCCGTCGACCACGTCCCCCGCGGCGAACACCCCGGGCAGATCGGTCCGCCCCGCGGCGTCGGCCCGGATGAACCCGCCGGCGGTCAGGTCGAGACTGCCCTGGAGGAATCCGGTGTTGGGACGCTGGCCGAGGGTGATGAACAGGCCGTCTACCTCCAGGGTGGTGATTTCCTGGTCTTGGCGTAGAGTGAGCGCGCGCAGGGCGGTGTCACCCATGACGGCCTCGACCTTGACCCCGGGCCAGATCCGGACATTGCTCGCCCGCTTCACCTCGTCGCGCAGGCTGCCGAAGGCGGTGCCGATCCGTTTGGGCAGCAGGAGATGGGCTTCGGCCGCCAGCCGCGCCAGGATGGTGACCGAGGTGAAGGCGGTGTTACCGCCCCCATAGACGGCCACTCGACGGCCGCGGAAGAGTTGTCCGTCGCACCAGGCGCAGAACGAGATGCCCTTGCCCCAGTACCGATCGAGGCCCGGGATGTCCGGTGGCAACGGCGACGTGCCGACGGCGATCACCACGGCGGGGGCGGTCCAGCTGGTACCAGTATCATCTTCGATGATTTTGTACCGGTTCTCGACGGTGAACCGGCGGGCGGTGCGCGCCGCCAGTTCCACCCCCGCGTCCTGGCACTGGCGGGCCAGGGTGGCGAGGAAGTCATGCCCGGCCAGCCGGGGCAGACCGGGATAGTTGTCGATCTCGGCAGCGCCGGCGATCAGGCTGCCGCCGGCCGGCCCGGTCAGCAGAGCGACCCGCCGCCCGATGCGGGCGGCGAACAAGGCGGCCGTGCCGCCGGCCGGCCCGGCCCCGAGGACGAGAAGGTCGGGGCGGTCCGGTTTCATGGCAGGGAACGCGGCATCAGGCTGAGCGGGGCGGCAAGCCCCCCGGCCGCCCGGAGGCCGTGCCGGCAGCGACGGCCTCCGGGCCGGCCCGGGCTAGCGGGCCTTGCCGGCGGCCTTCTCTTTCTCGGCCGGAGCGGCTTTGGCGGGCGGTGGCTCGTCGGGCTTGATCAGCCCCATCGCTTTCTTGATCTTCAAGACGATCTCGGAGGTGATATCGGGGTTCTTGGCCAGGAAATCCTTGGTGTTCTCGCGGCCCTGTCCCATGCGGACATCGCCGTAGGAGTACCAGGCGCCGGATTTCTGAATGATCTTGTACTGCTCGGCCAGATCGATGATTTCGCCCTCGCGGGAGATGCCTTTGCCGAACATGATGTCGAAGCTGGCGGTGCGGAACGGGGGCGCCACCTTGTTCTTGACCACCTTGACCTGGGTGACATAGCCGATGGGGTTTTCGCCGTCTTTGATCTGCTCTTTGCGGCGGATGTCGAGACGGATGGAGGCGAAGAACTTGAGCGCTCGCCCGCCGGGGGTGGTTTCGGGGTTGCCGAACATCACGCCGATCTTCTCGCGGATCTGGTTGATGAAGATGCAGATGCAGCGCGAGCGGCTGACGACAGGCGTCAGTTTGCGCATGGCCTGCGACATCAGGCGGGCCTGCAGACCGACCGTGGCATCGCCCATCTCGCCGTCGATCTCGGCCTTGCTGGTCAGGGCGGCCACCGAGTCGATGACGATGGCGTCGATGGCATTGCTGCGCACCAGCATCTCGGCGATCTCCAGGGCCTCTTCACCGCTGCTGGGCTGGGAGATCAGCAGGTTGTCGATGTCGACCCCCAGCAACCGCGCATAGCTGGGATCGAGGGCATGCTCGACATCGATGAAGGCGGCCGAGCCGCCGGCCCGCTGGGCCTCCGCGATGGCGACCAGGGCCAGCGTCGTCTTGCCGGAGGATTCGGGCCCGAAGATCTCGATGATGCGGCCGCGCGGCAGACCGCCGACGCCCAGCGCGTAATCGAGCGACAGGGAGCCGGTCGGGATGACCTCGACCTGCAGGTGGCGGGAATCGCCCAGGCGCATGACGGCGCCCTTGCCGTACTGCTTCTCGATGTTGCTGATCGCGGCTTCGAGGGCTTTGAGGCGCTCGGCCTGCCGATCTTTGGCGGATTGGGGAGGCGTGGTCGGTTGCGGTTTCGCGTCTGCCATGGGGGGAAGTCTCCTTGCTGGTAAATTTGCCGGCAATCTAGCATAATTAGGCCGATCATGCAAAAGCCGGGGGGCCGGAACCGGGATCGCAGGCGCCCGTTCTGGCGCTTCCCTTAAGAGTCACCGCGGCCCCCCCGGTCGGGGAAAGAATATCATGCACATTCCGTTGGCCGACGATCCGATCAACGTTCTGGGGCTCATGACCGGCACCTCGGGCGATGGGCTCGATGGCGCTCTCGTCCGGTTCGATGGACGAGGAGGCTTCCAGTTTCTCTGGCACGAGGCCTTTCCCTTTCCCGCGGCGGTGCGAGCCAGGCTGCAGGCTCTGATGACCCGGGCCCAGGCGCGCGAGGTGCGGCGCGCCGCCGCCTACGTGGCGCACCTCTATGCCGAGGGCGTCGCCGCCTTCCGGGCGCGCCATCCCGAGCCGATCCACCTGCTGGCCGCCCATGGACAGACCCTCGACCATGATCCGGATGGCGACCTCTGGGATGGCATCCCGGTGCGGGGGTCCCTGCAGGTGCTCGATGCCGCCCTCCTCGCCGAACGGACCGGCCTGCCCGTGACCTATGACTTCCGGAGCCGCGACCTGGCCGTCGGCGGGCAGGGCGCTCCCCTCGTCCCGTTCGGGGACCTCCGCTTCTTCGGGGCCCGGTGCCGCCGGGGCCTGGCCGTGCTCAACATCGGCGGCATCGCCAATCTGACGGTCATCCGGCCTCGCCCCACCGTCGAGCCCAGCCGGAGGGGCCAGCTCCAGAGCGGTTCGCCAGAAGAGGAGCGATCGTCGGAGCGCCTGGTGCCGACCGTCGTGGCGGCCTTCGACACCGGGCCAGGCAACATGCTGATGGACGCCTTGGCGGCCCGCTTGTCGGGAGGGACTCGCTCCTACGATGAAGGCGGCGAGATGGCGCGGGCCGGCCAACCGCTGCCCCGCCTGCTGGCTTCCCTCCTGCGAGATCCCTATCTGGCTCGGAAGCCGCCCAAGTCGACCGGGCGCGACCTCTTCGGACGCCCGCGCGAGGCCAGGATCTGGCGAGCCTGGGGCCGGCGCGCCAGCGGGGCCGACCTGATGGCCACCTTCCTGGAATTCACCGTCGAGACGATCGTCGGGGCCCTCGAGCGGTTCGTGCTGCCCGAGGGACCGCTCGATGAGGTGATCGTCGCCGGGGGTGGGGCTCTCAATCCGCTCCTGGTGGCCCGGTTGACTGACCGTCTGCGCGGCATCTGTCCCCTGCAGCGCTCGGATGTCTGCGGCGTGCCCGTGATGGCGCGCGAGGCCATGGCCTTCGCGGCGCTGGGCGATGCCTTCGTCCGCGGGTGGCCGGGCAACGTGCCCGCCGCGACCGGCGCCCGTCAGCCGGCCGTGCTGGGCGCCTTCGTGCCGGGCACGGCCTACTCGCCGATCTCGAGGTCCTCCACCTTCCAGGACATTCCCTGAATCCGGCGTGACAGGAAGCCCGGCCTGGTCGCGACGTGGTAGATCTTTTCATCTTCGGCCTGCATCCAGCCGCTCTCCTGCACCGTCGTGGTGAACTGCCGCTCTCCCGTCGCGTCGGCACAGGTGATGGACAACCGAATCCGTCGCACCGGGAATTTGCTCAGGTTTCGAATGTAGACGTTGACCTGATCCAGTTCCAGGTGGGGGTCGACTTCGATCTTCAGGATCTTCTTCACCGACCGCTCGAAAAGATCGGACCAGAGGGCCAGTTCCTGGGGGCGTTCTTGCATTCGGGGCAGGGCCTGCTTGCAGAGGGCGATGGTATCGCGGTAGAACCCCCGGTCTTCCATGACCAGGCCGACCGGCAGCAGCCAGCTGGCGCTGCCGGTGCGGAAATACTCGTTGAGACAATCCTGGAGGACGGTGGGCGCCGCTTCTTCGTTGGTGGCCAGCCCGATGTTGGTGGCCAGGGAGAGCGGCGGCCCGGAGGGCGGGGCCGCCGTCGCCGCGGCCCCCGCTGGCGGGGGCGGCTGCAGCGTGATGGCGACGTCGGTCCAGCGGTCCAGTTTCACGGGATCGGTTTCGTCGAACATGGCGAACTCGATGTACCGCGAGCGATCGGCCGCGAAGATGCGGGCGAGATACCCGGTATTGCCGGGCGTGGGGAAGACGAAGCCGGTGTGATGGGCGTCCCAGTCGGTGCGGAAGAAACTGCCAGCGATGCCCTGGGTCACGAAGAACTGGGCTTTGCAATACAGCCTGATCGGATGCCAGGTGGCCCACAGGATCACCTCGAGAAAATCGCGCATGTCGTCGGGAACGAACAGGCTGATGGCCCCGGAATTCTTCAGATCGAGGCGCGGGACGTGGGACGCCACGGACATGGAGATGGTTCGCGAGATCCGCCGGGGGTTGTTGCGGAAGGTCACCATCCGGGGCTGGATGATGACCGGGGTGAAGGCGCGGGGAATCTGGATGGTGACGCCGTCGAGGGTCAGGCGCATGGTGGGGGTGGGATCTCCGCTGGGGGCCATGCGCAAGGTCAGCGGCGAGGCCAGCAACACTTCCGGCGGTAGTTTCAGGGTGGTGATGAGGTGGTTGCGCGTCAGCAGGGGGAGCAGGATGAAAAGGAAGAAGGGGACGAACGCTGCCGCCGAGAGCAGCATGATCTTCTGATGGCGAGACAACCCCTCCTCGGGTGTGGCTCCCGCCCCTTTCTTGTCTGCCGAACCTTTGGCCATGCGGTGCGCGGCGTTCTCCTCACCGGTCTCCGGCCGCCGGAGCCTCGCTCTCTTCCGGGTCGCCAGCCAATTCCTCAAGATGTTGAGCGGCTTCCTGGCGGACCGGCGAGTCAGGGAAACCGGCCAGCAGCGCCCGCAGGGTGGCCAACGCCTCTTCGGTCCGGCCGAGAGCGATCAGCGCTTCCCCCTTGAGGAGCAGGAGATGGTCGGCCAGCGGCCCCGTCGGTTGGGTGGCCAGATAGGCGTTCAACAAGGCCAGCGCTTGTTCCCACTGTGCGCGGGAGACCAGCAGGCTGGCGTCGACATACAGGCCGAGGGCGGCGCTGGCCGTCTCCCGGAAGGCCAGCCGTTCGCTCTCGCGGCGGGCGGCTTCCGCCAGCGGGGAATCGGCGAATTCTCGCTGGAGCCGCCCATACAGACGGTCGGCGGTGGCGAAATCTTTCAGGTATTTACGGGCTTCGGCCTGGTTGAACAGAGCTTCGGCCTGGGCTTCCCGGGGCAGCTCGGCCAGCGGGATGGCTTCATACCCGCGCAGCGCCTCCAGGAACTCGCCTCGCTGGAACGCCAGGGCGGCCCGGTTCATCTTCTGATGGACATGGGTCGCCGCGCTGAGGGTTTCCCCGATCTTCTGCAACCGGTCGCCGACCAGGCGGTACAACTCGCTCTGGAAGAGATCCGGGGGGCCCAGGCGATGGAAGTCCACTCGGTTGCGAATGCACAGGGCAGTGCCTTCCTTGGCCGGCACCAAGGTGATCTCCAGGCCGACGAGCGACATCTCTTCTTCATCATCGCGTGGATAGAGACAGGCGAACTGGCGCCGTTCGCTGAAGATGAACGGAACCTGGTCCTCGCTCGAGGGGTGGCGGGCGACCGCGACCAGCTCCGGGCTCGAATCGCCATCGAGATCTCCCCGAAGCAGATTGACGAAGGCCATCCCTTCCACCGAATGGATGACCTCGACCATCCCGCCAGGCTTCTGCCACAGCAGCCGGGAGGCATTCCCCTCGGCCTCGCCGGCAGGCGGGCAGGCCAGCACGGTGCCGACGCCTTCGATGTCCAGGCGCAGGGAGCAGGCTCCCGGATCGATCGCGTCGGCCGGCAGGAGTTCACCGGCGTGCGCGGGGGCCCGGCCGTTCAGACCGAACAGGAGGAAGACCGCCACGACAACGGCGAGCAGAGCCTGCCGCGCGCGACAAGCCCGTGGCCGCACGCTGGCCCCGGTCAATGGGGGAATCCTCCCAGGCGCTCGCGGACCCGCTGGAGGACCTCGGCGGTCACGTCGGCCAGCGGTCGGGCCAGACTGCACCCCGACGCGGCCAGGTGTCCGCCGCCCCCCAGGCCGACCGCGATCTCCTTGACGTCGAACCCGCGACGCGACCGGAACTCGCAATAGATCTTGCCGTCGGTGTGCTCGACGAAGCCGACGCCGGCGATGACGCCATCGATGCCGGTGAGCTGGCCGAACAGACCGCAGGCGAACACATCGGCCATGGTCGCCCCGTGGCGGGCCAGATCGGCGGCTGACAGGGCCACCCAGGCCAGACGACCGTCCATTTCCAGCTGCAGGGAGAGCAAGGCATGGCCCAGGATGCGGACCTCGCTCAGCTTTCGGGTCGACAGCAGCCGCCCTACGATGGCGCCGGCGTCGAGACCGGTCTCGAGCAGGCGTTGGGCGGCGTGATGGGCGGCGGGTCGCAGGTTCTCGTTCTGGAAGAACCGGCTGTCGGTGCAGAGGCCGAGGTACAGCCCCTGCGCCACCTCGGGGTCGAGGGGCAAGCGGGCCCGTTCGAGCAGGAAGACGATCATCTCGCAGGTCGAACTGGCCTCGACATCGAGCAGATTGAGGTCGCCGAACCCGGTGTTGCTCGGGTGATGGTCGATGTTGATGACCACGGTGGCCGGTCGCTCGAGCGCCTCGGCGAAGCCGGTGCGCGGCAGATCGCCGGTGTCGAGGATGATGATGGCATCGTGATCGAGCGGGCGTTCGCCGGGCTTGTGCAAGGTCTCGCCTTCGAGGAGAAAGGCGAACCGCTCGGGCGGGGGATCGACCAGGCCGAGCTCGACCGTCTTGCCAGCCTTGCGGAGGCTCCGGGCCAGCCCTGACAGGCAGCCGACCGCATCGCCGTCGGGACGCACATGGCTGATCAGAAAGAAGCGCTGCCCTTTCTGGAGGGTGGCGATGACCTGATTCAGGACATCAGTCGGAAGCATGGGCCAGGATCCTTTCCACGGCGGCATTCATCGGCACGAGATACTTCTCGGGCGGGCCTTTCTCGATCGAGGCTTCTTCCAGGAAATCGGCCATCAGATCGCGAATCTCGAACCAGACGTTGAGGCGCGGCTCGAACGAGGCATACTCGAGCTGGACATAGGGCGGGGCCAGGTTGGGGTCGCGTTTCTGGGCTTCCAGGAAGTAGCGGCTCTGCAGCGACGACATGCGCACCGGCAGGTAGGTCGTGCGCACGCTCCACTCGGCCCCGATCTCGGTCGAGGTGAACCATTTGACGAACTCCCACGCCCCCCGGATCTTCTCGGGATCGCCGTTATCGAAGATGTTGATGTTGGTGCCCGACAGGATCACGGCATGGGTCGCCCCGGCCGGCAGGGGTGCCACGCCGAAGTCGAATTTGATGCCCCCCTCCATGAACACCTTGCTGACGATGCTGTTCTCGATCATGGCGACGCGCTGCGCCTTGAAATCGTTCTGGTGATCGAACCCCTGGCCTTCGATGGCGATGCCTTCCTTGACCATGTCGAGGATGAAGCTCAACGCCTGTCGCGCCGGCGGATCGGCGAAGAAGGCCTTCTTCTCGACCTCGTCGACCAGTCGGCCGCCGAACTGCAGGACCCGGCAGAGGAACATCCAGACGTTGCCCTTGCCGGTGCCGAAGCCGATGACCGTGGGTTCCCCCTTCTCGTTGCGGAAATGATTCGTCAGGTGGCGGGCATAGGAGGCCAGTTCCTCGAGGGTGCGCGGCGGCCGCTCGGGATCGAGCCCGGCCTGACGGAACAGATCTTTGTTGTAGTACAGGACCGGCACGCTCTTGTTGAAGGGGAACGACCACAGCCGCCCCCCGTAGGTGTTGTTGCGCAGCAGCACCGGCACGATGTCGGCCTTGATGTCCTCGCTCTCGCTGGCCAGCAGATCGTCGAGGCAGACGATCTTGCGGGCCTTGAGCAGTTTCTTGGTCAGGGTCTCGTAGTTCTGGCTGAGGTCAGGCGCGGAGCGGGCCACGATCGAAGCGAGGATCTTCTTGTCGAGGGTATCGTAGCTGCCCATGCCGACGCCTTTGACCAGGTACCGGTCCTGGGATTGGTTGAACCGGTTGATCAGATCGTTCATCACGTCGCCCAGCGGCCCGCCCATGGCGTGCCAGAAGATGATCTGGGTGCGGTTGCCGATGTCGACCCCGGCCAGGGCCTGCGCCTGCTTGCGCGCGTCATCATGCCGGATGGCCACGATCACGGCCAGCCAGATGGCCAGCACGACCATCAGGAACACCGTTTCGGAACGACCGCGCTGCTTCATCGCCTCATTCCTTCATGCCGGTCGTAGCCTGCGATTCCACGAACTGGCGCTGGGCCAGGAAATACATCACCACCAGCGGGAAGATGGTCAGACAGGAGGCGGCCATCAACGGCCCCCATTGCGTCCCCGCTTCGCTGTTGAAATAGCTGAGGCCGACCTGGATGACGCGGAGCTCGGCGTCGTTGGTGACGATCAAGGGCCAGACGAAGCTGTTCCAGGTGCCCAGGAAGGTGAAGATGCCCAGCGTCACCATCGGCGGCTTGCTCAACGGCAGGACCACCTTCCAGTAGAACTGGAACCTGGTGCAGCCGTCGATGGTGGCGGCTTCGAACAGATCTTTCGGCAGTTGCAGGAAGAACTGTCGCAGGAAGAAGACCGAATAGACCGACGCTACCCACGGCACGATCAAGGCGGCGTAGGTGTTGATCCAGTTCAGTTTCGACAGCAGGATGTAATTGGGAATCAACAAGGCCTGCTGCGGCAGCATCATGGTGCCGAGCAGGCCCATGAAGATCGCATCCTTCAGCGGGAATTTGAAGAACGCGAAGGCGTAGGCCGCCAGAGAGGCGGTGAACAAAGAACTCAAGGTGATGGTGATCGAGACGAACATGGTGTTGAGGAAATACCGGTAGAAATCCTGCTGCCCCTTCTTGGCGCCAGGGGCGGCGGCGGGGCTCGAGGCCAGTCCCAGGAAGGACCAGAGCGATTCCCCTTCCCCCCAGACGAGTTTGTAGTTGTCGAACGTCTCGAACGGTTTAGCGGGCTTGCGGGCGCCTTCGGGGAGGGGCTTGCCGGCCTGCAGGTCCTCCCAGAGCCGCCGCTGGGCGGCGGCGGCTTCGATCCGGCGCGTGTCTTCCTCGGAGTTGAGGAAGGAGGGACGCCAGGCATCCGGCAGCACCACGATGCGTTTGCCGGTCTTCAGAATCTCGTCTTCGCTCTTGAACGAAGTGGTGACCATCCAGACGAAGGGGAAGAGCATGAAGATCGACCCCAGGATCAGCAGGGCGTGCACGACCAGATGGAAGGGGTGCTTCAGCCTCATGAATAGTGGACCTTCTTCTCGACGTAGAGCTTGTTGAACAGGGTCAGGGCGAACACCATCAGGAACAGCACGAAGGCGATGGCCAGCGCGTAGCCGAACTCGAATTTCACGAACGCCTTCTGGTACAGGTAGAAGACGATCACCATCGTGCTTTTCATCGGGCCGCCGCGCGGGGTCATCATGTAAATCTGCGAGAAGACCTGGAACGAGCCGATGCAGGACATGGTGAAGACGAAGAAGGTGGTCGGCGACAGCAGGGGCCAGGTGATGTTCCGGAACTGCTGCCAGCGCGAGGCGCCATCGATGGTCGCCGCCTCGTAGAGATGCTTGGGGATGTTCTGCAGCCCCGCCAGGAAGATGATCACATTGTACCCGAGGCCTTTCCAGACGCTCATGAGGATGATGCTCATCATCGCCACCGACGGGCCGGCCGGCAGCCAGTCGGGCCACGGCAAGCCCAGGGTGTGGCCGACCAGGTGCATCAACGGCGTCGGATCCTGCAGCCATGGCCGGGGCGCGATGTTCACCAGCGCCAGCAGCTTGTTCAACAGGCCGTATTCAGGATGGTAGATGAAATTCCAGACGATCGACACCGCGTTGATCGAGGTGATCACCGGCAGGAAGTAGATGGTGCGGTAGATGCCGATGCCCGCGATCGGATGGTTCAGCAGCATCGCGATCAGCAGGGCCGCGCCGATCGACAGCGGCACGCTGAACAGGACATAGTACAAGGTGTTGACCAGCGATTTGTAGAACATCGGGTCGTCGACCAGCCGCCGGAAGTTCTCCAGTCCGACCCAGTTGGGGTCGCTCATCAGATCCCATTCGTAGAAGCTGATGGCCAGCGAGTAGAAGATGGGCAGGACATGGAAGCACAGGATGATGCTCACTACGGGCAACAGGTACCCGTAGGCTCCCCAATCGAATCGTTTGCCGTGAACCATCTCGATGAGCTGCGGTGGCGCGGGGAAGTCGGAAAGAGGGGTGGGGCCGGCCGCTACCGGCGAGACCGCGGGGCCTCCGGTCGGGGCGGAACGGACGGCCTGGCCAGATACTGGATCAGGTTGTCATAGAATTCCCCGGTCTGGTGCACGAACGGGTTGGGGCCGGGTTGCGCCTGATTGAGATCGCTGTCGGGATACTGGTAGTCGGTGAAGTTGTTGCACCCGCCGATCACCAGAATGCCGTTGGCCAGCCGTTCGATGCCCATGATCGGGATGGCCGCGTTCGGGGGATAGAGGATGGCGTCGTTGCGTTTGTCGCCATCTTTGTTGAACGCTTCGGGGTGGCTCACCACCAGCAGCTCGATGCCGCTGTCAGCGGCGAGCGGGGTCTGCTGCCGGCTGATCAGCGAGCAGGTGCCCCAGGTGATGACGGTCTGGATGCCTTTGGTGACCGGGTGATCGGGGGTGGCGACGGTGGCCAGCACGCCCCACGGCTTGTTCGTCTTGTGAATGTTGTCCCAGATCTGGTCGCTGTTCAGTCGGACCACCGACCCGAGCTGCTCGAGCAGGGCATTCAGGGTGCGCCGGCCATCGAGCTTCGAGGAATCCCAGTCGCCGGCCATCAGCAGCCGCCCGCCCGCCATGAACCAGTCGACGAGGGCCTTGGCTTCGCTGGCCATCAAAGGCAGCGAGGGGTTGGGCAGGATGACGAGGCTGAACCGATTCAGCATCTCCGGGGTGAGCAGGTTGAGGGTGTAGAAGACCTTGAACCCGAGCTTGCGCATGTGCCGCTCGAAGGTCTCCATCTTGTCGGAAGCGGCATTGCCGTGCGCGGCGTCGATCAGGATGTTGCGGGCCTTTTCGCTGGCCTTGGCCTGGTGGAAGAAGGGCACCCTTTTGGAAGGGATGCGCCTGGCCGGCACCCCGCCGGTCACCCACACCAGGGCATTGTAGGCCAGTTGCGGATGGGAATACATGAAGGAATCGTAGCTGTCGTGGAGCTTGTTCTGCGCGCCGCTGCCGACCCCATCATCGAAGGGCGAGCTGTCGCCGATCGCGACCACCCGGCCCTTGCCGGCCTCGGCGGCGACGATGTAGGGCGCCTTCTTGGCGCGGCTTTCGATCAGCCCGACGGCCCTGGCTTGCGCATTCCGCTGCAGTACGAACGTCGAGCCGGCCCACGCTCCGACCGCGCGCACCCCGAACATCACGGGATGGTCTTTGTTGAGCGGCCCCGCCACCGGAGCTTCATAGATGTAATCGCCGGCGAACGAGAACCCGAAGCGCGGGCAGAAGGCGTTGAGGGCGATCACCGCGTCGACGCCATCTCCATCGCGATCGGCGCCGCCGTGGTCCCCGATCAGGAAGGCGCCGCCGCCGTTCAGGACGAATTGGACGAGGGCCTCCGCCTCCTCTTCGCGATAGGCGTGGTTCGGTTCGGCCAGGATGACGGCCTGGTAGTTGGCCAGCAGATCGCTCGTGAACCGCCCCTGTTCCGACACCTTGCTCAGGGAATCGATGACGAACCCGTTGGCCGTGAGCGTGTCGGCCATTTCGGAATAGGCCCCGGTGATGATCCAGTCGGCGTTCCCGGCGGTCTGTCCGTGGGTGTCGTCATACAAAATCCGGGGTTGGTCGGCCGCCCGCAGGATCGGCGCGCTGAACAGCAGCAGCGCGAGAAGGAGGCACCCCAGAGGACGATGGAACGAGCGGGCGGCAGACATCATGATCAACCCTCCTGGCAGGTGGTGGATTCGCGGGATTCTCAGAGTATACGGAATTCCTCTCTCCAGGGCAAGCCGCCTGCTCGGCTGGGTTGAGCAGTCAGACGGCCCCGCGGCCCAACGATGCTGGTGGCGGTTCGGGGCAGACCCGGCGGCGCGGGCTATGGCCGTCGGGACGTCGGACCGCTCGGCGGGAGCGGAGGCAGGGGCAGCGCCTCACCGGGCAGGAGGGCCGGGAGAGGCGATGGTGAAGGTTCTCGCGTGGCCGCGGGTCGGCCGGGCGCCCCGGCCCCAGGGAGGGGCAGCGGCTCGCCTGGCAAGGGGGGCGGGGCATCGGCCTTCCGGAAAGGATTTCCGGGTAGGGGGAGGGCATCGCCGGGCAGGGGTGGTGGCTCCCCTGGCAGGGGCAGGGCCTCGCCTGGGAGGGGCCCCTCCGATTCTTTCCCTTCGTCGGCGCGTCGGTCCGCCGGCTGGCCCGTGTCGTCGGTCACCGGCACCTCCACCCGTTCCAGGGCCGCGACCTCCCCGGCCCACAGCGTCATGGGACCGCGGGTGTTGCTCAGGAAGAAGAGGCGGCTCAGGTCGTCCGACAGTTCGAACCGCCGCAGGTTGTACCCTTTGATGGTTTCTGTCAATCCTTTGATCTGCCCGGCCGGCAGATCCTGGCAGTAGGTGACGTTGCGGTCCTGGAACGGGTACGGCGACGGCAGCAGGTTGAAGGTGGTCTGGCGCAGGGGCACTCCTTCCGGCAAACGCAGTCCCAGGAACCAGGTACAGACCTGGTCTTCGAGATAAAGCTGGTTCATATGTCCGAATCCGGAGTCATAGACGTTCTTCGATTTGCCGTCGAGATTGCGGATGACGTAGCAGTATTTCATGGGCAGATCGACGAAGCCGGTGGTGGGCCGACTGCCGGAGGCGACCTCCGGCCACTGGGGGGTCGGGGTGAGCCGGGCCGCCAGGTCGCCGGTCAGATTCATCAGACAGGTCTGGATGCGGGGACTGCGCAGATGGCCTTCCAGGAAGAGGATGCGGTCGAGGGTCCAGAAACTGACCAGCTTCAACGCCTCCCGTGAGGTGTAGGTCTGAGCCGGATCTTCGATGACCTCGCCGGCCGGCGTCACATGCCATCGCCGCAAGGTCCAGCCTCGCAGATCCTTGCTGTTGAACTCGCTCTTGTCGCGGGATTTCCCCTCCATTTCGACGGTGGCGAACGAGCGACCATCAGGGGACCAGAGGATCTCGGCGAGCGTGCGGGAGGTCTTGACCACCTCCGGCCGCAATCGCGAGGTCTCCAGGTCGAGCAGCGAGATGGCGTGCCCGTCGGTGAAAAGAACCCGCCGACTGTCGGGCGCCCAGTAAGGGTAGGGGAACTGGTAATCTCCTTGAAAACGCCCATGGCCCTGGAAGAAGGTCAGGTGCGTGCGTCGGGCGGCATCGAACAGGAAGACGTCGCGAACGGCCGTGTTCCGGTCGAGCACGATCCCGGCCAGGATCTTCCCGTCCGGCGACCAGCCCGCATCGAGCAGCAATTTGCTGCGGTCGCCCGGATACAGAGGCACGGTCTCGCCCTTCGCCAGATCGAGGATCTTGGGCTCTCCCCCTTCGGTGAACCCCAGGTAGGCGCCTGAGGGCGCGGGCCGCAAGTGGCCGTACGGCGCCCGTCCGCTTGCCAGCAGCACCGTGCCCGTGCCGTCGAAGGGTAGCCGGACCAGCTGGTTGTGGGTTTCGGTGGGGCGCACGGCTACGGCGCTGTCGGTGCCGAGAAGGGCGAAATCGGCTTCCGGAGCGAGAGCCTCCAATCGGGAGGACAGATTGGTGAAGCGGTGGCGGGTCTCGAAGGTGACGGGCGTCCGAGGCAGCTGGTCACGGATCTGGAAGAGGGAGGCGGCGTTGTCGATCAGGTAGGGGCGGGTGCCTTCCGCCCGTCGGCGCAGATGGCGATTCACCTGGTCCAGCAGGTTGTTCCAGCCGAGGTCCATGATCATCAGGCGATCGGTGCCGTCGATGAATTCTTCGGTTCCGTCTGGGTAATAGTGCAACGTCAGGGCGATGGCTTCAGGAAGTTTCCCCAGTCGGGTGAGGTAGGTCAGATAGTTCTCGAGGTGCAGGGTGATCAGATTCAAACGAGGAATCTCGACCCACATCGGATGCGGGTCGAGAGGGCCTGTGCGCAATGGCGGATGGAAGAGGATCTTCACCCGCGTTCCCACGAAGGGGATTTCCGTCTGGGCGGCTCCGAGCACTCCGGGCAGGGCCAGCAGAAGGACGAGCAGAAAGCCAGGCCGGCGAAGCGCCTGGTGCGTCATGGCCTGTCGTTGCATGTGCATTCCTCTCCGAGTCGGGCGTGATCTCGCGATCCCTCGGCTCTCATAGGCCAGGGGAAAGCTACGTGGCCGATCCTCCGGCGCGGGGCGTGCCTGGAGGCGCCTGGGGCGGAGCGTCCTTGCCGGGGCCGGGTTCGCCGGCCGCCAGGAATTCCCTGATCTCGGCCAGCAGGCCGTCGACCAGTTGCGCCGCCGGCAGCGTCCGCACCACCTGGCCCTTGCGAAAGATCAACCCTGCCTCCTTGCCGCCGGCGATGCCGAAGTCGGCCTGTCTGGCTTCGCCGGGTCCGTTCACGGCGCACCCCATGACGGCGATCTGGAGCGGCTGCTCCAGGTCGCGGGTGCGCTGCTCCACTTCCCGGGCGATGGCGGCCAGGGGGATCTGGCAGCGGCCGCAGGTCGGGCACGACACGATGATCGGCCCTCGCCGGCGCAAGCCGACGCAGCGCAGAATGCGCTGCCCCACGATCACTTCCTCGACCGCATCTCCGGTCAGGGAGACCCTGATCGTATCACCCAATCCCTCCAAAAGCAAGGCGCCGATGCCGATCGCCGACCGCACCATGCCTTCTTCGGGAAGCCCGGCCTCGGTCACGCCGAGATGCAGCGGGTACGGACAGCGGGCGGCCACCAGCCGCGTGGCCGCCATCATCACCGCCAGGTCGAACGCCTTGACGGCGATCTTGATGTCCTGGAAGCCTTCGGCCTCGAGCAGGGCGACTTCGGCCAGCGCCGATTCCGCCAGCGCTTCCGGTGTCACCCCGCCGTAGCGCGCCGCCATGGCGGGATCCAACGACCCGGCGTTGACCCCGACCCGGATGGGCACGCCACGGTCGGCGGCGGCCCGCGCCACCTCCCGGATGTGCTGGCGGGTTCGGATGTTGCCGGGGTTCAGCCGCAGGCCGTCCACCCCTCCGGCCAGCGCCAGCAGCGCCAACCGGTGGTCGAAATGGATGTCGGCGATCACGGGGATGGGCGAGGCCGGGGCGATCTTCCCGAGCGCCCGAGCCGCTTCTTCATCGGGCACGGCCAGGCGGATGATCTCGCAGCCCGCCGCGGCCAGCCGCCGGATCTCGGTCAGGGTGGCGGCGGCATCGCGCGTGTCGGTCTTGGTCATGCTCTGCACGGTGATCGGGGCCCCGCCGCCGACCACCACATCGCGCAGGCGGAGCGGGCGCGAGGCCCGTCGTGGGGTCGGGCGGGAACTGGGTGAGGGGGAGGGCGGAGGAAGGCTCATGGCAGAACTCCTGAGAGGTGGTCAAGGGGCGGCGGGCCGCAAGAAGACGTAGGTGATGTCGTCGGGAAACTCCGCGCGGTCGGGAAGGGAGGCCAGGGCCGTCTGCAGCGCCTGGTGCGCTCCCGGCATGCCCCCGTCGCCATGCTCGCGCAGGAACCGCCGCAAGCCGTCGCCCGTGTCATCGCCGAACGCTTTGGCCAGCCCGTTGGTGGCGCACAGGAGGAACGATCCGGCGGGGATGACCACCTCGGCCTGCGACAGGTCGGGACCGCCTGCCAGGCCCAACGGCCGGCCCAGGCCCGTGACCGGCCGGCTGTCCCCCCGGGCATCGAACAGGAGTGGCGGCGGGTTGCCGGCGTTGATCACCGTGAGGCGGTCCTCGCCGAGCCCGAGGTAGGTCACTGCTGACCGCAAGGGCGGGTCAGTGAACGGCGCGAGCACGGCGTGGGCCCGTGCCAGCCGCTCCCCCGCCGGGGCGCAGCGCAGCGCGCTGTACAGCAGATGCAGGGTCAAGGCGGCCAGCAGACCGTGATGGAAGGCATCATGCACCGCGATGAAACGATCGCCGGGCACATCGTGCACGTCGATCAGATCGCCTTTCAATTCCCTGGCCAGGCTCGAGAACAGCAGCACTTCGAAGCCGCCGACCCGGCTACGGGCAGGATCGGCCTGGATTCGATCATACAGGCGGCGGGCCCAATCGATCTCCTGCGTCGCCCGGTCGCGGGCGACCAGCCGCGAGAGCAGGGCCAGGTTGTCCAGGATCGGGATGACCTCTGCCACGGCGCTCGTCACCAGGGTCTTTTCCTGGGTCGAGTAGGGCAGGCGGCCCTGCTTGGGGCCGAGGAACAAGCCGCCTTCGACCGTCTCGCCCCGCCGCAACGGGAACGCCAGGCGGAACCCGGCTTGTCGCCAGGCTCGGAACCCGGTGGCATCGAACTCCGGCGTGGTCGGCGCCGCCTCCAGGATGGCATCGATCTCGTCGAAGGGCAGCCATTGTTCGGGCAGCGGCGGCAGCTCCTCCGGGGCCGTTCCGGCTTTGGCCGTCACTCCCGTCCGCAGGCGGATCACCACCATCGAGGCATCGATGACGGGCGCGATCTCGCGGACCAGCGCCGCCAGCACCTCTTCCGGACTGCTGCCCTGGCGCATGGCCTGCAGCAGGTGGCGCAGCACGGCCGCGGCATCGAACGACCGTTTGCCGAAGAAGCGGTCGACCACGCCGACGATCAGGTCTTTCAACGGCGAGAAGACGGCGGCGATGACCAGGGTCGACAGAATGGTCGACCACGTTTCCGACACGTTGAGGATGTTCTGGAGGGTATTCTCCATCAATTCGAGGAAGCCGGCGAGCAGGGCCGACAGCAAGGTGTAGACGAGACCGATCGAGAAGATCAGATCGATCTCCATGAGTTGGTAGCGCAAAATGGCGTAGGCCAGGAGGCAGGACATCGCCAGGCCCAGCGTGGGGAACAGGCCGAACGTATAGGCGGTGTAGCCGGCCAGATACCAGCGGCCCAGGGCGATGAAGACGGGGCCCGCCGTGCCGGGCAGGGCCAGGGCGGCGAAGGTATACCGCAGGCGGCGCATCTGGAACTCGGAGTCGACCTGGTGCCAGACGCTGGAGAGAGCGTGCAGGGCGAGCAGCAGGTAGCCCACCACCACGCCCTTGGCCAGGAATTCGAACCGCCCGAACGACAGCAGCAGCCCGTTCGCAATGGGTTCGCAGGTGGCGACCAGCCGGTCGGTCCACAGCAGGACGAGCAGCAGGACGGTCGGGGCGAAGAGCAGGAGGCCGGTCAGGCCCCCTTTCAGAATGGGGGCTTCCGACCACCGCTGGGGAAAGATGGCGGTGAACCACGCGAACACGTAGGGGAGCAGAATGATCGGCGTGAACAGCAGGCGCGCCAGCCAGGGGGCGAAGGGCCGCCAGATGAGCAGGAATTCGGCGGCAGACCACAGGAAGAACAGGAACAGCAGCAGGCCGAACACCTGGTTGACGCGCTGGCGCGGCGCACGGGCCACGACCAGCAGGCCCAGCAGCGCCTGGGTGCCCATCGACAGGGCGCACAGCAGCAGGGGCAGCCCCATGGGGTCAGCGGAAATGCCAGGCCGGCTGCAGGAGACGGGAATGGGCGGTGCGCAGCGTCACCGCGGTGGTCAAGGTGATGCTTTCCCGACCCTGCCGCAGGCGCAGCTGGATGCGCAGGAAGGTGATCCGGCGTCGCTGTCCGGAGTCGTTGACATGCATGTCGAACGGCGTGAATTGCGGCCCGCCGTCGGGGGTCTGGTCCATGAAGAACGGTCGGAAGATTTCCTCGCCGATGTGGTCGGCCGACAGGATCTCGACCGGCGGTTCGCCCCGTTCGGTCCGGATCAGGACGGCCCTCTTCTCCGATCGTTCCACCTGGTAAGTGACCACGACGGGGGTGGGAATCTCTTCGTCGTCCAGGGTGCGGTCAGGAAAACGGCTGATTTTCAGGTAATCGGGCCGGATCTCCAGGATCTCCTTGGCGGCGCGCAGGTCGGTGACCAGTCGTTCCATCTTGCGGCGCAGCTCGGATTGCAGGGTCAGGCGGGTGGTGCCCTTGGCGACGGTGCTCAAGCCTTGGGTTTGCAGCAGATACATTACCCCGCCCACCAGGATGGTGAGCGACATGGCGAGCAGGAGTTCGACCAGTGTGAACGCCCGGCGCGTCATTTGTGGCGGCTCACCAGGGTGACGACCTCGGCCTGTTTGTGCCCTTGGCGGTCGTAGACACGCACGGTGACTTTCTTCATCCGCGAGGGAATGGCGTTGTCATACCGTTCGTCCACCTCCAGGACTCGGCGGAAGCCGCGAACATCGTCGGGGTACAGGTCGAAGGGGCGGCGGTAGGCGGACGCGTACAGCTCGCGCAACCGTTCGTAGGTTTCCTTGCCCTCGCCCTCTTTCACCATGTCGGCGGTCAGGACATCGGTGAAGGTCTTTTCGAAATCGGCCCGGTTTTCGAACGCTTTTTCGAAATCAGGGCGGTCGCGGTAGATATTCCGGAAGTTTTCGAAGTCGTCCTTGACCAGCTCGAAGGGCAGGGTGCGGATCTCCTCCAGTTTTTCCCGGGCGAGGTTGTGGGCCAGGATCTGGTCGGCGTTTTCATGACTGCCCTGGACCCCGAAGAGGAACATGCGGGTGAAGGGCAGGGCGACCAGCCCCATCAAGGTGAGGACGATCAGGATTTCGACGAAGGTGAACCCCGGCGGGCGGGCCCGAACAGCCGGGCGGATCTGGGCGGTGCCGATCATGCCAGCATCTTATCATGAAAGTGGTTCCCCTGCCAGAGACTCCGACCTTCTGAGCTGAGAGGACCATCGAGAAGGCGAGGGGCTCGCAGGGAATCTCAGGCAGGGGGTTTGCGCGGTGGCGTGGGGGGCGGCGCCAGGAGCTTGCCATCGGGGGTGTAGGCTTCGGCGGGGGAGGCCGGGCCGGGAGTGGCGGTCGGGGCGCTGACCGACAGGCCTTCCGCCATGACCACCCGATTCCGCCCCTCGGCCTTGGCTCGATAGAGGGCTTTGTCGACCTCTTCGACGAAGGCTTCGACCGTGGGATGGCGCCCGCAGACCGAGGTGACCCCGATCGAGACGGTGACCGACAGCCTCAGGTCGTTGTGGGTGTAGGCGGCGCTTTCGACGCAGGCCCGGATCCGTTCGGCCACCAACAGCCCATCCTGGAGGGAGGTCTGGGGCAGGATGACCGCCATTTCCTCGCCGCCATACCGGCCGGGATAATCGACGGCGCGGATGCATTCGATGATCCGCTGCGCGGTTTCGCGCAGCACCAGGTCGCCGACCTGATGCCCATAGGTGTCGTTGAATTTCTTGAAATGATCGATATCCAGCAGCAAAAGGCAGAGTTCGGTCTTGTACCGGCGAGCCCGCGCCAGCTCCTTCTCGAGGGTGGCCAGGAAGAACCGGCGCACATACAAGCGGGTCAGGCCGTCGGTGATCGCCTGCTCGAACAGGCGCTGCTTCTCGATGATCAGGGAGAGGTGGTGCCGGAGCGTTTCGATGAAGCTGCGTTCGTCAGGGGTCAGGTTCAGCTGAGGGCCTTTGCTCAAGGATTGTCGGAATAGGAGGTAGATGCCCCCGAACTCCTTTTCCTCGAAGAACAGGGGAATGCCCAGGACCCCCCCCGGATCTTTGGTGGGGAATGGCCCGAAATGGAGATGGCGCTTTTTGATGGCTTCGTAGACCGTCTTGCGGATGGTGCCGGCCAGCATCGCCTCGCGGTTCTCGGCCAGGTAGAGGTTCTCCTTCCCCTCACCTTCGTTGATCCAGGCGGTGCCGCAGTCGAAGGCCCCGAGATGATCTTTCAAATGGCGGGCGGCGAGATCGAATACTTCGCGCTGGTTGTGCGAGGTCGAGGCCTTCTGGGTCAAATGGTACAAAACCGTCAATTCGGTCAGGCGGTTGCGCAAGCGGGTGGTCATGTTGTTGAACGCCTGCGAGAGCTCGCCCAGCTCATCCTTTTCCTCCACCGGGAGGGTCTTGGTCAGGTCGCCGCTGGCGATGGCACGGGTGCCAAATGAAAGGGTGGAGATGGGATGGATGAAGTTGCGCCCCAGGATGGCCACCAGGGTCAACGATCCGAGGATGCTCAGGATCAGGGCGATCCCGATGAAGGAATACATGCGGTCGATCGATTCCATGACCTGGTTGTAGTCGAGATGGGCTCCCAGCAGGTAGTCCTCGATCAGCCGGCCCTGGCTCAAGGCCACCAGCAATGAGCGGTCTTCGTCCGGAACTCTCTCGGCTTCGGAAAAATCACGGATCTGGACAGTCGAGATGAGCGGCAGCAGGTTGGCCTTGAACACCGCGCGCAACTCTGGAATGGTGTCGGTGAGATCGTCGCGGTTCAGGGCCAGGAAGTGGAGGTCAGGATCGCGTCGCACCTGATTGCGGATGGCTTCGGCCAGGTATTCCCGGTCGAGGGCCGTTTTATCCATGGTCACGATCAGGGCTCGCTGGTTTTTCGTGGGACGCCCGTCAGGTCCGTCGACATGCACGAGGTCGACGAACAGGTAGACTTTGGTCGTCGTGCCGGGCCAGATGGCCTGCTGAAGCTGGCCGCGCTGGCCGGCCAGCCGGTTGGCGAACCCGCGGGTGAGCACATCTTTGGCATTCAGATCGATCCCGCTGCGCCGCCCCAGGCCGGCCAGCTCGAGGGCCCGTCGGCCCAGCTCTCCGGCAAACGCTTTGCGGCTGGGATCGCCGAACAGGTGATCCTGATCGAACAGCACCGTGCCGGAGGCGTCCACGATATAGAGCCGCTCGAGCAGTTTCTTCTCGCGCAGGGCTTTCCCCGTGGCGCTGAGCTGGCCGCGATCCAACGCTTTGACCTCGGGCAGGTCCTTCAGGCCTTGCCATTGAATCGTGCGGAGGCGATGGAACTCGACGATGTTGTCATCGAGCCGCTTCAATTCGCGCGCCAGGCGCTGGCCGGCTTCGCTCGTCAAGATCTTGGTCCGATCGAGGGAGTAATGCAGCCCCAGCAGGACGAGGAGAGACAGTGGCAGCATCATCGACAGGAGGAACAACCCGGCCAGTTTGATTTTGATCGACAACCCGGTGGAATGGGCACGCTGATAGGCCTGCCAGAACAGCATGCCGCCGCCCGCCAGCAGGAAAAGGGTGAGCAGGAGGCCATGCCAGGTGCTGGTTTCGAGATCGAGCCGGAACCGACGGATCGAGAAGATCGAGAACAGCCGGACGGTCGATGATTCCGAGAAGGGGATCACGACGAAGACCCAGTCTTTGTCGATGATCGGCGATTCGAGGGTCAGGCGATACTGATTGAAAAACCGCTTGGCGAGAGGTTCGAGCCCCGGAAACGCCGCTTGGAAAAGGGTCGGATCCTCCATGCTGGCGAAGCCGTTGGAAAACTCCGGGTTGGCGGCTTGATCGCTGGGGAGGACGTAGGCGAGGCCGAACGTCTCCGGGATGGAGCGCCCGGGGAGCACGGCCAGAAAGCCGCCCAAGGGGGTCCCCTGGTCTTTCAACAGATCCCAATAGAGGACGCAAGGGTTGGCGGGGTCATCACCCATGATCAGGGTGCCAGGAGCCAGAACCAGGGCTTGCAGCGGAAAATCCTTGCCCAGGATGGGCTCCAGGCTCTTCACGATCGGGGCAGCTTCCTTGGCGAAGGCCTCTCCAGCTTCCGACGTCTGGAGGTTGTTCCCTTCGGCATAGCGCGCATGCCCCTTGCGCAGAAGATTGATCAAAGCTTCCCCGCCGGGAAAGGGGGCGCCTTCGATCTTGATGGTGCCGGAGGCGTCCCAGAGGATCAGGGTGCTGGTGGCGGGCAATTCCTTGAGGGTGTTGGCGATGAGGCTGGGGAGTTTGCCGGGTTTCGTGTAGGATCGTACGTAGGAATCTCGGAAGGAGTGGAACATCTGCCGGAGGACCCGGTCATTGGAGACGTGATTCCGGAGGGACGTCAGCTCGCGAGTATAGTATTGGATCAGCCGGTCCTGGGCGTCGGCTGATTGGCTGGTGGAGTAGATCCGGTAGCCTTCGTAGAGAATGCCGAGGGGGACCGCGAAAAACAGGATGAACACCGTCAGCCACCCCAGCCAGGTGCGGCGGGACGGCGCGGCTGGAGCCAGGGAGGGAGATTCGCCGCCCGCGGCGGGGGCCGAGGCCGAGGTTGAGGGCTGCGAACCCTCGGAAAAGGGAGCCGGCGGCGACACGCTGCCCGCGGTCTCCGGCGGGGAGGAGTTTGGGGAGGCGGGGGGCGGAGAATTTACTGGAGGATTGGTGGGATTTCCCATATAATCCACTGACAATTGGATTTTATACCATCAGGAGGTCGAGCATGTCTAATCGCATTTTCCTGGCGGCGTGGGTGCTGGTCATCGTGCTGGCGGGGTCGTCATTCGCCGTCTCCATCCGGGTCCTGCCGGGGGGCATCCCGGTCGGATCAGCCGAACAGCTGATGCGGGAAGGGATCCGGCTGGGGTCGAGCCAGATGCTCCGACAAGCCTGGGATTCCTATGAAAAAGCCGTCGCGCTCAATCCTGAGTATCTGGAAGGGTACCTGCAATTGGGCCGGATCTTCTTCCACCTTTCTCTGCTCGGTACCGCCACGGCCGAGGAGTCTCGCAAAGCCCAGCATTTTGCCGACGTCCTTCTGGAAAAGGCCCCTGAGATCGCCGATGCTCATCGCTTGATGGGCATGGTGCTGTCAGGGAAGGGGGCCTACCTCGATGCCTTGCAGGAACTGCAGCTCGCGCTCCACCTCAATCCGGGCAATGAGTTCGTGATCTGCGACCTGGCCTCCATTCATCTGGCCCTCAAACAGCCTGAACAGACCATCGGTCTGCTCGAAGGTCGCTCGCTGCGGGATGGCTGGTCCTATTACATCCTCGGCATGGCCTGGCTGCAGAAGGGCGAACGCGGTCGGGCCATGCTCAACTTCAAGAAGGCGCGGGCGCTGGGGTTCTCGGGATACTGGCTCGACCTGGCTTTCCAGCGCCTGGGAGAAGAACTTTCCCTGCCTTTGCGCTGACGCTCTTCTTCTGCGCTGACGCTTTTTCCTCGGGGGCCTTCCGGTCTGGCTGGCGGGCCCCCTTCCCCTCTCTTCGGGCTTCCACTTCTTTTCGGCTCGCGGGTTGCTGTCTGCCTGCGAGCCGGCCGTCTTTTCCTGGGTCAGGGCGCGAAGATGTTGCGGTAGACGAACCAGACGAACATCAGTCCGAACCCGACGATAACCATGGTCGTGAAGGGGTTGCGGGCGTACTGGTACTTGATATCTTCCATCAGCGTCGGAACGTAGCCGCACCAGCGCAGCAGATTCTCATCGTGGGTCTTGTACTTGCTGATGGTGAGGTATTTCGTATTGACCTGCGCGGTGAACTGGTACTCATGGTAACGGAACGTGTACCGCTTGTCCCCGCCGATCACCCCATGGATATTGCAATACCAATCGAAATTGTCCAGGTTTTTGCAGACGAAGAAATACTCGCAATCAGGGGTCGGGGGGATGGGTTTCTTGGGAACATATTTGGTGCCCAGGCACATGGTGAACATGTTATCGAATTTGTCCCAGGTCGGCAGTTGGGTGTTGCCGTCCTTGACGTATTTGGCGGTCGCTTCGTTCAGCATGGTCAGATTGGCTCGGCAGGCCTTGGTGATCTCGAACCCGGGTTCCACCGCCCACCCTGGGCCAGTCAGGGCGAGACCCACCATCAAGACCACCATCCTGCGCGCGACCCGAACGGCAACCCTGGGGAAAGCGTGGTGTGAAACAAACGAACTGGCTCGACCCATGGCAAATCACCTCGATTCCTGGTAGCTGAGGGATATCATACATGATTTCCCCATAGTCGGACCACTGTGTCGGGGTGTTCCCCCGGAACCGTAGAGAGCCCTGGTCGCGGTGACCTGGGGGGAGCGAACGGTTCCCCTCGTGGCGTCTTGAGGATCGCCCTTGCTTCATCCCCGGCTTTCCAATCAAAAGATTTGGGGTTGGGTGGCTTGCCATTTCCAGCCTGTAGATGTACCATTCCTCCAGCTCCGCGCCTATAGCTCAGGTGGATAGAGCACAGGATTCCTAATCCTGGGGCCGCAGGTTCGAGTCCTGCTAGGCGCATTCTTCGTTTTCGCGATTCCCCGAGGAACCGGCGGGGCGCGAGAGGCACCCGATCCGGCAGAAAAGACCTTGCCGTCGACTCTTCTTCTTTCCTGGTTCAGATCTGGGGGCAATCGTGTGGATCCCCGGCAGAGGAGGCGCCAACCTTGACGCCCTCCTCCTTCATCCGTACAATGGAAATACCATTGCCTCATCCGAGGAGGATGTCATGTCACATCCCGTCCGTCGAATCGTCGTCACCTTCTGGTGTATCGGGTTGCTGGCCGTCGTTTCGTTGGGAACGCCCGCCCGGGCTCAGGATCAGTCCGTTCCCGCGGTTGAGCCGAACGAACCGCGAGGCGGGTTCATCCCCTCCTGGAAAGTTGGCGACAGCTGGATCCTCGAAGCGACCTATCGCGACCTGCGCAGCCCCGGCGAGGTCTGGTTGCCCCCCATCCGCTGGATGTTCAAAGTCCGGGCTCTCAAGAACTATCAGCGGCAGAAATGCTATGTGATCCACGTCTTCCCGCGTAACCGGCACCTGAAGGTGCAGGCCATTCTGTACCTCTCGACGATCGATCTGCGCCCCTTGCGGGTCATCGACATCTTCCCGACCAAGGAAGGGGTCAAATATCAAGAGCGCGTGATCGATCCGTTCCATCCCCAGCCGTTGTTCGCCGAAGCTTCGCTGGTGCCCTATGACCTCCCCTTGTTCCCGCTGGTGCGGCCATCCATCCAGCAGGCTGACGGGTTCGGCGCCTATCGGGAAGCGAGGCGGTCGCGCAAGATCGACAAGATCACCACCGTGGGGGGATTGCGCTTCAAGAAATCCCTGAATCAAGAAGAAAAGAAGCCGACCCGGCAGTATGCCGACGTGTTCAGCTCTTACCGTCTGGCCGGGGAATCCTTCCAGGTCGAGCTGGGCGATGAACAGGGCAAGGAAACCCTCGTCCAGATCTGGCAGGAAGGAGCCCCCTGGGCCCTGTCCTCCGAAAGCCCGTCGCGGAAGGTCCGCCTGTTGCCGCCGACCGCCGCTCCTGTCCCCGCTCCTGCCCCGATCACACCCCAGGAGGGCAACTGATATGCGTCGCGCTTCGAGCTGCCTCCTCGTCGTTCTGCTGCTGTCTCTCACTGGCCCCGGAGCCTGGGCCGATGACTGGAGCGCCTCCGGCGAAATCACCCCCCCGCCCTGGTCCGGCGACTGGTGGTCGCGCAAGAAAGGGTTCCTGGTGCTGGGGTGGCCAGGCCATTCGCCATCGCCGTTCGAAAAATACGATGCCTACGTCGAGTCGCGCACCGGCAGGAATCCTGGGGCCCACGCCTGGGAAAAAGATGTGCGGAACACCCATTACAATCCCAAAGCCGAAGACTGGGAAGGCCACTGCAATGGCTGGGCGGCCGCCTCGATTCTGGTTCCCGAGCCTCGGCAGGCCAAGGTCCGCAATGGCATCACCTTCTTGACGGCCGATCAGAAGGGCATTCTCTCCGAACAATACATGAACACCTACTGCATGTTTTACGGCCGACGCAATTGGGGCAATCCGGGCGATGATCCAGATGACATCTATCCCGACGAATTCCACAAGCTTCTTCTCGAATACATCGGCAACAAAAAAAGCGCCATCATCTGCGATACCTCCTATGACCGCCAGGTCTGGAATTTCCCGCTCTTCAAATTCGAATCGTCCTGGTCGACCGGCTGGTTCGACAAAAGCAAACTGAAAGTGCGCACCACGGTCTATTATGTCGACGACGGGGTGCGCCCCGACTACATCGGTACCAAATGGTTTTCCACCACGTATACCTACAACCTCTTCCTCGACAGCCAGGGGAACATCACCGGCGGCGAATGGACCGGCAGCTCACGGACCAACCACCCCGATTTCGTCTGGGTGCCCACGGCCGATGCCCCCAATCCGCCGGGCACCGTCCAGGAGAACCCGCGGATCGATCCTCGGTATGTCAAAGAGATCGTCGAGGGCCCCGAAGTCCTCGATTACCGCCAGGGCGACAATGCCTTCAGCGGGCCCGATGCGGTGGTCATGGAAGCCGGCCTCAACCCTGCCGAGCATTTCTGACCCGAGCACCAACCCACTGGCGGGGGCGGTACGACCGGCCCCGCCAGTGCTGCTTTCCGAAGGACAGGCGGGGCATTGATTGGATCGGGACAGGCCCTCGTGCTATCATGGCTCGGCCCCTCTCCATGCAGGAAACATGTTGAACTGCCTGATGTCCATAGCCGTACGGGGTCCGGTCCTTGGTTCCGGTCGAAGCGCGGGCCGCGGTCTGACCTTCGTCGAAATCCTCGTGGCGACGCTTTTGCTGGCCATGGTCTTCGCCATCGGCTGGACCATCTCCAGCGCCTTCCTGGGGGTTCGGAAGGTCCGCGACTACGAGGTGGCGGTGGCCTTGGCCACTCAAGCCATCGAGGCGGTGCGGGCGGCCCGCCATCGCGAACTCGGTTCCGACAAGGATGGGCGCAAAGATACGCTGCTGGCCGATTTTTCCAGCGCGGGCCAGCCGTTCGACGATGAAGCGGGCGAGGGGTTCGTGCCGGTGGTCAAGGTGGGAGCGGTCGAATTCAAGCGCGAGATCTTCATTTCGGACGCACCCAGCCTGCTCGAGCCCCTGCCGTCGGGGCTCAAGGTGATCAGGGTCGTGATCAGCTGGAAAGCCGTGGAGGATGGGGCGCCGGTGGTGTTCGAAGCCGTGACCACCCATGCGGACCTGTGGTAGGCCTTCGCTGCTGCTCGCCAGCGCCCCGCCGCGGGGTGACCCTGGTCGAGATCATGATCGGGCTCGCCCTGTTGGGATTGCTGCTGATGGCGGCCTACCGGCTCTTCTTCTCCGAGGTGCGAGCCATCCGGGTGGCGCTCGAGCACATCGGGGTCAACGAGAACGCCCGCGCGTTCCTGACCCAGTTCGGCCATGATGTGCGCACGGCCTCGAAGGTCACGTTCCCCTGGCCCATCCGGCGCGAGGATGTCCGCACCCTGACCCCGGCCGGCGAAGGGATCGTCTGCTCCTTGGAAAAACAGATGTTCGATTTCGCCGTCAAACCCCCTGATCCCAAGTTCCTGCGTCGGGTCAAGATCGACTGGCGGTTGAAAAAGAACGGCGATGGCACCTTCGATCTCTATCGCGACATCGTGTCCGAGATCCCGCCCCGGCCTGGCCTGCCCACCCCCTTCAAGGGCACCCGGCAGGTCTGCGGGGGGGTGAAGGAGCTGACCGTGTTCAGCACCCTGCGCAAACCGCCCAAGCTGAGTTCGTTCGGGGGGCTGCCGTTCAAGAACTTCCTCGAATTCGAGCCCTATCACCTCGATGGGACCGGCGCGTTCCTCGTCCATGTCCGGGCGATCTTCGTCCGGGAAGGGACGCGGGCCGCCGCCATCAAAGACCAGTCCGCCCAGATCATCCGGACCTGCTTCGCGTTGCGGGGCCGCCCGAACGGAGTCAACCCATGACGATCGGGGAATTTCGCGGCGGGCGGTCAGGGAATGCGCTGATCGTCGTGGTGATGATCTGCCTCGTGCTCGGGATTCTGGCCGGGGCGATGATCAATTTCCAGCGCGGACAGGTGCATCTGCTGTCGCGCTCGGCCAAGGATTTCCTGGCCATGTGCGTGGCCGAGGCCGGCTTGCATTGCGTGCTGGCCGAAATGAAAGCCGACTACCAGTTCGTGACCCACGGCAACCACTACGTTCCGCAAGCCGGCTGGACCAGCCCGGCCAAGCATCGTCCCTTCCTGGTCGGCGAGGTCGAAGGGCTCGAACTCGATCACAATCAGCGCGGCACCTATACCGGGCGGGTGATCATGAAGCGCACACGGCTGGTCGGCGAGTTCAAGGTGCGGGTCAAGCTCATCAATGCCAAGAACAGCCTCGACACCAAGACGATCGACGAATCGCACCGGTTCTTCCAGCTCGAGGCGATCGGGCGGGTCGAGGAGACCTATCGCAAAATCACCGCCGTCATCGAAAAGATCCTGCCCAGCGCCTATCTGGCCTACGATGGACAGGTGCTCGATCTCGGCGGCTTCGGGCCGTACCGGCTCGTCCCCGGCATTCTGCGCCAGGGCCGCCTCTACGGCCACGAGATGCTCCAGGTCAGCAAGCGCGGGCCCTTCGATGCCGGCCTCGAACTGGAGGAGATGGAAAAGATCTCCACGCCAGGCTGGTTCAAGATCACGGCCAGCACGCATGTCGGCTTCCGGGACGGCCAGAAGGGGCGGTTCCGCCCGGGCCAGGATTCCGCCAAGCCCGGCGAGTTCGAGACCTTCCCCGAGAAGGCGGGCGGCGAAGTGATCGGGCATTTCGTGCTCGATGGCACCCACGGGGGCAAGTCGGAGCGCTTCCCTCCCTTGAATGCCCGCTACTGGCGAGAAGCCACTGATCCGCGCCCCATCATCCTGCGTCCCGGCTGCGGCTTCGAGGGCTTCGCCGAAGCCCGATGGCGGAACCCGGCCAAGCCCGGCGAGGTGGTCTACAACCTCGATTTCGGCTGGAAGTACCAGGCCAGGGAAGACAAGGTCCTCTTGTATTCGACGGTTCCGTTGCGCATCTGGGGCTGCCCCCCGTGGAAAGCGCTGACCATCTTCTGCGAAAAAGATGTCTACATCGCCGGCGACTTCAATCAGAACCCCGACAACCCCCAGTATTACGATCTGGGTTGGCGCGACTACCAGGAGAAACCCGAGAACGGAACCGACAAGAACGGGGTGGCCATCATCTCGCTGGGCCGGATCTGGTTCGATTATTCCAATCCTACGTTGTTTCTTCGCCATGAAATGAAGACCGTCATGGACTATGACATCGCCATGGCCCTCGGCGGGAAGGATGTCAACCCCGTCGCCCTGGCCGCGATCGTCTATCCGCCGCGGTTCAATACCGGCTCTCCCGATCGGCGCCTGCCGATGACCGCCCTGCAGTTCAAAGCGATCAGCGCGCTGTTCGCCCTGCCCAAGGAACCGCCGCAGGTCATCCCGGTGACGCTGGCGGGGCTCTTCGTCCATTCGGCGCTCAAGCCCTTCAAAGAGTATTTCGAGCCGACCACCGATCCCGAACAGGTCAAGCAACGGTTCATCATCAAAAGTTTCTTGAAACGGAAAGAACTGGTGGGCAAGCTGGGCACGGCCTGCTACATGACAGGTCTGTTGACCAAGGGCGAGCGCGACCACATCATCGAAGCGGCCATCGACCAGGCCGCCAAGGAGATCGAGGAAGAGGAGCCCGACCCGACGCTGGGCCCCTGGAACATCGCCGATCGCATCTTCAAGATGGCGGTCACCCATCCCAAGACGCTGTTCCGGTTCCCCGAGATGACGGTCAACGCCTTGCTCATCGACTCGGCCGAGCTGAACGCCCGCTGGGATCCCGGCGATGGCCCCACCAAGGTGCGCAACGAGCTGGGCAACATCCAGAGCCGCGAAATGCGCAGCTTCCCCTTCATCGGCAACGATTCACGGTTCCTCCTCCGGCACCTGGGCGGCATGCTCCACCTGCGCACGCATCCGGTCACGCCCTTCTTGATCGGCAACCAGCGCAACGATTTCTCGGTGGTCCGTCGCAACGTTTGGGATTCGACGTACGTGCGGGGCGGCGGCCCCTACTTCCCCCCTTATCCGCCGGCGGCCTTCCACCTGGCCACCTGGGATGAAGCGGCCTCCGATGCCCATGAATTCGCCTCGTTCTGAGCGGCTATCGCGGTCCGGGGGAGCCTGAGCCATGCGCTGGTTCGGCCTGTCGCAGCGGATCTTCGTGGGGTTCCTGGCCCTGGCCGTATCGGTGCTGGTCGTCATGGGGCTGTCGTTGCGGCAGTTCCGGGAAGCGCTCGATTCGACCGAGCAGCTGGCCGATGCCGATGATTTCCTGCACGCCGGCAATGAACTCCAGGATGATCTGCTGAAGCTCATCCAGGCGCAGGAGGTCTTCGACCAGTATCTCGACGAACAGACCTGGCGGAACTATTTCGAATTCAGCCGCCGCCTGGAGGTCCTGCTGGACAAAGCGCGCAAGACGCCGACCTTCCGGCGGAGCGGTCGCGAACTCGAGGATCTCGACCGCTCCCGCCTGGAGATGGCCGGATTGCTGGCCAACGCGACGTTCACGATCCACCCCGATTTCACGATCGGTGCGGTCTCGCCGGCCACGCTGCAGAAGATCAAGGCCGCGCGCTCGCAGATCCATCAACAGATCCGCGCCGTGCTGATGCGAGAACGGGATTCACGTCAGGAAGACGAAGCACTGTTGCGGGCTCAGTTGAGCGAACTGTGGCAACGACTCTGGCTGGTGTTCGCGCTGATGCTGTTCGGGGGCGGGCTGTTCGCCTGGTACCTGCATCGGGCGGCCATGGCCCCTCTTCGTCATCTCATCGAGGTGATCCGGCACCCCGAAGAAACGGGTATCCCCGGGGTGGCCACCGCATCCGGGGCGCGCGAAATGCGCGACCTGATCGAATCGTTCAATCAGCTCACCCTGGCCTTGCGCCACCATCAGAAGCGGCTGTCGTCGATGCTGACCTGGGCGGTCAGCGTGGCGCATGAGGTTCGCAACCCGCTGGCCGCCATCGGCACGGCCATCCAGGTGCTCGAGGGCGGCTTTCCCGCCGATCATCCCGACAAGCCGATCTTCCGGGAGATCCTCAAGGAGGTCGAGCGGGTCAACCGGATCATCTCCGATCTGCTGATCTTCTCGCGGCCCCGGCCGCTGGCCATCGAGCCCCTCCGCTGGGATGACCTCTTCGAGGAACTCCGGATCCTGCTGGCTTCGGCTCTGACAGAACGCCAGATCACCCTGGAGGTGACCATCGACCCCGCGGTCGGCACCACCCAGGGCGATCGCGATCAGTTGCACCGCGCCCTGTTGAATCTTCTGAACAACGCGCTCGAGGCGATCGGGCAGGGGGGCCGGATCGTCGTCCGGGTGACGGCGCCCGACCCGTCGGCCGTGGTGATCACGGTGGCCGATTCGGGGCCGGGCATCCCCGAGGCCGACCGCGAGCGGGTGTTCGACCCGTTCTTCTCGCGCAAAACGAAAGGGACCGGCTTGGGTCTGGCCATCGTCGCTGATATCATCGAACGCCATGGGGGCTCGGTGCGGGTGGTCAGGGACGCCACCCTGCCCGGCGCCTGTTTCGAGATCCACCTCCCCCGGGAGCGGGCCTCCGCGACCGAACCTCCTGCGAAGGAATTCCAGCCATGACCGACATCCTGCTGGTCGATGACGAAAAACTGATTCTGTGGGGCCTGAAAAAAGACCTGGAGAAAGCCGGCTACCGCGTGACCGCCTGCGCCTCGGCGGAGGAGGCCCTGACGCGGCTCGAAGACGGGCACTTCCAGGCGGCCCTGCTCGATGTCCGGCTGCCCGGCATGGGCGGGCTCGACCTGCTCGAGCGGGTCAAGGCGGCCAACGAAGATACCCAGGTCATCATGATGACCGCCTTCGCCGACGTAGAGGGCGCGGTCAGCGCCATCCGGCGGGGGGCCTTCGATTTCGTGCTGAAGCCCTTTTCCCTGGAAAAGATCCATCTGACCATCCAGAATGCGCTGCAAGCCGGTCGGCTGCAGAAAGAGGTGGTCTCGCTGCGGACCGAGCGCGCCCAGTTGCGGCCGCGGGCGGTCGTCACCGGCCGGTCGCCGCGGATGGTGGCGGTGCTCGAAGCCATCGACCGCATCGGCCGCGCCGGCGCAGGGGTGGTGCTGATCCATGGCGAGAGCGGCACCGGCAAGGGGCTGGTCGCCAACGAACTGCATCGCCTGGGCCCACGCGCGGCGGCTCCATTCATCGAGATCAACTGCGGCGCCATTCCGGAAAGCCTGTTCGAGTCGGAATTGTTCGGGCATGAAAAGGGGGCCTTCACGGGGGCGACCGAGCGCAAGCTGGGGCTGATGGAGGTCGCCGATGGCGGCACGCTCTTCCTCGACGAAGTCGGGGAGATGCCGCTGACCATCCAGACCAAATTCCTCAAAGCCCTTGAAGAGCAGAAGATCTGGCGGGTCGGGGGCCGACGGCCGGTGCAGATCGACGTCAACATTGTCGCCGCCACCAACAAGGACCTCGCCCAGGCCGTGCAACGAGGAGAGTTCCGCGAAGATCTGTTCTACCGTCTGAACGTCGTTCCCATCGCCTTGCCTCCGCTTCGCGAGAGAGGGGAAGACATCCTGCTACTGGCCGCCCATTTCCTGGAGGTCTCGCAAGCCCGCTATCGTCGATCTTTCAAGGGGTTGACCGAAGGCGCCAAACATCGTCTGCTGACCTACGACTGGCCGGGGAACATTCGAGAATTGCGCAACTGCGTCGAGCGCGCCGTCATCCTCGAAACGGGGCCGTACATCACCGAAGCCAGCCTCGGCTTGGCGGGCGAGCCTGCCCCGGCCAGGACTTCGCTGCCGGTCCCCCTTCCTGGGGTCGATTCTCCAGAAGCACCCATCCCCGATTCGGGTTTCGACCTGGAGAGCCTCTTGAACACCATCGAATGCGGATATCTGAAGAAGGCCTTGCAGCAGTGCGATGGCAACCAGAGCCAGGCGGCCCGCCTGTTGGGCATGACCCGCGACAATTTCCGGTACCGTCTGAAAAAGTATGGGCTCGGAGAGGCCGTCTCCGAGCCGGTAGCCACTGGTGGTCCAAAAGGGTGAGACGGACAGGGGAGATGGTCGCTCCATCCTGGCACTCCGATCGGCCTGCGGAAATTTCCCCGTACCCCCCGGATTGGGGGATTTTCCTCAGGCGGGGGTGAGGAAAATTCCTCAGGCTGGCTGGCAGATCCCGTTCTCAAGGCGATTTCGTGGGGTTGGCATGGTACATGCACTAAGGGGCGACGGGTTGACACCCAAACATTCTTTCCAATCAAGGAGAACACACATGAAAAAGCTGTTGATCGTCGCTCTCGTCGCTCTCATGGCTCTGCCCGCTTTTGCTGCCGACAAGCCCGCGGCCGCTCCCGCTGCCGATGCGGCCAAGGCTCCCGAGCTGGTCAAGCTCGAAGGCAAAGTGATCGTCACCAAGACTGAAGGCCAGCCCGATGTCGTCACCTTCAAGACCGCCGATGCCGAATACACCCTGCTCCCCTGCGACAAGCTGAACGAGCTCCTCAAGGTCGCCGATCTCGCCAACAAGACCTTCGAGATCGAGGGTGAGAAGGTTCCGGCCAAAGACGGCAAGACCGAAGGCTTCATGCTGAAGAACTTCGTCGAGAAGGTTGCGGCTCCGGCCGAGCCCGCCCCCGCCCCCGCTGGCAAGTAAGACCCAACCCAAGGTTCTGACGACCCGGGCCACGTCGCTGGTCCGGGTTTTTCTCTTCGGGCAATCTATTCCCAGACGCCGGGAATGGCATGCCCGCAGAAGGCGCAGGCTCCTCGCGAAATGTGGCGCTCGGTCAGCTGGTACCCGACGCGGCCGATCAGCAGCTTGTGGCAACCCGGGCAGTAGGTGCTTTCGGCGGGATGGCCGGGAACGTTGCCCAGATAGACGTACCGCAGCCCCGTGGCCAGCGCGAGGTCGCGCAGCCGCTCGAGGGTCGCCACCGGCGTCGGCGGCAGGTTGCGCAATTGGAAGGTAGGATAGAACCTCGATAGAAAGAGGCTGACATCCGGACCGAGATGTTGATGGATCCAGGTGAACATGGCGGTCATCGTCGGTTCGTCATCGTTCAACGTCGGCACCACCAGCGTGACGATATCGATCAACACCTTGGTGCGGGCCAGGCCCTGCAGGGTGGCCAGAACGGGAGCCAGGGTGCCGCCGCAGACAGTGCGGTAGAACCGCTCGGTGAACCCTTTCAGATCGACTTTCATGACGTCGAGGAACGGCGCCAGGTGCGCCAGGGGCTCGGGATTGAGATACCCGCAACTGACCACGACGTTGCCGATGCCGCGCGCTTTGGCCAGGCGGGCCGTGTCGAACATGTACTCGTAGAAGATGGTCGGCTCGGTGTAGGTGTAGGCGATCGTCCGGCACCCCTGGGCGGCGGCGGTCTCGACGACCTGGGCGGGGGCGAGGTCATAGGCCTCGAGGCTCTCGGGATCGGCCTGGGAGATCTGCCAGTTCTGGCAGTACCGGCAGGAGAGCAGACACCCGGCGGTGGCCAGCGAAAAGGACGTGGACCCGGGCAGGTAGTGGAAGACCGGCTTTTTTTCGATGGGATCGATGGCCACGGAGCAGGGGCGGCCGTAGACGACCGTGACCAGGCGGTTCTCGAGGCCGAAGCGGACCCGGCAGTTGCCCCGTTCGTAGGGCCGGAGGGTGCAGAACTTGGGGCAGAGCAGGCACCGGACCCGGCCATCCGAGGTTTTTTCCCAGAACATGGCCTCGCGCGGATGGAACCCGAGGCGTTCGAGTTCGGCCAGGCGGGCTCGCCCGGTGGCGGGGTCGAACCGCTCGGCCGCGGCCGGCGGGGCGGGCGAGCCAGCCGGGGTGGGGGAGGGGCCAGGCGCGCCGGATGGCCACATGAGCCCGGCGATGCCGGCCCCGCCCAGCACCAGACAGAGATCAGCGAGGAACTGACGGCGGTTCATGCGGTTCCTCCCTTCGGGTGAGCAGGCGACGGGCCGTTTCGAGATCTTCGAAGAGCGGGTTGAGCGGACACAGGCCGCGGCAGTAGAACCGCGGGGCGAGCGCGGCCCCGGCCAGAGCGGCGACGACGAGCAGGAGGCCGGCGACTCCGCCGCGCCGCAGGAACAACGGCGTGAAGATTTCAAGGTTTTCGAGCGGCGGGGCCAGGCCGGCGGCGAGGGCGGCCAGGGCGCCCCACGCCAGCCACCGGCCCAGGGGCCGCACGCGACAGGGGGAGCTGGTTTCCAGATCGGGGGCGGGTTGTGGCCCGGGGGCGGGCGGGGCAGTCGTAGACGAGGGCGCAGGAGCCGGTCTGAAGGTATGGGCTGGCACCCCCTGTGGGGCGCTGGAGCCGTTCTCGGCGCTGGGGGCGCCGGCGAGACCGACCGGGGCAGCGCCGACCAGGGCAGCGCCGGCCGAAGCCGCCGGCGGGGTGAAGGGCTGGTGATCGGTCAGACGGGCTCCGGTGGCGATCAGATCTTGCAGGCGGCCCATCGGGCAGAGGAACCGGCAGTAGCCGCGGGCGGTCGCTAATGCGATCATGGCGGCGATGACCAGATACGTCAGCAACATGGGGGGAGGGAGCGCTCCTTGGCGCCGCCAGGCGAACACGATGGGCAGGTGGCTCAATGACAGGAACTGCTGGGTGAGCACGCCCAATAACAAGATGACCAGCAGGTCGCTCACCGGGCGGGGCAGGCGGTGTCCGGCCGCGATCGCTCCCAGAGCTATCGCCAGGCACCAGCCTGACAAGGGGATCGCGGCCAGGGTTTCTCCCAGGGTCCAGGCCGTTCTGGCCGGGGCGGCCGTCGCCGCCCGCGGTGCCGTCCGCGCGACACGAGGCAGGAGGCTGGCGCTGGTCGATCGCAGGATTTCGCGCAGGTCCGCGGCCACGGCCTCGATGGTGACCGTCGCGTGGGTGATTCCGTCGAAATCGACGCCCGGTTCGAGCGGGTCGGCCGCGGTTTTTCCCACGAACTGGTCGAGGAACCACGGTTCTTCGAGGCCGCTGACAAAGGTCGGGGTTTCCCGATGCCCGAGCACCCGCACGCCGGTGATTCTCCCTTCGAGCGACAGGCCCACCAGAAGATCGATCGGGCCGGCATAACCGGGGGTCTGACGCGGCAGCAGACGGGTCGTGGCGGCCCACCAGGCGATGGCCCCGGAAGAAGCCACCCCCACGAACACGCCAGGGGCCTCGCTGGCGGTCGCCGCCCGCAATTCCAGGCCGGGGGGCAGAAGAGCGCGGGCGGCGGGCTCGGCCATGGCTTGGGCGTCCTCAAACAAGGATGGCGAGGAGGAGGGGGGGGCAGGCACGCGCTGACCGGCGGGCAGGACAAAGGCCAGCACCAGACCGACCACCGTGCCGACCAGTGTGGCTCTGGCGAGTCGTTCTCGACGACAACCCTCTGATGCCCCGGCGCCGTTCATCGCATGTCCCTCATCACCACTGTAACCCTGAATGGGGAGCTGTGCCAAGAGCCTGCCGGGGAGAAGGATGACGCGGGCCATCGCCCTGCGAAGGGGAGAGAGCCGTGGTATACTCGGCATCGCCATGAGCAAATATCACCTGGGTGCCGAGGCGGGGCATTTCCTCGAAGGATGGGGACGCCTCGTGCTGCTGGGCGTGTTGCTGGTGGGGCGGTTCATGCCGGCTGTCGCGACCAGCGAGGGGGCGCTTGCGTCGGCGGCCCTGCCCGCCGCCGCGTCGTCCGACAGCCTGGCGACAGGGGCCCCCCAGGTATCGCCGGCCGAGCAACAGCGCCTGGCCGCCGCTTTGTGGCAGGCGGTACAGGAAACGGGTGGCACTTTGGGCCTGGAAGGGCTCGAGCAGTCCTACCAGCGGATCCTGCGCGAGTGTCCGCAGTCCGACATCGCTCCTGAAGCGGCATTTCGTCTGGCCACGCTGTATTTCGAAGGGTGGGATCCGCCCCGGATCGCCCAGTGTCTGGCCGCCTTCAAAGTTCTGCATGAACGCTATCCGCATTCGATCTGGGCCAGGCGTTCGATTCACCGACTTCTGATGGTGGCCCGTCAGGCTGGTGACTGGGAGTATCTGGCGGAATATTATCCGCGCATCCTGGAGCGCGAGAGTCGACAATGCCCTGATCGTCTTTCGCATATGATCGAATATGCGGAAGTGCTGGAGCGGCGAGGGCAGTCGCAGGAGGCGCGGCGGTGGCTGCGCAGCGTTCTGGAAGAGGCCCCCGAGGGGCCGATGGCCGATCTGGCCAGAACGCTGCTGGAGCATGCGGAGGCGGGCGATGCCATCTTCCCTGCCGTCGATCCTGCCGAAGGGCAGGCGACGTTGGAGAGCACGGCCAGCCAGTCCCACCCGGCCAGCGGGAGCGCGGATGGCCTGCCTCATTGATCGCGGCAGGGCAGCATGAAAGAGTGGAGGTCTTTCCCCCATGGATAGCCTGAACCGGATCTTCCCCGCCATTCTGGAACTGCTGGTCGGACCGGATTACGACCTGCGCCGGCGCAGTCTGATGTCCCTGAGCCGCCTGCGGGGCGACATGGCGGCCGACCTCATCTTCGAGCGGTACCAGAGCGACAATCTCGAAGATTATCTGGCGCTGGCCGTCTCCCGCATGGATCCGCGCAAAGCCACGCCCATTCTCATCGCGGCGCTCAACGATGTCCACCTGGAGGCCCGCCTGGCGGCGGCGGAGGCCCTGGTCAAACAGCGATCCGAGGAATCGGTGGCGGCGTTGCTCGCCACCGTCGAAGCCTATCTCAAGCCGCCCGATATCGGGGGCCGCAAAGAGCATCTGCTCTCCGAGGAGGCGGTGCAGGGGCTGGCGCGGGCCCTGGGCGAGATCGGCACCCCGATGTGTCTGGGCCTGCTGCGCAAGCTCATTCTGCAGGAGAAGAACGAGCGGATCCGGGCGACGGTGGTGGCGGTCCTCGGGGCCCATCTGAATGACTCGATGGTCCCGATGTTCCAGGGGTTGTTGAAGGATCCCGACCCGCGGGTGCGCTCGAATGCCATCGAAGCGCTGGGGAATCTGAAGAAAAACACGATCATCGGCTTGCTCCAGCCGTACCTCTTCGATAGCCATCCCCGGGTCAAGGCCAACGCCGCCAAGGCCATCTGGAAGTTCGGCGACTATGACGTCAGCAACACCCTCAAGGAGATGTTGGCCAGCTCTGACAAGAAGCTGCGGGTATCGGCGATCTACGCCGTGGGTGAGATCCAGGCCGAGATGTTCTTCAAGACCGTCGCCGAGGCGCTCAAGGACAGCGACCCTGACCTTCGACGCAATGCGGTGATGGCGTTGCGCAAGTTCCCGAAACGGGAAGGCGCGGCGTTCCTCCTGCCCTTGCTCGACGATCCGGTGGTCGAAGTCCGGCAGCAGGCGGTGATCAGTCTGGGCGAACTGCTGCAAGCCGACGCCGTTCCTCATCTGCTACAACGGCTGGCGGTCGAGCCGGCCCCCACCATCCGCAGCCATCTCGCCACGGTGATCGGCAAATTCGGCCGGACGGAGCATTTCTCCGCCCTCCTTCCTTTCCTCAAAGATCCTGATGATCGCGTGGTTGGCAACGTCATCGAAGCCCTCCAGAAACTCAAGTCGCCGACTCCCCATCCGGGGGCGGTGACCGCCTTGCGCGAGTTCCTCGCTTCGCCCACCAACCGGGTGCGGGCCAATGCCATCCGCTTCCTGTGGGAATGGGGGTTCAGCGATGTCCTCGACGCGCTGCATGGCCTGATCACCTCGAAGCAGCCGGAAAAGGTCGTCAGCGGCCTCTATTGCCTTGGGGAAGTCTTCGCCTCCGTCTCCGCGCGGGGAGGGAAGATGCTCGAAACCTTCGACCGGCGGCTGCGCGAGGCCGTCGAGGCGTGGCGACGACAGCAGGCCGGCGTGGGAGGAGCCATGGTCGACCCCCAGATCCGCACGCTCTGGACGACCGCCCAGGACCACCTCAAGGCCAATCGGCTGGCCGAGGCCCGGCGGGCCCTCGAAACGATGCTGCAGACGGCCTCTCAGTTGCCCCAGGCCATGGTCGCTCTCGGAGAGATCCTGTTGCGCGAAGGGGCCCTCGAGGCGGCCGAAGGGCAGTTCCTGCGGGCCCTGGCGATCAGTCCCCATCTGCTGAAGGCGCACTATGCCCTGGGCCAGATCTACCACCGCCAACGGGCCTGGCCCAAGGCCATCCACTCTTTGCAGACGACCCTCCGGCTGTATCCGAAGCTGCCGCAGGCCTACCTCCTGCTCGCCGATGCCCTGGAGGCCGAGAACCGCTGGAAGGAAGCCGGCGAGACGCTCAAACGCCTGTCTGCCCTCGTCCCCAAGAACCCGGCGGTCATTCAGCGCATGGCACGTTCCCTGTTCCTGGGCGGCGTCGTCGGCGAGGCGATTCCGCTGGCGCGGGCCGCCGCCGCCCTGGGCCCGGTCGATCCCTTCACCACGCTCATTCTGGCGGTGGGTGAGCACTTTGCGGGCAGGCCCGACCGGGCTCTGTCGACCACCCTCAGCGCCCTCGGCGTCCTCACCGAAAAACCTGACCCCCGCCTCCTGGGGGAAGCCAACCGGCTGATCAAGGTGTTCCAGGGCTTGCTGGCCCGCAAGGACCCACCTCCCCGCTGAACGGTCGTTTTCCGGCCCTGGTGCGGGATCGGTGCGCGCGCCTGCACCAGCTCGGGGGGCCTCGGGGGGCGGCTTACGTCTGTCTGGCCAGCAGCAGGAAGGTGACGTCGTCGGTGGGGGTACCTTGCGCGGTGAACGCATCCAGCGCTGTCGTCAAGGCCGCAGCCACGCGGTCGGGGCAGGTGGCCTGGTCGGCCGGCAGGCTGGCGATCAGTTGTTCCAACCGGTGGTAACCGAACAGCTCGCCTCTGGGGTTCTGCGCCTCGACGACCCCGTCCGAATAGAACATCACCAGGTCGCCCGGGTGGATCGCCTGCATCTGCATCTTGTTCACCAGCGTTTTCCTGGCCCCGAGGGGATAGGCGACCATCGATAGCGAGGCCACGTGACCATCGGCCCGTCGCACGATCGGGAAGGGATGACCGACGCAGGTCCATTCGAGGGTATGGGCGCGCGGGTCGAGCAGGGCCACGACCATGGTCATCATCTTCTTGCGCTGGAAGACCTGGAACAAGAGCCGATTCAGACTTTCCAGGAGGCGAGGAATGGGCCACCCTTCGCGAGCGGCCAGGACGCCCGTGGTCTTGGCCATGGTGGCCACCAGGGCAGAGCTGATGCCATGCCCGGTGACGTCGCCGGTGATCAGCAAGACCCGGCCGTCGGCCGTCATCAAGGTGTCGCAATAGTCGCCTCCCAGGTCGGTGGCGCTGCGGTTGTAGACGAGCATGGCATACCCTGGCAGGGTCGGGGGGCGGGCGGGCAGCAGGTTGCGTTGGACCTCGCGGGCGAAGTCGAGATCTCCGAAATCTTCGATCAGGTGGTTGAAGGCGCGGGCCAGGGTGCCGAACTCGTCGGCTCCGCGCACGGGCAAGCGATGGGTGAAATCGCGTCGCTCCAAGGCGGCGACCGCGTCGGCCAGTCCCTTGACGGGAGTGATCAGCGCCTCGGCCAGGAACGAGGCATAGGTCACGGCCAAAAGCACCAACAACGCCAGGCTGGCGGCCAGCAGCCGGCGCAACTGGCGTTCCCCGCGGACCAGACTCGACAGATCGGCGATCGTGGTGAACACGTAGCCGCCCATCTGGCTGCTGGGGTAGGCGATGGCCAGCCCGGAACGGCCGTCCGGCAAGCGGATGACCCGGCGGGCGGTGCGGCGCCCGTACAGGCTTTCCGCCGCCAGCACCGCGAAGATGGGGTGCGGGGGTTTCCCGGGGAACCATCGACGATACCGATCCTGGAACGCATACATCGACTTCCCCAGGGCCGTTTTCAGGAAGGCTTCGTGCAGGCTGTAGGTCTGATGGATGATGAGCATGTAGGCCAACGGCCGGTCGGGCGTCGGCGAGCGGACATCATAGTACCAGGTGGTGTTCTGGCGGTCGAAATCAAAGGCCAGCAGCGTGTCGGGCTGGTCGAAGATGCCGGCGAAGCCGATGAGGGCGCTTTGCAGCACCTGCTGGGAAAAGGCTCTGGTGGCTTCGTTTTCATAGGGAATCACCGAACCCAGGAAGCGTCGCAGCACCTCCTTGGCGAACATGGAGGTGAGATACTGGGTCGTCGTCTCGGTCGTCTGCATGCAGCCGATGAGTTCCCCTTGCACATTCCGGGATTCGAACCGGCTGGCGAAGCCGCGGGCACGAAAACGGTTGGCCAGGCGGGTCACCCGGGGGCTGTCAGGCCCGGCGATCACCGGGTGATCGCGGATGCGGCGATCGAACGCCAACAGCCGCTCGCGGAACCGTTCGAAGCCATGATCCAGAGTGCGAAGGCGCGCCACCCCTTCGTCGAAGGCCTGGCGTTCGAGCGTCAAGGCCTGCTCGCGGAAGGACGCCACGCCCATGCCCAGCAGGAGCGAGGCGGGCATCAGCACGGTCATGCCGAACAGCAGGATCGTGCGCGGTACGATCGACACGCGTTCGAGGGGCAGCCGCGAGGTGCGGTACCAGGCCTGGAAGACCAGGGGAAGAAGCACCAGAGCCAGCCCCCACAACCCCTGTCGGAGCGGTCGGTGATCGGCGGCCTTCCACGGCAGGGCGCGAACCATCCAGAATCCTTCGGGATGCCGTTGCAGGCGAAACATATGGGTGGGCCCGAGGAAGGATTCCATGTGCCGGAGGATGGCCTGCTTCACCCCGAGCCGCCAACCCGGGGGCGGAAGTCCGCGCTGAACGACCCGCCGACGGGCAGGATCGAAGGCGGCCCAGAACCCTTCCCGGGATAGATTGGGCAGGGCCTGGGGGACCAGATCGAAGGCCGGAGGACGGGTTGGAAAAAAGCTCAGCAGGCCGCCCTGCTCGCGGAACCTGCGCCAGAGCAGGTAGCCTTCTCCTTTGCCGGTGCCGATATCGAAGGGGAATCCATGGCAGGCGGTGGCATCCCAGATCAGGAACCGGGGCCCCAGCAGGGCGCGATACATCTTGTCGTGCCTGGGGGCGGACGTCGCGGTGGGCAGGTCCTGCCACAGTCGGCCGACGACGAACCGGGTGACGGGCTGACTCCAGGGCAGCGGGTGCCCCTGCCCGTTCGGCGTGAAGGCGATGGTCTGGGCCTTCAGCCGGCGGGCGATCAGCGCTGGCGCAGCGCGGACCGCGTCGGGGGCGAAATCGGCGCGGGCCAGCCGTCGGAACAGCCGCGTGAAACCGCGCAAGAAGACTTCGCGGGGCTCCACCTCGAGTCGGAACAAGGAAAGATCCTGCTGCAGACGCTGGTCGAGCTGGCTGAGCTGTTCGTCCTGCCGAGATGCCAGAAACCGTTCCAACGTGATCAGGGGAACCAGGATCGGCAGGGCCCCGAGAACGAGCCAGCTGGCGAACCGGAGGAACCGTTCGCGCGGGGTGGGGGCGCTCATCCGGACTCCTCCTGACGCTGCAAGGCGAAGATGACCCAGTTGTCCCGGTCGCGACGTTCAGGGGGGATGCGGGCGACAGCGTCGGCCAGACTCTGGACCACCGCGGTAGGGCCGTGGGGCGCGGCGGCGGCCAGCCGCTCCTCGAGCGACGGGCGCTCGGCTTCCAAACCGTGGAAGACCTCATCCGAATAGAGCAGGAGCAGATCGCCAGGACCCAGCTCCTGGGGCGGGGTGTGGCCGATGCGGATCTTGCGGAAGCCGAGGGGATGGCTGGGGTGCCGGTGGACCTCGATCGTTACGGTGGCTTTTCGCCAGAGCAGCGGCGGGGCATGGCCCGCCGACCAGGCCTGGAACGTGTGGTGGACCGGATCGAGGCAGACCAGGCACATCGACATCATCCGGCGCGTGGGAATGAGTTCCATGAAGGTGTGCCCCATGCGGGGGAGGAGGGCTTCCGGCTCGCCCTGGGCGGCGAAATGGTGGAAGGTCAGCGCCTTGGCCATGGCCATCACCAGGCCGGCGCCCACGCCGACCCCGGCCACGTCTCCGGTCAGCAGCATCTCCCGGCCATCCGGCAGGACCAGGTGGTCGAAATAGGTGCCGCCGATCGAGACGACCTTGGCCAGTCGCAGGTCGCTGCGGTAGCCGGGTGGCGGGGGAAAGGCCGTCGGGATCAGGCAGTCCTGGACCACCTTGGCCAGGTCGATCTCGCCGATGGTCTCCAGCATGTGGTTGAAGGCCTCGGCCAGATGCCCCATCTCATCATCGGCGCGAACGGGAATGCGATGCTCGGAATCGCGGCGGCTCAAGGCCTGCACGCCCTGGCCGATGTTCTCCAGGGGTACCAGCAGGGAATCGGCCAACAGCAGGGCGCAGAGGACGCCGGCCAACAGCGCCAGCCCCATGCCGGCGGCAATGGCTTCCTTGAGACGCCGGGGCTCGCGCAGGATGGCGTCTTCCGGGGTCAAGGCGACCAGATCGAAGCGAGCCAGACGATGACCGGGCATGGCAAACGCGAGGTAGGGGCGGCCTCTGATGGGCAGGCGGGCCACCTGATCTTCGCCGGTGCGGGCCACTCCGGTCACCAGCGCGGTCAGCCCTTCCGTCGATCGGATGGCCGGCAGCCAGCGGCCGGTCTGGCGGTCCCAGGCGACCAGCCGGAACTCCCGGTTGCGGACGAGATGCCGCTCGAGATATCGGCGGGCGGCCTGGCGATGGCTGCGGGTGAGGTTCAGGAAGGCCCAGGGACTGGTCGGATCGCGGCGGAGGGTCCAGAACCAGTAGAACAGGCTGGGCCCGAAGCGGAACAACTGCAATTTCTCAGGCTTGCGCGTGATTTCGACGAACCCCAGCTCCGGGGTCTCGAGGACGGCATTGGCCATGATATGGACCATCGATTCGTGGGCGAATCTCGTGCGCCCCGGCCCGACAAAGGCCTGGATGGCGTTGCGGCACATCATCTCGGTGAAGATGGCGAACCCGGGATCGGGGCGCCCTCGCTCCAGGCTGAGCAAGGGCGTCGTTTCCCAGGATCGGAGTTCGGCCCGATCGATCCAGCCTTCGTCGAGCAGGCCACGCAGATGGGAGGCCACTTCTGGCAGATGGCCGGCGGCCAGCGCCGGGAGGTGCAGCACCCGACGGAACCGGAGCGCCGTTTCGGCTTCCTCCAGGCGAAAGGCCTCGTCGAACGCCAGCAACGCCTCACGGGCGGCCAGGAAGGTCGCCTGGATCCGGGTTGCCTGGCGTTCGGCCAGCATACCCTGCGCCAGGACGGCCACGCCCAGCAGGGGCAGCCCCACCGCATAGCCGAAGATCCCCAGGAATTTGGTGCGGAGGGCGGCGCTGCTCCAGGCCTGGCTCAAATACCTCCAGGCGAGGGAGAGCGCCAGGGCGAGCATGGTCAGCCCGCTCCACAGGCCGGCTTTGAATGTCGACGGCGGCCAGCCCGGCAGCGGGGCGGCGAGGAAAAGGGTCACCTGGTCGCCGGCCTCCTCGAGATAGGTGATGACCGTTTCCTCCGTTTCCTCGGGAGACGGTTCGAGCGGCAAGGTGGCGGTCGCGGGTGGTTGGGGGGGCGCCAGAGCACGGCCGGCTTGCCCCACCATTCCCCTGGAATGTTCAGGCCTGGGCTCGTAGGAGGCGAACCCGAGGGCAAATGGCGCGGGCGCTGCGCGGTTGAGATGCAGCTCGCGACGGGCGCGGCGCAAGGAGGCCAGAACCAGCTTCGGATCAGGTTGATATCGCGACAGCCAGCGACGAGTGCGGCGATCGATCACGGCGGCGGCCCACCCGGGAGGAAGCTGCGCGGTCCGGACGACCTGGCCCACCCGCCAGAACGCGGCGGGCGCCTGATACAACGCGATTCTCAGGGAGGACGTGGCTGGCCGAGCGGGAAGGGGAGGGGAGGGCGGTTCCCAGATCAGCCAGGCGGGATTCCGACCCCAGCGCACCGGCAGAGGATGGTTCGGATGCTCGCGCAGGCTATCCAGATCGGTTTCCCAGCCCAGCAGGTGCCGAAGGGCTTCGCGGGTCGGTCCTTCCGGGGGCTGGCCGCCCGCGAAAAAGGTCAGGAGCGGCCGCAGCGGCGCGGTCTCCGAGCTGGGCGCGGCCCCAGAGAGTTCCATGATGAGCGAGGCGGGCCAGGTTCCAGGAAAAGCTCGACGGGAGAAGTGCGCCTGGATCAGGGCCGGAGGGTCGGCACGTGCCAGGAGACGTTTGGCCTCCTGGCGGAGCTGAAACCGCAGCTCCTGCAGGGCCGCCCGTCGTCGCCACTCGTACCCTTTGGCCAGACTCAGGCCGATGATCGCCAACGGGACGATCAGAAACAATAGCCAGGCGGCCAGGGCGCCACGTGGTTGTTCCATGCGATGGGCGCTCCTCAGCGGGAGGGATAGCCTCCTGCCCTCACTTGACGTTCGAGGGTGATCGGCCACCACTGTACCATTCATGGCGCGCAGGTGTCCAGCCGAAACCAGGGGTTTCCCGTTCCTCCTGGGAGTCGAAGGAACAGGGTGGATGGCGTGATCGAGCCCAGGCCGGCCGATGGTTGAGATCGGGCGAAGCTTGTGCTATGTTGCCCCAAGCCCGCCTTGACGCGGGTCGAATGAGGAGGGGGGATGCCGGTGACCATTCGCTGGAGCCTGGGGATCGTGATCCTGTGGGGGATGCTCCTTCCTGCGTTCGCTTTGAAGGAATGTCCCGCCTGTCGCAAATCGTTCGACGATGGGGTGAATTTCTGCCCCTTCGATGGCAAGACCCTGCAACCCAAAGCCTCCCAGGCCCAGGGGCCTGTCGAGATCGTGATCAATCCGGCCACCGCGTCCATCGCCATCGACGGATTGCCGCGCGGCGGCGGTCCGCGCCTCACGCTCGACCTCCCGGTCGGAGAACATCGTCTGGAAGCGGCCGCCCCTGGCTATGCCCCGTTCCGGCTGTCCTTTTCTGTGGTAGCCGGGCAGCCCCTCCGACTCAGCGTCGAACTGGTGCCCCTTCCTGCGTCGGCTGCCGGGCCCACCGCGCCATCGGTGCCGGCCAGTCCGGAGCCGAATCCCACGGCCGCCTTGGCGGCTCGTCTCGATCAGGCCATGGTGCAGATTCCCGCCGGCACCTACCTGCTGGGCAGCGACCGTGGGAACCCCGACGAGCGTCCGCTGCGGCGGGTCAAGACCGCCGGTTTCTGGATCGACGTCCATGAAGTGACCTGCGCCCAATATCAACGATTCCTCGACGACATCCGCAAGATGGGGCATCGGCACTGCCATCCGGCCGAGCCGCCGAACAAAGATCATACCCCGTTCCACACCTACGCCTGGGCTCTGCGCTTCAGCTGGCTCGGCGGCCGCCCGCCCGCCAAGATGGAGGACCATCCCGTCGTCCTGGTCGACTGGTTCGACGCGGCGGCGTATGCCGCCTGGGCCGGCAAACGCCTTCCCACCGAAGACGAATGGGAGATCGCAGCCGGCGGCGGTCGGGGCCTGGATTACCCCTGGGGCAACAACTTCAGCCCCGATCTGTGCAACGTCGGCGACTACCCGGTGCGGGTCGGGGCCTTCCCCGGGGGAGCTTCGCCCTGGGGAGTCCTGGACATGGCCGGCAACGTCGCCGAATGGACCGCGACCGCCTACGAACCCGATGCCCGCGATGGGAAGCTGTTCGGCGGTCGCTATGGGCAGCCCATCATCCGTGGCGGCTCCTGGGATGACGAGTCGCGCGGCTGCCGGGTCAGCGCCCGGGATGTCCACCGGTCGCCGTTCTATCGCAGCACGACGGTCGGGTTCCGGTGCGTGAGCGATGTTCCGCCCTCCTCCTTGCCGTCCGGCCTCCCATCTGATCTCCAGAATGCTCCAGCCGTGGAGAACGGCGCCCCTGGCGCGGCCGCATCGTCCTCGCCGGCCATCGCTCCCGCTCCAGCCACCACCCCCGGCGCTTCGGGGAAGCCTGCCCGGGCGCCCTGACGCCACCCCGTGCCGGCTCGGACGACTACGCGGCGACCCTGTTCTCCGCCCCCCAGAAAGGCGACGCCGTCGCGCCCGGCGGCTTCGGCCACCGCCAAGGCTGGCCCCGCAACCTCGGCCCGCCCGGCGACGAGCGGGCCGACCACCGCGAACGATGCCCGCCCCACGCCGGTGGCCTGGCCCAACGATCTGCGGGTCGGCTTCCATCTTTCGATGGCGGGGGGGCCGGCGCGGTTGTTCCGTCGCTACGATGACCGCGGGTGCACGGCCTTCCAGATGTTCCTGGGCAGTCCGCGGTCATGGGACGTGGCCGAATGGTCTGACGATTGGCTCGCCGCCTTCCGCGAAGAACTGTGCCGTCGTGGTTCCCCGCCGGTGGTCGCCCACACTCGGTATCTGCTCAATCTGGCGTCGCGTCACGACGCCGTCCGGGCACGGTCGATCGCGACCCTGCGCGCCGAGTACCGGGCCGCGTCCCGCCTGGGCGCCGATTTCCTGGTGCTGCACATGGGCAGCCACCCCGAGCGCGAGCGCGGCCTCGCTCTGATGCGGGAAGGTCTCCTCGCCGCCCTGGCCGAGGTGGCGGGGCCCCATCCCTTGCTGCTGCTCGAGAACACGGCCGGCGAAGCCCACGATCTCGGCACCGCCCCCGCCGATCTGGCGGCCATTCGGACCCAGCTTCCCTTTCCGACCGGCATCTGCTGGGATACCTGCCATGCCTTCCAGGCCGGCTTCGATCTCACGACCGCCGAGGGCCGCCGCATGCTCGAACAAGCCTTGGTGCGAGCTTTCGGCGCCGATGGGGTCGCGGTCGTCCACCTCAATGACGCCCTGTTCCCGCGAGGGCGGGGCCGTGACCGCCACGCCGCCCTCGATCAAGGCCATATCGGAGCGCTCGCGCTGGCGTCCTTCCTTCGATCGCCCCTGCTGCGCGGGGCCACGGTCATTTTCGAGACGCCCCAGCCGGATGGGCCCGATGACCCCGCTGCCGATCTCGCCAACCGCGAGCGCCTGCGCCGCGCCTTCCTGGAAGAACCTTCTTCCCAAACCGAGGGAACCCCTTCCATCCTCCGAGGGCGGGGGGCGGCTCGCCGGACGGTTCCCCCGTGAAGGTCAGCGGTTTCGATCTCTGGGAACGTCCGACGGAATAAGCATGAGGGCCGGCCTCGCGCCGGCCCTCGGAAGTCGCTCAGCAGTCAGTTCATTTCTTTCGGACGATGGCGTACGTATCTTCGGCGATGACCAGTTCTTCGTTGGTGGGAACGACCAGCGTGCGGACCCGGGCGTCGGCCGTCGAGATGTCCCCTTCCGCGCCGCGCCAGGTTTTCTTGTTCTTTTCGGGATCGAGCTTGACGCCGAGGAAGTCCATGTCGCGACAGACGAGGTCGCGGATGATCGGGCTGTTCTCGCCGACGCCGGCGGTGAAGACGAGCGCATCGCAGCCGTTCAGCACGGCCATGTAGGCCCCGATGTACTTGCGGACCCGGTAGGCGAAGATCTCCAGCGCCAGGTTGGCCAGGGGTTTGTTGTTCTTGAGGTTCTGTTCGGGGTAGCCGTCTTCGAGATCGCGCTGGTCGCTCGACCACTGGCTGATGCCCAGGATCCCGGCCTTCTTGTTGAGGAGGGTGTCCATCTCGTCGATGGTCAGGTTCTCTTTCTTCATGATGTGCAGAACGAGAGCCGGATCGATGTCGCCGCAGCGGGTGCCCATGACGAGCCCTTCGAGCGGGGTGTGGCCCATCGAGGTATCGACCGACTTGCCATGCTTGATCGCGGCGACCGAGGCCCCGTTGCCGAGGTGGCAGGTGATGATCTTCAGCTTCTCATACGGTTTCTGAAGCAACTGGGCGGCCCGATGCGAGACGAAGCGGTGGCTGGTGCCATGGAAGCCATACCGCCGGATCCGGTCCTGTTCGTAGTATTTGTAGGGAAGGCCATAGATGTAGGCCACGGGGGGCATCGTCTGGTGGAAGGAGGTGTCGAACACGGCGACCTGCGGCACGTTCGGCAGGATGGCGGCGATGGCCTCGATGCCCTTGAGATTCGGGGGATTGTGGAGAGGAGCGAACTTGACGCATTCCCGCACGGCCTCCAGGACTTCGTGGGTGATCAGCACGCTGTCGGCGAACTTTTCCCCGCCATGGACGACCCGATGCCCGACGGCTTTGATTTCGTCGAGGTTTTTGAAGACCCCCTGGTCGGCATCGGTGAGGATCTCGAGAACGTGCTGGATGCCCTCTTTGTGATCTTTGGCTTCGATGTCGCGGGTGATCTTGGGCTGATCGCCCCGCTGATGCTTGATGAAGGTCCCGTTGATGCCGACGCGCTCGACCAGCCCCTTGGCCAGCAGGGCCTCGTAGTCCATGTCGAACACCTGATACTTGATCGACGACGAGCCGCAATTGAGGACGAGGATCTTCACATCATTTCTCCCGTTGTACGAAATTGTCGGGCCATCGGTCCGGTGTCGGCCAGGGGCGCTGCTACAGCGTTTTGGCGTAGAGCAAGGGCCCGGCCGACCGGCCTGGGAGTAGGTACGCTAACAGGCTCCGAAGGGAAAGTCAAGAACCTGCCGGCATTCCATCGGCCTGAAGATGGTACACCCCCTCCAGCCCTGGCGGGAGGAGGGGGTGTGAAGAGCGGGAGAGGTGGAGGGGAAGGTTATTGTTCGTGCAAGACGCGGAACTGGGCTTTGATGCGCTGCACCTTCTCGACCTGCTTGGGTGTGACCACCAGCTTGTTCAGGTCGCGCAGCACGTTGGTCCCGCAGTGGATCTCGCCCATGGCGGTGTGATAGGGGGTGTCATCGATGAAATGGACGATATTGCCCTGGGCGCGGAAGCGGGCCTCGATGAGCTTGTCGAAGGGTTTGAAATAGGTGGCTGGCACCAGCAGGTGGTTGCGCAGCACGGTCAGATTGACCACCCCGGGGAGGTAGGCATGGCAGCTCGATGGCCGGGCTCCGTTGTACCCTTCATAGACGCAGGGCCACGCCACTTCGGCGAAATCGCGGTCGGGGTCGTTGGTCACCTTGCGGATGAACTCTTTCAGCTGGCCGACATTCTGTTCGATGATCTCGGCGATCTTGTAGTTCAACTCGATGAAATCGCCTTCGGCGGTGCCACGGCCCGCATTGGGATCGGTGTACTGCTGGTTGAGCACGGCCTTCACCCGCAACAGGAAACTGCGGTCGCTGCTGTTGAGAGTGGCAAACTCGCTGTCGGGCGCTTTGGCGATCAGATCGAGCGCCAGCTGCGGATCGGCGCGGACGATGCTGTAGCCGCCTGGAGCATGAGCGGTCGGGATGAACATCAGATATTCATCGATGTGGCCGACGCTGAGCCAGCGGGTGTCGGGGTTGAACATGCGGCCGGCGTAGCCCCATTTCTCGAGGTAGGCCTTGCACTGGCTGGTAATTGTGTTGCCGGCCACCAGCACGTCGTCGAAAGGAGTCACTTCGAGGTTGCCGCCGTAGTCGCCATGGGCCTGGGCCGTGGCAGGGTTCTTGAAATAGACCAGATCCCAGAGTTTGGCGAGCGCGGGCGGCAGGCCGCCCAGGCCGCGGCCACGCACGGAGTCGAAAACGGCGGGCACATACTCGTTGGTGCCCTTTTTGCGGGCCGAGCACAGCTCCATGCAATCCTGGACCCATTGGTCGGAGCTCTGGAAGACCGGGTTGACTTCGACATACTTGGCCGCGTCAGCCGCGGAAATGCCCAGCTGGGAAATCGGATTGCCGCCGGAGGAGATGATGTGGAGCTTGATGCGATCAGCTTCCGACAGATTCTCGACCTCGTTGATCTCTTTGATCACGTTGAACAGGTCTTTGACAAACCGTGCGGTCGAGTAGCTGTGGACGACGAGCACCTTCTGGGGGGCGTTGTTGTAGCTGACGAACTTGATGCGGTCGATCGCCTCGAGGCTTTCGGCTGCCCACACGGCCGTGCAACAGGACCACAGTACCACCAAAACCAGGGCCAGGATCTGTCTTCCGCTCATAACCGCTCCTTGTTACTCCTTATACTACCTTCTTGCGAACGGACTTGTAGCAATTCTAGCACAAAATCGGAAAAGCCGATAGGGTACGCTCTACAAAATACGGAGATGTTCTGGGTTTGGTTGGCGCTCAGAGTATCGATTCAGTCAGCCGTCTGGCGGTGGGCCGGCCCGTCGCGACGACTCCACCCGTGGGTCAGAGGAAATCCTTCATGTTCGCGACGAATTCGTGGGTTTTCAGTTCTTCGAGGGCCTGGGCCAGCAGTTGCCGGGCCCGTTCGCGACTGATGCCCATCCGGCGTCCGATTTCGGCGAGGCTGAGCTGTTCCTCCCGGAACCCGTAGAACCATTCGGCGACTTCCTTCAGGCGGGGTGGCAGCAGATCGAGAGCCTTGCGACAGGCTTCGACCTTGGCTTTCTCCAAAGCTTCTTCCTCGGGGGAAAGGGCGGTTCTGTCGGCAATGTAGTATTCCGCACCAGCCTCTTCGTCGTCGTCGTTCCGCTTGGCTTCGATGGAGATGGGGGTTTCGGTGACCCGCAGCACTTCGAGGATTTTTTCTTCCTCGAGGCCGAGAACCTTCGAGAGTTCGGTCAGGGTCGGGGGGCGCTGCAGGTCGCCCTGCAGGTCGTTGATCGCCCGGCGGATCTTGTGGGCGATGGCCAGCAAATGATGGGGGACGCGGATCACACGCGCCTGGTCGCTGATCGCTTGTTGCATGTAGTGCCGTATCCAGTAGGCGGCGTAGGTGGAGAACCGGTAGCCAAGGGTCCAGTCGAATTTGGAAATGGCCTTGATCAAGCCGATGTTCCCCTCCTGGATGAGGTCCATCAAACTGAGGCCCCGATTGGTGAAGGAACTGGCCACTCGCACCACCAATTTGAGATTGGCCATCAGGAACAGCTCGGCCGCATCCTTGTCGCCGGCGATCTTCTTGGCCAGGGCGAGTTCATCTTCGCGCGACAGCGGCTTGCGGGACAGTTCGTTCAGATAGAGTTCGACCAGCCCTTGTCGTCTGATCCGCTCCTCGCGCTGCCGTTTGATCCGTTTTCGCTCGAGGATGTCCTCGAACAGCCCTTCATGGAGAATGCCCAGCTCCCAGCCTCGCTGGTAATGGCAACTGTGGCAGAGGCGGTCGCCGCAGGTGATCTCCAGTTTCTTCTGATCGCCTTTGGGTTCGAAGTATTTGAAGCATCGGATGATCTGGCGTTCTCTGACCGGGCACCGCGGATTGGGGCAGGGAAGGACCTCCCAGCAGAAGCGCAATCCCGCGCTGGGAGGGGTCTCGCCATGGGGCCAGGCCGCCTCATCGGCGGGGCGAACGGTGGCGCCAGGAGCGGTCGGCCGGAGACTGACGACGGCTGTTCCGGGTTCGGAGGCGCTGGTGGGCGCGAGCGCGTCCGGAGCGGCGGCGGTGGGCGGTGGGCCGGCCGCCGGGTGGGTTGAGGGAGTGGATTCGCCAGGATACGGGGCGGATCTGGAAGGGATTTGGGGCTGGGGGGCGGCCATCGAGCTGGGAGCGCCTTCCCCCGCGGTCGAGGGCGGCCCCGATTGGAATTCCGGGAGGTCGTTCAGGTCAGGCGTGGCAGGTTCGGTATCGGGAAGAGGCAGTAACGTCTCGGGCGGCAGGTCCGGTTCATCTTCGAACAAGCTGTCGCCAAGCAGGCCGATTTCCCACCCGAGGCGATAGTGGCATCGTGAACACGGGGCGTAGGGGCATTGCTCGATGGTCGGTTCCCCGCCTTGTTCTTCGAACCAGGTCCAGCAGCGGCGAATCCGGGAACGGCGAACCGGACAGTCGTGCCTCTCACAGCGGAAACTCTCGAAACAGTACATGCGTCCTCGCGGCTCAATGAACCCGGCCAGTCGAGGGGTCCGATGGCCGGGGGGAGGACGCTCCCCTCATGCGGCTGGACTGGTCACCGCCGGCGGAGGCAGGTCTTCTTCCTCGGTGAGTTTGAGGAAGATGGACTCGAGGTCGGAGCCGGGAGACCGGGCTTGCTCACGAAGAGCATCGATGGTGCCGAGCGCGACCAGGGTGCCGTGATGGATGATGCCGATCCGGTCGCAGAGATCCTCGGCGACGGACAGGGTGTGGGTGGTCAGGAAGATGGTCTTGCCGCGGCGGACCAGATCTTTGAAGAAGTCGCGCACGATCTTGACGCTGCGCGGGTCGAGGCCCACCGTCGGTTCGTCGACGACCAGGATGTCGGGGTCGTGCAGCAGGGCCGCCGACATGGCGACCTTCTGCTTCATGCCGTGCGAGAAGCTTTCGATGAGTTCATCCCGCCATTCCCAGAGGGTGAACCGATGGAGCATCTCCTCGCCGCGCTGGCGGGCCTGCCCTTCCGGCAAGGCATAGAGGCCGGCCACGAAATCGAAATACTCGAGGGGCGTCAGTTTCTCGTAGAGGTAGGGTCGGTCGGGAACATAGCCGATGCGGGATTTGGCGATCTCCGGTTGGGTCAGCAGATCGGCTCCGCCAATGGTCACCGTGCCGGTCGTGGGTTTGAGGATGCCGGTCAGGATCCTGATCAGGGTCGTCTTGCCGGCCCCGTTGGGGCCCAGGAAGCCGAACAATTCGCCGGCGGGGATGGTCAGGTCGATGCCTTTGAGGGCCTCGAAAGTGCCATAGCGTTTGCGGATGTCCTTCAGGACGATGACGGGGTCACTCGGGTTCATACCGCTCGATGGCTTCCTGTCCCTGGCGCAAGGGAATGTAGACCCAGGCGATGGTGCAGATCAGCAGCAGAAAGAACGAAAGACCGATGAAGACTTTCGCCGCGGGCTGGGTGAGAGGGTAGAACCGGATGAAATACAGGCGGAACAAGGGATAGGCCTGGAGGAGGAGCAGGTTGACGACATAGACGGCGCTGAGGATCATGAAGACGAATCCGCCGAACGAACCGGCGATCTTGAGAGGATTGTCGGAATCGAAGCGGGCATAGAGCGCCCCCAGGCCAATGGCCAGGGCGGTGATGACAATGGCCATCAACGATACATTCAAATAACTGAGCCAGAATAGCAGGGGGTGGGTGACCTTGAACAGCATATTGGAAATATAACAGAGAATCAGGCCAAGCCCCAAGATCGGCCCCAGGTAGAAGAAAAATTTCACCCACATCAGTCGGGAGGGCTGCAGCGGGGAGGCTTTGACCGCCCAGAAGGCCCGCCCTTCCAGGCTGATCGACGGAAAGACGAAGCGCATCGAAATGGCCGCCAGGATGAACCCGATGAACGGCCCGTTGAAATAGACCATCGAATCGTTGATTTCCCCAGAATACAGCGACGGAAGGTCTTTCAGAGGGAGGATGGCCAGATTGTACCCATAGACGAACACGATGGCGGCCATCATGAAGATCTGGCTGAAAATGGCGGGGTCGCGCAGGAAGATGGTGATTTCCTTTTCCACGACGACCCGATGCTCGGGGCGCAATGTACGGAATGGCAGGATCAACGCGCGGCGGACCCATTCGAGGCTGAGCACCTGATTTTCGACGGCTTCCAGCGAGGCCTGCCAGCTGGTCAGGTAGAATCGTTGCGCGGCGACGTGCAGGAGCACCAGGCCGGCCAGCAGGGTCGCCGCCAGGGGCCAGGCCGTGGTCAGGCTTCCGATCAGGTTGCCATCGAACAAGGTCAGCGAGGCTTGTTGGATCCAGGCGGAGGGGAAATACTCCATGGTCGGAGCCCGGAGATTCAGAATGTAGCTCGAAATCGAGGAAAAATACCGAGGGTTGAGGAGTTTCTCGGGTTCGAGAAACCGGAAGAAGATGATCATCATCGCCAGCACCAGGGCCGACAGGAACTGGAACACCTTGCGCATCTGCCGGATGGGAAAGAAGATCGACAGGATCAACGCCAGCAGAGCGCCCAGGATGTTGGGCAGCAGGAGATACATGCCGAGGTAGCACAGAAAGACCAGATACCCCCACCACGGCGATTTGAGGGCGCTGGCGAAGGCGAAGAACATGGGGGTGAAAAAGGCCAGCACCATCCACGAACTTTCCGCCAGCATCAGTATGAAGCGCGACCAGAAGATGTGGGTGATGCGAATGGGGGAAGCGATCAGCAGGCGGATTTCGTCATCCAGATAGAAGGCGGAAAATGCGGCGATGATGCTCGAAAACACCACCATGAAAAACAAGGCCAGGAAGATCATCTCCAGGAAGCGCGCCACCAGCAGGTTGCCGATCATGGGGCCGACGATCGGGCCCAGCATCGGGGCCCGGGCGACGTGGGCCAGGAAGCGGTACAGGCCGTAGTACAAGGCCAGGGCGACCAGCAGGCCGCCCACCACCAGGGCGATCAACACCTTCGGGTGTCGCTTGCGCAGCTGGCGCCGCAGGCCCTGGACAGCCGGGATCAGCAGGAAGGACGCCGTCATGGTCTGCGGCCGGCTACCACACCAGGGGGTGCCAGTCAGGTAGCGGGGCAGGTCGGGGACGGAAGCGGTAGCGCTGGCCTGGCGGAACCGGCTCGAGCAGGCCCAGCCGCATGCCGCGTTCGATGGGATCGTCGGCGGCCTGTCCCAGGATCGAGCGATGCAGGGCGACCAGCGCGCCCGGCTCGAACCCTTCCGGCCAGAGGCGCCGCCCCACGATGGCCGTGGCCGCCTGCCAGCGCAGATGCTCGGCGATCTCATGGATGAGATCGGCATGGTCGAATGCCATGGCGGGTGGCGCGGTGAGCGGATACCACCCGGCATGGCTGGCGTCGTCCCCGCCGCGGGGGTGGAGGTCGTCACCCTTGACCAGGGCGCCGAAGATCAGGGTGATGCAGCGGGCGCGGGGATCGCGACCCACCTTGCCCGCCGCCATCAGCGGCGCGAGGTCGAGGCCAGAGATGCCGGTTTCCTCGCCCAGTTCACGGGCCGCCCCGGCCACCGGTTCTTCGTCCATGTCGAGGAACCCGCCCGGCAGCGCGAACCGCCCGGCGAACGGTTCATGGCCGCGCTGGATCAGCAGGATCTCGATGCCAGCGGCGGCTGGTCGCAGGACGGCGGCATCGACCGTGACCGCCGGACGGGGATAGGGGTAGGTGTACCCCTGCGATTCACCGGACATGCAGGTTCAAGAAATTCTGCACGCCCCGGCGGTCGAGGACCCCGGCCAGTCGATCCTGCCCGCAAACCAGCGCAGGGATGACTCTGATGTGCTCGGTGTCCCAGAGCTGGAGGCGTTCCTTGGCTTGCGACAAGGTGGCCGGAGAGGCCAGGGCTTTGGTCAGGGGCAGGGTGTCGATCCCTTCGGATTGCAGATGGTTCAACAACGTCTGGGAATGGCCGAAATCGAGGCCCAGCTCGAAGATGCCTTTGAAGACCCCGGACAGATATTCCTGACGACCGATGCCTTCGTAGAAGAGCATACCCTGGTGCGGAATCAGAGAAAACGCCTCCGCGGCCACCGGGCGGATGGTCAGGCCGAGGGCTTTGCCCTTCTCGGCCAGGGCCTGCCACCGAACGTCGCTCCACAGCTTCCGCCCCAGAAGGTCGGGTTGGCTGGGAGGGTTGGGGCCAACGGCCAGAACCTCGAGCGGAAATTCCTTCTCGTGGAATTCCTTCTGGAGGATCTCCCAGGCGAGGTAGCTGTACGGGCAATAGAAATCAAAATAGAAACGGACTGCTGACTCCGCTGCTTCCGCCATCGATCACCTTGCAACCTGAAATCGAACCGAAAAAGAAAATGGGCACTACAGGATTTGAACCTGTGACCCCCGCCGTGTGAAGGCGATGCTCTTCCACTGAGCCAAGTGCCCGTACGTTCATCTTACCATGGAGCGATAAAAATTTCAACCCCGGTTCGCTCCCGTCGCCCCGGTTTGCCCCGGTTTGCCCCGGTTTGCCCCCGTTCGCCTCGATTCGCCCTGGCTTGTCCGGTGGCGATCGGCTGCCCCTGTGGTGATTGCGGCAATCAGGACCAAAGCCACGAAGCCGCGCGGGGCCTTCGGAGGTTCGATCCTGCCTGCCAGAAGCCTGAGGGCGCCAGACCTTGCCGCTGGTCGGGCCGCCAGGACCCGGTGGTCAGGTCGATGAGCCCCTGGGCGTGGCCTGATCGGGTCCGGTCACGGCCAGCACGGCCCGTTCGGGGGTAAGCCAGGTCCGGGCGGCTCGTTGCAGGTCGGCGGTCGTCACGGCACGCAGCAGGTCGGGATACAGCCGATCATAGCCGAAGCCGACGCCGAGCCACTCGAACCAGGCCAGGAAATGGGCCTGGCGCAAGCTGGCGGCATGATCGAGGGCGAACTGCCCGCCGAGATAGGCCACCGCTCGCTCCCGCTCTTCCTCGGTCGGGCCAGAGCTGGTCAAATCATCGATCTCAGCTAGGACCAGGTCGCAGACCCGTCCTACCGCCCCCGGATCCGTCCCGATGATGGCGCAGAATGGACCGCCCGCCAGCCGGGTCGGGAAGACCGCCTGGGCCATGTAGGCCAGGCCCGCTTGATTGCGGACCTTCTGGAACAGGCGCGCGCCCATGCCGCCCCCGCAGATCGCGCTGAGCACCTTCATCGGCACGTAGTCGGGGTGCCCGATGCCCGGCCCCAGCCACCCCAGACAGACCATGGCCTGGGCCTTCCACCGGCGATCGTGCGCCCGCCGGCAGGCCGCCGGCGGGGTGGGGGCAGGGAAGGAGTGGGCAGCGGGGCCGCGCGCCGCCGCCGGCGGTCGATGGCCACCGAACTGCCGCTCGATCTCGGCGAGCGCGGTGTCTGGATTGAGGTCGCCGACCAGCGCCAGCACCATGCGGGCGGGATCGAACCCCTCGGCGTGGAAAGCGGCCAGATCGGCGGGCGTCAGACGCTCGACGTCGGCGACGCGGCCCAGGGCATGATTGCCATAGGGATGCGATCCGTACAAGGTTTCATGGAAGAGCCGCCAGGTGTTCTCGAACATGTTGTCAGGCAGCGCGCGGAGCCGCGCCAGCACCTGCCGGCGTTCGATCTCGAAGGCAGCGGCGGGGAAGGTGGGGCCGAAGGTCACGTCGGCCAGGATCTCCAGCGCCTCCGCCGCCCGCCGCGCCGGCGCGCTCAGGCCCAGGCGCAGCAGATCGGGTTCGGCGGCGTGGCCGATCTCGGCCCCGATCGATTCGAGATCCCACAGGGTGTGGAGCCCCTCGCGCCGTGCGGTACCCTTCAGCAGCATCTCGCCGGTCAGATTGCTGAGGCCGGTCCGGTCGGGGGGATCCCGGCGGCTGCCGGCATCGATGGCCAGGCAGGCGCCGACCAGGCCGGTACCTGGCACTTGGGCCAGGATGACCCGCAGGCCATTGGCGAGTCGCGCAGTTCGGATCTCCGGTCGAAAAGGGGAGCCTGCCGCCGGTCCCTGAACCGGGGCCTCGGCCTGGGCCGGCCCAGCCGCTGGCTGTCCAGACGCCGAGGCGGCCACCGGAAACGACGCCTCGAGGCGTGACCTCGCAGCCGGCCCAGCCGCGGTGGCCGGGGCATGAGCGGCGGTGGCGTCGGCCGCGTCGGCAGCCTGGGCAGAGGCCCGAGCCGAGTCCTGCCCAGAGGCGGGGGCGCCGACACCAGCTCCGGTGGGAGGAGAGGCTGCCCCGGTGGGGGCAGAGGCCGCCCCGGAGGTGGGAGCGCCACCGTGGCTGGCCCGCCCGGCAGGGCCGAGGATCGCCAGGGCGTGGCCTTCCCCGCTCAGGAACCGTTGGGCCAGTTCCTGCACCCGCTCGGCCGGATAGGTTCGAATCAGCTCCAGGACACGCTTTTCTTCGTCGAGCGCGGCCCGCACCGCGGCATTGCCGAGGACCTCGCTCTTGCCTTCGGCCGTCTCCACGCTGCGCAGGTAGAGCGTTTCCAGATAATCCCGGGCTTTCTCCAGCTCCGCCGCCGGGATCGGCTCGTCCCGCAGTCGCGCCAGCTCGGCCTGGATGGCCGCGATCACCCGCTCCTCCTCGCCGGGGTCGAATTCCGCCCGCACCAGGAACAGCCCGTCATCGACCAGGGTCAGTTGTCCGGCGCTGATCTGCGAGACCAGCGCCGTCTTCTCCTTCAAGGCGACCGACAGCCGGCTGGTCCGGCCGGTCCCCGCCACCACTCCCACCAGGTCGAGGCCGATCGCCTCTTCGAAGCGGGCATGGGGTACCGTCTTCCAGGCGAGCTGCAGATACCCGCGGTCGACCGGCATCTCCCGACGAACCACCCGTCGGGTCGAAGGGGGAGGCGCCGCCGTCAGCGCCACGGCCGGGGGCAGGCGGGCGGGCAGGTCGTCATACAACGCTCGCACCTGGTCAACGATCTCGGCCGGCCGAACATCGCCGACCACCACGATCACCATGTTCCCAGGCACATACCAGGTCGAGAAGAACTCCCGCATGGCCGCCGGGGTGATCGTGTCGCGCACCGTTTCCGGACGGCCGAGCGTCGGCCGGTCATAGGGATGCCCGGCGAAGACGGCCGCGCCGAGCGTATCCCACAGCACCCTGGTCGGCGTGTCCTGGGCGCGTTTGATCTCTTCGAGAATCACGCTCCGCTCGGCCTCGATGGCCTCGGGGGCCAGGGTGGAATGCCGGAAGACGTCGGCATGGATGTCGAGCGCCTTGCCGATCTGCCGGCTTTCGCAGGCGATGTAGTAGTGCGTGTAGTCGACCGAGGTGCCGGCGTTGGTCCGCCCGCCGAAGGCCTCGATCTCGGCGGCGATCCGCCCGGGGCCGCGCGTCGCGGTACCCTTGAATAGCACGTGCTCGAGGAAATGGGCCATGCCGCTCTGGGTCTCGCTCTCCTGCCGGCTGCCCACGCCGAACCAGACGTCGGTGACGGCCAGCGGCGCCGTGTGATCTTCCTTGATGACGACGGTCAGGCCGTTGGCCAGACGTTCGACCACCAGCGGGTCCCAGGTATGGCCGGCCGCAGACCGACCGACGATGCGCGACATGATCGACGTGCCTCCCTGAGTGGAAATGGCCAGGGGCAGGGTCTGCCCCGGAGCGTTCCGCTACTTGCCCGGAAACAGCGGCAGGAACGGGAACCGGACGGTTTCCTCGAGCTTGTTCTCGATGCGCTCGAGCAGATGGAAGGGGCGGCCCAGCAGGATCTTCGGCTGGTCCTCGACCAGGCATTCGGAATACTGCCCGACATCGAGCGCCGAAGCGGTGCGCAGCGCCTCGTCTCCGAAGACCATGCCGCCGCGCTGGATCACCATGCTTACGCGCCCGGGCGTCAGGGCGAAGAACGCTTCGAACGGCGAACCTTCGCCGGCCGGGAAGACCAGCAGATTGGCGGTCTGGCCCGGGGCGATGCTGCCGAAGCCTTTGCCGACTCCCAGGATCTCGGCCGCCCCGCTGGTCACCATGCGGATCAGATCGGCGTCCGAGAAGACGCCCCCCAGGAGTTCCTGGTTGAGGCGCCGGGCCAGCCGCAGATCGTCGAACAGAAGCCCCGGATGGGACAACGCCCGGTCGGTGCCCAGGGCGATCCGGATCCCGGCCTGGTGGGCGGCCTGCAGCGGCGGATGCGCCCCGAAGACGTTCTGACAGGAGCAGGGGCACCAGACCAGCGACGCGCGTCGGGCGGCCACCACCTCGAGCTGGGCCTGCTGCAGACCGATGGGGTTGACCAGGACGGTGTTCTCGGCCAGGGCTCCCAGGCGATTGAGGCTCTCGCATTCTTCCTGCAGGTCCTGGGTGGTGCCTTCCCCGACATGCAGAATGAAGGGAAGGATGCCACGGGCCTGGGCGAATTCCTCCTGGATCCCCTGGCCCCATTCCAGGCGGTGGGCCGACACCGAATGGGCCAGGAAGAAGTGCTCGAGCAACGCGACCAGCGGGTTGCCTTGAAAGGTCGCCCGTACCTCACGGGGGAAATGGTCGACCACCAGGGTGACGCCTGACAGCGCGTTCCGATACAGGCCCAGCGTATAGAGGTCGGCGGCCGACAACCGCTGCAGATGGCGGAAGGCTGGCGAGGTCTTGCAATGCGCCTCCCATTCGTGCCAGGCCGCGAAGGGGCGTGTGGGGGCCGGCCCCGGGAAGGCCTCGATCAAATGATCATGGGCATTGATCAAGCCGGGGAAGATGAGGTAGCCCTCGAGGTTCAGATCGACATCGGGCGGGCGGGCGGGGCTTTCGCCTCGGGTCAGGATCTGCGCGATCAGGTCGCCGTCGAGCAGGAGATCGCCCTCGGCGATCGACAGATCGGGGGCGAGGTAGCGGGCGTTGCGCAGCAGCTTACGCATCGGCAGCGAACCACATGGCGAGCTTGTTCAGATGTTCCGGAAGGTCCGGAACTCGCGCTGCATCTCGCGGAAGAATTCGGGCCAGCTCTTCCCTGCGAAGGCCATGCGCGAAAAGTTTTCTCCGAGCGTTTCCAGGAAGGACATGAACGAGACCCGCTCGAAATCGGGGTTCAGATACCGGACCTTGTCGAACGTCTGGTAGAACGCTTCGCGGTCCTTGATCCCGACGGCATTGATGATGTGATCGAAGAAGACTTCGCGCTCGAAGCGCGTCTGGAGATTCTGCGGCAGGATCTGGGACCCCAGGAGCGTGCCGACCATCTCGCCCCGGAACTCGATGGGCGCGGCGAACACCAGGAACCCGGCATAGCAGACGTTGACGAACGGCACCTTGCGGCGCAGCAGCCGCTCCTCGATGTTCTTGTAGGTGCGCCGGCACCGCAGCCGTCCCCGCTCGGTGCCACGGATCACGCTGCATGGGCCGAAGAAATAGTCGGTCTTCACCACGACATCCCCGCTGGTCGAGCGCAGGGAAAGGGCGATGCCGGTCAAGGCCTCGATTTTCTTCAACAGGTCAGGGACCTGACCGTGGGCGAAGGTCACCATCGTATTGACGTTGGGGTTCGAGGTGGCGGGGGTGGCCGCGGTCATGCCCATGCTTCCTCTCGTGGCGCGACGGCGCTCAATGCTCGGCCGGCAGGAAATTGCGGCGGATGTCGCGGATGGTCCGGATCCGTTCCAGGGCGAGCTCGTTGGCCGCCACATGGGTGGGGATCCCTTTCTGGCGCGACAGCCGCAGGATGGTCTGAATGGTGTGGAACAAGTTGTTGATCTTGTGGTTGGCCGTGGTTTCGTCGTAGCCCCCCAGCTCTTCGGCCGCGTTGATGAGGCCGCCGGCATTGATCACGAAATCGGGAGCGTAGATGATGCCGCGGGCGTGCAGGCGGTCGCCGGCCTGATCGCTTTCGAGCTGGTTGTTGGCCGCTCCGGCCACGATCTTCGCCTTGAGGCTGTCGATCGCAGCGGGGGTCAGGATGCCGCCCAGGGCGCAGGGAGCGAACACATCGCACTCGACCGCGAAGATCTTGTCGGGGGCGACCACCTCGGCTTGCAGGTGGGTGCGCAGTTTCTCGATGCGGCGGGAATCCGGGTCGGCCACGATCAGCGCCGCCCCTTCCTCGCCGAGCAGGCGGGCCAGTTCGAGCCCGACCGCCCCCACTCCCTGGATCGCCACCCGCCGATTGCGCAGGGCGCTGTCGCCGTAGACCTCCTGCAGACAGGCCTGGATGCCTCGGAACACGCCCATGGCGGCCTTCTGGGCCGGATCGCCGCTGCCGCCGCGGCGCTTGTTCAGACCGACCACGAAGCGGGTCTCCTGGGCGATCACCTCCATGTCGTCGACCGTCGTGCCGACGTCTTCGGCGATGAAGAACCGGCCGCCGAGGCCTTCCACTTGCCGCCCGAAGGCCCGCAACAACGCTTCCGACTTGCCCCGGTGCGCATCGCAGATCAGCACGGCGCAGCCGCCGCCCAGGTTCAGGCCGGCGGCGGCGGCCTTCATCGTCATGGCCTGGCTGAGCCGGAGCGCATCCTGCAGGGCGGCGTCCTCCGATTCGTACGGCTGGATGCGCAGCCCGCCCATGGCCGGGCCCAGGGTGGTGTCATGGATGGCGACGATGCCGCGCAGGCCGGCGATCTCGTCGTGGCAGAACAGCACTTGCTCCACATCGAGGCAGGTCATCGTATCGAGCAGGTTCATCGGGCGACCTCCGAAGCCGACGGGGCCGGTTGCGGGTTCTGATGGCCGCGCTGCCAGAGGACGACGCCCAGCAGCAGCGAATGGAACTTGGTGTCGTTGGCGTCGGCCCGCGAGGTCAGCACCACCGGGCACTGCGCCCCGTACACCAGTCCGCCCATGGCCGCCTCGGCGAAGTAATGGAGCGACTTGTACAGCACGTTGCCGGTCTCGATGCGCGGCACGATCAGAATGTCGGCGTTGCCCTGGATCCGGCCGCCGTATTTCTTGATCGCTGCCGACTCTGGGGAGATGGCCAGGTCGAGCGAGATCGGCCCTTCCACGATCACATCCGAGCGCCCGGCGTAGCGGGCGCTGACCTCCTTGGCCAGCAGGGTCGAGGGCACCTTCTCGGAAACCTTCTCATTGGCCGACAGCAGCGCCACCCGCGGCGGTCGCGCCTCGAACCGGGCGAACGCTTCGACCGCGTTGTCGACGATCCGGCCCAGCGCCTCCGTATCGGGAGCGATGTTGATGGCGGCATCCGACATCAGGCGCAGGCCGGGCTGACGGCTGGTCTCGAAGAACAGCAGGTGCGACAGCAGGGGGTTCTTCTTCAACCCGTCCTTGGAGTTCAGCACCGCTTTGAGCAACGTCGAGGTCGGCACCAGCCCCTTCATCAGCAGATCGGCCTGCCCTTCCCGCACCAGACGTACGGCCGTCTGGCAGGCCCGCGTCGGGTCGGCCTCCTCCAGGATGGTGACCCGTTCGTGGCGCGCCGTGTCGCCGTACATCTCTCGGATCTTGCCGGGATCGCCGATCAAGGTGGCCGACAGGATTCCCAGGTTGACCGCATGGATGACCGCATAGGCGCAGGCTTCATCCTGGGCCAGGGGAATGGCCACCCGGCAGGTGCGAGTGCGATCGAGCTCGTCGAGGACCCGCGTGAAGAACGCTGATGCCATGATACCTTCCTCCTGGAAAGGTGGTGTGAGGTCAGACGCCGAGCACGTACGAGGCGATGACCATGCGCTGGACCTCGCTGGTGCCTTCGTAGAGTTCGAGGATACGGGCATCGCGATAGTACCGTTCGACCGGGTAGTCCTTGATGAACCCGTACCCGCCGTGGATCTGGATGGCTTGATGGGCCACCCGGGTCGCCATCTCCGAGCCGTAGAGCTTGGCCATGGCCGCGTCCTTGGCGAACCGCTTCTTGTTGTCCTTGAGCCAGGCGGCTTTCCAGGTCAGCAGCCGGGTGGTCTCGATCTCGAGCCGCATGTCGGCCAGCTTGTGGGCGATGCCCTGGAAATCGATCAGGGCCGAACCGAACTGCTTGCGCTCCTTCGCATACTTGCAAGCCGCTTCATAGGCGGCGCGCGCGATGCCGCAGGCCTGCGCTCCGACCCCGATGCGGCCGCCGTCCAGGGTGTCCATCGCGATGCGGAAACCCCGCCCCGGCGTGGCCAGGATGTTCTCCTTCGGAATGCGACAGTTCTGGAAGACCAGTTCGGCGGTGTTCGAGGCCCGAATGCCCAGCTTGTTCTCCTTCACTCCTACCGAGAAGCCTGGGGTGCCCTTGTCGACGATGAACGCCGACAGGCCGCGGATCTTCGCCGCACGGTTGGTGCTGGCGATGATCACCGCGAAATCGGCCACGCCGCCATTGCTGATGAAGATCTTGCTGCCGTTGATGACCCAGGCGTCGCCATCGTCGACCGCCGTCGTCTCCTGATTCGAGGAATCGGACCCGGCGTTCGGCTCGGTCAGGCCGAAACAGCCCAGCTTTTCGCCGCTGGCCAGGGCTGGCAGGTATTTCCGTTTGATCTCTTCCGAGCCGTAGGTCATGATCGGATAGGCCACCAGCGAATTCGACAGCGACATGGTCACGCCCTGGGCGGCACAGGCTTTCGACACCTCTTCGATCACCTGGCAGTAGGTCAGGGTGTTGGCCCCCGCCCCGCCGTATTCCGGCGGGATGATGATGCCCAGGTAGCCCTGTCGGGCGAGGGCGCGGGTCAGCTCCATCGAGAATTCCTGCTTCTCGTCGAGCTCGGCCGCCACCGGCGCGATCACCGTCGCGGCGAACTCGGCCACCGTCTTGCGGATCAGTTCCTGCTCGGGGGTCAGCTTGAAATCGATCATCGGCCGGCCTCCTGTCGGGCGCGACGGACTTCGGCGGCCAGCACCGGCACGACCTGGTGCAGGTCGCCGACGATCGCCACATCGGCCGCCTTCATGATGGGCGCCTGCGGATCGCGGTTGATCGCCACGATGAAGTCGGCCCCGGCGATGCCGGCCAGATGCTGGATCGCTCCGCTGATGCCGCAGGCGATGTAGAGGCGGGGACTGACCGACTTGCCCGTCTGCCCCACTTGGTGGTCGTGGTCGATCCAGCCGCTGTCGACGGCCGCTCGCGAGGCGCCGACCTCGCCGCCCAGCGCGTCGGCGAGGTCGCGCAGCGCCTCGAACCCCTTGCTGCCGCCGACGCCCCGCCCGCCGGAAACGATGATCGTCGCTTCGGACAGATCGACCTTCTTGCCGGTCTGTCGGATGACGTCGCGAAGGATGACCTTCAGGTCGGTCTCCTTGAAGGCCACTTTGACGGTCGTGATGGTGCCTCGCCGCTGATCGTCGCGCGGCAGGGGTTTCATGACTCCCGGGCGCACCGTGGCCATCTGGGGGCGGTGGTTCGGGCAGACGATGGTGGCCATGACATTGCCGCCGAACGCCGGCCGCGTCTGCAGCAACAGCCCGGTGCCTTCTTCGATGGCCAGGCCGGTGCAGTCAGCGGTCAGGCCGGTTTTCAGCCGGTTGGCCACTCGCGGCGCCAGGTCGCGGCCGATGCCGGTGGCGCCGATCAACACGATCTCGGGTTTCTGCTGCTGGATGACGCTGGCCAGGGCGCGACAGTAGGGCGCGGTGCGATAGCCGGCCAGGCGGGGGTCGTCGACCACCACCACCTGGTCGGCGCCGTAGGCCACCAGCTCCTGGGCGAGCGGCTGCACCTCATGGCCGATCAGATACGCCGTCAGATTGACGCCGCGCGCCTGCGCCAGAGCACGACCGCAGCCCAGCAGCTCGCGGGCCACCTTGGCCAGACCGCCGTGGCGGGTCTCGGCGAACACCCCGACCCCGCGATAGTCGGCCAGATCCTTGCGCGGGCCATCCCCGGCCCGGGACAGGATCGCCTTGAATTTGCAGCTATCGACACAGGCGCCGCAATGGACGCAGGAATCATTGAGGAACGCTTTGCGATCGACGAGATCGATCGCATCGTAGGGGCATGCCTTCAGACAGGCGGCACACCCGACGCACAGTTGCTGATCGATGAAAATGGCCATGGCAGATTCCTAGACGAGACCTTTCTCCCGGAGGGTGTCCATCAAGGCCCGGACCGTCTGCGCCGGGTCTCCGGTCAGCACGGTGCCTTGGCCGCGGGGCGGCGGGGTGAAGGTGCGGCGCACCTGCGTCGGCGAGCCCTTCAGACCGATCTGCTCGAGGGGAACCCCGAGATCGGCCGCCGACCAGACCCGGTAGGGTTTCTCGCGAAAGGCGCTAATGCATCCCTTGAGGGTCGGAATCCGCGGGTGGTTGGCTTCCTTGAGGCAGGTGACGAGAGCAGGCAGGGGCAGGGCCAGGATCTGGACCTCTCCCTCCACCGCCCGTTCCACGCGCAGCAGGCCGTCGCTTTCGCGCTGCAGGGCCTGGACATAGGTCGCCTGCGGGATCTGGAGGAACTCGGCCAGCTGCGGCCCGACCTGGGCGGTGTCGCCGTCGATGGCCTGCCGACCGCAGATGATCAGGTCATACGCCCCGATCTTGCGGATGGCGGCCGCCAGAGCGCAGGCGGTGGCCAGGGTGTCGGCGCCGGCGAAGGCCCGGTCAGATAGCAGGATCGCCTCGTCGGCGCCCATGGCCAGGGTCTCGCGCAGCGCGGCCTCGGCCTGGGGGGGGCCCATCGACAGCACGATGACGCGCCCGCCCCCGTTCTGCTCTTTCAAGGTCAGGGCCATTTCGACCGCATGGCGGTCTTCCGGGTTGACGATGCTGGGAACGCCTTCCCGGATCAGGGTGCCGGTCTCGGGGTCGATCCGCACGTCGTTGGTGTCAGGTACCTGCTTGATGGGGACGATGATATTCATGATCAGAGGCGCTCCGCGATCTTGTTGCGCAGGATCTCCGAGGTGCCCAGGGCGATCTTCAGGAAGCGGGCATCCCGGAACAGTCGTTCGACGCGGCTGGGACGCACGTAGGCCTTGCTGCCCATCGCCTGCATCCCGAAATCGGCCACCCAGAAGGCGGCTTCGGTGGCGAAGATCTTGGCCATGGCGGCCTGCTGGAAGCACGACCCCTTGGCTCCCGCCAGTTCAACGGCCTGCCAGACATGCAGGCGGGCGGCATCGACCTTCAGCGCCGCATCGGAAAACCGCCACTGCAGCGATTGGAAACTGCCGATCGGCCGGCCGAACTGTTTGCGGCTCTTGGCGTGGTGCGCCGCGTCGTCGAAGACCTGCTGGCCCAGGCCGGTGGCGATGGCCGCGACGCAGATCCGCAGTTCGTTGACCATCCGGTCGTAGAGGTCATGGCCGAAGCCCGCCACCCCTGCCACATGGCTGGCCGGCACCACCTGGCGTTCGAAAACGACGGGCGCGGCCTCGAGGCCGTTCATGCCGAGCGTCGCATGGACCTCGCCGATCTTCACCTGCGGGCTCGGCAGCCGGATCAACAGCATGGTCGAGCCCTGGCCGCCCTCGCCCTCGGCCTTGGTCAGGGTGACCAGCCACCGGGCCCGGCCGGCCCAGTTGACGTAGGCCTTGCCGCCCGATACCTCATACTGCCCGTCGTCGCGGCGGCGGCTGGTGGTGGTCAGGGCGCCCAGATCGCAGCCGGCCTCCGGCTCGGTGGCGGCCAGCGAGCAGATCGCTTCGAGATTGGCCGCCTGGCGCGCCAGATCGCGATGGTCGGGCACATTGAAACAGGCGAGGTTGGTGCGAATGCCGATGACGACTTGCTGCGCCGCCAGCCAGGCCACCACCGGGGATTGCCGCCCCAGCTCTTCGACCAGGAGGGTCAGGTGGAATAGCTCGAGTCCTTGACCTCCCAGCTCGACCGGTAGGAACGGCTGTAAAATCCGCCGGTCGCGCAGGGAGGCCAGCAGGTGGTCAGGCAGGCGGGCGGTGCGGTCCATCTCCTCGCTCGCCGGAGCGAGGACCTCGGTCGCGAAGTTCCGCCATTCGGTTTGCCAGGAAAGTTCTTGATCGGACAATTCCAGATGCACGAAGGAATCCTTTCTTGTCGGTCAGGAAAGCTTGTCTGCCCGACTCAGGGAAGCTCGTCGTAGTTGCGGGGTTCTTCTTCCCCGCGCAGAACGCGCAGGCCCCCTTGGGCCAGAGCGGCCAGTTCATCCTCGCCCGGGATCACCTCCACGGGGGCGAAGCTCTCGACATACTCGCGGACCCGCGTGGTGATCTGCTTGCTGTGGGCGATGCCACCGGTCAGGATGATCCGTTTGACTTTGCCGCGCAGGGTCGCGACGAAGGCGCCGATCTCTTTGGCGATCTGGTAGCACATGCCGGCCAGGACGAGGCGCGCATAGTCATCGCCCTGCTCGATCCGGCGTTCGACTTCGACCAGGTTGCTGGTGCCCAGGTAGTTCACCAGGCCTCCCCGGCCGACCAGCATGCGTTTGATCTCGGCTTCGGTGTACTTGCCGGAGAAGCACATCTTGACCAGCTCGAGGGTGGGCACCGTCCCTGCCCGCTCGGGCGTATAGGGGCCGGCATCGAGTCCGTTGCTGCAATCGATGCACCGCCCATGCTCGATGGCGGCCACCGAGATGCCGCCGCCGAGATGCGCGGTCACGAAGTTCTCTTCCCGGAAATTCCAGCCTTCGCGGGCGCAGAGCTGCCGCGTGACCGCCATGATGTTGAGCGCGTGCCACAGGCTGTGACGGGGAATCTCCTTGAGGCCCGACAACCGGGCGATGTCGATGATCTCGTCGACGCACGGCGGATCGACGATGAACGCCGGAATGTGGAAATCCCATTGGAAGCCAAAGGCCAGGATGCAACCGATGTTGCTGGCATGCTCGCCGAACCGGTTGGTCGAGACGTCCTCCAGCATGCGGGGCGTGACCCGATAGGTGCCGCTGGGCATGGGCCGCAGCAGACCGCCGCGTCCGACCACGGCCGACAACTGGGTCGGTTTGACCGATTGCTCTTTGAGGAATTCCAGCATGACCTGCCGGCGCAGCCCGTACTGGTCTTGGATGCGAGGGAACTTTTCGAGTTCGGAGGCGGGATGTTCGACCTTCTTGACCGCCACGGGGACGTCATTGTCGAACAGGCCCATTTTGGTGGAGGTCGAACCGGGGTTGACGACCAGGATCCGGTAGGTGCTCATCGCTCACCTCAACGGGTAGGCTTGTAGATCTTCTTCAAGGTCCGGATGCGGCGCATGCGGTCGAGGGCCCATTCCCGGGCGATCTTCGTCGGGGTCTGTCGGGTGGTCTGAACCTTCACCAGCAGCTCTTCGGCCAGGCCGTAGACTCGTTCGACCGTCGGCAGGCAGGTCTTGGTCGGGATGCCATACATGTCGGAATTGACCATGATGATGTCCCCAGCGCTCAGGAGGAAGTCGGGGAGATAGAGGATCCCCGATTTGGCCAGCAGGTCGGCGACCGAATCATCCGAGAGCTGGTTGGTGGCGGCTCCGGCGACGATCTTGCATTTGAGCCGGCCGACCGTCTCGGGCGTCAGCAACCCCCCCAGGGCGCAAGGGGCCAGGATATCGACCGGGTGGAAGGGAATTTCCTCGGGAGGCACCATTTCGATTCCAGGGTAACGGTCGCGGGCCGCTTTCACTTTCTCGAAGTACAAATCGGACACCGACAGGCGCGCCCCTTCTTTGGCGAGAAGCTCGAGCAGGGCCGTTCCCACCTTGCCCAGGCCCTGCACCGCGATCTTGCGGTCTTTCAGGGAGGCGGTCCCGAACACCACCTTGGCGGCCGCTTTCATGCCGAGAAAGACGCCGCGGGCGGTGATGGCGCTGTAGTCGCTTTCCACGCCCTGGCCTTTCAACAGGCCGGCGACGAACTGGGTCTCCTTCCCTATGACATCCATGTCTTGACTGGTGGTGCCCAGTTCGGCCGAGGCGATGAACCGTCCGCCCAGGCTTTGCAGGAAGATCCCGAAGGCCCGGAGCATGACTTCATTCTTCTCTTCAGGATTGGCCCAGATGATGGCCTTGCCGCCGCCAGCATCGCACCCGAACAGGGCGGCCGACAGGGAAGCGCTTTCGGAAAGCCGCAGGGCATCCCGGCAGAGCTCATCCTCCGAGGCGTAGTTCCAGCACCGAACCCCACCGACGGCCGGCCCCAGAGAGGAATCATGGATGGCCAGCACGCCGCGCAGCCCGCTATCCCGGTGTTGGAAGAACAGGAGGTTCTCGTGGCGGTTGCGCCCCATTTCCGCAAATACACCCATGCGACACTCCTGCAGATGGATTGAAAACCGGTGTGTCATGCTAGCACCGGGTCTGCACCCTGTCAACGCACTGGCCGAAAATCAACAGCTCCTCCATGGGAGTGGAAGACCCGGCCTTCATCGGCAGGAATCGGCCTGGAGGAATGGATTGGTGCGCTTCTCCAAAGCGATGGAGGTGGCGGGGCCGTGCCCTGGCAGGACGCGATGGCCGTCGCGCGGCAGGAGGCGTTCTCTGATCATTTTGACCAGAAGGGTTCCGTCCCCGCCGGGAAGATCTGACCGGCCGATCGAACCGGCGAACAAGGTGTCGCCCGTGAACAGCAGCCCCGGGAAGGCCAGAACCAGGCCGCCGGGCGTATGGCCGGGCACGGCGATGATCTCTCCGGTGAATCGTCCCAGAGGCAGGGTGTCGCCGTGGCTCAGGCAGGTATCGGGGGGCGTGGTCGAAAACCCGAATCCCAGCATGATCGAGAGATTGAGGGAGGGGTCTTCCAGCATGGGAGCGTCTTCCCGACTTATCAGCACCGGTGCGCCCAGCCGCTGGCGAAAGGCGGTCACGCCGAGAATGTGATCGCCATGGCCATGGGTGAGGAAGATCGACCATTTCTTGAGGGCCAGTTGATCGAGGCGGGCTTGCAATTCGACGGCCTCCTCGGCCGGATCGATCAGGAGTCCAACCTTGGCTTCCTCGTCGTAGACCAGATACGTATTCACTTCCAGCGGACCCAGAACAAAACGCTCCACCCTGGGCGCGCCGGTCGGTGGCAGCACGGACGTCATGGTCATCCCTCCCCTGACTATAAGGTGCCGAGGTGTACGCTGGGCAAGAGGCTGGCTGGTGCCTCAGCCATGGGACTGGGCATATCGCGAGGGCTTGAGGACTCCGATATAGGGAAGATTGCGATAGTAGTCCTGGTAGTCGAGACCGTACCCTACCACGAATTCGTTGGGCAGGACGAAGCCGCAATAATCGATGGTGACTTCTTTCTTGCGGCATTGGGGTTTATTGGTCAGGGCACAGATCTTCAGGCTCTTCGGATGCCGGTCGTGCAGCAGGCTGGCGATGTAGGCCAGCGTCAGACCGGTGTCGACGATGTCTTCGACGATCAGGACATTCTGGCCCTCGACCGACTGGTCGAGATCCTTCATGATGCGGACCACGCCAGAACTCTGGGTGGAATGACCATAGCTGCTGACCGCGATGAATCCTGTCTGGACCGGCACCGTGATGGCACGGGCCAGATCGGCCATGAATACGAAGGCGCCTTTGAGGATGCAGACCAGAAGCAGTTCTTCGCCTTGGTAGTCGGCCGAGATCTGCGCGCCCAGTTCAGCGATCCGGGCATTGATCTCTTCTTGGGAGATGAGAATTCGATCGATGTCAGGGTGGATGTCGGTGACGGGATGGAGGTCGCTCATCGGATGGCCTCCTTGGCCCATTCCAGCGTCTTACGGAGACCTTCTTCCAGGGAAGTGGTCGGTTCCCACCCCAGGAGGGTGCGGGCGCGGGTGATATCGGGGCGGCGACGGCGCGGGTCGTCCTGGGGAAGCGGCCGTTCGACGAGCGGCACGGTCGATCCGGCCAGGCGCCGAATGGTCTCGGCGAACTGCCGGATGGTGATTTCTGCAGGGTTGCCGAGGTTGATCGGGTTCTGGTCTCCACGCTCCATGGCGGCCACGATTCCTTCGACCAGATCGCTCACATAGCAGAAGCTCCGGGTCTGCGATCCGTCGCCGAACAAAGTGAGGGGTTCGCCGCGCAGGGCCTGCGAGATGAAGGCCGGGACCACCCTGCCATCATTGAGCCGCATGCGAGGCCCGTAGGTGTTGAAGATCCGGATGATTCGGATGTCGACGGCGTGGGCGTTGCGATAGGCCACCATCAGCGCCTCGGCGAAGCGCTTGGCTTCGTCATAGCACCCGCGCGGGCCGACCGGGTTGACGTTGCCCCAATAGCTTTCGACCTGAGGATGCACTTCGGGATCGCCATAGACTTCGGAGGTCGAGGCGAGCAGGATGCGGGCTTTGTGATGGCGGGCGATGCCCAGCATGTTGTGGGTCCCGAGGGCGCCGACCTTCAATGTTTGGATGGGGAGCTTCTGGTAATCGATAGGACTGGCCGGAGAGGCGAGATGGTAGATGCGGTCGACCTTCTCGGCGAGGTAGATGGGCTTGCTGATGTCATGTTCGATGATCACCAGACGGTCGTTCCCTTCATGCTGGGATAGATTGTTCCGCGAGCCCGTGATGAAATTGTCGATGACCACCACGCGGTGGCCTTCGGCCAGCAGGCGGTCGGTGAGATGGGAGCCGATGAAGCCGGCTCCCCCGCTGACGACGATGCGCATGCGCGTTCCCCCGGTCGAATGGAATGCGGAGATTGAAACATCATGGTCGGTGGATGTCAAGGCGCCAGACCAGGGATGGTCGGAAGACCGTTCGCTTTTGGGAACCTCCGCGGGGATTCGCGGTCAAAAGCTGGCGATGTTCCAAATTCTGCGAGGAGGTCGATCCATGAAATCTTGTCATGTCGAGAAGGCGGGGCGCACCTTGCCTTTCCTGCTGGTCCTCGGTCTGTCGCTCCTGTTGACCGCTCCGGTCTGGGGACAGGTCCCGCCGAGCGTGCGCGAACTGCAGGATACCTTCATCAAAGTGGCCCGTACGCTCAAATCGAGCGTCGTCAATATCCGGGTCGAGAGGGAAACCAAAGCCAGCGGCATCCAGTGGTTCGATCCTGATGATGAGAACAACCCGGGCGGGGCCCCGTTCGACGATTTCTTCCGCTATTTCTTCCGGCAGATGCCCCCAGGTCGGCGCTTCCAGCGCCCGCCCACCTTCAAGTCGGAAGCCGCCGGATCTGGTGTCGTCTTCAACTCCCAGGGAGTCATCCTTACCAACAATCACGTGGTGAAAGGGGCCACATCCATCGTCGTCAAATTCGCCGATGGGCGTGAACTCAAGGCCGAAGTGGTCGGCCAGGATCCGCAGAGCGATCTGGCGGTCATCAAGGTCGATTCGCCGACGCCGTTGGTCCCGGCCAGATTCGGGGATTCGGACAAGGTCGAGGTCGGCCAGTGGTGCATCGCGGTCGGCAATCCCCTCGGGCTCGAGCAGACGGTAACGGTGGGCGTGGTCAGCGCCGTCGGCCGCTCAGGCATCGGGGCGTCGCCCATCGAAGATTTCATCCAGACCGATGCCAGCATCAATCCTGGCAATTCCGGCGGGCCCCTCGTCGACCTCGAGGGGAATGTGATCGGCATCAATACGCTGATCTTCACGGCGCCCGGCAGCGGCATCGGCTTCGCCATCCCGTCCAACATGGCGGTCCGCGTCGCGCAGCAGATCGTCGAACATGGATCGGTCGAGCGGCCCTTCATTGGCATCACCATGCAGCCGGTCACCCAGGAACTGGCCGACCACTATGGCCTCAAAGACAAGAATGGCGCGGTGGTGATGGATCTGGTGCCTGATGCGCCCGGGGCCAAGGCCGGTCTCAAGCAGATGGACATCATCCGCTCGATCGATGGGCGCCCGATGCGTTCCACCAGCGATGTGCAGAAATACGTGCTGGCGCAGAAGATCGGCCAGACGATCACGCTCAATGTCCTGCGCAACGGCGTCGAAAAGAACATCGAGGTCAAACTCGAGAAAATGCCGCGTTCCTACGGACTGCGCGATCCGGAAGACCTGGCCGGGAGCGAGCCGCGCCTGGGGAAATCGCCGCGGTCGGCGCTCGGCAAGTGGGGCTTCGCCGTGCAGGAACTGACGCCCGAGCTGGCCAAAGGGCTCGGCCTCGACCGCCAGGAAGGCGTGGTGGTCAGCGATGTCCGGCCCGGTACGCCTGCCGCCAAGGGCGGTCTGATGGTGCGCGATCTGATCACCCAGGTGAATGGGCAGCCGGTCAAGGACGAACGCTCGCTCGTCGAAGCCCTGAGCAAGGGCGATGCCTCGAAGAAGAGCGCGGTCTTCGTGGTGGTACGCGATGGCAGCCCGATGTTCCTGGTGATCCCTGCGGCTGAATAATGATGACCCCTGGTGGCAGCGGGCGCGGGCCCGCTGCCATAACTCCCTGATCCTCTCTCTCACCTGGTCCCCTGGAAGCTCGCCTTCCGGGGGATTTTTCTCTTCACAAAACCGCCCCCCTGGCCGATGAAGGAGTCACCTTCACCTGTGCCAACGGGAGTCTGGGATCATGATCAAGGAAATGCTCTTCGCCGTCACTCTCATCCTGGTCTTTTCGGTCGGCGTTGGGGTTCTCTTCGTGCGGACCATGGCCGAACTGCTCGAGATCCTCTTTGGCACAGCCCATGAACCCTCGGCAGTGCCTCCCACCCTGTCCAAGCGCGGTTGAGATCGATTGGCGCGCCACCGGTCGGTCACTGCTTGAGGGTGCCGTGGATATTGCAGTGGAAGAAGCGGCGCCCGTCCCGAATGATGATGGAATAGGTGCCGCCGCTCGGGCATGAGGGCGGTATGGTGAAGATGCCTTCTTTGACCAGGCGTTCCGGGTCATAGCGGGCGGTTTTCTTCTGGGTCTTCTGATCGTAGAACAGAATCCCGCGTACCAGGGACTTCATGGCGGCGAAGCACTTGAGCCGCGCGTTCTTCTCGTGGTCATTGATTTTTTTCAAGACCTCGACATAATTCCGGCGGGAACGAGCATACCGGGAAATGGTGGTGCGTCGTTCCTGGGTGTCGACCTTGGGGGAGGATTGATTGGTGATGTCCTCGACCAGATCGAGATAGGATTTCTGAAAGTCTCGATGGACTTCCTGGAATTTGTACTGGTCGAAAATGCTGAGGGTATCAGAGGCTTCTACCACGATGGGCTGATTGCTAGGAAGGGGCGAGATCACTTCCGTGGGAGGCGGGGCAGGTTCCTCGCCGCACCCGGAACACCCCGCCATCAGGCATAGCAGTACGGCCGCCAGGGCGAGCAGGCTGCGGCGGCCAGACGAGACCACCGCCGCAGACCCGACTCCCATGGGGCGCAGCCCCGGGGGGCGGGCCTTCCCACACGACGGGTTCGGTGGAAAGGCGCTCTCGGTTGACGGTTGCACGATCACCTTCAAGCCCATCATCTTATGACCCCACCACCGAGAAGTCAAACCGACGAATGAAAGTTGAACCAGGGGGGGGGGTGTGCTATACTCGCCTCACCATTTTGTACCTAGGGAGGGGTCTTTGATGTCTGATCAATCCAAGAAAACCGTCTTCCGAAAGGTGGTCGTCCCGGCCGAAGAGAAGAAGAAATACCTTGTCGGGAACACTCCCCCTTTCCTAGGGCGACCGTATGAACTGCCCACCACCGACTTCACCATCGGCCGCGAAGATGGCCGGGATCTCCAGATTCCCAATGACATGGTCTCTCGGCACCATGCCACCATCACCTTCCAGGATGGAAAGCATTTCATCACCGACAACGAGAGCTCGAACGGGACAGCCATCAACGGCAAACCGATCCCTCCCCGGCAGCCCATCCAGCTCAATCACACCGACGTCATCAAGTTCGATGTCTTCGAATTCATCTACGTCGATTCCGCCCGGGCCGACCTCTGGGAGACCCTCAAGCCCCTGTCCCGGGAAGGCGCCCAGCTGATCACCTTGTACAGCCCCAAAGGGGGCGCCGGTCTGACCAGCATCGCGGTCAATCTGGCCCACACCCTGGCGAACATGTCCGGCAAGAACGTCGCCATCGCCGATTTCAACCTGCGCTTCGGCGACGTGCTGACCTATTCGGTGGGGAAAGTAGGATTGTCGATCCACGAACTGATCCAGGAGGCGGAGATCACCGGCGAGCGTATCACCAAGTACCTCCAGAAAGGTCCCGGCTATAGCTATCTCCCGGCTCCCAATAAAACCGAATATGCTGAGCTGGTCAAGGCCGAGCACGCCCGCAAGGTGTTGTGGAGCCTCGAGGCCAACCACGACTTCGTCATCGTCGATCTCAAGAACGAAATCGATGATGTCTCCCTCACCGCCTGGGAGATCTCCAACCTCATCTACGTGGTGGGCAAGCCCGAGATCGGGCAGATCCTGGCCACCAAGAAGATCCTGGAGATCATGCATCAGCTCAAATATCCCGAGACCAAGGTCAAGGTGCTGATCAACATGATCGGTCGCGAAGGCACGGTTCCGGCCGAACAGATCAAGAACCTGCTCAAGCGCGACTTCGGCACCCTTCCCTTCGCCCCTGAAGATGCGGTCCTGACCTCCAATGGCGGCCAGCTCTATGTCAAGGAACGGCCCGATTGCGGGCTGTCCCAGGGCATCAAGCGGTTGGCCGCGGACATCTGCGGACAGAAGGCCGAAATCCCTGAAGGCGGGATCTTCAGCAAGCTCAAGGCCATTCTCGGCTTCTGATCTCGATGCCCGATTACACTGGCAAACGGGCTGGCAACTATACCATTGTCCAGAAGCTGGGTGATGGCGGCTTTGCCACCGTCTATCTCGCCCAGCACACGATCCTCGAGAAAAAGGCGGCCGTCAAATTCCTCCTCGAGGAGTGGGTCAACGAACCCGACGTGGTGAGTCGCTTCTTCGACGAAGCGCGCACCATGGAGCGCCTCAAGGATCACCCCAACATCATTTCGATCATCGACATCGCCAGCCACGAGCAATGCCAGCAGGAGGGCCTGCCTCCCTACTTCATCATGGAGTACGTGGATGGCAAGTCGCTCGAGCAGCTCATCCATTCCGACGAGGGGTTCACGCTCGAGTTCGTCATCAATGTCATCAGTTGCGCCCTTTCCGCGCTCGATCACTGCCACAAGATGGGCGTCGTCCATCGCGACATCAAGCCCAGCAACATCCTGTTGAAGAGCGACGGCACCGTCAAGCTCACCGATTTCGGCATCGCCAAGGCCAAGGTCAACACGAGCAAGACGGGAGCGGGGCTGACCCTCGGTTCGACCGATTACATGTCGCCCGAGCAGGCGCTCGGCAAACGCGATCTCGACCATCGTTCCGATATCTACTCGCTCGGGGTGACGTTGTACGAACTGGTGACCGGGAAGTTGCCCTTCGTGGCCGACAATCCCAATTCGGTCGCCCTCATGCACATCCAGGAAAACCCCAAGCCGCCGATCGAGATCAATGACGCGGTGCCGCCCCGCTTGAACGACATCATCCTGAAGGCCATGGAGAAGAAGCGGGAAGACCGCTTCCAGTCCTGTCAGGAATTCCTCGACGCGTTGAAGAAGCTCGATGAGCCCGAACCGCCGGTGGTGGCCGAGGTCGAGACCGTCGACCTGTCCAAGATGAAGGCCGAACTCCCCGAAGAAAACCTGATGGACAAGGAATCGGGCATCACACCGGCCGTGCGCGCCACCCGCTCCCAGGCGGCTCTGGCCGGCCCTTCCCCCGTTCGGCTCGTGTTGTTCTGGGTGGCCGTCGTCCTCGCGTTCGCCTTGATCATCCTGGGCGGTTTCAAGGCCTATCAATATTTCCAGCTTTGTCCGGTGACCTTCTCCTCCATCCCGCCCGGAGCCCAGGTCGCCCTGGATGGCAAGGTCATCGGCACGGCTCCCGTCACTTTGTCGGTAGGGCCCGCGCCCGCTCGCGTAGTCATGACGCTCGAGGGCTTCCACCCCCTGGCGGCGCGTCTCGAGCCCACGCCGGGCAGGCCGTTGTCGTTCGAACGCACCCTGCGCAAGCTCGAGCCCCAAGCCCTCGAGGACATCCGGGCCGGGATCAAGGCCTACGAAGCCGCGGCCGCCGGTCCGGCCAAGAATCGGCAGCAGGCCATGGCCGACGCCCTCCGCCGGCTCGGGCGCCACCTCGACGATCACCCGGCCGCCGATGAAGCCCATCTCGAATTCGTGCGGTTCTGCATCAAGCACTCCCTGCTGCCCAATGGCGAAGTCTACTACCGCCATCGCTTGTCCAAATTCCCCGATCACCCGCTCTATCTCACCATGCTTGGCATGCTCCTGGCGGCCAAGGGAGCCGCCGACGAAGCGCTCGATCTCTACACCAAAGCCTGGTACAAAGATCCTGACAGTGTCATCCTGCTCAATGCCCTCGGGGATTTCTTCCTCGCCAAGAAGGATACCGTCCGGGCCGAGCAGTATTTCAAGCTCTCCATTTTCCTCGACCCGACACAGGACGAAGTCCTCCAGAAACTCCAGGGCCTGTAAGAGAGGAGGGACCATGGACTACAAATGGTTCGCCATCAGCGATGTGGGCAAAGTTCGAACCAACAACGAGGATGCCTATTTCGCCACCGATAAATCCGGCGTGTTCATGGTTGCCGACGGGATCGGCGGACACAAATCCGGGGAAGTGGCGTCCGCCAAAACACGAGAGATCTTGCTGCAACGCCTGTCGCAACTGCCTGCCGGGGAACCCCTGGAGCCGCTGCTGCGAGAGGCCTTCCTCGAAGCCAATGCCAAGGTGCGCGAGCAGGCCGCCTCCGCCCCGGAATACCAGGGCATGGGTTGTACCTGCGCCGTCCTGGCTCTACGCGAAAACGAATTCTCCCTGGCCCATGTCGGGGACTCCCGCATCTACCTCTATCGCAAGGGGACGCTCAAACAGGTCACCCGCGATCATTCCTATGTCGAAGAGCTCTTCATCAGAGGCCTCATTACGGAAGAAGAAAAGATCGACCACCCGTACAAACATCAGATCACCCGCTACATCGGCTCTTCCGCCAAGCTCGAAGTCGACATCACCTCCGGGCCGGTCTACAACGGCGATGTCTTCCTGCTGTGTTCCGATGGTCTGACCGACGAGGTCGGCCCCGACAAATTGCAGCAGATCTTCGATCGCAACCTCGAGCCCAAGGAGACCGCCGAGGCCATGGTCCAGGAGGCGCTGGCCGCCGGCGGCCATGACAACGTCACCGTCGTGGTGGTCAAGATCACCGGCAAGAAAACCAGTTTCTTCAAGAAGATCCTGGGCTGGTGACGTTTCGCCCGAGGGCGGGCCGTTCCCGTCCATTCCAGGCAGGGGCCTCCATGGCGCGATCCACGGAGGCCCCTGACCTTTCTTCGGAATTCGGGGCGAGCGGCGGCGGGTGGGAGGTCAGAGACCGAAGACCTCCCGAATGAGGGAGAACATGTTCCAGGTGCCCTTTTCGGGCTCCTCGCCGACCAGACGCTGGCACAGCTTGTCGACCGCCATGAAGAGAGGCGAGCCCTCGAGCCGCTGCATGACGAAGGGGACGCCGGCATTGATCGAGGGGATGACGATGTCGCCTTCGCTGGGAATGAAATGGCTGATCGCGTACCGCAGCGAACTCTCGACGCGGGAAGGCTCGAGCCCCATCGCCTTGAAAGCGCGGTTGAGCACCACCTTGACTTTTTCGCGCGGAATTTTGAGCCGTTGCAGCAAATCGAGCAGGACCTTGGTGTTCTTCACGAAGGTCAGCTCCATGGTCATCATGAGGAAGATCAGATCGCTCATCTCGAGGATCATCATCTCGAGGTCGGTCAGTTGGTTGTGGGTGTCGACGATGACGAAATCGTAGTTGGCCCGCAGAATCTCCAGGACCTGCTCGACGAACTCGGTCTTGATCTTGTTGGCCAGCTCGGGCGAAGGCGGTGGGAGGAGGACTTTCAGGCCTGATGAATGGGGAGTCAGCTGCTCTTCGATCTTGGCGATCTTGAGTGGTGGCCGGCAGAGGGAAAGTTCATAGATGTTGCGGTCGCAGGGCAGGCTGAGCAGGATCGCCTGGTCGCCGAAGGCCAGGTTGAGATCGACCAGCACCACTCGCTTCCGCCACTGGCGGGCGAGCATGACCGCCGTGTTGGCCGACATGACCGACTTGCCGGCGCCGCCCTTGACGTTGAAGAAGGTGACGATCTGTCCGAAGACGGCCTTGGTGAGGCCATGCTCGAGGAGGATCGGCGCGCGCCGGGAATACAATTCTCGCGTCTCGCGGGCGAACCCGGGATAGAGGCCGATCAGCCGCAGAATGAAATCCCGGGGGATGAACATGACCTGGAAATCCTGATACCCGACCAGGGTGCACAACGCATTGGTGCCGTTGAGGATCTCGACTTCACCATAGGTATCGCCCGGGTCGAGGGTGAAGAGGGTTTTTTTCTTTCCGGCATGGGATTTGATGACCGAGACCTGCCCTTCGACCACGAGGAGGAACTCTTCGAGTGTTTCCCCTTCCTTGAGGATGGTGGTTCCCGACGTGAATTTGTTGAAACGACAGGCTTTCTTGATCTTCTCGACCTCGCGGGTCGGAAGGGTACTGAAAAAAGAGAAATTCTTCAGATCGATCATGATGACGTTCTCCTCGCCTTCGGGTCGGAGTATAACCTACCATCGGACAGGAGTCCATCTCCGAGGAGGAAACTTTTCCATAGAAATGTAGTAGAATGAATCACCGGGGAGGAAGCGCGATGGTGAGATTCCTGCGACGTCTGACGATCTGGGTGATTCTGATCCTTGTCCTGATTGGCGGCCAGGCTTGGGCTGGCGACTCTCCTTTCGCTGAGCGACCGGTCGTCATTGGGACGATACAGACCTCCTCCCTTCCTCCCATCAAGCCAGGTGAGCGCATCACCGGCACCGTCGATGTCGGCACCTCGCTCAATATCCGTACTGGCCCGTGGGGAGATGTCATCGGCTCGTTCGGGCCTGGCGATCGATGCGTGATCGTCGGCCAGGTCGGCGATTGGTACAAGATCGAGTACAAAGGCCGGATCGCGTATGTTCATTCGGCCTACGTGCGCCGTCCCGGAGAAGGGCCCAAACCGTTTCCCCGACAGGGTTGGGTGAACTCTGCCCTGGGGCTGAAAGTGCGCCGGGTTCCACATGGCGATGTCATCGGCAAGCTGAAAGACCAGCAGCATGTGGAGATTCTTGGCGATGCCGGCGATTACTACAAGATCCGGTGGGGCGACAACGAAGCGTTCGTCGACAAGCGCTACATCGATACCGACAACCCCGCCCAACCCGGTGGCGACGGAATCGAGCCCATGAACTTCACCGGCTATGTCAGCCCGGCCGCTGGCCTCAACGTCCGGACTGCCCCCTGGGGGTCCATCGTCACCGCCCTGCCCCAAGGTGCGGCCGTCAAGGTGACGGGCAAAGTCAACGACTGGTACCGGATTTCCTTCAACGGAAAGACCCGATATGTCCATGCCAGCTATATCGTGAAAGATCCGCGTCAGGTCGGTGTGGACACCCAGCCTGCCGATGATCCCGCGGTCTCGACGGGGTCCGGCACTCTGCAAGAGCGGATCGTGCGATGCGCTCGCAGTCTGATTGGCAGCACCCGCTTCCGGGGCCCGGAAGTCGATTACGGCAACAAGGCCTGTGCCCAGGTTGCCTCGACCGCTCTGAAGAATGCCGGGGCCATGAACCGGGTGGTGCTGAACGTTCGCTCCCTGGTGGCCGATCTCAAAGCTCAGGGCTGGCGGGAGGTATCGGTGCCGCCGTTCAAGGAAGGCGACGTCATCACCTGGAAAACCTACGATTACACCGGAGACGGCGTGAAAGACCCCGACACTCACGTCGGCATCATCGTCAAGGAAGGCAACACCTACATGGCCATGAACAACTCCTCTCGATTGCGCATGCCGCGACTCAGTCCCCCCTATTCGATCGGGCCGGTAACCCGCGTCTTGCGCAAGCCCTGACCATGGTCCGCCGTCTTCCTCTCTCCGGGCTCACCGCGCTGGTGTGGGCGGTGATGGGCATGGTTTCGCTCTGGGCGCCGGCCGGGACCGCCTGGGAACTCCCCTACGGCGCCGGGAAAGGTCAGGTCGGTTTCCTCAACCACAAGGTTCGCCAGATCTTCGAAGAGGCTTCCCCGCTCGGCCCTTTGGCGTTCCGAGTCTTTCGCGAGCAGGCCTGGGTGCTCGATTCCCTCCAGTCGCGCATCCTGGTCCTCGATGCGAATGGGCGGCTGGCCCAAACCATCGTCATCCCTGGTCTGGCGTCGAACACGTTGCTCGAAGATCTGGCGCTGGTCCCCGGGCCGGATGGCCGTGTCGAATCAGTCTGGATCGGAGACGGAGCCGATGCACGATTGCGCCGCGTCCGGGTGGCCGATGGGACGGTGATGGCCGAGGCGGGCGGGGCCGGCGATGCTCCTGGCCAATTGCGGCAGATTCACCAGATTGAAGCCAGCCCCGCTGGCGAGGTATGGGTCGGCGATCTGGGGCGGGGGCGTCTGATCCGCTTCGATGGAGAGGGGAAGTGGCGGTGCGAACTGCCCTGGTCGGGTTCCGGCTTCGCCTTGCACCCACATGGGGGCGTTTCGACCCTGTCCTTTAGCGAGAAGGTCGGCTACCTCTGGCGCACCTTCAACCAGGAGGGGCGTTTGCAACAGGTGGTCCACCTCGGGTGGGCCGACCATCTCAACCCCCGCATCTGGGGCCTCACCGCAGAGGGCGGGCTGATCGTCTCCTTCGTTCCCCCCGGCGGATTCCGTGGCTGGTTGCGCCTGGTCGTCTTCCACCCATCAGGGCGGTCAGGGGTTCCGTTGCAGGTCGTTCCGCCTCTGGCGATGAATCGGTTCCTGGATTTCGACCCCGGTCCTTGGCCGGCTGCAAGCGTGCCGAAAGGGTGGCTGGCCCGCGGCGATTTCGAAAGAGCCCCGGAAGGTCGTTTCGTGATCGAGCGATGGCCTAAAGAGGTGCGGCCATGAAACGGCGGGAAGGGGCCTTGGTCTTCGTGGTTCTCTGGGTGTTGGGCAGCGCTCTGGACGCAGCTCGAGCGCAATCCGCCCAGACCATCGACAAGCAATTGGTGGCGAACATCCCTGCTGTTGCCCCTGCCTCATTGATTGGAGTGCAGGTGGCCGGGTCCCAGGCCTGGGTGGCCGCCGCCAACGGGACCATTCTGGCTTTCGACCTGGGATCGGGCGCCCCCGTGTCACCGCCTGCCATCGCCAGTGGACTCGAACCAGGCGTGCTCGATTTCGGGGTGCGGCAGGGAGCGCCCGTGTTCCTGACCTCTGCCGGAACCCTGGCTGGTCAGCTTGATCGGTCATGGCCGGTCGGGCCGTTCGAGGCCTGCGCCCTGGAGGTGGCCGAAGATGGGGCCCTGCTGCTGCTGGGCGGTTCGTCCGCCCTCTATTTTCAGCCCGGGGCGACCTTCCCGACGAAGATTCCCGATCTCTATCCGGCGATTCCGCTGGCCGACGGCTTCCTGTGGGCGATCACCCGCCATCCCACCTTCCGCACCTGGCAGGCCGAACTCCTCGATGACCTGGGCAATCGCATGAAACGGGTCTGCCGCTTCAGCAACCAATTCCAACCGGAAGGCCTGCGTCTTGGCCCGCCCGGCCCCGAGGGCGAACTGCTGGTCTCGACCTTCGGGGAAGGGGGCCGGTGGCTCTCGCTGGTGGCGCCCAATGGGCGCATGCTGTGGCGGCTGCCCGCCCCTGACCCGATCTGTCGGCGCGATCTGGCCTGGGGGCCAGACGGTCGTCTGCTGGTGCTCGAGCTGGTCGATGGTCAGGTCTGCCTGCGGCGATGGGTGTTCGGCAACCCGGAAGGGTGACCTCGATCCCTCAATCGTAGAGGAAAAACCGCTCGCGCGCCTGGCAGAACGCCGTGCATTCTTCCTGGGCTCGCTCCATCAGCTCGGAAAGGTCGACATCGGAGAGCAGACCTTCGCGCAGCCAGGCGTTCCCGGCCAGCCGATCGAAGAAGGGCATGGTGTCGCCGGCGCGGGTCAGGAACGTCACCTGGCCCGGATGACTGCGCATCAGGCTTTGGATGACCTCGAGCCCGAAGTGGACCGCCTGATCGACGGTGGGGGAGTCTGACCGCAGCAGGATGCCCTGACAGGCCTGGTGTTCGAATGTGCCGAACGTCGGGCGGAACTCGCAGCGAACGGCCGAGACCCCCTTCGGAAGCCGGTTGCCCAGAGCGGCCAGCCACCGATCGGCGTTCACCCACGGTGCTCCCAGCATACGGAATGGAGCTGGGGTGCCCCGCCCCTCGGACACGTTGAGGCCTTCGAACAAGCATGTTCCGGGATAGAATGCCGCCGTCGCCGGATCAGGCATGCTGGGAGAGGGGGGCGTCCAGGGTACCCCCAGCCCGGTGAACGGCTGGCGGCGGCGATATCCGCGGCAGGGCCAGACGATCGGGGCTGGAGCACCGCTGGTCGAGGCGTACCATCTGGCGAGTTCGCCAGGGGTCAACCCATAGCGGAGCGGAACGGCGACATGACCCACGAAGGATTCGAATCCGGGGGTGAGGGCGGGCCCTTCCACGATGTGCCCCCCGATGGGGTTGGGCCGGTCGAGGACATGCACGGGCCGGCCAAGGGCGGCTGCGCTGTCGATGACATTGCGGAGGGTCGAGATATACGTGTAGAAGCGGACGCCGACGTCCTGTATATCGTAAACGATCAGGTCGAGGTCTTCGAGATCCTGACGGGTCGGGGCCTGCCGGGGTCCGAACAGGCTGATGATCGGAACGCCCAGTGTCGGGTGGACGGTGTGCTCGACATCTTCGGCGTCGGGAGCATTCGACCAGAACCCATGCTCAGGAGAGAATAAACGCACCAATTGCAGTCTGGGGTGCCCTGCCAGGCGCTTGGCAATATGCACGCCGTGCCGGTCTCGGCCCGAGGCGTTGGTGACCAGGCCGACCCGGCCTTTCAGTTGGGGGTCAGCGAGAAACCCTTCTAGCCCGTAGTCGAAGGAGGTCTCAGGCACGGGATCCACCGGGCAGGCCTTTGAGGCGCAGCAGATCGGCGACGAGGTACAGCGAGCCGGAAAGCAGGATGGTTCTGGCGTTCTGGCCGGCTTCAAGGGCCTCGGGAAGGGTGGGGTACCATTTCCATCGTACGTCGAGCGGGGCGATCTGAGCGTCGAATTCAGATCGCGTAAGCGCCCGGGACGAAGTGGGGGGAACGAAGGCCAGGGTATCGGCATAGGGGGCGAGGGCGGCGGCCATGGCCGGGCCTGGTTTCTTCTGGAGGGAGCCAAGAATCAGGTGACAAGGACGCTCGAGCGGGAATCTATCGAGAAACCCGGTCAAGGAGGCCAGCCCTTCAGCATTGTGGGCGCCGTCCACCAGGATCGGGGGATTCCCGGGGAGCCATTGCAGCCGTCCCGGCCAGGAGACGCGCGAAATCCCGCGGGCGATGGCCGCCGGGGGGATTTCGAAGCCATGATCTGAGAGGACTTGTACAGCGGCCAGGACCAAGGCCAGGTTGTCGAGCTGATGGAGTCCTGGGAGCGGCAGATGAACATCGCCGTCCACACCACGAAGGCGCAGCCGGTGCCCATGCGCGGTGCTCTCGATGACGTCGAAGAAGTTCTGTGGATGCGCTTCGATCAGGGGCGATCTGGCCTTCTGGCAGACTTCTCGGAAGATGGCCAGGATTTCGGGGTCTCGCTCAGCAGTGATCAAGGGCCGCTTCGGGCGTAGAATGCCGAGTTTCTCGCGGGCGATGGAGGGGCGATCGGGACCGAGCAGTTCTCGGTGGTCGGTTCCGATGTTGGTGATGATGGAGACCTCGGGATGGCAGACGTTGGTGGCATCGAGGCGGCCGCCCAATCCGACTTCGACGACGGCGAGGTCGAGATCGGCTTCGCGAAAGGCGAAGAAGGCGAGCGCGGTGACCAGCTCGAAAAAGCTGGGGGGGCCGAGCGAGGATTCGCGGTCCATAACGCTGACGATGTCCTGGAGGGCGGTGGCGCCGGCGATCCAATGCTTCGCCGGCATGGGCCCGGTCTGCAGGCGGATGCGCTCGGTCAAGTCGACCAGGTGCGGAGAAATGGTGGACCCGACCTGGTAGATGTCGGTCGCTGCCATGATGGATTCGAGAAGCACCGTGACCGACCCCTTGCCATTGGTGCCCCCGATCAACACAGCAGGGTACTGGCGTTGCGGATGATCCAGCCGCTCCATCAGGTATTCCATGCGATGGAGGCCGAAGGGGCCGGTCAGCAGATCTCGACTCGTGAGCCATTCGATGACGTCGGGAAGATCCATGGGTGAAGCCCTCCGTTGCAATGGGCAGCAATATATCAAAAGGACCCGATGGCTGGGAAGGCACTCCTCGCGGGGGGCCTCTGTCTCAGTCCCTTGATCTTGCCGATAGGAATGGTATACCTTGGCTGGGAAGGTAGGTGTTGGTATGTTTTTTTCCGACGACCCCGATCCTCTCGATGACCTCGACCCGGAATCCAATGACCATGAAACCGATGATGAGGAGGCCGATGAGGAAGAACCCTCCGTCACCCAACGGGTCATTGCCTGGCTGTGGTTTTTCTTCAAATTGGGCTTCGCCTTGTCGGTGCTGTTCATCATCATTGTGGCCGGGGCCTTGTTTGGCATCGTCAAGGGCTTTTCCGAACGCATCCCCATCGTCTCCGATCGCTCGTATCGACCCAGCCTGACCAGCCAGGTCTTCGATTGCAAGGGCCGTCTGATGGCCCGGTTGCACGCCGAGGAGAACCGCACCCGGATCCTCTCGGCCAACGAGATCCCCCTCCAGATGCGGCAAGCGGTCATCGCCATCGAAGATGAGCGCTTCTACCAGCATTATGGCATCGATTTCGTCGGGATCGCCCGCGCCATGGTGAAGAACATCCAGGCGGGCAAAGTCGTGCAGGGGGCATCCACCCTGACCCAGCAACTGGTCAAGAACGCCTTCTTGACCAGCGAGAAGACCTTGAAGCGCAAGGCCATCGAGGCGATGATGGCCTTTCAACTCGAACGGAAATATTCCAAAGAAGAGATCCTGACGCTGTATTTGAATGAAATTTATTTCGGGCATGGGGCCTATGGTCTCGATGCCGCGGCCAGACTCTACTTCAACAAAGATCCGATGGAGCTGACCCTTCTCGAATGCGCGACCCTGGCGGGCATTCCCAAGAGTCCGGTGGCGTTCTCTCCTCGGAAGAACCCGCAGGCCAACAAGGCGCGCCGGGAACTGGTGCTGGCCAAGATGGTCGAACTCGGCTTCATTTCGCCCGCCGATTACGAAGCCGCCCGCAATCAACCGCTGGTGCTGGCTCCCGAGAAACCCGAGGTGATGCTGGCGCCGTATTTCGTCACCTATGTTCGCGATATCCTGCTCGAGAGATATGGCGCAAATCTCGTCTACAACGGGGGCTTGAAGATCTACACCACGCTCGACCTCGACTGGCAGAAATATGCCGAAGAGGCCATGGACAACTCGGAGATCTTCCAGAAGCGGCCCCTGAGCAAAGATCCATTGATGAGCGGCTCCCTCGTCTGCCTCGATCCTCACAATGGTCATATCAAGGCAATGTATGGGGGGCGCGATTTCGAGAAATCGCAGTTCAACCGGGTCACCCAGGCGCTGCGGCAGCCGGGATCCTCCTTCAAGCCGTTCGTCTATGGCTGTGCGCTCGAGAACGGGGCCCTGCCCAACGATTTCATCGTGGATGAGCCCATCAGCTATACCAACCCCTGGTCCAAGAAGGTCTGGGCGCCCAAGAACTACGATCTCAAATTCCATGGTACCGTCACCCTGACGAAAGCTCTGTGCAACAGTTTCAATATTCCGGCGGTCAAGTTGATCGATCAGTTGACCCCGGCCAAGGTCATCCGGTTCGCCCGGAAACTGGGCATCACCGCGCAGATGGAACCCAACCTGTCGCTGGCCCTCGGCTCGGGAAACTTCACGCCGCTCGAGATGGCCTCGGCCTACGGGGTGTTCGCCAATCAAGGCATCTATGCGCCCCCGGTGGCCATCACTCGCGTGGAAGATCGGGATGGCAATATCCTCGAGGAGAGCCTGCCGCGGGTCAAAGAGGTGATGAAGGCGGTCCATGCCACGATGATCGCCGACATGCTGCGGGTGGCCGTTGAGAAGGGCACCGGCCGACGGGCCATCATTCCAGGCCGGTCCATCGCCGGCAAGACCGGCACCACCAACAACTATGTCGATGCCTGGTTCAACGGGTTCACTCCCGAACTCGTGACGATCGTGCAGTTCGGCTACGACATGCCCAAAAGTCTTGGGCCCAAGATGGCAGGCGGAACGGTGGCGGCTCCGGTCTGGCATGCCTTCATGTCGAAAGTGCTGAAAGACCTGCCGCCCAGCGACTTCCCCGTCCCCGAAGGGGCGGTGCGAGTCGGTCTCTGCATGTCGAGCGGCAAGCTGTCGTGCAAGTCCTGCCCGGGGGAAACCGTGGTCAAGATGACCTTCCCGATCGAATCGGTGCCTCGGCAGGAGTGTCCGTTCCATGGCTCGGGCGCTCGGGTCCGTGGCGATGAGAACGAAGGGGCCGAATTCGCGGCCGACCGGGCTGGCGGTGGAGCTGGGGATGCGGCGATGACGGATTTCGCCCCCGACCCCGATTTCTTCCAGGTGGACTATCGCAGACCGGTGGCGGCGGGGGCGGCCGCGCCAGCGTCGCGCGGGACGGGGCCGCAGCCCCCTCCGGCGGTGGTGGTCTCGGCCGACGCGCCCGATGGCTTGGATGATGATGCCCTGGCCAATGCCGAAGCCGTCGAAGAAGACGAGCCGGTCATCGTCACGCCTCGCGAACCCGGCGTGGTGATGCGCGGTCCTACCGAGTTCCGCGAGACCTACTAGCCCCGGGAGGCGAGCGTGCAGAACCGTCTGCTGACCATCATGTTCCTGGATGTTCAGGGCTATACGAAGCGGACGGCACAGGCGACGCGGGAGGAGATGACCCGCTACGTCGAAGAGATCCGGGCGTTCGTCGACAAACACATCGCCAGATTCCAGGGCACCCTGGTCAAAACCATGGGCGACGGCTTCCTGGTCTCCTTCGAGTCGCCCACCAACGCCGTGCAATGCGGGCTGGAGATGCAAAAGCAGATCCGGCTGAAGAATGCCACGCTGCCCAATCCGAACCACTACACCCATTTCCGGATCGGCATCAATACTGGTGAAGTGAGCATCGACGAAAAGGGCGACCTGTTCGGCGACCCCGTCAATATCGCGGCGCGCATCGAAAGCTTCGCCGAACCGGGCGAAGTCTTCATTTCCGAGGCCACCTACCTGGCCATGAACCGCAATGAGGTGGGCGCGGTCGATCTCGGCCCCCAGTCGTTCAAGAACGCGACCAAGGAGATCCGCATCTACAAGGTTTCGGCCGAACGGGAGGCCCGCAAAGCGGGGGGGACCAAAAGTCCCGCCGCGAGCCAGACCGCGCCACCGCCGGCCACGGGCCGGCAGGCCTGGCGCCCGCTGATCGTGGGGCTGGCGATTCTGCTGGCAGGCGGAGCCCTGTTCCTGGTCTACAAGCGGTGGGTCGCGCGCGCGGTCCGCTTGGCCACCGAACGTCCGGCGGTTGGGGGCGCGCCCAATGCGGCTCGCCGCGAGCCGTCGGCGCCTTCCGAGATGCTCGTGGGCGAGCCTTCCCCGGGGATGGAGACCGCCAGCCGGGTCGCCGCTCTTCCGGCCATGCCGCCTGGCGAGCCTCACCCCGGAGAAAGACCTCTCCCGCCTGGCATAGGTGCTCCATTACCCGGCCAAGGCCCTGGACGTCTGCCAGAGCCCTCACCCATGGGGCCTCCTCCGGCGGGGGGGCATGGCCGCTGGCCGCCGACGGCCTTCCCATCGGGATTTCCTCCGGCCGACCGCTCGCCTGGTCCGCCGCCGGGAGACCAACGGCCCTGGCCTTCTCCTCCTGGCCCCACGCCCGATGAGACTCCTCCCTTCCCCCCTCCCCAGGGGACCCCGCCGCCCTCCTCCGGCGAGGGACCGGGGCCGTGGCCTCCCGATAACACAGGCTCTGGGAGGGATTTCCCTGCGGTGGTCCTGGTCCGGTTTCCTGGGGCCAATCGGCCGCCTCCCGTGCAAGAACTCCTGGACCGGGTCGATCAAGCTGCTGCGCAGAGGAATTTCGCCGAGGCCGCCGAGTTGGTCGGCCAGGCGGCGGCTGTGGGCAGACGTCTGGGGTGGGAATTCTCGTCGCTCGATCTGGCTCGCATGGCCAAGATCATGATGCAGGCAGGATATCCCAAAAAGGCGGCAACATTGCTCGAAAAAGCGATCGAGCTGGCGCCTGGCGATCAGCCCCAGCTCCGCCATCTCCTCATCGGCATCCTCGAGCGGTTGGAACGACGAGTTCCGGGTAAAGCGGGCCCGGGGCGGCCCGGTCGGCCTCCCCTCTGGGGGTCGAGGATGGGCCCGGGCGAACGCTGAAGTTCCCTGGTCGCGGCGGGGGAACTTGCCTTGGCCGTGCAACGGCCGGCGCCGATGCTGGCCTGGGGCACATTCGATCCCCTGGTCATGGCCGCGAATCATGATCCCATCGCCGGATGATGGGTGCGCCGTTGTTCGGCGATCGCCGGAAGGAGCCGTTCGCGCTTCGGTCCCGGTCGTCAGGTGGCCCCGGTCGTCAGGTGGCGGAAGGCGACTGTGGGGTCAGGACGCGGGGTCGAGGCTGGAGAAGGCCTTCATCTTCAGGCGGTCTTCGTAGGCCTTCAAAAAATCGGTGGCGACGTCTGACAGGTCGGCGAGCGTGAGGTGGTCCTCGCCCCCGAACACCTCCGGTTCCCGCGCGATCCGGATGCCGATGGTCTCGAGCAGTTCAGCGGGCACATTGAGGGAGTGGTAGCGGGGAATGTCGGCGAACCGATAGACGGTTTCCTCGGGGGCGGTCAGGGCCAGGCGGTCGGCGGCCAATCGATAGAAGAACATGGCGGCCTCGGCGCGCCGCAACGGGGTGTTGCCCAGGTCGGCTGCCCGGGCGCCGCCCGCCGGGAGGAAATGGCGGGCTTCGATCGCCTCGCCGCGGACCTCGGTCGGATCTCCGGTGATAGGCGGACAGCCTTGCAGCAGCAGATTGCCGACCTTGACCAGGTCGTCCAGGGTGGCGGGGCGATTCATGTCCTGGGTGGCCTTCCAGGTTCCCAGGCGCGAGAAGGTGGTCTGCGCTTCCCGGCAGGCGAAGGGAGACTCGACGCGGGAAGGCGCCCATTCCGGCTGAACCCGGAGCGCTTCTGGCCGGCTCATGCCCATCGACCCGAACGCGAACAGCGCCAGGGCGGACCCGAAGAGGAAGCCGCCGCCCAGGTGTTTCAAGCGCGAACGGGTCGGCAGGGAGAACATCGCCTCCCAACGTCGGCGGAGCCGGGTGGTCAGGTGCATGCCGCTGCCGCAACCGCCGCAGAACATGGCTTGTGGCACGTTGGGGCGCCCGCAGGTGGGGCATGGCACCATGACGCGGTAGCCGCAGGACGGGCAGAGCGCAGCAGTGGAGGCGATCGGGGTTTCGCAGCGGGGACAGAAGTCGCGCACGGGTAACTCCCCTTGTCCGGTACTTCCTGAGGTTGCCGGCCCAGTGGACGGCAGGTGAGAGGTCATCTCACCTATCGGCAGGAACGGACGTCGGGCGAAGCCCGAGCGGGCTGAGAAGATGGCTGGAAATGGCGAATCCCTCTTCTGCCGCCGTCGGTGACCGCTCGCGAGGGCGGCGAAGAGAGGCAGGAACAATCAATTAGAGGGGCTTGGGGGGCTTGCGCGGCGGCGGTGGTTCGTCGTCGATCCGGATCTTCTTGCGCGGCGGTGGCGGGTCGCGCTCATCGTCGATGTACATGCGCGGCGGCGGCTTGGGAGGCCGGACGGGCATGGGCGGTTCATCGCCAGGCGGGGCCCGGCGGGGGCGGGGCGGGGGGCCGCCCGGGCCCACGCCAGCCGCCCCGGGGAGGCGGCGCGCGCCGGCGCCCGGCCCGCCGCCGCGCGTCGCGGCGCTGGGGCGTTTGCGCTTGGGCAGAGCGGTGATGTAGAGGATCGCCGATTTGTAGATGACTTCCGATTTGTCTTTGAAATTGAGGGTGATCGAGAACTGATCGTAGCCTTTGACCTTCCCGCGGAGGGTGGTGCCCGTGTTGAGGACGACCTCGACCGGCTGGTGCTTCTTCCTGACCATCGACAGGAACATGTTCTGGATCTGGGATTTGTATTGGGACATGCTTCCCTCCTCGGGGGATGACTTACTTCATCATGGCCAGAGCCTTGGTCTTGCTCTGGAGGGCCTTGAGCAGCTCATCGATCTTCTTGGCTTCCATGGCCGAATCCTCGGCCAGCTTCTTCATCTCGGCGGCGACCACCGAGAAGGCGGCGCCAGCCGCGCCGACACGCGCCGCTTCGATCGACGCGTTCAGCGAGAGCAGATTGCTCTTGCGGGCGATCTTGCTGATGACGCGGATGACCTCTTCCATCTGCTTGGCCGAGGCTTCGAGTTCTTTCAAAGAGACGTTGGTCTTGCGCAGGCGTTCGGTCATCATCTTCAAGATCTGGAAGGCGATCTCGGGGGTCGAGCTCAGCAAGGCCTTGAAGTCGTTCTTGGTGATGACCAGGAAGACGGTGTCCTGGACGGTGACCACCGAGGCGGAGCGCGGCATGTCGTCGATGACCGCCATGTCGCCGATGACCATTTCCTTGCCCAGCGTGGCCAGCACCGAGTCGGTGCCCGAGCTGGTTCGCTTCAAAATGTTGACCTTGCCGCTTTTGATGATGTACAGGGCGTCCCCGGGGTCGCCTTCCTTGAAGACCACCGTTTTGGCAGGAACGGCCTGCTCGACGGTGATGGCGGAGAGGTCGAGCAAGGCCTTTTCGGAAAGGCTCGTGAACAGCGAGACCTTGCTGAGGAATTGGATTTTTTCGAGTTCGGAGGACATGCCTTCTGGGAACTCCCGCCAATCATTCCGGGGTGGCCGGAAAACAGCCGATCCGTCACGGAACGGGACGTCCCGGACGCCCCATCCTAGCACCCGTTCTCAGCCCTGTCAACGACCGCCCCTCCTGGAATCCAGGGAGCGATCCTTCCATCCCTCGGCTGTCGGGCAGGGTTTCCGAAGGGCCGAACGCTGGTTGGTCGCCTATCCCCGAGGGCCGGTGGGGTGTGCTATCATGACCTCACCTCACTCGCAGACGCAGAAAGGTCACCGTATGAAAGTAGGACTGGCGGGCCTGCCCATGTCGGGCAAGACCACCGTATTCAATCTGGCGACCCGGGCCAATGCCCAGGTTCGCGATTTCCTCGCCCAGAGCGAGGAGGTCAACACCGGCGTCATCAAGGTTCCTGATGCCCGTATCGACTATCTGGCGAGCATCTACAAGCCCAGGAAGACGATCTATGCGACCGTCGAATTCACCGATATTCCCGGGGTCTCGAAGGACGAAGTCGGCTTCTCTCGCAAAACGCTCGGCCATATCCGGGTGTGCGATGCCCTGCTGCTCGTCATCCGGCTCTTCGGCGGTTCGGAGGTGCCGCATATCCGCCAGACTGTCGATCCGGCGCGCGACCTCGACGAACTGTGCCTCGAGTTCGTGCTGGCCGATCTCGAGCTGGTAGAGAAACGTCTCGAGCGTTTGACCAAAGATTTGAAGGTCGGCAAAAAGCCCGAATCGGCCAGGGAAATGGACGTGATGACCCGCTGCCAGAAAGTGCTCGAGGCGGGGAAATTCCTGTCCACCGAGACTTTCAGCCCGGAAGAGGAACATCTCCTCAAGACCTACCGGTTCCTGACCCAGCGCCCGATGATCGTCGTTGGCAACGGCAGCGACGACCAGGTCAAGAATCCGGCCGACCCGGTGGTGAAGAGCTTTTTGGCTGCCTGCGAGGGTCGCGGGCTGTCGGCCCTCCTGATCGCCGGCAAGACGGAGATGGAGATCGCCTCGTTGTCTCCTGAGGAAGAGGCCGCCTTCTTGAAGGAATACGGCATTGCCGAACCAGGCCGCACGCGTCTCATCCAGGAAGCCTATCGCATTCTCAACTACATTTCGTTCCTGACGGTCGGCGAGGATGAGGTTAGGGCCTGGCCGATCCGGCGCGGGACGACCGCGGTGCGGGCGGCGGGAGCGGTCCACTCCGACATCGAACGGGGCTTCATCCGGGCCGAGGTGGTCGCCTACCGGGATTTCGTCGAGAAGGGGGGCATGGCCGGGGTCAAGCAGGCCGGGCTGGCCCGCCTGGAGGGCAAGGACTACATCGTCGAAGATGGGGATATCGTCCATTTCCGTTTTTCGATCTGAGACGCGGGCCGTTCCCGCTCGTTTCCCCAGGTCGCAGGCGGCCGAGGCGGGGTGCCGATGACTCTGCAGCGGCGGCTGGCCCAGGGGATCGGGGTGATCCTGGCCGGGCTTCTCATCTTTCTTGGTTTCACGACGAACTCCTTCCATCAGATCGATCAATTCATCACCTCCACTCTTTTCCAAGAGATCGAGATCGCCAGGGACTACGAGCACCTGGCCGACCTGTGGGTGGAGATCGACGATCTAGTGCAGCAGCATCTGTCCGATCACCGACGGACCGCCGCCCTGGTTCCTGAGGAGATGGTCCAGCGCTTCGAGCAATCGCTGGAACGGTTGGACGGGAAGATGACCGAGCCGGCTTATCGGGCGTCGTTCGCGCCGGTCCAGGGCGCGGCCCAGTCCTATCTCAAGAAGTTGCGCGACCTCGAGCGGCAGGCCGCCCGGCGGGCGGCCCTGGCCCGGCGGGAAATCCAACGGCGGGACGGCGCGGGGCAGGCGATGATCACCAAGGTCGGCGACCTGCTGAGCCGATACCGGAAGATGATCGCCGACTTTTCGGAGACCCTCAAGAATGATGATTTCCAGGCCTCGCTCGGGACGACCTCGACGTTGATGGTCAAGATCTCGCGCATCGAACGCGATCTGGATATCGCCGAGAACGAGGTGGCGCTCTACCTCAGCTTGCGCAATGAGCCGTCCGCCGGGGTGGCCACGGCCCCGGTCGACCGGACCGCGGTCGCCGAGCGGGTGCAGAAGCGGTTGCAAGCGGTGATCGGCTTGCTGAGCCGATCGATCGAAGAGACCACCAATCCGCTGCAATTGCGGGTCTTCAGCAGCATCCGGACCAAGATCCAGGAATTCCGGCGGAGCTTCGCCGAACTCCGGGATTCCTTGGAACATTCCGACAGCGAGAAGCTCGAACTCGACGATCTGGTCGGCACGCTGGCCAGCGATCTGGAAGCCCTGCGCCGGCGAGGGGTGGGCATGGCCTTTCGGGAGGCCCAGGTCTTCTGGCAGCGCATCGGTCAGACGTCAGAGGGCCTGCTCTCGCGGATCCGGGCCAATCGGCAGGCCGGGCTGGCCCTGCTCCTTCTTGTACTGTTGCTGGGATCCTATGTGGCCATCGTCTTCCCGCGTCGGATCGGCGGTCCCTTGATGAAGCTCGCCAGGGCGGTGGAAGAATTCCGCTTGGGGAAGGAGTTCCCGGAACCGGCCCCCACCGGGACCATCGAGATCGATACCCTGGCCAACGCCTTCCACCAAGGATCCCAACGGCTGAATGCCCAGGCCGCGCTCAATCAGAAATACCTCACTACCATCCGGGAACTCGACCAGGTCTATCGCGAACTGCAGAGCCCACCTGGCGAAGAGGAGCTGGATGCCCCGCGGCAGCGCCTCGAGAAGGCGGTCAACATGGTCCTGGAGCAACTGCTGGAAAACATTCCGCAGATCGATCTGGTGAAGTTGATGTATTTTCCGCGGGATGCCGAAGGTCGCCCGCAGACCAATGGGCCCCTGGTGCGGCTGGGCGAGACGCATACCAGCCCCGCTTTCCGGGAAAGCCCGGAGTTCGCCGAGTATGCCGAATCGCTAGGCATGGCCCAGGGGCGTGAGGAGAGCATTCCCCTGGGAGAAGGCCTGACGGGCTGGTTCTTCTGCCATGTCACGCCGACCACCGTCGGCGTCAACGATCAAGGGTTGTTTCCGGTGTATCCGATCACCCCCATCCGCGATCTCCCCCCCCTCCAGGACCGCACCCTCGAGAAGGGGCTGCGAGGATGCCTGTACCTGGAGAAGATCCAGCGGCCGAATGTTCCACTCGACCTCGACAGCAGCACGGAAGTGCCCGCGCTGGGCGCCCTCTTCGTCTACTTTTCCCGACCCGATGTCCGGTTGTCCTGGCAGGATCTCTCATTCATCAAGATCATCGCCAGCCAGCTTGGTTCGGTGCTCGAAATCCACTACCTGCAAGTGGAAAGCGAGAAGATGCGGCGGATGGCCCATCAGCTGCAGATGGCCCGGGAGATCCAGGAGAACCTCCTGCCGACCAGCATCCCGGAGGTTCCAGGCCTGGTCCTCGACGCCGCCAGCAAGCCGGCGGCCGATGTGGGTGGCGACTACTACGACTGTTTCCCGGTCGGGGCTACCCGTCTGGGGGTGGTGATCGCCGACGCGGCGGGCAAGAACGTGCCGGCGGCCATTCTGATGACCGTGCTCAAGACGACGCTTTCCACCATGGACAAGGAAACCATGACGGCTTCTGATGTGTTGACCAAGGCCAATGCCATCATCCTGCGCAACATCACCAGCGATCGCTTCATCACGGCCATGTACGCTATAATCGATGCCGTGACCGGCGAGGTGGAACTCTCGTCGGCGGGCCACAATCCAGCGCTGATCGTCACCGGCCACGGCGCCCAGCGTGCGATCCAGGAGAAAGCCGTGCCTGGCCTTCCTCTCGGCATCACGGAAGTCACCTATCTCGCCCAGCGCTTCCAGCTGAAACGCGGCGATCTCCTCGTCCTGTACACCGATGGGGTCACCGATGCCCGCAATCTGGCCAAGCAGTCCTTCGGGATGTCGGGGTTGAAACGGTACCTCGCCGGCCCGCGCACGGCGCGCATGGCGCACGGCTTGATCGAGGTGGTGCAGGAGTTCGCCGAAGGCATGCCCCAGCAGGATGACATCACCGCCCTGACCATCGAATTCCAGGGGAGAGCGGCATGAGCCCGCAGGTGGAGAGCGGCTCGCGCCACTACTGGGACCGCACCTGGTCCCGTTTCCTGCGCCATCAGGGCATGATCGCGCCGTCGGCCAAGCTCATCCAGCAACTGATTCCCCACCTCCGACGGAATGACTGGGTGCTCGACCTCGGCTGCGGCGAGGGGCGCAATACGATCTACCTCAGTCGGATCGGCTATCAGAGCGTGGGGCTCGACCTGTCCCGCAAGGCGGTCCAGGTGTTGGCCAACAACCTGTTCGAGGAAGAAGTGCGGGCGGTGGGGATGGTCGGCGACGCTCGGCGACTGCCTTTCCGGGCGGCGGTCTTCGATGGCCTGGTGGCCCATCACCTGTTCGACCACCTCGACGGCAAGGGGTTCGAGGCGGCGTTCGCCGAAGCGCGCCGGGTGCTGCGGCCGGGCGGGGTCATGCTGTTGACGATGGGCAGCTTCGGGCATCTGCGGGCGGACGCCCACGTGGCCTGCCGCGATGATGGCTCCCTGGTGTTCACGGCCGGGCCCAACAAAGGCATGCTGGTCCGACCTTTCGAGGCTGCCCCCCTCCACGACCTGGAGGCGCAAGGCTGGGACGTCCTCAAAGATGAGCTGACCCCTCGCGGCAGCAAGATCATGGTCTTGCGTCGCCGCGATTCCTCGGGGCCGGCTGCGGTCTGACCGCGGTCAGCCGCGCGGTCCTTTTTCCACCTTGTTAGGTTGACGCTGACGCCCCCGGGCCCACGTCGAGCGATCTTCTTCTCGGTCTGTCGCCCCACCTGAGCCAGGGTGGTGCTGTCGCTTCTTCGATGGTGTGAGAACCGGCTCGATCGCCTCTTCGGTGAACGGTACGGGAGGGTGGGGCAGAAGGCCTGAAGATCGACTGGAAGAAGAGCGAAAAGGCGGGAGAGAGGCGGCAGAAGAGGACGCCGGATCAGGATGACGAGGTGGTGGGATCGAGGGGCGGATGGATGGCCTGGGCGGCGGTGACGCGGTTGCGCCCGTTCTCCTTGGACCGGTAGAGTGCCTCGTCGGCGGCCTTGATCAGGGCCTCCGCTTCGGTGGCGCTGTCGGGATGGACGGAGACCCCGAAGCTGGCGGTGATGCGGATGGTCTTGCCATTGTGTTCGATGACTTCGTGTTCGATCGACTTGCGGACCCGCTCGGCGACGGCCAGGGCCCCGGCCATGTCGGTCTCGGGGAGGACCAGGGCGAATTCCTCCCCGCCGTAGCGGACCGGCAGATCGTGGGTGCGCACCGCCTTGCGCATGATGGAGGCGACGCGTTTGAGCACCTCATCGCCGGTCTGGTGGCCGTAGGTGTCGTTCAGCTTCTTGAAGTGATCGATGTCGATCATGATCAAGGCGAGATTCCGCTTGAACCGGACCGCACGTTTGAACTCATCGGCCAGGCGCTGCTTGAAATAGCGGTGCAGGTAGAGATGGGTCATGCCGTCAGTGATGGCCTGCTCGTACAGCTTGGCGTTCTTGACGGCGGCCCCCAGCTGGACGGCGAAGACTTTGATCAAGCGCTGGTCGCGCTCGGTGAAATCGCCCTGGCTGATCTTTTCCGAGAGGTGCATGAGGCCGAGGAATTCGCCCTGATGGATGATGGGAACGATGATGAAGGTGTTGCCGAAGATGCGGCTGTCGAGTTCATTGAGGTGCAGGTCGTTCAGGCCATTGGCTGTGCGGATCAGAGGGACTTTGTGCTGCAGCAGGTGGTGGCAGAGGGGGGAATCGGCCAGCGGCAGGTGCTCGGGCAGATTGGCGGAATCGCCCAGGTGGCTGCACAGCGTGAACCGCTCGGTATCTTCGTCATAGAGCCAGATGCTGCCGCGGGTGACTTCGGAGATTTCGGAAGTCGCGTTCATGGCCATGTCGAGGAGGGTCTTCAGCTGCAGCTCGGAGGCGATCATCTGGGTGGCCTGGTACAGGATGCTCACCTCCTGGATCTTCTCGTCGAGCCGTTTATTGGTCTCGCGCAGCTCGGACAGGAGGAGGAAGTTGTTGATGGCCACCGAGATATTGCGGGAAAGGGTGGTGAGGAAGCTGGTCTCCTTTTCGGAGAAGGGGCTGCGTTTGAGTTTCTGGCCGACGACCAGCAGGCCGATCAGCTTCTCGCGGACTTTGAGGATGGAGATGCTGTTGAGGTCGTCGGCGGCGAACTGGGCGATCAGGTGCTTGAGGTACGGGAAATCGGCCGCACTGAAGGTGATGGGATCGGCCAGTTTCTCGAGGGCATCGACTTCTTCGCGCGTGAGGACGACGCTGGCCTTGCGGGCGGAGAGTTTCCAGGAGCAGCGGAGGGAGAGCTCCCCCGACATGCTGTCATACAGGAAGATGCCGCCCTTGCTGACGCCGAGGGTGCCTAGGAGCAGGTGCAGGAGCGATTTGAGCTGGGTTTCGAAGCTGGTGACCCGACAGAGTTCTTCCCCGATGTCGCTGAGGGCTTTCAGGACGTACTCGTACCGAAGAACCTGTTCTTGGTAGGATTGGTCCTGGGGTTGCCTCTCGTCGGCCATCGAAACGATCAGGCTTTATAGGCCTTCACCGCGTCGGCTTCGGCATCGAACGCCTGGGCGAACTGCAACAGGCCCATCATCTCGAAGGTCTTGCGGTTGGTGGGGGTCAGATTGGTGAAGGCCAGGGCTCCCCCGGCTTCTTCGATGGCTTCGATGACGCCGATCAGGATCGAGATGCCGATGCTGTTGATCAACGGGGATTGTTCCAGGTTGATGACGATCTTCTTGATCCCTTTGCCCAGGCTGTCCGAGCAGATGGTGTCGACCTGCTCCGCGCCAAGGTCGTTGAGATAGCCCTTGGTCCGGATGATCAGGACAGGCCCATCGACCTGGTGAACCAGTGAGAATTCCTCTGCCATATTGGCTCCTGCTGACCCCGAAATGATCTCAATCCTATCAGATGTGCGGCGCCATTGCAACGCAGTCGGATCGTGCCCGAGAGGCAGATCCGGTGTGAGCTTACCACAAATCCCAGGGGGAGACAACCGGAATCGCGCGAGGAATTTTCCTTGCCTTTTTTCCGATTTTCGATATTTTCGTTGACCCTGATGTGGCGTTCCAGGATACAACATGGCGTCCGTTGGGCTGGCCTCCTGGTGGCCGTCCTGCTCCTCGCGCGCTGGGTGGCCCGAGCCGAGGCCGTGGCAATGCACGGACTGACGCCGGTGGGCCTGAAACTCTGGATCACCCAGCTGCAGTTCGCGGCGACCACGATAAGATGGTACTGGTGGGGAACCGGCCTGCTCGCCCTTCTGCTCGGATTGGTGGCGGGGCTGCCGTCGGCGATCTTCATTCCGGCCGGGCTGATCCTGCTGCCTCCGTGGGCTGTTCTGGCCGCTCTTGCGGCGGCCCAGACCGTGGCTTCGGCGGTGGTCTGGGGCATCGTGCGGCGCTTCCAGCTGGCCGATCCCGCCAAAGAGCTGTTCCCGCCGACCGTGGGCGATTTCGGGGCAGAGAGCATGCGCCTCACCTTCTGGCCTCGGTTGTTCCCTGCCTTCCCGCTGAGATTTCTCGATGCGGTGGCCGCGGCGCGGATCCCGCCGACCCACTCGCTGGCCATGCACCTGTTGCCGATGGCTCTGGGCAACACCTTGCGGCTGGCCATCCATGTCGGTTGGTTCCATTTCCTGCTGGCCGTAGTGGTCGATTTCCGGCCGTTCCCCGACTGGGACCTGGGTTGGTTCCTGGCCTTGACCCTGGGTGAATGTCTGGGGTTCCTGCTCCCCGAAATGCCGGAAGTCGCCCCCGCTCCGGCGCGAGCGCGGCAGATCGTCAGGACCCTGGCCCGGCAGTCCTGACCGTTGCCTCAGGACAAGGTTCTCATCTGGGGGCACCGCTTGGGCAGGGTCAGGGGCGTCCGCCGGGTGGCGTTTCCTTTCCTTGGATGTTATAGTTACGGGCGGTCCGGTGCTTGATCCTGCCCGGCCGACCTGCAATGCCTGAGGAGGTTCCATGAGTCGCCAGCCAGCGTTGATTCGCGAATTGAAACACCGGGCGGCCCGCATCCGGTGGATGTCGTTGAAAAGCACGGCCCAGGCCGGTTCCGGTCATCCGACGTCCTGCAATTCGGCCGCCGACCTGTTGGCCGCCCTGTTCTTCCATGTCATGCGCTACGATCCCCAGAATCCTGGCTCGTCAGCCAACGATCGTCTGGTCCTGTCGAAGGGACATGCCGCTCCTGCCCTCTACGCGGCCTGGTGCGAAGCCGGATACCTGACCGAAGAGCAGGTCTATACCCTGCGGCAGATGAACTCGCCGATCGAAGGGCATCCGATGCCCTATCTGCCCTTCGTCGATGTCGCCACCGGGTCGTTGGGCCAGGGGCTCTCGGTCGGGCTGGGCATCGCCTTGCATCAGGCCAAGGTGATGAAGAATGACGCCCGCACTTTCGTCCTCTTAGGAGATGGAGAAATGGCCGAAGGCTCGGTCTGGGAAGCCTTCGCTCTGGCGGCTCACCTGAAGATGGACAACCTGATGGCCATCGTCGACGTCAACCGCCTCGGCCAGAGTCGTGAAACCATGCATGGGCACGACCTGCGGGCCTATGCGCGCAAGGTGGAGGCCTTCGGGTGGGAAGCCCTGACCTGCAACGGGCATGATTTCGAGGATATCCTGACCGCCTTCCAGCGTGCGCTCAAAGTCAAGGGAAAACCCGCCTGCATCCTGGCCAAGACGATCAAGGGGTACGGGGTATCGGCCATCGCCGACCTCGACAACTGGCACGGCAAACCATTGAAGCCCGGTCCTGAACTGGATAAGGCGCTCGAGGAAGTGGCGGCCGATCTGATGAAAACGCCGCCCAAGCCGTCGATTCCCAAGCCGTCGGCCACCCAGGCTCCGCCATTGGCCAGCGAACGGCCCGCCAGCTTCCCCCCGCCGCCCTATGCCCCGGACGCCAAGGTCGCCACCCGCCAGGCCGTGGGCGATGCCCTCCTGGCCCTGGGCGGGGCCGACTCGCGCATCTGGGTGATCGACGGCGATACCCAGAATTCGACCTATTCGCAGAAATTCGCCGACCGGTACCCCGACCGGTTCGTCGAATGCTTCATTGCCGAGCAGAACATGGCCGGTATCGCTGCCGGCCTGGCAGCCCGCGGGCTGATTCCGTTCGGGGTCACTTTCGGCGCCTTCCTGGCGCGGGCCTTCGACCAGATCCGCATGAGCGCGCTGTCTGGGCTTCCCGTCAAATTCCTGGGAACCCACGCCGGTATTTCGATCGGCGAGGACGGCCCCTCTCAGATGGCCCTCGAAGACCTCGCCTTCTTCCGCACCCTGCCGAATGGCGCGGTCCTGTACCCCTCGGATGCCGTTTCCGCCTATGGCACCATCCTGGCCCTGGCCAGGCACAACGGCCCGGGGTACGTGCGACTGTCACGGCCGGCGACCCCGATTCTGTACCCTGTCGGAGAGCAGTTCCCGCTGGGCGAGATCAAGATCATCCATGCCGGGAAAGCCCCCAAACTGACCGTCATTTCGGCGGGAGTCATCATCCATGAAGTTCTGCGGGCGCTGAAGGATCATCCCAACGCGCATCAGGTCCAGGTGATCGACCTGTACTGCCTCAAGCCCTTCCCGACCGCGCAGGTGGCAGAGGCGGTGGGGGCGACCGGCGGCCGGGTGGTCGTCTTCGAGGAGCATGCGCCGGCTGGCGGCATCGGCGAGGCAGTGGCCACCGCCCTGGCGGGCAAGATCCGCGAATGGACCCACGTCGCGGTCGATCGCGTGCCCCGATCCGGGCCCCCCGAAGCCTTGCTGGCGTCGTTCGGCCTTTCGGCCAGCACCATCCGCGAGCGCCTCACCCAACTGCTGGCCTGATCCTCTACCGCCTTCCAACAGGCTGGGCTCCTGGTCTTGGGGTCCAGCCTCTTTTCTTGGCGCCCCCTGAGAAACGTAGTCAGAAGCTCCTGCCCCATCCTCAGAGTCGGGAATTACTCGCCTTTCCTCAAGTTATTGATAGGTCGTTGGGGTACCCCATGAAAGGGCGGCGCCTTCGCCGTCGATGGTCGGCCAGCCATTCGCAAAAAAATGAGGCAAGGGAAAAGTCTTCTGGCATCCACCCAGATCGGGATGTCGGTGGCGCCGTTGGTCATCGTCTGTGATTGTCTGTCGTTGTCGGCGTGACGATCCTTCGGAAAATAGCATCAGACGCCGACAAGGGTCATGGATTTGTTTGCCTCCTTACTTCGGGCCGGGGTACCCCCCGGCTCATTTTTTTTCTGGGGCGAGGCATCGGAACGCCGGAAAAAGATTGTCAACAAAACTCGCTTGGGCGCCGACAAGGGTCATGGATTTGTTTGCCTCCTTACTTCGGGCCGGGGTACCCTCCCCGGCTCATTTTTTTCCTGGGGCCTTCGCGAAATGACGGAAGTATGCTACCATCCAGGCCATGTACATCATTGGTATCTCTGGATTGTCCGGTTCGGGGAAAAGCAGCGTCTCGAAAGCGATCTGGGAATACTTTCCCGGTCAGGTGACCGTGCTCGAGCACGATATGTACTACTATGCCAAGAAAGATCGTCCCCCGATCAAGAACTACGACCATCCCGACGCCCTCGAGACCTCCCTGTTGATCAGGCACATCAACGAACTCAAAAGCGGGCGCCCGATCGAGCGGCCGATCTATGACTTCAAGGTCTCGGACCGGCTGCCGCAGACGGTTCGTCTCGAGCCGCGCCCCATCCTCGTCATCGAGGGGCTGTTGATCTTCTGCATTCCGGAGTTGATGCCACTGTTCGATCTGCGCATCTACATCGATGTACCGCTCGATCAGGCCATCATCCGCCGCATCAAGCGCGATCACATCGAGCGGGGGCGCTCGGTCCAGAGCATCATTCAGCAGTATGAAAGCACCGTGCGGGATGCCGCCATCAATCTGGTGCTGCCTTCCCGCTACCTGGCGGACCTGATCATTCCCCAGGGGTCGAACAACCACGTCGCCCTGGAGGTCCTGTTCGGGAGGATCCGCGATCTGCTCGCTTCCGGGGGCAAACCGGCCGGGCTGATCAAGACTCGCCGACGCGGAACCGCGGCTCCCCCGGCGACGGGCTGACGACGACGCTGACGAGGACGCCGACGAGGAGGCGGCCCAAGCCCGCCGCTTCGCCTGCGTCGTCTATTTCCTGAATTCCCACGGCAGGTCGGTGGGCAAGGGGAAGATGGTGGGGGGCGGCAAGGGGATCCGCTCGAGATCAACGGCTCGCTCGCCCAGCTCGGCGCCCGGGGCGAAGGTCTCCACCAGGAACCGCCGGATCGTCTCTTTCTCATCAGGTGGCACGTTCTGCCAGTTGCGGGCGATCAGCGCGCGATGGAAATCGGCATTGACGAGCCACATTCGGCCCTCGGGGCTCAAGGTGGGAATCCGCTGCAGGATCTTGGCTTCCATGGCCCGCCGGGTGGGTTCATCCCAGACGATGACGCGCTGATCGCGCAGCCGCAGGGCCATCTCGACCAGTTCGAAGAAGGCGGCGAGCATGCGGCGATCGATGCGCGGCGGTCCCTCCAGGACCGCCTCATTGCCGTCCTGCAGGATGCGGCGGACCACCCTGGCCATCGCCAGGTTGGGGAATTTCTGGGTTTCCTCGAGCAGGGAATCGCGGATGATCTGGCGCAGCACTCCCCGATCCTGGGGTTTGGCGGCCTCGACCTGCTGCCAGATCTTGCGGATTTCTTCCAGGGCGGCCAGCAGATCGCCACGGTGGGCCAGATATTCTTCCATGAGGGCGGCGCGGGCGGCCTCCTGTTCCCGCTGGGTGAGGGCGATGGCCAGGCCGAACTCCAGGCAGTTCAGGAACGCGTTCTGCTGGCCGACGGTCAGCGGCGGGGAGCCGGGAACCAGCACTCGCCTGGCTTCCGGGCCGTCGATGGGGTACCAGAACGACGCCGTCGCCCAAGCGGGGGTCACCAACAGGATCACCAGGACGAACATCAGCCGGCGTGCCATACCGTCCTCCTCGTGGTGCGGGGGGCAGGTCCCGCAAGTCGATCAAGACCAGTGATTCGCTTCAAGGATACGATCATTCCCTTGCCCAGGCAAGATGCCGCAGGGCTTCCCGTAGCCACGTTGCTCACACCTGCTTGGAGGTCGGAGGCGGGGTGGCGGTGGCGCGCGATGGGGCTTCGAGCGGGGCATCGAGCCGGAAGGTGATCAGCGTCTGGTCGTCGGGAGCCGGATAGCGCTGCAGATAGGTGGCAATGACGTCCAGGGGGGTGCCTCCCTGCTTGATCGCCTCTTCTTCCAGCAGGCGGCCGAGCCAGCCGAAGGGGTGGGCGCCGGGATCGCGCTTGTCCAGCTCGGTGATGCCGTCGCTCGCTAACAGCCAGGTGTCATGGGGAGCCAGCGCCAATTCCTTTTCATGGTAGGTGGGATCAGGTTGCAGGCCGAGGGGAAAGGAGCTTTCGGTGGAAACGGCCTCCAGGCCTGCGGGACTAAGGCGGAACAGGCCTTCGTGCCCGGCAGACGCCACCCAGGCGCGGCGGCGGGCCGACTCGAGCCGGACCACCAGGGCGGTCACGAACAAGGTGAAGCGCTCCTGGATGAACATGGTCAGGCGCTGATTCAGCCGGCTCAGCAAGACCCGCGGCGACAGGGTGGTACGCAGTTCGTCGTAGATGAAGCCGTACATGAGCGGCACGAACTGGCCGGCCGACAGGCCTTTCCCCATCACGTCGCCGAGCACGAGCCAGCCCCCCTGCGGATCTGGAGAGATCAAGGCGAAATCGCCGCCGACCACCTGGCTCTGGCGGTTCCAGAAGCGGGTCGCAATCCCATTGAAGCGGAGGTGGTCGGCGGGCATCAGGGCTTTCTGGATGGTGCGAGCCAGCTCCATCTGCAGGTCGAGGCGGCTCTGCCGAGCCATCAATTCCTGATTCTGGCGCTGGATGGTCTCGTCCAGCTCGCGACGGGCGGTGATGTCGGAGACGACCATGACCGAGCCCACCATTTCCCCGGTCGGCGTGAAGAGGGGGCTGGCGGTGATGGAGAACCAACGATGGCCGACACGCACTTCTTCTCGGAAGGGCCGGTCGTGGGAATAGCCTTTCAGGACTTCTTCGACCTTCCAGGGGGCCTTATGGCATTTCAGGATGTTTTCCCCTTTCAGCCGGACCATGGCGCTGCCCAGCATCTTTTCGGCCTGTGGATTCATGTAGAGCACGCGGTTCTCGTGATCGGCGACGACCAGGCCCTCGCCGATCGACCCCAGCAGGTGGTTGGTCCAGGGGATGGCGAAGAGATCGGACAGGCCGAGCGTGCGGCAGACCTCGGCGGGGAGTGGGGAAGCGGGAGGAGGGGGATTCGCCACGGGCAAATTCCTTTCAGAGGAGGAGGCCATGCTCGCGGAAGCTGAAGTAGCCGAAGCCGCCCCGGCCCAGGATCACGTGATCGAGGAACCGCAGGTCGAGCGCGCGCGCAGCGGCTTCGAGGTTGCGGGTCAGTTCGAGATCGGCGGGCGAAGGGCGCAGCGCTCCCGAGGGATGGTTGTGCGCCACCAGCAGGCCGGTCGCGTGCAGGGTGAGCGCTCGTTTCATGACCACTTTGGGGTAGACCGCGGTCTGGGTTTCGGTGCCGACCGACAGGGCTTCGTCTTTGAGGATGCGGTTGGCGTTGTCCAGGTAGATGACGCGGAATTCCTCGATGGGAAGGTTGGCCATGATGCCGGTGAGGTAGGCCACCAGGTCGGAGGCTTGGGCGATGACCGGGGTGGTGCCGAACGCCTTTTTCTGCAGGATCTTGCCGGTCACCGCGCTCAGCAGGCGGATGAAGCGGATGGCGCCGGGGCCGAGCCCAGGGATGTCGGCCAGGCGTTCCGGTGGAGCGGCGAACACCTCGGGCAGGCCGCCCAGTTCCGCCAGCAGGGTCTTGGCGATCGGTTTGGTATCGATGCGGGGAAGGGCGTAGAACAGCAGGAGTTCGAGGATCTCGTGGTCGGCGAACGCGTCCAGGCCAGCTTCATCGAATCGGGCCCGCAGGCGCTCACGATGGCCGGCCAGGAGATCAGAAGCAGGAGGGCGGGGGGACATGCGAAGGAGGGTGAGGTTCAGAGGGGGGCGAGTTCGTGCTCCACGACGAAAACGTTGGAGTACAAGTTGGCGATGATCTGCTTCCCATTCTGGGTCAGGGTCAGGTAGGGGATGATGTCTTTGATGAACGGGTAGACGCTGTTCCAGTAGAATTTCGGGTAGCTCTTCCGGAGGTCGTCAGGGCTATGGTAGGAGAGCTTCTGGTTGACCCCGGTCTCTTCGAATTCGTAGAACAGGGCCGCCACCTTCTTGAGATATCGAGGGTCGCTCAGTTGCCCGATCAGATCGGAGGCCCGCAGAAAGGCGGCGAATTCTTCGGCTCCGATCTCGTCGGTCTCCTCGGGGACGGGAAACCGGGTCAGTTCGATGTTGCGCTTGATCTGACGGGCATTGATCAGCTTGTGGTTGGCGAATCGTTCATCGATGAACAGTTTGGCCCGATCGACGTGGTACGGGGTGAGGGCGGCATCGGTGGCGCCTGGCGGCAGGGTGATGCGCTTGCCGCCTTTGCCAGTGGCATAATAGCCATCGCGGTCGTCGCGGCAGACCCCTTTGACGTAGCCGATGTCGTGGCAGAGCAGGGAGATGATGAAGTTCAACCAGTCCTGGCTGGTGACGCCTCCTTCGCGAATCTGCTTGCCGCGCAGGATTTCCTGGCCGACCATGGTGACCAGGATGGTGTGCTCGACGTTGTGGTAGAGGGCGTCGCTGTTGGCGATGTTCTCCATGGCCATGCTGCCGGCCCAGCCGATGATGTCGGCGTAATCGGGATTCATCCCGCCGAAGGTCCGGCGGTACCCCTGCTGGAGCTGCCGGATGAACTCGTCGATCATGGTTTCCATGGGATTGTACATGCGCGATCCTCTGGTCGTTCGAGAAAATGCTTCGGCGCCAGTCTACCAGGATTCCCCCAGGCCGGCAACCGCTCGGCGAACCTTGGAACTATTTTCGCTCAGCGGTCTGGTTCAGGGTTCAGGGCGATCCCTGGCGTGGCGGTCCTGATCGGGTGCGAAAGGAGCGCCCCCTCCACCCTTGGCCAGGATCACTTGCAACTCTGGAAGGATGGGAGTAGAAAATGAGAGAGGCAATGGGCAAGGCAGGGGAACCCCTTTCCAAATCCTGAAAAAGGGTCGATGGAAAGGGTCGGTATCTCCACCGACCATTGTCCGCGGAAGGGAAGGCATGGACGAACAACTGGCGGAAATCCTGTCTTTGTGCAAGAAGATGGGGGCGTCCGACGTGCACCTGAGGGCGGGCCTGCCTCCAGTCTATCGGGTAGGGGGGCGGATCCAGTTGACCTCCGGCCTTCCCTTGACCAATGACACCCTGAAGCGGTTCTTCGAGAAGACCGCGCCACCGGTGACGCACAAAATGCTCGAGACGCAGCGGGACGTCGACTATTCGGTCTCCCTGCCGGGGGTCAGCCGGTTCCGGGTCAATTGCTTCTACCAGAAAGGCCATCTGGCCTTCGTCTTTCGGCAGATTCCCTTCACCTTGCCGACCATCGATTCGATCAAGTTGCCCAAGGTCATGGTCGATTGCGTGCAGCGCAGCTCGGGGTTGTTCCTGCTATGCGGTCCCACCGGCTCGGGAAAGAGCACCACCATCGCCGCGCTCCTCCAGTTCCTCAATTCCACCTATCAGGTGAGGGTCGTCACCCTGGAAGACCCCATCGAATTCTTGTTCCGTGACGAAAAATGCGAGTTCCTGCAACGCGAGCTGCGTCGTGATTTCACCAGCTTCCCCGAGGCGCTGCGGGGGACCCTCCGGCAAGATCCCGATATCATCATGGTCGGAGAGATGCGCGAGACGGAAACTATCGAGCTGGCCCTGACCGCTGCCGAAACCGGGCATCTCGTCATCTCCACGCTGCATGCCAGCAGCACGGCGTCCGCCATCGCCCGCATCCTCGGTGTCTTTCCCGCCGACGCCCGCGAGTTCATCCGCGACCAGGTGGCATCCGTGCTGATCGGCATCGTGGCGCAGGCGCTGATTCCGTCCAAGCGCGATCCGGCGGTGCGGGTGGCCGCCCGCGAAATCCTGATCAACAATCCGGCGATCGCCAACCTGATCCGCAATGACAAGCACGAGCAGATTCCGATGTTCCTCGAGACCGGCACCGATGTCGGCATGATCTCGATGAATGCCGCCCTCGAGGACATGGTGGTGCGCGACGTGATCACCCCCGACCAGGCCTTCCCCTACAGCCCCGATCCCGAAGCGCTCCTGTCGCGCTTCGAACGCAAAGGTCTCCTATGATCGACAGCCTGAACACGATCGTGGCCAAGGCCATGGCACTGGGGGCCCACGATGTGCATCTGAAGGCGGCCTTCGCGCCGATCGTGCGGGTGGCCGACGAGATCCGGCGACTCGACATGCCGCCGTTCTCGCCGAAAGAGATGGAGCGTCTCGTCTTCCAGATGCTCGATGAGCGCCGCCTCCAGATCTTCAGGGCCAAAGGGCAGATCGACTGCTCGTTCGAACTGCCCAACGGCGTGCGGGCGAGGGCCAACGTCTTTTTCCAGCGCAACAACCTGGCCTTGTCGCTGCGCCTGATTCCCCAGAAACCGCCAACCCTCGAAAAACTCGGATTTTCCCAGGACGTCATCGATCTCATCCTCAAGACCAATCGGGGCATGGTGCTGATCACCGGAGCGACCAACTCGGGCAAATCCACCACCGCCGCCGCCGTGATCGATACTCTGGCGCAGCGCGAGTCGGTTCACGTCATCACCATCGAAGATCCCGTCGAGTATGTCTTCGGTTCCTACCCCTCATCCATCGTCAGTCAGCGTCAGGTCGGCGAAGACACCCCCAGCTTCAACCACGGGCTCACCTCGGCCCTGCGCCAAGATCCCGACATCCTGTTCATCGGCGAACTGCGCGATCAGGAAACCGTCGAAACCTGCCTGAAAGCCGCGGAAACCGGGCACCTGGTCATCGGGACCCTGCATACCGCCAATGCGACGCAGAGCATTCTCCGTCTGATCAACATCTTTCCCTCCCATCAGCGCGACAACGTCCGGTTCATGCTGTCGAGCTGTCTCAAGGCCATCGTCTCGCAGGCCCTGCTGCCGATGCCCTCCCGGCAAGGGCGGGTGCTGGCCTACGAAGTGCTGCCCATGTTGCCATCGGTCTGCAATCTGATCCGGCAAAAGAAGATCCACGAGATCGCCTCGATTCTTCGGGTGGGCCGACGCTCGGGGTGCATTCCCATGAGTGCGACCTTGAAAGATCTGCTCAAAACCGGGCAGGTCAAAATGGCTGACATTCCGCCCGAATTGCGGGAAGACCTCAAGTAGGCGGTGGCGATGGGCCTGCTCGATCGCCTGACCGGCAGCGGCAAAGAGCTGGAAGAGCTGCGCAAGGAGCTGGCTTCCTGCAAGGAACGCCTGCGCCGCGCCGAATTCGAACGCGACGACTACCACAAGAAGAACCTGCACCTGATCGACAAGACGCACGCCTTCTTCCAACGGCTGCGCCTGCTGGTCAGCACCCTGGACGATGAACACGTCGTCGCCCGTGCCTGGGATCTGCTCGACATGGCTCTCGGCATCAAGAAAGGCGGCATCTTCGATCGGACCGACCAAGGATGGGTGGCGGTCCATGCGGTGGGCTTCCCCAACAACCAACCCCCGATCATCCCTCTCGAGGAAGATTCGATGGCCACCTACGTGGCCGAGCACGGCGTTCCCCTCAGCATCCCCCAATTGCGCCAGCAGGATGACCTGGGGTACCTCGAGCGACGGGGGGTGATCCCCGATATCAAGATCGCCTGTCCGATCCGGGTTCGGGGAAAGGTCGAGCGGGTTCTGCTCATCTGTTCCTACGCCGGCAACGTCTTCGCCAACGAGGATGATCTCGAGACGCTCGAGATGGTAACCACGCTGCTCGGGTTGGTGCAGACGAATGCCGCCATTCTCGCCGAACAGCGGCAGGCGCTGGCGCAAACGACCCAGGCCTTGCAGGAGCAGACCCAGGCCCTGGGCAGGCTGCGCAGCATCTTCCAGCGCCTGGTGGCCCCGGAAGTCATCGACCACCTCGAGAAGAATCCCGACGGTATCGTGCTCGGGGGCACCCGCCAGACCATCGTCATCATGTTCGTCGATATTCGCGGGTTCACGCAGATGTCCGAGAACCTGCCCCCCGAGAAGATCATCGAACTGCTCAACCGGTATTTCACGCGGGTGACCGATATCGTCCTCGAACACAAAGGAACCCTTGACAAGTTCATGGGCGATGCCGCGATGGTGCTGTTTGGCACGCCCGTCCCCATCGATCAGCCGGTCGATCGGGCCGTGGCGGCCGCCTTGAAGATCCAGGACATGGTCCGGGACAACATGGCCGAATGGGTTTCGTTGGGGTTTCCCGCTTTCTCGGTAGGCATCGGGATCACCTACCAGGACGTCGTCGTAGGGAATGTCGGCTCGCAGAAACTCTCGAGTTTCACCGCCATCGGGGATGGAGTCAATCTGGCCTTTCGGCTCTCCTCCATTGCGCGAGGCGGGGAGATCCTGGTTTCCGAGTCGGTCTTCGAAAACCTCCACGACTGGCAGGGCAAGGTCGAGCAGCGGCCCCAGATCCAGCTCAAAGGCAAGGCCGAGCCTCAGATCGTCTATGCTCTCTCCCGGTATGAACCCGGTCGCACTGGTCTCTGCCCGCAATGCGGCGCGCCGGTCGCCGAGGGGGCCCGCTTCTGCGGCGGTTGCGGCTTTCGCCGCTTCTGAAGGGGCCGGGTCGGGGCGATCGTCCCCGGCTGAGCATTCGCGCCGCCGGAGGCGGGAGCCCCACGAATCCAGCCCTTCCCTCGGACCATGAACCGTTGAGCGAACATCCAGCCGACTGGAGGCCGGTTTGACAATGCCTGGGATCCGGCCTACCATCTTGCCAAGAGGACGACAGGCCGATGGCCGTCCCAAGAATTGAGGAACCTGGGAGGGAACCCATGCTGACGAACGGAACAAGGTCGATCTTGGCCCTGGTGGTCCTGGGGTTGCTGTTCGGATGGTGCATGGCGGCACCGACCAGCAGCGCGGCCTCGTCAGGGGATCTCGTCCCGCTCTCCTTCCTGCCCCCTGCGCCGCCGGCCGGGCGGTTGTCCGCCACCCTGCGCTACATTCCCTTCCGCGATTTCGAAGAGATCTGGCAGAAGCATCCGCGAGGAGTGCTGATCCCGCGGACGGAATTCGAGCGATTGCGGCTCGACAAAGAAGCCTGGCTGGCGCGGACCCCGGCCAGTCCCCTGCCTCGACTCGATCAGCCGTTCATCCATGGGCGGTCGACCTTGACCGGGAAGGTCGCTGACAAGGTGGGGGTGTTCGATGCCGAGTTCGTGTTCGAAATGCCGGTCGATCGGTGGGCCCTCTTGCCCCTGCCGGGGGGCGATATCGGCCTGGAAGAAGTCAGGCTCGATGGCGAACTGGTCGGGGTGGTGGTTTCTCCATTTTCGGGCATCCAGGATGCCGAGGCCCCCAAGGGTCAGGTGGAGGTGCTGCAGCAACAGCGAAAGGCCGCGGCCGCGGCGGTTCGCCGGCCGGCTCTGACCACCGGGCGGCGGGGTGCCGCCAACGATTTCTTCCTGGCGGTGCGCGGGGTAGGTTCCCATGTCGTCCGGGTCAGGTTCGTCTGCCCGCAGATCGATGATCCCGAGCGGAATGAACTGACCTTCCGGCTGCCGCGGCTGCCCATGCATACGTTCGCAGTGACCCTCGAACCGCCCGGCCAGTTCGCCGAGGTCGATCGCGCCGAAGGCACGCTCTGCCGCGACGAGAATGGCGTCACTCGAGTGGAAGGGGTCCTCGGCCCCACCGATCGGTTCACCCTGCGCTGGGCGCCGCGTTCCGAGGTGGCGCCCCATGAGCCTCCTCCCCAAGAACGGCCCGAAGAGGAGGGCGTGCGCGCCCCGGCACCGAGCCCCGCCGTCGCGGTTCCGGCCGAACCGCCCAGGGTCTATGCCGACAGCGCCACCCTGCTTTCGGTCGGAGAAGGCTACATCCGCAGCGATGCGGTGATCCGCCTGCGGATCGCCCGCTCCGGCCTTGACCGCGTGGCGGTACGGGTGCCGGCCGGCACCGAGGTGCTCGAGGTCCGCGCGCGCGACCTCGAAAGCTGGCGGGCCGAGGCGGTTGGCTCGGAGACCCGCGTGGTCTGTGTCTTCTCCTCGCAGATTCGCCAGTCGTGCGAACTGTCACTGGTGTGCGATACCAAGATGGAGGAGACATCCCAGACGGTCTCGCTGCCGGTCCACGTCGTCGAAGGGGTCGAGCGCGATGCCGGCTTTCTGGGGGTCGAGGCCCGCACCTCGATCGAGCTCCGCAAAAGTTCCGACCTTGACCGAGAGCGCGGGCTGCAGGTCTCGGCAGTCGATGTGACCGATCTGCCGCCCGAGCTGGTCAGACGGGCTTTGCGGCCCATTCTGCTCTCCTATCGCTATTTTTCCCCGCCCCAGACCACCCCGCTGCGCGTGGAGGTCATCCGGCATCAGGACGTCGAGACCTTGACCGCTTCGATCGACCAGATGCGGGCGACCACCTATCTCAGCCACGAGCGGACCTCGATGACCAGTCTCGATCTGGAGGTCAAGAACAACGGCCGCCAGTATCTCGAAGCCTGGCTGGGCAGCGGGGCCGAGATCATTTCCGCTCAGCTGAACGGAGCGCCCGTCAAACCTTCGAGCCGCGATGACACTTCTTGCCTCATTCCGCTGGGCGGGGCTCACGGCCGCGCCGCTCCCGATGAGGCGTTCCATGTCCGACTGACGTATCGGGCGCCCATCGGGGAATTCGGCCTCGCCCGCCGGCTGAAGGTTCCCCTGCCCAAGCTCGACATGCGGGTGTCCCGACTCGAATGGACGCTCTACGCCCCCGAGAGCCATCCGTTGCTGGCGCTTCCGGGCGCCGTGGAGCGGCCCTATCGGAAGGCGTTGTTGCTGCCGTTCCTTTTCCTCGAGAATGCCGTCTTCCTGCTGACGACTCCGGAGGTTCTGGTCGGGGTGCTTCTGGTGTTGTTGATCGTCCGTTTCCTTGAGGCGTTCTGGAAGAGGCGAAGCCAGGCGGAACCTGCCCATCCTTCCATGAGCCGTCTGCTCGGCGGGGCGGCCCTGGTGGGATTCCTGTTCGTGCTCGGAATCGTGGCGGGGCCGATGATGGGCGTCACGGAGCGCCCCCCCTTGTTCGCGCCGCTTCCGCAGAAACAGGAACCGGCCTTCCCCATGGAGATGAGCTCCGCCGGCGCGCCCGCCCTTTCTGAGGAGATGGCCATGGGGGTCAGCGACCGGGAAGACGTTGCGGACAAAAGGAAAGATGCCAAGGCGGACGTGGTCGGCAGCAAACTGGTCTTGGAAGAGGACGGCGCGGTCCAGAGCCTGGCCGCGCCCTCGCCGGCGCCCCGGACGAACCCGGCCGTCAAGCCCGCTGCGGCTCCGCCTCGGAAACGGGCCGGCCGCGACCAGGGCGCGTTGCCCGTCGACCCGATCATTCCCCGAACCAACAATCAGATCTTCGTCGTTCGCAACGACGTGCCCGCGCTCGAGGCTCCTGTCGTGCGCGTGTTGGTGATGCTGGAGCCGGTTCGCCTCGGATGCCTGGTGCTCCTGGCCGTGATCGGCGGGCTCTGGTTCCTGGTCATTCGTGCCTGCGCCAAGGCCGGTCGCGGGTTCCTGGCCTGGCTGGCGGTCGCCGTCTACGCGGGGGCGCTGCTGGCGCTCGAAGAGGTGGTTCCCGGCGCTCAGGTTCCCGGTCTGGCGGTGATCGCGCTCGGGGTGTTGGCGACACTCCTTGGACGTATGTTGGAGTCCCTCAGGGGTAAGGGAGCCGCCACGGTCACGACCGTCCTTCTTCTGCTGGCGTTTCCGTTGGGCGCCCAGGCCCAGGAACGCCGCGAGCCGGGCAAGGACCCGCGGGTCGAACAGATCATCGACGTGTACATTCCCTACAGCCAGCTGGGGGAACGCCTGGCCACCGATGTTCCACTGGTCTTTCTCACCGACGAAGACTATCGTTACCTGCGCGACCTCGGACTGCCCGAGCCTGATCCTTCCCTCCGTCTGCCGCCGGTGGGGGTGACCCACGTCGCCTGTTCGCTGGTCGGCTCCGTGCGCGATGACGTGGCTTCCATGCACCTGGGCATGACGGTCGACCTGCTCGGGAAGGGCTTCAAGCTGATTCCGTTCCCGACCGGGCAGGTCGGCATTCGTTCCCTGCTGCTGGATGGCAAACCGGCCGTCCTCATTCCGGCCGCCGCGGCAAAGAACCTCTCAGCGGTTCCAGGTCGGGAGGCCTTGCCTGACTCCTCGGTCGTTCAGAACCAGGTGTTCCAGAGACCTGCTTTCGCCCAGGTGGCGAATGCCCCCTGGAGGCCCGAGACCCCGTCCGACACCGAGCATGCCATCGTCACCGACAAAGAAGGCCGGATCGTCATCGAGGCCGACCTGGTCAAAGACCTGCTGGGTCGCGGGCAGGCGGTCCGGGCTCGCGAAGGATTCGTTCTCGGGCTGCCGCCTTTCGCGGCCGCCACCCTTGATCTGACCATCGACCGGCCTCGCCAGTTCGTCGAGATCGAGCCGGCCGCCCGTCTGTCCACGAACGATGAGGGAAATACCACCCGGGTCACGGCCGTGCTGCAACCGGCGCGCACCTTGCGGGTCGAGTGGCGCGACCGGGGCAAAGCCGGGCCGGCCCCGGCGCCGCAGGACCTTGAACCCGCTTCCGCGCCTGTGGCCGCGCCCGTGATCGCGCAGGATCCCCGGCTGTTCGCCGACCATGCGGTCCTCTTCACGGTGGCGGAAGGGGTCATCACCGTTCGCGCTCAGGTGACCGTGACCATCGAACAGCAAGGGGTGGGGGAGTTCTCCTTTGCCATTCCCACCGGAGCGGAAGTGATGGACGTCACCGGTCCCGAGATCGCCAGCTGGGGCGTGACGGTGGCCAGTCCGGGGCAGGTGCTGAGAGTGGCTCTGCATGCCCAGCGCCGCGATCAGGTCGGGCTGGTCATCGAGCTGGAGCGCGCCACCCCCGCCATCAATGGGGAGTTCCCGCTCGATCTGCCGCGGCTGCTGGCGGCCGGTCCCCGCGCCCGGATCGAACGCCAGAAAGGCTACTTCGGCGTCGAGGTGGCCGAGGGGCTCGAGGCCAGGATGCTCGATACCCAGCCCGCGACCATGGTCGATCCGGCCGAGCTGCCTTCCTTCGTGCGGGAGCAGGCTCAGGGGTTCCTGCCCTTCGCGTTCAAGTTCCTGGCCGCGGTCGAGCCACGCATCCGTCTGACCAAACATCAGGAAATGAGTGTCAGCACCGCGCAGATCGATGGGGCGATCGCCCGCTCGCTGGTGACCAAGGAGGGCCGCGTCCTGACCCAGCTTGAACTGGTCGTGCGGAACAACAACAACCAGTTCCTGCTGCTCGAAAAGCTGCCCGAGCACCTGAAGATCCTGTCGGTGGTGCTGAACGGCGATCCGGTCAAGCCCGGGCTGGGCCGGGGCGGCGAGATCTATGTGCCCTTGATCAGATCGCCATTGAAGGGCAAGGCCCTGCAGCCGTTCGGTCTGGTCATCTTCCTCGAGGGGAAGGGGCCCGCGCTCAAACGAGGAGGTCGGCTGGCCCTCCACCTGCCGGCTCTCTCGCTCGATATTGCGGAACTGACCTGGGCGGTTTCGATGCCCGAAGATCTGATGGTGCAGCCCATCAGCCCCGAATTCCTGCCAGGCCGGGGCAGCATCATATCGCTGCCTGGCGTGGTCGGCGGGGCGGGCGGCCGCCCTCTGATGTCCAATGTCCAGACGCAGTCGGTTCTGCAACGACCTGACGCGACTGCCGCCGGTCTCGGCCGCGCGGGAGGGGGAGTCCTGCCGGTGGTTCCGGTCATTCCGACCACGCGCAACCAGATGGTGGTGAACAGGAAAATGGTGGCGGCGGGGGCGCCGACCACCTTGCGCCTGGTGTTCCTGCGTGAATGGCTGGGATCGGAGCTGCTGCTGGGTCTGACCATGGTGGTGGCTGGCCTGCTGGCGTCGGTGTTGACATCGCTGCACCGGGGCACGTGGAAAGGCCCCGGGGTGAGCGTTCCCCTCATTCTGGGACTGGGGCTGGTGGTAGTGGGTATGGAATTCCTGTTCGGGGCTTCATCCGAGATCCCGGCGCTCCTGCGAGGCGCGTACCTCAGCGGATTGCAGGTCGGGGTGGTGCTGTTCCTCCTCTGGGCCCTGATGACATGGGTTCCTCCTGTGCCTGTCCGGTCTTCTGCGCCTGCCGAGCCTGACAAACCAGCTTCCTGAAGAAGCCGGCGGCCTGCCCTGAGGATGGCGGGGACCTCTTCTGACCACGCGAAGAGGGCCCTGCGCAGGACTCGCCTGGCCGCGGAAGACAAGGCGGTTCCCGAGCGCGCCGCCAAGAACGCGATTCTCCCCCGCCTCGCCGGCGGACCGAACTGGCACGGAGGGGAGGCCAGCCTTGCCCCTGCCGGTCGGCATGTCATTTTTCTTGCCGCTGAGGCAAGAGCGCGTTACACTGGCGCGAGAAAGAGGCCGGCCTGTTGGCCGTCCTACCTGGGAAAGGAGTTCGTGTCGTGAAGCACGAAAAGAGTCTCGGCAAGATCGGTTTGAAAGGGTTGCACCACATCTTCTGGGATGAACCCGTGTCGGTGCTCGTCGAGGAAGCCCTCCATCGACATGAAGGCTGCCTCGCCGAGAATGGAGCCCTCGTGGTCGAAACCGGAGCCCCTTCCGGGCGCTCGCCCAAAGATAAATACCTCGTCAAGACCCGCGATACGGGCGATGTCTGGTGGGGATCGGTCAACCGGCCGCTCGCTCCCGAAGTCTGGGATCGCCTGATGGCCTATGCCCGCAGCTACCTGCAGGGCCGGGAAGTCTTCGTCTTCAACGGGTTTGCCGGAGCCGATCCCGATCATCGCCTGCAGGTGCGGGTCATCGCCGAGCGGGCCTGGCATGCCCTGTTCGCCCGCACCCTGTTCATCGTCCCCAAGCCTGACGAAGTCCTCCACGACCCGCCCGATTTCACGGTGCTGAACGTCTGCGGGCTCAAAGCGCTCGATTACAAGGCCCTCGGCCTCAACTCGGGCATCTTCGTGGTGATCAATTTCGCGGAACGGATGATTCTCATCGGGGGGACCAACTACGCTGGGGAGATCAAAAAGAGCATCTTCACGGTCCTCAACTACCTCCTCCCCAAGAAGGGCATCCTGCCGATGCACTGCTCCGCCAACGTTGGCAAACAAGGAGATACCGCCCTGTTCTTCGGACTCTCGGGAACCGGCAAGACCACCCTGTCGGCCGACCCCGACCGTCGGCTGATCGGCGACGATGAACATGGCTGGACCAATCACGGGGTCTTCAATTTCGAGGGCGGCTGTTACGCCAAGTGCATCAAGCTGTCTCGCGAAAATGAACCCCAGATCTACAATGCCTTGCGGTTCGGTTCGGTGCTCGAAAACGTCATCCTGGACGATCGGCGCTGTCCCGATTTCGATGATGGCAGTCTGACCGAGAACACCCGCGCCACCTATCCGGTCGCCTACATCGACAATTGCGTGCAGGAAGGCATGGGCGGGCATCCCAAGAACATCTTCTTCCTGGCCGCTGATGCCTTCGGGGTTCTGCCGCCCATCGCCCGGTTGTCTTCCGAACAAGCGATGTACCATTTCCTTTCCGGGTACACCGCCAAACTGGCCGGCACCGAGGCCGGGGTCGTCGAACCCACGACGACCTTCTCGGCCTGTTTCGGGGCGCCCTTCCTGGTGCACCACCCCTTTACCTATGCCCAGATGCTTGGAGAAAAGATGCGCCAGCACGACACGCGGCTATGGCTGGTCAATACCGGCTGGAGTGGCGGGGGCTACGGCATCGGCAAACGCATGAAGATCGGGTACACCCGGGCGCTGCTGAGCGCGGCCCTGTCGGGCGCCCTCGATCATGTCGGGTACGTTCCCGATCCGGTGTTCGGCCTCCAGGTGCCGCAGGAATGCCCAGGGGTACCGGCGGACATCCTCCAACCACGCAACACCTGGACGGACAAGGGCGCCTACGATCGGGCCGCGGCTGATCTTGCCCGCAAATTCGTCGAAAACTTCAAGGCCTTCGAAGATCGCGTCGCCCCTGAAGTCATTCAGGCCGGCCCCCGGCTCGAAGGGATCGCGCGCGCGGCGTCCTGAGCGGTCGCGGCGTTCCTGAACGCCTTCCCGTCGCCCCGGTCGTCGGCCGAACCGACCGGGGCGACACCGTTCGGGATCACCCCACCGGGAAGCGACCAGAAAAAGACAGGCCCCCGTGGCGGGGGCCTGTCGCTGATGGTTGTCCGAAGACCTTGCCGCCGAGCCCCGATCAGGCGGCCTCCATCTCGTCGCGGGCCTTAACGGTCGCTCCCTTGTCGGGGGCGGCTTCGAGCAGGGCGAGCTGGCGATCGACGTAGGCGCGATCGACGCGCAGGGCCGTGATCTTGGACTCGCGCAGATGGAACATGTCGTTGCGCAGGATCCGCTCGAAGACGTCACGCAAGCCACGGGCGCCGGTTTTGCGTTCCATCGCCACGTCGACGATCCGTTCCAGGCCGTCGGTGGTGAAGGTGAGTTCGCAGCCATCCATCTCGCACAGTTTGACGAACTGGCGGACGATCGAATTCTTCGGCTCTTTCAGGATGCGGAGGAAGTCGGCCCGTTCGAGTCCGTTCAAGGCGACCTTGATGGGGAGTCGGCCGATGAACTCCGGGATGAACCCGAACTGCAGCAGATCGCTCGTCTCGACGTGATGGAAGAGACGGAAGTCGGCCTGATCTTTGGGAAGGGGATCGGTATTGAAGCCGATCGCCACATCTTTCCGCAGACGGCGTTCGATGATCTTCTCCAGGCCGACGAACGCTCCGCCGCAGATGAACAGGATGTGGCGCGTGTCGATCTTCACCACCTGCTGCGACATGGGGTTCTTGCGGCCAGCGGTCAATGGCACGTTGGCGACGGTTCCTTCGATCAACTTCAGGAACGCCTGCTGGACACCCTCGCCGGAGACGTCGCGCGAGATCGAGACGTTGTTGGTGGTCTTGGCCTTCTTGTCGATCTCATCGAGGTAGACGATGCCTTTCTGGCAGTCCTCGACCTCATAGTTGGCATCGATCAACAGCGACAGCAGCACATTCTCGACGTCGTCGCCGACATACCCCGCCTCGGTGTAGCTGGTGCAATCGCCGATGGCGAAGGGGACCTTCAGGATTTTCGACAGGGTGCGGGCGATCAGGGTCTTGCCGCTGCCTGTCGGGCCGATCATCAAGATGTTCGATTTCTCGAACTCGACGTCGGTGGCATCGATCAGCGACAGGATTTTGTAGTGATTGTAGACCGCGAGCGAGATGACCTTCTTGGCGGTGTCCTGGCCGATGACGTAATCGGATAAGGCATCGTAGATGCGGGGCGGGGGATAGTCCTTGACCAGCTTCTTGAGATCGATCGTGCCTTTCCCGCCTTCTTTGACCAGCGACGCCTTGTCGCGGGCGTTCTTCCGGCGGAAGATGTCTTCGGCGGTATCGACGCAGGTCTTGCAGAGCAGCAGACCGTCACGGCTTTGCACGAAATCGCCGCCCTTGCGAAGATCCTTGCCGCAGAACACGCAGAAACTCATGGCTGACCCCCTGTTGGTGGTGATCGCCCCTCGATGGAAAAGGGCTGGAAGATTCGCTCCCAGCCCTTTCCCGGGTGGGGCGGCTTACTCGTCGTGCATCGAGCGGAACAGGCTGATCCGCTTGAGGTCGACGGCATCGAGCACGGACCCGTTGTAAACCGATTTGTTGAAGATGCCCCGGTCTTTGAAGATCTTGGTCAGAGCTTCGACGTTGGCACCCGCGTTCAGGTTCTTATCGGCGGCGATGATGGCGTTCGCCCCATCGAGGAACTTCGGGCTGCCCGCTTTCAGGTAATAGAAGCTGCTGTAGATGAGCAGGTCGGCCACCTTCGCGCCGAGGGCTTTGCGGATGTCCCAGAGGACGGCACCCCAGATCTTGCCGTCGGCATGCACCTCGCCCTGGATGTCTTCGGGATAGTGGAGGTTGTTGGTCAGAATGCGCAGGTAGGGTTTCCCCATCTTCGCGCAGGCCCATTCGCCCACCTTGTCGTCATCGGACAGGCTGCACGCGAAATAGTCGGCCTGGCCCTCGTTGATGGCGCCCGATTCGCCACTGTAGTTCAGTCTGACCACTTGATTGATCATGGCGTGGGAATATTCGTGGAAGCAGACGCTTTCTTCCTTGGCCAGGTCATTGAAGCGGTTGCCGTCGCCGAAGGCCATGGAATTCGACCACGGGCTGAAGAAGGCGTTGTCGTAATTCGTGCCGTAATGGACGGTGGCGGTGATGGGCGTGTCGAGCTTGTTGAATCCCATTTCTTTGAAGAAATCATGAATGCGATTGATGTAGTGATAGATGTTCACTTCATCGAAATGGGTGTTCTCGGGCGGATAGATGTGGACATTGTCGCTGGCGGTGGACTCGGGGCCGTCTTCGTTCTGGACGTTGGCATAGAGTCCTTTCAGTGTCGAGGCGGTCAGATGTGGCAGATCGACGACGGTGGGTTCGCTGGCGGCCAGGGGATGATTGGGGAAGACCGCGCCCCGGCCGGTCGCGGTTTCCGGAGCGAAGGCCATCTGGTTGAGACGGGAAACCTCTTTCCCGGTATCGGCATCGATCAGGATTTCCCAGTCGCCCAAGGGAGACTGGCAGGAGAATTTCACATTGAACACCATGCGGCCGCGGCCGTCGGCCTGCGGCAGGATGGTCAGCTCGGCGCGGGGAATGCCGATGAGGCGCGTGGCGCCGATGGCCCGCTGGGCCGCCGCGATGGCCTGGAGCCGGCTGAGCGAGATCTGATTGGCGAACTCGCGGATGGTCGGCAGGGAGCCGTTGACCAGCCCGACCCGTCGATCCTTGCCGATGTGGACAGAGATGACGGCGTCATGCACTCGCACCCCGTCGACGACCATCTGCCAGGCGAAGTGCGACCCGCCGGCCGCCTCTTCGGCGCGCACGGGCGCCAGCAGATATTCGTCCTTGGTGTCGGGGATGTTGAACATGCGGGGATGGGAGCGGATGAACTGCCGAGCCGCCTCGGCCAGATCGCCGTTCAGGGGTTCGGACAAAGTGCCGCGCAGGCTCTCGATCCGTTGGCCATCGGGGGCCACCTGGACCACCTCGAGGCCACGGGCCAGTGCCTCATCTTCGAACAAGGCATCGAGCAGGGTGGGGGATACCTTCACCGTCGGATGGGTCAGCGGTTTGCTATTGACGGTGGTGGGCGAGGCATCGAAGGCGGTAACGGTACAACTTACAGCGACGAGCAGGGCGGTCAGGACGAACAAGCGAAAACGATTCATCTCTCTACTCCCCTATGAGGTTAAAAATAATTCTACCACTTTACCCACGGGGGAAGGAATCTCTTTTCGTTGCATTTCTGGGTGTACCATATCTCGTGATTCATCATGATGAGGCGGCGCCTGGCGTGTGCCATGCATCCAGAGATGATACCAGGGGGTGCTGGGTGGAGGGCGAGGCGGAAGCCGCCTTCCTGGCGCTGGATCAGGGCCCTCGCCAGGCTGTTCTCCTGTGGGGAAGGCCAGGTGAAAACCCGCTGGAAGATGGAACAGGGCGCCAGATGATCTGGCGCCCTGTCCGAAGGACCGCCCCCAGGGGGATTCGAACCCCCGCCGCAGCCTTGAAAGGGCTGTGTCCTAGGCCGCTAGACGATGGGGGCATGATTGCCCGCGAGTGGGTGGGCCCAGCAGGGTTCGAACCTGCGACCAGCCGGTTATGAGCCGGCAGCTCTGACCGCTGAGCTATAGGCCCGTGGGTCTGTTCAGTCTACCACACTCGCCCCTCGCAGGCAAGTCTTATTCCATGTAAAATTCCTTCAATTTCTTCGACCGGCTCGGATGCCGCAGTTTGCGCAGCGCCTTGGCCTCGATCTGCCGGATGCGCTCGCGGGTGACCCCGAACTTCTGGCCGACCTCCTCGAGCGTGCGTTGCCAGCCGTCTTCCAGACCGAAGCGGTATTTGATGACGCGGGATTCGCGTTCGGTCAGGGTCGACAACACCCGGTTGATCTGCTCCTTCAAGATCAGGTTGAAGGCGGTCTCGGCCGGCGGCAATGCCGATTTGTCCTCGACGAAGTCGCCGAGATGGGAATCTTCTTCGCCATTGATCGGGGTTTCCAGCGAGATCGGATCCATGGCCGTCTTCATGATGTTCTTGACCTTCTCGACCGGAAGGCCGACCTCTGCCGCGAGTTCTTCGATGGCCGGCTCGCGGCCGAGTTTCTGCATCATCTTGCGGCTGGCCTTGCGCAGCTTGTTGATGGTCTCGACCATGTGCACCGGAATGCGGATGGTGCGCGCCTGGTCGGCGATGGCGCGGGTGATCGCCTGCCTGATCCACCAGATGGCATAGGTCGAGAATTTGTAGCCCTTGCGGTATTTGAATTTCTCGACGGCCCTGATCAGACCCTGGTTGCCTTCCTGGATCAGGTCGAGGAAGAGGAGCCCTCGCTTGGTATATTTCTTGGCGACCGAGACCACCAACCGCAGGTTGGCTTCGATCAGCTTGCGCTGGGCCTCCTGGTCGCCGTGCTCGATGCGCTTGGCGAGCGTGATCTCTTCCTGGGTGGTGAGAAGGCGGATCTTGCCGATCTCGCGGAGGTAGACCCGAACGGAGTCGTCGATGTCATCGAAGTCCTGCTGGGCTTCGACGTAGTTCTCCTCCTTCTTGTCCTCCGGCATCCGGAGTTTTTCTTTGAGCTGGATCTCATCGTCATCGACGAGTTCGACGTTGGCCTCCATCAACAGGTCGATGACTTCCTCGAACACGGTGGTGTCGAGGCCGTCCGGCAGGACCTTGTTGATCTCCTGGTAGCTGAGGTAGCCCTGCTCCTTTCCCTTCTTGATCAGATCCTGCCGGATCTCTTCCAGGGTTTTCCCCGGGGCGGCAGGAGATGGCTGAGTGGCGACGGCGCGAGCCTGGGCGGTGCTGCTCATGGATGGTTCCTTTTTCTTAGACATTTCTGCCGAGGAGGTCGATCTTGCGGCGCAGCTCGAATTGCTGGCGTTGCAGGTCGGCGAGCCTGGCTTGATCGCCGGCCTTCTCGGCCTTCGCGATCTGCGCCTGGAGATCTTGGGATTCCCGCTTCAAGCGGTGGATCGCCATGCCTTTCACGCATTCCATGAACGGTTCGGGGGGGGCTTCCTCGAGCGCAATGATCAGGCCGCTCAGTCGGGACGCCAGTCTGGGTTCATCCAGGGCGCCGAGGAGGTCGGCGGGTTGCAGAGGGCCTTCGCCACGTTCGACCGTGTCGCGGATGAGTGAAAAGATCTTCCCGAGATCGGGATCTGTGAAATCCGCTGAAGACAGGAGACTGCGAGTACGGGGGAATTCGTCGGGATGGTCGAGGAGATGCTTGAGCACCCACTCCTCGCGTCGCCGTTGCGCCGGCGGCACGGCGGAGGCAGGTTTCTCGGCAGGCGGGGCGGAGGACGTCGGTCGGTCCTGGGCAAACTGCGCTTCCAAGAGGTGGACGTCCAGGTCGAGGAGGCGAGCCATGGTCTTGATGGTTTCGCTGCGGGCGATGGGGCTCTCGATGGCCTTGATGTAATCCCGGAACTCACGGACCAGGCGCTCTTTGACGTGGACCTCCAAGGGGCGGGGCAAGCCGCGGGTGCGCATTTCCACGAGGAACGTGTAGATGTCCTGCGACGCCTTGAGACGCTCGAGGAACTTTTCGACTCCTTCCCGACGGATGAAGCTGTCGGGATCGTCCTTGGGGTCGGGGAACGACAGGATGCGGGCATTCAGCGGGGTATCCCGCTGCAGGGAGATGGCGCGGAGGGTGGCGCGCTGGCCGGCCTCATCCGCGTCGTAGGACAGATAGAGGGTCTGGGCATTGCGGGCCAGCAGTTGGAGCTGCTCGCTGGTGATCGAAGTGCCGAGGGTCGCTACCACGTTAGGCACCCCGCGTTGGACCAGGGAGATGACGTCGAGGAACCCCTCGACCACGATGGCGGCATTCTGGCGCCGGATCTGGGGAAGGGCGGCTTTGAAATTGAACAGCACCCGACGCTTGTTGAAGACCTCGGATTCGGGGCTGTTGAGGTATTTGGGTTCGTCGCTCTTGCCCAGGATCCGGCCGCCGAACCCGATGACCCGGCCGTGGGTGTCGAGAATGGGGATCATCAGGCGGTTGCGAAAGGTGTCGTAGTGGCCGGCCCCTGAACCGTGCGCGCGGATGAGCCCGACTTTCTCGAGCAGCACCGTCGAATCGGCGTCTTTGGCGAACCGGCGGGCGAGCGCGTCGCCGGTCGGCGGGGCGAACCCGAGCTGGAAGGCGCGGGCGGTGTCCCAGTCGATCTCTCGAGTCTTCAGATACTCGCGGGCGGGCGCCCCGGTCTGAGCCTGGTAGAGCTGGCTGGCGTAGAATTTGGCGGCCTGCTCGAGCATCGCGAAGAAGGGGGCTTTCCGATCGGTCTCGGGGTCGACCGGCGCGGGCATCTCGATCCCCAGGCGTCTCGCCAGCAGCCGGACCGCCTCCGGGAAGGTCAATTTCTCGATCTCCATGAGGAAGGCGAAGACATCGCCGCCCTTCCCGCAGCCGAAGCAGTGGAAGATCTGCTTCTGGGGCACCACGTAAAAGCTGGGGGTCTTCTCCTGGTGGAAAGGGCACAACCCTTTGTACGTGCGACCGGATGGGATCAACCGCACATACTCTCCCACCAGTTGGACGATGTCCGTCCTGGCCCTGATCTCGACCTTGATATCGCTGGCGATGGTGGGCAAAAAGGTCGTGGTTCCTTGTGGCATCAAAGAGTTCGCACCCCTTCCAGCCGGGACGCGGGGCAGGACTCGATGACCCTGCCCATGATCGGACTGGAATTCACAATAGTACCAAACCAACTCATTTCTGTCAAACGGGTTGTCCACATTTTTTTCTTGCATTGGAGCCAGGCGTGTTCAGCGGCCTGACCGGGGGCAGGTCCGGGCTTCTCGCCAGAAAAGCTCTGGGCCGCCGGAAGACGGGCCGCCGGTGACGTGGTCGAGAGGCTGGGGGTGAGTCTGCCATCCACCCGAGAGGACGGCCATTGCCTGGCCCGGATTGTCGGCGAGGAGCTTTCCCCCCCTTTTGCTGCCTGCCTCGAGGCGGCCAGGCCCCGGCGGGATGGCGCGAAGGCGCTAGGATCTCGCGGGGCGAGGCTCCTGCCGGCGCACGACGATCAGGGTCAGATCATCCTCGCAAGGCCGCTGCCCGGTGGTCTGCCGGAAGGCCTGGAAAATGGCGTCGACCGATTCGGTGGCGGAGGCCACGGGGGGGCAGGTCTTCTCGAGGAGCTGTCGGAACCCCTCGTACCCGAGGGCCTGGCCCGTCGTGGTCTGGGCCTCGACCAGGCCGTCGGTGTACAGGATCAGCTGATCGCCAGGAGAGAACGCCACTCGACGTTCTTCGAACCGGCCCTGGCGACGGGCCCCGAGCGGGAACGCCGTGCATTCCACCTGGGTGGCACGGCCGGGGGCCCGGGCGAAGAAGTAGGGGAAACTGTGCCCGGCGTTGGCAAACGTGAAGTGGTGCTCGTGGGCATCGACGACCCCATAGAGCATGGTCATCAGGCGCTTGCGCTTGATCGTCTCGAACAGGTGCGCATTCAGCTCTTCGAGGGTAGAAAGCACCGCCCGGGCGGCGGCCGGAGGTCTGATCTTCACGGCGCTCTTGGCCATGGCCATCAGCAGCGCCGCGGGAACCCCGTGGCCGGTGACATCGCCGACCAGGACCACCGCGAATCGCTGGTCGAGGGCGAAATAATCGAAGTAATCCCCGCCCAGATCGCTGACTGCCTGCGACCGCCCCGCGATTTCGAATTCGCCCAGGGTCAAAGGCCCGGCCGGGAACAGGGTTTCCTGGACGACTTTGCCGATGGCCAGCTCTTCGAGGCTCGTGATCACCCGGTTGAAGGTCGAGCCCAGATCGCCGAATTCGTCGTGGGCCAGTTCCGGGATCCGATAATCGAACTGGCGGCGTTCGATGGCGGCGATGCCCGATGACAGCTCGGTGATCGGCCAGAGAAAGCTGCGGGACAGGACCAGCCCGATGCAGAAGGCGAAGACCCCGCTGATGATCGCGATCAGCGCAATGCGCCGGGCCAACTGGTCGACGACCGCATCGATGCGTGATTTGGGAAACATGGCGAAGAGCAGGAAGTTGGGCAGCTTTTTCAGGGGGGCGGCCAATACCAGGTAGGGCTCACCGCCCATCTCCTCGATCGCCGTGTGCTGGGTTTCGGTGGTCAGCACCTTGTCGAACAGCTCCTTGCCGAAGGGATATTTGGAAAACCCCGGAGGATAGGGGGCGTAGCCGCGCAAGCGGGACATCATGGCGAGACGGACCGGCTTTTCCTCTTCTCGGGCTTGCTGGTTGAGCCGGACCACGGTGCGCAGGTAGCGGCGGGCCAGGTCCTGGGCGCTCTGCATGAGGATCAGGACATTCGGGTGAGGGCCCGCGGGAGCTGGCACGAAGGCGGTGAAGAGGAAGTATGCCCCTCGGCCGAACCAGAATTCATGGAGCTGGTCGGTCTGCTCGAACAAGCGAGCGTAGGCGGATTTGCCTCCGCCCCCTCCTGAGACCAGTTCGGCGAAGCTGTCGGTGAGCGATTCCACCATGACATCCGACATGCGGGTGCCCAAATCGCTGCCGCCCGCTCCGAATTTGCTGGTGAAGAGCTTGCGGGCCAGGGTGGGAACGAACCGCCCCATCAAATCGCGGCCTTTCTCGAACCCGGCGTCGAAGAGCATCTTCCCCTTCTGGTCGAGAATGAACGCCTTGGAGAGCAGGTCCTGCTGGCGCAGGCGGTCGGTGATCCGGCGCAATCGTGCCTGATCGAGCCTGGCGACCGCCTTCGAGCGGGAGAGCCGTCGGAAGATCTCCTGCAAGCGCTGGACGGCCGCATTGAAATTCTCGTCGATGGTTTCGAGCAGAGAAGCCAGCTGGGCATATTGCTCCTGGATCATCACCTGCCGTTCTTCGACGGCGTATTGCGATCCCAGGAGAATGAACGCGGTCACCGGGATGGCGGTGGCGTACAAGAACAGGGCCACCAGCTTTCTCTTGATCGAGAAGAAGGCCGGCGTCCGGCCGACGAGGATGCGATGACTCCAGGAGGCGACCGCGAGCAGGATGACCAGGGCCAGGGCCCAGATGAGGAGGCGCAGCCGACCATAGCCGGGTAGGTGAAGACCATGCAGGCCGACCAGAACCTTGCCCGGCTCGAACGGAAAGATCGCCATGACCCTCGCGGGATCGATCTTCTGCCGGGCAAATTGCCGCTGGAGGACGCGCGCTTCCCGTACCAAGCGTGAGGTCGAGGTGCGCAGCCGGCGGCGGACGAGGCGGGGAACATAGGAATCCGCGGGCCGGGCGAGATCGAGGAGGGCATACCCCTCGTCGGGGTCGGCCGCCTGATTGAAGTCGCGGATCATCGTCCGGATGGCTTGCTGGCGGGGGATTTCCCGTTCTTCGAAAAAAGCGACCACGCCTCCTTGGAACGTGGGTTCCGCGGGGCGTCCATCGCCTGCGGGGGGATCGGGGGCGGGCGGGTTCAGGTACAGCGTGTTCCAGTAGAAGAAGCCCGGTTTGTCGTTCAGATGGACCCGGAGCAAGACCGATTTGTCGTAGACGATGTCGGAGGGTTCGATATCGCCCAGGAAGGATTGGAACAACGATCGGTAGCGGGCCAAGAGCTTGCTCTGACCGTGCATTTCTGGCTCCGCCAAGGCGAGGAACAGTTTCTGGACCAGAGCCTTGTACTGGCGATTTTCGCCCGGACACGGGATGAAGGCACCCTGCGTATCGAACAAATACAGGTTGACGAAGGGGAGTCGCGACGTCTTCAGGCGAAGGTAGGCTTCCCGGGCGGTCTGGGCGGTCAGCCGCTCCTCGTTCAACCGGCCGTAGAAAAAGTTCAATTCCTTCTGGATGAAATGGCTCTCGTTGCCCTCTCGATGCAAGCGGAACAGATTGCGTTCCAACCGGTGGAGATGTTGGCGGGTCAAGCGGGCCGTTTCCTGGGTCATCAAAAACCGCCATCCCAGGAGGAGCAGCGCCATGGGCAAGCCGGCAAAGAAGAGGATTGCCACGGCCCAGGGGGCCAGGTCGCCATGGCGTCGGTTCATGGCTGGATGATGGAACGAAAAAGGCACCCTTCGATGGCAGGTGAACCGGCAGGCTGGGAAGGAGCATCAAACGCGGCCATGGCGAGGGCAACCTCTTGCAGCGGAAGGTGAGCCGATTATAGCAGGTTCTGCTGACCGAGGCACGGTTCGTTGGTGACCGGCAATCCTGCCACCCGGATTTTCGTTGATCTATGTTGCCGCAGTGGACCTCGCCGGGCCGGAAGGGAGTATGATGTGCCAGGACAGGCTCCCCTGGCGAGCGATGGAAAAAATCTCTCCTCCATGGTAAGATCAGTTTAGGGAAATCTCCTTTTTGCGAGGAGCGAGTATGAAAAAGATGCTTGCGTGCGGAATGGTCGTTCTGTTCCTTGGCTGGCCCTGCTGGCTGGCAGAGGGGGCAGGACTCAATCCCGAAGCCGCGGCCCTCTACTCTCAGGCCGAGGCAGCCTACAAGGCGAAAGACCTCGACAAGGCGGCTGCCACCTTGCTGGAGGCGTTGAAAAAAGAGCCTGACAATGCGGTCTTTCGCTATATCCTCGGCAAGGTTCTGATGGAGAAAGGGGATTTCCTCGGCGCCCGCGAGAACTTCGAGATTGTGGCTCGATCCAGGCCCAATGCCGAAAAGGGCCCTGAATACAATGAGAAACTGAAAAATTACAAGAAGAAGATCAAGACCCTGCAGGATTCATTCAATGACGAGGGTCAGAAAAAATTCGACATCTACTTGAAAAACCAGGACAGCAAACAGAAAATTCAACTGGCTGTCACCCTCTATCAAGCGTTTCGGTTGAATCCTCCTCTTCGCTACAAGAACTACGAGGAATTGAAGAAAGCGACTGAAATCTACGAAGAGGCTCTGCAGAAATGCTTCCAAGGCCAGGATTGGAAAAAGCAGCCCATGCTGCAGCTGGCGTTCCTCTATGAGATCGCCAACAAGAAAGACAAAGCGGCCGAGGTCTACATGCGGGCGCTCGATTACGTCGAAGATCCCAATGAAGAATTCGTCATCACTCACAAGTTCGACTATCTCAATCGGTCGAATAAAGAGAAGCTCCTCGATACCATCGAGGCGGGCGAATTCTCCCAGAAAGACCTCGAAGAACTGATGGGCAGCGGCTCCGAAAAGATCAGCGACGAAGATCGGCAGAAAGTGGAAGACATGATCGCCGAGGCCCGCGCCAAGCTCGAGAACGCTTCGACCGAAGAAGAGCGCGAGCAGGTTCTCGAAGAGATCAAGGCCAGCATCATCGAAAAGCAGAAGCGTGGCGAGTTGCCCGGACAAGACAAGCTGAACGAGAAGCTCAAAAAAGAAGGCAAAACCATGGAGGAATACATGAAGGAGAAAGGCTTATAGCCTTCTCCTTGGCATTGCGGTCCAGGCAATTGCCACCCCTGGGAGGACCCCCCAGAGGGAAAATTTTTTTCGCCTCGCAGAGGTGTTCGCTCAGGGTATAATGAATAGAGACCATCTAGGAGGGGGATTATGACAAGGCTACCTCAGTTTGTTGTGTGTGCTTGCCTGGTCCTTTTATTGCCGTTGCTGCCTCTGGCCCCGGCAGCCTTTGGGTGCAGTTCCAAAGGCCCGCAAGACCCCTACACCGGGCTGATCACCTACCCCCCCGGTACCGGATCACCAGCCGGGAATACCTCCGTTCCCGTCGTTCCGGGTACACCCTTCAATGGTACGTTCTACAAGGCCTGGAACGCCAAGAATATGCAGGTGATCATCGTTCCTGTCGGTACCCAGTTGTCGTTCGAAGGGGTCATCAAATCGGCCACGCCTATCAGTCCTCCCCGGCCCCAATATTGGGAAGAAGGCGAAGTCAATGGCGAATATGGGACGACGGTCGAAAACGCTCCCCGCCCCACCTGGACCATCAGCGGCAACGGCCGCGGCGATTTCCGGGGCGATCCGCCACCTCCTCTCCCCGGTGGGCTTACCCTCAAACCCTTTGAAACGCGGGCAGACTGCATGATTGTCGCCGATACCCCCGCCGTGAAGGCCCTGTGGAAGCTGACCTACGATCAGGATGCGGCGCTGAACATGCTGTGGCAGGCCTATAACGATCCGGTGTACAGGGCCATGATCGATGGCGATCTCACCACGGCCGGCTTCCCCCCAGGCACAGACTTCGCCACTATTCTGCAGAATGCGAAGGACCCCGAATTCGATTTCGGCGCCAAGAGCCTCAACGAATTCGAAATCAGTCCGGCCGGACCCGATGGCGTGAATGGCTTGAAGACTGGTCTGGTCAACGCATTGCCTCATGATGAAGAGGTCGGACGTTGCCAATGGTCCTCAGATCCCATCACCCGTATCTACAAGAATCCCGGAGGCGCGACCTATTCCGTGACCCTCCCCGAGCGGGTCAAATACATTGTCAAGGCCGGGTACATCGCCATGCAGGAGTTCTATCCCAGCGGTCGGTACAACACCAAATACCTGATCACGCCTCCGTCCGGAACAACCACCGAATACGGCAATTCCCGCCTGGTCAAAAAATTCACGACCCCGACCGCTCCCGACTACTGGATCCTCGACCTGAACAGTGGCCTGGAATCCTGCAAAGACTGTGTCTGGTGCTGGATCGAGGCCGCCGGCGAGTTATACCCTGAGAATACCCAGATCCCCGAAGAAAACTACACCTCATCTGATCTGTCGAAGCGGCGAGCCTACTATCGCCTCGACCCGAATTCCGTCGCCATTGGTGGCGTGTTCGTCCGGGGATACTATCAAGCGGGCGCCTCGACGGCGGGGCGCAATACCAAGGTCTATGTGGTGGTCGTCGATACCCAGCGGCCTGCCACCTTCGATTGGTTGACCAACCAGACCGGGTTGTCGGGCGAAACCGGCAAGACCCTCGGCCAGACCATGGCCACCCCCCTCAAATTCCGGATCTACGACAACAACCCCTTGCTGGGGGCGACCTCCCATAACTCCATCTTCAACGAATTCCCCAACCTGGGCAGCTACGAATTCATCCAAGCCGACAAGCGCCCGGGCGGCGGCCCCAACGTGACCTCCGTCTTTACGCAATACCTTGCTCCCTTGGCTCCTGACGCTGGCGAGGTGTTCAGCGTGGCCAAACTCAAGCCTGCCGTCTATTACAACGTCTGTGTTCCCTGCCCCCTGGGGTTCAAGGTTTCCGGCATCGACCCGAGGCAATACGAAGGCCCCTTCCCCCTGCTCAAAGACCGGTTTGTCGTACCAGCCCAGCGATTCGTCTGGAAGAAGATCGACACCGGCATCACCATCACGGGCCGTCAGATCTACAAAAAGAACGGCACCCCGGTGTCAAGCCTCGCCGCCCTCCAAGAAGAATCCGGCTGGGATGGCTACAGCTCGGTCGATTTCACCGTCGATCCTTCCGCCTTCGTCGAGCCCATGGGCGTTCTGTTCGCAGAAGGTGGCAAACGGTACGATCTGAAATACTCTGATGCCAGGATCGAGGCGCCAGGGGTTCTGCCCACCAACGGCATCCCCGCTTTCTCCGACAAGGTGCAGTTCTATCCATGGTCCGATAAAGGCATCAAACTCTTCCCCAGCGTCCAGGACGGCGTAGGCAATCAAGCTCCTCTGGCTGAGGAAGTGACCGCCATCACCGGCACCAAGTTCTCCGGCATCGATTTGAGAGATTCGACCGACCGGGTCAGCCAGTGGTCCGACCCGGGGAGCCTCGACGGATCGGTCTCGCCAAATCCGATCATGGGCGGCCTGTTGGAGGGCGCCCTCCCCGCTCCTCGAGTCTCGGGAGTGAACCCGTGGGGCAAGTTCCTCTATGTCAAAGAACTCAAAGACCGTGGTCGGCCGATGGTGGCCCTGGAGATCACCAATGCCAAGAGCGAGAAAGCGGTCATGTATGGGAACCTGGCCGCCATGGGTGATCTCCCGGGCTATTACACCGCTCTCGAAAAAGCGGGAACTAGCGGCTGGGCCGTGGCCAATGACACCAATGTGGGGAGCAAATTTTTCACGGCCGCCGGAACCCAGGAGGCTGATGATGCCTGGGAATTTCGCGGCAAGCTGGATGAGGACCTCTACCTGACCCTCCAGGAGAATGTCAGCAGCGGGAAGTTCCGACCCTGGATGTTCGCGGTTCCCAACAACACGCCGATCGGGTTCCCCGCCTGGGGCGGCGATTACTGGAACGGGCAGAATGCCTACAACAACGATCGGATCGCCTATCAGCAAGGCAACCGCGACCGTCTCCTGTTCCGCTATTGGGCCTGGGACAACATCAACATGTTCAATACGAGCGATGCGGCCGCTCCTTGCGGAGTCAAACTCCAGCCCGGAGATCGCGACTTCAACGCGGTCTGTTCTGACAAGCGGACGGCGCTGGTCACGTTGATCGACAAGCCGGTCTACAGCGGGGACGGCAGGGTTCCGGGTTCCAAGGTCTGGTGGCCGGATTACATCTTCCAGAACCCCAGCCATCGCAAATCCGGAGATTACGAAGAATGTTCCATCACCCTCGAAGTTCAGGATGAAGCGAACAACCCCACCCGCAAACTGAAGGTCTTCTTCCGCATCACTTCTCCGGCGCTTGAAATGATCCGAACCCTGGAAGACAATCGCGAACGTCGCTAGCTGACCGCCGGAGGGACTGGCCCCCCTCGGCCATCGCCCTTCACCCCACACCCCACCCGGAGCCAAGAACTCCGCTCCAGGTGGGGTGGTTTTTTGGCGACCAATGGCAGGCCAGAGAGGAGGAAAGAGCCGCGGGCCTCGGGCCACGGGGCGATCGGTGGCGAGGCAGGGGCTGTCGGCCCTCCAGCATGGCCGAGGCAAGAAAGGAAACCGGCCCCGAGAGGGGGGCCGGCTGGGTTGGCTGGGGAGCGTTCTGTACGCGGGAATCCTGGGGAGTGCCCTGGTGGTTTACTGAGAATCGCTGGGGTTGTCCAAATGGGCGGTACCGTGCTGCGCAAAGTAGTCGGCGACCTCCTGGGCACGTTTTTCCGGAGGTGGTTGGAGTTCTAGGATCTTGCGTCGAGCCTCGGCGGCTTGCGGACTTTTGGGAAATTCGCTGAGGATGCGCTGGTAGGTTTGAATGGCAGGGCCCACCCCGTGCTTGGGGTTTTCCTGCAGGTAGAGATCTCCGAGGGTGAGGAGGATTTTGGGATCGTTCTTGCGATCAGCCGCGATACTGTAGAGCTTCAAGGCTTCAACAGGTTTCGTGGCCCGCAGGGCATCAGCTTCCTGCAGAAGTTCCGTGAGGTTGGAGGTGGCATACTGTGCGGTGGCCGATGGCACTTCGATCACACTGGGACCAGAGGCGGCAGCCACAGGCTCGGTGGGGGCCACCGGAGAGAGCGGTTTGCTGGGGCTGGCCGTGGTGCCGGTGGCGGGTGATTTCGGGGTTGTCGCGGCCGCGGCCTTCTGACGAGCCGCTTCTTCGGCGGCGGCCGCGGCGGCCATCTGCTGGCGGGCGGTGGCAATGGCCGCCAGTCGCTGGCGGGCCCGCTTCTCGAGATCAGCGGCGGGCTTGCTGTCGAGGAACTTTTCCAGAAGTCGTTGGGCCGCGTCGAGATCGCCGTACATGTGCTGGTAGATGCCGTAGTAGAAAAGAGCGCCCGGGTCGCGCTTCGACATTTCCTTGTAGAAATACAGGGCGGCGGGGATCATCCCATGTTCGTCGACCAGATACGAGGGATCGAGTTCGGTGCATTCGATGAATTTGGGGAAGGCGGTTTCGAATTTCCCAAGGGATTTCTCCTCGACGGCTTCTTTGAACAAGGCCCGTGCCCGACGCACATTTTCGGGAGCATTCTTCTCGGAGGCGGTGGCCGGCCCTGCTTTCTGGAGGCGCTTTTCGAGGTTGATGATCTTCGAGGCCACCCCTGGCAGGCCGATTTTGAGGCTTTGCGCCTGTTTGAAGGCCTGGAGGGCCTTGGCCGGCTCTTCGGTCTCCTCGTAGACAAACCCGAGGGCCACCCAGAGTTGATGGGCCTTGGGATTCTTCTTGACGGCTCCTTCAAGAAGTGCGGCGGCCTCTTGCGGTTGTTTCGCCTTCAGGAGAGCTTTGACCCGATTGAGGGTCACATTGACCGGGTCTTCCTGGGCCAGCGCAGCCAGAGAGCTGCCAAAAAGCAGAAAAGCGAGGAAAAGGGACAGGGACAGGGGGGCGATTTTCATGATATGGCCTCCATCATCCATCTGGCGATGAAGACCATGATGCGTCATTTTATCTTGCGGGTCAACTCCACGGACTTTTCGACCAGCTCGCGCCGTTCGGGGACGAGGTCGCGGGGGTCGAAGGCATACCCCATGGCCTTGATGTGGGCCACTTCTTTTACCGACCCGTCACTGCGCATATAGTAGGTATCCACGTTGAATTCGGTGACTTCATATTTCCATTGGGTGGTACCGGAATTGGGGATGGGGTAGGTTCCTCCGGTGAGGCGCAGCGAAAGATCGGGAGAGGTCGAGGTCGATTTCAGGTCGCTCAGGAAGATATCGAGGGCTTTTCTGGTTGCCCGGTCGGGGTTGGCATTGCTCACCACATTGTTTTCATAGGGATTGAGGAACGGGCAGACACCACGGGAGATGGCCCCGGCATCATAGGCCTTCCGATGCAGGAGGCGCAGTTTCAAAAGAGCCTGTTGGATGCCTCCCTGGGCCATGTAGTAGGCTTTTTTCTGGGTGTGGGTGGACAGGGTCTGTTTGCGCATGCGGTTCCTGGAGCTGACCATGGAGAACAGGAAGGTGAAAGTGACCAGGCAGAACAGGAGCACGAGGGGGACTGCCATCCCTTGGCGAAGCCTGGCTGGCCAACCCATGTTATAGCCTCGCTTTCCTGGAGTAGAGGACGATCGGGCGGCGCTTGAATTCATTCTCGTCGGCGACACCGGTCGGTTTCCATTCGACGACCAACTTGAAATCACACAGATCGAAATCATTGGCTGAGGGATTGGGAATGCCCGCTTGATCGACCATTTCTTTGTCGAGGGTCTCGAGCCGCTCGTCGATGGGGAAGATATCGGCGTTCAGGTCGTGCTGTTCCGCTCCTCCGCCGCACGGATCATGATATTTGATGTCATAGGATTTGACCGGATTCCAGGGGATGGGGGTGGCCTCGATGAAATAGCGGATGTCGGTGGAGCCTCGAATGAGGGTCGAGGAACTGCCATTGAGGGCGCCGGGGTCATAGGGCATTTTCATCAGGATGAAATCCATCAGGTCGCAGGCGAACTGCATGGCTTCGGTTTCGCACTTGTCTTCTTTGGTGCCGCGGGTGACGAAGCCAAGGAAATCAGCGATCGGAATGATCGCCAGCGCGAGGATCAAGCACGCGATCATGACTTCGATGAAGCTCATGCCGATGGCTGGCCGGGTCATGGATAGCCTCCCAGTCGGAAGGGGACTTCGAATGCTGCTTCCATGGATTCGGTGACCTTGGTTTCGGGGTACCGTGGGTGCTGCGCCACCACCGTGACATGGATGATGTTACGGGCTTTAACGGAAAGATCGGGAGTTTGGGTGATCTTGATTTCGATGCTTTTGGGATTGGCACAGATCTCCTGGAAATAGGTCGGGGTTTTTTGAACGACGGTTCCAGGCTGAGAGATGATGGTTCGGCGGTAGACCAATTTCCTGCCCACGATTTCGAGCAGGCCCTGCATGATTTCAGGGTCTTCGCTTTTCACCCCGGGAATGGCAAATGGTTCCCCGGGGGCATCCAGCTTGCCACGCTTTCCGGGTTGGCACATGAAAAACTCGATCAGTTTGGTGTCTCCAGAGGAGAAATCATTGGTGTAGGGATTGGTAGGAGGACCATAGAGAAATCCCTGGGCGGGATCACCAAAGGGAGTTGTGCCCTGCTGGGTGATCTGGGTTGGAGGGGTTGCCCGAGTGATCTCATTACGGAGGAGCGTCAGCCCATTTCGGAGTTGATTGGCGGTCATGGAGGTCCAGTGGCCGACCTCTTGGGTGCGGGCGACCGACCGGTAGATGCTGTAGGCCGCCGTCATCGCCATGACCAAGATGGAAGAGGCGATGAGGATCTCGAGAAGAGTGAAACCTCTAGGCTTGTTTGGCAGTCGATCCGGATGTTTCAATGAAACCTGCCTCCTATTCCCATTATACCATCCCATGAAGGTTTTCTCTCTAGTCGACCAAAAAAACGATCGATGGCCTGGTTATGAGGATCGAAAAATGGGCGAACACCTGACCTTGGTTCTCTCGAGGTTTCACCAGATGCAAGATTGATCCAATGGCAAACGGGTTGCCCCGCGGCGGGGGTTCTTGTTCAGGCCGGGGGAATGGGGATGGCCCGTATCTCTACTAGGGGAAGCAAAGCCTCGACTTCGTCGGCGGTGGCGGCGCAAGGGGCGGCATGGCCAGCGTCGGCGGCGCCCGCCGCCATCGCCCAGCGAGCCGCATCCAGCATGGATGCTCCGCAGGCGCGGGCATACAGGAACCCAGCCAGGGCGGCATCTCCGCAGCCAACGGCGCTGACCTCCTGTACGGGTGGTGGCAGCAGAACGTGGAATCGGGGTGGATCCCAGAGGAGGGCGGGGCCGCCTCCGTCGGTGATCAAGGCGCCCGGAATGCCATGGTCGCGAAGCCGATGGAATGAAGGGTTGTCCCAGGGGTTGTGGAATGGGTCATGCCCGAAGGTTTCCATGAATTCCTGTCGATTGTGCTTGAGGAAGAACCCGCCAACTTCGACAGCCTGGTTCAGGGGAGCGCCGCGCGCATCGAGGAAGATCTCCACCCGGAATGGCCTGGCTTGCTCGATGATCCTGCGGTAGAAATCGGCCGACGTCTGTCCCGGCAGGGTGCCAGAGAGCGCGAGAAATCGGGCTTGGGGGAGCCACCGATCGAGTTCGGCCAGCAGGTCGAGGATCTCTCTTTCGGTGAGGGTTTGCCCATCTTCGAGCCACCAATGATGCGTGCGAGGATGGTCGACGATCAGGTCGAATCCGACCCGGGTTTCCGAAGAACAGGGGATGAGGCGGGCGCTGATGCCATGCTCGGTCAGCCTGGCCTTGATCTTGTCTCCGTTGGGGCCGCCGGCGAAGCCGAGAGCAAGACCGGGCCGCCCCAGAGTTTTCAACATGCGAGCAACGTTGATCCCTTTCCCGCCGACCGTCCAGGGCAGAGAGGCCACCCGATTGGCCCCGGGAGGAGGGAGGGTCGGAAGATGAAGGACATAGGACAGCAGCGGGTTCGGAGTGATGGTCAAAATCATACGCCGATCAAAGCGACTTTCCAGAGGATGCCAAGTAGGGTATCATGGGCCCATGGCAAACGGGAACTGTGTTCTGCTGACCGTCCATGGGTCGACGCATGCGGAGGCCCGGGCGGCAGCGAAGCGGTTCGAGGGCTTCCTGCAGGCGCAGAGGCTCGAGTGTCTGGTGCGGGTCTGTTTCTTGCGGACGAGCGAGCCCTCGCTGGTTGATGCCTTGGAACAGGCCGGCCAGCAAGGAATGAGGCGGATTCTCATCGTCCCGTTGTTCGTGTTTCCGGGCCAGCACATCACCGAAGAGATTCCCGCGGTGGTCGAACGCTTCCAGCAGACCCACCCTGGCGTGACGGTCGAGGTCTTGCCGGCCCTGGGCGAAATCCCCGCGTTCGGTCAGTGGGTGGCGCGCCTTCTTCAGGAATGTCTGGCCGGCAGGGGCTGGTAGCCATGGCCCGTCGCTCGCCGGCGCTGACCTACCGATTGCTCGGGCTATTCCTGTTAGGGGTGGCCGGCGCTGGGTTCGTTCTCGGGTGGAGCCAGATTCGACAAGATGTGCTGGTCGTTCTGACCTTCCACGGGATTGTCGATACCCCCCAGCAACCCTGGGAGACCACCTATGCCGATCTGCTGAACCATCTGGCGCGGTTTCGACGGCATGGGTATGCGGCGCTGGCGCCTGATGAATTCTGGGATTGGTGGGCTGGGCGGCTGCCGGCCGGTCGGCGGTTCCTGTTGACCTTCGATGACGGCCTGGAGAGCACCGGACGAGCCATCGCCCGTCTGGCCCGCGAGGAAGGCATCCGGTCGCTGTGGTTCATCGTGACCGGGCTGCTGGGAAAACCGGGGTTCATGACGCCCGAAGGATTGGTGGCATTGGCTTCGGAAACAGGCTGCCGACTGGGATTGCATGGGGGAACGCACGAGGAGTTTCCGAAGATTCTGGCGGCTGGTCGAGATCTGGCGGGTGAGGTCGGGCGGGCCAAGGCCGATCTGGAACGCCTGGTGGGCGGGCCTGTGGAGTTTTTCGCCTACCCCTACGGCGTTCATGACCCGGCCTCTCGGCAAGTGGTGGCTTCCTCCGGCCTGCGGGTGGGTTTTACGGTCGAGCCCTGGTCGGTGCAACGCACGGATGACCCGTATCTGCTGCCCAGGTTGATGTACCTGCGGGGGCACGAGGAATTCGGGGATTGGACGCCTCCCCCCGAGGCCCGGTCGGGGGGCTTGACCATGACCCTCGCCATGTTCGCGGTCCTCATGGCGCTGCGGATGTTTCTGAAAGCCGGCGAGATCGAGGGGCGCCTTCGGCTCGCCCAGGGCGCCGCGCGTGCCGACCGGGATTTGCCAAACGGAGACGTTTCGTCGTAGAGAAGAAGGTTCGGACACGGGTTCTGCATGCCGAGTTTCGATAGTTTCATCCTGTGGGCGGTCGGGCTCCTGTTCCTGATCGTCGGGGTCCGCATCCTGTGGGCCCGGCGCTTGGGTGGGCGGGCCGTGCCGCCTGACGCCCCGGCCATTCGTCAGCCAACGCCAGCCGCCGGGCCGGGCGGTCCCGCGCTTGCTCCCTCGTCGGCGCCGACGGCCGGGCGTCCGTCGCCACCCTCTTCGCCAACAGGGCCTTCTCTCGCCACGGCCGCGGCGACCGGGGCGGCCGTCCCTGAAGCTCCGTCGGTCTCGGGACACCCTGCCGAGCCTTCGCTTGCCGGCGCCGCGGATGCCCCGCGAACAGCCCCTTCCCCGCCGATATCGCCGCAGGAATCGGCTGGCGAGGCGGCCCCCGGGCGCGCTCCCGCCCAATGGTCGGAAGAAGAGGTGCTGGCGCTGATCGCCAATTTCTCTTCGCCGCCAACGGAGCGGTTTCGGGCCATTCGGGAAGCAGGGGATCGCCAGATGACCGCCGCGGTGCCGGCGTTGATCGAGGTGTTGTATGAACCCGACCCCACGGTCTCGGCGGCCGCCGCCGAAAGCCTGGGCAAGATCGGCGATCCCCGCGCCATCGAGCCGCTGCTCGAGGTGACCAAACGCAACGATCTCAAGCTGACGGGGACCCTGCCGGCCGAGGCCGGCCCGGCGGTGGCGGCCGGGGCATCGGCCGAATCGGCGGGAGAGAGTGAGCCAGCCGAGGGGGCCCGGACGGGGAATCCATTCAATTACAAAGAACTGACAGTCTTCAAGATCGACCTGCTGCCCCAGGAATACTTCCAGCCTGACGGCTCCCCCATTCCCCGCCGGGAACTGGTGTTGAAAGGGCTGAAAGACAACGATCAACAGCTGCGCAAGATGGCGGCCAAGGCCGCCATCGGGATGCACGATCCCGAGCTGGTCCCGGTGCTGATCGAGACGCTGAAGAATCCCTACGAGGTCGAATCCGTCCGGTATCTCGCCGCTGAAGCGCTGGGAGAGATGCGGGCCGATGAGGCCTGCGGCCATCTGCTGGAAGCCTTGCAGGACCAGAACGTGGCGGTGCGCTACTCCGCGGCTTCGGCTCTGAGCTACATGGCGGGGGACGAGGTCGTGGGCGGCCTGGTGAAAGCGCTGCGCGATGAGAATGAATTCGTGCGTTCCCAGGTGGCGTTCGCGCTGGGCAAGATCGGCGATCCCAAGGCCCTCGAGGCCTTGTTCGAGGCCATCGGCGACGGCCACGAAGTGGTCCGCTTCTCCGTGGCCGAGGCGTTGGGACGGTTTCCCGGCCAGCCGGTGCTCCAGGAGATAGAAAAGCGATTGGCCAGCGCCGACCGCGACATGCGTCTGGCCCTCATCGAAGTGTTGGGCAAGGTTAAAGACGATCAGGCCATCGCCCTGCTCCGTCAGGCGTTGCGCGATCCCGACCCCGATCTCAGTTTCAAGGCTTCGCTGGCGTTGATGGAACATGGCAGTCTGGAGGTCATCGACGAGTTGATCGAAGCCTCCCGACGCCTGGACCAGGAACTCATGGCCTGGCTGGCCCCCGGCGGAACGCCTGAGGGCGAGACCGCTTCTGCGGCCCAACCCGTTGGGGCCACCCCTGGCCTCGAGGAGATCAACGCCCAGTTCAAAGCCTACTCCACCCTGAGCGCCCAGAGCGAGGCAGACCAGGCCCAGGCTCTGGAGAAGCTCGCGGTGGCCCTGCGGCACGACAGTCCGAATGTGCGCGGGTGTGCCGCCAATGCGCTGGGCGACTTCCGCGGAGAATCCGCCACCCGGTTGCTGCTGCAGGCCTTGCAGGATGCGCACGAATATGTGCGGGCCACCGCCCTGGCTTCCCTCGGCAAGCATGGCAATCCCGAGATTCTCCCGGAGCTCGAAAAATACCTGGAGGACCCATCGGAAGAGGTGAGGTATGCTCTGGCTCGCATGCTCGGAGGATTCCGCGATCTGCGGGCGGTTCGGTTCCTCGAGGTGCTGGCGACCAAAGATCCATCGCCCGATGTCAAACGGGTGGCGCGGCAGAACCTGGAACCCCCGAATCCGGCCGAGGCAGACCCGCCGGCGATCTGAGGGGCGTGGTCGGCCTGGCAAAAGGCCGTGAGCCTTCCGGTCTTGCCGTCTGCCGGCAGGCATTGAGCGAGGCGGGTGAATCCCGAGGCGGCCCGGTCGACGGGTTCCTTTCGCGCACGAACTGTGATAAGCTGGAAGCGAAGGTTCGATCGGGATTCGAGGGGGGTGTATGGTTCGCCAGTCGCTGACGGTCCTCTGTCTGGTGGTGGTGCTCAGTGGGGCTGCCTGGGGATGCGATACCGATCTGGTGGCCTTGTTCACCGGCGAGAATCGCCAGGATGTCTTTTCCCAGACCATCTTTCGACTGGCCTCGGAAGCCCGACAATTCGGCACCAGAATTTCCAGCGCTTCGCCGGACAACGCCGGAGAACTCCTGGCCAGATTGATGAAGACCTGGTTGACGTTCGACAACCGGTTCAGCCAATCCCCGCCGTATTGGGCCAGAGACGACAAGCGCTGGACGGACAAGTTCAAAGAATTGGCCACCTTGATCGGCGAGATCGATCGCGAATTTCAGGCGGGGCGTCTGACGCCTGCCCATGACAAAACGCTGGCGTTCTCCCGCCAATTGATGACCTTGTTCGAGGGCATGCCCGTCCCCCCTGAGCGAGCCGCGCTGATCGGCGTCACCAGAGGGTTTCAGACCACCTGGGAAGCCATCCACCAGGGGGAGGCGAACCAGTTCGAGGAGGGGCTGCGCGAGCTATCGGAGGGAGCCGCCACCTTGAAATCCCACCTGGCGACCTCCACGCAGCTCGTGGCTCATGAATTCATCGCCAAGGTCGAGCAGCTCCAGCGGATGTATCAGGCTCAACCGGGGAGCATCACCCCTGACCTTTGCGTGCTCGTCCACAACACCGAGACCGCCTTCCGCGAGCTGACCGCCCGGTTGCGCCGACAGAGCAACTGAGGTCCCAGGGCGGGCCGGCCTGACCTACACGTTGGAGGTGTCTGAACATGCTTTCCGAAAGCGAATTTCTCAAAATCACCGAGGAGATCTATCGGTTCCACACCAAACGGGCACCGGGCATTCCCATCGGTGTGGCGATGGTCGATCTGGCCCGTCAGCACCTGGGTCCGATCCAGGGCAAGCTGAATGCCATCTCCGAGACCCAGGCCTGTCTTTCCGATGTCCTGCAGGTGATGACGGGTTGCACCATGGGCAATCGCTATCTGCGGGTCATGAAGGACATCGGCCGCTATGCCCTGACCCTGTTCGATCGTGAAGACGGCCGTGGGGTGCGGGTCAGTGTCGATCTCGGCAAGATCGATCCGCAGAAGACGCCCGAGCTGTACAAGTTCTTCCGGCGCGAGCGCGGGGAAGAGGTCGAGAAGGGCGGCGAGGCCCGTGAGGCCTCAGGGCGCCTGATCCTCGAAGAATTCCAGCGAATCGGGCGGGATATCTTCCGCGTGCAGCGAGTGAGGGTGCGGCAGCATGGCAAGCCGCCCATGCTGCATGCGGCGATCTGTCCGGAGTGCGGGGAATCCTTCCTTCAGCGGAACGAGATGCATCGGCGCTGCGATGTCTGTGCGGGCGAGGCTGGCTACTACGATCTGGTCGAGGACTGACCCTCCCTTGGCTCGCCATGGCCCTCCGGCCGGGCCCCTGGCCATCCGACGACGCCGGTTGGCGCGCCATGGGTGGCGGGGCTGGGTGGGCGGCTGTCTGCTGGTTCTGGCCATCATGGCTGGCGGAGGAAGCCCCATCACGCACGGCTGCGATGATGCCATTCTGATGCTGGTGACCGGGGTTCGTCCGGGAGACCGCTTCTCGCGCCAGCTTTTGACCATGTGCCAGGGGTTGCGGGAAATGGCCGGCGATCTCAATGCGCTGAACGGCCAGGCGGCTCGCGCCAAGCTCGATGCGGTGCTGAAAACCTGGATCCAGCTCGACTCCGGTCTCTTGCAGAACCCGCCCGCCGCCTTCCGCGACACCCCCGAAGGCATCGAGCGGATGAAGGAGATCGCCTCGTTGTTGGGCGAGGTCAAAGCGCTGATCGAACGCGGGGATCTCCTGCAGGCCCATGACCTGCTCGAGCCGATCGTGTCGCTGATGTCGAGGCTGGGTTCGTCGATCCTCGGCCAGACGGCGTTGCAGGAGTTCCTGGCCGCTGAATACCGCCTCATGACCTCCAAGCCGGGGTATCGGGGGCTCGACGCGTCGGGGGCGGCGGCGGGGCTGGCCTCCTTCGTCGCCGATCTCGAGCGGATCAAGGCCGGTGCCGCCGGGACCGAGGCGCCGTTATTCGAGCGGGTGGCGGCCGCGGTGGCCGATCTGCAGGCCGATCTGCGGGCGGATCCGCCGGCGCCCAAGGCGCGGGTGGCGGCGACCTACGCTCGCCTCGCCAAGGAATTCGCGGCTCTGAAAACCGAGCTTTTATCGCAGAACCGCTTCGGTTCCGGACCATCAGACACCCAGCACGAGATTGGCTCGGCGTCGATAGTCCCGGCTGGTCGGTGAGGGGTGCCGGCATTGCCCTCGGGGGGGCTCCGGGGGAGGTCGGTCAGGAGCGGCGCTGTCCCAGGAACCAACTGGATTTGTGGTCGGGAATGACGGCCACCTCGACGATGCCGGCCCGCGCTGCCAGCTCGGCGACGGTGGCGGGCGACGGGGAAGGGGGTTCCTCGACCGGCGGTTCATGGGGATCGCGCAGCGCGCGGCGGGCCTGTCGCACCTGATCGCGGAGGGGGGTGGGCAGGTCGGGGCCGAACCCGCGTCCGATGAAGACCCAGCCACCCGGTCGCAGGATCCGGCCGATCTCCTGCCAGGCTCGCGGCAGATCATGCCACAGATGCATGGAGTTGCGGCTGACCACGAGGTCGCCGATGGCATTCCGCAGGGGTAGCGCTTCGGCCTGGGCCCGGATGACCAGGAAAGCCGCGTCGCCGCGGAGTCGCGCGCGAGCGTGGAAGGCATGACGGGTCATCTCGGCGTCTTCGTCGACCAGGATCCCGCAGCCCAGACCCGCTTCCAGGAGGGCTTCCAGCCATTGGCCCGTGCCGCCGCCCAGATCGATGGCGGTTCCGCCCGTCGGCGGGGCGGGCAGGCGGGACAGCACGCTGCGGGTCAAGAACGCGAAGATCGGGGCCAGAGCCTGCTCGCTCTGCCGGATGTAGGAATCGGCGAAATCGGGTTGACGCCCGGGCTCGGCGCTCGCCATGGACTCAGAGAGTCCCGAAGATCAGGCCCGCGGCTGCGGAAAAGATGACCACCAGCACGAGGTAGGCCAGGGTTTTGGCGCGCCCGATGATCGGCAGCAGAGCGAGCACGCTGGGCAGGCTGATGGTCGGGCCGGCCAGCAGCAGAGCCAGGGCGGGCCCGTTGTGCATGCCCCATCGGCGGAAGAGGTCGACCACGTTGACGCCGACGATCGAGCCGAAATACATGAGCGATCCGATGACCGACGAGAAAAGATTGGCGAAGATGGTGTTCTCCCGCACCAGACCGAGGTAGTCGACCATCGAGGGGGCCCCGCCCAGCATGCCTGAATAGAAAATGCCCAGGAAGACCATGGGCATGATCTCGGAGGCCTGACGACCGGTGCGCTTCAGCCATTTGCGGGTTTCGTCCCAGGTGAACCAGGCGCGCAACAGCAGGATGACGATGACGATCTCGACCCCGATGGCCAACAGTTTGCCGGCGAGGGCGGCCATCTTGGCGGACCATTCGGGGTCGGCGTCCCCGAAGAGGCTGGCCGGGACCAGGGCGCGGGTGACGAGGCCGAGGGCGTCGGTCGAGGTCAGCATCACCAGCACCAGCAAGCCGAAGAACAGGCCTTCCTGGGCGGCGGTGCGGGGTGCGGTCTTGCCTGGTTCGTCGTCGCCCGAATCGGCGGCGGGCTTCTCACGGAAGAGCAGGGCCATGATCATGCCGATGCCGATGGCGGAGACCGCCACGGCGATGACCCGCCCGTACAGCATGCTCAGAGGCAGGATCTTCCAGGTGTAGATGAGCGAGATGAGATTGATCGCCGGCGAGGCATACAGGAAGGTGATGGCAGGTCCAAGGCCGGCCCCGCTCTGCAGGATGCTCATGAAGATCGGCAGGACCCCGCAGGAGCAGACGGTGAGGATGGCGCCGGCGAACGCGGCGATGGGGTAGGCGACCAGGGGGTTGGCCTGCCGGCCCATCGCTTTGATGATCGTTTCCTTCGAGAAGAAGGTCGAGATGGCTGCGGCCAGGAAGAAGGCGGGGATCATGGCCGAGACCAGGTGGGTCGAGAGGAAATCGAGCAGTTCCTTGGCGCCCGCCCGGGCGCCGCGAAGCAGGAACGAAGGGTCGGGCTGGCCTTCCGGAACGGGCCACAGGTAGGCGATCGCCACGCTGCCGAGCAGGAACAGCCAGGCGAGGGCGAGAATGGCTTTCTCGATCGGCCCCTTCTCGCGGCGTTCTTCCCGTTTCCCTTTTTTGGATGATTTGACGACCGATTCGGGAAGCCCGCAGGCCTCGACGCACGATTCGGCGCCAGTGGCCGGAGGCACAGGGGTGTCGGGAGTGCTGGTCATAGGTGCTTCCTTTCCCGCCATCAGAGCGGATCTTCAGGAAACGAAGGATCAGTCATCGGGCTTGAGGACGGCCATGAAGGCTTCCTGCGGGATCTCGACGCGGCCGACCATCTTCATCCGTTTCTTGCCTTCCTTCTGCTTCTCGAGGAGCTTGCGTTTGCGGGTGATGTCGCCGCCGTAGCATTTGGCCAGCACATCCTTGCGGTAGCCCGAGATGTTCTCGCGGGCGATGATCTTGGCGCCGATGGCCGCCTGCAGGGGGATCTGGAACTGGTGACGCGGAATCAGCTTGCGGAGCTTCTCGAGAACCGACCGCCCGCGTTGCACCGCTCGGTCGTGGTGGCAGAGGAAGGAGAGGGCATCGACCGGCTCGCCGTTGACCAGGATGTCGACTTTGTCGATGTCGGCGGCGCGATAGCCGATATGCTCGTAATCCATGGAGGCGTAGCCGCGGGTGCGGCTTTTCAGTTTGTCGTAGAAATCGACGATGATCTCGGACAGCGGCAGGTCGAACGAGAGCGAAACCCGATTCTCGGAGATGAATTCCATGTGTTTCATGACGCCGCGGCGTTCGGTGCAGAGGTCCATGATGGCGCCGATGAATTCCTTGGGCATGAACATCGAGGCATGGACGAACGGCTCACGGATCTCGGCGATCTGGGTGGGAGGCGGCATCTTGGCGGGGGAATCGAGTTCGAAGATCTCGCCGTTGGTTTTCACGATCTGGTAGACGACGTTGGGCGAGGTGGTCACCAGATCGAGGTTGAACTCGCGTTCGAGGCGCTCCTGGATGATCTCCATGTGCAGCAGGCCGAGAAAACCGCACCGGAAGCCGAATCCCAAGGCCAGCGAGTTCTCGGGGATGAACGAGAAGCTGGCGTCGTTGAGCGAGAGTTTTTCGAGAGCATTGCGCAATTCGTCGAAGTCGCTGGCTTCGACCGGGTAGAGGCCGCAGAAAACCATCTGCTTGGCCTCCTTGAACCCGGGAATCGGTTCGACGTTGGGATGCGATTCGTGGACCAGCGTATCGCCGATTCTGACGTGGCCCATCTCTTTGATGGTGGCGCAGAAATAGCCGACCCCGCCGGCCGATAGGACCGATTGCATGACCGGTTTGGGCGTGAAGACGCCGGTCTCGATGACTTCGAAGCTGGCCTGGGTCGACAGGAACCGGATGCGATCGCCGACTTTCAGGGTGCCGTCATAGAACCGGCAGTAGACCACCACTCCTTTGTAGGAATCATAGCGCGCGTCGAACACCAGCGCTCGTAGCGGCGCCTTGACATCCCCTTTCGGGGGAGGGATGCGTTGCGCGATGGCTTCCAGCAGAGCCGGCACCCCGGTGCCCTCTTTGGCCGAGACGAGAATGGCGTTGGAGCAATCGAGGCCGATCAGATTCTCGATCTCCTGCTTGACCCGATCAGGGTCGGCCGAAGGAAGATCGATCTTGTTGATGACGGGGATGATCTCGAGGTTCTGGGCCAGCGCCATGGTGACGTTGGCCATGGTCTGGGCTTCGACCCCTTGCGTGGCGTCGACGACCAGGATGGCTCCTTCGCAGGCGGCGATGGAACGCGAGACTTCGTACGAGAAATCGACGTGCCCCGGCGTGTCGATCAGGTTGAAGATGTATTCCTGACCGTTGGGGGAATGGTAGAACATGCGGACGGCCTGGGCTTTGATGGTGATGCCGCGTTCCCGCTCCAGATCCATGGAATCGAGCAACTGATCGCGCATTTCGCGCTTGCTGACAGTGGACGTGAATTCGAGAAGGCGGTCCGCGAGGGTCGATTTGCCGTGATCGATGTGGGCGATGATGCAGAAATTGCGAATGAAATCCAGTGACAATGCGGGCTCCTAGGGGTGACCGTACACCACCTTGTGGAAGGTCGTTCGCACGATCCAGGACAGGATCAAGGCGGCGATCACCGCTATGATGCCAAAAATCAGCTTGCCGATCAAGTCGCGGTTTTCGGCCCAGAAAATGGCGTCGAGCTTCCTGGGGACGGTTTCATCATTGGGGCGGTAGATCAAGATGCGTCGGAAGAACTCCTCGGCGCGCGTGAAATCGGCCTTTTGAAAAGCGCGATCGCCGAAGTAGTGGAGGGCGTTGACCATCAACCCTCGCGCTTCTTCATTATTGGGGTGGAGATTCAGAACCTGCTCGATACGGGTGAAGGCTTCGTCCCACTGGTCGGAGCGCGCGAGCATCTGGGCTTCCCGCAGCATCAGGAAGGCCCGGCCGGGTTTGAAGAAGTGGATGCGATTGTTGCCGGAGTCGGCGATGATCAGGTGCTCCTCAGCGGTCAAAGCCAGGCCGCGCGGCCACAGGAGGCGGCCGGGCGTGGTGCCGCGGACGACCGCGAAATTGCGCACCAGCATGCCGCGTTCGTCGATCAGGGTGAATCGATGGTTGCCGCTGTCGGCGACCAGGATCTGACCGGCGGGGCCCCAGGCGAGGAAGGATGGTTGGTTCAGCTCCCCCTTGCCGTCGCCGAGCTGGCCATAGCGCCACAATAGCTCCCCTTCCAGGTTCCAGGCGGTGACCTGGTGGAAGGTCGGGTAGGAGACGATCAGGGAGCCGTTGCGGGCCCAGAGAACCCCGCGAGGAGCGAGATCGCGGAGGCCCTTCTTGAATTCTTCCTTGTAATGGATCTGGCGAATCGGGGTCCCGTTGGGATCGAAGATCTGGACTCGCTTGTTGCCGCTGTCGGCGATCGCGAAATGACCGTCGGCGCGGACATCGATGTCCATCGGGGTGTCGAGCAGGCCGGGCTGCCGACCCTGGCCGCTGAACTCGCCCAACGGCTTGCCGTCGGAGAACCGGAAGATGTAGACGCGGTGCGCTCCCGCGCAAGACACCCACAGGCGCCCCTGGCCGTCGAGGGCCAGTCCGACCGGCTTGAGCAGAAGGACGGTGCTGGAGGCTCCATCCTGGTACCAGGTGATGCCTTTGCCGGGCGGCGGGAGGGTCGGCTTCTTCTCTTCTGGCTTCCCGGTGGCGGTAGGCTTCGGGGGCGCGCCGCGTCGCTGGTGACGGGCCACGTCCTCGCCGAAATTCACCAGCTTCTTGCCGTCGATGCTGGATGTGATGAACCGCTGGAAACTGCCGTCGGGGCGCAGAATCTGAATGCGGTTGTTCTTGTGGTCGGCGACGATGATCTCGCCATTGGGGCCGAGCAGGAGGTCTTCGGGCGTGTTGAACTCGAGTTCCGCCTTGCCCTCGTAGCCGCGGGTGACGAATTCCGAGAAATCGAGGGCGTGGCCGCTGGGGGAGAGGGCGACCAGGGTCAGCCAGAGAACGATGCCGCCAAGCAGGAAGGGCCTTTTCATGTCAGTTGCTGACCTCCTCGATGCGGGGGAAGGTCTGGTAACGGTCTTTGCTCAACGGCTCCTCGCGGGTGACCCCCTTGATGGTGACGATCCGGTAGGCTTCGACCGTATACCCCGTGACTCCGGGCTGGATGACCCGCGTTTCGCCGTTCTTGAGGCGGGGGTTCTTGCGCACCTGGACAGGGAACGGATGCTTCACTTCGTTGCGGGTGATGAGTTCGACTTTGTCGAACGGTCGGTGCTGGGCGTAGAAAGCGGCTTTGACCGATCCTCGACCGGCCTGGCAGAGGATGAGAACGGGGGTGTTGAGGGTGTTGACGAATCGGAAGTCCTTGGCGCCCCAGACGACGGCCGCGTCGAGGCCACGTTGGGCATAGGCGATCCCATCGTAGATGGAATGGTTGTGGCGTTCGACGATCTTCATCGCGCTGAGGAGGGCGCACCGGTAGAGGGTGGTGCTGACCTGGCAGATGCCGCCGCCCAACCCGGGGACCACCTTCCCATTGGAAATGACCCCGGCGGGTTGGAAGCCTTCCTTCCGGCCACGCGGTCCGACGATGCGATTGAAGCTGAACTCTTCGCCCGGTTGCAGAATGATGCCATCGACCTTCTCGGCGGCGATCCTCAGGTTGATGTTGCGCCCGACGTCATCGATGTGATCCTTGTCGTGGACCGTTTCGAACTCGGCGAGGCATTCCTTGAACCCCAGCCTGGTTCGTAGACTGGTCAGGGTTTCGATGCCGGCGGGCTCACGGCGGGGCACGGTGATTTTCACTGGCTGGGAGGGTTTGACCCGCGTCACCACCTCGGCCAGACGTTGCACAGTTCCCTCGCGATCGATGACCTGGCCAGGGTTGCCGCGGTTGATCTTGCGTGGAGTGCCCTTCTGATCGGTTTCCAGCTTGGCTGGAACCGGCGGGGCGACCGGGGCCGGTTCAGGAATCTGCTCGACGAGGCGGCGGGCCAGTTCGACATCGACCGCCGGAGCGGCGGCGGCTTGATCGCCCCCCGCCGGTTTCAGCAACGGGACCTTCCCGAGATTGATGGTCCGATCATCGAGCTGGAAAACGACTTCGACCTCGGGCACGGGTTGCGGTTTGGACATGGCGGCCATGGGTTCCTCCGGGTGCGGGGCAGAAGAGACGGTCGGGGCCTTCGAGGATGACGGGATAGTCTGGGTGGCGCGCTGAATGGAGGTGATCCCCCAGAAGAGGAAGATCAGGAAGGCCGACAGGCAGGTGATTCCCAGGATCACATAGAAAACTTTACGCATTCCGACTCACTCCGGGGGCGGTTTCATTCCTCCTCGTCCTTCAGGGAGCGGGTCATCAGGTTGCGGGCCGCCTCCCTTGGGGACAAACGATCGAACAGGACCCTGGATATTTCTTCGGTAATCGGGAGGGGAATGGTTAGTTTTTTTCCCCATTCCAGTGCCATGCGGGTGGTGGCCACTCCCTCGATCACCATGCGGCCGTGCAGCAGCCGATGGGCGTCGGCTTCGCCCCGGGCGAGCGCTTGCCCGAGCTGGTGATTTCGGGAGAGGGGGGAGGCGGCGGTGGCCATCAAATCGCCCAGGCCCGACAAACCGTAGAAGGTAGAGATTCTGCCGCCCAGGCGGGTGCCCAGGCGGACCATTTCATGAAGGCTGCGGGTGAGGTAGGCCGCCTTGGCATTGTCGCCCAGGCCGAGGCCATCGACGATGCCGGCGCCGATCGCGAAAATGTTCTTGAGGGTGCCTCCCAGCTCGACCCCGCAGCGGTCGGTGTGGCGGTAGGCCCGGAAGGTCGGGGTGGAAAAGACTTCCTGGAGACGCATGCCGATGGAGGGGTGCGGCGAGGCGACCACGCAGGCGCTGATCTTGCCCCCCGCGATTTCGCCGGCGAGATTCGGGCCGGAGAGCACGGCCAGACGGTCGGCGGAAGACCCCTCCTGGACGCCGAGTTCTTCCAGAATGACTTGCGACAGTCGTGCCCCGGTTCCGGTTTCCAGACCTTTGGCTGCATTGACCAGAAGAGGAAGGGCGCTCAGGCGTTGCCGCACGGGATGGATCACCGCCCGAAGATGGCTGGACGGGATGGCGAGAAGACCGAGATCGGCCTCCTCAAGGGCGGCTTCCAGCTCGGTGACCACGTGCAGGGTGCGGCACAGATCGTGGTCGGGCAGGAAAAAGGGATTCCGGCCGGTGGTTCGAATGCCTTCGGCGACTTCGGGCTCGCGGGCCCACAGAGTGACGCGGTGCCCTTTGCGGGCGAGCAGATCGGCCAGGGTGGTGCCCCATGATCCGGCACCGATGACAGCTACTCGCAGGGGCTCGGCAGGGTGAGGCTCACGCGTCATCGAGCGTTGTGGCCGGCGTGGCGGGCGCGGCCGGAGCGCCGGCACCGAGGGCCAGCTCTTCCCCTCGCACGAGCCGGCGAATATTGGTTCGGTGCTTGAAAATGATGAACCCGGCGACGACCGCGGCAAAGACCGTGAACACCAGATACCATTCAGGCCCGCCTTCCTGGAAGAAGTAGATGGCGGCGGGGAGAGCGGCCGCGGCCAGCATGGACCCGAGCGAAACATAGCGCGTTGTCACCAGGACCGCCAGGAAGACGACCATGGCGAGTATGGAGGACTTCGGGGCCAGTCCCAGGAAGACGCCCAGGCCGGTGGCGACGCCCTTCCCGCCGCGAAAGCCGACCCAGAAGGAGAGCGTGTGCCCGATGACGGCTGCCACCCCGGCGACCAGTTGCAGCGGCACGATCATCGCAGGGGAAGGAGCCAGGCGTGGAGCCAGAAGCACCGGCAGCATGCCTTTCAGGATGTCGCAGGTCAGGGTGGCGGCAAACGGCCCCTTGCCGAGCACGCGATGGACGTTGGTGGCTCCCATGTTCCGGCTGCCGTGCTCGAAGATGTTGATGCGGTAGATGGCCAGGCCGAGCCAATACGCCGTGGGAATGGCCCCGAGCAGGTACCCCAACAGGAACGCGTAGCCGTAGGTCAGGTCCATGGTCGGTCACTTCTTCCGCAGGACCAGCCGAACGGGCCAGCCTTCGAACGGCGTATCTTCGCGCAGGCGGTTCAGCAGGTAGCGTTGATAGGAGAAATGCACGCCTTCCGGTTGGTTGGTGTAGACCCTGAAGATGACAGGGGGCCCTTCCATCTGCTGGATCGAGGAGATGCGCACCGGCTGCCCGGCGAACGGGGGCGGCGGCTGCATGGTCAGGGCGTCGAACAGGATGCTTTTCAGGCGGTCGGGCGGAATGCGGGCGGTGCCGGCGGCCAGGATGCGGTCGATCAGTTCGAAGACGCGGGCGACCCGCAGGCCGGTGCGAGCGCTGCAGGACAGGATGGGAGCGAACTCGAGGAGGGGGAACTCCTGACGGGTGGCTGCCTGCAGGCGCTGCCAGGCGCGTTCGTCATGGGTGGCGAGGTCCCATTTATTCCAGAGGATGAGGCAGCCGGAGCCGACCTCGATGATGCGGCTGGCGATGCGTTTGTCCTGCTGGGTGATCTCGCCGGCCGAGGCGTCGAGGACCAGGATGGCCAGATCGGATTTGCGGATGGTATCGAGCGTGCGGAAGACGGAGAAGAATTCGACCGAGTCTTTCTGGCGGGAAGGCCGCCGCAGACCGGCGGTATCGATGAACCGATAGGTCTTGCCGCCTCGTTCCACCGAAACGATGATGGTGTCGCGGGTGGTGCCGGGGGCGTCGTCGACGATCGAGCGCTCCTGGCCGATCAGGCGATTGAACAGGGAGGATTTGCCGACATTCGGCTTGCCGACGATGGCGATGCGGCTGGGGCCTTCCTCGGCCTGGTCGGCTTCATTGGACGATTGGCGGGGAAACGGCTCGACGACGACGTCGAGCAGGTCGGCCACCCCGTGCCCGTGCAGCGCGGATACCGGGAAGAGCCTAGGCACGCCGAGGGCGTAGAATTCGGCCAGGGAAACGTCGTCGAGGGGGTTGTCGATCTTGTTGACCACGACGTAGACGGGCTTCCCCTGGCAACTGCGGCGCAACAGATCGAGGATGGTGCGGTCGTCGGGGTACAGCCCCTGGCGGGAATCGCAAGTGAGCAGGATGGCGTCGGCTTCCCGCAGGGCGAATTCGACCTGGGCGCGGATGGCTTGCTGGATGGGCTGGTGGTCGTCGGGATCGAGACCGCCCGTGTCGACGACGTTGAACCGGCGACCGTTCCAGGTGGCTTCGGCATAGTTGCGGTCGCGGGTGACGCCGGGGGTCGGATCGACGATGGCGTGCCGGCGGCCGACGATGCGGTTGAGAAGGGAGGATTTGCCGACGTTGGGCCGGCCGACGATCGCGATGGTGGGTAGCGGTGGCATGCCTTTCTCCAAACAATCCATTTTAGCAGTCTCCCGACGGGGAGTCAATGGAACCCTCATGAACACAGCAATTATCGGTCAACTCATGAAACCATCACCCAGTGCTAATTTCCAAGAACGAAGTCCGGAATGCCTCATCAATTCATCCTTTGGCCATTCTATGTGCCTTGAAGCTTTTGCCGAAGCCGATCA